>JBEKWC010000012.1:0-115181 GCA_049513475.1 Candidatus Sulfotelmatobacter sp. | reverse complement strand
ACGGCCTGAAAGGCGCCCGCATCGGCGTAGCCAGAAAATACTTCGGCTTTAGCGACGCCGTCGACGCGTTGATGGAGCAAGCTCTCGACGCGATGAAGAGACAGGGAGCCACCTTAGTCGATCCCGCCGACATAGACACCCTGGGTAAGTTCGATGAAAGCGAACTCTTAGTATTCATGTATGAACTCAAGGCCGACCTGAATCGCTACCTGGCGAGTCTCGGTCCGGCAGCTCCGGTCCACACCTTAAAGGATGTTATCGACTTTAACGATCGCAATCGGCTGAAAGAAATGCCCTACTTTGGCCAGGACTTACTGCTCAAGGCCGAGAGTAAAGGCCCGCTTACTGAAAAAGCGTATCTTGATGCCCTCGAGAAGAATCACCAGTTAGCCCGCACTGAGGGCATCGATGCCACGATGGATAAGTTCCATCTCGATGCCATCGTCGCCCCCACGGGGGGTCCGGCCTGGATCACCGACCTAATCAACGGCGATCACGTCGCTGGAGGCAGCTCCAATGCCGCCGCGGTCGCGGGTTATCCGAACATCAACGTCACGGCTGGATTTATCTCCGGACTACCGGTGGGAATTTCTTTTTTCGGGCGCGCCTGGAGCGAACCTACTCTAATTCGGCTGGCGTTTGCCTTCGAACAAACCCTGATGGCGCGACGGCCTCCGCGTTTTCTATCGACGGTGGGCGCCGGCTGAGGGGGGCAGACTACCAGCAGCACTCCAAAGTTAGTCCCAAATTAGTTCGCCATGCAAATTTTCGACTATAAGTCATTGCCAAAGTGGATCGTTCTCTGACTTATCGTGTTAGCCTAAACGTGACAGGGGGTAGTAACGAATGATGGACAAAGTAGTGTCATCACTGCGGAAAGAGTACTCCCGGCTCGAATTGGAAATGGGTAGGGTACGTAAGGCTCTGGACGCACTCGGCCATAGCGGCACTTCCAAGCTCAAAAAGACAGGGCGTACCATGAGCAAGGAAGCGCGCCGCCGGATTGCCGAAGCGCAGAAGCTACGCTGGGCAAAAGTAAGAAAGGCCGCCAAGCTAGCCAAGCCGTAAAACGACGGATGCTTTCGCAAGCACCGCAGCCGGCCTCGTTCGTAACTTAAACTACGAACGAGGCTGATGTTATTAAGGAAGGCGTAAAGTCAAAGACTGGATCACGATTCTGTTTTGACCGCGTATTGGAGCGAAACAATTCCAGAGCCATAAACGCTATGGCGGACAAGTTCGAGCTTGGCCTCGCTGGCCGGCGCGGGTAACATGGGAATCCCCGCCCCCAGTAACACCGGTATCACCGAAATTTCTACCGTATCCACCAGCTTCGCTTCCAGCAGACTACGAAACAGAGTACCCCCGCCCATCAGCCAGATATCTTTACCCGGCTCCCGGCGCAGGGTGGCGACAATTTCCTCCGATCGGTCCGCTAATATCGTCACCTCGGGATGATCGCGCTGCCGCAAAGTCCGGGAAAAAACAAAGGTCTGCAGTCCCGGCATGTTGCGGTGCCCGGCCCGGGCCATGGCTTCGAAGCTATTGCGCCCGAGCAAAACCGTGTCGAACTCTTTGAACATCTGGGCGAAATCGACTTCGGGATCGAGGATGATCCACTCCGCTTCGCCCTTGGGCCCCGCGATGTAACCATCCAGACTGGCCGCAACCGCATAGCGAATTCGCCGCATTCGTCCTCTTTCCGCAATCCGTTTTCCGCAATCGGTGTTCCGCAATCTGTGCTTCGGATTTCTTACGACTTTATTTCGAAGGCGCGGCTTACGTCCAGCGAAACCACTTGAGCGCCAGTACGAAACTGATTCCACCCCACAGCCCCATCACCAGCAGCCGCGGCCATTGCCGGATCAGCGGCGTGCCTTCCAGAATGCTGGCCCGCAGCGCGTCGTTCAGCGCGGTCAGGGGCAGCGCCTTGATCAGCGGCTGAATCACCGCGGGAAAGCGCTCGTAAGAAAAGAAGACGCCGGAAAAAATCCACATGGGCATCATGACCAGATTCATTAGCCCGCTCACGCTTTCGATTTTCTGCGCGCGGCTGGCCGTCAACAATCCCACTCCCCCGAAGGTCAGAGCTCCCAGCGCTCCAATCAGCAGAATCGCGAACAACGAACCCAGCACTTTCATGTGAAACACCACGACGCCCAGAGTCAGGAGCAATCCGATTTCGATCAGCATGAGCACTAGACGGCTCGACATCAGGGCCAGCAAAAAATCGGAGCGCCGCATGGGCGTGCCTACAAAGCGCTTGAGCAGCTTGCGTTGCCGCATATCGACGAGGGCAAAGCCAATGCCCCACATGCCGGAGTTCATCAGGTTCATCCCGAGCAATCCGGGAATCAGAAAATCGATGTAGCGCGAGCCCGGTTCGGAGGAAGTTTGCGCGCTGGTTGGCACTGCGTCTTTGCGTCCGGCCGCTGTCTGCAGCGCGTCGTTCACCTGGGCCAGGGCCAGCACGCTCTCGGGCCGCGCCGGGTCGTAGCGATAGCGCAGCCCGCCGCCAGCGTCGGCTTCGATGACCAGATCATACTTCCCCAGGCGGAATCCTTTCTGTGCATCGGCGGAGTCGACCACGTCGACTTTGAACGAAGTATTCTGCCGGAAACGTTGCAGCAGCACCTCGCCTGGCTGCGCTCCAGTTGCTGCCACAATCGCAACCGAAGAGGCGTCGCTGGGCTTATTGCGGAACGCGATTCCCAGGCCGGCGGCCAGCAATAACGGAAAAACGAAAACCCAGAACACCACCTCGGGCTCGCGCTTTAACTCCAGCATGCGCGCGCCCAACAAATGAAAATATCCCGACCATCGGCGGTTGCGGCGCGGCGGCCGGCGATTCGGCGTTGGCTGCGTTACTACGAGTGTAGGTTCAGCGACGCTCATAAATTTTGTAGTTTATTTCGGCTCCGGCTTCCACTTATTCAGAAACTCCAGCAGCGCCTGCGGAGCCAGCGAGCGGGCATCTTCGAACTCCCCGTTTTTCTGGCTCATGAGCAGCTTGCCATCGCTCTCGATCACGGCCAGCACCGGTATGCCTCGATTCAGCGGCACATCGAATTGCTTGACCACGTCGGCATTTTTTTGTTCGTCGGGACCCAGATCCACATGCACGACTTCATATCCCGCCGCCAGCACCGGCGCCAGATCAGGGCGCTGAAACGCCAAATCCAAAACGTGGCAGTCATAGCACCAGTTCGCTCCAAAGATCAGCAGCACGCGCTTGTGCTCGCTCGCCGCTTTTTCTTCCGCGTGTTTGATTTCGGCGTGGACGTCGGCGTCCGCAGGATAAATATTTTTGTTCATGTCCGAGGGCTGGCCGAGGGCGGGGGCATCCGCACGCTCCACGCTGACCACGCGCCATTGCTCGCCTTGCTTGCGCCACATTTGACCATCGGTGACTTTCAGAGTTTTTCCATCCTCCGACGTCACCACGGCTTTGAAAACGACGCTGGTGCCCTTGGGACGATCCAACACCGCCACCATCTCTAACGCGATGCTGCGCGCCTTCAGGCCGAGCCAGAAATTGATGTCCGCATCCGCACTGGTCTTGACCCCGTTGGCCTGAACCTGGGCCGGCGGATCGGTGCTATAGAGCGCCCTCAGCGAGGTCGGATCCCCGGCAAGAACTTCGGTCTTCCACAGTTCGACGGGAGGAAAGCTGGCGGCGGCATTCTGCGCCCGCCCTACTTGCCCGCTGCAGGCTCCAACCGCAAGCACGGCAATGCTTAAGTGCCGAGCGTATGCGGTCAAGGTGACTCTTATCATTTCGTTTTTCCCGATTACTCTTCCCGCAAATGCCTTCCCGTGAGCCGCACAAACACATCTTCGAGACTCGCCTGCCGGGTGGTCAAATGCTGCAACTTGCTGCCCTGCTTACCCACCGCTTCCAGCAGCGCCGGGATGGTCAAGTGCGGCTCTTTTACGTTGAGCGCCATCATGCCGTCCTCTGCGCGCACCGACTCCACGCTGGGAAGCGCGCGCCAGGCCTCGAGCGCGGCCCCGTTCGAACCGCCGGCCTCCACCGCAAACTCCACCACGTGATGCCCGCCCAGGCGCTCGATCAAATCTGCCGGCGAACCTTCGGCAATGATTTGTCCCTGATCGACGATCGCGAGCCGGTCGCAAAGCCGCTCGGCTTCATCCATGTAGTGCGTGGTCAGCAGCACGGTGCCGCCGGCGCGCTGAAATTCGCGCATGATATCCCACAACTGGCGGCGACTCTGGGGGTCAAGTCCGGTGGTGGGTTCGTCCAGAAAAAGAATTTTCGGATTGCACACTAGCGCCGTGGCCACCGCCAGCCTCTGCCGCTGCCCGCCGGAGAGCTTTCCCACCCAGGCATCGGCTTTTTCGGTGAGCTGCAATTGCTCCAGTACTTCGTCACACGACCGCGGCTCGCGATAGAAGCTGGCAAAGAGTTCGACGGTTTCGCGCACGGTGAGCTTTTCCGACAGCCGCGTCTCCTGCAGCGAGATGCCCAGCCACTCCCGCATCTCGCGCGCATTCTCGCGCCAGCTATGGCCGAAAATCGAAACCTGGCCCGAGGTCGGTTCCAGCAAGCCTTCGAGAATTTCGATGGTCGTGGTCTTCCCTGCCCCGTTCGGCCCCAGCAGCCCGAAGCACTCGCCGGTTTGGATTTCGAGATTCAGCCCGCGCACAGCCTCGACCTTGCCGTCGTAGGTCTTGCGCAGGTCGCGACATTGGATGGCTACGGGCATTCAACGATTTTACCGGATGATTCTTCTCGACGATGTCGCAAACCAAGAGCGAAATCTATTCTTGATACCATACAGGCATCGCCGGGGTTCACTCCGGCATCTTCACTTCCATGCGCACACCCAAGCGCGGCTTCACTTGACGGCGGACCCTCTGAACGCCCGTGTGTCGTTTCCAACCAGTTCCCAGTTCAACCCTCAGTTCTCAATGAGGGCCGGAAGGGACGCCGCTCATGCCGCGCAAGCTCTGCGTATGGTCGTGCCTTTGTCTCGCGTTTGCAGTCTCCACCGTCGCCCAGGATTCCCGTCACTCTACGTTTCACTACGCCTTCAGCGTAAGCAATCTTACCGCTGGGGAGAAAGTCCGAATCTGGATTCCAGCCGCGCACTCCGCTGCTTACCAGGAAGCAAAGATCGTTACCGCCCCCGGCGATCTGCCGCTGAGAAAGGCTACGGAATCAGTTCGGCTCGCAGGACGTGAATCGCATACCGTTCAACATGGGCCCCGACGTGCGGCTGAATCCTGCGCAGGAAGGCAAGCCGCTCAATTATTTCGTTGATCCGCATGTGGAGGTTGATGGAAAGGAGTTCCCGAAGGTAGATGTGCGATTCTCATTCGCCGACGCGGGTGCGACCCCAGCCACGCGCGAAACTCAGCCCGCGATTTTTTGGGGCAGATTAAAGCGACGAAACCATGCCCGGCCCAGATGCCGGCCCGGGCAAATCCGGCGGGGGCGGAGGCGGCATGGGCGCTGCCCCATTCGCCGGCTTCGGCACATCTTCGGCAGCTTCGCCGGGACGGCGCAGGCTCGGCGCATTCGCCGGACGCTCTTGCGGCTCTTGCTCTTTCTTGGCTTCGCGCTCTGGTTGCTCCAGCACCACTTCCTTCTCGCTGCGCACAATTTTTTCGCCGCCCACTTTCATGGTCTCGATGCGGACAACTTCGTCGCCCACGAAGCGCACGAAGTCAACGTCGGCCGGAGCTTCGCCGTAAATCCACTCTTCGTATTCCGTATCGCCGTCGCGCTCCCGAACTTTCTTCGGAGGCTTGCCCTTGGCATGCAGCACCATCTCCTGATTCATGCCCACCAGCACGTGATGCGCGAGGATCGCTTCCTTCGCCTTGGGCGGAATGGTATCCAGATAAGCCTGCTCTTTATTGCGGGCGTTGAAATCGAGCACGGGATAAAGCAACTGGCGCAACTGCGGCGCGTTCATCTCCGGCACATACTTGGCAAAATAAAGATCCACGTAAGAGCCGTGCGGATTGTTTTGCGGCTCGTTGGGCGAAGTCGGCACCGAGGCTCCATTGGCGCCCGAAATCTGCACCTTCTGATACCACTTCTTCCGCCGTATGGGGCCGCCGTTGATCTCGAAGTGAATGTGGTCGTCCTGGATCCGTACAAATGAAATCTGCGCCGGTTCGCCCGGCTTCACCGCCGGACCGTACAAGGCGAGCGCCTGCCGCATCTCTTCGCCGTTCGGCGTGATCACGCCTCCCATCAAGCGCAGGCCTTTCGTGCCCATCGGGAACGGCGTGCGTACATACACCAGTTGGGTTTCGAAGTCGCGAATGATCTCAAGACGAGTCTGCTTCGAGATATGGGGAGCGTTCGTTGCGATTGGCTCCGGAGGAGCAGCGGCAGGTTTTTCGGCGTTCGGCGCGGCGGCGGAGTCCGCCGGCCGGCTTTGGGTTTTGCGCAAACCATCGTCCTGCTGGCCGCGCACAAACATAGAAGCGAACAATAAAACGAAGACGAGGCGGGACGGACTTCGAAGACAGAACATGCAGCACCCCAGCGGGCCAAGCCGTGGGACTATTATATGCGCTGAAAAGGCTGGAGGAAAATCTTGCTTCGAGCCGATTTCGGAAGCAGAGCCTTCGGCGGCTGCGGAAAAAGTCGATTCATGTACCTCGCGGCGGAAGCCTGCGCTGAGGCTGAGGGCTTGACGCAGCGCTGAAGCGCTGCTCCACCCGCCGCTACGCGCTTTCGGGGCCGCGCTTCTTATGCTGCTGGCACTTCACCATGATCGCGGAGCGAAGGCGGGTGCGCAAATCTTCGGGCAATTCGTAGAGCTGGGAGTCGCGATAAATTTCAATGGTCTTTTTGGTCGTATCGCAGACCACGTAGCAGTTGTGGCACCAGGAAAGATGATTCTCCAACTCGACTTTTGTGTTGCTGTCGAGAACACCATCCAGATAGTTTGTCAGCTCGGTCAAAAACTCAGAACATTTCACTGGTCGCCATCTCCACTCTCGCGTCTCTGGAAGAATCTGCCCAACCGCTCGCGCAGTTGCAGGCGAGCCCGCAACAACCGCGACTTCACGGCGGGCACGCTCAACTCCAGCGCCGCCGCCGTCTCCTCGGTCGAAAGCCCTTCCACGTCCCTCAGCACAAACACGGTCCGGAAGCCCGGGGGGAGGCCCTGGATCGTCTTACTCAAAATCTCCCGCAACTCCGCCTGGTTGTACTGCTGCTCCGGATTCGGGGTCCAGTCGGCGATCTCCCGGGGCAGAGAATCGTCTTCCGTCTTTATATCTTCGTCGAGCGAGACCGTGCGCTCCGGCTTGCGCCGGCGCAACTTCATCAGGGCTTCGTTCACCGCGATACGAACTAACCAGGTGTAAAACTTCGACTGCTCCTGGAATTTCGCCAGGTTGCCGTAAGCCTTCAGGAACGCTTCCTGCACCACGTCTTCCGCATCCTCGCGGTTTTGCGTGATGTGTTGCGCGATCCGAAAAACGTTGCGGTCGTAGCGCCGAACCAGCTCTTCGAAAGCCGAATCGTCGCCCGCCTTGGCGGCCCGCACCAGCGTCAGTTCATCACTGACAGGCCCTTCTAATTTGTTTTGGATGGCTCCCATTCTCGAGGCGATGCAGTATTTTGACGTATGCTTAAAAAGCGAACTGTTATTCTACTTGGTAACCAAAGACTTTGCCCAATCGCTTTCCGATTTCGTTTGGCAGGCGGTTTGGGATAGAGTCAAAGCAGCGAGGGATACGCGGTCGAACACGTCCCGAAGTACTCTGGGGCGCTCCCACAAGTGCCGTATAATCAGCACTTAGACCCCTGTTTCCGGACTACGTGCGGGCGCACGTGCGCGATCGCCCGGGATAATCGGTTGCTTTCGACATGGCGGAACACAATCACAATATAGATCACATCGCTAACGCGGCGCAGATGGAGATTCGGCAGACGGTGGAGCGCGCCGTGGCTCAGTCGTTGCACGAGCTGATTCCCAAGCTGCAGGCGCAGATTGTGCAGTACGTTCTGGAAAGTTTGCCGCCTCAGGGAGATCATTCTGCGGCTGCGAGTCAGCAGGATTCGAACGCGTTAGTCGAGGCCATTGCCCACATCCACGCCGGCAACACGCAAAAAGAAATCCTGCGGGCTTTGCTGGATCGGGGCAGCGCGCATTGCTCGCGCATCGCGCTCTTCGTGGTGAAATCGGGAGTCGCGTCGGGCTGGCAGGCGCGCGGCTTCGGCAGCGACGAAGCCATCACCGATCTTCCTTTAGATCTGCACACCGGCCCCGCGGCCCATGCCTATCAGAATCGAATCGCTACGTCTGGCAACATTGCCGAGATGGATCGCCGCTTCGTCGAAGTATTCGGCGGGCCGGCCAACGAACAGGTCTTGCTTCTGCCGCTTACTCTTAAAGATAAAGTAGCGGCGCTGATCTACGCCGATGCCGGCGACAGCGGCGACCTCGATGCCAGCGCTTTGGAATTGTTAGTGCTCGCGACCGGCGCCTGGCTGGAAGTAACTTCGCTGCGCAAGCAAGCCGCCAAGGGCGACGCCGATGCCGCAAGCATGGCGCACGCTGCGGCGCCGGTGCCGGCGCCGGCCTCATCCGTCCAAACCGTTTCGTCGTTTTCCGATCCTTTCGCATCGCATGCACCCAAGCACGTTCCCGTAAGCCGAGCCGTTCCACAATCCGCTCCCGAGCCGGCACAGCACGAAGTTGCGGCCGAAGTGGTCGAGATGGAGCCGGCGCACTCTGCCGCAGCCTCGGCGGCCGCCGCACCCGCCGCGGCCACCGATCCGTGGGCTGGACTCTCTCCGGAAGATGCCGATCTTCATCGCAAGGCGCAGCGCTTTGCCCGCCTGCTGGTCGATGAAATCAAGCTCTATAATCAGGCTAAGGTAGCCGAAGGCCGCCGCCATAAGGATTTATACGACCGCTTGAAAGAAGACATCGAAAAAAGCCGCGGCACCTTTCAGAAGCGTTACGGCAGCACGGTCGCGGCCAGTGGAGATTATTTTCAGCACGAGTTGCTGCGCAGCCTGGCCGAAGATGACGCCAGCATCATGGGCGCGAATTTTCGCCATTAATCATCTCTTTACAACTTTATAAGGTCGGAGCAGGTTTTTCGCGCGGGAAGTAAAAGTGGTTCGATCCGTCTCCAGGTGGTGGGTAATCGCAGCCGCAGTTCTCTGCGGAACGTTTGTCGCTCTGCTGGCCGCAGCAGAAGCCAAGTCGCAAGCCTCGCCCAATTCTCCGCAGGATCATTCCGCGACTGGCTCGCCCGCGAAAGAACCGCCGTCCGCAAGCGAGGACGGTGGCGCTAAATCCACGAAGCCCGCGGTTCGTCACGCCACTACGCCATCCCGGAAGGCCGCCACCGCCAAGCGACGCTCCATCGCCGCCAAAAAACATACCGTTTCCCCGCGCGTGCGCCGCATGCGGCAAGCTTTCGTAGCCTCGGCCAGCCTGCGCCCCATGGCGCAACAGCTTTTGCAGGATCGCACCCTCCCCGCCTACACCGGAGTGCAAGCCTACGCTCGCGCTCACTCCAAAGAAGATGCTGGAGCCCTAGCGTGGCTGGTGCTCGGCTACGCCCACGTGCTCGATCACGACTACGCCAAAGCCATCGATGCCTTAAGCCGCGCCAAACTTCACGCCGGAGACCTGGGTGACTATGTAGCCTATTACCTGGGCACATCGTATTTCCAAACCGGACACACCGCCGAAGCCCTGGCCGAGCTCGCGGATTTCGGCAAAGTTCATCCCGACTCCCTGCTGGTTCGCGATGCGCGCGTTTGTTATGCGAACGTGCTTTTGCAGGAAGGCCAGGCAGCCGAAGCCGCGTCAGTACTGGAGCAAACCAGAAATCCGATACGCCCCGACCTGGAATTGGTGCTAGGCCGCGCCTACGCCGCGTTGGGAGAGAATGCCAAGGCGGCTGAGATTTTCGAGAATATTTACTACACGCTGCCCAGCAGCGGCGAAGCCGATCCGGCCTTCGCCGAGTTGCGCAAGTTGCCCTCCATTCCGCCGCCTCCCGTCGTTCAGCGCAAGTCCCGCGCCGATGCATTGGTCTCCCGCAAACGCTACGCGGAGGCCGCCGACGAATATCGGGCCTTGGCGAACGAGGTCAGCGCCAACGAGAAGCCGAGCGTGCAGTTGGCCATGGCCGACGCACTGCACCGCAGCGGCCGCAACCGCGAAGCCAAACAAGCTCTCGCCGCGCTGCCCGCCGTGACCGGCGAACAGAACGCCCAGCGCCTGTACCTGCTGGGTCAAATCGCCTTCGCCGCCAACGATAACGACACGTTTTATCTGACCGTCGATCAGCTACGGCAAGCCGCGCCCACCAGCCCGTGGCTGGAGCAAGCTCTGCTCTCCGCGGCCAACTTGCATCTGGTGCATCACGAGTACGATCAGGCGCTCGACGCCTATCGTGAAGCCCAGCAGCGTTTTCCCACCGGAGCTCGCGCCTCCTACGTGCATTGGAAGGCCGCCTGGCTCACCCTGCGGCAGGGACGCAACGACGAAGCCAAGAAGTCCTTCGAAGAACAGATCGCGGTTTACCCCGCCGGTGCCGAAACTCCCGCCGCGCTCTATTGGCGCGCGCGGCTCGCCGAAGAGGACAATCAGCCGTTGATGGCGCGCGCCTTCTATCAAAAGCTTTCCGATCGCTACCGCAACTTCTATTACGCCGCGTTGGCCCGTGAGCGCATGCAGCACTTGCCCGCCGCCAGCGACACGACGACAACTTACGCCCTGCTCGACCGCGTCCCGCCTTTGGACAGCAATGTAAAAGTGCCGGACTCCGAGCCGCCAGCCGACGAACTCCACGTGCAAAAAGCGGAGCTGCTCGGCAACGGCGGACTGGTAGATTTTGCGGTGCGCGAACTGCAAGCCGCGACAGCGGCCGACGGCGGAAGCTGGGGTCCGGCTGAAACCGCGCAGCTCTACGTGGAAACCGGGCATTATGATCGCGCCATCGAATTCATGAAGCGCTCCGCGCCCAATTATTTCGCGCTGGATATTCCCGACCTGCCGCGGAAATATTGGGAAGCGCTGTTTCCCAAGCCCTACTGGAGCGATCTCAAGCGCGCCTCCAGCGCCAACGGACTCGATCCTTATCTAGTGGCATCGCTGATCCGGCAGGAATCCGAGTTCAATCCCAACGCCGTCTCCCGCGCCAATGCCGTAGGCTTGATGCAATTGCTGCCGAAGACCGGCAAAGCTGTGGCCAAAGAAGAAAAATTGAAGCGCTACAACCCCAGCCAGCTCTATACGCCAGCGGTAAATTTACAGCTGGGCACGCGTTATTTCCGCGGCATGGTCGACAAATTCGGCGGCTCGTTCGAATACGCGCTAGCCGCCTACAACGCGGGTTCGGAGCGAGTGGACGAATGGCTGGCGCAAGGCAAATACCGCGACCCCCAGGAGTTCGTGGAGTCTATCCCGTTCACCGAGACGCGCGAATATGTGCAAGCCATCATGCGCAATGCCAGCCTGTACAAGCAACTCTACGGCACCCCGTAAAAGATCAAGAATGATTTTCTCAGCAATCTCCGCGGAGGTTCCCGGCGTTCTCCGCGATGAAAAGCCCTCATCTTTCGCTCCGTCGCAAGAGTCGCCCTTCCCATGCAAACATCAAAGTAACCTGCGGAGGGTCAATGAAATCAAGAACTTTAGGCCGCCAAGGACCGAAAGTATCGGCGTTAGGGCTAGGCTGCATGGGCATGTCGGCTCTCTACGGCCCTGCCGACGAAAACGAAAGCCGGGCCACGCTACAGGCGGGCCTCGAAGCCGGGATCAACCTGCTCGACACCGGAGATTTCTACGGCATGGGCCACAACGAATCGCTGGTGCGGCAGGCCATTCAAGGCCGCCGCGACCAGGCCTTCGTCTGCGTCAAGTTCGGCCCACAACGCTCGCCCGACGGCCGCTTCGTAGGCATCGACTGCCGCCCAGCCTCGGTCAAGAATTTTCTGGCTTACACTTTGCAGCGCTTGGGAACCGACTACGTCGACCTTTACCAACCCGCGCGCGTGGATCGCTCGGTCCCGATCGAAGATACCGTTGGAGCAATCGCGGACCTGGTGAAAGCCGGCTATGTTCGCCACATTGGCTTGTCGGAGGCTTCCGCGGAAACCGTGGAGCGCGCGACTGCGGTTCATCCTATCGCCGCTCTGCAAATCGAATACGCCATCATCACGCGCGACATAGAGGCCGAACTCTTGCCCAAGCTAAGAACTCTGGGAGTAGGCGTGACCGCTTATGGCGTGCTTTCGCGAGGCTTGCTCGCAGGAAAAAGCCAGGCCTTCGCCAAAGGCGACTTTCGAGCTTTCTTGCCCCGTTTCAAAGGTAATAACCTGCAGGAGAATTTGAAGATCGTTGAATCGCTAAGGCCAATCGCCGCCGATCGCGGCGTCACGGTCAGCCAACTCTGTATCGCGTGGGCGCTAAGCCGCGGCGAGGATATCATCCCGCTGATCGGAGCGCGAACCAGAACGCAGCTGCAGGACGCGCTAGGCGCAGTGGAGGTTTCGTTAACCGCCGAAGATCTGCAGCGCATCGAGAACGCGGCGCCCGCGGGCTCGGTCGCCGGAACCCGCTACGCCGCCGACCAAATGGCCATGCTCAATGGATGAGAAAGCCGGGGTGACGCTCATCTCAGACCCGCGCGACGAAAGTTACGAAGGCACGATTTGGCTGTGGGATTTTGCGAAGACAATCTCTACGATCAGCAACCCCGCGCCCACCACAATCGCGCTGTCCGCCAGATTAAACACCGGCCACTGATAATGCCTGACGTAGAAAAGCAGGAAATCCACCACCCGCCCGCTGGCCAGCCGATCCCAAAGATTGCCCAATGCCCCGCCCATGATCAGCGCTAATCCGACGCCGCTGACGGCATGAGAAGGATGATTCTTCCACAGCAGCACCGACACCACCACCAGCGCCACCACCGAGAAGCCAATCAGCAGAGCGGTCTTCCACGGCGCCGGCGAGTCGGCAAACATACTGAAGGCCGCGCCGGTATTTTCTGTGTGCGTAAGCCGAAAAAATCCGGGAATAATTTGGATGTGCGTATAAAGAGAAATACGCCGCGCCACCAGCCGTTTGGTCCAGCGGTCCAGCACAATCACGACGAGAACGATCAACAGATAAAAGACGCGCGCAGAATTCTTGCTCATTCGCTTCTCACGACCATTTCATATTCCACCAACATCTTAACCCGGCGTCGGGATTCCGGCGGCCGGCTCCCGGCTTCTGAAAGAACATCCGAGAGTCTTTCCCGAAGCCCGAAGCCCGAAGCCGATTCTTTTCTCTGGACCGCGATTTTCCCTATGCCGCCCCAGCGCTCTCCATGTATCCTGATGCGGCCTTCGGCCGGATTGCGCGCCGCATCCCGGCTATGGTGCTGCGAATTTTGCGTCCCTGAAGTCTTCGCATGAGGAAGTTCAAAGGTTGGAAGAGTCGAGTTTTGCTGTTCCTGGCCGTCGTGGGCCCGGGCATCATCACCGCCAACGTCGACAACGACGCCGGCGGCATCCTCACCTATTCCCAGGCCGGCGCGCAATACGGTTTGCTCCTGCTCTGGACCATGATCCCCATCACCTTGGCCCTGATCGTGGTGCAGGAGATGAGCGCGCGCATGGGCGCCGTCACCGGCAAAGGCCTGAGCGACCTGATTCGCGAAGAATTTGGCCTGCGCATCACCTTCCTGATGATGCTCGGAATTCTGATCACCAACTTTGGCAACGTGGTCACGGAATTCATCGGCATCGCCACCAGCCTTGAACTCTTCGGGCTTTCGCGCTATGTTACCGTCCCGGTCTGCGCCGTCATCGTCTGGCTCATCGTGGTAAAAGGCCAGTACAAGAGCGTGGAAAAAGTTTTCCTCGCGGCCTCGTTCTTCTACATCACTTATATCTTTGCTGGGGTACTGGCCCACCCAGCCTGGAACGAAGCGATGCGCTCCACTTTCAAACCGCCCGCGCTGGGCGCCTTTCGACAGCAGGCTTACTTGTTTATGGTGATCGGCGTGGTGGGAACCACGATCGCGCCCTGGATGCAATTTTATCTGCAGGCTTCGGTGGTCGAGAAAGGCATAACCAAGCGCGGACTGCGGGCTTCGCGCTGGGATGTGATCGTCGGCTGCATCTTTACTGACGTGGTCGCCTGGTTCATCATCGTGGCCTGCGCCGCGACTTTGTATGTGCACGGCTACCGCGACATCAAGTATGCCGCAGACGCGGCCCAGGCCTTGAAGCCGCTGGCCGGACAATATGCCTACATCCTTTTCGCGGTGGGTTTATTTAACGCGTCGCTGTTCGCGGCCTCGATTCTGCCGCTCTCGACCGCCTACACGGTGTGCGAAGGCCTGGGCTTCGAATCCGGGGTCGACAAAAAATTCGGCGAAGCTCCATTCTTCTACTGGCTGTATACGCTGCTGATCGCGGCCGGCGCAGCGGTCCTTTTAATACCGGGCTTGCCGCTGATCAAAATCGCGGTACTCTCGCAGGTGGTCAACGGAATAGTCTTGCCCTTCGTGCTGATCTTCATGCTGCTGCTGATCAACAAGAAAGACCTGATGGGCGACCACGTGAACACGCGTCTCTTCAACGCCGTGGCATGGCTCACCACCATCGTAATGATTGGGTTGACGATAGCCTGGTTCTGGACGCTAAGAAGCGGCGGCTAAGCGACAGTAGCGCCGGAGGCCCCGCCCGCTTCCGGGCATGGAAATTCGAGTAGAGTCTTACTCCGCGCGCTCCGCGGAATTTCTCCGCGAGCTCCGCGCTAAAAAGCTTCTCCCCCATTAGATGAGTCGTCCAGCCGCCAAATCCTTCACCAGCGAAGCGTCGGCTTCCAGAAAATCGTAAGACGGCAAGTCCCCGGGAGCCGACCACTGCAGATCGCGGAAGATGCGATTCTCAATCTCGCCCTCATACTCGCGAACAATGTAAAAGCGCAGCTCGACCGTGGCTCCATTCGGATAGGCATGCTGCAAGCGCGCAATCTCGTCGCCGATACGCGCCTGGATTCCCAACTCTTCTTCCAACTCGCGCCGCAGAGCGTCGCGAGGTTGCTCGCCGGTTTCGATCTTTCCGCCGGGAAATTCCCACTTGAGCGGCATGGTTTGATGCTTGGTGCGCTGGCAGACCAGCAGCTTGCCGTCCTTCTCGATCACGCCTGCCACCACCCGCTTCATAATTCCCGCCCCCGAGTGTGCCGCTTTCATCGCGGCTGCTCGAGCTTCTTCCCGACCACTTCCGCGCAGTATTGCACCAGTTTCTGATCGCCCAAGCCAAACGCAGCCGCAAAATGACTGTCGATGTCGAGTTCGCCGGCCACCTGTCCGTTCACAAAAATCGGCACCACAATCTCCGACTTCGTTTCCAGCGAACAAGCCAGGTAGCGCGGATCCTTAGCCACGTCGTCCACCACAATGGTTTTTCCGCTGGAGGCCGCGGCTCCGCAGATCCCTTGGTGCAAGGGAATGCGGGTGTGCGGCGTCATCGCTCCCACAAACGCCCCCAGCACCAGCATCGGAGGGTTGGCTCCGGGCTCGAGCATGTAAAAACCCACCCAGTTGTACTTGAGCATGCGATCATGCAGCAGCTTGCACACGCCCTGCATCAGGTCGTCCGCAGTGCGTGCGCTGTTAGCCAGTTGGGCAATTTCAATGCGGAGTTCATCAATTCGAGTTGTGACCGGCATGAGAGAAATCTTATCTCAGAGGGCCAACTTCGCGGCTGTGGAATACGCGACTGCGGTGATTTGACGGATTCCCTCCACCGCCGCGAAGACCTCGGGATGAGCGGCATGCGCCAACGCCTCCAGCCCGCGGAGAAGCGTTGGGGCGGGCGTGTTGAGATGCTCGTCGCGAATGCAATACACTTGCCCGCTGCTGGCCGCAGAAGTTCCCTGCCAATTCCGGCCCGCCACAATTTTCTCCAGCGGGACACGATCCCCGGCGCCGCACCAGGCCGCAATCAAGACCTCAGGGTCGAGCCGGGCCACTTCTTCACTGGAAATCTGCCGCCCCGGCTCGCCGATAAATTGGCCGCCCGCAGCCTCCACCAACTCCGCCACCCAGCCTTGCGACGCGATTAGCGGTTTGCCCCACTCTTCGCAGAACACTCGCGGGCGTTCCAGTCCCAAGGTTCGCGCCCTCACCTCTTCGATTCGCTTTTGCATAGCGGCGATCGCGGCCTCACCTCGGGCGCCGGCACCGACCGCGCCGGCAATCGTGGCAATGTCGCCATAAATATCGGCAAGCGATTTCGGAGCCAGCCCCAGAAAGCGCGCGCCCGACTTGAGAATCTCGATCACCGCTTTCTCCTGGTAAGGCACCGTTGCGATCACCAGATCCGGCGTCGCCGCAATGATTTCGCCCGCGTCGGCGGTCCACGAGTCGGCCAAGATCAGCCGCGAAGAGTTTGCCACTTCCGGCACTACGTCAGCGCAGTACTTGGTGCACGCCACGACACGTTCCAGTTGTCCGATCTCGGAAAGAATGACGGTGGCGCTGGGCTGCAAACACGCGATGCGCCGGGGAGTATAGTGCGAGGCCATCGTCTTAGGTTTTCCCCTTGTCCAGCGCGGCCGCCAGCGCATCCAGAGCCAATTGGGCAGCGTGTATGGAGCCTGGCGGCAACCCGCCCACGGCAGCCACCAAATCGTTGCGCTCGAGGGTGCGCGCTTCGGCAAAACCCTTGCCCGTGACCAGTTCCGTCAGCGCTGAGCCACAGGCAATCGCCGCCACGCAACCCTTAGCTTTGAATCTCGCCTGCGTGATCTTCTGCGCACTGATTTTCAAAGTCAGCCGCAATACATCGCCACAAACAGGATTCTCGATTTGAGCGGCGAGATCGGCGTCCGCAATCTCTCCCACGTTGCGCGGATTTTGGAAATGATCGAGCAGTTGCGCCGCATACATGGCCATACCGTCACCAGCTTCTTTCGAGGACTATCGCGAACCAGTGCCCTCGGGATGGTAAATCTTCCATCCCCGCTCGCGCGCGCTTCCCGCGAAATCCGGATTGGGATTCACCGCAAACCCATGCTTCGCCATCGCCAGCATCTCCCGATCCCAACGGGCATTGCCGAAGGCCGCGTCGATTTCCTTCCTCACCCCCTCGCGCAGCGCTTCCGGCTTGCCTGCACCGGACGGAACCCGAATCAATCGATCCGTAGCGATGCCCACATTCACTTCCACCTTGGCCGCGAGAATGCGATTTTCCGGCACACCAAAATGCCTCATTCCGGCGCGGATCACCCATTCGTTCGACGACGAGACCACCCACACCTCGCAAGCATCTTCCGTCAACCGCCGCACCAACTCGCGCATCTCCGGGAAAATCAGTCCCACGAAGAACTCATCGAAAAATGCACTGGCCGCCGCCATCAACTTGGCTTCCGCGATGCCATGATGCATGGTCACCATCTCGCCGCACATCGTGCTCTCATCGACCTCACCGCGTTTGTAGGACGCGTACCGCTTTCGCAACACCTCTCCGGTGACGCCGTGAGCGCGAAGCTCGGCAATCATGTCGCTCTGCTTCAACTCCCAGTCGAAGAAGCGCTCCCCAGCGTCGCCGGACCATAACGTGCCATCGCAATCGAAGGCCGCGACTCGCGGCCGCAGGGCGACTACGGTGTCCAGAAATTCGTTGGTGGCAGGATGGAAACTCTGGGCTTCTACCATGTTTTTCTTCATCTCTCGACCATAACGTGTTTCAAAGACTGAGTCGAGCTTCGCTCGACGGACACGACGGACACCCGAGGGCGTCTGTCCCCACACCGAAGGCGGGCTGTCCTCACAGCCAGGGCGGGCTTCCACACAGGGGTCCGCGACAGTTGCGATTGCGACTCACTCGCGCTCGCGAATCGGCCTAGGAAGATCGGGCCGGCAGCGCGGCATACTCTTCCGGAGTGTTGATATTCAGAACGACGAGAGGATCAGCAACTGCCACGTACTGGATGCGCGCTTGATGCTCGTGCTCGACATCGCGAGCGGTGGCCGCAGGCGAAGCCTGCAAAAAAACACTCATCATCTCGCGCCCCACTAAATAAGGATGCCCATGGGCGCCCGAAAACTCGGGCACCACCGCCCAGACGTTGTGCTCTGCGACTTCGAAAGCGTCGCGCAGGGTTTGAAGAGTGGACGGCCTCACCGGAGGCCGGTCGACCAGGGTAATCATCGCCGCATCCCGGCCCTGATTCAATACCTCATGCAGCCCCAGTTGCAGCGAACTGAATTGACCGCGCGCGGTATCGCGATTCACCACGATTGAGGCTCCCTGTGCGTAAACCACCGGAGCCAGCGCCGCCTCATTCTTTCCCACCACGACCACCACAAAGTCAGTGGCCGCCAGAAGCGACCGAATCGCGGCCGAGAGGAAGCTCTCGCTCGAGACCGACTGCCCCTCAACGCACGGCGGCCAGGGCAGCAAAGCTTTCTCCGCGCCCATGCGCGAAGACTCGCCTGCGGCCAGAATCACGCCGGCGATGCTGGGAGCGCGGGTCATGCTGCGAAGATAGCAGGGAATGCCTGCAAAATGGAAAAAACCGAATCTGTGGCTAGTGGCTCGGTCCGGGGAACTGCTTCCTCATCCCCAGCGTCATCCCGAAACCCGGCGCAGTTCAGCCGGGTGAGGGATCTCCCGCGCTACCGAGGCATGCGCCATGGGAGATCCTTCGCTCCGCCTGAAAAGCGGCAACGCTCAGTGTGACGCCGGCAAAACAAGTTCAAACCGAGCGACGAACAATTCGCCGGAGCGAAGCCCAAGTTTGACGGACTGGACTCGACTGGTAGCAAAATCCGCCGTACGCGCAAAAAAGAGTCGCGCGACGAGTGCGCGACTCTTAATGAAAAACCTGCCCTGAGTTGCTAGAGGGACAGTTAAATCACTTTCTTCAGCGATTAGTCACCGGTTCCGCAAGTGCAGATGCCGGATCCGCTACCGTCGAGGACAATCGCGTAGCACTCGTCGTACACGCGGGCATCTTCAACTGCGCTGAACGTCGCATCCAGAGACTCGGTTTCGGTGATGGCGAAGTTGCTGTTTTGGATGTGCGTTCCCCAGGCTCGCACTCCCGGATACAGGAACTGCGGGACCGAGGTGGTTCCGGGCAACGGGCAGGTGTTGTTCACGGGCTGAACGGAAACGACGTCGATCGTGCCCGTGCTCAACTTCACGCCCGTCAGCGGATTGCTGGTCAGGTCTTTATTTACCGACAAGGTGCGCAGCCCATCGGGTGTGAGCAGGCAACCGCAGCACTCGCTGAGCTCCTGGTTGGGATCGGTTACGAACACGTAGGCGCAGATGTTGCCGCCTACGGTGCCAGGGTTCGTCAGCCGGAACGTGCCGTCCGGGGCGCCTGATGTGTTCGCGTTCGAGAAATAGTTGACTTTGAAGACGTCCGGCGTGGTGGTCGAAGGCGGCGTGGACTTGAAAGATCCAGTTGCAGCCGAGGCCCCCACAGCACAGAGCGCCAGAATACAAACTGCCAGAATGGTTTGACGCATTGTTTTCCCTCCCTCAGGGTTGGTGATTTTTAACGGCCCAGCGCCTGAAGTGTCCGCGCCGCGAGCCGTTCAGTGGCACAAGTACTTTACCTGGATTCCGGGAGGAAACAACTCCCCGAGTGATCTAATCCATTATTACTAACCCGCTTCTGGGCCACACCTTGCACGTATGTTCGTAGGCGGGGTCTTGCTAATCGCCGGTTCCGCAGGTGCAAAGCCCGGTGCCGCTGCCGTCGACCTGGATCGCATAGCATTCGGTTTGCAGACGCCTGATTTCGGCGATACTCAACGTAGCACTTTGCGACGGGGTTTCCGTGAGGATACCCCATTGCTGCAGGTGAGTAGCCCAGGCCCGCACTCCGGCGGTCGGAGTCAGATTGGTCGGGTAAGTCGCGCACCCGCTGCCCCGCGCGGTGGTAGAGACTACCCTTATGGACCCCATGGACAGATCGTTCCCCTGCAGCGGATTGGCCAGCAGGTCATGATTCACCGACAAAGTCCGCAGACCGTCCGGGGTCAGATAGCAGGCGCAGCACTCCGACACTTCTTGATCCGGGCTGAATACGTAGACGGCTGCGCAAAGGCTCCCTCCCGCCGTCCCGGCATTGGTTAGCCGCAGCGTCGCATCATAAGGGGGCGTGTTGCCGTAAGAAAAATAGTCCACCTTGAAGGTATCGGGCGGCGGTGGGGTCTGTGCGCCTGCGTAACCGGCACAAAGAACCAGGGCGGAGGTACAGATGACGAGCTTGGCGCGGCGCACTAGGGTCCTCCAGGGGAATCTCGACCGGCAATGGCGGAAGAGACGCTCAGTACAAGAGCGAATAACCTAAGGCCAGAAATTCTAAATCATTCCGCAATTCCCCAAGGGGACTAACCACAGCAAACTAGGCCGAAAAATGCGTGCAGCAGCACATTGCCGCGATTCAAGCCGAGAGCGGAGCAAAATGCGGAATGCAGAATCGCATTCTTTGCGGGAAGCGAATTCTGCAGGCATCCAGCCCAACGACTCTACGCCGCGTCCACGTCGACACTCCGGCGCACCCACCGGCACGGAGCCACCCGTAACCGCGGCGGCCACGTGACGAATCCCCATGATCATCTTGCTGCTGTTGGCCTCCCAGAAATCGCCCTCGGCAATGTCGACGCGCAGCACGGCAATTTCAGGATCGTTCTTCCCTCCGGAAACCACGCCTTATACATCGGACTCCACAGCTCCTTGATCTTGGCGCGATCTTTCACCTCGGCGGCCGTACCGCGAAGAGTGATGTATTTCGAATCGCCGGGATCGGCGTAATCGAGCGTCACATTCCGATGCCGCTGCAAGTCGCCCATCTTCGCCGAGGTGGCCCGGGTCAAGAACCACAGCGTTCCGTCGAAGGGCACATCCTGAGTGGCCATTGGCCGGCTGTGAATCTCGCCACCATCGTCGAGCGTGGACATCATGGCAATGCGAATCTCTTTCACCCGTTCGGCAATCTTCTTCTTGCCCTCTTCGCCGCTGAGCTCGCGGTAATCTTTGGCATGCTTATCGTCGCGCTCACTCACGGCAGCCTCCGGGTTATTGATTTTTAGTATTGAATGCGTTTCGAAGATGCAGACCGCGGGTAGTGGTTTGCGTACCTTCTAGGCGGCGAAGGCAGCGCTAGAACTCGACGAAAAAAACTCGTCGGAATTTGATTGGGATTCTACGACCCTGGTTCTTGAATCCTCGGACCGAACTCCAAGATAGATAATTCGTTACCTTGCCGGGCGCAGACTGCGCTACAATCGGGTGTTATCAGGTGTTGGCTCCCCTCGCGATACTCAATTCGAGCGCTTCCAGGAGAATTATGACCCAGAGAAAAAGAAGGTTTCTGTCCCTCTGCCCGCTCATCATCGCCGGAATCTCGGGTCCCCTATTCCTGCGTGTGCCCCCCGCTGCGGCACAAGGCAATTTCGGAGGTCAAATCGGGTTGCGGATGAACGAAGTGCAGAAAAGCAACTTCTGCGAACCCACACAGAGGTTGCAGGTCACCGTCATCAACGAAAACAAAACTCATCTTGATCGCCAGGCCATTGTAAAAATACACGACAAGAAATTGGACATCACCAGCTGGGACACCACTTCGAACGAAGCTGAAGTTACTTTCTGCAACATCGCGTTTGGCGATTACGAGATTGACGCCGCGGCCGTTGGATATCTCGCCGAGCACCGCGAACTCCATCTGACCGGCCTCATCCAGGAGCGCGATTTCAAACTCGTCATGCACAAGGATCCGATGGCCGTCGACTTAAACGCCCCCGACAGAGCCATGCCCGCCAACGCCCGCAGGGAGACCAAGCTTGCGGTGAATGCCTTGCGATCCAGCAACTTCAAAGAAGCCCGAAAACAACTGGAAAGGGCATACAAGTTGGCACCCGCGAACGCTCAGGTTAATTTCCTCTTAGGCTATCTTTCCATGCAGAACAAAGAAATGGATAAGGCGGAAAACTACCTGAGCCGCTCCGCCACTCTCGATCCCCACAACGTGCAATCTCTGACGTTGCTGGGTCGGGTACAGTTGGAGCGCAAAGAGAACGACCCGGCCGCCAAAACCCTGGAACAGGCCGTGGCCATCGACTCCACTTATTGGATGGCCCATTATCTTCTCGGTGACGTTTACCTCGGGCAAAAGGAACAGGAAAAAGCTCGCGATCAAGCTCAGCTTGCCATCGATTACGGCAAAGGGGCCGGCAACATCGCCAACCTGGTCCTGGGCCAGGCTCTTGCCAACCTTGGCAAAAACCAGGAAGCAATCCAGGTGCTGAGAGCATTTGTTGAAACCAACCCCGGCAACACGGCGATCCCGCAGGTCAAAGAACTGATCGGCAGGCTGGAAGACCTCGTCGCGGGCCGAACGCCGCCTCCAACGCAGTCGAAAATTGATCTTGCCCTCGTGGCCTCTGCGCCGTCCCTTCCTCCCAGCGCTTGGGGCCCCCCCGGCGTCGATGAACTCAAGCCGCCGGTCGCACAAGGCGTTGCCTGCCCCTTCTCTCAGGTCGTGGAAGGCTCCGGCGAGCGCGTCAAAGAGTTAGTGGATAACATCACCAAGTTCGCTGCCATCGAAGCCATGTCGCACGAGCAACTCGATAAAACCGGCAGCCCCATCACCAAAGAAACTCGCAGGTTCACCTACGTGGCCTCGATCACCGAGGATATACCCGGCTACCTGCAGACCGACGAGTACCGCAACCTTCGCTATGGAGTGACCGACCTTCCCGACAATATTGTCACCTCGGGTTCGATGACCTTGGCCCTCATCTTTCATCCCGATATGCGCGACAACTTCGAGATGAGTTGCGAGGGCTTGGGCGACTGGAAGGGTCAATCCTCATGGCTGGTGCATTTTCGCCAGCGCGACGACAAGCCCAATCGCTTCGCGGAATACAACATCGGCTCGCAGCATTACCCCATGAACTTGAAGGGCCGCGCCTGGGTCACGGCCGACACCTTGCAGATCGTCCACATCGACGCCGAGCTGATGAAGCCCCTGCCCCAACTTTCGGTACAGCACCAGATCGCCGACTACGGCCCCATCCACTTCCAACAGAAGAACATGGACTTGTGGCTTCCCCAAAACGTAGACATCTTCATGGAATTGAATCGCCACTACTACCATCGCCGCCACAGCTACGATCACTTCCAACTGTTCGCCGTGGACTCGATAGAGAAGTCGGGCCTGTTCAAGACCGACGACAAAACGCCGGTCATCAAGAACGCATTGCCCGCGGCGCCGATTAAACCTTAGCATGCGTTGAGACGGTCCGTCGCTTTCGACTTTGGCCTCGGACTTACTTAGGAACACCCTGCCCGTCGAAGACCGCGACGGACGAGGCTTTCTGATGCCGCTTATTTTCACTTTCTGGTTCATGGTTGCTGCATATGTGATTCACGTGCTGGATGAATCCCTGCTCGGCGGCAGCTTTGTGGAGAAGGTTCGGCAACATTGGTGGCCGGAGTATTCCTGGACAAGATTCTTCTGGTTTAACACCGGCTATTTCACCGTCATGATCGCCAGCGTCGTTGCCTATGACTTGCTCGGAGGCTCGTGGGTTATTCTCCCGCTGGCGTGGTCAGTCGAGCGCCTCTGCAATGGCTTCTGGCATGTTTGGTGGACGATTCACTTCCGCGAATACTCTCCCGGCCTTTTGACCAGCATTCTTATGTGGATGGACTCTTACTTCATCGTGCGCTACCGCCCGCCGGACGTGATCACTGCCGCAAACTTCTGGCCGGGGGCGCTGATCGGTTTGCTCGCCGCCGCGTTTTTGTCTTTCTACTTTCCGCTGATAAAAGGCAGAAAGACGCGAGCTGGATCGTAGGCTATTCGCAACGATGTCATTCCGAACTGGGCCGAAGCCCGGTGAGGAATCTCCTGGTGTGAAGCGCCACGAGCGAGGCTGCCCCACATTTCGCGGCTTCGAAGGGTGGGCACCACCGGCCTCGACCCACATTCATTCATCCCGTCCTGCTGCGAGGACTTCACAGGCGAGCCGAAGCTCAGGTTTGCGAAATCCCCCGATGCCACCGTCCGAGGTCCCCAACCTTCAAAAATCGCAAAGGGCGGGGCAGTCTCATTCGTGGTAACGCAAAGGTGATCCGCCACCCCAGGAAGGTGGGGCAGCCTGCTTTAGGCTATTCCTCACTAACCTCTAACCGTTGTCTGGGCTTTCCTGCCAGATGTCTCTTCTGCAGACTGAGCATCAATCGCTCATCTTCCGCGATCAGCTTTGGGCTTCGTCTTTCGCCGCTTTGGATCTCGAGCAGCCTTTTCATCAAGTCGGCGTAGTCTTCCATAACTTCCTCCAAGGTCGGCCACGGCTGGTTGGATGGCAGGAATAATAAGCGGCACCCAAGCGCAAAACTGTTCAAGATTGCTCACTTCCTGAGTTAAGACGAGCGGACCCGCCAGGTGTTACGCAGAGTGGCGCTCTTGGAACTCCTCAATCTTGACCTTTGCCTTGGCTTTGGTGTCATCGACCGATTGGCTGACGTTCTCCCGCGTCTGCGCGAACTTCTCGGAAGCGGTCTGCTTGTGCGATTCGTGGATCTGCCTCGCGGCGTCCTTGGCATCGCCCCAGGTCTCCTGCACCGCGCCTTTGGCTTGCTTGGCCACTCCTTTGTTGGCTAGCTTTTTGCTACCAACACTCTCTCCGACGCTCTGCTCGACTTTGCCCACTGCCTGATCGATCTTGCCGGCGACTTGATCCTTATTCATGAGTTCTCCTTTATTTTGTGTGGTTGCGGTATTTTCTGAATGCGGTTGAGGCCAGTCATGCCCGCTTGCGGGTTTTCGCTGCCATCTTGGCCGCGGCGCGTGGTTTCTTGCGGGCTGCGGCAACAGTCTTTTTCTTTTTCTTCTTTTTGGTTACGGCTTTGACCGAGGGCAGCAACTCCACCTTGGGCTGTTTTGCCATGCGATGGTGGCCATGCTGCAGGGGCTGGATGCGCGCTGCTTCTTCTTCCGCTCGGAGCCGAGTCTCGGTCGCTTTTTGGCGCTCTTCGTCAAGGTATTCTGCAATCGTCTGAGCAGTCATGCATGCAGTGTGGCAGAACGGTCTCGCCCAATCTGTGCTGTTTTGGACACTCGGTGGCAATCATGATCGTCACCACCGCCGCCCGTCGAAAGCCGCGACGGACCGGCAGCCTTCGGCTAAGATGGTGCCGACCCTAGAGCCCAGGGAAGGCGGGCGACCCAATCCGGATTCTGTGACGCGCGCGTATGCGAAAGAAGACCTGGCTACTCTGGGCAATTTTCGTCGCCGTCCTCCTGGCCGTGAGCGAGAATTTTAGGAGGCTGCAAAACACAAAGAGCTACGCGCACCTTCGTTTGGAATTCTAGAAAACTCCGACGGCGTGGCCATCCAGATCATCGAAGCGCGCAGATCCGGACACGCCGATCACGGTTCACGGCACGATCGTGGGAACTCGGACCCCTCGGCTTTTCTCCGGCGGCCGCCGGGAACCGAGCCTCGCGGAGGCACTGCGGAGGTTGAACAGGGTGGCCGTTTCGTGGATGCAGTGAACTAAGGGAGGGCAGGGGCGCTCTCCCCTGGCAATTTCCCTCGCCCTCCTGCTCCGAGCAAAGCTTGACAAGCACCCTCTAGCGCCCAACCAAGCGGCGAAGATAATGGTAGTGGTCGTCTGGATCATGTACTTGGGTCTGGCCGCCGACACTCATTTCGAGAGGCACCGTCCGGAGATCCCGTCTAGCATCATGCCCCCCTAGCGCGGTCGGAGCCGTACCTGAGGCCGCCTGGTTTTGCCGCCCACGCTCTGCGCGCGCCCGCCTTTACACCCACTTCCTTCGCATGATAACCTTCCTACTGTCACCAAGATAAATCGAAACTAGAACAGGAGTGCACCAGGTTAGTGTTAGCCAGAGAGCAAAAGAAATCTGTCATTGACCGATACCAGACGCATGCGACTGACACGGGGAGTCCCGAGGTTCAGATCGCCATTATTAGTGAACGCATTGGCCAACTGACGGATCACTTCAAGACGCACCAGAAAGACCACGGCTCGCGCCGCGGCCTGCTCATGCTGGTCAGCAAGCGGCGTCGCTTGCTCGACTACCTTAAGAGATACGATTCCGAGCGTTATAAGACGGTCATTGGGAAGCTCGGCATCCGCAAGTAATTCCGGGAAACCTCGGTGGCGAGGGCGGTTGCGCCTTTCCCATACTAGTCGCAGAGAACGCGATTCGGATGGGGCACCCAATTGGATGTTCCCACAAACGTATCTGAGAACGCCGCCTTCCTCTCGAAGCCGGCCGAGCATTGAGCCAATTCACAGCGTGCGTATTATCGAAGACGTATTCCGGGCCGGGCCCGGGACCCACCGCTCATGGCGGACGCCTATCTTGATTCATTCGACATATTCATTAACCATGGCTGAGCGCGTTTTTCCATCCTCGCAACCCGCAGAGTACCGAAGTCGCCAACGGGGAAACGCGACTGCCCTCCTGATTCAAACCATAAGGATGAAACATGAAACCAGAAGTTAGTACCGTTACCGTAGATCTCGCCGGCGGCAAACAACTCTCCTTCGAAACCGGAAAATTAGCCAAGCAGGCGCACGGCGCGGCCGTGGTGCGCATGGGCGATAACGTGGTGCTCGCCACCGCGACGGCGAATGCTGATCCGCGCGAAGGCATCGATTTCTTTCCCCTCACCGTTGACTACCGCGAATATACCTACGCCGGCGGACGCTTTCCCGGCGGCTTTATCAAGCGCGAAGGCCGTATGAGCGACCGCGAAGTGCTGACCAGCCGGCAGATCGACCGGCCGGTGCGTCCGATGTTTGCCGAGGGCTTTAAGTGCGAGACGCAGGTGATCGCGTTTGTGTTGTCGGCGGACGCCAGTAATGATCCGGATGTGCTGGGGATTAATGGCGCGTCGGCGGCGCTTACTTTGTCCGACATTCCGTTTCTCGGGCCGATTGGCGCGGTGCGCGTGGGACAGATTGGCGGGCAGTTCATTATCAATCCTACCTATGACGAAATGCGCGAGAGCCTGCTGAACATCATGGTGGTCGGGACGTCGGACGGCATCGTGATGATCGAGTCGGGCGCGAAGGAAGTCAGCGAAGAAGTTGTGGTTGACGCGATTGAGTTCGGGCACACGGAAGTCAAAAAGATCTGCGCTGCTCTCAACGACCTGCGGGCGAAGGCCGGAAAGAAGAAGCGCCAAGTGACTCCGCCGGAGTTCGACCAGGGTTACTACGATGCGCTGAAAAATAAAATCGGCGCCGAGCTTTCGGAGCGGCTGGATACGAAGAAGCATCCCAAGGCAGAGAGCTATTCGCTGGTCAAAGAGCTTAAGAAGAAGCTGCAGGCTGAGATTCCTGCCGAGGATGAAGCCGCGCTGGCGAAGCTCAAAACTTATTTCGAAACTCTGCGCGAGCGCATCTTCCGCGAAGAGGTGATTGAGAAGAAGCACCGCCCCGACGGGCGGGCGTTTGACGAAATTCGCGACATCTGGATCGAAGCCGGAGTTCTGCCGCGTACTCACGGCAGCGCGATTTTCACCCGCGGAGAAACCCAAGCGTTGGTTACAACCACGCTCGGCACTTCGGACGACATGCAGCGGCTCGAAGGCTTCGAAGGCGAAGCCAAGAAGCGCTTCATGCTGCACTATAACTTTCCGCCGTTCTCGGTGGGTGAGGTTGCGTTTCTGCGGGGAGCGGGCCGGCGCGAGATTGGTCACGGAGCTTTGGCTGAGCGGGCTCTGTCTGGCGTGCTGCCTACCGAGGAATCGTGGCCTTACGCCATGCGCGTGGTCTCGGACATTCTCGAGTCGAATGGATCGTCGTCGATGGCCACGGTGTGCGGCGCTTCGCTTTCGCTGATGGATGCGGGCGTTCCGTTGAAGGGCGCGGTGGCCGGAGTCGCCATGGGATTGGTGAAAGAGGGCGAGCAGTATGCCATCCTCACCGACATCGCGGGCGCCGAAGATCACTACGGCGACATGGATTTTAAGGTCGCCGGAACGAAAGACGGCATCACCGCGCTGCAGATGGATATCAAAGTCGCCGGCATCACGTCGCAGATTATGCGCGAAGCGCTGGCGCAGGCGAAGCGCGGGCGCATGCACATTCTGGGCAAGATGGAAGAAGTGATTATATCGGGGCGCGAGAAGATTTCTGACTTCGCTCCGCGGTTCTATACCGTGCAGATTCCGGTCGATAAGATTCGCGATCTGATCGGGCCGGGCGGCAAGATGATTCGCTCGATCGTGGAGCAAACCGGAGTCAAGATCGACGTGGAAGATTCCGGCTTGGTGAAGGTCGCATCGAGCGATCAGGCTTCGGCGGCGAAGGCGCTGCAGATTATCGGCGACCTCACGGCGACCGCGGAAGTTGGGAAGACCTATCTCGGCAAAGTGACACGGCTGGCCGATTTCGGGGCTTTCGTCGAAATCATTCCCGGCACCGATGGCCTGCTGCACATCAGCGAAGTGGCGGAGCATCGCATCGGCGACATTCGCGACGAACTGAAAGAAGGCGACCAAGTGCTGGTGAAGGTGCTGGCGGTGGAAGGCAACCGTATCAAGCTTTCGCGCAAGGCGATCCTGAAGGAGCAGCGCGCCAAGATGGGTGGAGGCGCGGTGGCAGAAGGCGCGCCTGCTGTCGCGGCTGCGGAAGGCGAGTTGGCACCGGCCCCAGTCACTACCGGAACCTTGGTGATCGAAGGCGGTGGCGACTTCCCTGACGAAGCTGAGCCGAACTTCAATCGCGATGGGGTGGCGCATGCGGTCAGCAGTGATCGTCCGCAAGGCGATCGGCCGCACGGCGGAGATCGTGGTGGCCGCGGGGGTCGCCCCGGTGGTGGGGGGCGTGATCGAGGACGCGGTGGGCGCGGCGGGCGGCCTGGCGGCGGTGGTGGCCGGGATCGCGGGCGCGGCGGGCCTGGAGGGGGAAGGCACTAGAGCTTGGCCCGCGGATTTGCAGAGATTCTATCGGATACAGGAAAGGCCACGGCGCGAGTCGTGGCCTTTATTTCTAAGGCACTATAGTCAAAAGAATACCGAAGGCGACACACGAAACTTCATGCTCAGCTGCCGAATATGTTGTTGGGTCAGTTCGCGCTCGCCGCGCAATACCTCGGAGACAATGCTTTCGGTGGTGGAACGCCAAATGGAGATTGTCGGCGAGGTCTGGCGAGGCCTGGGCGCAGCTGGCCCGCATCGATGCCGAGACGCCGTCGCGGATCAGCGACTAGCGGCGCATCATTGCCTTTCGCAACATTCTTATCGCGGCGATGCGGAAATCGACCACCGCATCGTTTGGGATGTGCTCGAATTCAAAGTGCCGCCAGGGTATCTGGAAGCCAAGACCTCGCTCGGCGATGAGCGATAAAAAACAAAGTTGGTAGTCGCAATGGGAACAGAGCCGCAGGCACGGAGAGGCGGCGTCACTGATTCCTTCGGGAATAGCGTGCGCATCCTACCGCCTCGGTCTAGTTCGGACCTACGGGCGAGAAGCGGGATGGGCCTTGTTCTTCCAGTTGACCTAAGCCGCTGGCGCGCCTAACATTACGGCGTTCGGGATTTGTGTGTTTTCATGATCGGCCAAACCGTATCCCACTATCGCATTCTGGGAAAACTCGGCGGTGGTGGTATGGGTGTGGTCTACGAGGCCGAGGACCTCAAACTCGGGCGGCACGTCGCGCTGAAATTTATTCCTGAAAATCTTGCCGGCGATCCCAAGTCGCTCGAGCGCTTTACTCGCGAAGCCCGGGCCGCTTCGCTGCTGAACCATCCCAACATCTGCACCATTCACGGTATTGAGGATAACGGCGGCCATCCCTTCATTGTGATGGAAAAGCTGGAGGGCGAGAGCCTGAAGCAGTGCATCTCCGGCCAGCCGGTGGCTACCGAGAAATTGCTCGACATCAGCATCCAGGTGGCGGATGCGCTGGCTGCATCCCACGCCAAGGGGATCGTCCATCGCGATATCAAGCCGGCAAATATCTTTTTGACGCCGAGCGGTCAGGTTAAGGTGCTCGATTTCGGGCTGGCCAAGCTGCTGCACAACGTCGGCACCGACAGCGATGGCGGTCAAGCCGATAATTCTTTGACCGCGGTCGGCGTGATTCCCGGGACTGCCGTGTATATGTCGCCGGAGCAGGCGCGCAGCGAGGAAATTGATTTCCGCAGCGACCTGTTCTCGTTCGGCGTCGTGATGTACGAGATGGCGACCGGAAAAAAGCCTTTTACGGGCAAGAACTCGCTGATGACGCTGGATGCGGTGTTGCATGACAAACCGGCTCCGCCGGGAACATTGAACCCCGCCGTGCCGGTGGAGCTCGAAGGCATTGTCGGCAAGGCGATGGAGAAAGATCGCAAGCAGCGCTACCAGAGCGCCCTGCAGATCAAAGCCGACCTGCAAGTGCTGAAGCACCAGACCGAGTCGGGTTTGGTGAAGAGCGGATTGCGTCCGGTGAAGTTGAAGGTTTCGAGCCAGACCTTTGGGCGCTCGAGCAGCAAGTGGCAACTGTGGCTGTTGCTGGGCACAGGAGCGCTGCTGGTTACGGTGCTGGCTGCAGTGGGAGCTTACTGGGTAAAGCATCGCTCGGCGGCCAGCGCGGAATTGAAGAATGCCATCGCGGTGCTGCCGCTGCAAAACATGAACGGAGATTTCAGCGTCGACTACTTGCGCTTCGCTTTGGCCGACGAACTCACCAGCGTGCTGACTTATTCGCGATCGCTCGAGGTGCGGCCTTCTTCGGCCACGCGCAAGTATGTGGAAGCGGATGTGGATCCGCGACAGGTGGGCCAGCAACTGCGCGTGGGCCGCTTGCTGACCGGGCACTTCATGCGGCAAGGGGAACAGCTCACGGTGACGCTCGAGGCGATTGACGTAGCCAGCGATCGCTTGTTGTGGCAGGGGAGCGCTACCGCGCCGGTCAACGATTTGATTTCGCTGCAGGGTCAATTGAGCACGCAGGTGCAGCGCGGTCTGCTGCCAGCGCTGGGCGGTGCGGAGGGGGAGATCAACACCAGCTCGCGGCCTAAGAGCCAGGAGGCATACGACCTCTATCTCCACAGCCTCGCGCTGCCGCATGATCCCGGCCCCAACAAAGATGCAATCGCCGTGCTCGAGCATGTGGTCGGAACCGACCCGGGCTACGCACCGGCATGGGAGGAATTAGGCCGGCGATATTATTACGATTCGCATTACGGCGGCGGTGGCGAGGAGATGTTCCAGCGCTCGAATTCGGCCTTCGAGCGGGCGTTGTCGCTCGATCCGAATCGCGTGGAGGCGGCCAGCAATCTGATTGTCAATCGCGTGGAGCGCGGCGAATTAGGGCGCGCCTATGATGCGGCAACCGATCTGGTGCGGCGGCGGCCGCAGAGCGGCGACGCGCACTTTGCCCTGAGCTACGTGTTGCGTTATGCCGGCATGCAGGAGCAGGCGATCAAAGAATGCAATACGGCGCGGTCGCTCGACCCGGGCAATTTTAATTTCCGTTCGTGCGCGTGGGCGTTCCTGCAACTGGGCAAGACCGATCAGGCCATGGACTTCGTGCATCTGGATGCGGGATCGCAATGGGCGGCCTGGGTCACCCCTTATGTTTATCTGGCCGCGGGCAACGCGGCGCAGGCTCGGGACAGCGTAAAGAATATGGCCAAGGCTACCACCTACCACAAGGAGTTGATGGCGGCGTGCACCGCGGCGCAGAAACCGGCAGACTTTGACCGCATTGTGCACGAGGCGGAGTCGTCCGTGATGATCGAGCCTGACCCGGAGTTGTGGTATCACGTCGGGGTGCTGATGGCTTACTGCGGCCAGAACGAGCCCGCTTTGCGCCTGCTGAAGGCGGCCGTGCAGCAGAATTATTGCGCGTATTCGGCGCTGTTGGGGGATCCGCTGCTGAAGGATTTGCGCAAGGAGACGAAGTTTAACGAAGTGCTGACGGCGGGGAGCGTGTGTCAGGACACGATTAAGGAGCCGCGGTGATGGCGGTCTGAGCGAGCTTTCGAGAAGGCCGTCGTTCTGAAAGGATCCGCCGTACCTCCCGCTAAACAGGCTGCTGAAAAAGTCGATTCACGCACCTCGGCGGCTGAAGCCGTCCTGGAGAGCCGTGCGTTTAGCGCAGCGCTTGAAGCGCCGCTCCACCGAACACCAGAGCTTATCCGCCAATTCTTTAGCCCCCGAGGTTGCTTTCGGTTGGCTCCACGTCATCGAGCGCGAGGAAAGAATTTGCGTCGGAGCCGGGTTGAGCCCCATCCTTGGAGAGTGAACCTTCCGGGACCCACCTATCTTAGGAGCCGCATGTTTCGGGCCCTTCGGCTTTTTGTTGAACCTTCATTCGTCCGGCTTTCGTGGCTCGCCCTTCTTATCATGCTCTGGCTTTCAAGGGTGGCGTCGGCGCAGCAGCCCGCGCCGGGCTTGGCGCGTCACCAGAATGTGGCTAGTAGCGAGGAGAGTCATGCGCCGGCGGCGGCGAGGTTTCCTCAGCTTCCTTATCAGGGCTCGCCGCCCGAGCTGCCTCAGGATCAGGGCGTTCTCGGATTGCGCGACCAATTGCGGCGGTTGAGCACTACGGCACACCTCATGCAAACGGTGGCGCATCCCGACGATGAGGATGGCGGCATGCTCACGCTGGAGTCGCGCGGGCGCGGCGACAGCGTGTTGCTGATGACGCTGAATCGCGGCGAGGGCGGGCAGAATAAGGTAGGCAGCAATTTGTCGGATGTGCTGGGCGTGCTGCGCACCTTGGAACTGCTGGCCGCCGACGAGTATTACGGCGTGCAGGAGCGGTTCTCGCGCGTGGCCGACTTCGGCTTTTCGAAGAGCGCGGAGGAAACCTTTGCCCAGTGGGGCGGGCACAACATCGCTCTCGGCGATATGGTTCGAGTGATTCGGAGTTTCCGTCCCGATGTGCTGGTGGCGCGCTTTTCCGGCACCGAGCGCGATGGGCATGGGCATCACCAGGCTTCGAGCATCTTGACGAGAGAGGCATTTCGAGCGGCGGCCGATCCCAAACGATTTCCCGAGCAGATTGCGCAGGGCTTGCAGCCCTGGCAGGCGAAAAAACTCTACATCGGCAACGTGTGCGGCTTTGGGGCCATGACTTGTCCCGACGAGAAGTGGACCGTGAAGTTAAATACCGGAGAGCGCAGCGCTGATCTTGACATCTCGTATGTGCAATTCGCGATGCAGGGCTTGCGCCATCAACTTTCGCAGGGAGCGGCGAATTGGAACGTCGATCCGGGAGATCGCTTCACGTTTTACAAGCTGGTGGACTCGATCGAGCCGGCAAAGCTCGATAAAGATGGCCACGAGAAAGATTTCTTCGATGGCATCGACACCAGCTTGCCCGCTCTGGCGGCGCGGCGGGGAGTGGAAGAATCGAAGCTGCCGGGGTTGCGGAAGGAACTGACAGAGATTGCAACTAGAGTTGCGGAAGCCGCTGTCGATGCGAATGGAAGCAATCCTTCCGCCGCGGCGCAGCCTTTGATGCAGGTTGTGGCCGGACTGGAGCGGGCGGATTCTGAAGTGAATCAGTCCAGTTTGGGCGCTGCGGCAAAAGCTGATCTGCTGCAGCGGCTGCAGGAGAAAATCGCGCAGGCGCAGGCTGCCTTGAACGATTTGCTGGGCGTGACTCTGGCGGCGACGGTGGTGGCTCGCGCCGATACCAACGGTGTCAGCGCGAAGGAAGCGGAGGCGATGACCACCGTTTCTCCGGGGCAGGAATTTCTGGTGGCCGTCGATCTGCATAACGGATCGAACGACCGCCTCTTTCTGGACCGGTTGAAGCTGGAGGTGCCGGAGGGATGGGGCACGATCTCCGATAAAACCAAGCGCGAGGTCATCAAGCCTGGAGAAAACGAACGCGCTCTGTTTCGGCTGCGCGCGCCGAAGACTCCGCAGTACACGCGGCCTTATTGGCATCGCGAGAATCCGGAGACGGATAGCCTGAATCACATCGACGAAGAGAAGTATGTGACGCTTCCCTTCCCGCCTCCGTTGATGCGCGCGCATGTGGAGTATTCGATTGTGGGCGGGACCGGCACCCGCGGAAAGAGCGCTGTCGATGCGACGGTGGTAACGCCTTTTGTCGACGAGGCCGGGAAGGAAAGTGCGCGTCCGCTGGCGTTGGTTCCTGCGTTTTCCGTGGCGCTCGAGCCGGGGACACAGGTGATTTCGACTCATAACGGCTCGAGTTCTACGGTGACGGTGGGCGTGACCGGCAATCTGAGCCGCGAGGTGCGTGGCGTCTTGCGACTCGAGCTGCCCACGGGCTGGAGGTCGGAGCCAGAGCAGTTCGCGGTGGATTTCTCGCGCCGCGGGGAGAAGAGAGATTTTAAGTTCAAGGTCTTCCCTGCCGGCTTGCAGGAGGGACGAGCCAAGGTGCGAGCTGTGCTCGAGGCGGACGGCGAAAAGTTCAGCGAAGGCTACACTTTGGTGACGCGAGAAGATCTCGGCAGCTTCTACTATTACCAGCCGGCGGTGCAGCGAGTGAGCATTGTGGACGTGAAAGCTCCGCATGATTTGAAGATCGGTTACATCATGGGGGCGGGCGACGATATTCCGACCGTGCTGCAGCAGGTGGGCATGGATGTGACACCCATTCCCGCGGAAAAAATCGCCACCGCATTCTTGAGCGATTACGGAACCATTGTGTTGGGCATTCGCGCCTACGATACCCAGAAAGATGTGGCTGCGAATAATCGGAAGCTGCTCGAATTTGCGAAGGCAGGCGGAACTCTAATCGTTCAATACAATACGGGCGTGAGCGATTTTAATAGTGGGCACTTCACGCCATACCCCGCGGAGCTGAGCCGGGCACGGGTTTCGGTGGAAGATGCTGCGGTGGATATCCTGGCGCCGGACGACGAAATTTTTCATTATCCGAACACTATTACGGCTCGCGACTTCGACGGCTGGGTGCAGGAGCGCGGCCTCTACTTCATGGATCAATGGGATGAGCATTTCCAGTCGCTGCTGGCTTGCCACGATCCCGGTGAGGAGGCGCAAAAGGGCGGGCTTCTCGAAGCCCATTACGGCAAGGGAATTTACATCTATACGGGGTATGCGTTCTTCCGTCAGCTACCGGCGGGCGTGCCGGGAGCGGTGCGGCTATATGTGAATCTGCTGAGCGCGGGGCATGAAAAGCAGTAGCCAGTAGCCAGCGGTCAGGGGTCAGTGGTCAATGGTCAATGGTCAGTGGCCGGTAAATCTTGCGGCTCTCGAAATATGCAATTCGATGTTCAAGATGCAATGAACTGTTGGGAGGGAAAAACGTGCGTCATGACGCGAAGGGTTTGGTTCTGGCGCTGGGGGTGATGCTTGGAGTGATGCTTACGACCGCTAGCGCCTCCGTACAGCAATTTCCGCTCATGGAAACTTCCATCGAGGAGATTCATCGCGGCTTCGAGAGCGGCAAGCTGACTTGCCACAGCCTGGTGCAGCAGTACCTGGACCGCATCCAGGCCTACGACCAGCAAGGGCCCGCCATCAATGCCATGCTGTACGTGAACCCCAAGGTGCTGGAGCAGGCCGACGCCATGGACCAGCAACTCCAACTCGGCGCCAGGCGCGGAAAGAAGCTCGGCACCCGGTTCCAGCCACTGCAGTGCATTCCGGTGGTGCTGAAGGACAACTACGACACCGCCGATATGCCGACCACCGGGGGATCGCTGGCACTCAAAGGCATGCAGCCGGCGAAGGATGCGTTCACGGTGGCACGGCTGCGTGAAAACGGAGCTCTCATTGTCGGGAAGGCGAACATGCATGAGCTGGCGATCACCGGCATAACGGTAAGTTCGCTGGGGGGGCAGACGAAGAACCCCTACGAGCTGACCCGCACGCCGGGCGGGTCTTCCGGCGGCACCGGCGCTGCATTGGCCGCCAACTTCGCCGCCGTGGGCACCGGTTCGGACACGGTAAACTCGATCCGCTCGCCAGCCTCCGCGAACAGCCTGGTAGGGGTTCGTCCAACGCGCGGGTTGATCAGCCGCGCGGGGGTTATTCCTTGTTCATTTACTCAGGACGCGGTTGGGCCGATAACGCGAACCGTGGCCGACGCGGCGGTCATGCTCGACGTGATGGCCGGCTACGATCCCGACGATCCTGTGACGGCGCTGGGTGTCGGCAGGATTCCCGCAACCTATACCGCTTTTCTCGACCGCACCGCGTTGAAAGGCGCGCGCATCGGCGTGCTGCGCACATTGTTCGGCACCAGCCCCGATCACCAGGAGGTCAACCGGGTGATGGCCCGAGCCCTCGAAGCGCTGAAACAGCAGGGCGCAATTCTGGTGGAGATCGAAGATGCGGCCTTCGACACGGGCAAACTGGTTACCGATCTCGACGTGCAGAAGTATGAGTACAAGTTCGTTCTTAACAATTACCTCAAAGCTCAGCCCAATCCGCCGGTGCACTCGCTTGCCGAGCTCATCGCTACGGGCAATTACCACAAGCCTACGCTCGAGAAGTTCCTCGCTTCGGCGCAAAGCTATGAGGACGGGCTGAACGAAGCGGACTACAAAGACCGGCGCGTCAAGCTCGATGACCTGCGGCTACGGCTGGCGAACGCCATGGCGAAGAACAACCTGGTGGCACTGGCGTACCCGCATCAGAAGCGCCTGCCGGTGATGATCGGCGAGATGAATCAGGCGGAGCGCAACGGCATCCTGGCGTCAATTACGGGATTTCCGGCGATTACGGTTCCGGCAGGATTCTCGGCCCCAACTGCCCGTGCGCCGATCGGAGTGCCGGTCGGGATTGAGTTTCTGGGCCAGCCGTTTAGCGAGCCGCAGTTGTTCGAGATCGCCTACGGCTTCGAGCAAGCGACGCACGCGCGCAAACCGCCGCAATCGACGCCGCCGCTCCACGGCCGTTGAATGGATGAAACAGGATGAAATGTCGCGAGCAATGGCGGCCAGTGCTCGATGCTGAGATGCAGAAGTGGAGCGCTCAGTCTTGTGCCGAGCTGATCGCTACATTGCGCGACGTAGAAGTGGTATCAAGTTGAGGTCCGGGGAAAGGAATACACAGTCGAAGTGCAGCCCCTGGAAAACACCGATCGGTGTATCCAAGTGGGGGTGGACGTAGCGGAGGGCAGCGTTCCTGCTTCATTCCGGCCATTGAGCTCAAGCTTCAACGGCGAGAAGCAGCAACCGGAGGACGATAACCAAACCTGATGCGCGCTATTCGCATTCACTCCTATGGCGGTCCAGAGGTCATGCAGTGGGAGGAACTCCCGACACCCGAACCCGGACCGGGACAAGCCCTGGTGCGCGTGGAAGCCGCGAGCGTTAACTTTCTTGATGTACAAAAGCGGCGCGGCGAACTTGCGAACCAGGCGTTCTATCGCCGTAAAGGCGCAAGCGGACCCGAACTTCCGGCAACTCTCGGCAGCCAGGGAGTGGGAGTGGTGGAGGAGCTCGGCCCCGAGATCCGAAATATTCAGGTGGGGGACCGCGTCGTATTCGCGGGAGATTCTTACGCCACCCACGCTCTGGCGCCGGCTGCGTGGCTCATGCCCGTTCCCGATGGAATTGATGTCGAGCAAGCAGCGGCCGGGATGAACCAGGGTTTCCTCGCCTACGCGTTCACACATTTCGCGTATCCGATAAAACCGGCAGACTGGTGCCTGATCCAGGCTGCCGCTGGGGGCATCGGACTTCTGCTTTGCCAGATGGCGAAGTTCCGCGAGGGGCGAGTCATCGGCGTTACATCCACCGAGGAGAAGGCCAGATTTGTCAGAGAGGCTGGCGCGGACGAGGTCCTCCTCTCCCAACGATCCGATATTGCGAAAGAGGCGAGACGGATGACCGGCGGACGAGGGGTTAGCGTGGTTTACGACGGCGTGGGTAAAGATACATTTGAGGCCAGCCTCGATAGCCTGGCTTCGGGCGGATATCTCGTGATCTTCGGGCAGTCGAGCGGATACGTGCCTCCATTCGATCTAATGACCCTGCAGGAAAGAGGATGGCTATTTCTTACGCGGACGAACGGAAGCCCTTACATCAGGGAATACCCTCGCTATCTGGAGCGGTTTGTGGACTGGGTAAAGCAGGGGAAACTTTCCATCCGCGTTGATCGCACGTATCCCTGGCGGACGCTGCCCAGGCCCATGCGGCTTTGGAAGGACGCTTGGTCAGCGGTAGGATGTTGCTTCTCCCCTAGCTGAAGTGACGGTACCGAGCTTACCGACAAAATGCAGTCTCCATCACAAAACGTATCGCCATCTCCTGGCCTGATCCGCGGGATGGGGTTGGGGAGCGCGACTGCGCTCAACATGATCGACATGATTGGCGTGGGACCGTTCATTACCATGCCGCTGGTGTTGAGCGCGATGGGCGGGCCGCAGGCTATGCTGGGCTGGATTGCGGGCGCGCTGTTGGCGGTGTGCGACGGGTTGGTTTCCGCGGAACTAGGGTCCGCGTTTCCGGGGTCGGGCGGATCATATCGCTACTTGAGCGAAATCTATGGGCCGCGAAAATGGGGGCGGCTGATTTCTTTTCTGTTTATCTGGCAACTTTCCTTCAGCGCTCCGCTGTCGATCGCGAGCGGATGCATCGGGCTGGCGGGCTACGCGGCTTACTACTGGCCGGGCCTGGAGACGGTTTACGCCGCGCACACCGTGGCTTTGCCCATCCCGGGGGCCGGGGCGCTTCAGGTGAGCTGGATTGTTACGCCGGGAACCGCGCTGGCGATCGTCATCTGTTTGTTCACGGTCTTGCTGCTTTATCGGCGCATCACCGTGATCGGGCGGCTTTCGAAGATTTTGTGGCTGGGCGTGATGGCAACGATCGCATGGGTCATCTTCGCCGGGCTCACGCATTTCAACGCCGCGCGGGCGTTTGATTTTCCCCCCGGAGCATTCGCGCTTTCGCGCGGGTTCTTCATCGGGTTGGGCGGAGCTCTTCTGGTGGCTACCTACGATTATTGGGGTTACTATAACGTTTGCTATCTGGGCGATGAAATAAAAGATCCGACCAAGAATATTCCGCGGGCGTTGCTGCTTTCCATTCTGCTGGTAGCCTGTCTATATCTCATGATGAACGTGTGCATTCTGGCCGTGATTCCCTGGCGGGAGATGCTGCAGGCGGGGCACAACAACAGCGGATTGTACGTGGTGTCTTTGTTTATGCAGAGGATCTACGGGGCCTGGGCCGCCCGGTTCGTCACGGCACTGGTGATTGTTGCCGCCTTTGCCTCGGTCTTCTCGCTCACGCTGGGCTATTCGCGGGTTCCCTACGCAGCGGCGCTGGACGGCAATTATTTCCGGGCATTTGCCAAGGTGCATCCGGTTTACCGCTTCCCGCATGTTTCGTTGGTGGCGCTGGGAGTGGTCGCGGCGGCGTTCTGTTTTTTGCGGCTTCGGGATGCGATCGCGGCTCTGGTTGTGATTCGCATTGTGCTGCAGTTTCTGGTGCAGGCGGTCGGATTGATCGTGTTCCGCGTGACGCGGCCGGAAGCGCCGCGGCCCTTCCGGATGTGGCTTTATCCTCTGCCGGCGCTGGTGGCGATTGCGGGATTTCTTTTTATTTTATTCAATCGCCAGAACGCGGCGAAGGAAATACGATACGCGGTGGTGATATTGTTGGCGGGTCTGGTGATTTTTATGATTCGCGCTTGGAAGGGCGGGGAGTGGCCGTTTACTGCGGGCGGGGGAAGTTCATTCTTCCGGCTGAGAATTCGGCTGCGTGGTCAAAGTCAAAATCTTTAAACACCGGGGACACAGAGGTTCACGGGGTGACACTTTGGGTTTCACTTTCTCGCTGAAATGGAGGCTTGATCATGACAAACAGGTTTCGTTGTCTTGCGTTCTGCTTGCTGGCATGGGCGGCGGTTGCTTCGGCTCAGGAGCACAAGGGGAAGGATGAACACCGAACCGTCTCGCAGGTGCTGGATCATTCCGTCTCCGGAGTGGAGCGCGAGTTTCTTTCGGCGACCGAAGTCATGCCCGAAGATAAGTTTGCCTTCGTTCCCACCAACGGCGAGTTCAAAGGAGTCCGCAACTTCGGCGAACAGGTGAAGCATGTGGCGGCGGTGAATTATATTTTTGGCGCGGCGATTCTAAGCGAAAAAGTCCCCGTGGACGTGGGGGATGAATCCGGGCCGGCAACCATGAAGGACAAGGCGGAGATCATCGGCTATTTAAAAGACTCCTTTGCCTATGTCCACAAAGCCGTCGCGACCATCGACGAAAAGAACCTGGTGGAACCGGTGAAGAGCCCGTTCGGAGAAGGTTCGGTGACGCGACTGGGACTGGCGACCAGCGTTGGCGCACACTGCCTGGACCACTACGGACAGATGGTAGAGTACTTGCGCATGAATGGGATTGTGCCACCAGCCAGTCGGTAGGTTCGCGCTTTATGCCGCGGAAGATTTCTGTCGTGAAGATTGTCGACTTGCAGTTCGGCGGCCGCCATTTTCTGGAACCTGCGAGAAGAAGCTGCACAGGTGGCGTTGAAAACTGACGCCAGGCTGTTTGGCGAAACGGTCGGGATAGGAATCGATCGCGCGCAGGAAGTTCTGGATCTCCCCCTGAACTTGCTCACTGCTCGGCTGAGCGCTCCCACGCGGCTGGACGTGACGCTGCATCTTCGGTTACCGGTTACTGCAAGGAACGCGAGCGCTTTCGGTTCGGGGGCAAGACCGAAAGTATCCCGGAATCGCGCGCCGGTAAATAGCTCTTAAGTGGCGGCTTTAGGGTCACTCTAGCACAGGTCGATTGATTCCACCGCTATTCACCGTAAATTAATTTTCAACCGCGGGCGCCGCGTTGCGTGACGGAAGTCAGCAGCAACTCGGCACGAAGTTGGTTGCGGGATAAGTGCGCTCGGACGAAGTCCCGAGTTTTCCGGGTCGAAACCTGAGGGTCGAGAAAAACAATAACGGAGGGCCCCGCGCCGCTAAGAGCCGCGCCCAAGATTCCTGTGCTGCAAGTCAACTGCTGTAGGCAGGGCAGCAGCGGGCAGAAGGGCGCGCGGTAAGGCTGGTGGAGGCGGTCTTCCAGCGCGGGGCGCAGCAGCGTGTGCTGCCCTTGCGTAAAGGCCGCGAGAAGAAGCATGGAATTCTGAATGTTGACCACCGCGTCGGCGCGGGAATATTCGGCGGGCAAAAGGCTGCGGGCTTTATCGGTGGATAGGCTCTGCTCCGGAATCGCGAGCAACAGCGGCCACTTCCCTTTCGGTCGAATCGACACCACCAAGGCCTCGGCCTGGCTCGACATGCGAGCCACCGTCAGACCTCCCATCCAGCAGGCGGAAGCGTTATCGGGATGGTGCTCGCGGCGTGAGGCTTCGCCGATGATTTGCGCATCGGTCCAGCGCAGGCCGCCGAAGTGATTGGCCAGCGCAACGCCTGCTAGACGTGCCGCCGCGGAAGAGCCGCAGCCTTTGCCGATGGGAATGTCATTCTTAATGCGAAGTGACAGGGGGATGATCTTCGCGCCCAGCGCCTGTAGAACTTCGCGATAGGTGGTCAGGATGAGGTGATTTTCCACTGACCGGCAGATTTCGGGGTCGCGTCCGGTTGCGCGGATGGAAAAGTCGGCAGCCGGACGGGCGTAGATTCTTATGTAGAGATCCATGGCCAGGGCAGCGGCGTCAAAGGCAGGACCTAAATTCGCCGAAGTGGCGGGAAGGGCTAAATCGAACGCGGGCGGGAGCCGGGTCTTTTTCGTGCGCTTGGGCATTCGGTCTTTGTGCTTGAGCATTAGAGCGAGGGGCCGGCTTTTTCAGCCTGCTCCAAAGTCTTGATCACAGCATCCAAAGTAGCGTCGATGATCGCCGGCGGGTGCTGAAGCGCCTTCAAGGCAGCGTTCTCGCCTTCGTGCCCCGTGCCCTTGAACAACTCGCCGCGATGGAAGTCCATGGTGAAGTCGGGGTCTTTCAGAAGATTTCCGGTGAGCACCAGCACCACCGTTTCTTCCGGTTTCACCAAGCCTTGGCGCAGCAATTTTTTCAAGCCGGCGAGCGTTACTGCGGAGGCCGGCTCACAGCCAATGCCCTCGCCGCCGATCTCGGCCTTGGCCTGGGCGATCTCGATTTCGCTAACCTCTTCACACGCGCCCCCTGTGGCCCGCAGAACGTTGACCGCCTTCTGCCACGAAGCCGGATTGCCGATGCGGATCGCGGTCGCCCGGGTTTCCGCTTGAACACTTATGAGATGTTTTCCCGAAGCTTCGCGCAAGGTTCGAACCAGGGCGTTCGCGCCTTCGGCCTGGATCACTGACAGCTTCGGCAGGCGGGCAATCAAGCCCAGATCGCGCATCTCCAGCAGCGCCTTGCCGATGGCGGAGCTGTTGCCGAGGTTGCCGCCGGGCACGATGATGTGATCGGGGGGCTGCCAGTCGAGTTGCTCGAGCAGTTCGAACGCCAGAGTTTTCTGGCCTTCGAGGCGGAATGGGTTGATGGAATTCAATTGGTAGACGGGAGCGCGCCGCACCAGTTCTTGCAACAAGCGCAGGCAGCCGTCGAAGTCGGTGCGAAGTTGGCAAGTGAGCGCGCCGTAATCGAGAGCCTGCGAGAGCTTGCTCCACGAAATTTTCCCTTCCGGCACGAGCACGAGGCTGCGCATGCCGCCGCGCGCGGCGTACGCGGCCATCGAGGCCGAGGTGTTCCCGGTCGAGGCGCAGGCCACCCATGTGTATCCGGCTTGGCCGGCGAAGGTGGCGGCCACGGTCATGCCGGCGTCTTTGAACGAGCCGGTGGGATTCATGCCCTGATGCTTGGCAAGGAGCCCCTGGACGCCGGTTGCGCGCGAGGATTGGGGAAGCTCGTACAGCGGCGTGTTGCCCTCGCGCAAAGTGATGACCTGCTGCTCGGAGTTGGGCGCAGGGAGCAGTTCTCTGAATCGCCACACGCCGCTCAGATCTAGCGGCGCTCTCGAAAGACGGCGCTGGCTCCAGAGGGATTTCAGATTCGCGGCAAGGTCGGCAGACTTCCACGCGAGATCGGTAATTTCGAGCAGGTTGCCGCAATCGGTGCAACGAAAATCATGGGCGGCAGAATTCGTCAGGGAGCCGCAGCCGATGCAATGAAAGCGATACGTGGCCTGGGGCGGGCTGGGCTGCGAGCCGCGGCTGTCAGCGCCTCGATCAGACGTGGTGGAAGGTGGCATCGAGTGGAAGATGATTGACAGAGAATTATAACTGGTGCGGGTTGCGCCTCTGCGCTTGCGGGAGTTGGCATGGGCAATTACTCTGGAGAAACGAGGAATTTATGAAACGGAAGGCACATCACTCCGAAACCAAGGCGGTGCGCGGCGCTGCAGACCTCGACAAGAAAAACGGGCCGCTGGCGACTCCCATCTATCAGACTTCGACGTTTGAAGTCACCGACAATGACGAGCAACTGCGGGCCACGCACACCGATCACTTCTACACGCGCTATGGCAATCCCACGATCACGGTTGCGGAAAAAACCATCGCGGAGTTGGAAGGCGTCGAGGCCGCGCTGATTTTCGCTTCGGGGATGGGCGCGATCACGACCACGATTATGGCTCTGTTGAAAAGCGGCGATCACGTGGTGGCGCAGCGCGATGTTTATGGCGGCGTCAACAAGTTTCTTTCGCAGTGGCTGCCGAAGATGGGGATCGAAACCACCTTCGTCGATACCACGGATTATGAGCAGCATGGGCGCGCAATTCGGCCGAACACCAAGCTGCTGTATCTGGAGTCGCCGACCAATCCCACTTTGCGCGTGGTCGATTTCCAGAAGGTCGCGGCGCTGGCCAGGCAGCACAAGCTGTTGAGCATGATCGACGCGACGTTCGGCACGCCGATCAATCAGCACCCCGCCGAATACGGCATCGATTTAATCATGCATTCGGGGACGAAATATCTGGGCGGACATTCCGATTTGATTTGCGGCGCGGTCGCCGGCCGTCGCGAATTGATGGAAAAGATCTGGGAGACGCGCACTACGCTCGGCAATTGCATGGATCCGCATGCAGCGTGGGCGCTGGTGCGCGGGCTGAAGACATTGGCGGTGCGAGTGGCGCGGCAGAACGAGAATGCGCTGCGCGTCGCCGAATTTTTGTCGGAGCACGCCAAGGTGCGGCGGGTGCATTACCCGTTTTTGAAGAGTCATCCGCAGTATGCCGTGGCGCGCGCGCAGATGAGCAGCGGCGGCGGCGTGGTGAGCTTTGAGGTCGAAGGCACGGGCGAGGATGCGCGGCGGGTGAGCGAGGCCATGCGTCTGTTCACCTTGGCGCCGAGCCTGGGCAGCGTGGAGTCGCTGGTGTCGATCCCGGTGCTCACCTCGCATGCCATGATTCCCGCCGAACAGCGCGCGCTGATGGGGGTGACCGAGCAGTTGGTTCGGCTCTCCGTGGGCATTGAGAATGGCGAAGATCTGATCGCCGATCTGGAAGGCGCTCTCGAAGCGGTGGCAGCGCCGCAGTCGGTGCAGGTGGGGTAACACGCCCCGAACTACCTTCAGAATGGGGCAACGTCTAGCGGCGCAGCTAGAAAATAAACTTCAACCCCAGTTGCAAAATACGTGGAAGGTGCGTGCCCGCGGAACGCAAGTAGCTGCTGCCGGCGCAAGTCGAATCGCCAGCCGAATTGTTGGCACCGCCGTAGCAGGCAATTTCGTTGGAATCCGTTCCCCGTCCAGAATTGTCCGCCGCCGAACCGGCATCTCCTCCCAGCCACGTATATTCCACGTGATTGAACACGTTGAAAGCTTCGGCGCGGAATTCGAAGTATTTGCTCTCGCTGATCGCGAAATGCTTCAACAGCGCCATATCAAAGTTCGTGCGCCAGGGGTTGCGCAGGATATTTCGGCCGGCGTTGCCGAAGGTAAGTCCGGTGGGCAGCACGAACACGTCGGGATTATAGAGAAGCGGACCAAAACCAGGGAGAGGTCCAGCCAGAGGACTGCCCGAAACTCCCTTCTTCGGATCACCAACCAAGTCGGGATACGAACCCGCGGTTGAAAAACCGTTGCCGACTCCGGCATTATCGGCGGTCGCATTAATGCCCTCGTTGTATATGCTGAACGGCGATCCACTCTGAATCAAGGTGATTCCCGACCACTGCCAGCCGCCGAGAAGGGAGTGGGTTAGTCCCTTCTTCTCGAAGAAGGGCAGATCGTACACGTAAGCCAGCGTGATGTTATGCCGCTGATCAAAGTTGGAACTGGCTCGATAGGCGTTGAGGTTGTAAGAGTTCACGAAGCCGGCGTCGTTGAAGTCCGAAGAGTCGTCAATCGAGTGGCTATAGGTGTAGGCCGCGTTCAGTTCCAGGCCACCGATGCTGTGGCGCAACGAGGCTTCCAACGCATTGTAATTGGAAGACCCGGTCTGGTCCTTGCGGGTGATGGTGCCCACGCCATTAAAGGGACGGAAAAGATCGGCATTGTTGCCGCAGGCCACGAATAAATTGACGGCTGCGCCCGAGGGAGGCCCACCGTTTTTCCCCGGAATGTAGGGCACTTTTGTCCCATAGGAAGTTACTGCATTCGTGGGCACGCCATAGGTATCCACAGAATCTACGCCGTTGCTTATATTGCTGCAGTCGGCGGCGCTTATCACCTGGCCGGGAGCGTAGGGGTTCTGGCCCGCGGTTACTGGAAACAGTTGGTTGTATTCGTAGGAACGCGTCAAGTGTACGCCTGCGCTGCCCACGTAGGAAACAGTCGCGATTGTATTCCTGCCGATATCGTGCTGCACGTCAAGATGCCATTGCTGCATGTAAGGCCAAGTCGCCTTGCTCGGCAGCGATACAAATTGCAAGGGAGTTGTCGTGGCGCCGGCGACGCCGAGCAGGCTCGAGTTCAGGCAGTCGTAGCCGGTGACTCCGCCACACGTGGCTGCCGAGACCGGACCCGGAGTGCTGGTAATAGGCGTGCTCTTGCTTTCGTACTCCAGTGATTCTGTATTGGATTCGTTGCCGTTGGTGTGCTCGAAGAAAATTCCGTAGCCTCCGCGAATCGCCCACTTGCCATCGCCCTTCGGATCAAAGGCGAATCCGATGCGCGGCGCGGGATTCCACCAGCGATTTTTCATGCAACCGGAGGGAACACCCGGCGTTACACCGCAATCTACCCAGCCATTATAGGGGTTGCCAATCACCAATCCAGTGGAGGGATCAACGCTGCTGGCGCCGGGCACGTAGAACGCCGGATCAAAGTTCCAGGCCAGATTATTCTCTTCGCGATAGGTGCCAAAGAAGCTGAGCCGCAAGCCGAGGTTCAGGGTCAGGCGATTGGTTACGTGCCAATCGTCCTGAACAAACGCCTCGTAGATCTTGTAGGCCTCGTGCATCTTGAGGGCCGCGCCCTCTTGCGTATATCCGCTGATGTTGCCAAGGAGAAGGTCGGCAAAGGCGTTGTTGCTGGTAACCGGGCTGGTATTGCTGTAAGACAATAAACCGTTCACTCCATAGCCCGGCTGAGGAATTTCGTTCTTGTGCGCATCCACATAGTAGAAACCGAACTGAAGGTTGTGAGGTCCGACTATTTTAGTAACGTTGTCGCGAAGAGTAACGGTGGGATTTGAGTTCAGCGGCCCTTCCGGAACGTAGCCGGGATCTTCGGCGAAGCCTCCGCCGTACTCTCCGCCGGCTATGCTGATGCCAGGAACCTTGCCGCCATAGCCGTTGTTGTAAAGTCCAACCGCCCCGAACCCACTGGGGCGCTGCCACGGCCCGGTCAGGTTGGTGCTGATGTGATCGGTGGTGTAACTCGCCACGAATTCGTTCAACAGCGTGGGAGAAATGTTGGCCGTAAGGCGGGCCACCATGCTGACACCGGGATTATTGAAGTTGGTCTGGACGGTGGGAAAACTCGTGCCGCTCGTCCACAGGGGAACCGGATATTGCTGATTCCAGGAGTCGTGGATGTAGCGAAAGCTGGCCCGCATTTTGTCGTTGATGTTGTGATCGATCTTGAATAACTCCTGGCGCCAGTGTGTGGGTAGCGTTGGGGTCGCGAACCAGGTATCGAGGACTCCGCTGCCGAGCGCCCCCGAGGCGATGTTGGGTTCGGGGATCAGGGCTTCCAATGCGTTGGTGACGGCTGGATTCGCAATCGGAATCTGGTTGCCTGGGTAGGTGTTATAAAGCTGGATGTTGGTGCCCAGACTGGGGTCGAACACGGTGCCGCCGAGACTGGCGGCGGGGCAATTCGGATTATAAGCGTTGCCCGCAAACGCGGAGTCGGCGGTCTGAAACGGCGTTCCGCTGGCCGGGCAGACATCGCTGAAGTTTCCCCCGCGTTCGGCCATGGTCGGAACCTGGGTGGAAGAAAAGAATCCAGATGCCGGCGTGAGTTCGCGACGCCACTCCTCCGAATAGAAGAAAAATGTTTTCTGCTTGTTCGTGTTGTAGAAGCCGGGGATATAGACTGGTCCGCCGATGGTAAAGCCGAAATCGTTCTTCTTGTACGCCGGAACCGAGGTTTCGAATTCCGGAGTCGCGTTGAAAGCGTCGTTGCGCAAAAATTCGTAGAGGTCGCCGTGAAACGCGTTGGTGCCGGACTTGGTTTCCACCTCCACCGTTCCCGAACCGTTGCGGCCATACTGCGCGCCGAAATTCGAGGTTAGCACTTTGACCTCGGCGATGGCGTCGATGCTCGGATAAACGTTCAGCGTGCTATTGCTGCCGTTGTCCAGTGCATCCCCTCCGTCGATTTCGAAGTTGTTGTATTCGGTGCGGCCTCCGTTAATGCTGAAGGCAACAGTGGAGGCGCCGGGTTCGCCTTCATCGGCTCCGGATTGGTCGGTGACGCCCGGCGACAGGGCTACCAGTTGCGTAAAGTCGCGGCCGTTCAGTTCAAGCTGACTTATTTCTTTCCCGGTGATGGTACCGCCCAGGTCGGAAGACTGGGTCTGCACCTGCGCCACCTCGGAGCCTTGCACGACTACTTCGGTGGCGATAGTTCCGACCTCCAGAGCCACGTTGACGCGGGCTTTGTCCGCGACACGCAGGAGCACGCCTTTGGCCTCGTATTTCTTGAAGCCTTCCGCCGTAACGATCAAGTCGTAGGAGCCGATGGGCAGCGAGGCGAAGAGAAAATCGCCGCTGCTGTTGCTGGCGCCGGTGCGGCTAATGCCGTGCTCGGTGTTCTTGAGCACAACCTGGGCGCTAGGGATGGCCGCGCCGCTGGGATCGGTCACCGTGCCGGTGATGGAGGCGGTATCCTGCGCCCAGGCTGCGCAGGCAGTCAGAATCAAGGCTGCGATCGGCGCCAGCATGCGAATCGATTTCATCGAGCGTTCCCCTTTTTCGCGATCTTCTTCGCGATCCTTTTTCGCGATCTCTTCTCGCGATGTATTCTCGCGTGATCCCAGAATTCGGCGGCGTGTAGAATGCGAGCAAATGTTTATTAAAACGTATGAATAGTGCTGTTTCTTAATATAGGATGTCAAGAAAAAAGCGCAGGGAGGGCGCGCTTTTCCGATTTCGGCGGAATCGTTTTTTCGGTTAATCCCAATATGCCATATTCCCAATCCAGCTACGCGAGTCTGCGGGTGGACTCTCGAACCACCAATTCCGGGGCTACTTTGCGGTGATTGGCCGCGACCTCGCGTTTTTCCAGCACGGCGTGAATGCCGTCGAGCACGATGCCGACCGCGTCTGCGCCCATCGCCTCCATGGGCTGGCGAATGGTGGTGAGCGGGGGCGTGCACAGCGAGGAGAGCGCAACGTCGTCGAAGCCAATCACCGAGCAGTCGTCGGGCACGCGCACGCCGCCTTTGTTTAAAGCGCGGATGGCGCCGAAGGCGGTCATATCGTCGAAGGCGAGCAGCGCGGTGAATTGACGTTTTTGTTTGAGCAGTTCTTCGGTGAGCTTTTGCCCGGCCTCAAAACTGGAAAGCGGGTCGCGCGATTCCGGCAAATCCACAACCAGGCGCGGATCGATTTCGACGCCGCAATTCTTCGCGCATTTGCGAATGCCGTGCCAGCGCGGCGAGCTATCCGCCAGGGTCTTGGGGCCGCGAATGAATGCGATTTTGCGATGTCCGAGAGAATGCAAATGCTCGAGCGCGGCGTAGCCGCCGACCTCGTTATCGACGATTACCGAACTCATCGCGTCGCCTTTGAGTTCGCAGCCGATGAGGGCGGTGGGGATGCTGCTCTTCTCCAGATCGGCGAGCAGGTTGATATCGAGAAAGAGCCAGTTGGCGAGAACCACGAGGCCCTCGATGCGGCGGTCGAGCAGCATCTCGAGATAGCGTTCGAAGCGGCTGCGCTCGTTGTGCACGTCGGTGAGGATGGGCAGATAAGACGCCTGGTAGAGCGTGTTTTCGATGCCCCGCAAGACCAGCGTGCAGTAAGGATCAGTCATGTCGAAGACCATGACGCCCACGGTATGGCTGCGCTTGCTGCGCAGCGAGCGCGCGAACTGGTTGGGACGATAGCCCAGTTTTTCCGCGGCGCGGGTGATGCGCTGCTTGGTGACCACGGGGATATAACGCGCCAGGGGAGCGTCGTTCAGGACGATGGAGACCGTGGTCGAAGAGAACCCGCTCTGCTTCGCGACATCACGAATCGTCACCATGTAGGACCGCTCCTGAAGGCTTGCGCGCGGTTGCGGCAGAGGTATTTCCGCAGCGCTGCCTCCCACTCTTGAATTCGCGCGAAGGCTGGCGGACACTACAGCAGAGAGTGCGATCAGTGTCAAGCAGACGAATTGGAATCGGAGTGGCCGGCGGGCTGTTCTTGGCCGCGCTTGCGATGGCTCTGGCGAAGCCGAGTGCATCGCTCCGCGCCGAGGCGCAAACGTCAACGATGACCCGAAACCCTGTGTCCGGCGCGGTATCCGGCCCCGCCAGTGCCGACCCTGGGCAAATTTTCCAGGCGGGGCAAAAAGCGCTGAGTCAAAATCTACTGGACGAAGCGGAGCGCGACTTCCGCCGGGTGCTGGCCCTCGATCCGCAGACGGGCGCGGCGTATGCAAATTTGGGCGTGGTCTACATGCGGCGCAAGCAATGGTCCCAGGCATTGGAGATGCTTCGCAGAGCGGAGCATCTATCGCCGCAATCGGCGGGGATCCGGCTGAACATCGGGTTGGTGTATTACCGGCAGAACGATTTTCTCAAAGCTATTCCAGTTTTCGAGTCGGTGGTGCGCGATCAGCCGGAGGCGGTCCAGCCACGCCATCTGTTGGGCCTGTGCTATTTTTTCGTGGAGCGCTGGGCCGATGCCGCCAACACACTGGAACCTCTGTGGGCGCAGGAATCGAGCCAGTTGAGTTATCTGTATGTGCTCTCGATCGCCGCTCATCGCGCCGGGCAAAAAGAACTGGATGAGCGGGCAACGGCACAACTCGTGAAGGCGGGGGAAGGCTCGCCCGAGTTCCATTTGTTCATGGGCAAGGCTCACTTGAATCTTGAGCAATACGATCTCGCGCTGGCCGACTTTCAAGCCGCAGCGAGGGCAGATCCGAAGCTGACTTTTGTTCACTTCAACCTGGGACTGACTTACCTGAAGAAGCAGGACTACGAACACGCGCGCGATGAATTTCTACAGGATGCCGCCGTAGAGCCCGATCTGGCGCTGAATTACGACGAACTGGGAGACGTCTGCGCTCTCATGCAAAAAGATGGCGACGCGGAAAAAAATTATCGCGAGGCCCTGCGGCGCGATCCGCGGCTGGTGAATTCCTATTTCGGGCTGGCGAAAATTTATCAGCGGGAAGAAAAATACTCCGCCGCTCTGACCGCCATTGATGCCGCGGGCAAGCTCGACCCCGGCCGCACCGACATTCATTACGTGCGCGGCCAGGTGTTGCTGCATCTGGGCCGCAAGCCTGAAGGCAAAAAAGAACTGGAGACCGCGGTCCGCATTGACAACGAGAAGCGTGCCGAACGGCAGCGGCAAGTGGAGAGCGGCGCCGTGCCCTCGCCTGAGCTTTTGCAAGATGAGCCCTGATGTCGGAGCCGCACCCTGACGTGAGCATGAACTTGCGGGGGCACTGCCGCTTCGGTCGTTCCGTTTGGCCCACGGACCATTTGTCTATGGAGATCCCTCGTCCCGCTGGTGAAAACGCGGGCCTTCGGAATGACTCAAAATACTCAAAATAAGTTGGGAGCGCTGAGGTTTCAACGTGCACCGAACTCTCACGATCACCACCACCGGCGCGAACGCGGCGAACTCCGCTGCGCCGAGATTTTTTCTACGCGATGTGGCTGCCGATTGCGGGACTCTCTCTGGTTGGCATGGGCTTTGGCTCGGCGTGTTCGCGGCGGAGGAAATGGCTGGGCCTATTGATGATTGGCATGGTTATGTCTGGGCTACTGCTCCTGCCCGAGGTGGCGGAAGTAGCAGTGGAGGCGGTGGCGGAGGCGGCACGCCGGCCGGGAGCTACACCGTCACTATCACCGGCACGGGAACCGACAAAGCGGCCACCACTCACTCTACCACTGTAACTTTAACGGGGAACTAAGCCTGATTGCGGTGGCCTCAAGCAGAGAGCTTCGAGCCGCGCTCAAGGGACAGCCGAGGCTGGCGGTCCCCACATATTTCGTTTTGCAACTCGAGCCGTTGCATTGCCGTGATCGACCAACCTAGTCTAAGATCCTTGTTTGCCATTTGATTGATTCGGAACGAGAGCTTCTTGCTGGGCGGAGAGCGGGCGGGACGCCCGCTCGATGGCCTGCGAGGCGCGGGCGCTACGGGTGGTCGATGTCGGGTGGTAGCTTTTCGGCCCTTGCGGGCAGCTTTTGTTGCGTGGGAGGAATCGAAGGTAGTGAGTTTCCATCCATTCATGGTGAATTCCAGGCAGGTTGCGGCTCGATCGATTTCGCCTTCGGTACTTTGGGCTTTATTGCTGCCGTTGTTTTTCGCCGCTTTCAGCTCTCTCGGCTTGGCACAGACCGATTTCACGATTACCGCGACCCAGCTTCAGCCTTCGGTCGTGGAACCGGGGCTTCCCACCAGCGCCGCTATCACTTTGCAGCCACCGCCCATGACGGCGGGAACTCCGGTCGCGCTCACCTGCGCTGTAACGTCAAATCAAACCACCACATTTTTGCCCACCTGTACGGTGAGTCCCACAAGCTCGACTCCACCTTCCGAGCCGTCGCTAACCGTCGATACGCAGGCTGCCAGTCCGGCCGGCTCCTACACGGTTACGGTGACCGGGACCAACGGGACGGGCACGAGCAGTGTTCAACTCGGCCTGAGCATCGTGCCGGAGACGGCGGATTACACCATCGCGATCACCACCGCCATCTCGCCGACGAGTGTGGCTGCGGGAAACGGCGCGCAAGCAACCATTACCGTCACGCCCATCGGCAATTATTCCGGACATCAAATCACGCTCTCCTGCCTCTCCGTGACTCCGGTGGTGGCGGCCTCGCCCGTGTGCTCGTTCAAGCCTGAGCCGGTGGCGGTAACCAGCAACGGCGCGCCCACTACGGTTCTCACGGTTACGACCTTCGGAACGGCGACGGGCGGAATTTCGAAGCTCAGAACTTGGCGGGTGTTCTACGGCCTATGGCTGGTGCTTCCGGGCCTCGCGCTGGTGGGAGTGTGCAGCCGGGGAAAACGCGGGAGAAATATTCTCGGAATGCTGCTGCTTCTTTCGCTCGCCGCCGGAATACTGTTTATGCCGGCGTGCAGTTCGAGTTCGAATAACGGCACCCGGGCTCCGAATGGCGACAGCACGCCCAACGGCACTTACATGTTCACGCTGGCGGCGGTGGACGAGACGGGCGCGGCGCCGAGCAACATCACCACCGATCAGGCGACCGTCAGCCTTACCGTAACGACTCCGTAGCTCATGCGGCGCCGGTGGAATTCCGCGTGCGGAGCGATCTGCCGCGGGAGCCTTCTCCGTTCTTCGATCTTTTTCGCGCTGGGCATTATCGCGACAGGCTGTATCGCGTTGGGTTTGCTTGCAGCGCTTTTCTGCGTGCGCGCACGGGCCGCGGCCCCAGGGAAAGAACAGCCGAAGACGCCGGTGGTCCGCTGGAATGAAGCCCAGCCCGGTTGCACATTTTCGCGCGGCGACGATGGCAAGTATCGCTACGGCCTTTGGTCGGACGATGGGGGCATCGTCGTCGCGGTCGATGCGCGCGAAGTGCAGATCGTCCGCGCCCCTCATCGCATCGAGCCGCTCTTCGGGGTTCTGCTCACCGTACGTTATCGGGGCACAGGCACGCTGCAGCTCACCACCGATTAAATTTCGCTGCAATTCATGAGGCACTTCAAGGTGGTGCAGACCTCGGTCGATGCCGACGATTACATGCAGACAATTCAGGCCGACGCCGACGCACTCGACGATGAAACCCGGCGGAGCGTAGCCAAGCATCCCGAGCAAAAAGCGGAGCGTGAGGCGCAATTGCAGGGGTATCAGAAATCGGTGAGCGAACTGATCGAATTTCTCGGCAAGAATTGTTTGCGCACGGCTGTTCTGGATCACGGCAATGCGGAAGCCACGGGCTGGGTATTTTTCAATACCGACAACCAGGGGCTGGGCGGCTGGAAGGCGCAGGAAGAATTCGCGCTGCGCCTGCCGCTGGAGGGAAAGATTTTCGAGTTCCCTTTCCGCTTGCCGCCGACGCAAGGCGAACCGCTGCTGCGCAAGCGCGAGTGAAATCGAAAAGACTGCCGGGCCTGCAGTGGCAGCGGCGGGGACACCGCCACGACAGCCGGGGCGGCGGCGCTACCCGCAGATCTCAGCGCTCTACTAGACCTTCTAGCGTATCGAAAAATTTCGGGTAGGAGATTGCGGCGCACTCGCTGCCTCGCATTAGCGTCTCTCCTTGCGCGCGCAGGGCGGCGATGCTGAAGGCCATGGCGATGCGGTGATCGCCGAAGGATTCCAACTCCGCGCCGCGCAGAGTTTGTCCGCCGGGAATCTTCAGGCCGTCCTCTTTCTCTTCGACTTGCGCGCCGAGGGCTCGCAGATTGGCGGCGATGGCGGCGATGCGATCGGACTCTTTTACGCGCAACTCTTTGGCGTCGCGAACTTCGATTCCCTGCCCGGTGTAAGGCGCAATCGCAGCCAGCACCGGAATCTCATCGATCAGCGCGGCCGAATCGGCTCCGGCGATGAGCGCGCCTTTCAGCTTTCCGCCCTGCACTTGCAGCGTTCCGACAAGCTCGCCGTGAGTTTCTTCCAGTTGGGTCACAGAAATCCGCAGGCCCATTTGCATGAGGATATCGAGCAGGCGGGCGCGCGTGGGATTCATCAGCAGACTGGTGACGGTGAGTTGAGAGTTCGGAAAAAGCGCCGCCGCGCAAAGAAAAAAAGCGGCGCTCGAAATATCGCCGGGAACTCGCGCCTCAAGGCCGCGCAAGCGCTGGCCGCCGCGAAGGCGCACTTCGTTTTTGTGGCGATCGAGATGCGCGCCAAAGCTGGTGAGCGCCACCTCGCCGTGATCGCGGGTTCGCAGCGGTTCGACGATGCGGGTTTCGCCGTCGGCAAAGAGTGCGGCGAAGAGCAGACAGGTTTTGACTTGCGCGCTGGCGACCGGCATTTCGTAGTCGATGGCTTCGAGATCAGCGCCGGTGATGCGTAAGGGCGGACGGCCATTCTCCGATGCGATCTGCGCGCCCATGGCGGTGAGCGGAGCGATGACGCGCTGCATGGGCCGGCGCGAGAGCGATTCATCGCCGGTCATCTGGCTCGCGAATTTTTGTCCCGCCAAAATACCGCTGAGCATGCGCATGGTGGAGCCGGAGTTGCCGCAATCCAGCGGCTCGCTCGGGGCGGCCAGCGCAAGGCCGCTTCCCTGCACGGCAATCGCATTCTCGGCGTTTTCGACGCGCTCCCACTTGATTCCCAACGAGCGCAGGCAGCCGAGCGTGCTGGTGCAGTCTGCGCCGGTCGAGTAATTCTCCAGGCGCGACGGACCGTCGGCGATCCCCGCCAGCATGGCGTAACGATGCGAAATGGATTTGTCCCCGGGCAGGCTCACGCTGCCGCGCAGGTTGCGCGCCGGGCGCACGATCACCTGGGTTTCGCTTTTCATGCTGAGATCAATATAACGGAAGGAGAACGACTCAAATTTCTAGGCCAGCGCTTTGGCCTCAGCGGCGGTTTGGCGCAGAATCTCCGGCGGAATTTCTCGCAGGCTTAGGCTGAACTCGAACATCGGCGTCTCCGTGCCCCGGCCCCAGCGGGCGACATCCCAGTGGGCGCGGACGAACTTCACCTCAGGATGCGCCGTCAAATCGAGCAAGAGGGGATACTCGCCGGCATAAAATTCTTGCGCGAAGGCGACGACGGGCTTGGCCCCCCAGGCCGCGCCGTCGGGGGAGCCGTAGATGCTTATGTCGAGCGACTCCTGCTCGATAATCTTCGTGATTTCGAGAGTCAGCAGGAACAGGCGAGCGGCGGCGGCGCTTAGGTCGACCCCGGGGCCGTCTCCTTTTGCAGTGACGGTGGTTTTCTCAGGAACAAGAGCAGTGTTAATCATGGCGAGAGAATTCTAGCAAGTTATTCGTGAAGTTGCCTGACCCTCGGTTGGGTGAGTGGCGCGATTTGACTCTGCCTTTTTTTGAAGCCGTCCTCCCGAAACCCGGCGCAGTTCGGCGGGATGAGGGATCTCTGAACGCCCGGAGCCATGCGAGAGGGAGATCCTTCGCTCCGCCTGAAAAGAGGATGGGCTCAGGATGACGCCACCGGAAGAAGTTACCGACAGATCTTCACTCCGAGGGATGCGGGCCGGTGAAGTCGGCGCAGCACGGCTTCTCGACGGGCTTGAATTCCATCAGTTCGATACGCGTGAGATCGGGATCGAAGATATTGAGTTGCCACTTCCCGTCCTTCCCCATCTGCGCCTTTTCGCTGCCGTGGGGCTTCCAGCCATGGGCCTCCAGCTTGGCCTGCGCCTGTTTCATATCCGCGACCCCGAGCGAGATGTGATTGAGGACCCCCATCTCGCGCAAGTCTGGGGGATCGGGATGCCAGCTCAGCATGTATTCCAGCCAATCGGTGCCATCGGGAACCTGCATGGCGACCCAGTCGGTCTTGTCGGGTTGCATGCCACCATGCCAGTACAGGCGAAAGCCGAGCAGGTCGCGGTAGAAGTGATCTTCGGCCTCGCGGTTGTGAACGATCACTCCCGTGTGAATCATGTGGCGCGAGACGGCGGCCTCGGGAGGCGTAGGAGGCTGCGCGCTCGCGCGCTCGACAAACTCGATGCGATGCCCTTCAGGATCGTCGACGGTGAAGCTCAGGCTGTGGTCGGCGCGGCCTTCAATGGCGGATGCTTTGATTCCATTCTTCACGAAAAACTCACGCAGCGCATCGACATTGTCGGTGGTGAAGGCGACGTGATCCAGGCGATCGGCGGAGGCTGGATCGGGCTCCGCGCTATAGCCTACCCATTGCTTGCCAACCATATATCTTGCCATCCCGCGAGCCTCGATGGGTTCGGCGGGGGCCAGGCCAAGCGTGCCGCTGTAGAGAGCTTTCACTCCATCCGGCGAGGTGGTGTAAAAGGAGACGTGGTCGATGCCGAGAATCTTCGGCCGGCTGGCTGCGGTTTGCGCATGAACGCAAGTGGCGGACAAAAGTAACGCGAAGGCTACGGCGGTTGTTTTCATGACGCGACGATTCTAGCGCAGGCCAGCGAGTCCGTCCTTGTTTAAAAGACATATTTAAAAGACATGTTTAAAAGACAGCTCCTGATAAACCCAAGCCGCGCTCCGTCAGCTCCCTCGGGGGCCAACGCCCGCTCTCGATTCGTCCTGAGCGGCACGACTGAACGTCGTGCCCTTCCCGAAGCAATTTGAGATGGCTTACTGTCACTTTAGGCGCTCCAGAAATTGCCGCAGCAATTTGCCGGCCTGTTCCGGTTGCTCCCAGGGAGAGTAATGACCGGCCTTTGAAATTACCTGCAACTGGCTCGGGGAAATGTGCTGGCGCAGCAGTTCGGCTTCGTTGAGTCCGGTCAAGATGTCTTCGTCTCCGGTCACGATGAGTGTCGGTACATTGATGGTCTTCAATAGATCGACCGAGTCGGGGCGCTCCGCCATGCCTTGCTGAACTTGCGCCACATCTTCAGGCGACATGTTTCTCATCATGCGCAGCGCGCCTTTGACTAAATCCGGGCGCGTCTCCTGCGTGGTCCGGCCCAGCAGGCGCGGGATCATGCTTTCGAAAAAGCTTTCGGTGCCGCGTTCGAGCACGTCGTTCGCAGCCTTCAATCTGGCGGCGCGGGCTTCGGCCGAGTCCGCCGGGGCCTTGGTGTTGAATAAACCCAGGGCCGCTGCGCGACCGCGATGCCTGCGCCAGAATTCGAAGAGCACATAGCCGCCGATGGAGACTCCGATGAATGGAGCGCGACCGATATCGGCGTCGTCCATTACGCGAGCCAGGTCGGCGGCGTGCTTTTCCATGGTAGCCGGGCCTTCGCCGGCGCTGGAATCGCCGTGGCCGCGCAGGTCGGGAAGAATCACGCGGTAGCGTGTGGCCAGAGACTCGGCCACCGGCAACCAGAATTCGTGATTGGCGGGAAACGGATGCAGAAGTATTACTGGAGAGCCCTGGCCGAGCACGCGATAGAAAATCTCCGCGTCACCGCTCTTTATAGGTTGCAAGGCTGGAGGCTGCATTTAGGGAGTGGTTATGCGCTGCGCTCCGGCCGGCGCGGCCAGGAGCAGCGGCTCTTCCGGCATTACGATCCAGGCGATGGGGTACGAGAGCAGGCCGATGCCGGTTACGCAGGAGGCAATCAGCCACACCAATCGAACCACCGTTACATCGACGTCGAAGTACTCGGCGATACCGAGGCAGACGCCCGCGATCTTTCGTCCCTGGCGGGGACGCACCAGGCGCTTGCGCGCGATGGAAGCTCCCAAGCGCAAGCCGCAGTAGGCGCAGACTGCCGCGTCGTCCTGAATTACTTTGCCGCAATAGTTGCAATACATGGTTTTTATCCTGGATGGCCTTCAAACCAGACCATACGCAATTGTAGACCGAAAGTTCGTCCCTGCACGGCTGTGGATTGGGGAGTGCAATGATTCCGGCGGCGGAGATGCACCTGCCAGTCTGGTCGGCGCTCGGAAACGCGCGGCGCGAGGGCCAGGCGAGGAAAAATCTGCGGCGGTGCCGAGTCCATACGTCCTTCGTCGGAAGACCTGCGCGTGGGCGCAGGGGTTCGCTTCCTCAGGATGACAGCGTATTCCATGTGCGTTCACCAGCGGGCCGTTTACTCGCGGTAGGCTTCGCGGATGTGCTTGCGGGCGGCTTCGGCTGGGGGAGTGCTGCCGTTTTCGGCCAGGACGGCTTCGTACTTCTTCATCGCCAAGTCGCGCTTTTGCAGGATGTCGTACATTTCTCCGGCGGCCAAGTTGGCCTTTTGCAGAGTCTCGGGATCGGCGTCGGAAACCTGAGCTACCTGTTCGTAGGCGCCGGCGGCTCCAGAATAGTCCTTCTGGCTGCGCAGTAATTCGCCCAGACCCCACGCCGCGATTTCGTAATGCAGGCTGCCGTATTTTCCTTCCCGGCCTTTTTGCAAAACCGTGCGATAGGCTGCGGCAGATTCCTCCGGGTGCGCGCTGGAGCGCAGCAGATTGGCTTCCTCCAAGGGGAAGAGATAATTTCCCGGGTAGCGGCCTGCCAGTTCGTGCATCAGAGCGCGGGCTTCGTCATAGCCATGCTCGCGGCGCAGGAACAGGGCCAGCACTACTTTCGCATCGACGCTATTTTCGCCGCTGCTGGCGGCTACTTCGTGCAGGTATTCGAGACCTTTTTCTTTTGTTCCGCTCAGACCGACCAGAGCCACGGCGACCTTCGCGCTCCAAGGCAGGCTGCCCAGCACATAATTGTGAGTGCCGACCACCAGCTTTGCATCCAGGTAGTTGGGATCGAGTTCGAGCACGCGCTCGTGATCTTTTCTGGCGCCGACGGCGTTGCGCAGGGCTGAGAACCAGGCCCGCTCGACCAGCGCGGTGTAGAGCGCGAACTGCGCGCGGGTGACGCCGCGGGCATAGAGCGCGTCTACGTTCTTCGGATTCGCTTTGAGTTGTTGTTCTTCGAGACCCTGGGCGCGGTCAACCAATTGTTTGATCCGCTCTTTTACCTGGGGGTTGGCTTGGCGGTGGGCCTGGCCGATAAAACTGTCATTCGAGTATTCGCCGGAATTCATCGCGCCCATGCGGTAGAGCTCGCGCAAGAGGACGACGCTCAACAGGTGATTTACGGCGGCCGGGTCGTTGGGGTGACGATCGAGAAATTTTTCGAACTCCGCGACCGAGCGGTCGTACTCCATGTTGTAGAAGTGGGTGAAGGCAACGTCAGCCAGGGGATCGTGGGCGGAGGAAACCTCCGACGCGGCGGCATGGGTTTGAGCTAACGCGCTTTCGGCGGCCGCTGCGGGTGCGGCGATTCCGGCCAGCGCAAGAGCAAACAGCAACACCTTTGCGATGCGGGACAACAGGGATGGAGGACAAGTGCACTCTGCGAGGTTCGGGATCAACTTCGTTCCTGCTCCAAGGGGTTCAGTTTAGTTTACTGAATTTTGGTTGAGCACGGAAGGAACCAAAGACGATACGGGGGATGACCTTTAATTTCGTTGAGCGTTAGGGTTGCGGTCCTATAATTCCGCGAGACTTGAAGAAGCCGCGCCGGGCCTCACGGCGAGTTTGATGGACGAGCTTGCGGTATGCCTGAAGGCAGGCCCTGAATCACGAGCGATCTCTTCGTCAGAGACTGGAGTGAGGCGGGGAGCCATCTTTTACCCGGAGGCGCGAGTAATAATTGCGCGGGACAAATTGGCCGACTGCGCGACGAGCGCGGCAAGTATTTGAGTTGTAAAGAACTTGGAATGCACAAGATTTGGCTGTCGGCTTGCGACTCAGAGGTGAGCGTTCCTAGCTATGGCTGACGTGGTGAACCAAGCGCAGCAGGAGTTCTGGCGATCCTCGGTCCCGGTGGGAGCTGCGGTCGAGGCCCCTGCCCCGGCGGCGACTCCAGTTTTCGCGGCGACTCCAGTTTTTGAGGATGCGTGCCAGGGTTGCGGCGGCGAATTCATGATCGGCGGCGGCTTTTGTCATGCTTGCGGCCGGGCGCGAGCGAAGCTTGGCGCTGGGGTCGGGGTTCCAGCAACTTTAGATTCTGTTTGGGCACGCGGTGCGGGTCGGGCGCGAGAGTGGGTCCGCTTGGCTGCGGACGATTGGCGCGAAGCTTCTTTCCCGGGATGGCTGCGGTATCTGCATTTTCACGAGATCAAGCGCTGGATCGGCTTGCCTACAGCCGCGCTCTTTGCTTTTATGATCGGCCTCGGTTGCGTGGTCGGGGCTCTGGGCGTCGGCCTCTTCTATCGCGCTTCGAATCTGGCGGAGTTTCAGGCGATCCAGATGTGGCGGATCGAATGGCTGCTGGCGGCTACGGCGGCTTTCGTGGCGGGAATTCTGCTGAAAAAACCCTCCGGTAGTGATAGCGAATAGACTCTCGCATTGAATTGGTTGCCCCTGCAGCCGGGCTGCGCCCGACCGACCGCCGGGGGCGGCGGTCCCCACATTTAGCGTGCCAGCAGCTGGTCCCACATTCGGCTTGCTACGGCTATCCATATTCCATATTCCGCATTTCCGCATTCCGCTATCCGCTTACGATTTGTTGCCTGAGCCGGCGCTGCGGCGCTGCTCGTGCATGCGGTAAAGATGGTGGACTGGAGCCGTCCCCCGCCCTAGAGGATGGCCGGCGGCAATGGCCGCCGTTACATAGGTCTTGGCGAGCAGGGCGGCTTCGGCGATGCCGCGATCGAGGGCCAGGTGGCAGGCCATCGCGGTGGAGAAGGCGCAGCCGGTGCCATGGGTGGAGTCTGAGCGCAGGCGCTCGGCTCGGAAAACCTCCTGTTCTACTCCCCGTCTCGTCTTGAAACTCAACAAGTCAATGGCTTTGTCGAGATGTCCGCCGGTGATCACGACGGCGGCGGAACCCATCTCGTGCAGCGCGGCGGCTGCGGCTCGCATTTCATCCAAGTTTGTTACTTGTAGCCCGGTGAGGACGGCGGCTTCCTCCACATTCGGGGTGATCACGTCGGCCAAGGGGATCACCTTCTCGATGAGCAACTTTGTTCCCGGCGCGTCAAGGAGGTCGGCGCCGGACGAGGACTTTAGGATCGGGTCCAGCACTATGTTCGGGAACTTGGATTTGGCTGAGCCTTTGGCCGAGTCCTTTTCGAGGAAACCGGCCTCGAGGAAGTCGGTCACCGCCCGGACGACCCTGGCCGAGCCCAGCATTCCCAGGTGAACCGCCGAGATTTTAACGTCGGAGGCAAGTTCTTGCAGTATGTCGGTGACGAGGCCGGGATCGACGGCCTCGACCCGGTGCACTCCGGCGGTGGACTGGACGGTGATGGCGGTGATGCAGGCCACGCCGTAGCAGCCGTGGGCGGCAATCGTCTTAATATCGGCGGTGACCCCCGCCCCGGAGGAGGGGTCGAAGCCTGCGATGGTCAACACTACGGGCGGAGTTTCAGCCATTGAGCGGCCATTCTAGAGAGGAACCCGGTGGTTCGACTTAAGTTTCCCATCGGCAGGCGCGGACGGAAGCCTCGAGTTAACCTGCACCACGAGTCGGCTTGACCACGATGCGATGACCGAAGTTCTGCTCCAAATGTTCATTTTCCCTGGCAACCTTTTACCTAAAACGCTCACTACAAACAAGTTATAAATGGATATCGTGTAAGTTATTGAATCTATTGAGGATGAATATTCTTTCGTACATACCGAAAGTTGCCCAGTTACCACTTGATCAACATTTAAGTTGATTGTTTATAACTATATGCTGATGATTCCTCATGATTAACAATAGGTTACGTGAGATATCGATCACTATCGCATGCCAAATTACCGATTGACAAGCTCTCCGCCGCCTTCTACGATTTGCAGAACCGAAACACACAGCCTAGCTAGGACGAACTTTTGAGTATGCGAGGAGAACTGAATGCGAAGACGTTTAGCCCACGGACTGATGATCGCAGCTTTCGTGATCGTCGGCCTCGGGGCAGCTCAGCGACCAAACATCTCGGAGGCCAGTTCCGCTCCAACTAGCCCTTCCATAACCAAACCCGAGAACCGCAAAGCGGCGGTCAAGAACCCGCCCTACCAGGTGGGAACCGCTTCCTGGTACGGAGAGTATTTCGAAGGCAAGCCGACCGCCAGCGGGGAAGACTATGACATGTACGACATGACGGCGGCCCATCCAACGCTTCCCCTGGGAAGCTACGTTAAGGTGACCAACCTGCGCAATGGCAAAGCTGTCGTGGTCAAGGTGAACGACCGGGGGCCGATCGTGCCGGGGCGGATCATCGACCTGTCGTTTGGCGCCGCGCAAGTGCTGGAATTTGAGCAGCGGGGCTTGCAGACGGTTCGCATCGACCTGGTGAAGCAGCGCTCGCAGCATCGCGCAACTCTCCAGACGGTGGCCTACAACGGCTCCGAACATTCGATGGCGCAATACCGCTAGATACTCTACACTGGCAGGGATGCAGGCCGCACTACCCAACCTCATCCCTTCCCGCGCTTCTTCGGATCGCGATTTCCCCGTCGGCGGGTCTGACAAAGCTGGGGAGATTCCTGAAGAGGACGCGCGCGGCAAGCTGATCGTCGCTTTGGATGTTGCCACGGCCGAGGCGGCTCGGAAGATCGTCGCGGCGGTCGGCGATTCGGCGCTCACCTACAAAGTTGGCATGCAGCTCTACACCGCTGAGGGTCCGCAGGTGGTGCGCGACCTTGTGGCCTCGGGGCGGCGGGTTTTTCTCGATCTGAAATTTCACGACATTCCCAACACCGTGGCCGCCGCCGTTACCGAGGCGGCGAAGCTGGGGGTGAGCATGTTGACGGTGCATGCCGCCGGCGCCAGCAAGATGCTGCGCGCTGCCTCCGATGCGGCGCGGGCCGTTGACCCGGGGCTTCTGGTGTTGGCCGTCACGGTGCTCACCAGCCTGGATCAGAGTGATATCGAGCAGGTTGGAATTCCAAGCACGGTTCGCGATGAGGTGTTGCTCTTGACCCGGCTGGCGCTGGCCCATGGATGCCAGGGCATCGTTACATCGGCGCGCGAGGCTCGGGCGTTGCGCTCGGAGTTGGGAGATGATTTCGCCATCGTGACTCCCGGCGTGAGGCCCGCGGGCGCGGCCCATGGAGATCAGGCTCGGGTGGTCACGCCGGCGGAGGCCATTGCGGCTGGAGCGAGCCACATCGTGGTGGGACGGCCTATCACCGAGGCGGCTGATCCGGCTGCCGAGGCGCGAGCGATTCTGGCGCAGATCAGCTCTTGATACGGCCGGCCGGATTCTTTGCCGAGATTAGAATCTCGATTGACCAATAGTTCTGACCATGGTCTAATCAATACATGAAAGAGATCGCAATCTCCGAATTCAAGGCAAAGTGCCTGTCCCTGCTCGATCAAGTGCAGAGGACCAAGAAGCCGATCCTGGTGACGCGCTTCGGAAAAGCGGTTGCACAAGTTTCGCCCGCGCCCGTGGCTGCGGATCCGGAATGGTTCGGATCGATGAAAGACCAGATAGAAATTCTGGGAGATATTATCTCGCCCGCGAACGACGAAGACGATTGGGAGGTAATGCGGGATTGAAATTGCTGCTGGACACCCACATCTGGATCTGGAGCCTGCAGGCCTCTGCTCGGCTCGGCAAAAGAGCGGCCCGCGAAATTAAGAATCCGGAGAACGAACTCTGGATTTCTCCAGTGAGCACATGGGAAGCGCTCACTTTAAAATCGAAGGGCAGGATTCGCCTGCCTGACGATATCTCTGCCTGGGTCGCCCATGCGACCGCCCACTTTCAGGAAGCGCCTCTGACCCACGAGATCGCACTGGCGGCAAGCCGTTTGCCGTGGAGCCATAAAGATCCCGCAGATCGATTCCTGGCGGCGACCGCCCAAGTTTTGCGATTGACTCTTGTGACCGCAGATGCCATCTTGCTTGGGTTAGGCGACATTTCTACACTCGCCAATCGTTGATCTGCCGGAGAAGGCATTTCGATCATTATTTCCCTGGTGCGGCCGATCCTGAAATCGACTGGTGCAAGTCCTTTGCCGATCCGTGCAGCAGATTCCGCAGCACGGCCACCTCTGCCGTGATCCCGGTGTGCAACGCTGGGTCCACATCGGGGGCGAACAGCGGAGAATGGTTTGAGGGCAGATTGGTTCCTGCGGCTTTCGCTTCCGCCAGCTTTTTCGGGTCGGCTCCGCCCAGGCTGAAGTAGAAACCGGGGATGCCTTGTTCTACGAAATAAGAAAAGTCTTCCGAGGCAGTGATGGGCTCGTCCATGATCACGTTGTCTTTTCCCAGCGCTGATTGCAGCGCTGCTTTCAGGCGCTCGGCCAGGGCGGGGTCGTTGTAGACCAGGTCGGTGCCTTCGTAGCGGTCGATCAATGGCGGCTTCGGCGCGCCGGCGGCTTCGGCTTCCGCATTCGTGATTCGCGTGATGGCGGCTAACACCTGCTTGCGCACGTCGGCCTTATTGGTGCGCACCGTGAGCCCCAACTCGGCTTCGTCGGGGATGATGTTGTTCTTGGTTCCGGCGCGAATGTAACCGACCGTGACCACGGCCATTTCTCTGGGCTTGACCTCGCGCGAGGTAATGGTCTGCAGCGCCAGGATGGTGCGGGCGGCGATCACGATGGGATCGATCGCGGTGTGGGGCGCGGAGCCGTGCCCGCCTTTGCCGTAAATGGTGATGCGGATGGAATCGGCGTTGGTGTTGTAGATGCCCGGAACGATGCCGACTTGCCCGGCGGACAGGTTATTGCCCACGTGCATGGCAACCGCCACGTCCGGCTGGGGAAATCTTTTCAGCAAGCCGTCATCGAGCATGCTCTTGGCCCCGCCGATGGTTTCCTCGGCCGGCTGGCCGATGAGGATCAAGGTTCCGTGCCAGCTGTCTTTGCTGTGAGCCATAATCGCTGCCGTACCCACGATCGCTGCCATGTGCAGGTCATGGCCGCAGGCATGCATCACGGGCACGTCGCGGCCGGCGTCATCTTTAGTGTGGACTTTGCTGGCGTAGGGCAGACCGGTCTTCTCCTCGACGGGCAGGGCGTCGAGTTCGGTGCGCAGCAGGATGGTGGGTCCGGCGCCGTTTTTCAGAACGGCGACCACGCCTGTGCCGCCTACGTGTTCGGTGACCTCGTAACCCAGCCCTCGCAACTTGCCGGCCAGCTTGGCCGCGGTTTGGGTTTCGTGCGTCGAGAGCTCGGGATTTTGATGGATCTCTAGATATAGCGTGTGCGCGTCAGGATAGACGGCGTCGACTTCTTTGGCGGTCGGGGCTTGAGCAGCGGCGGCGGTGCACAGGCACACGAAAAATAAAAATTGGAGGCAGCCCGGCCGGCGGGTGGGAGGACAACACTGCCCCGAATTATTGTTCATCCAGATATTCCTCGGGGACGTCGTCCTCGGGCACTTCGTGGGTGTGAACTTCCCTGCCCTCTTCGTTGCCGGCGCGTTCCACGCCGGAAATTACGTCGGCCTCGAAGGCGTTGCCTTCCTCGACCAATTCGTCGACGCTTTCGGAGTCGGCGGCTTCGCGGTTGGAGAGTCCCTGCAAATCTCCCGACTGGCCGGCGGAGTCGGATATCGACTCTTGCGATCGATAAGATTTTTGAGGGAAACTGCGGCGCGCCGAGGGGGATTTTGCGGCCTTCGGCGTTGGCTGTGCAGTGGGCTTTTTCGTTTGAGTTTTGGGAGAAGATTTCCTTGCTATTATCTTCTTGTTCTTCGGCGCCGATTTTTTGAGAGCGTGTTTCTTCGCAGCTGTCCGCTTGGGCGACGCTTTTTTGACTGAGCTTTTTTTCTTGGCGACCACTTTTCTGGGCTTTGCTTTTTTGCTTTTCTTGTTGGCCATGGGCGCAGTTTAACACTTCGCGGTGGGCTCACAAAGAGCGCCGGTTGTCAGGAGTTGTCAGGAACTTTTGGCCTAAGCACGCAACCGCGGTCGCCGAGTTCCCGACTGCGTGTGGGAACTCAGCCGTGCCCTACGGGACTGGAATCAGTGGACCTGCTTTCCCGGTGGTGATGAGTCCGCCACGAAATTCCTGCCGCCCCACTTGGCGCCCTCCCGGCAATGCCGTGCCGGGCTTTCCCCTGCCGCCCCTTTCGCGGCTGGGACCGATTTTGTGCCACCATCAGTTTCGCATGGAATTTCCGAACGGCCTCTGAAAGGGCTGGGCCGTCATGGGTTGCCCCTCCGGGGCGAGCACCATTTTGTCGCCTCGTCGGTGCGCGGCGCCGAGTTTTCGCAACCGCCTCTCGTGTGCTGGGTTGATCAATACGCCGATTCCACACGACTTCGCTAGCTGGGACTGTTTGGCGGGGGGGCGGTGGCCGGTGGTGCCGACGCGGGTGGGGCTTTGGCCGCAGGAACGGCGTGGAGGTCGAGGAAGTAGGCCTTGGAATCGGGATCGAACAGCAGACGCCAATAACAGGGGCTGCGGGTTTGGGACAAGACTTGTGACAGGAGGTCGCGCGCCGCCACTTTTGTGCCGCCTGCAGTCACCGGATTGTGGTCCAGCAGAATTCGGGGCGAAACTCCGAGGTTGACCGGAACGCCGGTGCGAGCCCTTACCCTCCGGCAAATCAGTTGGATGGTTTCGGTGCCGGTGCGCTGGGCGCGCACCACCGTGACGGCACTATCGAAGATGGCTTTCTGGGCCGTGATCGCTCCCTTGCTATCGTGGGCTGCGATGCCCACGACGACGAAATTTCCTTCGCCGCTCTTTTTTACTTCGAATCGCCCGGCGTTATCGCTTTGGTTGTAGGCCTCGACGACCAGCCGGAGGGCCTTCTCTTCCGCGTCTTTCTCTTTCGAAAGCTCCACCGAGCCTTCGCCGGTGGGCAGGGGAAAACCCGCCTCGAAGCGGCCGCCGGCCGGAATCAGCCTGGGTTTGGGAGCGCGCAGGGGATCGACCAGTTCGGTCACGTCAACGTTTGCTAGGTATCTTGGATCTTCATAGTCCACGACCCAACCGTATTTCTTCTGCAGCGCGTCGAGGGCTTGCGCCAGAGGACGGACGGCGCTGGCTACCAGGTGCACCGTGCCCTGATCCTCGGAAATCGTGGCCGTTTTCTGGAAAGAGTCCTTCTGCGGAGGCGCGGTTTGCGAATGCGCAAGGGCAAGAAGGAGAAGGCCGGGTAGAAGTTTGATTCGAGCCATGCGAATGGCGCGCGCTGGGAGCCGGAGTTCCGGAACATCAATTTCGATCATGGATTGAAAGTATGGTCTGAAAGTTAGCGTGGGATCCGCGAAATCTCGAATCGCGATTCGAAGGCAATTCTATCATCCCTGGCTTAATGCGAAAGGTGTACTCGCCCCGGTTGGCGTTATTGAAAAGGTTCGGATGAATGGAGGAAATTGGAGTGAAAAATCGTGTGCGTTTGGCGCCGCGAAAATAACGTGCTCTCAACTAAGGAAGTAGTTCCTTCGGAGTGATGCTTTGTGGGCCGCGGCGGCGTATAAAGTTGAGAAAAGGTCACACGGCCTGAAGGTGGAGATGCACCGTGAGCGAAGGTGAGGAGAATCGTTTGCCGAGTCGGGAAGAAAATTGGATCGATAAGTACCGAGCTGCGCTCAACGGAGTTCGGCCCAAGCCGTCGTGGTCGGCGAGAATTCGCGGAGCTGTTCAGAATCGCTATCAAGCGGTGGTGGAGCGGGTCCGAGAGTTTTTTCGAGGCCGAGAGCAGCCGCAACCGCAAAAGCCCTTCCCAGTGCCGAGTTCCGCTCGCGGAAAAGAGTCTTGGGTTGAGTCCAGCACTCGGCTTGAGATGCGAAAGCCCACGCGGGCGCATCCCACCAAGAAATCACCTGCACAAAAAACATCCTCCGCAAAAACTCGATCCCAGCGATTGGGCTAGTCAGGCGGAACTAAGACCTCAGCAATTTTTTTCTTGCTCCGCTGCGCAGGAACCTATCACTTTGTGTGGCCAAAAAGTGTCTTTTTACTACCCATTCGAATTAATCTAAATGGGCTACGACCTAAAATAGGCGTAGTCCCGGGCTAAATCTTCGGTTTTAATCTTGACATCGGCTCATTCTGTGGCAGAATGACAGCGGCTTCTTCCTCCCCCTCGAAGGAGTGCGGGATCTTTCCTACCCCAAGGAAAGCGGAAACCTGCTTGAAATACTTAATTCAATAGGGCTAGCTAAAGCAGAAAGTTGCGCATCAAAAATGCGCCCTCTAGTCACTTCGCTTCTTCTAAGCGATGAACCGCGGGAAGGGCCCAGTGGCCTAATCAATTCGAATAGGCGGCTCGGAAACTGTGGTCCGGCCGCGCGAAAAGGGGAATTCATTGCACACTGCTCCGGCTCGGCCGGGTCTGATCGTGGTGGATGGTTCGTTGAGTGTGGTGGCTTCCAATGCGGAAGTTCTGCAAATACTCACGTTCCCAGATCGACCGGAAAAAATTCATAACCTGGAAAGCTGGCTGGCGAATAAGATCCGCTCCAATTTGATGGAGAGGCGTTCGCGCTCCGGCCTGGTGGGGGAATTTCAATCGGCGCGGCGAACTTATCTTTGCCGCTCGTTTCCGCTGGATTTGGCGCCCAACCATAGGAACGGTTCGGGCGGATTGCTGATGGTGATGCTGGAGAGAAAGAGCAACGAGGCGGTCACGATTGCGGAAATATCGGAGCGCTTCGGCTTGACCGCGCGCGAGCAGGAAACGGTGCAATTCCTGCTCGAGGGCTTTACCAGCAAAGAAATTGCGCAGCGGATGAAGATCAGCCCGAATACGGTGAAGGCATTTATTCGGCTGGTGATGGTGAAGATGAGTGTCTCGACTCGATCCGGGATTATCGGCAAGATTGTGGGGCCGAGAGCTTGAAAGCCCTGCGGATGGCGGGTTCTGGCGGGGCTAATGATATTGGGCTAGTGCACTTGGAGACTTGTGGCAATCGCTGAATAGGATAGAGTTTGCCATGCGCCACAAAATGCCGAGCAATACCCCTCCCCAGCTTGGCGGCGTAAATCCAAGGAGGACAAATGCGTCGAATCACAATGCTCGTAGTCTGTACTCTTGCTCTGGCACTCTGTGCCGGGGTAGCCGGGGCGGCGGTTACCACGCCCGGTCCCGACACTCTGAAGGTGGACTATTTCTCGAACGCCAACAGCGCTGGCGCTCCGGATGGAAACCTTCGCGTCACCAATCCCGGCACGGCCGGTGGCAGCCTTTGCGCGGCCATCTACGTGTTCGATTCGTCTCAGGAACTGTCGGAGTGCTGCAGCTGCTACGTTAGCCCGGATGGGCTGCGTACGTTTTCTGTCAACACCGACCTGACCGGCAATCCGTTGACCGGCGTGATCCTGAACACTGGGTTGATCAAGATCGTTTCGACCCCGACCAGGGGCGGCACTTGCCCGTTGCCGACGAGCCTGAATCCGACGGCTGGCATTCGCGCCTGGGAGACTCACATCCAGAACAGCAACTTCGCGATCACTGAGACGGCTTCGCAAGACGCCACCCTCAGCGCCGCCGAAGTCACGCGTCTGCAGGGTGAGTGCTACGCGATTCAGTTGGACGGCAGCAAGAGCGGCGTTTGCACTTGCGGCACGGGTGACTAATTTAACCTGGGTTGAGTTGGGCTGACTTTGGTCCCGCTTGATTCAGAAAACCGGCTCGCCAGGAAGCGAAAGCATCCGCTTTCTGGCGCAGCCGATAGAATGAACGGCAGTAAAATTCTTGAGATGGGGGATCTCATGTCAGTGTCACGGAAGTGGTTGCATCTGGGTTTGGGAGCCGCACTCACGCTATTGAGCGCGGGAACCATGTTTGCCCAGGGGGAAAGCGAAGTGATCGCAAACGTCGGCGGCGTCAAGGTAACGATGGGTGAACTGGAGCAGGAAGAGTCCGCCAAATTGCTATCGGCGCATTACACCTATTACCAAGCCGAAACCAAAGCGCTCGATGAACTCATCGATAAGCGCCTGCTCGAGCAAAAAGCCAAGAGCGAAAATCTTACTCTCGACCAACTGATCGAACGCGACATTAAATCGCAGGTCAAGGATCCCAGCGAAGACCAGATGAAGGTCTACTACGAGGGCCTCGAGACCGAACAACCTTACGAAGCGGTGCGCGGAAAGATTTTGGATAAGATTCGCGAGCTGCGTACCAAGAAGGCACTTTCGGCTTATGTGAAGGCGCTCCGCATTCAGACTGAGGTGTATGTGACGCTGGCTCCCCCCAGAGTGAACGTCGATACCCAGAACGCTGAGATGATCGGGCCGCAGAAGCCGCAGGTCACGGTGATTGAATTTGCCGACTACGAGTGCCCTTATTGCCAGAAGGTGGCTGCCGATCTGAAGAAGCTGCAGTCCGATCTGGGCGACAAGGTCGCATTTACCTATAAGGACTTCCCCTTGCCGATGCACGCGCGCGCCGAAAAAGCGGCGGAAGCGACCCGCTGCGCCGGCAAGCAGGGCAAGTTCTGGGAGTTCCATGACGAACTTTTCCGCACCAAGGGTCTGGACCTCGAGCAGTTGAAAGCTGAGGCCCGCAACCTCAAACTGGACGGGGACGCTTTCGATAAGTGCCTCGACTCCGGCGAGGAAGCCGCGGTGGTGGACAAGGATCGCAAGGAAGGCATGCGTCTCGGTCTCAACGGTACGCCGGCCTTCTTTATTAATGGGCACTTCATGAGCGGGGCGCTCGATTACGCCACGCTGCGTCAAGTTGTGGAGCAGCAGTTGGCCGCTCCGCCACAGGGAGCAGGAAGCGCCGGGAAGTAGGATCGGCGGCCCTCCCCCGCACCACCCGCGCACTGTAGCCCGAAAGGTCCAAATCAATGATTTGGGCCTTTTTTCTTTGCCCAAAAGGCCCTTAGAGTCTTTCAACCCCAGCCCAATCGACTTGACACGAACGGGCTATTGCGAGCAGGTGGGGCACACAGTACTCTTGACAAGATTTCAAGCCGCAAGTTTCTTCCCCCGCGGTCTTTGAGACCAACTCCCCTTCGTAAATCTCTTCCCCTGTTGTAGCGATTTAACCGGCGTGTCGTTTTCCAACGGATCGACCCCATCGAGCACGAATCTTTCGTATGGGAGCGGATTCGACACAGTCCGAATAGCAGAACCACCGCATTGTTTTGCGGAACCTATCTGAGAGACGAAACGCCAACGAGAGTGGCCGGAGGATTCATGTTACGACGCACGCTTGCAGGACTTCTGTTGTGCATACTGACCGGGACTTTAGCGGCTCAAAACCCAAGACAATTCCTGGTCGCCCCTGAGTATACGACCGGAAACGCAACCAATCCGCAAGCGGCGGCCGTGGGAGACTTCAATGGCGATGGCAATCTGGATCTTGCCGTGGTCAACTCCAACACCAACACCGTCAGCATCCTTTTAGGCAAGGGCGATGGCACCTTCGGCGCCCACGTGGATTACCCTACCAGCGGCAAGCCCCTCGGCGTTGTCGTGGGCGACTTCGGCAACGGGCAATTGGATTTGGCGGTGACCAATTCCACCAGTAATACGGTCAGCATCCTGCTGGGCAATGGAAACGGAACCTTCCAGGGCAAGACGGACTACGCTACCGGCAACGGCCCGCAAGGAATCGCGCTCGGCCACTTCTCGGCCAGCACCTCGAATGTGGACTATCTTGCCGTAACCAACGCCACCGATGGCACGGTGGGAATTCTTCTCGCCGCGGGCAACGGTGTGTTTAGCCCGGTGACGGCTTTGACCACTTACCACACGGGCTTCAACCCGACCTCAGTGGCGGTCGGCGACCTCAACGGAGACGGCATTCCGGACCTGGTCGTGGCCAACAACAATAACAACAATGTCGTCAGCGTGCTTCTAGGCAATGGCACGGCTGGCGTTGGAAACGGGACCTTCGGAACCCAGGTTCAGTACGCGACGGGAGCGAATCCGGTAGCGGTTGCGCTGGCTTCGCTGAGCGGCCCGAACACTCCTCTCGATATCGTGGTAGCGAATCAGCAGGGCAACTCGGTTAGCATACTGAAGGGCAATGGCAACGGAACCTTTGTGGCTCGCGTGGATTACCCTACTGCTGCCTTCCCGACTTCGTTGACCGTGGCAGATTTTAACGGCGATGGCAATCTGGACGTTGCGGTCTCTGCCGGCGATGGCAACACCGTGAGTGTGCTCTGGGGCGTTGGCGACGGCGCGATGCTCGGCCAGGTGAACGCCGGCACTGGAGATATTCCCTACGGCGTAGTCGCTGGCGACTTCAATAACGATGGCTTCACGGATTTGGCCACTGCGGATTCCGGCGACAACAGCGTGACCGTGATCCTGAGCAACGGCAAAAGTGAAAGCTTCCAGGCGCGCGCCGACTATCCCGCGGGCACTACTCCCTTTTCGATTGTAGAATCGGACTTCAACCAAGATGGAGTTTTGGATCTGGCGGTGACCAATACCGGCACGGCCAGCGCGATTTCGGTTCTTCTGGGCAATGGCAACGGTACTTTCCAGGGGCCGAATCACTTCTCCACGGAAACCAGCACCAATAGCCCCACCGATCCTTATGGTTTGGCGGTCGGCATCTTCACGGGAAATGGCATTCCCGACCTGGCGGTGACGAACTACGGCACCGGAACGGTTGGGATCATGCTGGGCATAGAAAACAACGGCCTGGGAACTGGCACCTTTGCGGCAGACAACACCTTCACGGTAGGCAGCGAACCGGCTGCGGTTGCCGTGGGCGACGTGAACGGCGATGGCATCGAGGACCTGGTGGTTGCCAATTTCCACAGCAACAACGTCAGCGTGCTGCTGGGCAACGGCGATGGCACTTTCAAGACCGCCGTCGATTATGCTGTGGGCAACGGGCCGATCGCAGTGGCGCTAAGCGACCTGACCGGCAACAAAGTGCAAGACATCGTAGTGGTGAACGAGACCGACAGCAGCGCCAGCATTCTGTTGGGCAACGGTGACGGTACCTTCCAGGCGCAGGTCGCCTATCCGACCGGCCCCGGAGGCAACCCACTCGGAGTCGCAGTGCAGGACTTCAACCGAGACGGCGTTCCTGATCTGGCGGTGGCTGACTTTTTAACGCAACAGGTCAGCATTCTGCTGGGTAACGGCGATGGCACTTTCCAATCGCCGAAGACCTACGGAACTGGCAATGCCAATCCTTCGTCGATCGTAGTGGCGGATTTCAACAGCGACGGCAAGTGGGACTTGGCGCTCACCAGCACACCTTCGGGATCTTACCCCGGCAACCTGGTAATCCTGCTGCTGGGCAACGGTGATGGAACGTTCCAAACTCCGTCCTTATACGGAGTAGGATCGCTGGCCTATTCGGCAGTCGTGGGCGACTTCAACGGAGACGGTGCGCTGGACCTGGCGGTCGCTAACGGCCGCGCCGGCAGCGTCAGCGTTCTTCTGAATCAGTCCGGCACGGCGATTACGATAGGCTCTTCGGGAAATCCGGCGCCCTATGGGCAGTCCGTCGCCCTGCGGGCCACGGTAGAGGCCAGCGTGTCGAACGGCACCGGGCCGACCGGCACGGTAACGTTCAAGAACGGCAACACGGTCATTGGAACGCCGGGAACTCTGGCCAGCGGAGTCTATACGTTGACCACGGCTACCCTGCCGTTAGGACAGAACAAGCTTTCGATTGTCTATTCGGGAGATGCTAACTACCAGGCACACACGATTGCCTATACGCAGAACATTACCCAAGCCGGCAGCAGCACCGTATTAGTACCGTCAGCCACCTCGGCCGTTCAGAATCAAGCGGTCACTCTTACGGCTACCGTCAGCCCCAACACCAGCGGCGTTCCCACGGGCACAGTAACATTCCTTGACGGGGCTACGGTGATTGGATCGGGAATCGCTCTGAATGGAAGCGATGTCGCCTCGATGTCGATTTCCAGCCTCGCCGTGGGCCCACACAACATCAGTGCGAACTACAGCGGAGACACCAACTACTCGGCCAGCTCTTCGACGGTCGTGAGCTTGGTCGTTACCACCTCAATTGCTGCTGATTTCGGGCTCGCCGCTTCGCCCGCTTCGCTCTCCGTAGCTCCGGGTGCTTCGGTGACCTCGACTGTCACGATCACGCCGGTTGGCGGACTAAACCCCTCGACGGTAGCCCTGAGCTGCAGCGTAACCCCGGCGGTAACTCCGGCGGCCACCTGCTCGCTGGGAGCGATCGCGGTGGCGAACGGCAATGGTAGCGCGACCCTCACCATCACGACCGTGGGGCAGCAGGCCGCGCTCGATCGTCCCGCTGGACCGAAGGGTTCGGGCATGATGTTCGCCTTCGCCATCATGGTTCCTGCTATGCTGCTGGGCGGCGCCGGAATCAACAAGGAGAACCGCAGAAAACTGCTGGGCGTCTGCCTGATCTTCCTGGTGCTCAGCGGATGCGCGTTCCAGGTGGCATGCGGCGGCGGCGGTGGCTCAACCACGGTCAAAACTCAAGGCAACCCGGGTACTCCCGCCGGTTCTTACACGGTGACGGTAGTCGGCAAAGCTAACGGAACTCAACACAGCAGCTCGGTTTCGCTGACGGTCAACTAGCCGGCAGCAATGCGGAAGAATCGAAACCTGCGGGACGGCTTGCAAGCCGTCCCGCAGGTTTTTTGCGGTCGTCGGCGCGGGGACTACAATCATCGAGGCCGCAGCGAGGCGGGCCTCAAATGCAACGCACAGCAGAGGGTGGGCTGCCCTTCCGGCAAGCTCTTTGGACAGCGGGCGAGGACACCGGCGCAACCTAGGGTTTGTCTTCGATGCTCAGCGCGTCGTACAATAGGTCTGTAGCGTCATCCATCTAACTTCCGAGCGGATTCTTAAACTTTCATGATCATCCTGGTCACCATCATTCACGTACTGGTTTGCCTGTTTCTAATTATCGTGGTGCTCCTGCAGAGCGGCAAAGCCGGCGACATCTCGGCCGCTTTCGGAGGACAAGGCAGCCAGGCTGCTTTCGGGCCGCGAGGGGCGGCCACCGCGCTCTCGAAAGCCACCACCATTTCGGCCGTCCTCTTCATGTTGACTTCGGTGACGCTTTCCATTTACGCCACCAAGCATGGCAGTGTGAACTCCGTGCTGCAGGGAGTGAAATCGGCCCCTGCGAAGACGCAACCTGCGGCTCCAGCACCCGCGCCTGCGGGAACTCCAGCCCAGAAGTAAGGCTGACTTTCACAACAGCGCCGGAAGGCTTATGCGGGGGCTGTGCACGCTCGCGCTGCATGCGTAATGCTAGCGCTGCATGCGTGATGAAAGATGGGCAGTCGATGATCTACCACCTCAGTCCCCCCTGAAACTGCAGTTTTCCACGTTCTGCTTTACAGGTTTTGCCGTAATTGTATTTCCCTCATACGAGTGCTAACATCCGGATTGGTAGCACTTATAGTCAGTTGGGAGGCAAGCTCATGTCGGATCAGGATAGCGGCGGCAGCACATTGATTTGGTTCTTGGCGGGATTGGGATTGGGCGCTTTGGCGGGAGTTTTGTACGCGCCGCGCCCGGGCAGCGAGACGCGCGATGCGATTCTATCGCGAGCCGAAGAAGGGCGTGACTACGTTCGCAGCCGCGCCCGCGAGGCCAAGGAGCAAGCCGCCGGATGGGTGGACAAGAGTCGCGACGTGGTGAATCAGCAGAAGGATCAATTCCGCGCCGCCTACGAGGCCGGGCGTCAGGCTTACCAAGAGGCCACCGCGGATACTGGAACGCCGAAGAACCTGTAAAGACCGCTCCCGGCGAGCGGCCCGACTCTGCCGCTTCCCAGGGGTTGATTTTCCGCGAGCGGCTGATATTTCGGCGGCCGATATTTTGGCAGAAAGATCTGGGATCTGGGTTATGGAAAACCTCCTACCACTGTTCATCGCTTTGACGGGAGCAGCCGTGGTGCTGCAAGCTCTCATTCTTCTGGCCATGTATCTGGCCGTCCGAAAGAGCACCGCGCGCATGGAAGCCATTGCGGAAGAGGTTAAGACCAAGGCCTTCCCGACGATCGACACGACGCAGGCTTTGCTCACCGACCTCGGTCCGAAGCTGCAAACCATCACCGATAATCTGATGGAAACCACAGCGGCCGTGCGGGCCCAGGTGCAGCGCGTCGATGCCACGGTCAATGACGCCGTGGATCGCGGAAGGTTGCAGATCATTCGCGCCGACGAGTTGCTTACCCGGACGCTTGATCGGGTTGAGCATACTTCTGAGGTCGTGCACAAAACGGTGGTGTCTCCGGTACGGCAAGTTTCAGGGCTGGTGCAAGGGATTACCGCGGGCGTGGAGTTTCTCCTGGGAAATCGCGGCCGCCGCAACGGCGGCGGAAGCCGCGAGCCGCGACGGCCCGTGCCGCAGGACGAAATGTTCATCTGAACCGGTCGGCGATCGGTGGGCGGACCCAGATCGAGCATGCCATTAGCAATCGGACAGGTGGAAGCCATCTTCCGGTATCCCGTAAAGTCCATGGCCGGAGAGCAGCTCCAGGCCGCGCAGTTGGGGTGGCACGGGCTCGACGGTGACCGGCGCCTGGCCTTCCGGCGGGTGGGCGACCCTAGCGGGTTCCCGTGGCTGACCGCAAGCAACCTTCCCGACCTGCTCTTGTTTACTCCGCACCGCCGCGAGGGCGGCGGGCCGGAAGATCCTCTTCTCCCTACGCATATCCGCACGCCGCCTGGTGAAGAAATGCCCGTCTTCGGGGAGGACTTGGCCCAAGAGGTTGGACGCCGGTACGGGGCTCCCGTGCAGATGATGCAGTTGAGGCATGGCATCTTCGACGACGCGAGCATTTCTGTGCTGGCCTCCGATACGGTGCGCGAGATCGCTCGAGTCGCAGGCCAGAGCCCGGAGGTGCGGCGCTTTCGCCCGAATGTTGTGGTTCGCTTACTGCGATCCACTCCGTTCCAGGAGGAGGAGTGGTTGGGCGGCACGCTATCCTTCGGCGAGGGAAACGACGCCCCCGCCATCGCGGTCACGATGCGCGACCTCCGCTGCTCGGTGGTGAACCTGGATCCCGACTCGGCCCGTCCCACGCCGGAAGTGCTGAAAGCGGTAGTTCGTGCGAACCAGAACCACGCCGGGATCTACGGCGCAGTCACTCGCATCGGTCGACTGGCGGTGGGACAGACCATCTTCCTGCACGGCGCGGGGCCAGCACAAAGCCCGCATTCATGATGCGCTACTTAGTTCAAGCCCGCGTGAAACCCGGCCGCGAAGGCGATTTGCTCCAGGCCATCGAGAACAAGAGCCTCGGCCAGGGATCGGTGGCCGAGGGCGAATACTGGCGCAACATGCAGGACGCTCGCCTGTGCAAGGACCAAACCGTGCGCTGGGTCGAAGTCTGCTACTGTCCTACGCCACTGCAGGAGGAACGACCGTACTGGGAAGAATATTTCGATCTCGCGAAGGTGCAGGATGCGCACGACCGCCGCAATTGCCGTGACGAAAATGGAAGCGAGCCGTGGGCCTGTGGCGAGTGTGATTGCACGAAGCGCCTGGAGCAGAGGTTGAAAGCAGAAGGTCTTCCCTTCCTGGCGCGTCTGAAATCCCTCTAAGCACGGACTCCCTGTTCGACGCTGAAAACTCAAATCCCGGGGGGCACCGTGGTCGATTGCGTCGGAACCCCTTCCCCGGTCGCTGTCGCCTCGGCCGGAGTCACCGTCGCGGCGGCCACTGGAGTTCCTAAGTAACCCTCCACGACGGCGATCGTGGTATCGAGGCTTTGCGCAATTTCGGAAGGAGACTCGCCTTGAGCCTGGAGAATATGGGCTTGCGTGTTTTGCGACAAATCAACCGTGCTTAAGGTAAAGCCCGTGGCTGTGGGCACCGCGGGCGCCGCGTATGAGGGAGGCGCAGGAACCGCAGAATAGGCGGCAGCGGCACTGGCCTGCGATAATTTGTCGGGGACGGGTGGCAATTCTTCGGGGATAGCGATGGTCACGGGGTTTTCCTTCCCTACGGATGGAAGATCGTCAAATTGTGCTGAGCCCACTAGCCAAGCTTGCGTCGGGGCAAAGCGGGAATACTTCCGCCAGGGGGAAATGGTTCATCGGAGTCGGCTGAACTATGGCAAATACATTCAAAGTAGGGCTGAATGCGCTTCTGGACGCGGCCCGAACCACGGTAGCGGCCGTGGTTTCGCTGCTGCTGGCCCGAATGCTGAAGCTGCCCGAATCTTACTGGGCGCCGATTTCGGCGATCGTGATCATTGAGTCCACGCTCGACCCCAGAGCGGTGGCGTGGCAACGCTTTGCCGGAACGGCCCTGGGCGCGGTCGTCGGAGCCTTGGTGGCCACCTTTTTTTCTTCCCACGTGCTGGTTTATGCGGCCGCGATTTTTGGCTGCGGGGCGCTGTGCGCCTTGCTCCGGATGCGCACCGCCTACCGCTTCGCGGCGATTACCGTAAGCATCATTTTGCTAATCGCTCACCAAAAACCAGCCTGGATTGTGGCCTCGCACCGCTTCGTAGAAGTTTCCGTGGGAATCGCAGTAGCGTTGGTCGTGGCCGCGGTGTGGCCCAGCCGCGGATGAGTGTGGCGATGAACCGGTCTTAGGAAATCCAGGCGCCGCCGACTACGACATCGTCGTCGTAAAAAACTGCGGCTTGCCCGGGAGTAATGGCGCGTTGGGACTGGTCAAAGGTGACCCGGACTTCGTCAGCGGCCGTCTTTTCGAGAACCGCCGCCGCCGGTTCGTGGCGATGGCGAATCTTCACCGAGACGCGCATGGGCTTGCGCAGGTCGTCGACGGAAATCAAGTTCACGCGGCGGGCGTGGAGCGTTCGCGAATAAAGATGCTCCTCGCCGCCGACCACAACCTGCTTGTCGGCTCCATTGATTTGGATCACATAGAGTGGCGATCCCGTCGCCACACCCAGCCCTTTGCGTTGGCCGACGGTAAAGTTGTGAATGCCCGCGTGCTCGCCGATCACTTCCCCGCTCGCGGTCACGAGTTCCCCCGCGGTCTCGGGCAAAGCCTCGCCACTCTCGGCCAGATAAGCGTCGATGAAGCGCTTGTAGTCGCCGCCGGGGACAAAGCAGATCTCCTGCGAATCGGGCTTCCCGGCCAGAGCCAGTCCCTGTTTGCCGGCCAGTTCACGAACCTCAGCCTTATGCATGCCGCCAAGAGGGAAGAGGGTGCGGCTTAGCTGATCCTGAGTGAGACCGAATAGAAAATAAGTCTGGTCCTTGCTGCGATCGGCGGGGCGCTTGAGCAGCCAGCGTCGACGGGCGACATCGTACTCCACCCGGGCGTAATGGCCTGTGGCCACGGCATCGGCGCCGATCTGGCGGGCGACGACAAGCAACTGATCGAACTTGAGGTGATTGTTGCACAGGCTGCAAGGAATCGGCGTGCGCCCCGAGAGATACTCCGCGACAAATGGGCGCACGACATCGCGCTCGAAGCGCTCCTCGTGATTGACGACGTAGTACGGGATGCCCAAGTGCTCGGCGACGCGGCGGGCGTCGTATACGTCGTCGAGCGAACAGCAGCGTCCGGTCACCTGCTCGGGCATGCCCTCCTGACCAGCCAGACGACGCTGGTTCCAGAGTTGCATGGTCAGGCCGATGACGTTATGTCCCTCGGCCCGCAGCAGGGCCGCGACGGTGGAGGAATCGACACCGCCCGACATGGCTACGGCAATGGTCTTGGTCTCTGGCATGCTTTGATCGCGGTGGTTAGCATTGCGCATTTGGCACTTAGCCATTCGTCATTGGAAATCTGCCATTCGCTCGATGCCAAGTTGCTAATTGCGAAATGCTACCTTTTTATATGCCGGACTCAACTCCCGCAATCGCGCCACCGCTTCGGGCACGAGCGCCAGTGCGAAGTCGATATCCTCGTCTGTGTTCTGCTTTCCCAGGCTAAAGCGAATGCTGGCCCGCGCCCGATCGGCCCGCAGCCCCATGGCAGTGAGCACGTGCGAAGGCTCAATCGCTCCCGAGGAACAAGCCGCGCCGGTGGAAACCGCCAGGCCTTTAAGATCGAGCGCGATCACCATGGCCTCGCCTTCGATGTGATCGAAATAGAGGTTCGTCGTATTCGGAACCCGCGGCGCGCCTTCGCCGTTCACGCCCACTTCTTCAACCTGCGCGAGGATTCCCTGTTGCAGGCGGTCGCGTAGCGCCGACATTTTCTTGTCTTCGCCGCGCTCGAAACCCTGCCTCGCCAACTCTGCCGCTTTGCCCAGAGCCACAATTCCCGGGACGTTCTCGGTGCCGGCGCGGCGCGAGCGTTCGTGGCGCCCGCCGTAAAAAAGCGGCTGCAGATGTGTGCTCCGGCGAAGGTACAGCGCGCCCACGCCCTGCGGTGCGTGCATCTTGTGACCGGAGATGGAAAGCGCGCTGCAGCCGATGCGCTTGACATCAAGCGGAATCTTGGCCGCGGCCTGCACCGCGTCGGTGTGAAAATAAACTTCGGCCTCGGCGGCGATCTGGCCAATTTCATCGAGCGGTTGCAGCACTCCGGTTTCGTTGTTGGCCATCATGATCGAGATCAGCTTCGTGTTAGGCCTTATCGCTCGCCGTACATCGTCGGGATCGATCAGGCCGCGGCCGTCGGGGGGCACGCACGTCACTTCGCAGCCCACTTCCTCCTGATGCTTGCAAGCGTGGAGCACGGCATGATGCTCGATGCTCGAAGTGATGATGTGATCGTCAGCGGTGGTCAGCCCGGCGATGGCGAGATTATCGCCCTCGGTGCCGCCGCTGGTGAAGATCACCTCAGAGCTGCGGCAGCCCAGCAACTTGGCCACGGAATCGCGCGCGTTTTCGACGGCGGCCCGGGTCTCCTGGCCATGATGGTGGATCGAGGAGGCGTTACCGAAGCGCTCGCCAAAATACGGGCGCATGGCCTCCATCACCTCCGGCAGGACGGGCGTGCTGGCGTTGTTGTCGAGATAAATACGGCGCATACCGATCTTTTATTGTACTCTGAGGATCGTTGAGACCGTTGCCTCAGGCCTTGCGAGCTGCAGGCTGGCGATCTAAGCTGTCGGTGAGGGTGGGGTCAAGTGAAAGCCCTGCACGAGACCCTGAAATGGATCGGCGCTGCCGTGTTGCTCTTGGCAGCTACCCTGATTTGCACCGCACCGCTCTTCTCCGGCGGAAAAGGTCATGAGGACGAATCCCAGGCGCCCGGCCGGGGTCCACGGAATGAGTGCACGTTCTCTGACGGAAGCACGATCACCTTTGGTCGCAAGGCCTCCGGAGCGTCCCCACCCGTCGGCGCGAATGGAGATGCATGGCGCGCGGATCCTTACCCGGCGACTGCCTTTCGTGTCAGCGAGAACATGCTCATCCCTCCTCTCGAGACCCCCACAGAGATCCCCCACGGCAGCGACACGCTGTTCGTGATCGATAAGGGCAAACTTCCGTGGACACTGATTATCAGCCGGAAGACTGGCGAGTGGGGCCTGCCGTATCCGGGCGAACGCTACGACTTGGGACGCACTCAGTTGGCTCGGACGTGCAAAGGCCGCCGGTGGAGAACTTTACGATAGGCTGCGTTGCGCATCAAGATACAGGCGGACCGATATTTGTGGGGATGCAATCAGGCGTCCACGTCGCTTATGCCAAGATCATGGCAGAGAACAGCACGCAAGGAGAGACCACAATCCTGTTCCATCAGGAGAGGGTCAGACCTTCCAGGAAATCATGCAGCCGCGGGCTTGCCGACCGATCCGGTCAGCGCTTCTCCATCGCCACGTAACGATTCGGGTACTCCGGCCCAAGATACTCCGCGCGCGGGCGGATCAAGCGGTTGTCGTCGAGTTGCTCGATGACGTGGGCCGACCAGCCGCTGATGCGCGAAACCGCGAATACCGGAGTGAAGAGATCTTCATCGATGCCCAGCACGTGATACGTGGACGCGGAATAGAAATCGACGTTGGCATTCAAGTTCTTCTCCGCCTTCACGAAGCTTTCGATCTTCTCTGACATTTCATACCATTGCGGCTGGCCGCTCGACTTGCACAGATCACGCGACATGGCGCGCAGGTGCGTGGCGCGTGGATCTTCCGTGTGGTAAACGCGATGGCCGAAACCGGGGATTTTTTTCTTCTGCGCGAGCAGAGTGCGAACGTAGGCGACGGGATCGGATTTGTCGCGCTCGATCGTTTCCAGGATGCGAAAGACGGCTTCGTTCGCGCCGCCGTGCAAGGGTCCTTTGAGCGCGCCGATCGCGGATGTAATGGCGGAGTGCATATCCGACAATGTTGCAGCCGTCACGCGAGCCGCGAAGGTAGAGGCATTGAGCTCATGATCGGCGTGCAAGATCAGAGCGATATCGAGCGCGCGCTCGGCCGTGGGCGAGGGTTTGGCTCCATTCAACTGCAGCAGAAAATTGGCAGCATGCGAGAGCGACCGGTCGGCATCTACGATCGGCTTGCCTTTACGGATGCGGTCGTAAGCGGCCACGATCATCGCAATCTGCGAAGTCAGGCGAATCGCTTTGCGCACGTTGGCCTCGTGGTCGTTCTTCTTCTCGTCGGCGTCGTAGAAGGCCAGCGCCGAGACGGCAGTGCGCAGCACATCCATGGGCAGCGCGCTCTTCGGGGCTTTGCCTAAAAGTTCGAGAATCGCAGGATCGAGATGACGCTCTTCGGCGAGGCGCGCGTGCAGATCGTTTCGCTCATTGCGATTGGGAAGGCGCCCGAACCAGAGCAGGTAGCAAGTCTCTTCGAAGGTGGAATGCTCGGCCAGTTCATGAACGTCAATGCCGCGGTAGGCGAGGATGCCGCGCTCCCCGTCGATGTAACAAATACTGGAGTGGGTGGCGACGATGCCTTCGAGGCCTTTGGTGGGAGTCGTGGTGGCGCTGGACATAAGTCTCTCGCTCAGTCAGATTGAGTGCACGTTGCCGAGCCGCGCGGGGGATGCGCCGGAATGCAACTTTCCCTTATACGCCAAAAGGGGATTGCCTTCCAGCGCGTTAAGGGCGCTCTTGCCGCTGGTTGGCAGGGATGAGGATGAGAAAGAGGTCGAGCTTCGCTTGACGGACAGCCGGGGCGGTTCTCGCCACATTGTATCTGGGCCCCGGCGCGCTCAAGCGGGCCAAATGTCCAGCGCGGTTTTGCTGAGAATCTGCTGCTGCAGGCTTTCGTTCAAAGGTAAGGCGCGAAACTCGTCGAGGTTCTTCTTGATATCGGGTACGCCCGGACCCGGCCAATCGGTGCCGAACAGAGTCTTGTGTGCGATTTCGTCGAGGCGGGGGAAATACTTGAGCAATGTTTTCGGCGGAATTCCGCTGATGTCGAGATAGACATTGGGATGGCGGCGGATGAGAAAGAAGGCCGTCTGCATCCAGAGCGGGCGTCCGCCATGCGCCAAAAGAATCTTGAGTTGGGGAAAGTCGACGGCCACGTCGTCGACGTACATGGGGTCGCCATACTTGTTGCGCGCGCCGGGAAAAATTGAAGTGCCGGTGTGAAACATCACCGGCACGCCGTTGGCTTCGGCAGCGCGGTAGATGATCTCCAGTTCCTTCACTCCGTTCAAGTAATCGTTGGGAAAAAGAAGCTGATGGGGAGGATGAATCTTGATCATGCCGATGCCCAGGCGCAGAATCTGCTCCATGTCGGCCAAAACATTGGTGGTGTGGCGGGGATGCAGGCTGCCGCACGAAAGCAGGCGCTTGGGGCTTTCTTTCACGTAATTGGCGATGAATTGATTTACGCCGTTGGTGAACCCGATGACCTCGGGCGCCACGTAATTGATCAACACGGCGCGGTCGACGCCGCAGCGATCGAGATAGCCGAGGAATGCCTTGGGCGACCGGCAGCATTCGGCGATCTGCCCGAAGTTCGGACGCTTCCGCTTCATCAGTTCGAGCGCCTGCGGCTTGAACATTTCCAGCGGCGAGATATGGACGTGGCAGTCGGTGATCATGTCGGCTGACTCTGGCTTCGCCTTCAGTACGTCGGCACCGTAGCCTCCACGCGCCGCGACCAAGCGTCGATGCCGCCGCGCATGGACTGCGCCTTCTCGAATCCCTGTTGCCGCAGCCACGCGGTGACGTTCAACGAGCGCACCCCGTGATGGCAGACCACCACAATATGATCTTCGGGATCGAGTTCCTGATGCGCACGCGAGGGAACGTCCCCCATGGGCAGCAGTTTTGCGCCCTGCATGCTGGCGGTTTCGAACTCCCAGGGCTCGCGTACATCGAGAAGAACGAATTTCTCGCCTTGATCCAGTTTGGCTCTTACTTCTTCAGGATTGATCTCGTAGTCCATGGCTCTGAGTTTACTTTCCGGTCCACTTCGGCTCGCGCTTCTCCAGGAACGCGCGAATGCCCTCGTGCGCGTCCGCCGTTTTCATCAACTCTTCCAGGTAAATCCTTTCAGCCCGCGCCAGGCCCTTGTCGAAGTGCATCGCGTCCCATGCGTAAATGGCCTTCTTGGTCAGCGCCAAGGCCGCGGGACTCAGCTTCAGCAGTTGCTGGACGACTTGATTCACCGCGGAATCCACTTCCTCATCGGGGACCGCGCGCGTGGCCAACCCCATTGCGACGGCCTCGGTTCCTGTGATCGTCCGACCGGTCAGGATCAGTTCAGACGCGCGTTTCTGCCCCACAAGCGCGGCCAGCGCCGTGCACGCCACCGGAGGATAACTGCCGAGCTTGATCTCGGGAAATCCCCACTGCGCCGACGCGGTGGTGTATACGATATCGCAGACGGTGGCTAATTCTGCGCCGCCTCCGAGGCCATAGCCCTGCACGGCGGCGATCGTAACTTTTCTGGAAGCCACGAGTGCCCGAACCACCGCATGAAACTTCGTCAGCATGCGCTCGACTTGATCCGGGGTGTGGGCGGCCACATCGACTCCCGCCGAGAAGGCGCGGCCCTCGCCGCTCAAGACCACGGCTGAAATTTCGGAATGAGCTTCGACCTCGGCCAGAGCCTGCCCCAGTTCCTCCATCATGAGAACGTCGATCACGTTCAGCGGCGGATGGTTCAAAACAATTCGCGCGATCGGCGGATCGAGATGGACGCGCAGGCGGCCGAGTTTGGATTCAGCCAACGTCGAAGACATGTTTTTTCTTTGCCCCAGGGCTAAGGTGATTTTCTTACTTACAGATTAATGGCCGACTTGCGGACTTCGCCGATGCTGGCGAGCGGGTCGCGCGCTCCGGCTTTTTCGGCGATCCATTTCTTTTCCAGGCCGATGATTTCGAGCAACAGCTTCTTGTCCTCCGCCGAGGGCAGGTATTGCTTCAAATGCTCCGCATAGGCGCGATCCTCGAGCGGTTCGCCGGTCTGCGCGTGGAACTTCTGTCCCGCCCAGCGCCCGATTTCGCGATTGAACTTGATCTGCGGGGCGTATAACTTCGGTTGCCCCGGCTTCAACGCGCCGTTGAAGCGGTCGATCAAACCTGCCACTTCATCGCGATAGAGATTCCGATTGTAGTCATTCAGGTCGTCAAGATCGGGAGCGTGGTCGTTCTTGGGCTCATCGTAGCGTCCCTTGACGCCCCACACGTAAGCCCAGTGCGCCGACGAAGAATGGTCGGTGCCGAAAAGATCGTAAGAACTCGAAATCCACTTGTTGAGATATTTCTGAATCAACCATCCCGGAATGACTCCCGCTTCTACGATCCGGCGCAGGCCGTCGTTGCCCGTGCCCATGTGAAAGGCCTCTTCGCGCAGCATGTAGGACATGGAACGGCCCAGCGGCGCGAAGGCGGAGTACTTGAGCATCTGCAGCTGAAATTTTCCGTCGCGATCGACGAAGTCGGTGTAGGTGAAGAAGTCCATCCAGTTGTCGACGTCGACGTTGAAAGCGCCGAGTAGGCGCTTGTTCTCGAAGGCGCGGCGCTCCAGCATTTTCTGCGCCTCGACCTTGCCCGAATAGCCGAAGTGATCGACCAGCAGCGCGCACATTTGCCAGCCGTGACGCATTTCTTCGATCATGACTCGGGTGATGGCGCGGCGATCCCAGTCGGTGGGAGCGTTTTCGAGCAGGTTGCGCTGCTGCTCGACGCTGGCGAACTCCGTGTCGCCCTGATAGACGATCATGTTCATCAGCGCGTCGCGCATCTGCTGCGTGGGAATCTGGCGCAGATTCTCCCACTTGCGGCGGCCTTTGTAGTGGCCGAACTCAATTTCGTCGGTATCGATGGCTCCATAGAGCGTGTCGAAGTGGAAGGCTTCGATATCCGCCGTGTTGACGCCGATATCTTTGCGCCAGTCGTTGAACATGCCTTCCCAGTCGCTGAAGGTTCCGATTTTTGCCACCTTGCCGGGCATAAGTCCTCCCCAATCGCTCATACTGAAGCTGGCACTTCGCACAGGGCCCTGCCGGGTTCGTCTCCTGGCCTTGAAGGGCGAAATGCTAGGTGCTCAGTGCTGGGTCCTTCTTCCTATTTCGCTTTGAAAACTGCTGGCCGTTTTTCCACGTATGCGGCCAGACCTTCCTTCGCGTCTTCGCTTTGGAACAAGATCTGTTGGTTCTCGCGCTCGACCGCCAACGCCGACTCCATTGGAATTTCCCAGCCCGTCTGCACCGCCCGCTTGATCCGTCCCACAGCTTTGGCAGCCTTGTTCGGCGGGCAGAACTGCTTGGCGTACTCCATCATGTTTTCCATGAAACCGTCGCGCTCGTAGATGTCGTTGAGGATGCCGAGCTCCTGCGCTTCTTCAAACGAAAAAGTGTTGCCCGTGACCATCAACTCGATGGCCTTGCTCTTACCGACTAAGCGCGAGAGGCGCTGCGTGCCGCCGGTGCCGGGCAGGACGCCTAGATTTACTTCCGGCAGGCCGATCTTGCCCGCGTCTTTGCGCGCGATGCGAATGTCGGCGGCCATGGCAATCTCCAGGCCTCCGCCGACGCAGTGGCCGTTGATGGCTGCGATCACCAGCTTGGGCGTGTGCTCCAGGCGCAACAGCATTTCGTTGGCGTGCAGGCAAAAATAATATTTGAAGGTGGGATCGACGCTCGAAAGCATTTTGATGTTCGCCCCCGCCGAAAAGAATTTGTCGCCGGCGCCCGTGAGTAAGATCACGTGCACATCATTCTCCATGCGGGCCCGCAAAATGGCGTCATCGAGTTGCCGATTCATCTCATAGGTGTAAGTGTTGGCTGGCGGATCGCACATCTCAATCACCGCTACGCCGCCGTCGGTTCGGTAGTTGACAAGCCGCTGGGTACTTTCGCCGGTTGCCGGCTGCATGGTGGTCGCCATCTCAGTCACTCCTTTTGTCGCGTAGTCTTGACGATCAATATTTCGAGATCCAACCCATGGTGATCTTAGTCCTTATTTTCGCTCCCCGGCATCTGCCATCACGCCGCGCAGAAAAATGCTGCTCATTTCCTTTGCCAGTGGTTTGGCGTCGGCATCGACCCGCGGATTGTGCCAGGTGTAGATCCAGTTCATCATGCCAAAGAGGCTGAGCACGGCGATGCGCGTGGAACACTGCAATCCGCGCTCGCGCTTCAGCTCCTCCAGTAATCCCACGCAGATGCGGTAGTACTGGCGCTTGATGGTGGTGATTTCGGAAGCCAATCCGTTCTGCAGAGCCTGCGCTTCGTGGGAGAGAACTTTCATTGCCGACTGATTCGCTAGAAAATATTCCAGGTGATTCAAGATGAAGATTTGGATTCGCCGCTCCGGGTCGCGCGCGCCTTCCAGACGCGATCTTAACCTTTGCAACACCGTCGTGAAAGTATGCTTTTGAATCAGGAAAAGCAGCCGCTCTTTCGATTCGAAGTAGTAATAAAGGCCGGCCAGCGACATGCCGCTGGCGCGGGAAAGGTCGCGCATGGAGGCGCCTTCGTATCCCTTCTTGCAGAAGACCTCCGTGGCATGGGTGAGAATCTCGGACAGGCGACGGTCGAAGCGGGTGGGCGCAGCGATCGTCGGCAGCCCGCGCGCTCCCGAAGCGCGTGCGGTTGTCGATGGGGACGCCATAAGTCAGCACACCACACTTAATTCGAACGTTCGTTCGAATCGAGTATAACGCCGGCGAGCCCGGGACCGCAATCGCAACCTGCACGAGCCCTGCTCTCCTTCCTACGCGCGCCTGCAGCCTCGTAAGCTTGGTCGATCCAGCGAATAGCGGCACCTCAATCTGTCGCTTTCGATCGCGCAAACGTAAACCAGCGCGCCTTTATTCCTCTCGGACCAGGCCTTCCTCTCTTCGGAGGCTTTCGGCCGGAGTGGACGAGAACGCTTCACCGCTATGCTCGAGTATCTTTTAAAATTTAGTTTCTGATGTCAGCCAGCAGGCGCTCGACCTCGCCCTTCCGTTCGCCAGTGAGCGGGAGCAGCGGCAATCGCGCCGAACCGCCGAAGTAGCCGTTGAAATCCATTCCGTATTTCACGCCCGGGATCCCTAGTTCGCCGACAACGCGCTCGGCCGCACTGGCGATGCGCTGCTGCTTCAGAGCAGCCAACGCAGCATCGCCCTCTTTCCACGCTGCGTAGATTTCGTAGCACGCGGTGGGCGCCACACAAGCGAATGCCAGAATTGCGCCCGCGGTTCCGGCCTCGAGCGATGGATGCAGCCGGTTGGCAGCGCCTACCAAAACCTGGAATCCGACTTCTTTTTGCCGCGTCTTCATTTTTCCCACGACCGTAACGGCCGACGAGGACGGCTTGCTGGAACTGCCGGACAAAGCCCCCACCGGAACCAATGCGCCATTGCCGCCATTCGCAGGAGTCGATCCGCCTGCCGACGCCAGCATACGCGGCGTCACCGCCTCGAAGGTTTCAGTCACGGTCGCGCTGCGCCGAACGTGCCGCGTGCCTTCGACCATTTTGCGAACTTTCTCCACGTCGCCGCTCGACTCTTTGATGCCGATCAGGTTGGGATGCCCGGCGAGTTCGATCACGAGTTCGGCGGGAATGTCGTAACCAGTGGCCTGCGGAAAACTGTAGATAATGACCGGCAGGGGCGAGCGATCGGCCACGGTACGGTAAAAGGCCAGGATGTTGGCGGGCTGCATCTGCTTTTTGTAGTAATGTGGCGTGCGCACCATGGCGATGTCGTAGCCCAGTTCGGCCGCGTATTCGGTAAGGCGAAGAGTTTCTGTGGCCGATTCGATCCCCGTACCCGCGATCAGCACTTTATCGGGCGGGGTAGTCTCGCGGGCCGTTTTCAACACGTCACGCCGCTCCTGATCGGAGAGCAGTATGGCTTCTCCCGTAGAGCCGAGCACGACGATGCCAGCGCAAGGCGTGCGCGAGTAGCGCTCCACATTGCTCTCGAGTTTTTTGAAGTAGACGTTGCCGTCGGGGTAAAACGGCGTGGTAACGGGAGGGAAAATTCCGTGCAGGAGCATTGGGACCTTTCTAACCAGGTGGAGGCAATCAAACCCCGTCCAACTCCGTAGGTTCTTGCCTCCGCGGATCGATTTCACCGTCAACGCTGGAAAGGCGTTTTTCGAGGGTGCTTCGCGCGATCGCGCTCACTGACAGACCGCTTCCCCGCGACTTCCGGCGGAGCGCGGCTGGAATCTGATTTGGTGGTTTTGCCTTGAACTTCACCATTCTTTTCCTAGGTCAGCCCCGTACCGTTCTCTCCGCCTGCAACTCCTGCAAGGCGCGTATGTTTATTTCTCCGCGCTGGAGCGCCGCAATCCCTTCCGCCGCAGCGCGTGCTGCCGATAGCGTGGTGATGGTGGGAATGCGCGCCATGACCGCCGCGCGGCGGATGGCTTTTTCGTCGAACCACGGCTCTGGGCCCGTAGGCGTGTTGACGATGAGATGAATGCGCTGGCCCTTGATGAAGTCGACCACGTTGGGGCGTCCTTCTTTCACTTTGTAGACGCGCTCGACTCCCATGCCCGCCTCTTCAATCACATCGCCGGTGCCCGAGGTGGCGACCAGTTTGAATCCCATGTCTACGAACTTGCGGGCGACTTCGGCGACGTGGGGCTTGTCGTGGTCGGTGACGCTGATGAAAACGGTGCCCTGCGTCGGCAGTTTCTGACCGGCGGCGAGTTGCGCTTTGGCGAAGGCTTCGCCGAAGCTGTCGCCCACGCCCATCACCTCGCCGGTGGAGCGCATTTCGGGGCCGAGCACGGTATCGACGCCGGGAAATTTATTCCACGGAAATACCGGGGACTTCACGTAGTAGCAGCTGCCGGTGTCGAGATCGGCGCGGCGATCGATATTTTCCGGAAGAAATTCGCGCAGCTTGCGGCCGGTCATGAGGCGCGCCGCAATCTTTGCCAGCGGAACGCCGGTGGCTTTCGAAACATAGGGCACGGTGCGCGAGGCTCGGGGATTCACTTCGAGGACATAGACTTTGCCGCCTTCGACGCCGTTGCCCGAGCCGCCCGCGTGGCCGCGCGGAATGGCAAACTGAATATTCATGAGGCCCACGACCTTCAACGCCCGCGCCAGTTTGAAAGTGTAGTCGCGCATGCGATTCATGAGCGGCTGGGGAATATCCACGGCGGGCAGCACACAGGAAGAGTCGCCGGAGTGAATGCCGGCCTCCTCGATATGCTGCATGATGCCGCCGATCACCACATCTTCGCCGTCGGAGAGCGCATCCACATCCACCTCAATCGCGTCTTCGAGAAAGTGGTCGATGAGCACTGGGCGGTCCTGCGAGTATTCGACCGCCTCTTTCATATAATGCACGACCGATTCTTCGTCGTGGGCGATCACCATGGCGCGACCACCGAGCACGTAAGAAGGCCGCACCACCACGGGATATCCGACGCGCTTGGCGCCTTCGGTGGCTTCTTCGAGCGAGGTCGCCATCACGCCCGCGGCTTGCGGAATGTTGAGCTCTTCGAGCAGCTTGCTGAAGTGCTTGCGATCTTCGGCGAGATCGACCGACTCCGGAGATGTGCCGATGATGTTCGCGCCCGCGGCTTTCAGGGGCAGAGCCAGGTTGAGCGGCGTCTGTCCGCCGAATTGCACGATCACACCCACCGGGGCACCGGTCGAGGCCTCATGCTGATAAATCGCCAGCACGTCTTCGAGCGTGAGCGGCTCGAAGTAGAGGCGGTCGCTGGTGTCGTAGTCGGTGGAAACCGTCTCCGGGTTGCAGTTCACCATGATGGTTTCGTAACCGTCTTCGCGGAGCGCAAACGAAGCGTGGCAGCAGCAGTAATCGAACTCGATTCCCTGCCCGATGCGGTTGGAGCCGCTGCCTAAAATGATTACTTTTTTCCTGTCGGTCGGCACGGCCTCATCTTCGTCTTCGTAAGTCGAGTAGAGATACGGAGTGAAGCTTTCGAACTCGGCCGCGCACGTGTCTACGCGCTTGTAGACCGGCATCACGCCATGTTTCTTGCGCAGGTGACGAACTTTTTCCTGCCCCTCGAGGCGCCACACGTTGGCCAGGCGTCCATCGGAGAAGCCCATGCGCTTGGCTTCGCGCAGCACGGCCGTTGGAATCGACTCGATCGGGTGCTTCTCCAACTCAAGCTGCATGTCGTTGATTTCCTTGAGCTGATAGAGGAACCAGGGGTCCATCGAGGTCATCTTCGCGACCTGCTTCACCGTGTGCCCTTGCCGCAGCGCGTAGCGAATGTAGGCGAGGCGCTCGGGATGCGGCGTAACCAGCCGTTGCGTCAGAATTTTCGGCTCGATCTTGTCGGCGCCGATGCGCTTACCGGTGTCGAGCGAGCGGATACCTTTCATGAGCGCTTCTTTGAAGGTGCGGCCAATGGCCATCACTTCGCCGACCGATTTCATCTGCGGACCTAGGGTGTCGTCGGCGCCGGGGAACTTTTCGAACTGCCACTTGGGAATTTTTACCACGACGTAATCGAGCGTGGGCTCGAAGCAGGCGGGAGTTTTGCGCGTGATGTCGTTGGGAATTTCGTCGAGCGTATAGCCGACGGCGAGTTTGGCAGCAATCTTCGCAATCGGAAAACCTGTCGCCTTCGAAGCCAGCGCCGAGGAGCGCGAGACGCGCGGGTTCATCTCGATCACCACCATGCGTCCGGTCTCGGGATTCACGCCGAATTGAATGTTCGAGCCGCCGGTATCGACGCCGATTTCGCGGATCACCGCGATGGAAGCGTCGCGCATGGCCTGGTACTCGCGGTCGGTGAGCGTTTGCGCTGGGGCGACGGTGATCGAGTCGCCGGTGTGCACGCCCATGGGATCGAAGTTCTCGATGGAGCAGATGATGATGACGTTATCTTTGGTGTCGCGCATCACCTCGAGTTCGAATTCCTTCCAGCCCAGCACCGACTCTTCGATCAGCGCCTCGTGCACCGGCGAGAAATCAAGGCCGCGCGCGAGCACGTCGATCATCTCCTCGCGATTGTAGGCAATGCCACCGCCGGAGCCGCCCAGCGTGAACGAGGGCCGTACGATCACGGGGAAGCCAATTTTGCCGGCAAACTCGATTCCGTCTTTGGTGTTGTTCACGAGCGCGGACTTGGGCACGTCCAGGCCGATCTTCTGCATCGCGTCTTTGAAGAAGAGGCGGTCTTCGGCTTTCTTGATGGCATCGACGTTCGCGCCGATCAAATGCACGTTATATTTTTCGAGCACGCCGCCGTCGGAGAGTTCGATGGCGAGGTTGAGCGCCGTTTGTCCGCCGACGGTGGGCAGCACGGCGAAGCCCGCGCCCGGCGACATTGCGCGCTCGATGCGAATGATCTCTTCCAGATATTCGAGGGTGAGCGGCTCGATGTAGGTGCGGTCGGCGATCTCCGGGTCGGTCATGATGGTCGCGGGATTGGAGTTGGCCAGCACCACTGCGTAGCCCTCGGACTTCAGCGCCTTGCAGGCCTGCGTGCCGGAGTAGTCGAACTCCGCCGATTGCCCGATGATGATGGGCCCGGAACCGAGGATCAGGATTTTCTGGATGTCGGTGCGTTTGGGCATGGAAAGTTAGTTCTCAGTTCTCAGTGCGAGCAGCGGGAATCGATGCTCCCACATGCCATTCGGTTCGGCGCCAAGAGCCTCCGCGGTGACCATCAGCGCGCCCACTTTACGTGATAATCCTTCCTCGTGACTGTACCCCCGCAAGTCAGAGAAGGCCGTACGAGCATCGGACGACCACAATTTCGAAAATCTTTTGAGGTTGTTACTCTCACAGGCCATTCCAGCGGCCACCACCCTTTCGCGATTGTGGTCATAAAGTAGTCTCCCTTCTCGACCGGCGGAAACCTAAAATCTCCTGCCGCGTCCGTGTAGACCTCGGAAACCAGAGCTTGCTTCTGATCGCACAAGTCGCAGCTCAAAATTTCCCAGAGGCTGGCCGCTAGGATCTTCCGCTCGCCCACATACCGCAGTGAGCTTTATCGGATTCTCGGGCTGGAGCGCTTCGCATGCGTAAACAGGCGCCGCGATCCAAAGAATCGAGAATGCACACCGCGCAGCGCTCACGCTTTCCACTCCTCCATCATCTTCACGAAGTCCTTGAACAGGTAATGCGAGTCATGCGGGCCGGGCGCAGCCTCCGGGTGATATTGCACGCTGAATAGCGGCAGGTTGCGATGCCGCAGGCCTTCCAACGTCGAGTCGTTCAAGTCCATGTGCGTTAACTCGACTTCGCTTTCGGGAAGTGAATCCGGATCTACCGCGAAGTTGTGGTTGTGCGCCGTGATCTCGATCTTGCCGGTCGCTAGCTGCTTCACGGGATGATTACCGCCGTGGTGGCCGAATTTCAGCTTGAAAGTTTTGCCGCCGAGCGCGATGCCGACGAGCTGATGTCCGAGGCAGATGCCGAAGATCGGCTGCCGTCCCATCAGGCGACGAATGCTATCGACTGCGTAGGTGCAAGGCTCGGGATCGCCGGGGCCATTCGAGAGGAATACTCCATCGGGCTTTAGCGCCAGCACCTCTTCCGATGGAGTTTGCGCGGGGACCACCGTGACCCGGCAGCCTTCGCCGCGCAGCTTGCGCAGAATGTTTTGCTTGATGCCGAAGTCGTAGGCTACGACGTGAAAGCGCGCGGGGTCGTCCTTCACTCCGACCTGCGCCACCGGCTCGTGCGAACGTTCGCCGACTTCCCAAACATACGGATTCTTCGTACTTACCACTTTCGCCAGGTCGGTGCCGTCCATCTTCGGAATCGAGTTGGCCTTGGCCACCAGCTTTTCGGCATCGCTCTCGATGGTTGAGACCACACCACGCATTACGCCGTGATCGCGCAGGTGCCGCACTAGCGCACGGGTGTCGATATCCGACAGCACCGGCACTTTGAATTGCTCCAGATATTCGTCGGTGACCTGTTGCGAGCGCCAGTTCGAACTGACCTTCGAGAACTCGCGCACGATCAGGCCTTCGATCCACGGCCGCGTGGCTTCGTTATCTTCTTGGTTGGTGCCGTAGTTGCCGATCTGAGGATTGGTCAGGACGACGATCTGCCCTGAATACGAGGGGTCGGTGAAAATTTCCTGGTAGCCGGTGATGGAAGTATTAAAAACGACTTCGCCGTAGCATTCGCCTTTGGCGCCGTAACCTTTGCCTCGGAAGACTCGCCCGTCTTCGAGCGCAAGGATAGCCTGCATTCTCGCTCCAGTGGGTGGATTTTTAGAATTTTAACAGGGAATGAGCGCGGGACAAAGCACGGAAGCAGGCTTGGGTGTGGAAAAGTCGCTTGTAATTTTGATGAGTCGAGGCGGGCGAGTACCTGGTACTCGCACCTAGTGACACGAGCCTGCAGCGCCGAACCAATTCCGGAGAGGCGGTGTTCACTCGGTACTGGGTACCCGGTACTAGGTACTCTCTCACCGGACCCTGCCGAGTTTATCCATCGGCCAATATCCAAATACAGCTTTGCCGTAGATATAACTCTGATTGACCGGACCGAAGTCACGGCTGTCGTTCGACATCGAGCGGTGATCGCCCAGCACCAGATAACACTGCGGCGGCACCACCATCTCGGGATAGGATCGCGAGTCGGCGTAGGCAGGCGGAACGTAATCCTCGTCCAGCGCTTCGCCGTTGACGTAGACTTGGCCGCCGTCGATGCGGACGCGGTCTCCGGTGATGCCGATGACGCGCTTGATGTAGCTCTTGGAGGGATCGCGCGGATAGCGGAAGACGACGATATCTCCGCGAGAAATCGGCTCCAGCCGGTAGACGAACTTGTTGACGAAGATGCGCTCCTGGTCGGCGAGCGACGGCATCATGCTTGTGCCTTCGACCTTTACCGGCTGATAAATGAAGACAATGATAAACGCCGAGATCGCGAGGGAGAGAATCAGATCGCGAAACCACACGGCCAAAGCCGGGCGCAGGCGCGGGGCTTGCAATTGAGGCTGGGCCGGCGGCTGCGCGTCAGCGGTTTCGTTACTGGGCGTGTCGGGCATGCCAGTCTCTATTGTATACAGATCGCGGCCGCCGCTTCGAACCCGCCCGGCTTCCGATGCGCCGGGAGATCCCTCACCCGGCTGAACTGCGCCGGGTTTCGGGATGACGCCATCCTTCTCCATCCTCCTTCGTGAGGTAGCCTGCAGGCAGAAATCGGGTTAAAATAAGTGAGTCGAGGAGAGTGCATGACGCCCATTCGATTGTTGCCGCGCAAGTCCTCATACCGCGTTCTGAGCCTGGTTTTTCTTGTATTGGTCACGCTGGCGACTTCAGCGCCATGGGCCAATTCACAGGAAGAGGAAGGAGGCGGGATTCCGGCTTACAATGCCGGTCCTCCGCCGAAGGGAACCAAATTGCCTGACATCCTGGCCAAAGATCAGCTTTGGGGCGCGGACGCGCAATATCCGTATCAGACTCATGCTTATGAGTTGGCGGCGAAGATTCCGGTCGTGCTGCACCAGCAGCCTTGCTACTGCTATTGCGACCGCATGGGGCACAACAGCCTGCACAGCTGTTACGAGAACACGCACGGAGCGCGCTGCGCCACCTGCCTGAAAGAGCTTTACTACTCCTACCAGCAACATCAGAAAGGCAAGACGGCGGCGCAGATTCGCGCCGGCGTCATCAAAGGCGAATGGAAGCAGATCGATTTGGCTTCAGCCGCAGCTATCAATTAATTGGTCAGAAGGCAGTACCTGGTGCCTGGCACCGAGTACCTACGTACCCAGAAAAAGCCGCGAGGCGGTTCCGAAAAAGTTTTGCCGGGTGCTCGGTACTAGCTATTGGGTACTGGTCGCAACTCTCTGCGAATTGCCCTAGCCCCGTCCTTTGAGTGATACTTGGGTGTAGGCGATTCTAGCCTTAAGCTAAGGAGTTCTTATTACGACGAGCACAGGAAAAATTCTGCACATGGCTCAGAAGGCGAATCCCAAAAAAGCGGCGGTCGCGGACGACCCGCGCGTTACCCAGGCTCTACAGAACTACGAGGCCGGATTGCGCGCCCTGCAGGAGCACAAGTTCGAAAAAGCCAAGCCCTTGTTTCAGAAGGTGCTCTCGGGCGCCAGTAAAGAGCTTACCGACCGTGCCGCCATTCATCTGAGCATCTGCAATCAGCACCTGGAGCGCTCGGCCTCCACGCAGTTCAAGAGCGTCGAGGAGCATTACGACTACGCCGTTTCACTCATGAACGTTGGCGACTACGTGAGCGCGCGAGAGCACATCGACAAGCTCCTCAAGCAGGCGCCGAAAACCGATTTTGTCATCTACGGCTTAGCGGCGCTCGATTGCCTCACCGGACATGTGGAAGACTCGCTCAAGCATCTGGACGAAGCGCTCCGGCTGAATGCCAGCCTGCGCTACCAGGCGCGCAACGACTCCGATTTCCACAATCTGGCGGAGGATCCGCGCTTCACCGAGCTTTTGTATCCCGATCCGGGCGCCGAACTTTCGCCGGAAGGCTCTTTCCCCGACGATGATTCTTACTAGGCTGTGAGCCGCAGCTGAGACTTCCCCATGGAACCCCGCTCAACCGAACTTATGGCGTCTGAGAAGGCCGCCCGCGCGGCAGGTTTGCGCGTGGTCGCCATCGGCGGGGGCACCGGCCTTTCCACTTTACTCAAAGGACTCAAACGCTTCGCGCTCACACCGGCGGAGATTTGTGAAGCGCCGGTGGATTCGCCCGTGATCTGCGATCTTTGCGCTGTGGTCACGGTCAGCGACGATGGCGGCTCCAGCGGCCGCTTGCGCAAGGAGTTGAACATGCTGCCGCCGGGCGACATTCGCAATTGCATCGTCGCCCTCAGCGAAGATGAAGCCCTGCTCTCGCGGCTATTTCAACATCGCTTTGCGCACGGCTCCGGCCTCGAAGGCCACAGCTTCGGCAATCTTTTTCTGGCTGCGCTCACCTCGATCACGCATGATTTCTCGGAAGCGGTGCGCCTCTCTTCGGAAATTCTTGTTACCCGCGGCCACATTCATCCCGCCACCACTTCCAGCGTGGAGTTGGAAGCTCTGATGGAGGATGGAAGCCGCGTCCGCGGCGAAACCAAAATCACGGCCAGCAAGGGCCGGATTCAGGAACTGTTTCTGATTCCGGCTGACGTTGAGCCCCTGCCGCAAACGCTGGAGGCGATCGCCAGCGCCGACATCATCAGCATCGGTCCGGGATCGCTCTTCACCAGCCTCATTCCCAATCTTCTAGTGCACGGCATCGCCGATGCCATTGTCAGCTCTCCGGCGACCAAGGTTTACATCTGCAACCTGATGACCCAGGCTAATGAGAGTCTCGGGCTGAGCGCGGCCGACCATATCCGCGCCCTCAATCGGCACGCTCATCGGCAGCTTTTCGATTATGCCTTGATCAACCGAACGCCGGTCTCCGATGAACTCAAAGCGAAGTACGCGCGCGAGGGCGGCTGCCAGATCGTGGCCGATTTGGATGCCATCGCAGCATTGGGAGTCAAGCCGATTCTGGGAGACTATTTGGAAGAGGCCGGCGTGGCGCGGCACAACACCATTCGCGTCGCCAATGATCTGGTACAAATTGCGCCCCCCGGCGAACGTAAAGAGCGCCGGACGAGTGCAACGGCGAAGCTCTGAGGCTTCCTTTCAGGGAGCCGAAACATTTATCGCTTTCCCGGCCTGAATACTCTCAATACAATGGGAAGCGATGAAAGCAGCGACAGTTTTGTCTAGGACAAAATTCGGGTTGCGGACACTGGCTCCGTTTTTTTTGACCTGCGCGCTTCTGCTCACGGGAACAGCCCAGAAAGATACCGAACCTACGGCGGCACTGGATTTTCTGATCATCAAAGAAGACAACGGCAAACCCATCCGCAATGCGGCGGTGATCATGCATCCGGTGAGCCCCCACGGCAAGCAAGGCCGCGGCGATCTCGAACTGAAGACCGACTCCGACGGCAAGACCCGCTTTGATGGCGTTCCCTACGGCAAACTCCGGGTGCAGATTCTAGCTTCGGGCTTCCAAACCTTCGGGGAGGACTACGACGTGACCCAGCCGAAACTGAGCTTCACCATTCGGCTGAAGCGTCCGCAGAGCCAGTATTCGATTTACCAGGATCATCCCGAGGAGAAAAAGGCGCCCCCACCCGATCCCAACGCAAAACCCCAATAGTCGCCTTGCCCTACTTTCCAGCTAGGCAGAATTGCCGGTGGCCTTTAAGATGATCGGCCATGCAACTCTGGTTTGCACGTGAAAGCGAAGTCAGCATTCGCGAACAACTTGTCACCCAAATTATTTTGGGGATTTTGGGCGACGACCTCGCTCCCGGCCAACGGCTACCGAGCACACGGGAACTGGCGCGCCGTTTTCACCTCCACCCCAACACAGTCAGCGCGGGCTACCGAAAATTGGCGCGGGAGCGCTGGGTTGAGTACCGCAGGGGCAGTGGCGTCTTCGTCCGGGCCACCAAACCGGAGGCGGAAATCTCCTCGGAACTCGCTCTGGATCAAATGATTGCTGGCCTCTTCCGTTTCGCGCGCAACCAAGGCGTCTCTGTTTCGGACGTCCGTTTGCGTCTCCGGCAGTGGCTGGAACTACAGCCGCCCGATCATTTTCTGCTCATCGAGCCAGACGGGGAACTCAGGCGGATTGTAAGCGCTGAGATGCAGCGAGCGGTGATGGCGCCGGTCAGGAGTTGCGGATTGGAGGAATGTCTCGAGGCACTCGAAAGCAGTATTCCGGTTGCTCTTCCCAACCGGGCAATAGCGGTGCGCGAGACACTCCCGGCGGGGACCGAATTGCTAACGTTGCATTTTCGCTCGGTGCCCTCCTCGCTCGGTGAGTGGTTGCCTGCCCCTCCCGGAACCTTGGTAGGCATCGCCTCGCGGTGGGCAGAATTTCTGAAGCTGGCACGCACTATGCTGAGCGCTGCGGGCTTCCATCCCGACAGCCTGGTGTTGCGGGATGCTCGAAAGCCGCATTGGCAGCGGGGATTAAAAGAAACCGCGGCTGTGGTTTGTGATTCGGTCACCGCCCAAAATCTGCCCTCGGGCTGCCGAGCGATTCCCTTCTCTTTACTGTCCGAGTCCTCGATCGATGAGTTGCGGCGTTACCGAGACTTCTGCAGCCAGCCTCTTGATTCTCTGTGACACTCTCGAAAGTGTACTAATGTAGGCGACACACAGCAGCAACGAGCGCTACTCTGCGCTCATGAAAAACACACACTGCATCGGTTTCTTACTGGCTCCTCTTCTCTTGGGGATGCTGGCCTCGGGGACCTCCGCGCAATCCGCTGGTGATCCGGCTATTCCTGCTTCAGAAGCTGAAGAAATAGCCGCCGCGCGTAATCGATACACTGCGACAAAGGAATTATTGCCGACTGCAACTGACCGCGCGACTTTGGCGCAGTATTCCCGGCGCGGCCGCGGACAACCGTTTCCTCCTCGCGGCAGATACCCTCGCGAGCAACGGTACGACGCGGCATGGATGGATCACGGTAACCCGGCCCAAGCCGCGATCGGGGCAGCCATCGGCTTCGGCATCGGCGCGACAGCCGGGGCAATTGGCTGCGCCCGCAACGGGACTCCCGTGGGATCCGGTATATTACTAGGCGGCTCCTTGTTTGCCTTGATTGGCGGAGCCATCGGAGCCTCCCACGGGGCGGGCTATCGCTTTGCCCATCACAGAAAGAATAGCCCACTGTATTCGCCGGGCGATAACGAAAAGGATCAGGAAGCCAGACGCAAGTCCGATCCGCCGCGCCCTCCGGAGGAACTCCAAATACCGCGTTCAATGTCGGCTGCAACTTTGCCTAGCCGGACCGGTCCGGGTTCGGGGACTGGTTACCGACGGTGACTATTCCGCTCCGGGGGAGTCTAATCCGGTGATATACTTCTTATATTCAACGCGGTAGCAAGGGCCCGACACCCTTTAACGAAGGAAAATCTAAGATGGCTCGTAGTTCTCGCCGATCACTCTTCTTGGTTGTATTTTTTCTCCTGGCCTGCGGCTTTCTGGGCATTCTCTTTGCCCAGCGTACCGGGCAGCAAGCCTCGCTCAACAGCGACTCCGACGTCAAAGACAGCCTGAAGCAATTTACAGACGTCTACTCGGTGATTGAGAACAACTACGCCGAGCCGGTGAATCCGGATAAAGCCATCTACAACGGTGCGATCCCGGGCATGCTGCACGCGCTCGACCCGCACTCCAATTTCTTCGATCCCAAGTCTTACGCGCTGATGCGCGAAGACCAGCGCGGCAAGTACTACGGCGTGGGCATGACTGTCGGGCCGCGCAATAATAAAGTCATCGTGATTTTTCCCTTCACCGGCACGCCCGCCTATAAGGCCGGCATTCATCCCGGCGACGTGATCATCGCGGTCGACGGCAAGTCCACCGAAAACATGAGCACCGGCGACGTCGCCGACATGCTCAAGGGACCCAAGGGCACCACCGTTCACATCAGCATTTCGCGCGAAGGCGTGGAGAAGCCGATGGAGTTCACCCTGATCCGCGACGAGATTCCGCGCTACAGCGTGGACGTGCACTTCCTGATTCGCCCCGGCGTCGGCTACATGCACGTCACCGGCTTCAACGAGACTACGGAAGAAGAAGTCTCGAAGGCGCTGGATGAATTCGGCGATCTCAAGGGATTGATTCTCGATCTCCGCGGAAATCCCGGCGGCTTGTTGAGCGAGGGCGTTGGAGTGGCCGACAAGTTTCTAAAGAAGGGCCAGGTCATCGTTTCGCATCACGGGCGCGCGTCGGCCGAGAAGCGTTATGTGGCGCAGCACGGCAACGGCGGCAAGGATTATCCTCTGGTGGTTTTGGTGAATCGCCTGACCGCTTCGGCCGCGGAGATTGTTTCGGGAGCCATTCAGGATCACGATCGCGGTTTGATCGTGGGCGAAGTCACCTTTGGCAAAGGCTTGGTGCAGACCGTGTATCCGCTCTCGGAGAACACCGGTCTCGCGCTCACCACCGCTCACTACTACACGCCCAGCGGACGCCTGATTCAGCGCGACTACAGCAATATCTCGCTCTACGACTACTATTACAATCGCGAGCCCGATACCAGCAACAACGCCAACCGCGAGGTTAAGCTCACTGACAGCGGACGCACGGTTTACGGAGGCGGCGGCATCACGCCCGATGTGAAGATCGATCCGGTGAAGAGCAATCACTTTCAGGACACGTTACTGCAGCACTACGCCTTCTTCAACTTCGCCAAGCGCTACGTGGTAACGCATCATCCCTCGAAGAGCTTCGAAGTCGACGATGCCATTTTGGCCGACTTCCGCAAATCGCTGGACGAGGCCAACATCCCCTACGCCCAGGCCGACCTGCTCGATAACAACGATTGGCTGAAGTCCAACATCAAGGCTGAAATCTTCGTCGATGCCTTCGGTCAGGATGAAGGCATGAAGGTGCGCGCCGAATCGGACCCGGAGGTCGTCAAGGGCCTCGATCTTCTGCCCCAAGCCAAAGCCTTGGCCGAGAACGCCAAGAGAATCGTAGCCGAGCACAACGCCGGGGGCGCGTTCAACCGCTAGAACCCGGGTTCGGCTTTCGGGCTTCGGCCGAGCAAAGGTCCGCGAGGGCGGTGCGAATCAGCGCACAGGCGACAGTGGCGGCGGCGTCTCGCCGGCTGTCAAGCCGGGGTTCCTGGCCCGCTCTTTGCGACATCACCAAGGCCGCCAGGGGGTATTTGCGGGTACCAAGGTTTCATTGACTTACCCTGCCAGCTGTGGGAAAATCCGCCCCAGCGGCGGTTTGCGTTGAATCGGGCAGCCCGCCTACCTCCCTCGCACGATCCGAGTCGGTTATACGAGTCCGCAATAATGGAGTCTATTCAACAACCGCTTTTGCCCCATACAGGTTGGTTCGAAAAGATGGAATTGCGTCTCGGGGCGTGGCCGGATTGAAGGCGGTTCTGGCACTGGCGGTGGCTTTGGCTCTGACCGCCGGATGGACCGATTGGCGCAGCCGCCGCATTCCCAACTGGCTCACGGTTCCGGGGCTGCTCGCGGGAATCGCGGCCAATATTGCGGCCCAGGGATTGCGTTCCGGCCTGAAGGCTTCCCTGCTGGGCGCGGGCTTGGGACTACTGATTATGCTGCCGTTTGTTTTGTTGCGCAGCTTGGGCGCGGGCGATTGGAAGCTGGCCGGGGCGCTGGGCGCGTTCTTAGGCTGGGAGGCGTTGCTGAGTGTGCTGGTAGGCTCGATTTTCCTGGCCGGGATCATGGCCCTCGGCTTGGTGATTTACAAGCGTCGATTTAAGGAGACGTTGCGCAATATAGTCCGGTTGCTGGGCTCGATGCTGACATTCCGCATGCCGGCGCCGGAGGTTTCGCTGGATAATCCGCAGTCGCTGAAAGTCCCGTATGGAGTAGCATTAGCCTTGAGCACCGTGCTCTACGGAATCGTCAACTGGAAGCTGTGGGGAGCGCACTAACATGCCCAAATCGCGGTGGACAAAGTGGCTGGGAGTCGCGCGCGATACGCGCGCATCGGAAGTTGCCGAAGCTGCTATGGTGTTTCCGCTGTTTTTCATGGCTTTTCTGGCGGTCTTCTGGTTCGGCTATGGATTTCTTATCTTCGGCACGCTAACAAGTGGAACCCGGGCAGCTGCCGAAGTGGCCGTGGCACCCGCTTGCACGACCTGCACCGCTACCGCAACACCGGCCGCGAACGCCCAGGCCGCGGTTTATAACGCGCTTGCGTCTGCGCATCTCAACAAGACTGCGCTCGTCCCTTATGGGCTCAAATGGACTCCCCCCGTGCTGTGTCCCTGCGGTAGTACAGGCTCTTCTTGCGCTTCCAGTTCGATCTCCTGTAACGGCAGCATCACCGATGTATGTGTCCAGGAGAATGTTCAACTGTCCTATTCGGGAAAAGGAGGAGCGGGTACCTGTGGCACATCAGTAAGCGTCCGTTATCAGATTCCTTTCCATTTCACCATTCCCTGTGTTCCGCAGCCGTGCACTGCCCTTGACTTGGGAAACATGCTGATTGCGGGGCAGTCGGAAATGAGAGAGGAGACGCAATGACACGGTTTGCGACTAGGACGGGCGAGCTGCTCGCGTCGATAAAGCAAACCTGCGGAGACGATCGCGCCTCCCAAATCGTAGAGTTTGCACTTTCGTTGCCGTTGCTGGTGGTGTTCGCCGTGGGGATTTTTGACTTCAGCGGCGCGCTCTCGCTGAAGCAAAAGCTCACGAACGCCGCTCGCGAAGGCGCCCGCGTGGCGGCCTCCGACCCGGCTACCGATCTCAACGCCAGCGTACCGGTATCCGTAAGCGACGCCGTTCAGGTGGTGGACAACTACCTTCTATCCGCGAGGGTCAACGACTGCGGTTTGTCGGGTGCGGCGCCCGTATTGACGACCGGGCTTACGTGGAGCGCCACTACTACTGGGACCTGCTCGGGAAGCGGAATCACGGTCTCCGTGAATAAGGGTTGCACAAGCACAATTCCCGCGAATTCCACTACAGTCCATCTAATCGGCACTTGCGTCTTGATCTCTTACCCATACAAGTGGAAATACAATAGCGTGGCTGGGCTGTTCGGAGCGTCGTTCGCTGGCCCTAGCACGATAAATACCGCAGCGGGAGCGTTCAGCGAGAATTGAGAGACGGGAAGTGAGAAAACTGCCATGCTGTCGCCGCTAATCCGCCGCCCACAAAACCGCCCAAGCCCTCGCCAGAAGGAGCACGGAGTTACCATGGCGCTGGTGGCAGTGGCTTTGGCCACGATGATCGCGATGGCCGCGCTCTCGATCGACATCGGCACGCTTTACGAGGCGAAAGCCGAGGCTCAACGCGCTGCCGACGGTGCAGCATTAACGGCGGCGAGAGTAATTTCTATCTCGGGTCTCACCGGAGATCCAGCCAATGGGAACGCCGACGGAACCTGGGCTGCCACCTGTGGCGGAGCGACTCCCTATGCCAGCCAGGCAGCGATCAAGGTAGCCCAGGCACAACAGAACTTTGTCGCCTCCGCCGCCGTCGGCACTGTAACCGTGACCTACGGCGCAGGGAAGGCAGGAGGAGCGGCCACGGATTGCTCAACGCTCGGAGCAGGCTTCGGCATCAACCCCACGGTGACGGTTACGGTCAAGCGCACGAACCTCCCGATATTCTTCGCTCAAGTTTTTTCGCTTTTCAATAGCCACTACTCGGGGATCGGCGTGAGTGCGACCGCCACCGCCGAGGCATACAACTCTTCCAATTCCGCCAGCCAGGCGGGCACCATGATTCCCGTGCAGCCGCGCTGCGTGAAGCCCTGGATCATACCCAACCGCGACCCCGGAAACCTGGTCGCTCCCAACCAGTTCGTTTCCCCGACCGATGGCTCCATCAGCCATGCTGGGGTCTGGCCGACGGGCGTAATTGGCGAAAGCTTTAATATGAATGCAGACTGTACTCCCGGGACCACCCCCGGTTGTGTGCTGACCACGAACCCACCCGGGTACACCGGCGGCATTTTGCACTACGTCCCGGCGTTGATTTCAGCTACTCCCCCCAGTGCGCTGCCGTCGGGCTGCGCGCTAACGCCGGGATACCAGTCAGCGATTGCCGGATGTGATCAAAACACAGTTTATGCATGCGGCACCGCAAATGGAGCGCAATACGATTTGACCGAGAATCCGGTAAATCCAAACGCTGCCACCGGCGATACTGCCACGGCGGCAGCTTGCCTGATTCATTCCGGCACGGGGGGGCAGGACACACTTCCGGCGGGGGTCTATCCCTTCGAAATAGAGGCTGGATTTAGTAATCCGCTCGTACAGCAGGGAGTTGTCAATAACAACGACGTAATTACCACGAGCAACTCCATCGTTACGATCCCCATCTACGACAGTACGGCGGGTCTCCTGCCGCCGCCGGGTACTGGAATCACGATCGTTGGATTTCTGCAAGTTTTTATCAACAACGTCGATACTGCTACTACGGGAAATGTCAACGTGACTGTGATGAACGTGTCGGGATGTAGCAACAGCGCAAGCGGAAATCCGACCGCGTCCGGAACGTCTCCGGTACCCGTACGATTGATCACTCCTCCGTAAGCAACGTCATCACGACTTGCGCTGCATAGGCGAGGTCTAGACCCGTCACTCTACCCCTAGCGATCTGGTGGGGTGGGCGGAGGCTGCGTGGGATTGGGGGTTTCCTGCGGCGGTTGCGGTGGAGGCTGAGGCATTACTTCGGGTTCGGCCGGCGGTGGCGACTCTTCCTCGGGTGGCGTTGCGGGACGGATTTGCGTGGGCGTCTGCGGCAGCGGCATCAGCAGAGTAGAGCGCTGACTCAGAATCACGCGATCCAAAACGGCGGGATCGGCCGGCGAACTCACGATCAGAAAATTGAACTTCGATCCATTCAGCAGGTGCGCCAGAACTTCCGGCGCCGGCGCCGGCCCTAGCTCGGCCGCAACCTGCTCCTGCTCCGCTCCGGTGGGAATCGCGATGTCAGCCCCGGTACGCTGCTGAACCGCCAAAAGAATCTCAGACAGGCTGGAGCGGTGCGAGCTGATTGACAGCATGCCCGCCTTAAACGAAACCTGCAGCGGAGGCGGCGCGGGTGCCTCGGCCGGAGCTGGGACGGGCATCTGCACGGGCTGCGAAGGATAATTCGCGGTCCTCAAGCCTAGGTGAGTCGAGTGCGGGGCCGCGAGCCCCGAGGAGACTGCGGGAGCCAACTTCGCCACCGGCTTCGAAGCCGGGCTGGAGACAGGTTTGGCCGCGGCGGCAGTTGCTGCGACAGGAGTTGATACGGCAGGCGTCGCTAAAGCAGGAGTTGCCAGGATAGGTTTTGCGCCTGCAACCTCCGCGCCTGAACCGGCTCCAATTTTCACGATCACCGACCGGCTTTTGGGAAAAACCTGGAAAGGCTGGGGGCCATTCAAATCCACCACCAGGCGCGTGATTGGCGGCATGGCGGAAAACTGGCTAACGCGAATGCCCTTGACCTCTCCGCGATTCACGGTTTGATTATGCAAACCGGCGCGCGGCACCGCATTGGGAAAATCCACCACCAGGCGATCGGGACTGGTCAGCACCTGAGTTTGCGGAACGCTCTGATCGCTGGTCTGGACTTCGATTTCAACCTGCTTCGGATTGCCCAGCACCTGCACCTGCCGAACCTGCACCGGCGCCGATCCAGTTTGCCCCAGGCTGGCAACGGGCGAGAGAAAAGATGCTGCCCCGGCCAGCAGAAAACTGGCGGCGGTCTTGCTCGCGGCGGTCTTGAAAAACGGCTGCATAAAAACTTCCAGTGGGACGGATTTTGCCGCTAAAAGGCGATTCTAACAGCCGCGTCGCAACCCCAAGCAAACTAAAGGGCTACAACCTTCGGTGGAGGCGCGTTTTACGCCTGAACAAGCTGCGGAACAATCGCGCCGGAGAAGGCTTACCGCAGGCGCTCGAAGCGCGGGATTTGAACCAATTGACGGCACGAGTGGAACTCGTTCCCTTCCCAAACCAGCGCAGCCTTACATCGCGAAGCAAAACAGTTTAACTGGGAACCGAGAACTGATTTCAACAGGCCGATTTCCGCCAGGCCGGAGGCGAGCATAATCCAGGTTCCCGGCTCGAGGACGACCCCGCCGCCACCGCTGCCGCAGCCGCCTTTTTTCTTCTTGCCCCCACCGCTTTTTTCTTCTCGGGCGCCAGCGCTCGCCGAATCCTACGATTGCAGCGATGGCGGCGCGTCCTGGGCGCCTCACCACGACTTTGGGCTTTCCCGTTTCGGGATCGATCACCAACAACTCCTACGTATTTCGGATATCAAAGACACTCCACCGCGAGAATATCTGGTGCAGTTTTGCTCGCCATAGAAGCCACAGGTGACCCTAACAAACTGCGGAACATGCGCTTCCCTGGCCGAGGAATGTAACAGACAGTAAATGGCTTTGCACATTATGTGTGAGGAACTTTGAGGAACTTCCTCAATTCCAGCTTCGGGTGGCTTCCTCTCTTGGGACCGACCGAAGAATCGGGTGCAGGAAACTTTCGCCCCGATGCCCCTCGAAAGTGACATCAAGAGGGCACGCCGGGGCCATTTTCATTCCTCGACCTCAGTGCTACTGTCGCCTCACTGCTGGAGTAATCTCCCATGCGTTCAAAACGTTCTCGCCTCCCTATTTCGATTCCGGTCATATCGATTCTGATCTGTACCCCGGTTCTAGCCAGCTCGGCCCAATTGCTTCGCCACAAATTGGATAGAGCGCAGATGGCGAAAGTCCAGCTCACAAAAAGTTTCGTTTTCTGAACTTCGTCTCCTGAACTGGACAGCATCGGTAACGATGCTGCCGATGTTCACCCGCGCTGCTAACCGGCAGCGCGGTTTTTTCGTTTGCTTCACTGCACAGTGACCTTCACCTTGGCCGTCGAACGTCCATAAGCATTCGTTCCCACCAGCGTGTAAGTCGTGGTAGCTTTCGGAGTGACCATCGCCGAATTCCCGCGCACGGCTCCCACTTGCGGCGAAACAACAAAGTAGGAAGCTCCGGTAACGCTCCAACTTAAAGTCACCGGCTGCCCCGCTGAAACCGTTGCGGGAGTCGCCTTGAAACTGTCGATCGAGGGCGCCGGACCGGTGGGCACATTATTCGGCGTGTACAGCGGATCGATCAGCAGCACTTCAAAGGCCGAGGCCGGAACCTGCTTCAGCGTGCCGAGATCGTCATTATTCCAGCGGTTGTCGGGGTCGCCGCTAATGTAAATCGAGCTGCCGTTGTCGGCCATGATCATGCCGTATTTTTTCAGCGCCGCCAGCACCACCTGTGCCTGCGGCGGAAACGAAGAGATGTCATACGAAGCCTGCAGCCGCATACGCATGCCCATGGGTGCCGCGTAAGCGTTGGTCGAGTTCCCCGCCCAGTGCGATGCCGGAGGTGTGAACGCCGTGGCGCTGTTCTGCAAAGTGAAGCGCAGAGCGTGCTGAATCGCTCCGCTGGCAACTTCATCGTAGCGAGCGAGCCCCGCGAATACGGGGAGCCCCGCGGCATCGGCGGAGGTCCAGGTGTACGGGCGCTGCTCGTCATTCAAAAGATCCCACACCGCGCCCGAGCCAGCTTTCCAGCTTCCATTCTTTTGCGGATAGGAACTGTACAACTCGTAGAGCCAGCAAGTATCGCGATCGAGCACCAGCACGTGCCGGTCTCCGCTGCCCGGATTCGGATAGCCCTCGATGGGCGCGTTCTTCGGAACCGGCATCGGCCCGGGATCGCTCTCCGAGCCGTAGGCGGTGTAGTCGATGTTCACGAACGGTGATCCGCTAACGACGACATAGGGAATGCCGATGGTCTGCCCACCGTAGAGTCCAGCGCCGAAATCGGGATGCAGCGGCGTGGAAGCGCCAATGTAATTAATGATCGCGCTCGAGTTCGGATCAACCGGAGAGCTGGAGATGTCTTGATTCCACGCGTTGTCCGCGGGAAAGGGAAGAAATCCGTTGAGGCTCGCTCCCCGGCCAAGACTCATGCTGCTGCACGATTGGCTCTGCGCGGAAGGCAAAGAGGAAATGCAAATCACAAAGAGAGCAGTCCCAAGCTGGATTCGTCGCATGGCAACACCTCAGGAAGGATATGCGTTAAGCGGAGCTTAGCACGGGCGAGGCGGCAAGGAGCGACTCGATGCACCTCTGGGTTCGCGAGGAATATGTTCGGTTCATTGTTTGCGGTCCGAGGGGTACTGCTGCAATCGGTAGCGCCGCCGTTCCGGCGGGCGTCACGCCCGCCGAAGCCGAGGGCGCCCTCGGGACATCCGGCAGGGATGCCGGCGCTACTGCTGCATCAGAAACGAAGACCATCGCGCGGAATGAAAGGGATCGGTCTCGGGATTATCCGCGGAGTCTTCCGGACTCGGAATATCCAGATTCACCACGATCGGTTCCTGACCGCTGCGCACGATCACGGCCTCGACCGGCTGGTCTTTTCTCGCGTTGAGCTCTTGATGAGGAACGTAGGGCGGGACGTACACAAAATCTCCCGGCCCGGCTTCATCGACGAATTCCAAATGATTGCCCCAGCGAAAGCGCGCGCGGCCGCGCACCACGTAAATCACGGTTTCGAGTTCGCCGTGATGATGAGGACCGGTCTTGGCGTTGGGATGAACCACGACCGTCCCCGCCCATAACTTTTGCGCGCCGACTCGCGCATACGAAATGGCTTCGGCGCGGTTCATGCCTGGTGTCTGCGGCGTGTTCGTATCGAGTTCGCCGCTGCGAATGACGCGCAAGCCTTGGGTCTTCCAGTCTGGCTCCGGGTTGGATTTGGAATCGTTCATGACCTCGCCTCCAGCCATGGTAAAGGGGAAAGCCTATGATGGCAAATGGGTTATCTCAAGCAAGTACCCCGGTAACCGCACCCCCCACGTTAGTGCCATTTTCAATTTTTAGCCTACCGGCTATGCTCCTTCTTGAGCAGACTTCGGGGGAGGGCTGCTCGACTTACGTCCCACGACCTTCCGGTCTGGGGCGTTTTGTTTTGCGGCAAAAACCCAGAGCGCGACCCGGCGTTCGATGACGGCGGAAACCTGGTGGCGATTGAGCGTTCGATGGTCGACAGCATGGCGACCTTAACGCGCAGAACTTGAACTTCGTGGTGCGCGCAGACGCACTGCAGATGACACGTCCAAGGTGATAGCTGATTGGCGCCGTCTGCCCGTTTGCAATGAGTGCGCTGACCGTGATCAGGCTGCGGTCGCGAGGTGCAAGCGCCGGACGCTGCCAAAGGTCGCGGAATAGAAGATCGGTTGTGTTTTCCACCAAGCCAGCCGACACATCGCCGAAGTTGCTTGCTACTTGAGTTGCTCGCTGCTTCTCAGCCTCTTCATTGATCTCGGCAGCAACTTCTCCTTGGCAGGCGGAAGCTGGTCGGGTCCGATGCCGCGCTGCCGGAAGATGTCCTTTGCAATTAAGACGGCCGACATGGCATTTGCCCAGCCAGCATAAAAGGCCAGATGCGCAATGATTTCTGAAAGCTCTGAGGGCTTCACTCCATTATCAAGGGCGAGTGCAAAGTGATACGGCATCTCGGTGTTCTGGATGCGAGCGATTAGCGCAACCACTGTGGCAACACTGCGATCGCGCGGCGAAAGCCCGGGGCGCTTCCACACGCCGCCTAGTAGCGATTTCTTTGTGTAGTGCTCCAGGGTGGGCGACACGAAATAGACATCGTTATAGGACAAGGCCGCGGGGAGCACGACATTCTTATTGTTCTCAGCCATACGTTTCTCCTGAGCCCAGAAAGGCTCGGTCTGCCAAAGCGCCGTGAGGCTGACGGCAAGACCCGCTTTGAGAAGGAGGCGCCGGACAGCATCCGCCGGCGCCCTCTCCAGAGAATCAGTCTCCTTCACCAGATGGTCGAAGTGAACGGACCCCTTCACGTCTCCTCCCTTACCTTAGCGCATCACGTAGCCCCCATCGACCGAAATCGACTGGCCCGTGATGTAGCTTGCGAGGTCGCTGCACAGGAAGAGAACTGTGTTTGCGATCTCTTCGGGACGGCCTTCGCGCTTCATAGGAACAAACGTCTCGCGCATCATCTTCAATGCTTCACCCTGCCCTTCAGCCTCCATCTTGTCGCTCATCGGCGTGCGAATCAGTCCGGGGCAGACGTCATTCACTCGGATGCCGCGCTCCGCATACTCAAGAGCAGCGCTCTTGGTAAACCCGATGACTCCGTGCTTCGCGGCGTGATAGGTGCCGCGTTGATTACCACCAATTAAACCGCCCAGCGAAGAGCAGTTGACGATGGCGCCGCTGCCTTGTTTGCGCATCACCTGCAGCTCAAACTTCATGCAACTCCAGACGCCGCGGAGATTGATGGCCATTACGCGATCGTAGTCGTCGCGCGGCGAGTCAGCCGTTTCCGCAAGAACGTTCTGGATACCGGCATTGTTGTACGCCGCATCCAGCCGGCCAAACGCAGCAACGCTCTGCTTCACCATCGCTTCCACCTGAGCATCGTCGGACACATCACAGCGGATGGCCAGCGTTTTATGGCCTTTGCTCGCGAGGTCTTTCGCTGCGGCGTGCACTTCCTTTTCGTTCCAGTCGGCCAGCACTACCGAAGCCCCCGCTTCGGCAAAAGCCTTGGCTGTCGCAAGCCCTAACCCAGATGCCGCGCCGGTCACGAGAGCTACTTTGTTTTCAAACGATATCTTCATATCGATTCTTTCTCCTCGATAACAGACTAGCTTTCTATCGTTCAGGAGACAATACGATTTCCATTTCGGCCATTGAACGCGACTCGCAATGGCACCAAACATTGATTGGCTCTTGCCCCAATCGCCGCCTCATCGAGATGATCGAAGGGCAGAGATCCTCGGTGAAACGCTATGAGCACGTCTACATGCTTGATCCAAGTCTTATTTCGGAATCAGTGCGTCAACACCAGAAAATAATCGATGCCCTCGTGCTAAAGAATATCGAAGCCGCTGGGCGAGAATTAGTCGAGAACTGGAAGTTCAGTATGGACATACTCCTGGTTCGGCTGGGTGAACCCTGAGGTACTGCCATCTCTATGACACTGATTATTGCAGCTGCACAATTGACTCCGATTGCCGGGGAAATTGAAAGCAATGTTGCCAACCATCCGCGATTCGGCACCATCGCCGCCGAGCATGGCGCACGACTAGTGGTCTTTCCTGAGCTATCGCTGACCGGATACGAACCTGGCATCGCACGGTCCAGTGCAATCCGCCCGGAGGGCTATGGCTGGCGAATTCTTACGGGGGGCGATCCTATACGGATTGAGTCTGGTGTCAATCGATGATCCCTATTACCGCCGGGTACTGGCAAGAGTCATCTCGCTCAGGCCATCGGACAAGCCGCGATCCAACAGGGTTATCGCGTGCTCTACCGCGAAACCCACAAACTGCTCGATGACTTGGCCGAAGCCACCATCGATGGAACCCGCAAAGAAACCATGGAACTGTTCGTTTCCGTACCGCTTCTGATTATCGACGACTTGGGGATGCGGAAGTTACCCATGACCGCCGCCGAGGACTTGCTCGAAATCGTAATGCGGCGCTATGAGCGCGCCAGCACTTTGCTCACCTCGAATCGTCCAGTGGACGACTGGGGCAAACTGCTGGGCGATGCGGCCGCCGTGAGCGCCATGCTCGACCGCTTACTCCACCACGGCCACGTGCTCAAGTGCGGCCCGCGAAGTTGGAGAACCAAGCTGGACACGCCAGAACAATTGCCGATGATTCGTCCGGAACGCCGCGACGGCACTTCTCCAACAGAGCCCCTTTGAGCATTATGATTACGCAACACATCTTGCCACGCATTACGGGGTGACGGTGAACGCTCATGGCTTGGTTGTATTCGATCTTGACGGAACGCTTCCCGGGGCTCCATGCGAAGAACAACGCTACGGGCAAAAGGTTAGCGAGCCATAGTGGCAGATGCGAAGGCGACGATGCCAGAAGGAATGCGGGCATTATCGTCATAGTGGGCAGCGGACAAATCAGTGTTGGCACTCCGCGAGAGAAACAGCCAATCCACGCTAGAGGCACCAGCCGTTTGTTCGGCATGCCCGCCTGAGCGTAAAGATCCAGAGTTGGACCATGACGCAAATTGCCAATTCCTTGCAAGTGCTTGAAAGAATTGGCGGGGACGACGGGACTCGAACCCGCGGCCTCTGCCGTGACAGGGCAGCGTTCTAACCAACTGAACTACGTCCCCACTTTATTTTCTTACCTTTATCGGAAACCCGCGTGTTTAGTGGCTTTCCTCAGGTTCAATCGATTCGCCTGCGTCGCCTGTTTCAACCCCATAAAACCAAATTCCGAGGTTAATGGACACCATGGACACCAAGCTAAAACGCTGTCCAAAAATTGTGCTTCAGGCAAACACCAACCCAGAGCAGCTGTCCCTGCCCCGTGAATGAATTGTAGCAGAGCGAATTCAGATCAGTACAGGTTCCGTCCCAAAGTGGTGCGGTTGAGGAACACGTTCTGCACCATGTGTGGGCAGGCTTACTGCGGGCGGTCCGCCCGATGTTGAGCTAAGTCCGCAGCGGGTGGTGCGGTATCAGCTGTTTTGCCGTCGCGAGTCCCTAGCCCTATCAACATCGGCATGTCTTTGGGATAGACCACATCGCGTCCTCGCGCCAGAAAATGATAATAGATCGACAATGCCGCTCCATACGATCCAAACCCGGCCGACACGACGCGGGAATGTGCAGCAATTCCCACAACCATCCCTACCAACTTAAATCCCGATGCACCACTTACCGCACCGCCTCCCGCTTCGCCCACGCTCTGGCCTCCCTGTCCTGCATCGCGATCCGGAGAAGCTTGCGAAGCCGCCAGCATAACTTGAATTCCGGTAATCAAATATCTTGTTCGCGGAGTGGTCACCTCTGCCCCACCCTCATCGTCAAGCTTCAAGTGTTCACCCTTAGCGACTGCCACGCCCTCCAAAGTTGTCTCAACTTTTTGCTCGATTCCATTCGGTGGCGCAACCTCGTGAAACAGAATTCGTAATTGTCCGTTGCGTCCCATTCGCCGCGCTGGCTGCGCCTGCAGCACTGAGCCCTTAATCACGCTTCCTTCAGGAAGAATAAGATGATCCGAGACGACCAGCGGCTCGGTGATAAGCGCCTTCACGAGGTCTCCCGGTTTTGCGGTCGACGAACTCAGAGCTGTCACCAGCCGCGCATGCACCACGCTCCCGTTAGGGGGCGGCGATCCAATGTCCGTAAGCCTTTCCGGTTTCACCGCCTCGGTCCCAAAATCCAGAGGTTGCAACAAATCCGCATTGAAGCTCGTCCCCGCATCAATGTATTGCGGATGAACCGGCAACTGCGCCAGCAAAATTCTCTTAACCTTGTGCATCTTTCCCGGTTCGTGGATCTGATTCTGTAAATCGTTCCACTTCTGGTGAATCGCCTGGCGCGTTGCACCCACCTGTTTGGAGGCCGCATCCTGTACCTTGTTTTTCTGTTCTGGCTTCTCCTTCGCCGACACAAACCGCAGCACTCCGTCCGGAGCGGGCGAAGCCACCGTTTGCAAGGGTACCCGGCGCCCATCATCCCTGACCAGCTCATCGAACTGCACATGCACCTTCCGCGCTGGAGAAAAATTGCCATTTGCCGCTTGCATCGTTCGTACCATCTTCGGTACCGCATCGATCGCCGAAACTTTCCCGTTCACCACCGTTCCGACCGGAATCAGCAGCTTGTCGAACCCATACACTGGCTCCGTTGTCCTGCATTGGATCGCCTGACCTACTTTCCGCACCCGTACGTCCGAGGCAATCGCCACCTTGATCGGAGTGCCAACCTCAACGCTCATCGCTATAGGCATCGGCGTAGCGCCCAAGCTCTCTGACAGCTTCTGCGAGGCAGGCATATCCTCGTTCTGCATCTGTGTTGCCGCCGGAGGCCGCTGCTTCAACGTCTGCGCGATACTCACGGCGCTACACAACCCTGCCGTCAGCACTGTCAGCCCGAATAAAATTCGTCGCATTGTAATCACTCCCGATTGTTCTGCGCTGGAAAGAGACAGTCCTTCAAAGGCTGCGTGAACCGCAGACTACTGTGAATACCAGATGACCAGAGAAGCGAAAGCGCCGTGTCTGCTATGAAGCTCCAAAGCCGGAGAATGGTTGCAACTCCGACGGTACTATCGAGGAAATCGTAAGCGTAGACGGAGCGGAAAGGGGAAAATTGTCCAGGATGAACAAACTGTCATCTTCTCGAAAGGGAGCGGTAATGTTTCGGTCGTATCGTAAATGTGAGCTGCCGGTCGTGGTGTGCCACGCCAGCGTCACGCTGAACTCGGCTTTAACATGTCCTTGTGTGTGTTCGATAAGGGTTGGAGCCGCCTGTTGATCTTGCTATTGGCGAGTATTTTGCAATCGACCTTGGCCGCCTCGCAGCAGTTGCCGGACGCTCCATCAGCGGTCATGCGTGCGCGCGTTTCCCTGGCTGGAGAATCGGCTACTTCCGCCGATCCACAGCAGTCGTCTGCCCCGGCATCTACGGATTCGAGTCACAGCAAATTTCCCACTCGATGGGTCAAACGTGGGCTTCGTGATCAGGCCGATATTTATACAGCTCCTCTCCATCGTTCTGAAATGAAGTGGGTGATCGGACTCCCCGTTGTCACGGCAGGCCTGATCGCGATTGAC
>JBEKWC010000011.1:0-132791 GCA_049513475.1 Candidatus Sulfotelmatobacter sp. | reverse complement strand
TACGGCACGGCATTATCCTCAACCCAGCTGAATGCCTCGACCACGCCGGCAGGAAGCTTCGTCTACTCCCCAGTCGCCGGCACCGTGCTGGGCGCCGGCTCGCAAACTTTGAACGTGACCTTCACTCCCACCGACACCACCGACTACAACTCCAGCACCGGCAGCGTAACGTTAACCGTAAACAAAGCCACACCGACTATCACCTGGACGACGCCCTCCGCGATCACCTACGGCACGGCACTGAGTGCAACCCAACTCAATGCCTCTTCCGGCGGCGTGGCGGGCAGCTTCGTCTACTCCCCGGTCTCAGGCACCTTGCTGGGCGCAGGTTCGCAGACTCTCAACGCCAGCTTCACGCCGACCGACGCCACCGACTACAACACCAACACCGGCAGCGTGACTTTGACCGTGAACAAAGCCACGCCCACCATCACGTGGGCCACGCCTTCAGCGATAACCTACGGCACGGCACTGAGTGCAACCCAACTCAATGCCTCTTCCGGCGGCGTGGCCGGCAGCTTCGTCTACACGCCGGTCTCAGGCACCGTGCTGGGAGCAGGTTCGCAGACTCTTAATACCACCTTCACTCCCACCGACGCCACCGACTACAACACCAACACCGGCTCGGTCACGCTGACGGTGAACCAGGCGACCAAAACGATTACTTTCCCGCAGCCGACGACTCCGGTCAGTGTGAACGGCACCGCCTCACTGACCGCGACGGCAAGCAACGGGGATGCCGTTACCTATACCATCACTTCCGGGACGGCGTCGCTCTCTGCCTCGACCATCACCTACACGACCGCAGGAACGGTTACCATCGCCGCCAACTCCGCATCGACGGCGAACTATTCGGCGGCGGCCACGGTTTCCAACAGCGTCACGGTTAACGCGGCGTCTGTCTCCTATACGGCTCCAACCACCACCTTGGGATCGACCAGCGCCACGCAGACGGCGACCATAAATTTTTCCGCGTCGGCTACGCTGGGAACGATCTCTGTCGTCACTCAGGGCGCTGCGGGCCTGGACTACGCCTATGTCTCGGGCGGGACCTGCGCCGTGAGCACCGCCTACACCACGGGCCAAGCCTGCTCCGTCAATTACATTTTTGCCCCACTCTACCCGGGAGTGCGTTACGGTGCGGTTGTACTGCTCAGCAACGACTCCACTCCAGTATTGCTCGGAACCTCCTACATGACCGGTAGCGGCACCGGGCCGCTGGTGGCCATGACACCGGGAGTGATCTCGACCGTTGCCGGCAATCACACCGCCGGTTATACGGGCGATGGCGCCGCGGCGACCAGCGGAGAGTTGCACACTCCCAGCCGCGTGGCCGTCGACAGCGCGGGCAATATTTATATTGCGGATTCGGCCAACAATGCCGTGCGCAAGGTAACCGCGTCTACCGGCTTTATCAGCACGCTCGCAGGCACGGGCACGGCTGGATTCTCGGGAGACGGCGGCACAGCGACCAGCGCGAAGTTAAGCGACCCCAACGGCGTCAGCGTGGACGGTGCGGGCAACGTTTACATCGCCGACTATTCCAACAACCGCGTGCGAAAGATCACCGTCTCGACCGGGATAATCGCGACCGTGGCGGGCAACGGCACGCAAGGCTACTCCGGAGATGGCGGCCAAGCCACCAGCGCCGAGTTATATACCCCGGGCGGTGCCACTCCCGACGGCGCGGGCAATCTATATATCTCGGATGCGCAAAACAACCGCGTTCGCAAGGTCAGTCTAGCTACGGGAGTGATTACAACCGTGGCCGGCACCGGAACCGGCGGCTACTCCGGCGACGGCGGCCTGGCGACGAGTGCCAAACTGAGTGCACCGGTCAGCGTTGCCTTCGACAGCGCCGGCAATTTCTACGTTGCCGATTACGAAAACAACGTGGTTCGTAAGGTGACCATCGCAACCGGCTTCATCACCACTGTGGCCGGCACGGGTACCGGCGGCTACTCCGGCGACGGCGGCCCGGCGACGAGTGCCAAACTTTTTCTTCCGTGCGGCATCGCTTTGGATTCCGCCGGCAACCTCTATATCGCGGACTCCACCAACAACCGTATTCGCAAGGTGGACTCCGGCACGGGATACATCAGCACGGTCGCGGGCACGGGCACTGCCGGTTATACGGGCAACAGCGGCGCCGCAACCGGCGCCAAGTTGAGCGTCCCAAACGACGTAGCTCTCGCTGGCGCGGGTAGCCTGTCCATTGCAGATTCCAGCAACAACGTCATCCGTAAGGTGGACATCAGCCAGTCCGCGCTGACCTTTGCAACCCCGACGGCCGTCGACTCGACCGATTCCACTGACGATCCGCAGACCGCTACGGTGGAGAATATTGGGAACGCCAGCCTCACCGTTTCGACGCCTGCTTCGGGGACGAACCCCAGCGTGACAGCGCCCTTTTCCCTGGACGGCGCGACCACCTGCCCGCAATTGACTACGGCGAGTCCAGCACAGACGTTAACCGGCGGCCAGAGTTGCACCTACGCGGTGGATTTCGCACCTACCGCAGTGGGCGGCATTACCGGCTCGCTCGTGCTCACCGATAACTCCCTGAGCGTAACCGGGACCACGCAGAGCACCAGCCTGATTGCGACTGCAATCGCGGTCGGAACCACAACCACTGTGGCATCGTCCGCGAATCCCTCCACTTACTCTGGATCGGTAACTTATACGGCTACGGTTGCGCCCGCGAGTGGGTCGGCCGTGCCCACGGGGACAGTGCAATTCAGCATCGACGGCAGCAACGTTGGCAGCGCGGTGACTCTGAGCGGCAGCGATACGGCCACTTACACAACCGGCAGTCTGACGGGCGGCACGCACGACGTCAAAGCCATCTACACAACCAATTCGACGAACTACACCGGCAGCACGTCACCGACGCTGACCCAGACCGTAAACAAGGAAACGCCGACCATCACCTGGAGCGCTCCCTCCGCTATTACATACGGCACCGCATTGTCGTCGATTCAATTGAATGCAACCGCCAGCGTGGCGGGGACGTTTGCATACTCACCAGCGTCCGGCACGCTGCTGGGCGCGGGCTCGCAGACCCTCAATGCCACTTTCACTCCGACAGACACCACCGACTACAACACGAACACCGGCAGCGTGATCCTAACTGTGAACAAGGCCACGCCCACCATCACCTGGGGCACGCCTTCAGCGATAACCTACGGCACGGCACTGAGTGCAACCCAACTGAATGCCTCTTCCGGCGGTGTAGCCGGAAGCTTCGTCTACTCGCCAGTCTCAGGCACTGTGCTGGGCGCCGGCTCGCAAACTTTGAACGTCACCTTCACGCCGACAGACGCCACCGACTACAACTCCAGCACCGGCAGCGTAACGTTAACCGTAAACAAAGCCACACCCACCATCACCTGGACGACGCCCTCCGCGATCACCTACGGCACGGCACTGAGTGCAACCCAACTCGATGCCTCTTCCGGCGGCGTGGCCGGCAGCTTCGTCTACTCCCCGGTCTCAGGCACCGTGCTGGGCGAAGGTTCGCAAACTCTCAACGCCAGCTTCACGCCGACCGACGCCACCGACTACAACGCCAGCACCGGCAGCGTGACTTTGACGGTGAACAAAGCCACGCCCACCATCACCTGGACCACGCCTTCAGCGATAACCTACGGCACGGCACTGAGTGGAACCCAACTCAATGCCTCTTCCGGCGGCGTGGCCGGTAGCTTCGTTTACTCGCCAGTCTCGGGCACGGTGCTGAGCGCCGGCTCGCAAACTTTGAACGTCACCTTCACTCCAACGGACACCACCGACTACAACTCCAGCACCGGCAGCGTGACTTTGACCGTGAATAAGGCAACGCCGACCATCACCTGGACCACGCCCTCGGCGATCACCTACGGCGCCGCGCTGTCCCCAACCCAGCTGAATGCCGCGACCGCGCCGGCGGGCAGCTTCGTCTACTCCCCGATCTCAGGCACCGTGCTGGGCGCCGGCTCTCAGGCACTGAACGTGACCTTCACTCCGACGGATACCACCGACTACAACACCAACACCGGCAGCGTGACTTTGACCGTGAATAAGGCCACGCCCGGCATCACGTGGGGCACGCCTTCAGCGATAACCTACGGCACGGCACTGAGTGGAACCCAACTCAATGCCTCTTCCGGCGGCGTGGCCGGCAGCTTCGTCTACTCCCCGGTCTCAGGCACCGTGCTGGGCGCAGGTTCGCAGACTCTCAACGCCACCTTCACGCCGACCGACGCCACCGACTACAACACCAACACCGGCAGCGTAACGTTGACCGTGGGCAAGGCCACGCCCACCGTCACGTGGGCCACTCCGTCCACCATCACCTACGGCACGGGGCTCAGCTCGACGCAATTGAATGCTTCCTCCGGCGGGGTGGCGGGAAGCTTCGCTTACTCACCGGCCTCGGGCACGGTGCTGGGCGCAGGTTCACAGACGCTGAACGTGACCTTCACTCCCACCGACACCAGCGACTACAACTCCAACACAGGCAGCGTGACTTTGACGGTAAACAAGGCCACGCCGACCATCACCTGGAGCGCTCCCTCCGCTATTGCTTACGGCACCGCGCTCAGCTCCACCCAACTGAATGCCAGCTCGGGCGGCATAGCCGGCAGCTTCGTTTACTCGCCAGTCTCGGGCACGGTGCTGGGCGCGGGCACGCAGACCCTCAACGCCACCTTCACCCCCACGGATTCGACGGACTACAACTCGAATTCCGGCAGCGTGATCCTAACCGTAAACAAGGCAACGCCGACCATCAGCTGGAGCGCTCCCTCCGCTATTACTTACGGCACCGCGCTCAGCTCCACCCAACTGAATGCCAGCTCGGGCGGAGTGGTTGGCACATTCGCTTACTCGCCGACGTCGGGAACGGTGCTCGGCACCGGCTCACAGACGTTGAATGTCACCTTTACGCCCACGGACTCCGCCGACTACAACTCCAACACCGGCAGCGTAACCTTGACCGTGAACAAGGCCACTCCCACGATCACCTGGGCAAATCCGGCGGCCATTACCTACGGCACGGCGCTCAGCTCTACCCAACTGAATGCCAGTTCCGGCGGCGTAGCCGGCAGCTTCGTCTACTCTCCGATCTCGGGCACGGTACTTGGCGCCGGCTCGCAAACCTTGAACGTTACCTTCACTCCCACCGACACCGCCGATTACAATTCAAACTCGGGCAGCGTGACCCTGTCTGTAAATAAGGCGACGCCAACGATTACGTGGACCCCTCCCTCCGCCATCACTTACGGCACCGCGCTTAGCTCGACGCAACTGAATGCCAGTTCTGGTGGGGTGGCCGGCAGCTTCGTCTACTCGCCGGTGTCGGGCACCGTGCTGGGCGCCGGCTCCCAGACGCTCAGCGTCACCTTCACTCCGACTAACACCACCGACAACAACACCAACACCGGCAGCGTGACCTTGACGGTGAACAAAGCCACGCCCTCGATAATTTGGGCCACCCCCTCCGCCTTCACCTACGGCGCCGCGCTTAGCTCGATTCAACTGAATGCCAGCGCCGGTGGCGTCGCCGGAAGCTTCGCCTACTCCCCGGCCTCAGGCACGGTGCTGGGCGCAGGTTCGCAGACGTTGAACGCCACCTTCACTCCGACCGACTCGACCGACTACAACAGCAACACGGGCTCCGTGACCCTAACGGTGAACAAGGCCACGCCCTCCATCACATGGACTACTCCGTCGCCGATCAGCTACGGCACGGCACTCTCTTCCACCCAACTCAATGCCAGCTCCGGCGGCGTAGCTGGCACCTTCGTCTACGCCCCGGTGTCGGGCACTGTGCTGGGCGCTGGCTCCCAGACTCTGAGCATCACCTTCACGCCAACCGATGCGACCGACTACAACTCGAACTCCGGCACTGTGACCCTGACGGTGAACCAGGCTACACCGACCATCACCTGGACCACGCCCACGGCCATCAGCTACGGCACCGCGCTCTCTTCCACCCAACTGAACGCCAGCTCCGGCGCCGTGGCCGGCAGCCTCGTTTACTCCCCCGTCACGGGAACCGTGCTCGGCGCAGGCTCGCACACCCTCAGCGTCACCTTCACTCCCACCAACACCACCGACTACAACTCGAGCTCCGGCAGCGTGACCCTAGCGGTGAACAAGACCACGCCTACGATTACATGGGGCACACCCTCCGCCATCACGTATGGCACGGCGCTCTCTTCCACCCAACTCAATGCCAGCTCCGGCGGCGTGACCGGCAGCCTGGTCTACTCGCCGGTGACAGGAACCGTGCTCGGCGCAGGCTCGCACACCCTCAGCGTCACCTTCACTCCCGCCGACTCCAGCGATTACAACTCAAGCTCGGGCAGCGTGAGCTTAACGGTGGATCAGGCTACACCGACCATCACCTGGCCGGCGCCTGCGGCCATCACCTTCGGCACCGCATTATCCGCGACGCAACTCAACGCCAGTTCCGGCGGCGTGGCTGGCAGCTTCCTGTATTCGCCGCTCTCGGGGACGGTGCTGGGAGCCGGTTCGCAACCGTTGAACGTCACCTTCACTCCCGCGGATACAACCGACTACAACACCAGCACCGGCAGCGTGACCCTGACCGTAAACAAGGCCGCGCCCGCCATAACTTGGAGCACGCCTTCCGCCATCACCTACGGCACGGCGCTCAGTTCAACCCAACTCGATGCGTCGTCCGGAGGCTTAGCGGGCAGCTTCGTGTATTCGCCAGCTTCGGGTACGATGCTGGGCGCCGGTTCGCAGACCCTAAACGTTACCTTTACTCCCAGCGATCCAACCGACTACAACACGCTCTCCGGTTCGGTAAGTCTCACAGTAAATGCCGCAGCGCTGAGCGTTTCGATTATCGGCAATCCCACCAAGGCCTTCGACAGCACGACCACCGCCACGTTGAGCTCGTCAAACTATAACCTGACCGGCTTCGCCGGCAGCGATGGGGCGACGATCACGAAGACGGTTGGAAGCTACGCCGCAGAAACGCCCGGGCCGCAGACCGTAACCGTCATTCTTTCCCCGTCCGACTACTCGCCCACAGGCGCTACCAGCGTATCGAACTACGTGCTGCCCACCACCGCCACTGGAGCGGGAACGATCTCGATTGGTTCGGGGCTGTCTTTCTCGCTGCTGGGCCAGACGATCAACGCCTACGCCGGACAAAGCGGCAGCGCGGCATACGGCGGCGATGGCGGGCTAGCCACGGCATCCACTCTGAGCGGACCTGCAAGCGTCGCCATCGACCAGGCAGGGAACCTCTACCTCGCCGACCGTGCCAACAGCGTCATCCGCAAAATTACTCAAGCGGGATACATTTCGACCTATGCGGGAACGGGCGCGGCAGGCTACTCAGGAGATGGAGGCGCGGCCACCTCCGCCCAACTCAGCGCGCCGTGGGGCGTCGCCGCCGACTCGACCGGAAATCTTTACATCGCCGACACCGGCAACAATCGCATCCGCAAGGTCACGAGCGCCGGCATCATCTCAACCTTTGCCGGAACCGGAGTCGCCGGCTTCGGCGGCGACGGCGCTGCCGCGACTTCGGCGCAGATCTCATCGCCCTACGGAGTGGCGATTGATTCCAACTCCAATTTGTACATCGCCGACGCGGGCAACCGCCGCATTCGCAAGGTAGTTTCCGGCGGCAACATCACTACCTACGCCGGCAACGGAACCGCGGGCTACAGCGGCGACGGCGCTGCGGCTTCTTCCGCCGAACTGAATCAGCCCATGGGCTTGGCCGTCGATTCCAGCGGCAACCTCTACATCGCCGACGAAAATAACAATCGCGTCCGCATGATCGAGCCAAACGGCACGATTTCGACCGTTGCTGGAAATGGAAATTCTCTCGACTCCGGCGACGGCTTTAACGCCACTTCGGCGGGCATTTCGGCGCCCCTGAACATGACGGTCGACCCCGCCGGCAATCTTTATATCGCAGAGGCCGCGCGCGTGCGCTGGGTTTCGACCGCCGGTGTGATTCAAACTTTTGCTGGAACCGGAACGGCGGGCTCCGCCGGGAACGGTGGTCCGGCCACCTCAGCCCAACTCGGCTCGTTGAGTGGAATCGCGCTCGACGCTCTCGGGCAAATCTATCTCTCAGACACAACCTACGACGTAATTCGCCGAATCACCCTGGATACTTCGTTCCCGGCGACGAACGTCGGCCAGTCGAGCAGTTCGCAACCTGTGGCCGTTGTAGTCAACACGGCGGCAGCGATTCAAAGCATCGCGGTGCCTTCCGGCTATGCCAATTACAGCGTGGGAACGGTGAGCGGCTGCACGGTCGATGGCTCGACCATCAACCCCGCCGGCACAGTCTGCTCGTTCCCTATGACTTTCGCGCCGCAGTATGCCGGCCTGAGTACCGCACCGTTAACTCTGATCGATGGCACCGGTACCAAGCACACCTTCGCCCTGCGTGGCACGGGCACCGGAGCGGAGTTCGCGTTCTTCCCCGGCCTCATTAATACTTTCGCCGGCACCGGCAGCGCGGGAGCAACCGGGGACGGTGGGCCGGCTAGCGCCGCCCTGCTCAATCTGCCCCATGCCATCGCCGTCGCTCCCGACGGCACCGTTTATATCGCCGACTTCCAGAACGACACCATTCGCGCCGTCAATCCCGCGGGCACAATCAGCACGATGGCGGGAACTACGGGCACCGCGGGATATTCCGGCGACGGCGGTGCGGCCACTGCTGCCCAGCTTACAACCCCGAGCGGCATCGTGCTGGACAGCGCCGGCAATCTTTACATCTCAGATTTCGGCAATCACGCCATTCGAAAGATCGACGCCAATGGAATCATCGCAACCGTCGTCGGCACCGGCAGCGCCGCTTCCGATTGTCCCACGGGCGGCCTGGCTGCCTCCGCCGCCTTGAACTACCCCAGTTCCACAGCCTTCGACAGCAAGGGTGATCTTTACATCGCCGACGCTGCGCTTCAATGCGTGGTGGTGGTTTATGCCAGCGGTTACATCGCCACCTTCGCCGGGACGGGAGCAGCCGGCTTCTCCGGCGATGCCGGTCCAGCACTGTCGGCGCAACTGAACTCGCCTGCAACCGTGGCCGTCGACTCCAACGACAACGTCTACATCGCCGATGCGGGCAACAACCGCATCCGCATGGTCAACGCGCAAGGCGTGATCTCGACCGTCGTAGGCAACGGTACGGCCGGGGACACGGGCGATTATGGTCCCGCTCTTTCCGCAGAACTCGACCAGCCTTACGCTCTGGCGCTGGATGCCGCCAACTCGCTCAGCATCACCGATAACGCCAACCAGGCGGTGCGCGTTGTGGATGCCACAGGAACCATCTATACCATCGTCGGCAGCGGCCACGCGGGGTATGACGGCGATGGTGGCGGCGCTGACACGGCCAGCCTCTATCTGCAGAGTGCGAGCGGCGCAGCCTACAACTCCTATGGCGTTGCCGACGTCAACGGCAAGAGCATCTACATCGCCGACACCAACAACCATGTCATCCGCATCGTAGATTTGAAGCAGACCGATGACCTCTCCTTTCCAAACACTCCCGACGACAGCACCAGCGCCGTGGAGTCGGTCATCGTCGCCAACGTCGGCAACTCCGCCCTGAATTTCAGCAGCCTCGCCATCACCTCCGGCTTCGAACTCAGCGGCACCTGCAGCCCGTCCGTGCCTTTGCTCCCCAACACCATCTGCTACATCGGCGTGGCCTATGCCCCCACCGAAGCCGTCCACCCCAACACCGGGACTCTGACCATCCTAGACAACGCTCCCGGCAGCCCTCAGAACATCGATCTCGAGGGCACCAATTCACCCGAAGCGACATTAGTTAGCGTGGCGGCAAGCCCATCGCCAGCCGGCTTCGGCCAAACCGTTACCCTTACGGCGCAGGTTACAACCCCGGATGGAGACGGCGATACACCTCCTGGCACGGTCACGTTTTACGACGGCGCTTCTCCGTTGGGAACCTTGACCCTGGATCCAGCAGCCTTCGCGACTCTGAACATAAGCACTCTGAGCCTCGGTAGCCACTCCATCACGGTCAGCTACTCCGGCTCCGCGAATTATCTGCCCAACACTTCTCCCGCCATCACCGAGACCATCAGCTCCAGCGCATCCTTGCTCACGTGGACCGATCCCGCGGCCATCACTTATGGCACCGCGCTCTCCTCCACGCAGTTGAGCGCCACGGCCAGCGTAGCTGGGACCTTCGTCTACTCACCAGCGGCGGGAACCCTGTTAACCGGCGGACTGCATACGCTGCAAGTCACCTTCACTCCCACCGACACCGCCGACTATAGCTCGGCCAGCAGTTCCGTAACTTTGGAAGTGAACAAGGGCGCGTCCACCGTTACCTGGGCAACCCCCGCGGCAATTACCTACGGCACAGCCTTATCTTCCTCACAACTGAACGCAACCGGGAGCGTGCCCGGAACTTTTGTTTACTCGCCGCCTTCGGGCACGGTACTAAGCGCGGGCTCCCACACCCTGGGCGCGACCTTCTCTCCCACTGACGGCACGGACTACAACAACTCCAGCGGCTCCGTGACCTTAGTCGTGAACCCCGCAACTCCGACGATCACATGGTCGGCGCCTTCCGCGATCAGCTACGGCACAGCCCTCAACTCGACCCAACTAAACGCCACCTCCGGCGGCGTAGCTGGCAGCTTCGTGTATTCTCCCGCCGCCGGTGCGGTGCTTGGAGCCGGATCGCAGACCTTGAACACGACCTTCACTCCGACCGACACTACCGACTACAACACCTCCAGCGACTCCGTGACTCTAACGGTGAACTCAGCCGGGGCTACGGTGACATGGGCAACACCTGCGGCTATCACTTTCGGCACGGCGCTGTCTTCTTCTCAACTCGACGCCACCGCGAGCGTGCCCGGATCTTTTGTTTATTCGCCAGGAGTGGGCACGGTGTTGACTGCGGGCTCGCAGACGCTGGACGTCACCTTCACGCCGACAGACACCTCCGATTACGGCACGTCCACCGGCTCGGTAACTCTGCTGGTGAACAAAGCGACTCCAAGCGTGACCTGGGCGACGCCGGCAGCCATCGCGTACGGTACGGCTTTATCGGCTACGCAGTTGGACGCGACGGCGAGCGTACCCGGCACTTTCGTCTATTCTCCGGCGTCGGGCACGGTATTGGGCGCTGGCTCGCAGACTTTGAACGTCACGTTCACGCCCACCGACGCCACCGACTACAACACCAACACCGGCAGCGTGAACTTGTCGGTGAACAAGGCGACGCCAGCCATCACCTGGCCAACACCCGCAGGCATCACCTATGGCTCCGCCTTATCCTCTTCGCAATTGGACGCGACAGCGAGCGTGGCCGGCACTTTTGTCTATTCGCCGGTAGCGGGCACGGTGCTGGGCGCGGGCTCGCAGACTTTGAATGTCACCTTCTCTCCTACCGACTCGACTGACTACAACGGCAATACCGGCAACGTGACCCTTACAGTGAACAAAGCGACGCCGGCGATCACCTGGGCGACGCCGGCGTCCATCAATTACGGCACCGCGCTGAGCGCGACTCAACTCAACGCCAGCTCGGGCGCAGTCGCCGGAAGCTTCGTCTACTCACCAATTTCTGGCACGGTGCTGGGCGCGGGCTCGCAGGCTTTGAATGCGACCTTCACTCCCACCGACGCAGCGGACTACAACACCTCCACCGGCGGCGTAACTTTGATCGTGAATCCGGTGACCTCGACGATCACATGGGCCGCACCCGCAGCCATCACGTTCGGCACCGCACTCTCTTCCACGCAGCTGGACGCAACCGCGAGCGTGGCGGGAACCTTCGTCTATGCGCCGCCAGCGGGCTCGGTGCCGGGCACAGGCTCGCAGACCCTGAGCGCCACCTTCACTCCCACTGACACCACCGACTACAACACCAACAGCGGCAGCGTGACCCTGATGGTAAACAAAGCGGCTCCAACGATCACGTGGGCCACACCCTCGCCCATCCCATATGGCACGGCACTATCGGCCGCGCAGTTGGACGCGACAGCAGGCGTGCCCGGAACCTTCGTTTATTCGCCGGCCGCGGGCACCGTGCTGGGAGCGGGTTCACCGACTCTGAGCGTCACTTTCACCCCGACCGACACCGCCGACTACAACCTAGCAACCGGCACCGTCACTCTGATCGTCAACAAGGCCACAACCAGCGTCACGTGGGCGACGCCTTCGCCCATCACGTACGGCACGGCATTGTCCGCCTCGCAACTGGATGCCACAGGGAGCGTTCCAGGAACGCTGGTCTACTCGCCGCCTGCTGGAACCGTGCCGGACGCCGGTTCGCAGACCTTGAATGCGACTTTAACCCCCACCGACTCCACCGACTACAGCACGGCCAATGGCGCCGTGACTCTCGTCGTCAACAAGGCGACGACCACCCTAACTTGGGCCACGCCCTCGCCTATCACCTTCGGCAGTTCGCTCTCCTCAACCCAGTTAAATGCCACGGCGAGCGTCCCCGGAAGCTTCATCTATTCGCCGCCCGCAGGAACGCTGCCGGGAAGCGGCTCGCAGACTTTGAACGTCACGTTCGCCCCGGCCGACTCGACCGATTACAACACCGCAACCGCTGCCGTCACTTTGGTGGTGAACAAAGCGACTCCCGAAATCATATGGTCCTCGCCCTCGCCCATCGCTTACGGCACGGCGTTGTCTTCCACCCAGTTGGACGCCTCCGCCGGCCTGCCAGGGACTTTCACCTACTCGCCGGCAGCCGGAACGATTCTCGAAGTAGGCTCGCAGGACTTGAACGTTACTTTTACTCCGACCGACTCGACCGACCACAACAGCGCCTCCGGCTCCGTGATCTTGATCGTGAATAAAGTGAATTCCACCCTCGCCTGGTCCAACCCGGCGGCCATCGCCTACGGCACCGCACTCTCGTCCACGCAGTTGAATGCAACGGCCAGCGTCCCCGGCACGTTTATCTACTCGCCTGCGTTGGGAGCTGTGCTCAGCGTCGGCTCCCAAACTCTGCAAGTGAGCTTCACTCCCACCGATTCCAGCGACTACAACGCGGCGAGCGCCACCGTCGCACTGCTGGTTAACAAAGCCACTCCCACCCTCGCCTGGAGCGCACCCTCCCCAATCGCCTACGGCACGGCACTATCCTCTACGCAGTTAAACGCCACAGCGATCGTGACTGGCACGTTTGCCTACTCCCCGATTTCCGGTACGGTGCTGGATGCCGGCTCTCAGGCTCTCAGCGTGACGTTCACTGCCAGCGATTCCACCGACTACAACCCGGCAACGGGAACCGTCACCCTGATAGTGAGCAAGGCCACGCCGACGCTCACCTGGGCAACGCCATCGCCAATCTCTTACGGCACGCCACTGTCCTCGACGCAACTCGATGCCGCCGCCAGCGTGCCGGGAACATTCGTCTACTCGCCCGTTGCGGGTACAGTACTCGCGGTGGGCACGCAGACGTTGAACGTCACTTTCACGCCAACCGACTTAACCGATCACACCAGTGCGTCCGGCTCCGTGACTTTGGTAGTAAACAAAGCGGCGGCGACAATCACTTGGTCCAACCCCGCGGCCATCGCCTACGGCGCTGCACTCTCGTCCACGCAATTAAATGCGACGGCCAGCGTCCCGGGCACGTTTATCTACTCGCCTGCGTTGGGATCCGTGCTCGGCGTCGGCTCCCAGACTCTGCTGCTGAACTTCACCCCCACCGATTCCACCAACTACAACCCGGCGACGGCGACCGCAACGCTTGTGGTCAGCAAAACCACGCCGCCGCTGACGTGGACAACACCCCCGGCCATCGCGTATGGCACAGCGCTTTCGTCCGCGCAGTTAAACGCGACGGCAAGTGTTCCCGGTACGTTCATTTACTCCCCGGCCTCAGGCACCGTGCTGGATGCGGGATCTCAGACGCTGAGTGTCACCTTCACCCCCAGCGACTCCACGGACTACAGCCCGGCAACGGCAACCGTCACGCTGCTGGTGAGCAAGTCCACGCCCAGTCTCACCTGGGCAACTCCGTCCGCAATTTCTTACGCCACGCCGTTGTCCTCGGCGCAACTCAATGCGGCGGCGTCTGTGCCGGGAACATTCGTCTACGCGCCGCCTGCAGGCACCGTGCTCGGCACAGGCTCGCAAACTCTGAACGTTACCTTTACTCCCACCAATGCGGTCGACTACAACTCCAACACCGCCAGCGTCACTTTGACGGTGAACAAGTCGACGCCGGCCCTCACGTGGGCCACGCCCGCGGCCATCAACTATGGCACCGCCCTCAGTGCAACTCAACTCAACGCCAGCTCCGGCAGTACGCCGGGAAGGTTTGTCTACTCACCCGTCGCTGGAACGACCCTGGGCACCGGCTCGCAAACCCTGAGCGCGACCTTCACACCAACCGACTCGGCCGACTACAGCACCGCGACAGCCACCGTCACTCTGCTGGTGAACAAGGCCACATTGGCCTTGACTTGGAACGCCCCCTCGGCGATCCCCTACGGCACCGCGCTCTCATCGATGCAACTCGACGCTAGGGCCAGCGTTCCCGGAGGGTTCGTCTACACCCCCGTGGCGGGCACGTTACTCGGCGCGGGATCGCAAACCCTCAGCGCGACCTTCACGCCAACCGACTCGGCTGACTACAACTCAGCAACGGCCACGACAACGCTGGTGGTGAACAAGGTCACGCCGACGCTGACGTGGGCAACGCCGTCCGCAATGCCATACGGCGCTGCCTTGTCGGCAACCCAACTGAATGCCTCAGCCAACGTCCCCGGGAGCTTCGTCTACTCACCTGTCTTGGGCACGTTGCTTAGTGTTGGCTCGCAGGCCCTTGACGTCACCTTCACGCCCACTGACTTAGCGAACCACACTTCCGCGACCGCCACAGTGAACCAGTCCATCACGGCGGTCCCGCTTGCGGCAACCATCATCGGCAACCCCACCAAGCTCTACGATGGGACGAATTCGGGGACCTTGACGTCGGCGAACTACAAGCTCGCCGGCTTTGTTGGAGCCGACCGCGCGGTGGTGCAGCAAGCTTCCGGCACGTACTCCGCGGCGGCCGCAGGGACGGAAACGGTGACCGCTACGCTGAATTCGGGGAACTTTACTCCCGTAGGCTCGACCGATCTCTCAAACTATGTTCTACCCGCCATCGCCACCGGCCCAGGCACAATCGCCAGCGCAACCCTTACCGTGAAGACGAATAACGCAACCAGACCCTATGGCGCCGCGACCCCGGCATTCTCCGGATCGGTAACGGGTCAGCAGGCAGGCGACAGCTTCCATGAAAGTTTCACGACCACCGCGACCGAGTCCTCTCCAGCTGGCCAGTACGCCATCGTGCCTTCGGTCTCGGGAGCCAACCTATCCGACTATGCAGTGGTCGCAGTCAACGGACAGTTGACGATTACGCCCCTGCCCAGCACCATCTCGCTAAGCGCGAGCGCAACCACGGTCGCCGCCGGACAAAGTATTTCTCTCACCGCCACGGTAACCTCGTCGGGCATTTCGGCCCCGACCGGCGACGTGCAATTCTTCGATGGCCCCACGCTCTTAGCCACCGTTGTTTTGCAAAATGGTTCTGCGAATTATTCGGCGCTGCTGTCGGCGGGGAGCCACTCGATTTCGGCGATCTATTCGGGAGAAACCAACATAGTAGCTTCGTCCACCGTCAATGGATTGCAGATCGTCGTGGGCGCGCAGGATTTCAAATTCGCCCTATTGGCGGGCGAGGCGCCGATGCAATTGATCAGCGCAGCTTCGCCGGCGAGCTATAAGTTTTTGGCGTCGCCGATGGGAGAAGCCTTTCCCGGCACCGTCACTTTCTCGCTGACCGGCTTGCCGGAGAATTGGACCCATCGTTTCACTCCGTCGTCGATCTCCGCGACCGCAGGCAGCACGGCCGTAACCCTCACGGTGCGAATGAAATCGGTGACGCCGCCCGTCCACCAGCCGCCGTCCAAGCCCACGCCGATTCCCTCACCCCTGCCCAATAGCTTTTTGTTGCTGCCGCCCCCGAGACTACGGCGAGTGCGAGAGTCACGCCGCCTCCGAACCCGTGCTTCGTGGTACTTCCTCGGTTGGTTGTTGATCGTTGCAGCTCTCGCCGGAATCAGCGCCTGCGGCGGAGGCGGCTTTTCCTCTCCGACTCCCCCGCCGCAAACTTATACGTTAAAAGTTACGGCGACGAGCGGAACCATTCACCACGAGGTGACTCTTACGCTCAGGTTGCAATAGCATTCCACCAAACCGCCTACCACCCCGCGGTTTCGGGTTGGTGATGAATTTTTAAGCCTGAGAAGAAAACCGCCGATCTCAAAAGGCACGAAGGACTTCGTTTCTATGGGTTTCCTTCGTGTGCTTCGGGGTTAAGGATCCCTAAAACCGCAATCCCGCCGGGTGGGGCGATTGCAGCAGGCCGATGCAGGCACCAGCCGCTACCGGCCCGCGCTCGCGCCTGACTCTTGCAATTGAAGTCCGAACCGAGAAGGCAAAGCCGCAATCAACTTGCGAGTATAAGGATGTTGGGGCGCGGTAAAGATGTGCTCCGCCGAACCGCATTCCACGATTTCCCCTTGGTGCAGAATTGCGATGCGATGGCAGATGCTCGCCACTGACGGCAGGTCGTGGGAGATGTAGAGAATGGCCATTCCAGTCTCGCGGTTGAGCCGCGCAAACAGAGCCAGAATTTCCGCCTGGGTGATGATATCGAGGGCGCTGGTCGCTTCGTCGGCGATCACCAGCGCCGGACGATGAATAATGGTCATCGCGATCAACACGCGTTGCGCCTGCCCCACACTCAGTTGCGCGGAGTGCCGGCGCAGGAAATCTTCATCCGAGGGCAGGCTTACGCTGGCGAGCGCGGCGCGAATCGCCGCGTCACATTCTTCCCGAGTGCCGTCCGCGTGGGCCCGCCACGCTTCGCGCAATTGCGTGCGGATCCTTAGCGCGGGATTCAAAGATGAAAGCGGGCTCTGCAGCACCAGACCCAGGGAACGCCCGCGCAATTCGCGCAACTCCCGCTCCCGCATCTGCAAGAGATCGCGCCCTTGAAACTCGATGCGACCCTCGACCGTCGCGCCTTTGCCATCGAGCAAGCCGAGAATCGCCAGAGCCAGAGTGCTCTTGCCCGATCCGCTCTGCCCGACGAGGCCCAGAATCTCTCCGCGCCGCATTTCGATCCCGACGTTGCGCAGGGCCGGGGCCTTGCCCCGATAAGCCACGGAAAGGCGGGTTGAGAGCAGGAGGTCCGAAGAAAGAGGCGAACGGGAGATCATCGGGCTCCGCGGCTGATGGTTAACTGATCGGCGTTCCAATAAGTCTGCGGCCGCAGGATCACCGGACTCGCGCCGTGCACGGAAGCCGAGATCGCCGAAAGCGCGTTCTTATTCACCAGATAAATGAACGGAGCCTGCTCCATCACGATCGCCTGCACCCGGTCGAAGCTTTCTTTTCTCTTGCGCGGATCGACGGTCGAGGCCTGCGCCCGCATCAACCGGTCAATCTCCGCTTCCCATGCGGTTTCCGGCGTCTTCTCCGACGGATTCCACTGATGATTCTCCGAAGAACTCAGCCAAACGTTCATCTGTTCGTTCGGATCGAGATCGACGTTGGTGAGCCCCAGAATCGCCGCATCGTAGTTGAAACTTTGGCTGATGCGCTCGATGAGCGATGGGAAATCGAGTGTGGCAACGCTCACCTTGATGCCAATTTTCTGCAGATCCTGCTGAATCAACACCGCCATGCGCTCGCGGAACGAATTGCCGGCGTTGGTGACGATGGAAAACTCCACCGGGTTTCCATCTTTATCTTTTAAAGCTCCATTTTGCAAATGGAAGCCCTCCTGCCCCAATAACTTCAATGCGCCGTCGGGATCGTAGGGATAAGGTTTCAATTTGTCGTTGAACCAGAATTTATTGGCGGGAGACACGGGTCCGGCCGCGGGCTGCGCATGCCCTTTGAATACGACCCGGCTCAGATCGTCGTAGTGAATCGATTGCGCGATGGCGCGGCGGAAATTGGTCGAGCGAAACCAGCTTCGCTTGTAGGGCGGAATTGGAGCGCGCGCCACTTGGTTGAACCACATCTCTTCGGCATCGAGCGATGGTCCGGCATCGTGCACCAGCGCGGGTGAAACCGCCGACAGGCGGTCAAAGTATTCGCTGTCGAGCGAATTGATGATGTCCAGTTCGCCGCGCCGGAAGTGCAGCAGTTCGATATCGCGATTGGACTGAATGTCGAGGCGAATCGCATCCAGATAGGGAAGTTGGCGGCCTTGGGAGTCTTTCTTCCAGTAATTGGGATTGCGCCTCAAGAGCACGCTGGCGCCGGGTTTGTATTCAGCCATGAAAAACGGACCCAGAACCGCGGATTCTTTTTGGGGCGACTTGGAAGAGAGGATCGCGACCTGATCGAAGATGCGATCCACACCGGCGACCGGCTCGGGAAAGATTATGCTCACACGATCGGGAGCGGTGATTTTTGCGGTGACGGCTCCGGCGCCCGAGCGAAAGGCGTCGCCTGTCGCCGAATGCAAGGCCGGATCCATCAATTGCTGCATGGTGTAAACCACGTCCGCGGCGGAGAAGGCGGTGCCGTCCGAGAACGCAATTCCGCTTCGCAGTTTGAAAGTGATCTGCTTCCCATCCGCAGAGATCTTCCACGACTCGGCTAACTCCGGCTCCGGTTGCTGGTTTTGCCGGTTCACCCGCACCAGCACGCCGCCGGTCAGATAGCGGATGGTTTCTTCCGCGTCGTTCGAGGTCAACAAGGGATCGAAACTCTTGGGCTCCGTGCGCAGGCAGAAACGCAGTTCAGTCTCGGCCGCGGAGAGGCCGGATGCAAGGCAGAAGAGCGTCAACAGGAGAAACAGGGTGCTCGACCTAAATGACCAAACCATCCCGCTTCGCTCGACTGGACAGCCGAGGGGGGCTGTCCCCGGATCGGCAGATGCATCGAAGCCGCGCTTCATATCGCGAACTCCCGTTTGGTGAGCGCCAGTTCGAAGCAACTCACCACCAGGATCAACAACACCAGCGGAGCCAGCTTCCATGGGGCCTCGCTCAACGAAAGCATTCCTTCCATTTCGCGCAGTAGGCCACCCCACGAGGGCATGGGTTCTGCCACACCCAGGCCAAGCATGCCCAGGTTGGCTTCGCTCAAGATAAACACTGGAATGGAAATCCAAAACTGCGCCAACAGAATCGGCCGCAGATTGGGCAATACATGAACCACAAAGAGACGGATGCCGCTTAGCCCCGAAGCCCGCGCCTGCAGGAGAAATCCCGATTGTCTAAGGGTCGCGGCACCAGCACAAAGAATTCTGGCGGAGGCGGCCCAGCCCAACACGGCCAAAATAAAGAACGTAACCACCACCGAGACGAACGGCGAGACATCCAGAGGCAATAATCCCCGCACCATGATCAAGAGAAATAGCCACGGAAGCGAGAGAAAGAGGTCGACAAATCCCACGGCGCAGCGCGCCCACAGGCCGCCGAGATAGCCGGCCAAGCCTCCAATCAGCGCCGCAAGGATGGTGGATAAAAGCGCCGCCGCCGGCGCCAGCAACAGAGAAATCCGTGTGCCATAAATCAGGCGGGAAAAACGGTCTCGGCCAATGTCGTCGGTACCGAGAAGATGCTGCCGCGATGGCGCTGAGTTCGGCATCTCGCGAAACTGCGTGGCAAAGCCGGCAGGCGCCACCTCTCCGGCGAAGAGGGCCAATAGCGCGACGATCAGCAGGAACGCGCACGACAGTCTGCGGACCACGGTCAGGCTCCCTCGGACCTCAAGATATGACTCATTACATCTGCGCCGAAGTTGGCCGACAAGGTAACCAGCGTAACCAGCACGGTGATGTTCACCAGCAGCGGAAGATCGCGGCCCAGCGCGGCTTGCCACGCCAACTGGCCGACTCCGGCGATGCCGCAAAGGGTTTCGATGGGAATCGCAGCGCCCACGGCCACGCTCACGGAAACTCCGGCCAGCGCCAGAATTTCAGGCGCGATCACGGGCAGAACATGAAAGCCGAGGATGCGAAGTTCGCTCAATCCTTTGGCTCGCGCCGTGCACAGGTGAGGCAGCGAGTAAGCCTTGTCTAGAAGGTTCCGCATATACCGGAATACCTTCGGAAACACGATGAGCGCAATGCCAAGATAGCCGGGCGCATTCAGCAGCACCGAAAGCAAAGCCAAAGCCGCCGCCGGCAGGCACAAAAATAGTCCGCTCGCGATCAGAGTTGCGACGTCGTAGGCCGTGGTTCGGGCTAAAGCGGCTGTGAGGCCCAAAGCGAGAGCCAACAGCCAACCCAGCGCTAATCCAGCGATTACCACGCGAACCGTAACCGGCGCTCGATCCCGCAGCAACCCAAGCACCGGCTGGCCCAGCGAGCGCGAGACCCCGAGGTCTCCGCGCAACGCGTGCCTCAGATAGCTGAGATAAAAACGAAAGAGGGTGTGTTCCTGCGCGTGGGCCTCGTGCAGCGCCCTGAGGCTCGAGGCGTTGAGCCGCGTATCCAGTTGCTGTTCATCCACGTCGAAACCCGGTGCCGAGCGCACCAACAGGGCTGAGAGAAACGCACCCAGAAGAACCACCGCCGCTATGGACAACACGTGGCGCGCGATCCGGCTCGTCATGCTAGACGTCCTGGGTTTCGGGCCGCTGGGCAAATTCGAAGGGGGCGGATCGCTGGTCGGTGGCCTGGTCGCGGTGGGTTTGCTTCACGGAATACATGCGGCGATCCGCCTCCGCCAATAAGTGCTCGGCATCGTTCCCATCCTCGGGACAGAATGCGGTGCCCACGCTAAGGCCGAGCAAGTCTTCGCCGCAAATCTTCTGTCCAATACTGGCCGCGAGTTCGTGCAAAGACTGGGCCTTGACGAGAGCCGCTTCCGAGCTAAGGCCGGGAACCACCAGAACAAATTCGTCCCCGCCCATGCGTGCCACGTAATCGTAGCCGCGGCACGCTTCTTTCAGTTTCGCTCCCAAATCGCGCAGGACTTTGTCTCCTTCCAAATGCCCGTAACGATCGTTGACCTGTTTGAAGCCGTCGAGATCGCAGACCATCACCGCCGTAGAGCCGCCTTTGCGCTGGCAGCGGGAGATTTCCTGGCTGAGGTGCAGGAAGAGCGAGCGCGCGTTGGGCAAGCCGGTCAGGTAGTCGGTGGTCGCGGAGCTCTCCGCCTGCTGGTACTTGAGCGCATTTTCAATGGCGAGACCCAACTTCGAGCTGACGGCCAGAAGAATGCGCAGGTGATCGGCGTTGAAAGAATCGCGCTCCCGGCGATACATCGCCAGAACCCCGACCACGCCGTTGAGGCCCTCTACGGGGACGGCGATGGCGGAGCGCAGAATCTGCGTCTGCACCACACCGGCATAGGCGGATTCCACCTCCGGATTGCCGTTGATAATCGGCTTGCGAGTTTCTGCCACCCATCCGACCAGGCCTTTGCCCAGCGGAATGTTGAGAGACGAAAGCGCGCGAAAATCTTCTCCGCTCACAAATTCCGGAATCAGGCGACCGCTCTTGCTGACGAAGATGGCCATCGAGTCGTAGGGAATGAGTTTGCGCAATCGTATGGAGAGAACCGAGAGGGTTTCGACCAGGCTCAAAGAATTTCCCAAATCCTGGCTGAGTTCAAACAAGGTCTGAGCTTCCTGCCGAGCCGACGCGATGGAGGCGAGGAAGTCTTTGTCGCTCGATCCAGCCGGAGCGGGTTCGGAGCTTTCAAATCCGGCGGCGGGCCCGTGACCCCGCTCTACGAACATGTTCTTCGAAGATAGGCTCAGTCGGATTTCGTTCTCCGGCTTGGCCTGCGCCATCTTTTCCAGCTCAACATACCGGCGTTTCAGAATCTCAACGATCGCAGGATCGAAGGATGTGCCCGACATGCTGACCACCTTGGCCATGGCTTCATCCAAGGGCAAGGCATTGCGATACTGCCGGTCGGTCGAGAGCGCGTCGAGGCAATCGACCACGGCCAGCACGCGCGCCCCGATGCAGATTTCTTCGCCTCGGAGCCCGTCGGGATATCCCGAGCCATCCCATTTTTCGTGGTGTGACCGAACCACCGGAACCACGGGGTACGGGAACGCCACTCGTTCCAGGATCTCGGCTCCAACGATGGGATGAATCTTCATCTTTTCGAACTCTTCCGGCGTCAGCCGGCCGGGCTTATTGATGATGTGCTCCGGCACGGCGAGTTTGCCGATGTCATGCAGCAGAGCCGCCGCGCGAAGCGCCTCTAGTTCGTCCTCCGCCAGGCCGAGTTCTTTGCCGATTTCTACCGCGTAGGTGCGTACGCGATGCAGGTGATCGTGCGTAGTATTGTCTTTGGCCTCAATCGCCAGCGCGAGCGCTTCGATGGTGCGCAGGTTCAACGAGGCCACCTGCTCCACGTGCTGCTTCTCGATTTCAACCCGCTTCTTCTCATCCTCCAGGCGATCCAGGTAAAGCCGATATGATCGGTAGACCCAATAAATCACCGGCAGAATCAGCAGCGAAGTCTGCCAGCCGATGCGGCGGTTCACGAAACCCACCAGGCCCACCACCGCCGCACCCACCAGGTAGTAGGGAAACGACCAGAAATAGCAGTTGGACCAGATATGCCGGAAGGATTTCTTTTCGGTGATTCCGATAATCACCGACACCGGCAGCGTGTTGGCCACAAAATAAATCAGCGCGGCGATCATCAGCGCCGTCGGCCGAATGTCTCCCAGCCTCGACACCAAACGGTGATAGCTGACATAGGAGACGGCCGCGGCGTTCGTCAGCATGCTTACGTTGAACGCAATCTTGACGGCGCTGGGACGCTGCTGCGCGATCCACAGACACTGCACCAGCCCCGCGGCGCAGCCTATGACTAGAGTCTCGGGGAGACTCAACTCCATGATGCCCAGCAGAATAAAAAGGAAATTCACGGACATCGTGCCGTCGATGCCGGGCAGGCGCACCTTCAGCGCCGAAGCCATGACCGCGATCAAGGCGTAGCAGCAGAAGCGGACCAGGCTGGCGCTCTCCCAGTGCAGCAGCGCCGTCGCCAGCACCACCACGCCAAGAGACACCATGGCCGCGACGAAGATTTTCGCCTTGTTCGACATTAACTCTTTGATCGTAGGGTCCAAAGTGGGGTACGTCCAATTACCATAAGGATTGATTGCAGTTACGTTGGTGTCAGCGCCCGTGGTGTGGCCCGCATGGCAGGCCGGAAATTTGATCTTTGAGGGAAGTTACCTTCGTTCCAAATTTGCGAGAGAGTGCTGGCTGCACGCGACGCTCCCAAGCGACAATATCAGGTCAGCTTCTGCGGATCGCGATCGCGGGAGACTGCATCTGCCGGATCCATCCGACCTTACGAGCCGCAAGGATGGCAGGTTGCGAGGGCCGACGAACGCGTGGCAAAGGCGACCGATTCATACAAATCCGGCGTTCAGGTTTTGGCCGGCCCCGCGGAACCGAGCTCATCCCACCTGGGTGCGGACATGCAGCTCTTGCCCGCGGCGATACTCGATCAGCTTCCGGCCGGCGTGATCACCACCGACCTCGAAGGCGAAATCACCAGCTGCAACCTCTCGGCGCAGCGGGTCTACGGCTACAGCGCTAACGAACTTATCGGCAGGATGGTAGCTTTGCTCGGAAAGGAATTCGGCGATGAACCGGATTGCCTCTTAAATCGAGTGCGGGCCAACCAACGCTTCCACGGCCGCGTTGTTCAGCGAACCAAATCCGGGACGATGATCGATCTGCCGGTTTCAATCTCGCTCCTGCGCGGCCACGATTCAGAGCCGGCCGGTTTCGTCATCGTGTCATTCGATCCCGCGGAGCGGGATGCTCGGGCGCTGCCGATGAGTTCCCCGCAGACGCCGGAATCCGCCGCCGGAGCGGCCCGGGCCGTGGTGGTGGAGCGCGATCTCGACGGCACTCGCTTTATTATCGCCAGCCTGCTCATGCACAAGTTCATGGGCCTGGTCGATCGCATCGCCACCCACAACGAAACCGTTCTCATCACCGGAGAGACTGGCACCGGTAAGGAGTTGGTGGCGCACACCATTCACAAATCTTCCTTCCGCAGCAAGCTGCCGTTTGTCGAGGTCAACTGCGCCGCACTTCCCGAACACCTCGTCGAGAGCGAACTCTTCGGTTATGAGAAAGGCGCATTCAGCGGCGCGGATTCGGGCAAGCCCGGCCTGTTCGAAATGGCCGATAAAGGCACGCTTTTCCTCGACGAAATCGGCGAACTACCGGCGCATATTCAGGTGAAGCTGCTGCGCGTTCTCGATGGCAAGCCCTACTTCCGCCTGGGCGGCAATCGCCAAGTGAAAGTCGATGTACGCGTGGTCGCGGCCACCAATCAGAATCTCGAAGCCGCGGTAAAAGAGGGCCGCTTCCGCAAAGACTTGTTTCATCGCATCAGCCAGTTTCACCTGCGCGTTCCGCCTCTGCGCGAACGCCCGGACGATATCGCCGTCCTGGCGCGATATTTTCTGAACCTCAAGGCTCCGGGAAAAAACTTCAGCGAGGAGGCTTTGCGTAGGTTGCAGGCTCATCCTTGGATGGGCAACATCCGCGAACTGCGCAACGTCATCGCGAAACTCAGCGTGGAATCGGCGGAGGAAAAAATCGGCGTCGAAGAAGTCGCCGTCGAAATCGCGCAACAGGCGGAGCAAGCGCCTCCGCCAACCACCACGGCCGCGCCTCCCGAATATGCCGTTGCCCTCGACAACGGCACCGACCTCGAAGCCATGGAAGAACAAATGATCCGCAAGGCTCTGGAGAGAACCGGAGGCCATCGCGCCCTGGCGGCGGAACAGCTGGGCATTTCGCGCCGCACTCTAAGCCGCAAATTGCGCGAATATCAAATCAACAGCCCCGCCGGCGAAAAGCCTCCAAGCTTGGGCGCGCTGGGGTTGGAACAGCAAAAAACCTATCGGGTAAAAGTTCACTTTCCTGTCTCTCTGAAGAATTCCAGCGGCGAAGCGATCCGGCTGAATGCCGTAAACCTGAGCGCGAGCGGCATCGGCGTGGAGGGACTCGCCCCATCGGCGAAGTGGGAGGGAGTCCTGCAGGCAAGCTTCGTTCTTCCCGACGAAGATATTCCTATCGAAGCCCAAGGCTACATTGCCTGGTCGGAGGGCGGCGGACTAGCGGGAATTCGATTAGCCGGCATAGCTCCAGCAACCATGGCCAAACTTCAGCAGTGGGTCAACCGCAAGATGAAGCAAGACGGCTGGGAACTGATGCAGTGATTGGTTAGAACCCGCTTAACCGAGGGGACCGTCGGTGGTCTCGGGAACCTCGAACGATCGTGGCTTGAGCGTGGTCTGGAGCACCACCACATCTTCGGCCAGCAGCGTGGTCTGGGGAACCTGGTTCGATAAGGGCGACGCCGCCTTCGTCAGCCAATCGGAGAAAACCTCGGCCAACTCGTCACCATCAGCCTGAACGAGCCCCGCTCCTTCGCCATCTGCCAGGAAGTGGGTCTTCAGTTTTGGCCCGAGTCACAACCTGTCATTCACTTGCTTTTTTCGAAATCCCATCCGCCTCAAATAGCGGGTTGAGCCCCAAAGCCCATTTTCCAGCAGGCTGTCACGAAACTCGATGCGTCGGCAACGACGGCGGTCCAAAACTGGTCCCAGCCGCGAAGAAGCGGCAGGAGAGAGCCGGGCACGGCAGTGCCGGGCAGCCGGAAGTGGGATAAGCCCATTTGCGCCGACGGCACGAGTTTTCGCAACAGCCTCCTGGGCGATGGGACAAAACGTCTCCTGCCCTTCATGTTTGGGACAAGCTGTCTCGCCTCAGACCGCAGCATTTCTCCCCGCTCCATTGCCATCAATCACTTACAAGCAATCGAAGTTGGCCTCGCCCGTGCAATGAAGTAAGCGAATCTGATCCTGCGTCACGAGGGGTAAACCGAATGCGGTGCACGCGTAACACACGAAAATCGACACCCAAGCAGCGCCACAGTGCGACTTGGGGAAAACGGCTCAGCATGCTGTTGGTTGTGCTATTGGCCGGCGGGGCCTCCGCCCAGGACTGGCAAACTCAGTCGCCGCGAGGCAAGTTTGCCCAGGAGCTCGCACCCGCCGTGGCGCGAGCGCAACAAGGCACCGCAGCTGCCAACGAGACCGTAAGGGTAATCGTGCAGTACAACCAGACCCCGCGAGCCGAGCATGAAGCCCGGGCGCTGAACCTCGGTGGCCATCTGAATCACAGGCTGGGCTTGGTGAAAGGTCTTGCCTTCACGGTTCCGGTCAAGTCCTTGCCGGCTCTGGAAGCGGATCCCGACGTGGCCTCGATCGGCGTCGACCATCCGTTGAGAGCGATGGACGAATACACCGACGCAGCCATGAACGTGAGCGCCGCCTGGAACGCCGGCTACATCGGCACCGGCATGGGCATCGCCGTGATTGACAGCGGCATCGATGACCAGCACATCGACATTTGGGATCGCGTCCTCTATCACCAGGATTTCACCGGCGCCAGCGAGTACAACTCGCAGGGCATGCTGGTCCATGACACCTACGGTCATGGCACCCACGTCGGCGGTATCATCGCGGGTAGCGGCTGGGTCTCCGGCCAAATTTACGGCGGCGTGGCCTACAACGCCAACCTCATCGATCTGCGCGTGCTCGACGGCAACGGCAGCGGCACCGACAGCGAAGTGATTGCCGCCATTCAGCGAGCTATCGCCCTCAAGAACCAGTACAACATCAGGGTCATCAACCTCTCGCTGGGCCGCGGAGTTTACGTCCCTTACGCGCAGGACCCGCTCTGCCAGGCAGTAGAATCGGCCTGGAAGGCGGGCATCGTGGTAGTGGTCGCCGCCGGTAATTATGGCCGCATCAGTGTAGACGGCAGCAACGGCTACAGTACCATTACCGCCCCTGGCAACGATCCTTACGTGATCACGGTCGGCGCCATGAACACGCAAGGAACTCTGAGCCGCACCGACGACACCATTACCAGCTACAGCTCGAAGGGTCCCACGATGTACGATCACGTGGTCAAACCTGACCTCGTCGCTCCTGGCAATCAGGTGGTTTCCCTGGTCGCCCACGATAGCAGTCTGTCCACCGCCTATCCCGGAAATATGATTCCGGGCTTCTCCAACGACTACTTCATGCTGAGCGGCACCAGCATGGCGACTCCGGCGGCCTCCGGCGCTGCGGCCCTGTTGCTTCAGGCTCATCCCTCGCTCACCCCGGACCAGGTCAAAGCGCGGCTGATGAAGACCGCCTACAAGACCTTCCCCACCTCGAGCGTGGCCGTAGATCCTACGACAGGACAGACCTATACGTCTTACTACGACATATTCACCATCGGCGCCGGCTATCTGGACCTGGCCGCCGCCCTGGCGAACACCGATACCGCTCCTTCGAATGTTGGGGCGGCATTATCGCCCAGCGTTTCCTACAACTCCTCCACCAAGAAGGTATCGTTGGTCAACGGCAACTCGGCAGTAGCCGGGAGTTCGGTGCTCTGGGGAACCTCGGTTCTGTGGGGCACTTCCGTGGTGTGGGGCACGAACGTCTCCGGCAGCTCGGTACTCTGGGGCAGTTCGGTGGTGTGGGGAACCAGCACGCTGCAAGGCTTTAGCGTGGTCTGGGGCTCAACCACAGATGCCGCCGATAGCGTCCTTTGGGGCACGGCGCTGACCAGTTCGGATGCGGCTATGACATTGGTCTACGGAGACCAAAAGTAAACTCGTCGTGTGCGTCGGAAGCTACGGGGAAAGACAATGAACACACAGCGAATTCCACTCTTCATCGGGGGCATGGTGCTGGCCGCAGTTGGCCTCGCGGGTTACGCTAGCCACACCAGCCACGCCTTTCATGGCTCTTACGCACTGGCTGTCTTAGCCCTGGCGGCGGCGACTTCGCGAATGAAAGTCAGGTTGCCCGGCATCAACGGCAACATGTCGGTCAACCTGCCCTTTCTCCTGCTGGCGGTGGTAAATCTCAGCGCGCTCGAAGCGGTTTCGATCGCCTGCACCTCGACCCTGGTGCAATGCTGGCCGGCCTCTCCAAGGAAGTTCAAGCCGGAGCGAATGATATTCAACGTAAGCATGATGGCCTTTGCCACCAGCCTCGCCAACCTGGCCTGGCATGCGGGGAGCGCGGGGGAGAGTTGGGCGTCGCAACCGCTCCTGCTGACCTTGGCGACTGCCGCGTTCTTGCTGGGACAGACACTTCCGGTGGCCGGCATCATCAAGCTGGCGGAAGGTGCCGCGTTCCACACCGTATGGCTCAGCATCCTCCACCTGTCATTTCCCTACTATGTATTGAGCGCGGGCGTGACCTCGATGGTCTTGCACGCAGCCCATCGCTTCGGATGGCAAGCGCCGTTATCGGTATTCTTGGTGATGTATGGGATCTACCGCAGTTACCGCGTCTGCTTTGGCTTGGCGGCACAGATTAGCGGCGAGGCTCCGCGCACCGTTGCTCTGGCAAAGGCTGCCGGCGCAGGAGCGTAACTACTTGCATCTGCCGCGATCATAGCTGAACCTTGCCCTTCCCTTTCAAGTCGAACGGTGCCGAGAAGCAGTGGCCGGCAACCCTGTTTCACTGATTCGAACTTGCGGAAAAAACCTTGCGTTAATATCATCGCCGAGGCCGGAATTGGCCTCGAGGTCAGCCGCAATGATGTTCGGCGGAAAAGCCAGCACCTGGGCATCCTTCACCCTAGCTCTTTCGCTGGCTGCGTGCGCCGCGCCAGTTCACGCCGGCGACGCCAAGCCGGAAGAGATCGTCGCTAAACACCTGGATTCCATCGGCACTGCCGAAGCCCGCGGGGCCGTGAAGTCGCGAGCCGTGCAAGGCAATCTCCGCTTCAAAATATTAGTCGGCGGGGCGGGAGAATCCGTAGGCAGTTGGGGGCGAGTCTCGGAGGGACGCAAATCGCGTTTTGTGATGCGCTTCGGTGGCGGCGACTGGCGCGGCGAACAATTTATCTTCGACGGCGAAAAGACTTCCTTCGCAGCCGCTACCGCTTCTCATCTGCGCAGCAACTTCGCAAAATTCGTCAACGGCCATGACTTCATCGTGAAGGAGGGATTGCTGGGCGGAGAGCTTTCCACCGCGTGGGCTCTCGCGAACCTCGATCCCACCCGGGTGAAGCTCGAAGATGCCGGCCCCAAGAAAATCGACGGCCACGAACTCCGCTGCCTTGAATATTGGTCCAAAGATACGTCGGACATGAACGTGAAACTGTACTTCGACCCCGAAACTTACCGGCACGTGATGACGGTCTATTCGGTGAGGACGGTTGAAAGCGGCGTCAGCCGCGGTATCCTCACCAGCGCCCAGCAACATGAGATTCGCTACACCATCGAAGAGCGCTTCAGTGACTTCAAAACCGAAAACGGCATCACTCTTCCCCGCCACTACGACTTGCAATACACCGAGGAACTGCAGAGCGGCAACACTCGCCTCTACGATTGGGAGATGACCGCGGATAAGATCGCCGATACCATTGGCCTGGACCCGGGCAACTTCAAAACCGAATAATCAACTTCTGGGAACCCCCTTGCCCGATCCCGAAAATGCCGGACTGGCTGGGATCGAAGGTCATCCAAAAGCCCAGAGCCGTACCCGGTGAAACCCCGTGTCCCCGTGTTTAAAGGTTTCCGGTTGCTGCATCTCACATTTTCATAGCCACGTGCGCGCGGGGTCGAAGGCTCTTGGGGCAAGGCACGGAAGCGCGGCCTCATAGAAGCCTCTCATCGACTTGCGGAAAACTCTGGTCGGGTACAAACGGGCTGCCGAAGAGGCGAAAATCCGAAACCTGCCGTAGAGAGAAAGCTGGCCCCGCAGCCGGCCGAGGCACGCGCACCCGAAACAGATCCGCTCCCGCCACGTCCACCATCGCGAACGCCGGCCTTCGATCGGGATTCTGCGTCGCGATCTCGATATTGCTCATCTCCAAATTCTTCACGTGCCGCACAAAAAATCCGCAAGCCGGAAGCACCCCAAACATCGTAGGCTCGGGATATTCCCTCTCCTTCTCAGGCGGCAGGATCGAAGCCATCACAGAGTCGCCCCCTCCCACCTGATGCATATAAACATCGCTGATCTTTATATCTTCGACCATGCGTCCCGGCACACCACTAATGATCGACGGCAACTGCGCCGCGCCGGAACTGGTGACATTGCCGATCAGCACGCGCCGGATCTGGCCAAGCGCGCTGTCCTTAGGCCCGCGCATGCGCGCCCCGAGCCTCAGAAAAATTGGAGAGTTCACACACCCTCGCATCGTAATGCCGACCAATGTAATGTCTTCACAGACGGCACCGTCAACTGTCTCCAAAGCAAAACCACGCGAATTCTCAAACACGCAATTGGAAATCGCGATGTTCTTAAAGCCCCCGTTCGATTCCGTTCCCAGCTTGATGCGCCCGGTAAACTTCGCGCGAGAGCTTTCCGGCAATCTCTTCCATGTGCCATCCAGCAACGATCCGATCTCATACCCGCCAGTCACGAAACAATTCGTGATAGTGACATTTTCCGTGGGCCGCGCACAACCGAGCGCATACGAACTCTTGGGGCAAATCGCATCGTCGACCGGCGAATTCACCGTGCAATTCGACACCCGCACATTGCGGCAGCAATCGATGTCGATGCCATCGCGGTTGGTATCGATCTTCAGATCGTCGACGGTAAAGTTGTCGACTCCGGTCGCAAGAATTCCAAACCATCCGCCTTGCAGAATCGAGAAATCGCGCAGGATAACGTTATGGCAGTTCTTGAGCGCGATCGCTTTGTTGCCCACTCCCGGCTTCTTCGTGTCGGGCAAATCCGTATCGTCGGAGTGGCCGCGGCTCAGGCCCCTGCCCCAAATCAAGCCGGGACCAAGAATCGAAACGTCGTGAACACCCTCGCCCCACATCAAACTGTTGTGCCAATGATTGTGCCCGTAATCCTGAAAATCATTCCACTCCGGGTTCTGCGGCTCGGCAGCGTCGTAACCGGCGCTCGTGGTCCCATCCAATGCCGTGGACGCGGCAAGAATCGTCGCGCCCTGATCCAGATAAATACAAATCTTGCTCTTGAGACGAATCGAGTAACTAGCGTAAACCCCCGCAGGAAAATAAACCGTGCCCCCACCTGCAGCCGCGGCCGCATCGATCGTACGGTTGATCGCAGGGCTGTCGATCGTCTCACCATCGCCCTTCGCGCCGAACCGTTTCACGCTGAAAACAGCATCCTGATCCGGCGCGCCGCCGGAAGGTTTCTGCGTCGCCGCCTCAGTGCCTTTCGCAACCCCGGCCAGAAGAGCACTCTGCGCTGCCATGTTCAGCAATTGCCTGCGATCAAACACGAGCTTCCCTCTGAATGGACTCAATAGGAACGCTGAACCGTAACCCTTATAGTTGCATCCGACACTGCTGTCAATCCGTACCCATGAGGGGCATGAGGGGAACTCGATCACATCCGCTTACGTTGTGAAGTCGACTCGCTTCAACCCCGGCGCGAAAAGATAGAGAACCAGCAGAGCCAGAAGATATGCGCTCGATGCCACCCCGAATAAAACTGCATAGCTATGCGTTAACTCCAACACATGTCCAGCGAAGAAAGCAAAGATCGCGCCCCCGATCGATCCCGCCATGCCTCCAATGCCCACCACCGCTCCCACCGCGCGCTGCGGAAACATGTCGGAGGAAGTGGTAAACAGATTCGCCGACCACCCTTGATGCGCTCCTGCCGCCACGCTCAGCAGGGCGATGGCGGCCCACTCCGAAGTGAGCCGGCTCGCAGAGAAAATAGGCACAACCAGGCAAGCGCAGAACAACATGGCCGCAAGCCGCGCGGAAGTCGGTGAAAAGCCCATGCGCCGAAAAGGTGCAGGCAGCCAGCCGCCGCCGATACTTCCGACCGCCGACACGTTGTAAATAACGATCAGCGGTAGACCCAGATGCGAAAGATTCAAGCTGAATTTCGAACTGAAATAAGAAGGCAGCCAGTAGAGATAAAACCACCAGATCGGATCGGTGAGAAATTTCGCAATCGAAAATCCCCAGGTCTGCCGGCAACTCAACAATCGTCGCCAGGGAACGGACGGCCCCATCTCCGCCGCAGCTTCCCGATAAATGTGCCGCAGCTCCGCGCTGGTTATAGTAGGGTGCTCTCCCGGCCTACGGAAATTTCGCAGCCACCACAAAATCCAAAGCGTGCTGAAAGCGCCCGTGCTGAGAAAAGCCGCGTGCCAGCCGTAGCGCAGCGTCACCCAGGGCACCAGCAGGGGAGCCAGAATCGCCCCCACGTTCGCTCCCGAGTTAAACATCCCCGTAGCCAGTGATCGTTCATTCTGCGGAAACCACTCCGCAACGGTTTTAATGGCGGCGGGAAAATTTCCCGACTCCCCCAGGCCAAGAAAAAAACGCGCGCAGCCGAACTCCAGCGCCGTGCTGGCCAGCGCATGGCCCATCGCCGAAACGCTCCATACAACCATCACCAGCATGTAGCCGATGCGCGTGCCCAGCCTGTCGATCAGCCGCCCGGCCGCCAGCAGGCCAAACGCATAGGCGATCTGAAACGCATCGACGATGTAACCGTAATTCACCTCGGTCAAGCCAATGCTGTGCTGCAGCGTTGGCTTAAGGATCGCGATCACCTGCCGGTCCATGTAGTTGATCGAGGTGGCGACGAACAACATGGCGCAAATCGTCCAGCGCACCCGCCCTAGCTGCGTTGGGGAAGAAGCCGGGAGCGAATTGGAAAATGAATCTGGCGATGATTTGGAATCTGCCGCCGGCGCGGCGTCGCGCTCCGTACCGTCGTCCAAGGCCATGTCAGTTCGCCAATTTGCGGAGGTTACAGCTTGTAGCTTTGTTTTACTAACCGGTAAGCCAGGTCGTGCGCCACTTCCGAAGCTTCTTCCTCCTCCAGTCGATGCTCGGCGACCAGTCGCGCGAGGAATGCGCAATCCACCCGCCGCGCCACATCGTGCCTCGCCGGGATCGAAAGGAATGCCCGCGTGTCATCATTAAATCCCACGGTGTTGTAAAACCCGGCAGTCTCCGTTACCAGTTGGCGGAAGCGCATCATGCCCTCTGGACTATCGTGAAACCACCACGGCGGCCCCAAACGCAAGCACGGGTAATGTCCGGCAAGCGGCGCCAGTTCGCGGCTGTAAGTCGATTCGTCCAGCGTGAAAAGTATGATCGTGAGCCCGGGCTCATTGCCAAACTTATCCAGCAGCGGACGCAGCGCGTCCACGTAATTCGTGGGCCTCGGAATGTCGGCGCCGACATCGCGCCCATACTTTCCATAAATCTTCCGATTGTGATTGCGCGCGCTCCCGGGATGAATCTGCATGACCAAGCCATCTTCCACACTCATGCGCGCCATCTCGGTCAGCATCTGCGCACGGAAGAGTTCTTGCTGCGGCGTGTCCGCCGTGCCCTCGAGCACCTTGCGGAACAAATCGGCAGCTTCCGCTGAAGAAAGACTTGCGGTTTGCGCCGTTGGATGACCGTGATCGGTTGCAGTGCATCCCAATTCGCCGAAGCGGGCGCGCGTTTTCCGCAGCGCGTTCAAATAGCCCGTCCAAGTGTAAGTATCTTCCCCGGTGTTCCGCCCAAGTTTTGCGAGATTCGAAGCGAATCCGAAGAACTCCGGATCGACCACCGAATCAGGCCGGAACGTCGGTAAAATTCTTGCCTTCCACTTCGACTCTCGAATCGCCTTGTGATCAGCCAGCGAATCGAGCGGCGAATCGGTCGTGGCCAGCACTTCCAAACGAAAGCGTTCGTAGAGTGCGCGCGGCAGAAACTCCGGCGTGCGCAATTTGTCGGAAATCGTATCGAAGTACAGATCGGCAGTCTCTTCTGAAAGTCGGCGCTCCAGCCCGAATAGTTCCTCGAAGGCAAAATCCAGCCACAGGCGCGTCGGCGTTCCGCGGAACAAATAGTAATTGCGCGCAAAAATGTACCACACTCTTCGCGGATTCTTCAGCTCAGGCTGCCCGATCTCGAGCTCCTCCATCGAAATCCCCTGGCTGTACAGCATGCGATAAATGTAATGATCGGGCTGCACGAATAGCTTTGCCGGATCGGGGAAGGGTTCGTTCCTCGCAAACCAGGAGGCCTGCGTATGACCGTGCGGACTGACAATGGGCAACCCCCGCACTCGCTCATACAACGAACGGGCGATCTTTCGCACGGTGGGCTCGGCAGGAAAAAGATAATCGCGATGAATCAGCATGTTCGCTATCTTTCTTTGCTCTCCACTTCGGGCTTTGCGATTAGCATGCGCAAGCCGCTTCGAACCCCGCCATTGTAAACCGATCCTATTGTTTTCGAGACGCGCCCGTGACTCCGTTAGACCGGACCCAGCAGGACATGTATTATTGACCCGCCAAATATCTCCCGCGCAGTTGCTGGTTGGCATGCGTATGTCGGCTGAGAACTGCCGCACACAATAAAGGATTCCGATCCTATGTTTTCGCTGAACGCAGCAATATGTACCGAACGAGTCCGGATGGCAGGCTTGGCGTTCTTTTTGGCGGCTCTGACCTTGGGCCTGCAGGCGCAGGTTCCCGCTTCGCCCACCGCTCCTACCGCATCGGAAGACCCCGCGGCCATCGATCAAATCTGGCAGAAGGCGAGTTCTAAGTACGATGGCCCGCGTACTGCCATACTTAACGACGTGGATCGCGTCGGTCGTCAGGGTCCATTTCGTCCCGATTGGCAATCGCTGCAGAAGTACGAAGCTCCCGCGTGGTATCAAGACGCCAAGTTTGGCGTCTTCATTCACTGGGGAATTTATTCCGTTCCGGCGTTTGGCGATGAATGGTATCCCAGAAACATGTATCGCCCGACTAGCGAAGAGCACAAGCACCACATCGCGACGTACGGCCCGCCGGATAAGTTCGGCTATAAAGACTTCATTCCCATGTTCAAGGCCGAGCGCTTCGATCCCGCGGCCTGGGCACGACTCTTCAAAGAAGCGGGTATCAAGTACGTCGTGCCGGTCGCCGAACACCACGACGGTTTCGCGATGTATGACAGCGGTTTAAGCGACTGGACCGCCGCCAAGATGGGCCCGCAGCGCGATATCGTAGGCGACCTGGCCAAGGCGGTGCGGGCCGAGGGGCTTCACTTCGGCGCCTCTTCCCACCGCGTGGAGCACGATTTCTTTCTGGGTGTGGGCCGCGACATTTCTTCCGACATCAACGATCCCCACTACGCTGCGTTCTACGGCCCGGCTCATGTCTGGCTCGAAGCCGGGAACAGCACTCCAGTTTCCAACGATTTCACTTCTGTCTCTTCGGCGTGGGCGGACGACTGGCTCGCCCGCGCCTCCGAGATCGTCGAAAAATATCATCCCGACGTTATGTATTTCGATTGGTGGGTCGGCCAGCCTTCGATTCGCGCCAACCTCACGCGCTTCGCCGCTTTCTACTACAACGCGTCGCTGCAGTATGGCGACCATGTCGGAGTTATTAACTATAAAGACTTCGCCATGCAGGAGCACTCCGCTGTTCTCGACGTGGAGCGCGGCCAGTTGGCTGATATCCGCCCGCAACACTGGCAGACCGATACTTCGGTAAGCGACAAGTCCTGGGGATATATAAAGAACGATACCTTCAAGTCGCCGGACTTTGTAATTCACCAACTCATCGACATCGTCAGCAAGAATGGCAACCTGTTACTCAACATAGGTCCGCGTTCTGATGGCACGATTCCTGACGAGGTACAGCAGGTGCTTCGCGATGTGGGTTCGTGGCTGAAGGCGAATGGCGAGGCAATCTACGGAACCCGCCCTTGGAGGGTCTACGGTGAAGGACCTACTCATGTGACTGCCGGGTCTTTTCACGACACCGATACGGCAACTTATACCGATCAAGACTTCCGCTTCACGACCAAAGACGGCACTCTTTATGCCATTGAACTAGCTTGGCCAGCGAATGGAGAAGCGGTCATCCATGCTTTAGGAGCCTCTGTAGGCGGCCAGAGGATCGAGTCCGTCGACTTACTCGGGGGCGATGCCAGACTTCAGTTCGAACAGCAGGCCGACGGCTTGCACATTCACCTTCCGGCGCAGGCCCCAGGTAAGAACGCTTACGCTTTTCACATTCGGTTCAAGAGCGCGGCGCAGTAATTCTTCGAAAGACGACTTGCCAATGTTTACCGCCGCGCTCTTCGCAAACGAGTCCCGACCTATTTGGACTTACTCGTGATCGCCGGCCCATTCTTTGCCGGCCTCGCTGCAATTTCCGTGGACGATCTTGACCTTCTGGGCATCGATGGTAAGATACCCGACGCCGGTAGTCGTTCCTTCGTTGTAGATTTCGTTCTGGTTGGCCAAGGCATCATTCCTATTTACGACACCCACAACTTTGACGGTGTAGCCAATCTTGCCCTTAAGCGTTGAAACGTCGCCCGAAGTAATGCGGAACTGCTTTCCGCCCGGCGCGCCGCCGGTGATCACGTAGGTTCCAGCCGTCTTCGAGAGGCAACCCTCCACCGTTCGCAGACCCGTATCCTGATGCACCGTCTCCGGCCGATTGTCATTCGCGGCTTGCTGGGCACAGGCGCCTGGCGCAGCGGCGATCATGGCAAAGCAAACCAACACTAAGCTTTTCATTGAATCTCCTTACTTCGCGGAATCTACGTTACGTCTCTTAGTTAGAAGCTCGGGGAGTAGCGGAGTCACCGGTAACCGCGGTGATTCGTCAGCTTGTTTGCCTGTGCGGAAAACTCAAGGCTCGGGTCGTGCATGATCAGAAAAAGCAGCTCTCACTTCGCGAAGAGATAGTGAGAGACAATCCACTCGCTGCCGCGTCTGTACCCCCAAAGCCCAGCGCAGGCCAGGAAAAATACGCGCCAGCGCATCAGCCAGCGCAAAGCTTCGGACTGCCTTTGCTTGCCCGAAAGCTCGGCCGCGTAGGTTCGCGCGAAAAGATCGAGAACCTCTTCGCGATGCAAATCGAGGTTGCGCAGCCACGCCTCCGATGTATTGCGATAATGAATGCCGTCGACCCGCCAATGCCGCAGCACGCGCAAATCGCGCTGGAAATACAACAGCAAATCGTCGCTTGGCATAATGCCGCCGGTAAAGAAATGCCGCGCCATCCAGTCCCCGTCGTCTTCCACAAGCGTATCCGGCGCTTGAGTCCGCACCTCGAAGGGATAAGCGAATCGCGAGTGACTGAAAATATGAACGAAGAGCTTGGCTTCGGGCTTCATCCAAGTGGCGATACGCGCCAGCAACACTTCGTAGTTGCGCATGTGTTCGAACATCTCTACCGAAATCACGCGGTCAAACTTGCCGGGAGCCCCAAAGACGTTCATGTCCGCGGTGATCACTTCCAGATTGTTCAGCCTGCGGCTCGCGGCTTGCGCGTCGATAAATTGTTTTTGAGAGGCTGAATTGGATACGCTGACCACCTGGCAATTCCGAAAACGCTCCGCGAGATAAAGCGACAACGATCCCCAGCCGCAGCCTAATTCTAAGATCCTTTGGCCGTCGGCGACCTCGGCACGCTCCACTGTAAGCGCCAGCATGGCTTCTTCGGCTTCATCTAACGAGCGCGTGCCCTCGCGCCAGAGTGCGCAACTGTATTTCATCCGCCTGCCCAATACCAACTCAAAAAAACGCGCGGCAACCTCGTAGTGCTGAGCGTTCGCTGCCGCGGTCTCGAGCGCTACCGGCCCGCTCTTCAACCGTCCGATCCACTGCATCCGGTGAGCTTGCTGCAGCTCCGGCGACCCTTTATCTTCCTCCCGCAAACGCCGCAGCAAGAGTCGCCGGATGCCCCATCGAATGAGCCAGTCCGGCAAACAATCCCGCTCCAACAAATTTAGCGACCACGAAGTCGAACTGGCAACGGGTTGACGCTCGAGTTGTGCGGCGGTTGTCATCTTCTTTAGCCAAAATGCGCGAATCAGAAAAAAGTGTAACCCTGCTTCCGAAACCAGGGTAGGAAAGCGCTTGTCGTCTGCTGGTAACGGCGATAGGCGTCGCCCTTGCTGCGCAGGGCCTGGGCTTCGGTCGCGGGAATGCCGGTCACTCGGAAAAGAAAATAAAACATCAGCGCCGGGCACAGAAGCGCGACCCAGCCGTAAGGCGAAGCCAGCGCGAATAAAGCCCACGCCAGCCAGACCAGCCACTCAAAAAAATAATTCGGATGCCGGGAATAATTCCACAAGCCGCGCTGGCACACTTGCCCGTGCGTGGAGGAATCGCGTTTGAAGGCGGCCAACTGCGCGTCGGCCGTCGCCTCCCCTGCCAGCGCCAGCAGCCAAAGGGCAAATCCCCCATATTCCAATGGCGACAATGCCGGCGCTCGATTGACCCCGGCCAGCAGGAAAGGCAGCGAAAGAAATAAATCCAGCAACGCCTGGAATTCGAAAAACGCCAGGAATTTCAGCGCCAAATGATTCTTCCACTGCCGGCGTAGTTCCTGATAACGGCCTTCTTCCGGCTTGCCGGCAATGCGCAGCAGCAGGTGGGTCCCGAGCCTTACTCCCCATGCCAAGGCCATTGCCGCCAGCAGCCATCTCCGCCACGAATAACCGGAACCCAGCACGGCGTAGGTCACGGCCAGAAGCGGCAGGCCAAACGCCCAGCCGGGATCGACGATGCTGGCGTTGCCGGTACGCAGATGAAGGAGCCACAACAAAAACATCATCGCGAGCACCAAGGCCGCGCCCAGCAGAACGAGATGGAGAACCTCAGCCAGCATGCCCGATCAGACCACCTCGCTGGTCTTGTGGCGCAGGACCGTGGACGCCGCCAGACGGCGTAGCGCAACCGCCAGAGAAAAATAAAGCAGAACAATTATCGGGGGACCGATCAACAGCCATGCGGACATGGCATGCACCGCCGCCAGCCAAAGCTTTGCCATGGCTTGCGGCAAGTTAGCGTGGGCCATGGCCAACATCTGCGCCAGCGAAAGCTGCAGCGGCGCGGCGTGAAACAACATCTCGCCCAGCCGCATGAAAGGTATCAGCAAGATCAATTGCAGGGGATACGCCAGATAATTCACCAACTGGATGGCCGGCAGGTTCAATTGAAAAGTCACAGCCGCCAGCGCGCAGAGAATGCTCGTCGAACCCAGCACCGGAAAGACTCCCAGCACAATCCCAAACGCGAGGCTCAGGGCAATCTTCTCCGGCGTGATTCCCTGCGTAAGCAGAGTAACCACCGGCGCGATTACCTTGCGATACAAAAAAATCCACTCCTCATGCGGTTTTGTACAGCACGCTTGAAAGCGGCTCATCTTGTTTCACTTTGAAAAGCTGAAGCAGAACGTAACCGGACATCGCGATGTTTCCCAACCCCATGATCAGCAGGAACCAAATTATCTTGGCCCAAAGGCTTCGCTCTTTGAAGCACACCCACACGAAAAATGTCACGAAGCCGAAGTAAGCGTCAAAGAGTGTCGCCACCGCCCAAGGACTACCCGCCCAACTGAATTCCGAACCCGCCAGCCAGACCGGTTTGTGCAGGCTCACATAAGTGGTCATGCCCACCATCCAAATAAAAATACCGGCGAAGATCAACTTTAGGAACACTCTCATAATCTCCATCCCTCGCGCCCACACTTAAGTACGTCTATAACACGCCTGCGGATTGCTCCGACCCTTCCGTTAGAACCTCGCTCCCAGCGCAGCCAATTGATGCTCCAAGGCGGAGAAATCATCCAGCACCACCCAGCGGGAGCCTTGCACCGCCTCGGCGAGTTTCAGTTCCGGCGCCCCGCCCAGCCAAAGGCCGGTGGAACGTGGAGTCTTGCGCTCAACCTGATTGAGATCTTCCAGAACATCCCCAACCGGTGTGGCGCTCAAGCTGAGCAAAACCACATCGGCTTCACTCTTTCGCGCCGCGAGTACGATATCCGCCGCTGGCAGCTCCGTGCCCAAATAAATGACGCCCAGCCCCCCCACGGCCGTCAGCATGGCCGCGGCCAGCGTAGGAAATGCATGACGCTCATTGCGCGGCGTGGCCAGCAATACCCGCACCGGCGGGTTCGAGGGCGAGTAGGTTCTCACCAGCGAAGAAAGCAGGCCGCTGAGCAGATTGGTCAGCATGTGCTCCTGCGCAATGCTGCACTTGCCCTCGTGCCAGCGCTCGCCGACGATCCGCATCAAAGGCAGAGCGGCCTGGTGAACAAAATTTCTAGGACTCGCCATGGTCGCCGCCAGGCGGTTGATCTCGCGGTCGGTCGCGGCGTAGTCGAAGCGCTCCAGAGCACGCAGCACCGGGGCGAGGGCGGCTTGCGAGTAAGCCGCTTTCGCAGTCGGCGCTTCCTCCCGGATCGACGAACTTCGTTCAAGAAGTTCGCGCAGTTGCCGATCTCCTAAGCTGGCGATCTGTCCAATGGCGTGGCCGTGTTCCACCGCTCGCCGCAAAAGAACGAGCCGCTTGATCTGGGCTTCGGAATACAGTCGCCCGCGCGCCACGCGCTTTGGAACCACCGTCTGGTAGCGCCGCTCCCATGCTCGCAGGGTGTCGAGCGGAAGGCCGGTGAGCTTGGCCACTGCGCTGATCGGATAGGAGGCAGGCACCCGGGCATGGTAGCAGCCGCATTCTAATGTGTCAAATATTTGTCATGGACAAAGCCTTGACAAATAGGCAACGGATTGATACAACGTATCAGAGGCAATCCGGCGCCCGGATTCGCAGCGTACTAGCGAAGAGAGATTCTCAATTCTGAGTCCGCAGCCCAAGAGGCCAGGAAATCTTGTGATCCATCGACTTCACCACTACAGTTTCGGGACGGTCATCCCTTTCGTGCTGTTGCACGCGGCCTGTTGCGCCATTTTGTTCGTTCCGTTTCGGTGGTACTGGGTTGGCCTCATGGTGGCGATGTATGCGGTGCGCATGTTTGGCATCACCGCCGGCTACCACCGTTACTTCAGCCATCGCGCTTACAAGCTGGGCCGCGGCTGGCAATTTCTGATGGCCTTTCTGGCCGAGACCTCGGGGCAAAAAGGTGTGCTGTGGTGGGCCGCACACCATCGCGTTCATCACCGCCATGCCGACCACGATCCGGATATCCACTCTCCCTTGACGCGCGGCTTCTGGTGGGCGCATGTCGGCTGGGTTCTGTCGAATCAATATGACAGGTACGATCCTGCGCTAATCCAGGATTTTGGCAAGTTTCCCGAACTCCGCTGGCTCGACCGGCATTATCTCGTGCCGCCGCTAGTTCTGGGGAGCGCGCTGCTGCTGATTGGCGGGCCGGGCGCGTTCGTCTGGGGATTCGTGACTTCGACGGTGCTTCTTTTTCACGGCACCTTCACCATCAATTCGGTGGCGCATCTCTGGGGCTCGCGGCGCTTCGACACTCCCGACGACAGCCGCAACAATTTTGTTCTGGCGCTGATCACCCTGGGAGAGGGCTGGCACAACAATCACCACAAATTTATGTATGCCTGCCAGCAGGGGATTCGCTGGTGGGAAGTGGATCTCACGTATTACATGCTGTGTTTCCTGAGTAAGGTTGGCATCGCTCGCGATCTGCGCGGCATCCGCCTGTCGGACCTAGCCGAGGGAAGCGCCGCATGAGTCGCATCGCCGTGATTGGCTCGGGCATCTCGGGAATGGCGGCCGCTTACTTGCTTAGCCAGAAACACGAAGTGTGGCTGTTCGAAAAAGACGAACGTCTCGGTGGCCACACGCACACCCACGAAATTGAAACCAGCCGCGGCGTGCTGCCCATCGATACCGGTTTCATGGTGCACAACGATCGTACTTATCCGAATCTGGTGCGGCTCTTTCGGACGTTGGGCGTGGCCCGGCAACCGAGCGACATGTCGTTCGGAGTTTGCTGCCGCGAAACCGGATTTGAATACAGCAGCCGCGGGATCGCCGGATTTTTCGCCGGCAATCGCAACTGGTTTCGTCCCGCGCACTATCGCTTCTTTGCCGAGATCGTGCGCTTTCATCGCGAAGCTCGCCAACTGCTGCACGATCCAGCCGGCGCCGGCCTCACCTTGCGGGACTATCTACAAGCGCATCAATTTCGCGGCGACTTCGCGCGCTACTACCTGCATCCCATGGCCGCGGCGGTGTGGTCCACTTCGCCGGAGGAGATCGAAGACTTCCCCGCCTTTACCCTGATTCGTTTTCTTGAGAATCACGGATTGCTTGGCCTCACTTCGGCCCCGCCGTGGTACGTGCTGCAAGGCGGCAGCCGGACTTATATTCCACCTCTTACCGCGCCGTACCAGAAACGAATTCGCTTGGCGGCAAAGGTGGACGGAGTGATCCGCACACCGTCAGGAGTGGAAATTTCTTTCCAAGACCGTGCCCCCGAACACTTCGATGAAGTCGTGTTCGCCTGTCACGCGCCGCAAACTTTACAACTGCTAAAAGACGCGTCGCCGCTCGAGAAACAGGTCCTCTCCGGCTTCCGCACCAGCCGCAACGAAACCGTGCTTCATACGGATTCGCGCCTGTTGCCCCGCCGGCCGCGGGCGCGCGCCTCGTGGAATTATCACCTCGGCGCCAGGCGCCACCGGGCGACGCTCACGTATCACATGAACCGCCTGCAGAGCCTGCCCACCGCCGAAGATTACTGCGTCACTCTCAACGACACTCCATCCCTCGAAGAAAAAAAGATTCTGCGGGAGATGGCTTACTTTCACCCTCTTTACACGCTGGAGGCGGTGCGCTCGCAGGCGCGCTGGCAGGAGATCAGCGGCCGCAATCGCGCGCACTTTTGTGGTGCATACTGGTTCTACGGCTTTCACGAAGATGGATTGAATTCCGCGATCCGCGTCGCCGATCGGCTAGGCGCGTCGTGGCAAGTGGTGGCGAAAGTGGCGGAGGCCTGATGGAATCCGCAATCTATTCCGGAACCTTGCGTCATCGCAGGTTCTTCCCTGCTCGCCATGAGTTTACATATCCGCTGTTCATGGCCTTTCTCGACATCGATCGCTTGCCCGAGCTGATGAAGGTCTCGCCGCTCGCTGCTTACAACCGTTGGAACTGGGTTTCATACCATGATCGCGATCACTTCGGAGATCCGCAAAAGGGTTTGCGCGAAAGACTGCTCCGCGATGCCCAGCAGCACAACGCTGAACTTCCCCGAGGACAAATCTTCCTGCTCACGCATCTCCGCTACCTTGGCTATAACTTCAACCCGGTCTCGTTCTATTACTGTTACGACCTGGCAGACAAGCTGCAAGCGATCGTGGCCGAGGTGAACAACACCTTCGGAGAAACCGAGAACTACTGGCTGACGCATACGGCCGACCACCCTAGGAGTGAGAACAAGCACTACCGTTTCGCCAAGACGTTCCACGTATCGCCCTTCATGAAGCTTGGTCACGAATACGATTGGACCTTTACTTCGCCCCGCGAGCGCCTGATTACCGAGAGCGTGAGCTATGAAGGCGGACGCGAGATTTTCGATTCCACGCTCAAACTGGAACGCCGCGAATGGACGCCGCGTGACCTGCACACCGCGCTGCTGCGCTTCCCTTGGGTGACGGCAAAAGTGATCGCCGCCATTCACTGGCAAGCGTTGCGGCTGTTCCTGAAGAAAGTCCCGGTCGTACCGCATCCGGGAAAGGGCCATTTTGAACGCGCCACTGCGCAGCATTGGGGGGCCTCATGGCGAGCGGAATAAAGATGACTACGACTCTGGCCAAGAAAATCTTCCTGAGGAGTCTGTCAGGCTTGCACGTGGGCTGCCTCGACATCGTTTGTCCGGAAGCGACGTACAGCTTTGGCGAGTTAGGCCAGCCGGAACCGAAGGACTCCTTGCACGCGATCGTAGCCGTGCACGACGACCGTTTCTTCCAGCGCGCCTTGTTCGCTGGCGACATCGGAGTCGGCGAGGCCTACATGGAAGGCGAATGGTCCACTCCCGACTTGGTCGCCGTGGTTCGCCTCGCCGTACGAAACCTCAACCAACTGGAAAACGGCAACCGCCTCTTCACCGCGTTGCGTAGATTCCTCGATTTCCTGCAGCATCGCCGCCACCGCAACACTCACTCCGGCAGTCGGCGCAACATCGCGTATCACTACGATCTGGGCAACGACTTCTATCGCCTTTTCCTGGATCGCAATCTCGCCTACTCCTGCGCCTACTACGAGAGCGCGGACGATACGCTCGAGCGCGCCCAACTTCGCAAGTTTGATCGCATCTGCCGCAAACTTGAGTTAGCTCCCAACGACCACGTTCTCGAAATCGGCACCGGCTGGGGAGGCTTCGCCGCCTATGCTGCCGAAGCCTACGGCTGCCGTATCGCCACCACCACGATCAGCCGGCAGCAGCACGATTATGCCCGGGAAGTATTCGCGCGCAGCCGCGCTGGCGAACGGATCGAATTGCTCTTCGATGACTACCGCAACCTCACCGGCCAGTACGACAAGATCGTGAGCATCGAAATGTTCGAAGCCATAGGCCACGAACACTACGACGATTACTTCGAAGCCTGCGATCGCCTACTGAAACCGGATGGCAACATGTTGCTGCAAACCATCACCATTCGGGAAGCGAAGTTTCAGCAATATAAAAAACAGAGCGACTGGATCAAGAAATACATATTCCCCGGCGCAGAACTGGCTTCCGTGGTCGAGATTCAACGCTCGCTGGCCCGCGCCACCGGCATGCAACTGTTCCACCTGGAAGATATCGGCATGCATTACGCGCTCACCTTGAACGAATGGCGGCGCCGCTTTCTGGCCCACCTCGGTGACGTGCGTCCCCTGGGCTTCGACGAACGCTTCATGCGCATGTGGGATTACTACCTGGCCTACTGCGAGGGTGCATTCCGCGAGCGCTATATCGGCGATGTCCAGCTCGTGCTCGGCAAAGCGACCGCCGGCAACAGATGGATGGCAATCCACGAGCCGGAAACGGAGACCCCATGGCAGCAGGAATCTCGATGACGCGACCAGGCGCGGTTCGTCGGCTATTGCTTGGTTCGCTGCTTGCGATCGCAGCCTTGCCGGTTACGTTGTTGGCAGCGTCTACGCCGCAAGTGGGCGCGACCGCGCCCGAATTCACGCTCACCTCGCAGGAAGGTGCGCCGGTCAGCCTCAAGGATTATCGCGGCAAATGGGTGGTCCTATACTTCTACCCCAGAGACTTCACCAGCGGCTGCACCATCGAGGCGCACAACTTTCAGCGCGACCAGGCGCAATATCAGCAGAGGAATGTGGTCGTTCTGGGCGTCAGCGTCGACAGCGCCGCTTCTCACCAGCAGTTCTGCACCAAAGAAGGATTGAACTTCAAACTGCTCGCCGACACCGATCATAAAGTTTCCAGCGCATACGGTTCTCTGACGAATCTGGGTTTGGTGAAATTCGCCGCCCGGCATACCTTCATCGTCGATCCGGACGGCAAGATCGTAAAGGTATTCACGGAGGTCAATCCCAGTCAGCACAGCGCGGAAGTGTTGTCCGCCTTGACCGACTTGCAGAAGCAAATCCCAGCCCCGCAATGAATGAGTCGAACCACTTTGAAAACGGCATGAACTACGACGCAATTCTGGTGATCTCTTTTGGCGGACCCGAAAAGCCCGCGGACGTGATGCCGTTCCTCGAGAACGTGCTGCGTGGAAAAAATGTGCCTCGCGAGCGCCTGCTCAAAGTTGCGGAGCACTACTACCACTTCGGCGGGAAGAGTCCGATCAACGGCCAGAACCGGCAGTTCATCGCGGCGCTGAACGCCGAACTCATCCAGTACGGGCCCCGCCTGCCCATCTATTGGGGAAACCGGAACTGGCATCCCCTGCTCGCCGACACTCTGCGCCAGATGAAAGCCGATGGCGTGAGCCGCGCGCTGGCCTTCGTCACTTCCGCCTACAGCTCGTACTCCAGTTGCCGCCAATACCGCGAGAATATCGCGCACGCGCAGGCCGCTGCCGGCGAGGGCGCGCCGGTCATCGACAAGATCCGCGTATTCCACAATCATCCCGGATTTATTGCGGCCCTCGCCGATCGCGTGCGGCAAGCGCTCGACCGGCTTCCATCGGATCGGCGCGAGGCGGCTCATCTGATCTACACCGCGCACAGCATTCCTCTCGGCATGGCGCAAGGCTGCGACTACGAAGTTCAGCTCCAGGAGACCGGTCGCCTGGTCGCGCACGCATTGGGACATCGGGACTGGAAACTCGTCTATCAGAGCCGGAGTGGGCCCGCCTCAGAGCCCTGGCTGGAGCCGGACATCGTTGACTACCTGCGCGATTTCAACACTCGCGGAAAAACGTCCGATGTTGTAATCGCGCCGATTGGCTTCGTTTCCGATCACATGGAAATCCTCTTCGACCTGGATACACAGGCGCGCGAACTCTGTTCCGAGTTGGGGTTGAACATGGTACGCGCCGAGACCGTGGGGACGCACCCCCGCTTCGTTCGCATGGTCCGCGAGTTGATCGGTGAGCGTCTGGACGAGAGTAGCCCAAGACTCGCTCTTGGCGGCCTGGCAGCGCGCCCGGACGTTTGTCCGGCAGATTGCTGTCTAATGCCCCGCCGGGCACTAGCTGTTTAGAAAAAAGAAGTCAAAAGACTCACTACTGTTACGCAAAAATGAGGGGAGCATCGCTTGTTATCCGACAATATTGTTAGCGCATTAAAACCCTACTCGATCGGAGAAAAACTCCGCGCCCTCCGGCTGAAGAAGAGCATGGGGTTGGTGGAATTGGGAAAGCACACCGGACTATCGGCAGCCTTGTTGTCCAAGCTCGAACGCAGCAAGCTCTATCCGACTCTGCCCACGCTGTTGCGGATTGCGATGGTCTTCGGAGTCGGCCTGGAATACTTTTTCACCGACGAACGCAAACGCCACGTGGTCGCCATCGTACGCAAAAAAGACCGGCGACGATTTCCGGAGCGTCCCGGCACCTCCGACGTTTCCTATTTCTTCGAAAGCCTCGATTACCCCGCGACCGAGAAAAAGCTCAGCGCCTACCAGGCCGATTTTCAGCCCATCGCCAAGGAGAAGTTGAAAACCCACAGCCATCCCGGCGTAGAATTTCTCTGCTTGCTGAAGGGCACGCTCAACCTGAAGATCGGCATGGAAGAATATCAACTGGAAAGCGGCGATTCCATTTACTTCGATTCCAGCCAGCATCACAGCTATCAGCGCGAAGGCAGCCAACCCTGCACCGCTCTCGTGGTTACCGTGCCCTAGTGACATTCGATCCGCGACTGCGAAACCCCAGTCGTCCGGCTCTCCTTTGCATCGATGATTCTGATATCTTTCAGAATGATCATGCCGGTCGCTGCCGTCGCGATCCGGATTCCAGGACGGCAAACACAATGAACACAAAATTAACTCTGCTGGGCTTTGTGCTGTCGCTTTCGGTCATGCTGCACGGTCAAATGGGAAACGTCGTCCATTACCGCACAACCATTGACAACGTCAAATATCTGTTCGCGACCGCGGAGCCGGTGGTGCGCCTCAAGGCAGGCGACATCCTCGACACCAACACGCTCGACTGTTTCGGCAACGCGCTAAAGAAACCCGGCGACACTCTGAGTATGTCGAAGGGCGACAATCCCCTGGCCGGCCCCTTCTTCGTGGAAGGCGCAGAACCCGGGGACACGCTCGCCGTCAAGATCCTCGATCTGCAGGTCGACGGCGACACCGGCGTTGGCGCCTTCGCCCCCGGCTTCGGAGCTCTCAACGAAACTAGCTACACGCCCATGCTGCATCCTCCGCTACCGGAGCGCATCTGGTTTTATCGCATCGATCACTCTGCCAACACGGCTCTGTTCCAGGCGCTCGATTCCGATTTCTCGGTGAAGATTCCCCTGCATCCCTTCTTCGGCTGCATCGGCGTCGCGCCGGCCAAGGGTGAGGCCCGCAGTTCCGTGGTCCCGGCGGAGTTCGGCGGCAACATGGACTCGCCCGAAGCCAGCGTCGGCAACACCGTTTATTTTCCAGTGAATGTTACGGGAGGATTGTTCTACGTGGGCGACGGTCACGCCGCTATGGGAGACGGCGAAATCGCCGGCACGGCCATTGAAGTCCCGCTCAAAGCGCGCGTCCAGCTTAGCGTTATCAAAGGCCGCACCATAGCCTGGCCCCAATTCGAAAACGACGACGCCATCATGACCGTCGGCGCCTATCGCCCGCTGGATGACGCCCTCCGCATCGCCTTCACGGAACTCGTGCACTGGATTCACAAAGACTACGGATTGTCGGAGCTGGATGCGTATGAACTGCTGTCGAAGGTGGCGAAGATTCATCTCAACGAAATGGTCGATCCCAACTACGTGGTGGTGGCCTCGATCGAGAAAAAATATCTGCCCCAGAAAAAGAAGTAGGCGAGCCCGCCCAGGACCGGCTCAGCCGCGCCGCTTTCCGGCTTGCACTTTTTTTGGCCTCTCTCCGGACTTTGCCTGGCGCTCGCCATCGCCTTGAAAGACTCGGGCAAAAATCCTGTCCACATTTTTCAGTTGGCGAGAGAGATCGAAAGCAAATTCAATCTGCTTGCGCGGAACCTTGCCCGTGATCTCCTTGTCGGCCAGCACTAACTGCCGAAAGTCCAATCCTTCCTTCCAGGCGCGCATGGCGTGCCCTTGCACGATGCGGTATGCATCCTCGCGTGACACCCCGTGCTCGACCAGATCGAGCAGCAACTGCCCGCTGAAAATCAGCCCCCCCGTGCTCTCCAGATTGGCGCGCATGCGTTTGGGATAGACAAACATCGTCTCGACTAAACTCGCTGCCTTATTGAGCAAGTAGTCAACCAGCGTGGTCGAGTCCGGCAAAATGATCCGCTCCGCCGAAGAATGCGAAATATCGCGCTCATGCCACAGCGCAACATTTTCAAATCCCGCCTGGGCATTGCCGCGCACCACGCGAGCCAGTCCGCTGATCTGTTCTGCGGTCACTGGATTCCGCTTGTGCGGCATGGCGGAGGATCCCTTCTGCTTTTCGCTGAAGAACTCTTCAGCCTCGCGCACTTCAGTGCGCTGCAAGTGCCGAATCTCGGTTGCAATCTTGTCCAGGGTTGAGGCGATCACCGCCAGCGTCGCCAGATAGTTTGCGTGGCGGTCCCGCTGAATCACCTGGGACGAAATCGCCGCCGCCTTCAACCCCAGCCGGGCGCAAATCTTCTCTTCAATCTCCGGCGTCAGATGCGCAAAGATGCCGACCGCGCCCGAAAACTTTCCCACCCGCATGTCCTCAGCCGCGGTGGCAAAGCGCGCGATATTGCGTTGCGTCTCCGAATACCAGTTGGCCAACTTAAACCCGAAGGTGATGGGCTCGGCGTGAATGCCGTGCGTGCGTCCCACCATCGGCGTGTCTTTGAACTCCCAGGCGCGGCGCTCGAAGACGTCCGCTAAGCGTTGCAGATCTTCCGCGATCAGCGCCGACGCTTGCTTGATCAACAAGGCTTGCGCCGTGTCCACTACATCGTTGGAAGTCAATCCATAATGAAACCAGCGCGCATGCGGCCCCACGATTTCGGCCACCGCGGTCGTAAAGGCGATCACATCGTGGCGAACTTCCGCTTCGATCTCATGGATGCGCTCCACGCGAAAATCCGCGCGCTCGCGGATGGCACGGGCTGCCTCTTTGGGCACCATGCCCGCTTCGGCCAAGGTCTCGCTGGCCGCGACCTCCACCGCCAGCCAGGTGCGAAACCGGTTTTCGTCGCTCCAAATACGGCCCATCTCCGGGCGGGTATAGCGCGGGATCAAAGTGAAGTCGCTCCTGTCGGCGGGAATGAACTAGGACAGAGGATTCTAAATGGAGGACGAAGAAGAGGCCAGAGCGCACGCCACCGGGCTGCCTGTCATATATCGTCTTACGATATACTATCCCCTGGCAGGGGATCGCAGCACGACACAATCACCCGCATGAAAAAACTGACCTTGTCGGACTACCAGGCGCTGGCGGAGTTCCGCTACTGTATTCGCCGCTTTCTCCACTTCAGCGAGCAGGTGGTCAAGCAGGCGGGGCTCGAGCGCGGCCAGTATCAGCTGATGCTGGCCATCAAGGGCCTCCCGCCCGGAGTTCGGCCACGGATCGGCGAATTGGCCCACCGCATGCAAATCCGCCACAACAGCGCGGTGGAGTTGGTGAACCGCCTCGAAGCCGGAGGTTTCGTTCACCGCACTCGTGCCCAAGGCGATCGCCGCGAAGTCCTGCTCGCGCTGACCCCGAAAGGCGAGAAAATTCTCGGTCAACTCGCTCTTCACCACCACGAGGAACTGCGCTCCGCCGGACCCGAGCTCGTGGCCACCCTGCGCCGCATCATGCGCGAAGGCACTGAGGTCTCCTCTTCCCATCCTGCCTTACCCTCGAACAAACAACCATAAACCGCAAAAGCCGCGAAAAATCTACGGATCGAATCTCCGGAAAAACAGAACGAAAGGTCCATCGACTCGTCGCACATCCGCTCCGAAAATAAGCTTCCTAATTCGCGAAGATCTGGCTCAGGTCTACGCTCGCCATCTGCGCGAGTGGCTCATCATCGCTCCAATCATCGGCCTGATTCCTGGCCTGGTAATCACGGGAGTCGTCGTCATCATTCTGGGCAAGTTGTGGCCCCCGGTAGCGTCCTGAAGCTCGCCGCCACGCTTGTTACTCTGGCTGCCGAATGAGGAAGCGCGCTGTTCGTGCCGTTATTTCTGGTGGGAGGAAGCTTGGAACCGCCTGCGCGCAAAGGATCGTCAGCAACCCGGTTCCTGAGCTCTACGCAGCGGTTGGTATGGCGTCGTTTCTCTCCGCAGGCTACAAACGCCGCTCGCCGTCGTTGTGTTCGTAGCCGAAGCAACGGGTGGACATGCCTTTATCGCTCTCATCGCAGCCGCTGTGGCTTACGCGGTCTCCGGAGATGCCTCCGCGTCCGGCGATCAACGTCTTTACCGAAGGCGCAAAGCTGCGACAGTCATAGGCTCAGATCTGTTATGGTTTCTTTTCCGCCTCCACCAGCAGCGGCCGCAGCGCCTCCGCCGAAACTCCCAGCGTGCCGCCCGAGAAGCCGTCGATGTAGGCCGAATTCACTCCGATTACTTCTGCGTTGGAGTTGAACACCGGCCCGCCGCTGCCGCCGTGCGCCGTGGGCGCATCGTAGATGAGTTTCGCGCCCACCACATCGCCTAAGTGTCCGCACGTGGTTGAAGGGCGAATCAGCGAGAGCGCCGCCAGTTCGCTGGCCGCTGTAATGTCGTTATGGCGGTAGGCCAGCCGCTGGTAAATTCCGCTGGGAGACTTGGCCACCATCCCCGCAATGCCCATCGGATAGCCGATCACGGTCACCAGTTCTCCCGGTGCCGCGATGGATTTTGCCAGCGGCAGCACCGCAAGTCCACGCACCGCATCTTTATCTTCGATCATCAACACGGCCAGATCGTCGGTCGCAGAAACCGTACCCGGCGTCAACCTCACAGGCATCGGCGAACCCGGAAAAAACACTACGAGACTTTCCAATCGGGCCATGGCTCCGCGATGGATTAATCCTTCGGCCTCGCTATCGCCATACCACGGTTCGGCTACGTGACGATTGGTCGCCAGAAGTCCGTCGCCCACCAGAAATCCCGTACCCGACACGCGTGCGCGAATCGCCGCCGGCTGGTTCGGAAAGCCTACCTGAAACACGCCGTAGATGTAGCCAATAGAGTTACGATAGCGGGCAAGCACCAAGGCCGGCATCGCCTGCTCTTTCTCGAGCTCGGCGACCTGCTGCGTGAGCTGGTGCACCTGTAGGCGCAGTTCATCGGGTTGCCGCTCCTTGGCGGTCGCCGGTGCGTAGTAACGAAACATGGCCACAGCACCGATCAACACCGCGGTCGCGAGCACAGCCTGTATCAACTGCTGCCAACTCTCGCTGACCTCGTTCGATCCCCGTGAAGCTTCCGGTCCGGACATGATATCCCTGTCGCTGAGCTTTACTCAAAGCGAAAGCGCTAACTCTGAAAGCTGGGGGAAGGGTCATCTTCCCGCGTCCGGCAAGGCTTTTCCACGGTACGGAAGATGATGTCCAGAGGTATCGAAAGTGCAGAGGAGTATGGCCGTTCGCCGCAAGCAGAACCATGCAGTTGAGTAACGCGAGAGGGCGTACCTCCTGAAATCAGGGAGGAGCAGCGCTGCGAGCGCCGCGGATGAGAGAGCGCATGACGGGCTTCAGCTCCGCGGTAGCGATGCAGCCCTAAGACTTGACTCCCAGGCGCTTAGACATCTGCTCATAGAGAAATCCCTTACCCGGCACGTAAGGCTGCACCCACTCGCCATCGATCACAAATTGCGGGATGGCTCGTTTGCCCGTGCGCTTGACGATCTCCTCCACCGCGCCGGGCGTTTCAATGTCAATTTCTTGAAACGGAATGTTGTGCTGAGCCAGAAAGCGCTTAGCCTCGCGGCAATCGGGACACCAGGGGGCGGAATAAACCGTGAGTTCCATAGCTCCTATTTACAAATAGATTTTCCAAAGACGCAGCCGGCTGCGTCTCATTCTACACGCGCTCCAACTCAGCTAGCGTGCGCTCATTCACAACATTACCGGTATTTAACGTTGAAGCCGGCTCAAACAGCAGAATCCAGCATTCTTCCTCAGCTACTGGGCGATGCTCCACCCCGCGCGGAACCACAAGAAACTCGCCCTCCTCAATCCAGTCCTGGCGGTCAAGAAATTCCATGCGGAAGCGACCCTTCACCACCAGAAACATCTCGTCTTCACTCTCGTGATGATGAAAAACAAATTCGCCTTTCAACTTGTCGAGCTTCACATATTGCCCGTTCAGCTCGGCGGCAATGTAAGGTTTCCAGTACTCTGAAATCTTGGCGAACTTGTCGGCGATATTGACCTTCTCCATAGCGGCTCCGGCAGATACGTAGGCAGTATATCGAGCATTCGCGGCGCAAAAAGGTCGCAAAAGAATCTCTCCCTGGCCTCCGCGAAGATTTTCTCCGCGACCTCCGCGTCAAGGCTTTTGACCTTGGTCGACCCGGTCGACGAGACCAGATCTGTCGACGAGACCAGATATTGACAACCCCTCAAGTACATTATCAAGGGAATGCCCCAGGTGCGTGTGCGCCTGCTCAAAGTACCGATGAGCGAAGTCGGGATCTCGGTACCACGGAAGCGGAACTGCGCTTCGGCCTAGCCAAGTTGGAGCCGGCAACAAGGCTGGCAGTCGTGGTTGCAGAGTTTCTCCTGCGCGTCGAAGTGCTGGCCTGGAACTCAGAGGCGGCGCGCCACTATGCCCGCCTTCGCGCCACGCTGGAAAAACAGGGCCGAACCGATGGGCAACCTCGATAGGATGATCGCGGCGCAAGGCCTCGCCGTCGAAGCGATCCTGGTGACCCATGATCGCGTCTTTCGCAGCGTGAAGGGACGGAAGATCGAGGACTGGACGAAAGCCTAGAAAATCATTCTCCAAGCCGATCCATGGCCTTCGTCAGAGTGTGAGCGCCAATGCCGGTTGCTGTAGTGACCGAGCTTATTCTCGCGCCGCCCCGCCGCCAAAAATGGTTCCAAAGCCTCCGGGTGCCTGGCGTTCAGCGCCCACAAAACCTCCCCCGCAACAATTGGTCTTGGACCAGAGCGGGAGTTGATTCCAATCATCGCGATCGGTGGCCATGTCGTGTTGCGCCGCGCAGTGCAGACAACTGATGTGGGTCCCAAACTTACGCTTGGGACGATCATAGCTCGGTCTGCTTCGGCGGGCACAAAGCCTGCAACTCGGGCACTCGACCAGAAGCTCGTGGCTGAGATGCGAGATCTCGAAGTGGGCTTCGATCCGAAGAGAGGGCGGTTTAGCCATGGGCGAATGTTAAGATTCAATCCCTTAAAAACAAAAGCCGCCAGCTTTGTTTTCGCTGACGGCTGATAGCTGACGGCTGCCTTTAACTGTTCTCGTACAACAACACACCCTCAGTTTTCTCCGCGTCGACTGGACGGTAGAACAGCTTGTTGTCCTCCAAGAAAACCTCAATAAACGCCGGACGCGTGGTGATCGTGCCCTGAATTAGCGCCTCCGACAGCGGGTCTTCAATATACTTCTGCAGCGCCCGGCGCAGCGGCCGCGCTCCGTAGGTGCGGTCGGTAAGCGTCTGATTGAGTATCCACTTCTTGGCCTCGTCGGCCACCGATACCGTGATCGCCTTCTGGGCCAGGTTCTGATTGAGTTGTGTGATCATCAACTCCAGAATCTGGATCAGATCCGCTTCGCTCAACGCCAGGAAGAGAATAATCTCGTCCAGCCGGTTCAGGAACTCAGGGTTGAAGGTGCGCTTCACCTCGCCCTTCACCAGTTCCTCGACCTTGGTCGAAACCATTTCATCTTTTGTCGATTGGAAGCCGAAGCCTTCGCGCTTCTGCAGGTGCCGCGCGCCGATATTCGAGGTCATGATGAGAATCGTGTTCTTGAAGTCGACCGTGTTGCCCAGGCCGTCCGTGAGTTGGCCGTCTTCAAAAACCTGCAGCAGGATGTTAAACACATCCGGATGCGCCTTCTCGATTTCGTCGAGCAGCACGACTGAATAGGGAGCCCGCTTCACGCGCTCAGTCAGCTGGCCGCCTTCCTCGTAACCCACATATCCCGGAGGCGAGCCGATCAACTTCGAGACCGAGTGCTTCTCCATGAACTCCGACATGTCGAAGCGCACCAAAGCTTTTTCGGTGCCGAACATGAACTGGGCCAAAGTACGTGCGACCTCAGTTTTGCCGACGCCGGTTGGGCCAAGGAACAAGAATGAACCGATCGGCCGGTTCGGACTTTTCAACCCCGCGCGCGAACGCCGGATCGCCCGGGCCAGCGCGCTGATCGATTTATCCTGCGAGATGATCCGTTTATGGAGCTCTTCTTCGATGCGCAGCAGCTTCTGCGTCTCTTCTTCTTTGATCGAAGTGATAGGAACGCCGGTCCAGCGCGAAACCACATCCTCGATGTCTTCCCGCCCAACCACGCCGGTGGAAGATTCATCCAGATGATATTTCTCGCGCAGCGCCCGCAGATTCTCGCGCTCCTTGCGTTCTTCATCCGAGTAGAAGCGCGCCTTCTCGAACTCGTGGTTGGCGATCGCATTCTCCATGCGGTGCACGATGAACTTGATCCGCTTCTGCACCTCGGTGATTTCTTCCGGCTGCGAAGTCTGGCGCAGCTTTACGCGAGCGCCGGCTTCATCGACGAGATCGATCGCCTTATCGGGCAGGAATCGATCGGGAATATAACGGTTGGAATGCGACACCGCGAAGTTGATGGCGTCGTCGGTATAAGTGACGGCGTGAAATTTTTCGTACCGATCCTTGATGCCGAACAGAACCTTAACGGCATCGGCCTCATTCGGCGGCGGAACTTTTACCGCCTGAAAGCGCCGCTCGAGCGAGCGGTCTTTCTCAATCGACTTGCGGTACTCGCCCGGAGTGGTCGCTCCAATGCATTGAATCTCGCCGCGCGACAAAGCTGGCTTCAAGATATTCGCGGCATCCAAAGACCCTTCCGCCGAACCCGCGCCCACTAGCGTATGCAGCTCATCAATAAAGATCACGGAGTTCTGCGACTCCATCAACTCTTTCATGATGGTCTTCAGCCGCTCTTCAAACTGCCCGCGGTACTTGGTTCCGGCGACGATCAAAGAAAGATCGAGGGCCAGAATCCTCTTATCGGCCAGGAACGAAGGAACCTCGCCATCGGCAATGCGTTGCGCCAGGCCTTCGACGATTGCGGTCTTGCCCACGCCCGGCTCGCCGATCAAAACCGGATTGTTCTTCGTGCGCCGGCAAAGAATCTGAATCACCCGTTCCAGTTCGCCGTCGCGTCCCACCAGCGGATCAAGCTGGCTATCCATCGCAGCCTGCGTTAAATCGCGCGAGAACTCGCTGAGCAGAGATGACTCACGCTGCCGCTGCGGCTGCGCTTTTTCCTGGCTGGTGCGCGCCAGTTCTTCGCGAATCGCCGAAAGCCGCAACCCGCGCTCATGCAGAATTTCCGCCGCGAAGCACTTTTCTTCTCTCAGTAAACCCAAGAGAAGATGTTCCGTCCCAATGTGCCGGTGCGAAAGGCGCTCCGCTTCTTCGGCAGCATAGGCCAACACTCGCTTGCACTCATTGCTTAAAGGAAGATCCACCGAAGTGGAAACTTTTTCCCGGATGGTGGTGTGCCCCTCGATCTGCTTGCGAATCGATTCCACCGAGGCGTGCGAACGCAGGAATCGATTGGTCAGGGCTTTGTCTTCGCGCAGCAGCCCCAGCAGCAGGTGCTCCGTCTCTATATAAGGAGACCCGAATTGGCTGGCTTCGTAGCGCGCAAAAAAAATGACGCGCCTGGCTTTCTCCGTATAACGTTCAAACATATTGCCCTTCCCCCTGAACCCTTCCGGCCGAGAAGGCGCCTGCCCCGCTCGACCCTACCGAAATCCCGAACCCGGCATGCTCCCGCCTAGCATCTGGTTTCCCGTCACTCTTTATTATGCAATCAAACGGCCACCAAACCCAAGCACCGAAACGCTGCGCTAATGTTACCGAAGGAACCTCTTGCCCTATCCTCCGGCTACGGAACAATCCAAAATTCTTGCACTTTGACGAACTAATCTTTCGCTTTCTTTACCTCGATTTAAATCACCTCAAGCTTGCAACGACTCTGGCCTGACCTCCTCCGCCCGCCCCCGCTGCAGCCGCAGCACGCGGTGGCAGCGCCGCGCAAACGCCAGATTGTGTGTGGCAATCAAAGAGGTGAGCCGGTGCTCGCGATGTAAGCGCGCAATCAATTCGAAGACCGCTTCCGCCGTATGTCCATCGAGATCGCCGGTAGGCTCATCCGCCAACAACAATTTTGGGCCGGTAATCAGCGCCCGCGCCAAAGCCACCCGCTGCTGTTCGCCGCCCGAAAGCTCGCCCGACCGATGATGCGCCCGCGCTTCCAAGCCCACTTCCCGGAGCCAGCGTAAAGCGTCCGGCTCTGCCTGCGCCCATCCCTGCCCACGCAGCATCAGCGGCATGGCCACGTTCTCGGCCGCGGTAAACTCCGGCAGCAGATAGTGAAATTGCCAGACGAAGCCCGCCTCGCGATTGCGAAACTCCGCCGCTTCATCCGCCGACAAAGCATTTAGTTGCAATTGCGCGCAGTATACGTCACCCGCCGAAGCCCGATCAAGAGCGCTGACTATGTGCAACAAGGTGCTCTTGCCCGCTCCCGACTCCCCGACAATGGCCAGCATCTCGCCCCGCTTCACCTCAAACGATAAATTTTCAAAGAGCACCAGATCCGATTCGCCGGACCGGAAAACTTTCTTCAATCCCTCAACCCGCAGCAGCGTGTCTTGCTCCACCACCTGTTTCCTTAGATGCACGCCGCCTCGGCTTAGGTACATCCTGCCCCGCCCGTAGGCGATTTGCGGCCGGACTGTAGAAGGCCCATATTCTCACATTATTGCCTGTACCACATGGCACCTTCGAACCATATTAGGAAATCAGCTTCCCGTTGCTAACTCCCAGCCACTGTGATTGTGGCACGAGTTGCAGCCAGGAGCTTTCGTGACGCGCCTTACAAAAGATATAGAGAATTTCGTCTCGGCGATGTGACCCATATCTCGCCGGAGAACCTACACCTCGACCGGAGCTTCCAGGTTCGAAAGCTTGAGCAAGGAATCGCCATAGGGCGCTCGCGCCACGCCGCGCTCCGTAATGATGGCGGACACATACTCCGCCGGAGTCACATCGAACGCAGGATTTTCAACCGATACTCCCTCGGGCACCATTTGCCGTCCCGCGAAGTGAGTGATTTCCCGCGCATTGCGCTGCTCAATCGGAATCCCGCTCCCGTCCGCGCAGGCGAAATCAATGGTAGAAAGCGGCGCAGCCACATAAAACGGAAGGCCGTGCTCCTTGGCCAGAATCGCCACCGTATAGGTGCCGATCTTGTTGGCGACATCGCCGTTAGCCGCAATGCGATCGGCTCCCACCACGATCGCGCCGATCTTGCCCTGCTTCATCATCGCGCCCGCCATGTTGTCGGAGATCACCGTGGTCGGAATCCCATCCTTCATTAACTCCCAGGCAGTCAGCCGCGAGCCTTGCAGAAAAGGCCGGGTTTCATCGGCATACACGTGAATCTTCTTCCCCGCCTCCACGGCCGCGCGAATCACCCCCAGCGCAGTTCCATACCCAGCCGTAGCCAGCGCGCCGGCGTTGCAGTGCGTGAGCACCCCGCCCGAACTCGGCATCAGCGTGGCCCCATGACGTCCCATCGCCTGATTGGCGGCAATATCTTCGGCGTGCATGCGCTGAGCTTCTTCGATCAGCTTCCGCTTGATCTGCGCCATGGGGCGGATGCGAATGCGCTCAAACTTCTCCTGCATACGCTGGATCGCCCAAAACAGATTCACCGCAGTAGGACGAGTCTTGCCGATGACATCGCAAATCTCGTCCAGTTCGCGCTTAAGCTCTCCCGCGCTCCCGGCCTTGGAGTGCTTCACCCCCAGCGCAATGCCCATCGCCGCCGCTACGCCGATCGCAGGCGCTCCCCGCACGACCATGGTGCGTATCGCATCCGCAACCTGCAAGTAAGTCGCGCACGTAAGATAAGTCTCTTCCCCGGGCAGCTTAGTCTGATCGATAAACCGTACCCCACCCTCGGTCCATTCTAGAGTCTGTATCATTTTAGTTTTGTCATCCTGAGCGCAGTCGAAGGACCCCTTACTTTCGCGTGCTCGACGCTTGCCCTCGCAGGGCATTTCCATGGCGCCTCCGCTTGCGTGACCTCGCCCCTCAGTTCCGATGCACCGCGCACCGATTCCCCGGCACATCCGTCACCGCCGGTCGCCCACAAACTTCGCAAGCCGAAACCGCCAAGATCCCCGGCGAAGTCTCCTCATTCTGCAAAATATGCTCCGCCCGCACTTCGCTGGCGGTAAAAATCGAAACCAAAGCCGCCGGAGCCGCCGCCTTCTCCACGTTCACTCTGCCCCGAGCCTCTTCGCGCTCCACCAGGCACATTACGCCGACAACTTCGAATCCAAATTCGCGCGCCACCTCAATCGCCTGCACCGTGGACGCCCCGGTCGTGCAAACATCGTCGACAATCACGACCCGCGCCCTTTTCCCCTGAAAGCCCTCGATGCGCCGCCCCGTCCCGTGCTGCTTCTCCGCCTTGCGCACCAGAAAGCCATGCAGGCGACCGCTAACCACGGCCACGGCCACCACAATCGGATCAGCCCCCATCGTGAGCCCGCCGACGGCCTTCGGCGCCCATTCCTGTTTCCGAATTTCATCCCAGAATACTTCGCCCGTGAGCCGCGCCCCGATCGCATCCAGAGTCGTGGTGCGGCAGTCGATGTAGTAATCGCTTTTGCCCCCGGAAGACAACTTGAACTCGCCCAGCCGGAAAGACTTTGAGGCGAGCAGGCGCAGCAAATCCTGGCGCGAGGACTTCATGAAATCCTACGATACCACGCCAGCCAGAAATGAAATCCTGCGTGACCCTTCGTGCCCTTTTGGAGTGCGTGCTTTTCTTTTTTCAAGCCTCAGAGTGCACCACGGCCCCGCCTTTCGGACGCAGTTGTAGAGCGGCCAAGCATGTTAACCTGAAGCTACCCCCCTGGAATCTACGAGGTATGAAATTGCAGAGCGTGCGAAAGCTTTTCTTCCTTCTTCTTGCGGCCTTGATCTTCCCCAACTTCTATCATTCAGAATTCCTCTCCAAAGCCTTCGCCGAGGGCACGCACACCTGGGAGCAATCGAAGTTCGAAGAACTGGTGAAAGGAACGGCGACCGGCATCGCGATTCGCAGCATCGGCGGCCTCGAACTGGCGCCCACCTTCAAGAGTCTGTACGCCGCTCCTTCTACCTACATCTGGGCCATTGCCGCCGACGATGCGGGCAACATCTATATGGCCGCAGGAGCTCCGGCCCGCGTCTATCGCGTAACCCCCGAAGGCGCTGCAACCATCATCTTCGAACCCAAAGAGTTGCAAGTCCAGGCTCTCCAAACCGCACCCGGAGGCGTGATCTACGCAGCCACCGCCCCCGACGGCAAAGTGTACAAGCTGGAGCACAGGTCTTCGGGCAAGTCCAAGGCAACGAAATCAGAATCCGATTCCGCAACCACCCCGGAGAAAGATTCCAAACCCGCCCTCGACCCAGCTTGGACTTCCTCCGTCTCCTTCGAGCCCGCCACGAAGTATATCTGGGACCTCGCGCTCGACCACGCGGGCAATCTCTACGTTGCGACCGGCGATCACGGCGAAATTTTCAAAGTGACCGCGAAAGGCGAGCACTCGGTCTTTTTCAAGAGCGACGAAACTCACATCCGCGTGCTGGCCTTCGATGCCCAGAGCAATCTCATCGCCGGCTCCGACGGCAGCGGCCTCATCTACCGTATCTCTCCCGCTGGCGAAGGCTTTGTGCTCTACAGCGCGCCCAAAAAAGAAATCACCGCGCTCGCGCTTGATCGTTCGGGCAACATCTACGCCGCAGCCGTCGGCGAGAAGCGTGGCGCTTTCGGCGCCTCCGCCGCTTCCGCCGTGCTGAACCTCGGTAGCAGCGCGCCTCTGGGTGCGGGCGCTCCGCAAGTTCCCGGCATGACCATTACTCCCTCACCCAGCCCCTCCCCCGCTGCCGGCCCGTTTCCATTTCCCGGCGCAGCTCCCGGCAACGGATCGGATGTCTACCGCATCGCTCCCGACGGCTCTCCGGCCAAGCTGTGGTCTTCGCACGATGACATCGTGTACGCCTTGGCTTTCGACTCCCAGGGACGCCTTCTCGCCGGCACCGGCAATCGCGGCCACATCTTCGCTATCATCGGCCTCGACGATTTCTCCGACCTGCTGAAAGCTCCGGCCTCGCAAATCACCGCCTTCGCCAAAGCTCCCCACGGAGGCCTCTACGCCGCCACCAGCAATCTCGGAAAACTGTTTGTCTTGGGGCCAGGTCCTGAAGCCGAAGGAACCTACCAAAGCGATGTCTTCGACGCCCGCAGTTTTTCGAGCTGGGGTCGAGCCGAATTCCGTGGCGCCGGCAACGTCGAGCTTTTCGCCCGCAGCGGGAACGTCGACAACCCCGACCGCAACTGGAGCCCGTGGCACCAGGTCGACCTGAAGAAAAACGAGAACGGAGCGACTGGAATTCCCGCCGCGCGCTATGCCCAATGGAAAGCCGTTCTGCACACTGGTTCGACGCCCCCGGCGGTCGATAGCGTTCTGCTTAACTACCTGCCCAAGAATGCCGCTCCCGAGATCGAAGACCTCTCGGTTCAGGTGGGCGTAAAGTATCAGCCCGCACAGAAACCTTCGGGCAGCAGCACAGGATTCGACTCAACTCTATCGGCAGCAACGCACTTCGACGCGCCCCCGTCCAGTTCCCACGATCGCGAATCCATCGGGGTGCGCTGGAACGCTCACGATGAGAACGACGATCAGTTGGTCTACTCGCTCTACTACCGCGGCGATGGCGAAAAGCGTTGGTTATTATTAAAAGACAATCTCACCGACAAGGCCTATTCCTTCGATGCCGGCCTTCTTCCCGATGGCGGCTACACCGTCAAGCTGATCGCCTCGGACGCTCCGTCGCACTCGCCCGGCGAAGCTTTAACCGCTTCAAAGGAAAGCCGTCGCTTCGAAGTCGACACCTCCCCGCCGCGCATCGAAAATCTCTCGGGCACGGTAGACGGCGCTCAAATCCGCGTGACCTTCACCGCCGCCGATGGCTTCTCGCCCATCAAACGCGCAGAGTATTCCATCGACGCCGGTGACTGGCAGTACGTAGAACCAGTCGGTCAACTCTCCGACGCCAAAACCGAAAGCTACGACTTCGAAGCGAAGCCTGAATCCGCCAAAGACGCCGCAGCCGCGACCGAGCACGTGGTAGTGGTCCGAGTCTACGACCGCTACGACAACATGGGCGCCGCCAAAACCCTGGTACACGCAAAGTAGCCAAGTGCGGAATGGGAATGGCGAGTATGGCAACGGGCTAGTGTGGAACAAGCACACGTGGGAACGGGCGCCTTCGACCGTGCCGCCGAGCGCAGCGAGGCACACCCCCTCAACTGCCGACCCCACCGGCCTTCTCCACCTCCCCTAGGCCCACCCGTACATGTCCACAAGCGCAGCCCCAACCGCCCAAACGGCCCCTTCCACTCCATCGTCAAGCCAGCAAAAATCGCAAGTGTGAGAAAACACGCGCCCCGCCCATCGCCATTTCTCCTCTCCTTACTAATATTCTCTCTAGCCCTAACCGCCTGCGGAGGCGCAGCCCATACCACCACTCTCAGTAACGTCGGCACCGGCGGCACCACCGGCGGCTCAAGTCCTAATCTAGCCTGCAATGTCATCGGCACCGGCCAAGGCGCAGCCCTCAACGGATTCCTCCCCTTCACCAGCATCAGCCCGTGGAACACCGACATCTCCTCTGCCCCCGTCGATCCCAACTCCAACACCATCATCGACAACTTCGTCGGCGCAGTGAACGTTCACCCTGACTTCGGCGCCGACCCAACCTACGGCATTCCCTACGTGGTGGTAAACGGAAGTCAGCTGCTGGTGAATATCGATCTCAACGCCTACGCCAGCGAAAGCGATCCAGGCCCCATGCCCGTGCCCGCCACCGCGCCCGTCGAAGGAGGCTCCTCCAGCACCGGCGACCGCCACGTGCTCGTGCTCGACAATAGCAACTGCTTTCTCTATGAGCTTTACAATTCCTCTCCCAACCCAGACGGAAGCTGGAGCGCCGATTCCACTGCAGTTTGGGATCTATTGGGAGATGGAAATGCGCAGCGCCCCTACACCTGGACCTCCGCCGACGCCGCCGGCCTACCGATATTCCCAGGATTAATTCGCTACGACGAAGTTGCGGCGGGAAAGATCCAACACGCTTTCCGCTTCACGCTGCCGCAAACCAGCGCGGCCTTCATTCCGCCCGCTTCGCATGACGCCGCGACTTCCAGCGATCCCACCGCTCCGCCCATGGGCATGCGCCTGCGCCTGAAATCCAGCTACGACCTCTCCGGCTTCGACCCGAGCATGCAAGCAATTCTCAGCGCGATGCAACGCTACGGCCTGATCCTGGCCGATAATGGCAGCCCGCTCTTCGTCACCGGCGCATCCGACAGCCGCTGGGGGTCCGATCTCGAATCGCTAAAGACCGTTCCCGCCTCCGCCTTCGAAGTGGTGCAGATGAATCCCATCTACACCAACTCCACCGCACCCACCGGTGCCGCTCCCACCATCAGCAGTTTCACCGCAAGCCCCTCAAGCGTTTCCTCGGGAGCAAGCGTCACCCTGTCCTGGTCCACAACCAACTCCAATTATGAAATCGTATCGCCCGAAGCCGGCGCAGTTCGCGGCGCCACGGTGACCGTGAATCCCATGACAACCACCACCTACACGCTCTATTCCACCAACCAATACGGCCGCACCACAGCAACCGTTACGGTCAACGTCAAATGAACCAATTGCTTCGCTGAAACGTTGTCATCCTGAGCCAAGCGAAGGACCTCTGCACTCGCTGGCACACCTCGTTGTCCACTTCGAACAACGACGCTAATGCGCGCTCTCCGCCGCCTCTGAGGCCTCCTCCGAGATGCTCTTCATGGCTCCCAGCGCTCCTGCGCGACGTAACTCCGGAAACCACCAGGCCCACAACCCCATCACCACCAAAGTCCCCACGCCTCCCAGCACCACCGCGGGCACGGTGCCGAACCACTGCGCCGTAAGCCCCGACTCAAACTGCCCCAGTTCATTCGAAGTTCCAATAAAAACCATATCGACCGCCATCACCCGCCCGCGCATTTCATCCGGAGTGCGCAACTGCACCAGCGTGGCGCGAATGATCACGCTGATCATGTCGGCCGCTCCCAAAAAAATCAGCGAGAACAGCGAGAGCACCAGGCTGGTGGAAACTCCAAACCATATCGTGCACACACCAAATCCGGCCACAGACCAAAGCAGCGCAGGCCCGGCCCGCCCCCGTAGCGGACGATGCGCCAATGCCATCGCCATCACCGCCGCGCCCACTCCGGGCGCGGTACGCAACAATCCCAATCCCCACGGTCCGGTATGCAGAATCTCCCGAGCATAAACCGGAAGCAGCGCTACCGCTCCGCCCAGCAGCACCGCAAACAAGTCGAGTGAGATCGCCCCTAGGATGAGCTTCTGCCGCCAGATGAAGTGCAATCCGGCAAACACAGTTTTGAGCGTTGTGGGTTCACGGCGCCGGGCCTGTGGCCGGATCTTAATACGAAAAATTGAAGCCAGCGCGGCCACCGCCACCAGCACCGCAACCCCATAAACCACCGATGGCCCGTTCGCCACGGCGTAAAGAATTCCACCGAGCGAAGGCCCGAGAATCGTCGCCGCCTGAAAAGTGGTGGCGTTCCAGGCGACCGCGTTGGCGAAGTGCTCATCGGGAACCAACTGCGGCAAAATCGATCGGCTCGCCGTCCCATTGAACGAACGCACCACCCCCAGCAGAACCAGCACGACATAGATCGGCCGCACCGACTGCGTGCCGCGCTCGGCGATCCACAACAAAAGCCCGGAGCACAACGCATACCCGGCGTAGCACGCCCCCAATACTTTGCGCCGCTCGAATCGATCCGAGGCGTGTCCGCTCACCAGAAAAAGCAAAATCCCCGGCAGAAATTGGGCCAACCCCACCAGCCCCAAATCAAGCGCCCGCCGCGTGATGCCGTAAACCTGCCAGCCCACGGCGACCGCCTGCATCTCAGTCGCCCCCACGATCAGAAAACGCGCAATCTGAAACCGCACGAAATCCGGATTCGTGAAAGCGATGCGTCCAGCTCTGGAATCGGGAGTGGGCATGGTTCAAGCAATTTCGATCCTCTAATGTGCCACAGAACGGAGCAAAGCGCATGCGCACGCGCAGCCCGCCGCAAAACAGCACTGACTCATGATGATGAGTCAAATAGACTCATCCTATGGCTAAACGGCTGCAGGTCATCCTGCAGGACCCTGAATACCGCGAAATCAAACGCATGGCGCGCGCCCGCCACATGTCGCTGGCCGAGTGGGTTCGCCAGGCTTTGCAGCACGCGCGCAGTCAACAACCTTGGGGCGGCGTGGAGAAAAAACTCGAGGCCATCCGAGCCGCCGCTCGCCATGAATCGCCGACCGCGGACATCGACACCATGCTGGCGGAAATCGAGAGCGGATACTTATCCGGTCCGCAGCCGTGATTCTGATCGACTCCAATATCCCCGTGTATTTGGCGGGGGCGCCGGGCACCCGCAAAACCGATACGCAACACTGGCTGGAAAGGTTGGTGAGCGAACGCCAGCGTCTGGTGACCGACGCGGAAGTGCTCCAGGAAATTCTGTACCGCTATTCCGCCATCAATCGCCCGTACGACATCCCGCCCGCCTTCGACGCACTGCTCACGGTGGTGGACGAGGTGCTCCCGATTGACCGCGCTGTCGTCGAGCGCGCCCAACAGATCGTACTCAGCTACCCGCGCCTTTCCGCGCGCGACTCCGTCCACCTCGCCGTGATGGAACAACATGGCATCGAGCGCATTCTGACCTTCGATACCGGCTTCGACGGTTTTCCCGGAATCGCCCGCCTCTCTTAGCATCTAAGATATGCGAGCAACATTCGTAGCACAGCATAATGTCTATATCGTGAGACTCATTCATACCGCTGCCTGGATCGCCTGCGTGATCTACTCGACGATCCCGGCATTCTGGCTCCTGATTCATCCCCGCGCCGAGTATTGGCGATCGTGCCTGCGATCCCCCTACAAAATGCTTCTGCCCCTGTGGATCGGAATGTGGGCCACTGTCGCCGCGATCAGCGCACCGTGGCGGAGCCTCGCGCTTTATGAAGTTCGATGGACGTGGATTCCCGCCGCGCTCTTATTCAGCGCCGGCATCATTCTCTATCAACTGTCACGTCGCCACTTCACCTTGTCGCAGTTCGCCGGACTGCCAGAGATTCGCCCCAACCACAGCCAGCAGCGTCTGGCCACCGCCGGCATCCGTGCCCGAGTGCGCCACCCGGTCTATCTGGGCCATCTCTGCGAAATGCTAGCCTGGAGCATGGGCACAGGCTTGACCGTCTGTTGGGGGCTAACCATCGTAGCGACCCTGACCGGCGCGCTCATGATCGAGATCGAAGACAAAGAATTAGAAAAGCGCTTCCAAGACGAATTTCGAAAGTACCGAGCAACGGTCCCGGCCCTGCTCCCCAATCTCCGCGCACATCCTCCGCGCCCTCCGCGCTAAAGGCTTTTCGTTCGATCCTACGAGAACCGAAAGAGCTAGCTATAATCCGACTGAGCCGAAAACGAAAGCCGGAAGCCGGAAGCCGACCCAAGCATGCGCTTCGAACTCTTCATAGCAACCCGTTACCTGCGCGCCAAGCGCCGCCAGGCGTTCATCGGCATCATCACGGGCATCTCCATCGTCGGAGTAGCCGCTGGCGTAGCCTCGCTGATCGTCGCCTTAGCCATCAACAACGGCTTTCGCCAGGATTTGCAGGAGCGCCTCATCGGATCAACCTCTCACATCAGCCTCCTCCGCATAGCCGACGACGGCATCAAAGACTGGCCGCCGCTTCTAGCCCGTTTGTCCAAAGAGCCGCACGTAGTAGCGGCGGCCCCGGCAATTTTCGAGCAAGTATTAATTTCCCGCGGTCCCCGAGCCCGTGGCGCTGTCCTCAAAGGCATGATCCCCGCCGACGAAAGAAAAATCGGCGACCTATTGAATAGCATGAAAGAAGGCTCCGCCGAAGCCCTCGACGCAACAGAAAAAGACAGGGATCCGGGGAATCATGTGGGGACAGCCGCCTCCTCTGTCCAGGGAGGGTCAGCGACCGACTCTCCAGACTCGCTCGAAGCACTCCACAACCGACTGGCCGCCATGCCCCCGATCATCCTCGGTAAAGACATGGCCGACAATCTAGGAGCCACGGCGGGCTCGGTCGTGCTCGTCACCAGCCCCCAAGGCGAACTCACTCCCTTCGGCATGGTCCCCAAATACAGCCGCTTCCGCGTCGTTGGAATTTTCAACTCCGGCTTCTACGATTACGATTCCTCCTGGGCCTTCACCCGCCTCTCCGACGCGCAACGCCTCTTCGGCCTGGGCGATCTCATCTCGGTCATCGAATTCAAAGTGGACGACATCTACCAAGCCGGCGAGGTCTCCCGCGAACTCGAAGCCGCCGCAGGCAAAGGCTTCATGACCACCAACTGGATGGAGCAGAATCAGGCTCTCTTCCACGCCCTGCGCCTCGAGCGCCTAGTCACCTTCATCACCATCGGCCTCATCGTCTTCGTAGCCGCCCTGAACATCCTGATTTCGCTGATCATGATGGTCATGGAAAAAACCAAAGACATTGCCGTCCTGATGTCGATGGGCACCCGTAAATCGCAAGTGCGCAACATCTTCATCGCTCAGGGAGTCCTGATCGGAGTAATCGGCACCGCGATCGGCTTGCTGCTAGGCTATGCCATCTCCTACGCCGGCGGCCACTACCACATCATCTCGCTCTCGCCCGAGGTCTACTCGATCGACTACGTCCCCTTCGCCCCGCGCCTGACGGATGGAGTACTGGTAGCGAGCGTGGCGATCGGCGTATCGTTCATAGCCACACTCTACCCATCATGGTCCGCAGGCAGAACGCTGCCGGCAGAAGCCCTCCGCTACGAGTAGCAATCTTATATTTGTCATCCTGAGCGAGGATTTTGCTTCGCGATAGCGAAGCGAAACCGCAGTCGAAGGACCCCTATCCTGCCGACCCTACGAATGCCCCGATAAAGCATTTTATAAAGCCTTCCGGCGGAACTTTTTCGTTTCCCGTCACGTAGATTAAAATAGAAAAAGAAGGAGGTCCTGCCTTGTTCACTCTGCTCCTCTGGTGCATCCTCTTCGTACTCTGCTGGCCGCTGGCTTTGTTGGCGCTGATCGCCTACCCGTTCATCTGGCTATTGCTTTTGCCGTTCCGAATCGTGGGCATAGCCATCCACGGTGTCTTGGAGGTCATTTACCTGGCCATCACGCTCCCATTCCGCCTGCTAGCCGCCCCGTTCAGGATCTAAGGTAGAATCCTTTGCGGGCTTCTCCTCGAATGGTTTGGAGTAAACGCCGTGCGCTGGTAGCGTCCTTCCTCTTGACCTGCGTCGCGGTTTTTAGCGGGAAAAAAATTTCCGACTACTCCGCTCCGCCGAAGGGGCCGAAAAGCTGCGAATTCGCCATTCCCGGCGATCCCACCGACAACAAACCCACCACCATCCTCATCAAGCCGGAAGATCTCCCGGCCTTTCTTGAGGATCAGGACGGTTTCATTAACGACGCTAGTTGCCTGAACAAGACGCGCGTCTATGGAATCGCACGAATCAGGACCGTCGAAGACGTGCGGGCGTCAATGGAGTTCGCTCGCGCCAATCACCTTAAAATCTCGGTTGCTGGGCAGAGGCACAGTATGGGGGGCCAGGCTTTCTCTAAGGATGGTCTGGTTCTCGACATGCGAGATTTTAATGCGATCACCCTCGACCGCAGCCGCAAGGTCGTGCGCGTCCAATCCGGCACAACCTGGGCTCAGATCCAACAACTGATCGACAAAGAGGGCCTTTCGATCCAGGCGATGCAGTCCATCAACGTCTTCACGATTGGAGGTTCGTTGAGCGTAAATGCCCACGGCATCGCTCATCGGCCGGGCCCCGTTGCATCTACGGTGCAGTCCATGCGCATCATGTTAACGAATGGAGAAATCAGAAATGCCAGCCAAACCGAGAACTCGGAGCTTTTTCGTCTGGTTCTCGGCGGCTACGGCTTGTTCGGCGTTATTCTCGATGCCGACATTCAGCTGGTGGATAACGAAATCTACTCCCTCGAAACTCACGAACTGGATTTCCGCCAGTTCCCCGCCTACTATCGAACCCACGTCGCCGAGGATGACTCGGTCGGCCTGATGTACGGGCGTATCTCCATTTCCCCGACGTCCTACCTTCGGGAAACGGCGATTCACATCTATCGCAAGACAGACCTGGACGGGCCAATCCCGCCCATCCAACCTTCCACTCACGACCGCCTTGACCGGCTCGTCATCAACTTCTCCAAAACCGGTGCCTTCGGCCGCTGGCTTCGATGGACACTCGAGAAACGCCTGGGCCCGAAGCTTCATGCCTGCATGTCGCGCAACCAAGCGACGGTTCAAAAAGATGCGTGCCTGGTTTCAAGAAACGAAGAAATGAACGACTCGATGGCATACCTGCGCAACCAACTGCAGGATACTGACATTCTCCAGGAGTACTTTATCCCGCGAGATCGCATGCCAGAGTTCGTCGATGGCCTCAGATCCGTTGTTCAGCGGGACGGATCTAACCTATTAAACGTCACCATCCGGAGCGTACAAAAAGATACCGTCACAGCACTGCCTTACGCCAAGCAGGATATGTTCGCATTTGTTCTGTATTTCAATCAAAAACTGAATGCAGAGCAAACTGAGATCCTCCGCAGAACCACAGTCGATCTTGTGGACTTGGCAATCGCACTGAACGGCACTTACTATCTTCCCTATCAGCTCTACTATTCGTCCCGACAGCTTCGCCGCGCCTATCCCGAAAAAAACGATACGATCCAGAAGGTCTCTTAACTAGCAAGTTCTATGAAAAATACGAAGAGTAGACCTGCCTAGCTCTCCATCACCCTCAGCCCCTCGCTAACCACCAACCGCGCCTCGGTAGCCCGCTGCACATCCTCCGCGGTCAACCCGGGAGCCACTTCCTCCAACACCAACCCCCGCTCGGTCACTCGGATGTACGCCATCTCGGTAACAATCGTATCCACCACATTCACTCCGGTGAGAGGCAACGTGCACTTCTTCAAAATCTTCGGCGCACCTTCGCGAGTGGTGTGCTCCATGGCCACCACCACCCGCCGAGCTCCGGCAACCAGGTCCATAGCCCCGCCCATCCCCTTCACCATTTTCCCCGGGATCATCCAATTCGCCAGGCTGCCGCTTTCGTCCACTTCCATCGCGCCCAGCACGCTCAAATCCACATGCGCTCCGCGAATCATGGCAAACGAATCGGCGCTGGAAAAATAAGCCGTCCCTGGCATCTCGCTCACGGTCTCCTTGCCCGCGTTGATCAGATCCGCGTCCTCCTGCCCCTCCACCGGATAAGGCCCAATCCCCAGCATCCCATTCTCGGATTGCAACACCACCTCAATCCCCGCCGGAACATGATTGCCGATCAGAGTGGGCATCCCAATGCCCAGGTTCACATAGAACCCATCCCGCAACTCCCGAGCGATGCGCTTAACAATGCGCTCGCGCTTCTCGACATCTTTCCCTGGCTTATTCATGGTTGTCATTCGTCGTCGGTCGTTGGTCGTTGGTCGCATTAGCGGAGGCCTGGCCAACGACCAACGACTAACCACTAACGACGCTTTTCCTCACCGTCCGCTTCTCAATCCGCCGCTCATACGACTCCCCTTGAAAAATCCGCTTCACGTAAACCGACGGCGTATGAATCGAATCTCCATCCAACTCTCCCACCTCCACCAACTGCTCAACCTCGGCGATCGCCACCTTCGCCGCCGTCGCCATGATCGGATTAAAATTCCGCGCCGTCTTCCGGTACACCAGATTGCCGATGCGATCGCCCTTCCATGCCTTCACAAAAGCGAAGTCCGCCTTCAACCATCGCTCCATCACGTATGTCCGGCCCTCGAACTCGCGCGTCTCTTTTCCTTCGGCGACGATCGTGCCCACTCCGGTAGGAGTAAAAAACGCGGGAATGCCCGCCCCCCCGGCGCGAATGCGCTCGGAAAATGTTCCCTGCGGCACCAGGTCGAGTTCCACTTTTCCGGTCAGCACCATCGATTCCAGCAGCTTGTTCTCGCCCACGTAAGTTCCAATATGCCGCCGAATCTGCCCCGCCGCCAGCAAAAGCCCAACCCCAAATCCATCCACGCCCGCGTTATTGCTAATGGTCGTAAGATTCTTCGATCCTTTCCGGGCCAGCGCGCGAATCAAATTCTCCGGCATGCCGCACAGCCCAAACCCCCCGACCATAATGACCGAACCATCCCCCACATCCCGAATCGCCTCATCCGCGCCCGCCACTACCTTGTTCATAGCGTCCGCATTGTAAAAGAAAATTGAGCGATTTGGCGATTGGGTCATGGAGCGATTTTGAAGAGCACCACTCAGCGAGGTCTTCGATCGCGAAATGACCCGATCGCTCAATCGCTCAATTTCCTGCTCCCCTATTTCTTCCCCGCGCTCTTTTTCAACCCATGCGCCAACTCAAACTCCTCCGCCAATTGCCGCGTACTCAGATTCTCCCGTATATGCGCCAGCCGCTGCTCCACCTTGAGCAGCGCATCCCCGAGATTTTTCTGGTTGCTGATCGCAATATCCCGCCACATCGAATAAGGACTCGCCGATATCCGCGTCATCTCCCGCAACGCCGGACCGCCCGCGGCCAGCAGCGGAGCCTCCTCCCCAAACTCCTCCACCAAGGCCGCGGCCAGCGCAGTCGAAAGCATTTGCGGCACATGGCTGATCCAGGCGCACAGCCGGTCATGCTCCTTTGGTGGAAGCATCGCAATGCGCGCCCCCATGCGATCGATCCATTCCAGAAATTCTGCAAACAATCCATCTTGCAATTTCTGCCCCGGCAGCGGCGTCATAAACCAAACCGCATCCTGGAACAAATCGGCGTCGGCGAACTCCACACCACTCTGCTCCTTGCCCGCCATCGGATGCCCGCCCAGAAATCGCTTGCCAGCATTCTTCCCAAACACCTTCACAGCCTGCTGCGCCACCGCCGCTTTGGTGCTGCCCACATCGGTCAGCAACGTGCCCACAGGCAAGGCCGGACCCAGTCGTCCAATCAAATCTACAATGGCCAGCACCGGCGTAGCCAACACCACCAACTGGCTGCCGATCATGGCGTCTCCGGGATTCGATCGTCCCTCGTCAATCACGCCCAGCGTCTGAGCCTTCTTCAACGTCGCCTGGCGGTCGCAACCCACAATGCGTCCCCCAAACCGCCGCTTCCGCAGCGCCAGCGCCAACGACCCGCCGATCAGCCCCGTCCCAACAATCGTGATTTGCCGAATCGGCATCAAAATGATCGGGTAATTTAGTAAATTTTGTAATCGGGTAATTTAAAGGCCAAAAGTGCACCGCGTTCAAATTACCAAATTGCTAAATTACCAAATTACCCAATTTTCCTTCCCACCGCCGGCGCAATCATCCGCAACTCATCCATCAGCTTGGCGAACTGCTCGGGAAAGAGCGACTGGGCTCCATCCGACCACGCCTGGTTCGGATCGCAGTGCACCTCAATCAACAACGCGTCTGCGCCCGCCGCCACCGACGCTCGCGCCATCGGCGCAACTTTGTCGCGCCGCCCCGTTCCATGCGACGGATCGGCCGTCATCGGCAGATGCGACAGCTTGTGAATAATCGGAATCGCCGAAATATCCATCGTGTTCCGCGTGTAAGTTTCAAACGTTCGGATCCCGCGCTCGCACAAAATCACTTCATAATTTCCGCCCGCCATAATGTATTCGGCCGAAAGCAGCAACTCTTCGAGCGTAGCCGCGATCCCGCGCTTCAGCAGCACCGGCTTGCGCACCTTCCCCAGTTCGCGCAGCAGATTGAAGTTCTGCATGTTGCGCGCTCCCACCTGCAGAATGTCCACATAAGGCAGCATCATCGCGATCTGCGAAATCTCCATCACTTCGCTGATCACCAGCAGCTCAAATTTCTCCCCCGCTTCGCGCATCAGCTTCAGCGCATCTTCCCCGTGCCCCTGAAAAGAATAAGGAGAACTCCTCGGCTTGAACGCCCCACCCCGCAAAACCCTGGCCCCGGCCTTCGCGACTGACTCTGCCGTAGAAAAAATCTGCTCCCGCGATTCCACCGAGCACGGCCCCGCCATCACCACCACTTCGTTCCCGCCGATGCTGATCCCATTCGCCAGCTTGACCACGGTTCCCTCGGGACGAAAACTCTTTCCCGCCAGCTTGTAGGGCGAACTGATGCGATGCACTTCCTGCACACCCGGCAGCAACTCCAAGATGCGGATGTCGAAATCGATCCCCGCGCCCACCGCGCCCAGCACGGTTTGCCGCGCCCCGGTCGACCGGTGCACCTCAAACCCCATCTTCACCAGCTGCTCGATTACCGACTGAATCTGGGTCTCATCCGCAACATCCTGCATCGCCACAATCATAAGAAAGTCTCTGCTTCTAGCTTCTAGCTTCTAGCCATGAGCCGTTAGCTCGCGGTTAAGTTTTGCCATTCGAGCGGAGCGAGGAAACCTGGTGTTGTGTCCACCAGCAAGAACCTTTCAAGCGCTCAGCGCCTCAATCATCCAGTTCCGACTCCAATTCGGTCTCGGCCTTTGCGCCGCCCACTTCGTTCCCATCCTTCTGCAGATTTCGCATCACATCGATAATCCGCTCAAAAATTCTCACCAATTCTCGCCCGGGCAGCGGACCTCGATTCACCTGCTGCGCATTCTCAAACACGATGCGCTCTCGCTCCGGCTCGTAGATCGGAGATTTCGTCGCCCGCTTCAACCGACCGATCTCGATCGCCGCCCGCGCCCGCTCACTTAGCAGTTCCACCAACTTTCGATCCACGTCATCGATTTTCTTTCGCCAATCCGCAATGTCCATGAAGTTCTCGCAGCGATCTGTCATCGAGCAATTGAAGGATATCTACTTCATTGATGTCTGCGGGCGCCTCATCCTAGCCGCGTGTTTCGCGGCCAGGATGGGGACCCACCAACGCCCTGACAAAATCCCCCACCGCCTCCGCCTCCCGCCCGCAATGTTGTTCAATGGTCTCGACAATCGCGCTACCCACCACCACCGCATCGGCAAACTTGCCGACTGCGGCAAACTGCGCGGCATTCGAAATCCCAAATCCCACCGCGACCGCTGACTTGCTCACGCGCCGCAATCGCCGCACCAGTTTCTCCGCATCATCGGCCAACTGCTGCCGCGCTCCCGTGACTCCGGTCCGCGACACCGCGTACACAAATCCTCTCGAAGCATCCGCAATCCGCTTCAACCGCTCATCGGGACTGGTCGGCGCCGCCAAGAACACGGGCGCCAGATCATTTTCCTTCATAGCCAGAAGATATTCACCGGCCTCTTCCACCGGCAAGTCCGTCACCAGCACCCCGTCCACTCCCGCATGCCGCGCCACCCGGCAAAACTTCTCCATTCCCATGCGCAAGATGGGATTCAAATACGAAAACACCACTAGCCCCGTGGACTGCGCCTGCTGCCGCAGCTCCGCCGCTAAAGTCAAAATCTGTGCCAGAGTAGTTCCCGCCGCAAGCGCCCGCTCGCTGGCACGCTGAATCACCGGCCCATCCGCCACCGGATCGCTGAAGGGCACACCCAACTCGATCACATCCGCGCCAGCCTCGATAGCGGCCAACACCACATCCCGCGTGGTAGCGAGATCCGGATCCCCGCAAGTCACATAAACCACCAGCCCTGGTTTTTTATAAAAAGATAACGGCATAAAAGATCGAGGCATTGCATCCTTGAGAGATTGACTCAATGACGCAATCTCTCAATCATTCAATCCAGGTTCAGGGACTCCCGCATGATCCCGATATCCTTATCCCCGCGCCCAGAAACATTCACGAGCACGACATCCGACTTCTTCATCCCAGGTGCGCGTTTGATCACTTCCGCCACGGCATGCGCCGACTCCAGCGCCGGAATAATCCCCTCCGTCCGCGCCAGCAAAGTAGTAGCCTCCAACGCTTCCGCATCCGAAGCCGGAACGTACTCCGCCCGGCCCGTATCCCGCAAAGCCGCGTGCTCCGGCCCAATCGAGGGATAATCCAGCCCCGCCGAAACCGAATGCGTAAGCGCAATCTGCCCAGCCGCATCCTGTAGCACGTAAGAAAACGTTCCCTGCAAAACGCCCGGCAACCCTCCGCGAAAGCGCGCCGCATGTTCTCCCAGCGCCTCGCCGCGGCCGCCCGCCTCCACTCCAATCAATCGAACCTTCTTATCCTTTATGAACTCGTAAAAAATCCCGATTGCGTTCGACCCGCCGCCCACGCAGGCAATCACCGCCGCCGGCAACTTCCCCTCGGCCTTCAGAATCTGCGCCCGCGCCTCGCGCCCAATCACGCGATGAAAATCCCGCACCATCGTCGGATACGGATGCGCCCCCAACACGCTCCCCAGTAAGTAATGCGTAGTGCGCACGTTCGTAACCCAATCGCGCATCGCTTCGTTGATCGCATCTTTCAGCGTCCGCGACCCCGATTCCACCCCGCGCACCTCGGCACCCAGCAGCCGCATGCGGAACACATTCAACTCCTGCCGCCGCATATCCTCGGTGCCCATGTACACGACGCACTCGAAACCGAGCAGCGCGCAAACCGTGGCCGTAGCCACTCCGTGCTGCCCCGCCCCAGTCTCCGCAATCACCCGGCGCTTACCCATGCGCTCCACCAGCAGCGCCTGCCCCAGGCAGTTATTGATCTTGTGCGCCCCGGTGTGCAGCAAGTCTTCGCGCTTCAAATAAATCTTCGCCCCGCCCAACTTCTCCGTAAGCCGCCGCGCAAAACTCAAAGCCGTAGGACGCCCCGCATAATTCCGCAGCAAGGATTCCAACCGCTTCTGAAATTTCTGATCGCGTTTCGCCCTCTCATACTCCCGCTCCAACTCCTCCAGCGCCGCCATCAAAGTCTCCGGCACATACCGCCCGCCATAAACCCCAAACCGCCCAGGCTCCGGGGTTGAAGTAAGCGCGTGCCGCGTGGGAGCAAGAACGCGCCGGGTGCCCCGTCCTTCTCGCGTTCTGGGCAAGAGGGCGGGGATTTTGACCTTCGTCGTTCGTGCGACCGTAGCCATTTCTAACTTGCTTTCCGATCCGCGTCTCGCACTGCCTTCACAAACGCCCGCACCTTTTCCGGATCCTTCTTTCCCGGGCGAGCCTCTACTCCCGAGGCCACATCCACTCCCCAGGGCTTCAGTACCTCGATTGCCTCTGTCACGTTCTCGGCCGTCAACCCACCAGCCACCACGAGTTTGAGTCCACCTTCACACATACCTTCGGCGATGGGCACAGCCTGCTTCCAATCAAACGTTTTTCCCGTTCCGCCCGGCTGTAGAAGATCGCCCGAGTCCAGCAGGACTGTGGCCATCTCCTGCTCACTTGGGCGCACACCATTTTTCCAATGCTTCCTCAACCCCGCAAAGCTAGAAGCTAACTCTTTAATCTCGCCTTGGTTTTTGGCTATCAGGCTCATGGCTAAGGGCCTCAAGAATCGAGCACGCATGAAACGATCGTGATGACCGATCATACCTACCTGTAAAAACCCATCTTCCGGCTGATCGTAAATTTGCATCCCACTCAATGCAGCATCGAGGAAAACCTTAAGCGGATTCGCATTCTTGTGACCGACGAAAACCCCGATCTTCTCGATCTGCTCCGGCAACTTCTCCACAATGTCCCGCGCCCCCTCCACTGAAATATTCCGCGGACTCTTTTCATAAAACACAAACCCCACCGCATCCGCTCCGGCCTCAACCGCCACCAGCGCGTCCTCCAAGTTCGTCATCCCGCAAATCTTGATCCAGGTCATGGAAAAATTTGCCTGTGCATTGTCACAAGGCTTTGCCGTCCGCTCTGAACTCGCGACTCGCAACTGGCAACCAGCGCCCGCAGAGCCTCTCCCGGCCGCTCCGACCGCATCAGCGTCTCCCCAATCAAAAACGCCTGATACCCTGACTCTCGCAGCCGCGCAATATCTTCACCCGACCGAATCCCGCTCTCCGCCACCTTCACCGCATTCGCGGGAAACTTTTCCGCCAAAGCAAACGCCGTCTCCGCATTCACCTTGAACGTCCGCAGATCGCGCGTGTTCACTCCGATCAAGTCGCAACCCTCGTCCAAAGCCCGCCGCAACTCGGATTCGTCATGCACTTCGCACAAAACATCCAAGCCGAGCGAGCGAGAACCGTGCGCCAGGCTCTTCAGCTCCGCCGGCGACAAGATCGCCACAATGAGCAACACCGCGTCCGCCGAGTTCGCCCGGGCCTCCACCAGCTGAAACTCATCGACAATAAAATCCTTGCGCAGGCAGGGCAGCCCAACCGAAGCAGACGCAATTCGCAAATTCTCCAGTGACCCCTGAAAGAACTCCGTATCCGTCAAGACCGAAAGCGCCGCCGCCCCCGCTGCCTCCAACTCCTTCGCCAACTCCTCCACAAAAAAATCCGCCCGAATCAATCCCTTCGACGGCGACGCTTTCTTCAACTCCGCAATCACCGCCACGCCTGCTTTGCTTTTTTCTTCCAGACAGCTCCGAAAGCCGCGCGGAACATGCCGTTCCGCCCGCCGCTCCAGTTCGCGCAAGTCGGCCGCTAGCTTGTTCTGAGCCACCCTCGCCCGCGTAGCGCCGACAATCTGATCGAGAAAAACAGGCATACCAAGTGCCTGAATTATACGGGAAGGACCTGTTGCGAGAAGGGACCAACTCAATGCAAGCGGGCTGTTGAGTTAATGCTGAAGAAATTTACAGCAAGAAATCTGGTGCCATCGAAGGGACTCGAACCCCCACACCCTTGCGAGTACATGGACCTGAACCATGCGCGTCTGCCAATTCCGCCACGATGGCAATTTGTATTGCAATGCATCGGCGGCCCCAGGGCCGCCGCGTCAGAAGCTCAACTCAACTCAACCTAAGAAGAACGACGTGAGAAGATCGACCTCAGGAAGATCGACCTTCCTATTTTACAGTGCAGTGCCAAGCTGTCAAACCGCGCCGCAACTCCGGAAGCCGAGCGCCGGAAGCCGGAAGCCGCTCTAACCCAGTTTCGCCGTCATCGTAATCTTCGCGTTCAGCACCTTCGACACCGGACACCCCTTCTCCGCTGCCTCCGCATATTTCTGAAACGTGGCCGCATCCGCGCCCGGAACTTTTCCCACCACATCGAGATGGCTCGCCGTAATCGTCCAACCGGATTCCAGCTTCTCCATGGTTAGCGTGACGCTCGTGCTGATGTTCTCCGCCGTCAAATTCGCCCCGCCCAACTGCGCCGACAGCGCCATCGAAAAACACGCGGCGTGCGCTGCCGCGATCAACTCCTCCGGGTTCGTCCCCGGCCCATTCTCAAACCTCGAGGTGAACGAATACTGGGTATCTTTCAGCACCCCGCCCGGCGCTGAAATCGATCCCTTTCCGTCCTTCAGCCCGCCCTTCCACACGGCACTCGCCTTACGTTCCATAGCTTTCTCCTGATGAATGATGACAAAACGAACCCCTGCCATTGTAGACGGAGATCGCCCGGACTGTCAGGCGTGGTAATCGAATCCCGAAGCTCAGTAGAAATCGGAGCAGCTCAAGTAGAATCCGCACTGCGGGCAAACCGATTTGCAGCGCTGTCCCTTCAACTCCGTCGAACAGTTCGGACAGAAATTCTCGGGATACTTCGCCGGAGCGTCGCTTGCATCCCTGGCGGGTGCGGCATTTGTTTCCGGCGTTTCCGACCTCAGTACGCGCATGTTTCGCCCTTCCACTCAAAATAGCCGCACACCATAGACTAAACGCTCGCTCCCTGGCCAGTGTCCAAGAATCTCACATTTACCAGGGTCGCGCGTTTGCTAACCCACCTTATACTGCAACCGAACCCCGCGTGGTACCGTCTGATAAGTGGTGTTTCCGTCCGTAACCAGGAGAGCGAACTCATGCCCGCTTCATTCCCCCGCGCAAATCATGACCCGCGCGTCATCTTCTATAGTGCCGCGATTCTGCTTTTGGCCACCGTTCCTCTCTGGTCCCAAGTGCAGGCCAACCCCAATCCCGGCACCAAACTCCCGCCGGCAACGTCGACGACCGAGGAATCCGCAGCCCTCGGCCCCCTGGTGCAACTCAACAACGCCCTCGAAGCCCTCGCCTCCAAGGTTTCGCCCGCGGTGGTTCAGATTCTCGTGACCGGCTACGGCCCGCTGCACGAAGAAAGTCGCACTCAAACCGCTCTCATCGTGCGCCAGCACGCCGTCGGCTCCGGCGTGATCGTCGATTCCGATGGCTACATCATGACCAACGCGCACGTGGTCGAAGGCGCGCAGCGCATCCGGGTGGCGCTGCCCCTGCCTGGTGAATCCGGCCGCCCCGTCCCGGTGGGCAAGCGTCACATCCTCGGAGCGCGCCTCGTGGGCGTTCACAAAGAAACCGATCTCGCGCTGCTCAAGATCGAAGAAAAAGATCTCCCCACTCTGCCCCTGCTCTCACAGCAGCGAGCGCGCGTGGGTCAATTGGTCTTCGCCATCGGCAGCCCCGAGGGCCTGCAAAACTCCGTGACCATGGGCGTAGTCAGCGCCGTCGCGCGCCAGCCCGACCCCGACAAGCCGCTCACTTACATTCAGACCGACGCCCCCATCAACCCCGGCAACAGCGGCGGACCGCTTGTCGATATGAACGGCTCCGTGGTCGGCATCAACACTTTTATTCTTTCCGAAGGCGGAGGCAGCGAAGGCCTAGGCTTCGCCATTCCCGCCCGCGTCGTCGATTTCGTCTATCACAGCCTGCGCAAGTACGGCCACGTACACCGCGTCGAGATTGGGGCCGTCGCCCAGGAGATCACCCCCACGCTGGCCGATGGTCTCCACCTCTCGCAACGCTGGGGTGTCATCGTCGCCGACGTCAAGCCCGACGGGCCTGCCGCCGCCGCCGGCCTGCAGGTTCAGGATATTGTTCTAACCGCGGACGGTCACCGCGTCGAAACTCTTCCGGGCCTTACTTCAGCACTTTATCTTCACCGCCTCGATGAAGTGCTCAAGCTCGAAGTTCTTCGCGGCGACCAAAAACAGACTCTCTATGTCCCGGCCATCGAACACCGCGATCAGATGGATCAGCTCTTCGACGCCGCCGATCCTGAGAAGAGTCTCATCTCGCGCCTCGGCATTCTCGCCGCCGATCTCACTCCCGACGTGCTCAAACAAGTCGGTCCCCTGCGCATCGGCTCCGGTGTAGTCGTGCTCGGTCGCGCCGTCGACCTCATCACTCCCGACACCGGCCTGCAAACCGGCGACATCATCCACGCCCTCAACACCGCGCCCATCAACTCCATGGACGCCTTGCGCGCCTCGGTCGTCAGCCTGAAAACCGGCGACCCCGTGGTACTGCAAGTAGAACGCAGTGACGGCCTAACGTATCTAGGTTTTGAAATGGAGTAGGGCAAGCATTGGAGCGGAGACAAACGCGGGGACAGTGGATCCCAGAATGTGGGGACGGCCGATGAAACCATGTGGGGACAGCCACCCCGGGCTGTCCGCCGAGCCCAGCTCGGCTCTAAATTTCGGCTCACGACAACTTCGCCTTCGTACCCATTCTTCTTTGCCGTAAAATGCTGTCAGGGCGCCCGTAGCTCAACTGGATAGAGCATCTGCCTTCGGAGCAGAGGGTTGGGAGTTCGAGTCTCTCCGGGCGCACCAAATCCCTCGTCAAAAGCGTTTAGCTTATTGTGCTGTCGATAAAATTCGCTCCATAAACTTCGGTTGTCATCCTGGCTGCGCTTTTTGCGCGAAGGACCCCTGTCATTGATTCGACCCGCACGATCGTTGTTACGTGCGCCCGGCCCCGTACTGATTCTGCGAATTTTCGGGACGCCACACTAGAACGCACTCCCGCCACCGCCGCCAAACCCGCCCCCGGAGAATCCTCCGCCGCCTCCACCACCGCCGCCCCAGCCCGATCCCGAAGAACTCGCCCGCGGCGCAGATACGAACACCTGATGCATATCCGTAGCCATGCCGTGCATGCTCGAAGAAAACAGAATTGGGTTGAATCCTGCACCGTATCCATAGCCCCCCGGAGCCGCATACCAACTCGGTGGATTTTGCACGATGCCGGCGAACGCCTGCGCCCAATGATGCTCCACGCCCAGCGCCATGGCATAAGGCAAGAATTTTTCGAATGTATCCGGAGGCATCACTTTAAGGCGCTCCGCATCCACCCGATTCATGAACTCCTGAAAGCCAAGCACGGCGATGTGCGTGCGCGCTCCTTTGATCGTCTTCGCCGTCATCACGCGCGCAAAAAGCCACCAGATCGCGGCGCCGATCGTCACGCAAACAACCACCACCGGCACGGAACTCAAGAAATCGGCCAAGCCCAAGTATTGAATGATCGCGAATGGGATTAGGATGCAGACGGCCGCTGCAATGCTGTAGCCGTTGGCCGATTCCGGATCGAGCGAGTAGATGCCTTTCAGCTTCAGCGCCGCCATAATGTCCTGCCGGATGACCGGAAGGGCGGTGTAAAAACGATTCTTCAGAGCGGAAAGGCGCGTTTCCTGTCCGCCCTGGAAGAGATTCTCCAGCATGACGCGCTCGTGCGGCGCAAGACTCTTATCGGTCCACTCCGCCACAGGTTTGAGCAAATGAAAGACGTAATCTTTGTGATGGAACACAAGACCCTTGTCGTCCACCTCTTCGATCTTGATGAAGCCGCGCACCGCCAGATCGACGATGGTCGATGTAATGTCGCGAGGATGAATGCGATCGTCGAGCAAAGTTCCGGCCTCCGCCGGAGTCACGCCCGGCGGCGGCTCATACATGGGCGCAACCGACATGCCGGGGTCGGGATCGCGTCCCGCGTACCACCACAGGACAAACATCACAACCAGCGTCACCGGCGGCAGGAACACGGCCGGATTGCTCCCGATAAACCAGAATAATTTCGTCAGCGAACGGGGCTGGCTGAGAATGCCCTTGGGAACATAGACATCGATCGTCAAGCCCCCGCGCATGGGCAAAGGATTGTTCGTCTCGAATTCAGCCGTCGCGCCTTCAGCCTTCGCCGCCGCATTGCGCTCGGTCGAGCGGTATACGCCGGTAAACGCTTGCGCGCGCAGCGTTCCGCTGGCGCCGTCCGGAAAGTGCACTGTCGCCATCGCGTGCTCGATGGGCACCGGCCAGTCGTTGCCGTTCACGTTCCAATAGAACTCATCGTATTGGTCGAAGAAGCGCGTCGCGTTGCGCACGTGATAGGCAATTTCAACTGTGCGCGTAGCATCGACCGCGTCGGGGATATAGATTTTCAGATCGCGATTCCCACCCGAGGTCGAAGAGTCGTATTTCAGCTTGGCGCCGCTCTCGTCTGTGACGCTCACCCCCTGGAGAAAAAGCTGATAGTTAGTCCCGTCGGGCCCGGGATATTCGATCGGGATGGTGCGGTGAATGCCGTGCCACGGGCCGTCGAAGAGCAAAGTGATGGTCTCGCGAACTTCAGCGGTGCCATCGGTGCTGACCGTAATGTCATCCTGAAAGTTGGAGATCCGCCAGGATTTTGCGGCGAGCGGAGTGGCGAGAAAAACGGTAATCGCGAACAGCACGAAACCGCGTACGCCAGGATTTTTCATAGCTCTGATCATAGGATCAGAACTTCACGGCGACCGGCTCGCGGTCCGGTTCAGCGGTTTCGAAGAACTGGCGCGGAATGAAGTTGAACATGCCCGCGAGAATGTTCGTCGGGAAGGACTGAATCTTCGTATTCAGGTCGCGCACCACGGCGTTGTAGTAGCGCCGCGCGTTCTGAATCGAATCCTCCGTCTGGCTGAGCGAGCCTTGCAGTTGGGTGAATTCTTCCGAAGCCTTTAGCTCCGGATAATTTTCCGCCACGGCAAACAGGCTTTTCAGCGCTCCGGTCAGTTGATTCTCGGCCGCCGCCTTGCCCTCTGGAGTGGTCGCCTGCATGGCCTGCGAGCGGAACTTGGCGATGTTTTCGAAGGTCCCTTTTTCGTGCGTCGCGTAACCCTTGACGGTCTCAACCAGGTTCGGGATCAAATCATGGCGGCGCTTGAGTTGCACGTCAATATCGGACCAGGCTGAGTCGCAGCGCACCCGCAGCTGCACCAGGCTGTTGTACATGCCGACGAGCACGACGGCGATGACCACCAGGATTACGAGAAAGATGATGCCGAACATGAGCGGCTCCTTGAGGAATTTCGAAGTCTCAACTCGAAATTAATGGGACGTTAGCACACCGTAGGCGCAGGCGCAAACCCGATAGCCATGTCTGGGTCTGACAGGCTGAGGCCCGTTTAGGGCCCAAAGGCCACTGCTTCGGCTGCTGCTGGGTGATTACAAAAGGAGGAACGGGAGGCCGCGACTACCAACTCGCTCGAACTGTTGTCTTGTGAGGACAGCCGCCCCCGGCTGTCCGTCGAGCGTAGCTCCACATACTCGGCCAAGCAATTAGACCGGCCTTCGGCCCGAACAACAGGCGAAGGCCGGCTCTTCGTTCAGCGTACAAGGCCAGAACTGGCGCACTGACCGTGCGCTCTCCCAAAGACATTGCTCAAACTTCCGCCAGAGTCGCCGAGTTGTGGCGTCGGGCTGTTTCCGGCACACTTCAAGTTTCCCAGGATGGAGTTTGTTCCCATCTCGTTGCCGTCCGGATCCGCCGTCAGGTTGTCGTTGAAGTCGACGTTGAGCGCGACGGTATCGCGGAAGAAGCCCAACCAGCAAGATTGCCATCCGGTGATTGACACGTTGCCTCCAATAATCACGTCCTCGAAATCGCCGTAGGGCGGAGATCCCCCTAGTGCGCCGATCGAACCGGCGCAGGAAACTCCGCCGCCACCTCCGGTCACGGTGACGTCCTGATCGACAATGCTGAGGTGAACGATGACGACGAGAGCATCTTCGGCGATAATGCTTCCACCAACCCTGTCGCGGGTAAAGTAGGTCCCGACTGCCTGATCGGGATCGTTGACGCAAACATAATTCACCGGCTCGCACCCGAGGACGAGGATGCCGCCCGTCAGCACATAGAGGTTTCCGGTGATGTTTAAGTTGGACGCTGCCGGCCCTTTATCCGTTCCGCCGTACGAGGCGATCAACGTTCCGCCGGCCTGCACCGTGAGATTATTCCGAACCGAGACGGGTCCTGCGTCGACGGTGCAGAGCCCCGAGACATTTAAATTTGAGTACACACCAGAAGCGATGGACCCGCCCGAGCATGTCCCATCCGTGGCCGCGAAAGCACTCGCGCTCACCCCCATGACGAAAGCGGCGAGAGCTATCGCTGCCAAGCCGAACAACCGACTGTTGTGATCATCTTTTTTTCTCCTTGTATTCTCTGCTTCCCTCAGAAAACTGAATTTATCTTGGGAACCACCACGAGCCGCGAGTGTAGTTTCGCAGCATCGATGAGTCAAAGGAAAAACTGGCCGCAAGTGGGTTAGTACAATCGCGTTAGGGCCAATCCCCGAGGCCAACTTCGCAACGCTCCAGCTTTCACCGGAGCTTTCGACATATTTCTTGATGCTCGGCCATACTATCCTGAGTATTCCGGTGCAAACGAAGCCTTCGCTGGACGCCGCTTTCGCCCGTTTTTCACAATGGCGGAGAATACGCCGGCAGCCGTCGGCTCCTTAGCGCTCTAAATTCAAGCTCCCAAAACTCCGCTCTGCGCGTGCCCTGCGCTCCGTTGGCCGCCGCGCTGCACCAATTCCGGTCACCCGCCTGTGGACGCGCTGCACTCGCCTGAAAATACGCGTGTTAAAAACCCACAATTTTCGTTGACTCTAAAAATAAAAAGCGTAAAACCATAATCGTTCTTTGACATCTTCTAGAGTTTTTCCGGTTGGTGCCGCGTCCGGGACTCAAGCGCAGTCACCCTCTTCATGCAAATGAACAGGGAGGGCAAGCAAGGGTCTATAGCAAAGCGCTGGTCGAGGAGAACAAGAAGAAACGTCGAAGGCAAGACAGAGTTCCGAGGCGTTGGGTAGGTTTTTCCGGTTGGCGGTAAGCCCGGAGCCCAAGCAAAGATCGCACGTAGCAACCCGCAAGGGGAGCCGCGTAGCAGGTCAAGCGAGGGTCATAAGCGAGCTACTGGCCGAGACGAATGGACCCAACACTACCTCGGAACTCTTATTTTTTCCCACCCGTTAAACGTCAATCCTCAAAACATTCTCAAAAGCAGCGCCCCGCGCAGCGATAGCGATGGTAGCGCCGCCTTCCCGGCGGACGTCCTCGCCCGCCGCGCCGACAGCGAGGACGCCCTCGAAACCTTCAACCAAGCACGCCAGGGCAGCCTATGCGGCAACCATGCCAGCCCTCTTTGCGCGCGAGCCAGCGATGTGCGAAAATTCCGCGGACTCTTGGAGGAGCCACCCAATGAAACGCCTTCCCGTCTTTCTACTCTGCCTTGTCGTTCTCGCCGCCGCCAGCTTGGCCATTCCGCCGAAGAAATCGACAGCCCCGCCCGCTCCCGACAAAGCCTACCTGCAAAAAATCTGGGATGGCTGGTCCACCCTCGATCCCGCTAACGTGTCGCAATACTACGCCACCGGCCCCCACACCTTCTTCGACATCGCTCCCTTGAAATACAGCAGTTGGGACGAATACGAAAAGGGCGTCAAGGGTGTCGTCTCCGGTTACAAGAGCGCCCAGTTCACCTTGACCGACGACCTCGCCATCCATCCCCATGGCGACTTGGTCTGGGTTACAGCCACGCTGAACAGCGAGATGACGACCGCCGCTGGCAAAGTCGAGATGAGCAACTTCCGCTGGACCGCCGTGTTCGAAAACCAGGACGGCAAGTGGAAGACGGTTCACGAGCACGTCTCGGAACCTCTACCGTAAAGAAGCAAAACGTTGAAACACCGTCGACGTTTGCTATCAAGTCGATTACCTGCGTCATCTGCGCAGCATCGCTTCGCAGAAACAACTCCGCCACGCGGGGGTTACTATATTCTGAAGCCCCGAGGAAACTTTCATGCGCGACCGCATCATCATCCTTGTTTCAATTTCCCTACTCGCCACCATCACTTGGGGCCAACAGCCAGCCGCCCCGCAGCAAACCATGCCGGGCATGGATATGTCTGGCCACGACATGTCGAACATGAAGGGCATGTCCATGGGTGGAGACAATAATAAAGACAGCGAAGGCGACGCCGGCGCCCACGCCATGCACTCGATGGAAGGCCACATGGATATGGGCCCGCACATGAAGATGACCGCGCTCCGCCCGGCCAAACCCGGCGACGCCGAGCGCGCAAAACAAATAGCGGAAGCCGCGCGCAAGGCGTCGGAAAAATATCTCGACTATCGCGTCGCCCTCGCCGATGGCTTCAGAATTTTCCATCCCGAAGTTCCGCAGAAGATGTATCACTTCACCAACTACGAATACGCCTTCGAAGCCGCCCGCGCCTTCAACCCCGAGCACCCCACCTCGCTGCTCTACGAAAAGCATGGCGAAGATTACAAACTGATCGGCGTGATGTACACCGCGCCCAAGCGCCTGAACGAAGATCAACTCGACGAGCGCATCCCGCTCAGCATCGCGCAATGGCACGAGCACGTAAATTTCTGCGCCGCACCCGCGGGCCGAAAAAATGAATATCTGATCCCGCATCCGCAGTTCGGCTTGCGCGGATCGATCTCCACCGAAGAAGCCTGCACCACCGCCGGCGGCACCTTCCACCCCATCATCTTCAACTGGATGGTCCACCTCTACCCCTTCGAAAAGGATCAGGCCAGCATCTGGTCAGTAGACCGCCAGCACGGCGACGCCGACTAAGGCGTGGAAGTTGGAAAGCCCAACAACTCAGCCGGTGATGGCATCGCAGCCCCGAAGAGGCGGAATGTGAAAGCCCGGCACGGCAGTGCCGGGTCGAAGTGGCAAAGCTGAGCGAGTCCCACTAGATACGGCACCTGCTCTCACGCGCGCTAGGAGGCTTCCAATCGTCCAGCGTGATCTCACCGTGATGGATCACACAAATGCGCCGGCCATACCAAGACAAAACACATCAACCCTGTTGATGATCTCTGAGAGGAAAATCCTTTTCGGGAATGTATCTCTTCCTCAACCTAAATTCGCTTCCCTCTTCTGCTACCCGATCCGCCCCCGCTTCGTCCATTGAACAAGCCGATCGTAAGGCGACCGAAAAATAAACCGAGCTACGGAACTTTCCCGCAAATGACTCCGTAGTAGTGAGTGCAGGCAGCCAGCGCTGTGGGAGCTGGCCGGATTGATACCAACAGAATTGCGGGGTTAGGGGATTCTCTCACCATCGGTTTGGCGGCCAGGTGAGAAAACCCCCGCGCACAGCGAGACGGGCTTCGCTGCCCGTCTGCCGAACCCCAGCGTTTGCATTGTAGGCGATTCGCGGCGAAACACAATCGTTTTCTCGCGTCAGTCGCGATCCTGAGCCGCCCCAACCGTTCTCCGACGCAATTCGGAGAAGAAAAAGGAGCATCATGAAATTCGCGACAGTTTCAAAGAGCCTGGTACTGGGGTTGGCCTTGCTGTTAGCCTCAAGCGCCTTTGCCGCAACCAAAGGCAGTATGCAACTCAGCAGCGCCGCGTTGTTAAACGGAACCAAGCTGACGGCGGGTGAGTACAAAGTTCAGTGGGATGGCAGCGGCCCCAACGTGGAAGTCAGCATCCTAAAGGGCAAGAACGTCGTGGCGAAAACCCAAGCGCGAGTAGTGGAACTGCAAGCGGCATCTACAAACGACGCGGCTCTCCTGCATCAAGGCGAAGATGGAGCCAGCGCCCTAACCGGCCTGCGCTTCGCAGGCAAAAAAATCGCCCTGGAGCTGGGCGAATCCAGCAGCAACATGCAGGCCAACGGCTCCAGCAAATAGCCAGAGGGAACACGCAAAAACCCCATCTGCAACCAACGGGGAGCACGCTTGTGCTCCCTGACTTCGCATCCCTAGTTGGGCGCAGCCAGCACGTCGTCGTAATAATTAATTAAAGCCCGGCGGGGCATCTCTTTCATGCCTTTCAGCGGAATCTTCTGCTCAAAGGTGCTATTTCCAGTGAGCCGGGCCCGTCCCAGAAAAACCGTATTGCCACTCGCCAGTTCCAGGTAAATTGGCACCATCATGCGAAACTTTTCGTCCACGTTCGATTGCGTCACCTTCAGATTCATAATTGCATCCCCATCCGCACCTTTATCGAACGTTGCGTTCATCTGATAGGAAGGCAATGCGGTGCCGTAAACGTACTCATCGAAAAACCAATCCAGCTTTTGATTTTTCTCAAGGTCCATCTCCCGCGTCATGTGCTTCTCGGCCATGGCTTTAAAATCTTCTGTGCTGGCCGCTTTTCCGGTGTAGGTTTTGACGAAGTCCTGTATCATCTCCTTGAAATGCTGGTCCCCCGTCTGCCGATCCCACATCATCATGCGCATCATGTGCAGAACATAGCCGCCCTTGGGATAAACCAGTCGCTGATAAATTCCTCCGGTGCGGGAGTTATTGGTGCGGTAGCCCATCGTCAGGGGGCCGGCGTCGATGGCGCGGAATCCCTGCGCATTGCGTTCCAACAGCAATTCGCGCTCGTCATTCCAGAAATTGATAAACTCCTTCGGTCCTTTCGGTCCGTAAACATTCAGCAGAAAAAGCGAGGCGGAAAAGTCCGCGAAGCCTTCGCTCATCCATTGATCGCGATAGGAATTGAAGCCCACGGTTTGCCCCCACCACTGGTGCGCCACCTCATGCGGCGTCACCACCTTCCAGTAGCCGCGAGTGCCCCAATCCAACCCCAGTTGATGCCGCACCGTCGAGTCGTAAAAAGCGCACGTAGGCAGCCACACCAATTCCGGCCAGGATTGCCCGAAGTTGCACGCGCTCTGCTGCGTCATAGACAGTCGCTTGAAGGGGGTCGGGCCAAAGTACGAAGTGTAGAGAGCGATCGCAATCTGCGCCTCAGCCAGCGGTTTCTTCATCATGCTCACTGTGCTTAAAACGCCCATGGTGCCGCCGCGCAAGTTCGCAGCCCAGTCGGGCGGATCTTCATTCGCATACGCCGCCACCAGAAACTCCGGCGCACTCAGTCTCACTTCCTCTTCTTTCATCTTGCCAAACTGAAATCCCGCCACCGCCTGCGGCACCTCGCTCTTCCACACGCTGACATTCTGCGAGCCTTCGTCGGCGCTGCTCACCAGGCTCCCGGTGGCCGCAATCTTCATGCCTTTCGGAATGCGAAAGGTCATATCGTAAGACTCATACTCGCCGAAACGAGAGTTGGGATACCAATCCTCGCGCGCCACCGGAAAGTAATTGCCTCCACCCTCGTTGATGATCGCTTCTTTCCCTCCGTAAACCGTGGTGATGGTGCACTTCTCGCCCGCCGTCAGCGCTTTCGGCAAAATCACAAAAAAACCGGCGTCGTCTTTCTTGTCTTCCTGAATGAACGACAGCACCTGCCCCGCCGCGCTCACGCTCCGCACCCGCAGAGTCGGAAACAGATCGAAGGGAACCACCCGCACCCCCGCCGAGCGCGCGATAAAAGTCGTATCCGCCTTGCCGGTCATGTTCGCGTTCTTCTCGATCGTAATATCGAGCCCCTGGTGTTCAATTTCTATCGGACTGCCCGTCCTGCCGCGCGCATGTTCGCGAGTCACGGGAAACGAAGCCCACATACCAAACTTGTTATCCTCGTAAGTCGCGAAGCTAACCTGATCTCCGCCTCGGTGCGGATCAATCTCGAACAACTCATCGCCGCTGTAGTGCTTACCGTGGATGAACGCGATGAACAAGCCTCCGGGCCCGGAGCGCAACACATCTTCGAGGATGCGCGCATCGAGATTATGCCGGAGAACATGGTGGGTGGTGTTCTGACTCTCCTTGAGCAATCCGGCGTCGCAACCGCCCGCGGCCGCCCTCCCTGCCCTCTTGATCTCTTCATCGGTGGAGTCGGTGAAGCGCAGCACCATGTGTTGAAAGTTTTCGCTGAACTCGCTCTCTTTGGTGAGTAGCTTCAGACTCTTGCGTTCGCTCTCCGTCGGCGGCGTGAGGATAAGATTCCCGTCGCCCACGAACACCGCTCCCGTAACCTTGCCCTGCACCGGATTGACGAAGCAGACCGTGCCCGAACGAAGATGAAACGTTGCGCCGTCGCGCGCGAGTTCAAAATTGCTGACGCTGACAGCTTCCCCGCCCAACGTGATGTTACGAAGTGCCTGGTAGGTTGGGTCGGAGTTAGGACCCGCGGGCGCGGCGCTTTGCGCATAAATCGGAGCTCTGCAGAGAAGAAGCAAGCCGGTTGCTGCGATCAGGAAAGAAACTAGATGGGAAGGAAGAGCCTCGGCCAGACACACAAATACCAACCGACGCGAACCAATGAAAAACCGCATGCAGCCTCCCAGGGGCAAGGAAAGTCGCTATTATGACGGCTCCGAAAAAAAAGCAAGAGAACAATACGCACAATACGCAGGGACGGAAACAGTCATGAGGAACATGTGGGGAAAGCCGCCTCGGCTGTCCCGCCGAGCGCAGCGAGGCGTGCAGCCATACTCATTTCAACTATGGACTCTGCACTTTCTCCAGTTCGGCATTCAGGTGAACGCTGCTCCCGGCCGTCACCTTCAATTTCCTCTCCCAGTCCTTGAATCCCGATTTCTTTACGGATACGGTGTGCTCACCCTCAGTTGTCTGCACGTCGGAAGGGGTGTTCCCCACAAAACTTCCGTCGACCTCAATATCAGCGCCCGATGGCTCTGACTCAAGCTGCAGCTTCGCAGAAACATTGCTGCTCGCTAGGGTACTGTCCGGCGCAGAAGGCTGAAACTTCGCCAGGTCGAGCTTCACGTCTCCGTTCACGTACGCCGTGATCTCTGTCCCCTTCGGAATGCTGATGTCCTTGCCATGCATGAACAGAAAAAACGGCGCAGCGGGAAAGAAAACCAAACTCGTCACCACCATGCCGCCCACCATCCCGCCGGTGTGGCCTCCGCCTTTTACATCTTTGACGGCGCGCAACGCTGCCTTGTCGCCGCTAACCATTTTTACGTAATCAATGTTGATGTCGAGTTTGCCGCCGCGAGCCATTCTCCTCTTGGCCTGAGCCTCCGTGACTGTCGCAAAGGCGAGCCCGCCCTTTGGAATGACCAGTGTCCCGTTCACCGTAATATCGTCCAGCGTCTCAAAATCTACCGTGTCCCCCACGTGAGCGTCTGCCGATGAGATCGTTCGATTGAGTCGAAGCCTTACGGGCGTTTCGTCTTCGAGCACAAATCCCTTCTTCGACGTGAAGTCAGTCTGTGTGGCCGGAGCAGGGGGCGCCTGCGCGGAAGCGGAAGTCTGAGCGAATGACTGTCCTAACATGAACAGGCAAGGCAATAGGCCGATCAGAGTGCGGAGTTTCATGGGCTTCCTTAATGCGGTGATCCGCCGCGTATTCACCAACTTAAACCATCGTAGATGTGCTTTGGGCCCTTGCTGCTTAGATCGGGAAGAATAACGTTCGGAGAAGCAGCGGATAGCATTGTGTAGTCGATGATCGGTGTTGTCAAGGACACTTCTAGGTGCACTCCTGGGTATGGAACGTATATGTCTCACCTGCGCAGGTATACAGATTCGTATCAGGGGGCGGCTTCAGCCGTACCGCAAAGAGCCGCAAAAAATTGCGGTTCAGGCGCCATAAAGCTAAATCTCAATGTGACCCGATGCGGCGTGCCTGAAGGCGAGGCCCTGATACCAAGCCTCGCTTCTTCCCGATTCGGCCACTTAGGGACGACGTTTTTTGTTCAACGTGACATCCGTCACATTCGAGTCTCGCCTGCGTAGAGATTGAGATTCCTGTTCGGGCACGCCTTCAAGGCGTGCCGACCAGCACGGAAAAAAGGAGTCCTCTTCAGCCGCTGCCATGGCCATTCCGCTTCGGCACTCTGACCCGCTCCACGTTATCGCCGGCGCGCGCATTCTTCGTTACGTCCTCAATCGCCCGCACGCGAAAGCTCCTTCGGTCCGACCGTTCTGCGGGATTGTTCGTCCGTGTGTTGTATGACTATCTCGCGCAGCGAAAATTTCGCATCCATGAATTCGTAGTGATACCTGATCATTTCCACGCACTGTTGACGGTCGAGAGCGACTCCACAATGGAGCGATCTGTGCAGTTCATCAAGGGCGGCTTTGCATTTTTGCTTTTAGGGCGGGGCGGGAGCTTAGGTTGAGCGCGCCAGTCTGGCAAAAAGGATGTTCAGAGGTTAGGATTCTTGACGATGAAGCATTCTTGCCAACCGAAGGGTACATCCGGAACCATCCCGTGGCGCGCCACCGGCCTGGACGATCCTACGCTTTATCCCTATTCTTCCGTCCACTCAGGATTTGAACTTGATCCGGCGCCGCATGGGCTAAAGACCGGTACCATCAACGTGAACGGTATGGCTGAAGCCATACCCTGATACGAAACCGTCACCTCTGGTTCGTATCAGAGCACACGGTTCATATCGGGGCACGTGGCTCGTATCAGGGTGGGTGGTTCGTATCAGGGCACCAGCGCCTAGCGAGACGCGCCTTCAGGCGCTGCTACCGCTAATACTTCGGCACCTTCGGATCCACGCGCTCCGACCAAGCGGTAATCCCGCCCGCCAGATTGTGCACCTTCTTAAATCCAGCTTGCTGCAGAAACTCGACCGCCTTGGCGCTGCGTCCGCCCATCTTGCAGTGGACAACGATTTCGCGGCTCGAATCCAACTCGCTCAACCGCTTCGGTAGATCGTTCAGCGGAATCAGATGTCCGCCCAGGTTGCAGATCTGGTATTCGTGCGGCTCGCGCACATCCAGCAGAAAGAAATCTTCTCTCGCGTCGCGCCGCCGCTTCAACTCTTCCACCTGAATTTCCGGAACCCCAGTCGCCACCGCTTTTTCCTCCCCGCGAATGCCGCAAAACTCGTTGTAGTCTATCAGCTTCGTCACCGTCGGATGCGCGCCGCACACCGGGCAATCGGGATTCTTGCGCAGCTTCAATTCGCGAAACTTCATGCCCAGCGCGTCAATCAGCAGCAACCGCCCGACCAGCGGCTCACCCACCCCCAGAATCAACTTGATCACCTCGGTGGCCTGCATCACGCCCACCAGCCCCGGCAGAATGCCCAGCACTCCGCCTTCGGCGCACGAAGGAACCAATCCCGGAGGCGGCGGCTCCGGATACAGGCAGCGATAGCACGGCCCATCTTCCGTGGCAAACACGCTGGCCTGCCCTTCAAAACGAAAAATCGATCCGTAAACGTTCGGCTTGCCCGTGAGCACGCAGGCGTCGTTCACCAGATAGCGCGTAGGAAAATTATCCGTGCCGTCGGCGATGATGTCGAAGTCTCGAAAAAGTTCGAGCGCATTCTCGCTGCTCAATCGCGTATCGAACTTCTTCACATTCAGAAAGGGATTGATCGCGCTCAGCTTGTCCGCCGCCGAATCTAGCTTCTTCCTCCCCACATCCGAAGTGTGATGAATAATCTGCCGCTGCAAGTTGGTGTAATCCACCACATCGAAATCGACCAGACCCAGAGTGCCCACGCCCGCAGCCGCAAGATACAACGCCAGCGGCGAACCCAGGCCGCCTGCGCCAATGCACAGCACCCGCGCCACCTTCAGCTTCTGCTGCCCCTCCATGCCCACCTCGGGCATGATGAGATGCCGCGAGTAGCGCAGAATCTCCTCCTTGCTCAGCGTGACTGGTATCTCGGTAGTGGTAGTGGCCATAAACTCCTTGTGAAATTCTAAGCTGCAGGATTTGCTCTGCGCCAGAAGAAACGAGACCGGCGGTTACGATCGGGGGCCGCAACAACTGCGGCGGTTTTGATTCGAGCGCTTCCTCACCCTCGTGCAAACCGTAGCGCCGCCGTCCCGGCGGCTGTCCGGTTGGCGTCACGCCAACCGAGCCAGGGGCGGTCACGCCCGCGAAACTGCCGGGCCACCAACTGGGGGCTACTGATGCCGCACCACTAGAGTCCTACCCCCGCCCAATCCATGCCCCCGGCGATCGAGGGCACAATCGAAATGTTATCCCCCTCCTGCACCGGAGTCGCTTCCTTCTGCAGATAGCGAATGTCTTCGTCGTTCAAATAAAGATTTACGAAAGAGCGCAGCTTGCCCTCCTCCGTATACAAATGTCGCCGCAAATCGGGATGCTGCTCCAGCAGGCCCGCGAGCGCTTCGGCCACCGTCGCAGCCTTCACTTCCACGGTGGATTGTTGACCCGCATACTGCCGCAGTGGCGTAGGAATATGAATCTTGCTCATAGGTCTAAGCATAGAAGATGCACCGGCCAAAAGGGAAGATTCACCGCGGCATCCCGCCGTCCCGCCCCACGAGAATTACGGGCCAAGGTCCCCTACCGTACAATGAGCAAGACTACAAGGGAGAAACGGCATGACGATCTACGACAGCGCTCGAGGCAGGATCATCGAAGGCGGCGGCGGTGGGGGCGGCGGGCTCATCCGGTTGATTGGGATTGGCATCGGCGCATTCCTGCTCATAATTCTTCTCTTCAGTTCGGTGACCCGCGTCGCGACCGGCCACGTCGGCGTGCTCACCCTCTTCGGCAAAGTGACCGGCGAGACCCTCGGCGAGGGCATTCACGTCATCAGCCCGCTGAAAACCAACAACGAACTTTCCATCCAGACCCAGACCCTGAAGGAATCGGCCAGCGTGCCTTCGAGCGAAGGCTTGATGATGAGCCTGGATACTTCGCTCATCTACCACCTCAACCCCGATCACGCCGCCGACGTTTTCCAGAAGATCGGCGCCGACTACGAAAACGTAGTGGTCGAGCCCACGCTGCGCTCCGCCATCCGCGAAGCGACGGCCTCACACACCGCTAACGCACTCTACACCGGCGAACGCGAAATGGTGGGCAAGCAGATTTACGATCAGGTCACCGCTCAACTCAACCAGCGCGGCCTAAGCGTGGAAAACGTTTTGCTGCGCGACATCCAGTTGCCCGCCACGCTGAAAGCCGCCATTGAAGCCAAGCAGCAGGCCGAACAAGAGTCGCTGGCGATGAACTTCCGCCTGCAGAAAGAAACCCAGGAAGCGCAGCGCAAGCGCATCGAGGCCGCCGGCGTCCGCGACTTCCAGCAGATCGTCGCCCAGGGCATCAGCGCGCAACTACTGGAGTGGAAGGGCATCGAAGCCACAGAAAACTTGGCCAAGAGCGCCAACACAAAAGTGGTGGTAATCGGCAACAACAAAAACGGCCTGCCCCTAATCCTGGGACAGTAGTTTGTCTTGAGCTGGCTAAGAATGAGCAGAGCCTATATATGAGCACAGCTCATGTGAGGACCGCAGCCCCCGGCTGTCCAACGCCCGCTGGGCGACTCGCTGTTCGGGCAGACAAAGAGGATTAAGACATGAGACGCACCCAACCTCCGCCGCGTCGAGCCGAGTTCCATATGTTCGTCGCACTCCCGCTCTTGAGCACTTCCCTGTTCGGCAAGCGAGTCGCTCCTCAACCGGCTGCCCCGGTTATTTATGAAGCAATAACGTATTCGCCCCAATGACAACGGCAGGATTGGATATATACAAGCGTCCGATCCACGCGGCAGAAAGCTATTTAAAATCGAGGTCTTCCAGACCGAAATAAATCCGAACTTGGAAGAGGATGTACAGTGGTTTTTCATAACCGTCCTGAAAATCGTGGGACATTCGCTTTTAGTTAGCGACAAAAAGTCCCGCTGCTATTCCATTGATCTGGATACGAAAGCCGTAGACAAGAAGCACGGGTGCTAATCCTTCCAAGCGCGGGAATGGTAGGACCGTGAGCAGCCATTCTCGACTATCGCTGCTACCATGAAACAGTGCCGCCGCTGCTCGACGTCCGCAATCTGACAATCGAGTTTCCCACCGTCCTCCGGGCTCGACAGCCGGGGGCGGCTGTCTCCACGCCAACCCTAACCGCGGTCCGCGATCTCAGCTTCTCCATCCCGCCCAGTGGAGTGCTGGGATTGGTGGGCGAATCCGGCTCCGGCAAATCGATCACCTCTCTTGCCATCATGCGCCTGCTGCCGCCTCAAGCCCGCGTCTCCGGCGAAATCCTGCTTGCTGAGAACGGCTCCGCTCGCGATCTTGCCGCGCTTCCCGACGAATCCATGCGCCGGCTGCGCGGATCGCGCATCGCCATGATCTTTCAAGAGCCGATGACCGCGCTCAATCCCGTGATGCGGGTCGGCGATCAGATTGCCGAAGCCGTGCAGGCGCACAACTCCGGTTCAAAGGCCGAGGTTGCAAAGCAAGCCATCCAAGCCATGAACGATGTCGCCATTCCGCAGGCTGACCGCCGCGCCCGCGACTATCCTCATCAACTCTCCGGAGGCATGCGCCAGCGCGTGATGATCGCCATGGCCATCGTCAACCGGCCGCAACTGCTGATCGCCGACGAACCCACCACCGCGCTCGACGTCACCATCCAGGCCCAGATTCTCGAATTGCTCGCGCAGTTGCGCGCCAAGTTTGGACTGGCCATGCTCTTCATCTCGCACGATCTCGCGGTAGTCTCCCAAGTCGCCGACCAAGTCGCTGTGATGTATGCCGGAAATCTCGTCGAACTCGGCAACAAACACGAAATCTTTCACGCTCCGGCGCATCCTTATACCAGAGGCCTGCTGCACGCCGTCCCCGACTTGAATACGGACCGTCATCACCCGCTGCAAACCATCGAAGGCACGGTGCCGCCGCCGCACGCCATGCCCGCCGGATGCGCCTTCGAGCCGCGCTGCCCCTTCCGCATCCCAGCATGCGCGCGCGCCCTGCCGCCCCTAGTCGAAGTCGCCGCAGGCCACTGGGCCCGCTGTCCGGTGGTCAACCCGCTCCGTATTCAAGCTTCGGGATTAAACGAACGCAGCAAATTGCAAGCCAACCCCTCAGTTTGAAGCTGCCCTTGTTGGCGCCATCCTGAGCGCAGCCGCTTTTCAGGCGGAGCGAAGAATCTTCGATGGCACATGCCTTCGTTTCTAGGGGAGTCCCGCACGCCGCTGAACCGCGCCAGATTTGGGGATACTCTCCTCAAAAAGAGGTCAGAGAGGCAAACCCACCACCACCGAATCGCAATAATCTGGCCCGCTCGACTGCCGCTCAGTCTATAATCGCCCTTTTGTCCGGTGCCCATTGCGCATACTGCTGCTTAGCGACATTCACGCCAATCTCGAAGCCTTGGAGGCCTGCCTGACCGCAGCTCCCTCCTTCGACTATGTAGCCAACCTGGGAGATGTAGTCGGCTACGGTGCGTCGCCCAACGAAGTCGTCGACCGCTCCCGCCAGCTCGGCAAGATCTTCGTTCGCGGCAATCACGACAAAGCCGCCACCGGCCTGCTCGATCTCGACGATTTCAATCCCATGGCCGCCGCCGCCGCCGTCTGGACCCGCGACCATCTCACCCCCGAGCATCACCAGTGGCTGAAAGCCCTGCCCCAAGGCCCGCTTCCGCTCGAGGGTTTCCCCGAGGTCAAGCTGGTGCACGGTTCGCCCGTCGACGAAGACGCCTATGTAGTCTCGCTAGGCGATGCGCTCGCTCCGCTAATCACCCTGGGCGTGCCCCTAACCTTCTTCGGCCACACTCACCTTCAGGGAGGCTTCTTCGCCAACGGCTCCAGCGCCGACGGCTTCCGCCCTGAATACACAACGGTCGGTAAAGCCGAGTCCGTCGCGCTGCAATTGAAAGACGCCACGCGCTACATGATCAACCCCGGCTCCGTCGGCCAGCCCCGCGACGGAGACTGGCGCGCCGCCTTCGCCCTCTTCGACACCGATGCCCAGGTAATCCACTTCCACCGCACCCCCTACAACCTGAAAGCCGCCCAAGACCGCATCTTCGCCGCCAACCTCCCCTCGCGCCTAGCCACCCGCCTAGCCGCCGGCCGCTAACTGGACGTCGACTGGAAGTCGACTCCAAACTTCATCCGGACCCCTGTCCACTCCGCTGCGTTCGCGCCCGCTGGCCAGAAAAGCTGATCGTCCATAACACGAACCGGTGATAAAGTGCAGGCTGATGAGCGCCGTAGGTGCGATGCGGGCCGCGCGGCCGCGCGCCATGACACAGAAAATAGTACCGGCAGCATCGCTGCCCGCCCTTGCAAAAAAGCGGCAAGGACGGGGCACCCACAGTGTGGGAACGGGAAAGAAGAAAACTCCCGAGAGGCTTAGCCACCGCCGAACGTCATGGCACGGTCTCGCCGGGCTTAGCCAAGTCCTCGGGATCAACCTTGACCCACTGGCCCCTGCTCTTTTCTGCCGTTGGCACTAGCGAATCGATTTCTCCGGTTTCCTTCTCGCCGTATTGCCTCTCAGGGTGGCGCTTGGGTGGGAGGTGGAATCCAAAGTCTGGGTGCCGCCCGGGCAATCTCCACCCCATCAATAATGTGTGATGCGATATCGTTGTTGCAATATCGGGGATGCGATCGTGGGAATCTTCAAAAAGATGTATGAAATGAGGCAATTTAATTCGGACTGGGAATAACAGCATAGTTGGCGGGTTGAAGATAGACGCAAACCGCATGGCTCAGACACTGCCCATTGCTGTTGGGATTACCGCCCGGATTCCGAGCGGAGCCCCAGTTCGGGCAGCGATGTGCCCGGTCTAAGATGTGCCCGGTCTAAACTGTCAGGGATGCCCGGCCATTCAATTTTTTCGCCGCTAAAGCGCAAGGCAGGGGGAGGCCGCCTACAAAATATATCTCGACAAATCCTGGTCTTTGACAATATCGGTCAGCATCTTGCGCACGTAATCCGCGTCGATCGTCACTTCCTCGCCTTTTTTCTCCGGAGCGTCGAAGCTGAGCTCATCGAGCACCCGCTCCATGATCGTGTGCAGCCGGCGAGCGCCAATGTTCTCGGTGCTCTCGTTCACGCGAAAAGCAAAGTGCGCGATCTCCTGCAGCGCCTCGGGGGTGAAACCTAACTTCACTCCTTCGGTCTCGAGCAACGCCGTGTACTGCTTGACCAGCGAGGATTTCGGCTCAGTCAAGATGCGGACGAAGTCCGCCATGGTCAGCGACTGCAACTCGACTCGAATCGGAAAGCGCCCTTGCAGCTCCGGAATCAAATCGCTGGGCTTCGAAACGTGAAACGCGCCCGCGGCAATAAATAAGATGTGATCGGTGCGCACCATGCCGTAGCGCGTGTTCACCGTGGTGCCTTCGACGATGGGAAGAATGTCGCGCTGCACGCCCTCCCGCGAAACATCGGGGCCGTGCCCGCCCTCGCGCCCCGCGATCTTGTCGATCTCATCCAGAAAAACGATTCCAGAATTTTCCACGCGATCAATCGCCATGCGCGTCACATGGTCCATGTCGATCAGGCGCTGCTCTTCTTCCTGAATCAGATATTCGAAGGCCTCGTTCACCTTCATCTTGCGCTTCTTGGTGCGTTGTCCGAAGATGTTGGGCAACATGTCTTTAATGTTGATATCCATCTCCTCCGCCCCCGCGTTGGTCATGATCTCGAAAGTGGGGAAATTGCGTTCGCGAACGTCGATCTCGACCTGGCGCTCGTCGAGCTTGCCTTCGCGCAATTGCTGGCGCAGCTTTTCGCGCGTGCGCGAAGAAGATTCGGCCAGGCTGGTGCTGCCATCGATTACGACTCCGCCTGCGGTTGTGGTTTCTCCGGCGCGCGGCGCGGGAGACGGTGGCAGCAGAATATCGAGCAGCCGCTCTTCGGCGTTCAGTTCCGCTTTGTCGGAGACATCCTCCAACTTTTCTTCGCGCACGTTTTCGATGGCAATCTCGACCAGATCGCGCACCATCGATTCGACATCGCGGCCCACGTAGCCAACCTCGGTGAACTTGGAAGCCTCCACCTTTAAGAACGGAGAGTTCGCCAGCTTCGCCAGCCGGCGCGCAATTTCGGTCTTGCCAACGCCGGTGGGGCCGATCATCAGGATATTTTTCGGGATGATTTCTTCCGCCAGTTCTGGAGTGAGCTTTTGGCGGCGGGTGCGGTTGCGCAAAGCGATAGCGACGGCGCGCTTCGCGTCTTTTTGACCGATCACGTGTTTATCGAGCTCGACCACGATCTCGCGGGGCGTGAGTTCGTCGAGGGCTAGCTGTTCTTCTTCGGCGCTGCTGGGTAAGTAAATAGCCATAAGTCAGTTCTCAGTTCTCAGTTCTCAGTTCTCAGTTTCTGCAGCAAGAGGTTGCTGAAAACCGAGAGACCTTGAATGGGGAACTGGCTTTCACAATTCTTCAATCGTTATTGCGTCATTGGTATAGATGCACATTTTGCCGGCAATCTTCATTGCCTCTTCGGCGATCTGGCGGGCGCTGAGTTGCGTGTGGGTCGCCAGCGCCTGGGCCGCAGCTTGCGCGTAGGGACCGCCGCTGCCTATGGCTGCAACGGCTCCATCGGGCTCGATCACGTCGCCTTGCCCGCTGAGCAGGAAGGTTTGCTCTTTATCGCACACCAGCAGCAAGGCTTCCAAATGGCGCAGAAATTTATCGGTACGCCAATCTTTTGCCAGCTCTACTGCGCCGCGTCCGAGATTGCCGTGGTACTGCTCGAGCTTCGATTCGAAGCGGCTGAAGAGGGTGAAGGCGTCGGCGGTGGAACCGGCGAATCCTGCCAGGATTTTATCGTTGTAGAGACGGCGAATTTTTTTGGCCGAGTGCTTGATGACTGATTCGCCGAGCGTGACCTGGCCGTCCCCGGCGAGTACTACGCTGCCGTTGCGGCGAATCGACAAGACTGTGGTGGAGCGTATCAGGCGTTTCTTCGACATGAGCGCAATCTTTGATTATAGCAGCGTTGCCGCTCAGGCCGAAAACCTGTCCATGGTCCAAGGATGAACGATGGCGTCTCACTTGCTGCAAGTGATCGCAAAATAATCGCGCACTCTATGCCCCTTCGGCCAGTGTCGACGGGATATACCGGAAGTGCAGGCTAAAGCTTTATGCAAAGCATGCGCCGCCCCCAGGCTCCCCCTCTTTTTGGCGAGGGGGGCCCCATGAAGCTTGCTGCAGGTTCGGATCCTTTGGAAGTCTGGCACGGCAGAGGACGTCCCTGCGCTGCTTATCGTCGCGAAGAACAGCTGGGGCGAAGCAAGGGATGACGCGGGAGTCGGCGCTCTGCGCCTTTCTTCGAATCCATTTGAGGTTGCGCGTCAGTTGATTCAGAGCACCGCCGACGAGCCTCATGCCCTTTCCAAAACAGCCTGAAACGGAGTTTTTCCACGGCCTGTAAGGTCGTGCCCTTCCCATTCTTCTCTCGGCAGATCGCCGAGCGCGGGGCCCTCGGTTACACCCCCACCGTCTGTGCGCTCGGCTTTCCCGCCAGCAATTGCCGTAGCACATACTGCAGAATCCCGCCGTTGGCGTAGTAGAGCGCTTCTTGTGGGGTGTCGATGCGGACGAAGGCATCGAACTCAACGGGCTTGTCTTTTCCTCCGCCGCCGCTAGTACCTGCCGATGCGGCGCGGACTTTTACTCTTTGTCCCGCTGAGTGATGCTCAATCAGGCTGCGGATACCGGTGATTTCGAAGACTTCCTCTCCGGTTAGGTTTAGCGATTCGGCGGTTTGGCCTGGTTCGAATTGCAGCGGGAGAATTCCCATGCCGACCAGATTCGAGCGGTGAATGCGTTCGTAGCTTTCGGCGATTACCGCGCTTACGCCCAGCAGGCGCGGGCCTTTGGCGGCCCAGTCGCGGGAGGAGCCGGAGCCGTATTCTTTGCCGGCGAGAATAATCAGCGGCGTGCCTTCGGAATGATATTTCTGCGAGGCTTCGAAGATCGACATTTCCTGATTGCTGGGCAGGTGGCGGGTGAAGCCGCCTTCGACGTTGACCAGTTTGTTGCGCAGGCGGACGTTGGCAAAAGTGCCGCGCACCATGACTTCGTGATTGCCGCGGCGCGAGCCGTAGGAGTTGAAGTCGGCGGGCTTGACGCCGTGGGCTTGCAAGTATTTTCCGGCGGGGCCGTCTTTCTTAATGGAGCCGGCGGGAGAGATGTGATCGGTGGTGACGCTGTCTCCCAAAACCGCCAGCACGCGGGCAGAGTGAATGTCTTCGACGGGGGAGGGCTGGAGCTTCATGTCGTCGAAGTACGGGGCGCGGCGGATGTAGGTGGAATCTTTTTCCCAGGCGTAGGTTTGGCCTTTGGGAACGTTGAGGCCGCGCCAGCGCTCGTCTCCGGCGAAAACTTCGGCGTAACTTTTCGAAAACATTTCGGCGGTTACTGAATGCTCGACGGCCTCTTCGACTTCGCGCTGCGTGGGCCAGATATCGGCCAGGTAGACGGGCTTGCCGTCTTTGCCCTTGCCGATGGGGTCTTTGCGGAGATCGATGTCGATGCGCCCGGCGAGCGCGAAGGCTACTACCAACGGCGGCGACATCAAATAGTTGGCGCGAACCTCGGAGTTGATGCGGCCTTCGAAGTTGCGATTGCCGGAGAGGACCGAGGCTACTACCAAATCTTTTTCGTCGATGGCTTGCGAAACTTCGGTGGGCAGCGGGCCGGAGTTGCCGATGCAGGTAGTGCATCCGTAGCCTACGATATGGAATTTTAGTTTTTCGAGATACGGCGTGAGGCCGGCGTTCTCGAGATAGTCGCGAACGACTTTTGAGCCGGGAGCTAGCGACGTTTTTACATAGGGCGGAACTGAGAGGCCTTTTTCCACGGCTTTCTTGGCCAGCAATCCTGCGCCGATCATTACCGAGGGGTTCGAAGTGTTGGTGCAGGAAGTAATCGCTGCGATAACCACGCTGCCGTGTTGCAGCGAATTCTTCACGTTTGCCGGGACGTGTTCATGCACGTTGGGATCTTCGACTCCGATGGCGGCGGGGCTTCCGCCTTCCTGCTCCCAAGCTGCGGAGGTTCCGGCCTTGGCGGTTTGAACGGCCGTGGCAGATGCGCTGGCGGCCGCGGCTTTCGGCTTGATTAACGTTGGCAGAGCATTGTGGAAAGAGTCGGCGGCTTGCGAGAGGATCACCCGGTCCTGCGGGCGCTTGGGTCCAGCGAGGCTGGGCTCGACTGTGCTGAGATCGAGGCTCAATCGTTCGGAATATTCGGCTTCGGGAGTTTTTTCGTCGTGGAAGAGTCCCTGCTCGCGGCAGTAGGCTTCGACTAAAGCGACTTGCTCGGCGGGGCGTCCGGTGAGCTTGAGATATTTCAGACTCTCTTTGTCGACGGGGAAGATGCCGCAGGTAGCACCGTATTCGGGCGACATGTTGGCGATGGTGGCGCGGTCGGCCAGAGGAAGTTCGTGCAGTCCGGGGCCGAAGTACTCTACGAATTTTCCGACCACGCCGTGTTTGCGCAGCATTTCGGTGATGGTCAACACGAGATCGGTAGCCGTCGCGCCTTCGCGCAAGCGTCCCGTAAGCTTCACTCCGACCACCAGGGGAATCAGCATGGAGACCGGCTGTCCGAGCATCGCCGCCTCGGCCTCGATGCCGCCAACACCCCATCCCAGCACGCCGAGACCGTTGACCATCGTGGTGTGGCTGTCTGTGCCTACCAGGGTGTCGGGGTAGGCCATGTTCGCGCCGTTGGCTTTTTGCACGAAGACTACGCGGGCAAGATATTCGAGGTTCACTTGGTGGACGATGCCGGTGTCGGGGGGAACGATGGCCAGGTTGTGGAACCCGGTTTGTCCCCAGCGCAGGAAAGAGTAGCGCTCTTTGTTGCGCTGGAATTCGAGGAGCGCATTCACGTCGAAGGCGCTGGTTGTGCCGAACTCGTCGACCTGGACGGAGTGATCGATGACTAGCTCTACTGCTTGCAGAGGATTGATGAGAGCGGGGTCGCCGCCCAGGCTTTTCATAGCGTCGCGCATGGCGGCTAGATCGACTACGCAGGGGACGCCCGTGAAATCCTGCAGCAGGACTCGGCTGGGCGTGAAGGCGATTTCTTTGTCGGGCTTGGAATTTTTGTTCCAGGCCGCCAGGGAGCGGATGTCTTCTTTTCTTACGTTGCGGCCGTCTTCGGTGCGCAGCAGATTCTCCAGCAGGATGCGCAGAGAGAAAGGCAGGTGGGTGGTCTTGACGCCTTGCTGGTCGAGGGCGTCGAGGCGATAGATATCGTATTCTTTTTTGCCGACTTTTAAGGGCGAGCGGGAGTTGAAACTGTTTAAGGACATGATGGCCTTCCTGATATTTGCCGCTGGGCGGGTAGGCCCTTGGCGGGCTGGGGCTAAGACCGGAACCCTTCAGTTTAGTCGTTTTCAGGGCGATTGCGTAGGGGTCAAACCGCGGCTACCGCTGTTGGGTCAATCCGGTCTGCCTTCGAAGGTCGCCGTCCAGATCTTTGACACAGGGGACACAGAGGAACACTGGCTAGCCCTTTTGTTGGCTGCGATAGCTACTCGGCTGGTGGCAAACTGCGGACGTTCCGTGCCTGCCGCTGTCGTCCCCTCGGGTCCGATTCCATCCGCGTCGCGCTCATCGCCGCGCCGAAGCGCTGCGCCACCGAAGGGCGGGGCTTTTATGTGTGGCGCGTGCCTCAGACCAATGCCTAGGTCTTTCGTTGGGAGCCGCCCGCTTCGCGTGCGGCTCCGCTGCCTCAGGATGACAGCGCTCCGCGGACCTCGGGCTTATGCACCCAAAGTTGCGGCCAGGTCATCTATTTATTTAAGGGCAAGCTGAGGCGATGAAGCTGTGACGGAGGCTTAAGGATATGAACATTTTTGAACATGCCGCGAGGTTCTCAGGGTCACGTTCGCGTAGTCGGATTTTGGTTTTCCTATTGTCGTTGGCTTTGGTGTTCACGACTTTGCCTCAGAAACTTTGGGCCGATCAGGATCAAAACGCGGCTCAAGGTGCCCCGGCGCAGGCTGCGCCGGATCAAAGCGCTCCCGATCAGAGTCAAGGTCCGACAAATCAAGGTCCGACAGATCAAGGCGCGACAATTCAAAGTCCTCCGGCCCCGGGGCAGGCCGCGGCCGCGCCACCTTACACGCAGCAGACTGCCGAGCAGTTGCAGCAGCTGGTCGCACCGATTGCGCTGTATCCGGATTCGTTGGTGGCGCAGATCTTGGCGGCGTCCACCTTTCCCGAGCAGGTGGTCGAGGCCGACCGGTGGGTGCAGGCGCATCCTGATTTGAAGGGCACGGATTTGGGCCACGCCGTGGACCAACAACCTTGGGACCCGAGCGTCAAGGCGCTGACCGCATTTCCTTCCGTGCTAGGAAATATGGACAAGAATCTTTCCTGGACGTCTTCTCTGGGCGACGCCTACTACAACCAGCAACAAGAAGTGATGGATGCCGTGCAGGTGATGCGGCGAAAGGCGCAGGCTGCCGGCAATCTTAAGGACACGCCACAGCAGACGGTGACGGAGAAAGATTCGGCGATCGACATCGAGCCGGTGGATCCCGAGGTCGTGTACGTTCCTGCGTACGATCCTTGGGTGGTCTACGGATATCCCGTGGTGGCTTGGCCGGGGTGGTATCCGTATCCTGGAATCTGGTTTGGCGGCCCCTATCTCTCGTTCGGAATCGGCTTCGGAATCGGCTGGTATGGCGGCTTCGGCTGGGGATGGGGGCATTGGGGATTCGACTGGCACAACCATTACGCCGTCTATGATCACGGCCGATATTTTTCGGGGAGCCGAACTTTCTACAACCGGAATTTTGATCGCGCCGGAGCACGGCGCAGCGAATCTTTCAACCGCGGCGGAGTTGGAGCCAGGCCTTTTGAGGGAGACCGGCAGGCCGCGCGGGGATATTCCGCTGCTCCGCACGGTGAGAGCGGTGTGCGGTCGGGCGCCTTCAGTGGTTACGGCCACGGCGGCGACGCCAGAGGTTTTTCGTCGCGGGGAGGAGCCAGCTTCGGTGGCGGCTTTCACGGCGGCGGAGGCGGCGGTGGCCATGGTGGTGGCGGACGGCGATGATCGAGGGCACCCTGCGTTCTTGGTAGCTTGCGAAACTTCGAAATGGAGATTAGGCATATGCGGCGAGCGAAGCAGAACTGCGAAAAATTTCATGGGTCAGATTTTCTTAAGACAGTCACGATTGCGGTCCTGGTGACTGTGTGTTTGGCGGTTTCCTCGTCAGCCCAGCAACCGGGGCAGAAAACTTTTTCGTCGGCGGAAGAGGCGTGCAGTGCTTTTGTGGCGTCCGCGCAGAGTAACGACGAAAAAGCCATGCTCGACATTCTGGGAGCGGATGGAAAACAGATCGTCTCCTCGGGAGACGCGACCGAAGATGCCGAGAGCCGCGCCAACTTCGTGAAGAGATATCAGGAGATGCACCGCTTGGTAAAAGAGGCAGATGGAACTACCGTCTTATATATCGGCGCCCATAATTGGCCTACGCCCATTCCGCTGGTGAACAAGGGGAACGTGTGGTATTTCGACACGGAGGCGGGGGAGAAGGAAATTTTATTCCGGCGCATTGGGCGGAACGAGATGTCGGCCATCCGGGTGTCCCAGGAACTGGCGGCAGCGCAGAAGGAATACTATTCCGCGCAGCATAACCAATATGCTGCGAAAATCTTCAGCGACGAAGGGCAGCACAACGGCTTGTATTGGAAAGTTGCGGAGGGTGAAGCCCAAAGCCCAATCGGCCCGCTGGTAGCGGCGGCCGTTGCCGAGGGTTATGCGAAGGGCAGGGACGTCGCGCCCACTCCCTACCGCGGATACTATTACCACATCCTGACGCGGCAGGCTAAGAACGCTCCGGGCGGCGCGAAGAGCTATTTGGTGAACGGCAAGATGACTGCGGGATTCGCTTTCGTGGCTTATCCGGCGGAGTACAGGTCATCCGGCGTGATGACATTTATCGTCGGCGAAGATGGAGCGGTCTATCAAAAGGATCTGGGTAAGAAAACCGAGGCCATGGGCAAGGCCATGAAGGAATACAACCCCAATTCCACTTGGCAAAAGGTTGAAGCGCGGCCAGAGTAAATTGCGAGCGGAACACTATATAAGGATAGGCCATTCGTCGCGGGATCTAAAGCAAATGTGGTGGCGGGAAATCCGCTTAGCGCGCGGCAGTCCAAACCTGGTAAGCGACGACTGCCATCATAAAAAGAAGATAAAGGCGCAGCGACCACAGGATCGCGAGTTCGGGGCCTTTTAAGTGGCGGCGAGCGATGAGGTGTTTCTTGGCTTTGACCAGTTGATCGGGTTCGAGTTGAGTGAGGACCAGCGATTGGTCGGCGCTGGAGATGGCGGGATGTGCGTGTTCTTTTTTCGGCATGTTTGATTCTGTACTTATTCTATAAGAACTGCGTTCTTGGCCAAGCCGGCCGCCTAAAAGCTCTTCGCTGTAATTCGCTCCGCTCCAATATAGGGACGCAAAACCTCCGGAATCGCCACGCTGCCATCGGCCTGCTGATAGTTCTCCACAATCGCCACCCAGGTGCGGCCCACGGCCAGTCCGCTTCCATTCAGCGTGTGCACGAACTCCGTTTTATTCTTGCCCTCGGGGCGATAGCGAATATTGGCTCGCCTCGCCTGGTAAGCTTCAAAGTTCGAGCACGACGAAATCTCGCGAAACAATTGTTGCCCCGGCAGCCACACTTCGATGTCATAAGTCTTAGCCGGCGATGCCCCCATGTCTCCGGTGCACAACGTCACCACGCGATAGTGCAAACCAAGCTTCTGTAAAATCGTCTCGGCGTTGCGCGTGAGCTTTTCGTGCTCTTCGTAGGAGTTTTCCGGCCGCGAAAACTTCACCAGTTCGACTTTTTGAAACTGATGCTGGCGGATGATGCCACGCACGTCCTTGCCGTAAGATCCAGCCTCGCTGCGGAAGCATGGAGTGTAGGCGGTGAGCGAAATCGGCAGCCGCGGTGCATCCAGCACTTCGTCCCGATAAAGATTGGTCACCGGAACTTCCGCCGTGGGAATCAGCCAGAGGTCTTTTTCTCCGTGCGGCACGCGAAACAAATCGGCGGCAAACTTGGGCAACTGCCCGGTGCCATACATCGACTCCGAGTTCACCAGATACGGCGGCAGGACCTCGGTATAGCCATGTTCGCGGGTGTGCAGATCGAGCATGAAGTTGGCCAGGGCGCGTTCGAGCTTCGCGCCCAGATCCCAATAGACTGCGAAGCGCGCTCCCGTGAGCTTTACGGCGCGCTCCAGATCGAGCACGCCCAGCTCCGCGCCAATATCCCAATGCGGTTTCGGAGTGAAATCGAACTGCGGCGGCGCGCCCCAGCGGCGAATTTCCACGTTATCTTCCGCGCCGCGCCCCACCGGAACGCTTTCATGTGGCATGTTGGGGATGCCGGCAAGAATTTCCCGAAGGCGGGCGTCGAGATCGGCCGCGATCTTCTCCCGCGCCTGAATCTGCTCGCGTAGATCTTTAGTCTCGGCGATGGCCGCAGTGGCATCTTGCCCGGCCTTCTTGAGTTGGGAAATATCCTCGGAGGCTTTGTTGCGCCGCGCCTTCATGGTCTCGGCTTCGGTAATGGCCTGCCGCCGCTGAACGTCGACCTCGTGAAAATCTTTCAGCACGGCAGCCGGATCGGCGCCGCGCTGGCGCAGCATCTCTTCCACCCGAGGCAAATTGTCGCGAACAAAATTCAGTTCAAGCATGTCGAGGATCAAGCATAGGAACCAACTACTTTATCGGAAAGGGGGCAGTGAATGCACGCGACAGGCCATACGCCGCTGGCTGAACTCGCAAGCTGCCTACGGAGCATGACTAAGAGCTTCGGTAAGCGCACGGAAAAAGACTTTCATCGCGAGTAACAAACGTTACGCAGTCATTATCCGCAATGTACGACTCAGGCTGAAACCGTTCGATTTGTCCCCAGAACAAATCCGCAAGATTTTCCATCTCACCACTGTGCAAGGCGAAGCAATAGTTCACGAAACACGCCAAGCTCACCCGGCTTAATAGGGGGATCGAAAATATTGCCGCCGAGTCGCGACACGCCCAAATCCGCCTTGTGAGTCAAGACGTACCATTCATCCCACCCACCATGCGGCAACGATTCGATGGATTGAATCATGGGGCTGTAGGCGATGCCTCCTCGACTCTTCCAACCAGCCGATTTCTCTTCGGCGCTCGGAATTAGGTAGCTGCTGTCGAACGAAGTCACCGCAACATACTTTCCCAAGACAACCGCGGGACAAAGTCTGAGCAAATCGTCGAGTTCGTGTCCGCTCGACAGCCATCGGTATGCACCGTGGGAGCCGGTAGCTAGCGGCTCGGCAGAACTTGGGCTTGGATCCATGTTTGAAATGGTAAATCAAAGCCGCAAATCCGAGCCTCCGCCTTCCGCCCATCCCTTATCCATGTGTAAACTAGCTTCGCGATGAGATTCTCCCCCCGCTCCATTGCTGTGCGCCGGCGTCTGAGTTTTATAGTTCTGATCCTCGCGGGGATTAGCGCGGCTTATAGTCCAGCGATCTTTGCCTCCGCTTACAACGCGCATCCCAAGCTGATCGTAGTCATCGTCATCGATCAATTCCGCGGCGACTATCTGGAGCGCTACCGCGACCAGTTCGCCACCGGCGGCTTCAGCATCTTCCTCAATAACGGCGCCAACTTTACCGACTGCAACTACGACTACGCCAACACCCGCACCGCTCCCGGGCACGCGACGCTCTTCACGGGCGCCTACAGCAACAGTCACGGCATCGCCGCCAACGAATGGTGGGATCCGAAGAGGAAGCGCGTGGTGACTTCCGTCGAAGACGACGACACAAAATTAGTCGGCGTCACCGGAGACAAGACTGGCTCGTCGCCGCACAACCTGCTCGCCGATACGCTGGGCGACGAACTCAAACTCGCAACCCAAGGCCAGGCTAGAGTTTTTGGGGTGTCATTAAAAGACCGCGCCGCCGTTTTGCCCGGAGGCTTTGCCGCCGACGCTGCCTACTGGATAGAGCCGAAAAGCGGCGCTTGGGTAACATCCACGTACTATCGCCCGGACTTGCCCAAGTGGGCGCAGGATTTCAACTCCAGCAATCGCGCCGCGAAATATTGGGAACGTGACTGGAAGAATAATAACGGCGACACACTACGATCCACAGCGCATCGCAAAGGTAAAGACGGCTCGGACGTGGGTTTTTACGAAGTCGTCGGCGCAACTCCGTTCGCCAACGAATATGAACTCGAATTCGCCAAGGAACTAATCGCCAACGAGAATCTGGGCGCCGGGCACGCGACCGATTTGCTCGCCATCAGCCTTTCGTCCAACGACATTCTCGGCCACCAGGTCGGCCCCGATTCTCCCGAGATGGCTGCGATGGCGCTGGCGCTCGACCGCGAGCTTGCCGACTTCTTCACCTTTCTCGGCCACCAGCTTGGCCTGGCGAATCTTTGGATCGCCCTTTCTGCCGATCATGGCGTCTCGGCCCTGCCTGACGCGGCCAAGAAGCTGCGCATCCCGGCCGCCAATCTTGACGCCCACTCCCTCGAAACGCAAATCAACAGTGCGCTCACTTCGAAGTTCTCACCCGGCCACGCCGCCGCTTACATGAAGCTCGACTATCCAATCGCGTGGCTCGATGAAGAAGCTTTCAAAGCCGCACACGTCAAAGAGCGCGACGCGGAAGTGGCCGTGGGCGAAGCTCTGAAGCAGGCGGGGCTGCGCGACTACTTCACGAAATCGCAACTCTCCGCAGGCGAGGTTCCCGCCACCGCGCTGGGCAAAAAGTTCCTGCACAGCTACTCGCCTGAAGGCGGTTGGTATGTGATGGGAGTGCCCCAGCCGTATACTGTCGGCCCCGCCAAGGGCACCGACCACGCCTCGCCCTACACCTACGACACGCACGTTCCGCTGGCGTTTTATGGACTGCCCTTTCGCCCCGGAACTTATCGCACCCACGCCGAGCCGGTGGATATGGCGGTAACGTTCGCATCGCTGCTGGGGATTAACGCTCCCACGCACGCTGTGGGACGCGTGCTCACCGAAGCCCTTGTGGATCGGGAAGGACGCGTGTCAGAATCGGTTCGGGAAGGGCACGACTTAAGTCGTGCCGAAATTGCGCCAAAGTTGAACGCGGCTTCAGCCGCTGGGGTATACTCGGCGGCCTCGAATGAAAGGCCGCAACCGTGAGCCTATCTTCCGAGCTCGGCAAATCTGCGCTCGACCTCAGCCTCTCTTTTGCCGGCATCCAGCTCAAGAATCCCATCATCGCGGCCAGCGGCACCTTCGGCTATGGAGTCGAGTTCGAAGACGTAGTCCACCTCGACAAGCTCGGAGGCTTCGTCGTCAAAGGCCTTTCTCAGGAGCCGATGATTGGCAACCCGCCGCCGCGCCTCTGGGAAACTGCCGCCGGAATGCTGAATGCGATCGGCCTGCAGAACATCGGAGCGAGAGCCTTCCTGGAAGAAAAACTTCCGCGGCTGCGTGAAATCAAGAACACCGTAGTTTTCGCCAACGTTTTCGGCTACACCCGCGAAGATTACGAACGCACCATCGAGATCCTCAACGACGGCGAAGGCATCGCCGCCTACGAGTTGAACGTCTCGTGCCCCAACACGGCGCACGGTGGACTGCAATTCGGCAGCGATCCGCGCCTGCTCGATGAAGTTGTGGCCACGGCCAAGCACGCAGCGACGCGGCCTCTGATCGTGAAGCTTTCGCCCAACGTGAGCAGCATCGCGCAGATGGCGCGCGTGGCGCAGGAAGCGGGCGCCGATGCGATTTCGCTGGTGAACACCTTCGTAGCTCTCGCCATCGACCCCGAGACGCGCAAGCCGCGCATCGCCAATGTGACCGCCGGACTCTCCGGCCCGGCCATCAAGCCGATTGCCCTGCGCATGGTCTACGACGCCGCCCACGCCGTGAACATTCCGGTGATCGGCATGGGCGGAATTTCAACCGCGTCCGATGTAATCGAGTTCATGCTCGCGGGCGCAACCGCGGTCGAGATCGGCACCGCCAGCTATTGGGACCCGCGCGCCACCGAGAAGATCGCCGACGAACTGCGCGAGTGGTGCGAAGACCACAGCATCACCCGCCTAGCAGACTTGATCGGCGGCCTGATCGTGGAGTGAAACATCCCCCCGATAGCGTCAGTTGAGACCGGTTTCTTGCTAATTTCTTCAATTCCGGCCAGAGATTGCTCTTACCTAAATGGAGGTATTCACCAATAATCCGGTAGTGGTAGAAGAAATAACTTACATCTCGTGATGCGTTCCTTGGTTTCATCGTGCGAGCTTGGCTTGGAAGGAGGGAATCCTCATGAAACACCTCACATTCTTCCTGGTTGCAATCGCAACTATCGCCGGCCTTGTCGCCCTCTTTGCCCCCGCACCCGGACACGCGGACGCGCAACCCGCCCCCTACGTTACCGAAATCCCCAAGGGGTACCGCGACTACCGGTGGATTTCCTCGGCCCATGAAGCCGGCAACCTTAACAGCCTAGGCGCCGTGCTGGGCAACGATGTGGCCATCAACGCCTACCGCGAAAAGAAGCTGCCGTTTCCGGATGGCACGATCATCGCCGCTTTGCATTATCGTAACGTCGCATCGGAGGAAAACAATAAGGTCTTTGGCCAGGCACAATCGTTCGTTCCCGGCGCCCCCACCAACGTTCAGTTCATGGTCAAGGATTCCACCAAGTACGCCGCCACCGGCGGCTGGGGCTTCGGCCACTTCGCGGACGGCAAAGCTGGCGACGCGGCCTTTATGAAAAGCTGCTTCCCCTGCCACGAGAAGGCCAAAGCGACCGACCTCGTATTCACTCACTACGCACCTTGAGGCGAAAGCTGGAGCATAAGAGAAAGAATGAGGCGGCGGCCACAAGCAAATCGAAACGATCAGTATGCGCATAATAGTCCGGCGTAAGGTCGCCTTGCTGGCAGTTCCGCCTCTGGCGGGCGTCGAAATTATTGCTGCGGTTTGGCGAGAGTTAACTGGACGGTCTGGTGATCATTGGCCGCGAGGGTTACGGTTTGCGCCTCCGATTGAACTGAGTTTTTTTGCGACGGCAGCTTAGACTTTGCGACCAGACGATACTTTCCTGGAGCGAGACCGACCAGAGAAAATTTGCCCACTTGGTCGGTCGTTGTACTGCTGCGCCGAGATCGATTGTACGGAGTTTCCGCATCGGGCACGATCCGCACGCGAGCTCCGATCACCGGACCATCCTCGTCGGTGACGACCCCTTCCAATTGCGCGCAGTCCGATCCCATTACGATCTCAAGTTTCCCTCCCGTATCACCTCTCTCGACTTGCAGCCCTTTTTCCAGCACGTCGTCCCTGCCATATCGAATTGATTTGGTGTAATGCCCTTCCCCGGGCATCCACATATAGACCGCGTAGCTGCCATCGTGAACCGACGTTATCTCAAAGGTTCCATCTTTCGCTACGCGCCCCATGCCCCCGAATTGGTCGTCTCCCTCGACTGGACTTAAGTCAACAATCGCACGGCTTATGTCGGTTATATTTGTGCCATTGACAATGATTCGGCCCTGAATAGTCGAGCCACCCGTCAGAGAAATGGTTAAAGAGTCGATATTCTCGCTGCCAACTTCGATCTTCTGGCGCGCCCGAGTTTCATATACAGAGTCTTTCTCGCCTCGGCAGTTGACGTTAATCCAGTAACTGCCCTCAGGTACGCTTCGAAAACGGAAGAAGCCCTTGTCATCCGTGTCGGCGCGGTGCTCCGAGGAGAAATAGTCCTCGGCATCCACTGGATCTAAGTGAACAAACGCATCTGCCGTCACACCCTTCGGGCCGACTACGTGCCCGGCAACATCGACCGTCTTAACGTGGCGGATCAGCACATCGGCCTGCGTTTCCTCGCCAGCTTTCACGGGAACGATCTGCGCCTGGTGCAGTTGAGGCACGCCGGGGTAGCAAACCGGCGCGTATTCGCTACCCAGTTCCTGCTGAAGCCAAGAGCTCTCGCCGACAGGAGTGTCGAACCCCGGTTGCTGAGAATCAGTCACGCGAATGTAGTAGTCGCCTGGCTCGAGACCAAAAATACGGTAGATCCCGCGGTCATCGGTGCGGGCCGACGCGGCGGTCCGCAGTTTTTGCGTCCGCCGGGAAAATGGACCCTCATCTTCCATGTCATCCTCGCTGGGTTGGCGCAGGGCTACGACTTGGACTCGTACCATCGCCTCGCCATCATCATTGGTCACGCGGCCCGTAATCACCGCGGCGGTGGTCATCCGGAAAAGTACATCGCTGACTTTTTGTCCTGCCCCGAGCGATAGGAGCACGGGAGCACCGGAGCTTTTGCCCGTGTATTCTTCGTCGACGAATCCATTGTGCGTCGCCAGGAATCGATAGCGGCCGGGCGGAACGTCTTTGAGAACGAATTGACCGTCCGAGTCGGTTGTCCCTGCGTAAATCTCGTCGCGAGTGCGGTTGTTTGGTATGAGGGCAACGCGGGCCGATTTCAAAGGTCCGCCTTCCGCCGCGGCGACAACGCGGCCCGAGACCACACAAACAGTGGACGAATGCTCGCCGGTAGGATTTTGCGCGGGAGGGGGAGTTTGAGTGGGAGCGGAAGTTTGAGCCGGCGCAGTCAGACTGAAGACAATGACCGCATTTGCCACCAACAAGCGCCGCATACGCACCTCGCAAGATGTTCGATCGAGGGTCCCCAAGCACTTAGCTTCAGGTTAGAGATTATAAGACACGAAAAAGATGTATCGGCTGAACGGCCGATGGAAAACCCGTTGCAGGCGGTTTGGGAAGGGTACGACGTTCAGTCGTGCCGTTTGGAGGATGGAGAATCGGGGTTGTGATATGCTGTGCCCGATTTACAAGCCGGAATAAAAATCCGTGAATAAGGATCAGCTATGAAGCGCACCAACCAGTTCACGATTGCCGTAGCCGCGGCAGTGCTCGCCATCCTCGGCGCCGCTGCCCTTCTCGCGCAAGGCCAAGACAAGGGCAAGAATGACGACAAGTACGCGCTGAAATCGCCGAGCGGAATCGCGTTCTCCGACTTCAGGGGATACGAAGACTGGGCCGACGTTTCTTCCGCCCGGACCGACGAAATAATCAAAGTGATCGTCGCTAATCCCACCATGATCAAAGCGTACAAGTCCGGCATCCCGGGCAACGGCCAGCCCTTCCCCGAAGGCTCCATGATCGCCAAGCTCCAATGGACTCAAAAGAAGAGCACCGAAGCCCCGTTCGTGGTGGATGTGCCAAAGGCCTTTAGCCAGGTTTTCCTGATGGAGAAGGATAGCAAGCGATTTGCGAAGAGCGGCGGCTGGGGATACGCCGTGTTCAACTACGATCCCGCCTCGGATCAGTTCACGCCCGACGCCAAAAGTCTCTCCGACTGCGGCTACGCCTGCCATACGCCGGTGAAGGCCAAGGACTACATCTTCCACCCTTACCAGAAACGCTGAGCGGGCGTGGCCGCGTCAAACCCGCAAGATCATTACTTCAGTAGCCTTAATCAGGGCTGCGGCAGTCTGTCCTCGCTTGAGCTGCATCTCTCTGGCTGAGCGTGCCGTGATGATCGAGGTGATGTGCTGGCCGCCGATTGAGACCCTGACCTCAGCCATCAAACCGCTGATCTGCACCGATTCAATTCGTCCCACCAGCTGATTGCGGCCGCTCACGCGCCGGATTTCCTCTTTGCGTTGCGGCTCGGTCTTGCCCCGGGTTCTGAAAAGCAATCGGTCGACTTCGCTTTGCGGGATGCGATGATGCCCTCCCGCAGTCCGATGGCTGCGAATCTTCTTCTTGTAAATCCACTGCTTAATCGTGGGAAAGCTGATCCCCAGTTGCACAGCTGCATCGCGGAGCTGCAGCAGTCCCTCGATGCTCCCTTCGGATTTGCCGCTCTTCGGCATCGGGACGCAATCGTAGCGAGAACGAAGTTCCGGGGTCAACCCCGTCGCATCCGCACTGAATCGTACATTTCTGGACAAGCGAATCGTATGTAATGTACACTTCCGCGTTCTATCCCAATCCATCGATTTTTCGAGGTCGAAATGCGCAAGGCTTGCCTGTTTATCGCAGCGTTAAGTTTTTTGCTTTCATCATCCTTGACCTTTGCTCAGAGCACGCCCGACCCCTGCACCAGCGGCCACGAGCTCGCTACCACCGATTGCGCGCTGACCTGGCACGGCATCACGGCGTACGGCGCCTATGACGTCGGCGTCGGCTGGGTCAGCCACGGCTTGCCGGAGAACGGCTACAACTACGAAGGGGAATCGCTGGTGAACCGAAACGGCGATCAACATCGATTCCTCGTCGCACCCAACAACCTGCAGCAGACGGGCGTGGGCATTCGCGGCAAGGAAGAGTTTCGGCCGGGCTGGTCGGTGGTGTTTAACGCTTCCACTGGCATCAATCCGCAATCCGGACTGCTCGCCAACGCCTCCGCCACCCAGACCGCCAACAACGGCCTTCCCCGAAGCAGCTATTCGATCGCCATTGACGGCGCGCGCGCGGGCCAACCCTTCAACGACGAATATTACGGTGGCGTGGCATCCACGCATTTCGGCACCCTGACCTTCGGCCGCCAGCGCGCTCTCGGCACCGATGCCATGCTGCTTTACGATCCGGCCGGCGGCGCTTATGCCTTTTCCTACATCGGATATAACGGCACCATGGCCGGCGGTGGCGACACCGAGAACAGCCGTTGGGACGACGCCCTCAAATATCGCATCACGTATGGCCCGGTCCATTTCGGCGCGATGTACAAATTCGCCGACGGTTCTGCCGGCTGCTACTCGGCCTCCTCCACCTGGACTGCCGCCAACTGTACGCCGGAACATGCGCATAACAACGCCTACGGATTCGACCTCGGCGGAAACATGGGCCGAAATCAGGGCAAGTTTTCCGCCGACCTCGTCTTCCAACAGTACAACCAGGCGATCAGCGTATTGAACCCCTTGCTGGGGCCGCAGAGTCCGACCGCGTCCTATCAGTCGACCACCGACAGCATCAACACGAACCCCATTAACGGGAATAATCTGATCGACCCCGACAACACCGTCTATGGCATCGTGACCGACAACCGCGCCATCATGGTCGCCGCCAAATATACCTGGGACCCGGTCAAGTTTTTTGCCGGCTACGAATACATCTGGCAGAATAATCCGACGAACCCGCTGGGCGTGGGCGCATCGGACCAGGGCGGTTACAACATAAGCGGCGTCGAAGACAACAATCTTGATGACGAGAAGTTGGTGAACATCTGGTGGACGGGCGCGAAGTACACCTACCGCAGCAAGACCGACTTCACTTTCGCCTGGTATCAGCAGCGGCAGAACGATTTCCGCAGTCCGCCGGCCTGCTCCCCCTCAGCCGGCTTCCGCAGCTCCTGCGCCGGCACCCTCAACGAGGGGTCGCTCTATGCCGATCATCACTTCACCAAGCGCTTCGACGCTTTCGCCGGAATTGCGTACTCCTGGGTTAGCGGCGGCCTGGCCATCGCCATTCCCCATAAACCCGGCGTCCCCTATAACTACAACAACAACTGCGCCCCCACAATCGGCGGTCGTTTCACCTTCTAGCAGGCAGCAGAAAGATTCTCTTCGAGCAGGCCGGGAAAGGGCACGAGGCTCAGAGGTCCTCAGGGCTCGGCGCTAAAGTACCGCCGTGTTCTTTAGATCGGCCGGAACCGCCGATAGACTGAGAGTTGGCAAACTGATTTCCCATGTCGATTAAACTGCTCCCGGCGCCGGTGAATCCGGTCGACCCCTCGCTGGCGCTCGATGCCTCGACCAGCCTCGTGCCTCTTCCGCAGAGAGCGATCTCCACGCGGGCCGGCCAGATTAGCCTTGTTCCCTCCGCCGACGCTTCCGCCTGGTCGTCCTCGACGCGCCGCGGCGGGCCAACTCGCATCGCAGGAACGCCTGTGGAGGATTCCCAGAGCGATGCGGCGGGACGCTCGGCCTGGGAGTACGTCTCCGGATGGGCCTGGAGCCAATCCGTCGAACGCACGGCGATCGCCCATTACCTTTCCTACGCGGCCGGTGCCGCTGGCTGGAGCGGCCAGCTCATTAATCTGTACGCGTAGGTCTGGACGGCTTAGAGGGGGGCTTCGCTCACCGACACATTGCGTCCAAGCCAGCATGAACAAGATGACCCACTCGTGGCAGTTTTACGGGTGGGCCGCGATGCCGAGAGGATCAAGAGATCTTGCGGATGTGCAGCTCTGCTTTTGGTAATAAAACGCTATCTAGCGCATCGCGGCGGTGAAGGTTTTTCCGCATTGAAACGACGCAACAGGAACGCGGAGATTGCTCTGACCGATGAACACGTCGGGGAAAGTTCGCAGCAGCCCACCCCTAAAAGTGCCACGAGGGGGACATCCCGTTTCGTGTGAGGGTGCAACTGGGCCAGCCCCTGACATTTCTTTGGGATCTTACTCCGGATAAAGTTCTTGTCGTGGCGCTTTAAAGCGAGGTGAGAAAGCTGCTTTTCGCCTCTGCGACCGACAGCTTTTACCGTCCGCGCGTATACCAGATCGAGCCGGGGGACTGAAAGTTTCTCCCTGCGCCCCACACGACATGGGTGTTGTCGAGATTATCGATGGCGATGGAGAAGTAGTCGCCGAAAGGAAATTTAAATCCCGCGGGCAATATATAGTCGTAGCCGCGCACCGGCCCTGAGAGTTGCATCTCAGCCGACCAGGTCGCGCCGCCGTTGCTCGAAGTGCGATGGAAGACGTTCCACAGCGACTGCTCCGGCTGCGCGTGGTAGCGCGTATCCATCCACGCAATGCGCACATCTCCGGCCACGCCCGCGGTGATGGCGGGAAAACAGTGTTCGACCGATCCGTCCGCAGCGGAGACATCCGCCTTCGCCGACCAGCTTTCTCCGCCGGAGGTCGAGGACGAAAAGTAGATGCGCTCCGGCCCGCCGTTCACGGTACCCGAGTTCCACAGAGCATACACCGTCCCGGCCGCGTCGGAGGCCAGCGCGATCTGCGCGCCGAGAAATCCGGCATCGCAGCCCGCAGCCTCGCAATCGGGAGGCGCACTGGAAACGTCGAGCAGAACCGAGTTCCAAGTTCGTCCGGCATCGGCCGACCGGCTGATGTAGACACTCACGCGACGCGTACTCAGATCCGGACGCGCATAAGCAGTCCACGAGAAGTAAGCGTTGCCCGTCTGATCGACTGTTGCGCCGCCGGCCAGCGACCATCCCGGCCCCGCATCCGGGTTCACCTGCGCCGTCGAGAAGTTCTCGGCATAGTCATGCGAGGCAGCCACCAAGAACTCCTGCTCGTGATTGAAGCCCACGTAGATGTCCGCGCCATGAACCGCGAGCACGGGCTTGTCGGCATCGTCGCGCGAGCGCTCCGCTACGGCCAAGTACCAGGAGCGGCCAAAGTCTTGCGAGCGCGCGACCATCACATCGCGTCGATTGTTTTGCAGCCAGGAGGCGTAGACGGTTTGCCGGTCCACGGGATCGACCACGATCTGCGGATCGAACTGCCCGGTGGAAGAAGCCACCAGCGGATGCGGCGCCTGCCACGTCACGCCGTTGTCGTTGCTCACCTGCAAAGAGATCGTGGGAGCTTTGCAGGCCGGGCAGACGCTGACCGCGCCGTACTGCGGAAACAGAATGTAGATGTGGCCGTGGCCATCGGCGGCGAGGGCGGGTTCCCACTGATCTCCGGTGTTGTAGCCGAGGCGGCGCTGCGGGCTGAAGTTCGGGGCAGCCAGTGCAGCCTGCGCCGCGGCCAGCGCCAACAGCAGAAAAGCGGCAAGCTTCTGCACACGTAGGGCGCGGCTGGGTCGAAAACGCACAGAACCTCTCCTGGGGGAGACTGCAACAAGCTTGCCCGAACTTTATCCCGAACGCGGGGGCAGCGTCAATTGCCCGGAAAGGCCAGAGGGCAGGGAATCATCGTCGGCACTCGGATTGAGTGGCGTTTCTCAGCCCCTGCCGCGTAACGTCTAACGGACGAGCATGAGTTTCGAACGCTGGATTCACCAGCATCCTGAACTGCTTGCGCTATTCTTCCTGGCCTACTTCCTCGCGTTGTGGCTGGGGGTGGGCGCGATCGTCAGCCTTGTCGGCGGCTGGTTCTCGCTAGCGAAGAGGGATCGCCTCTGGACAAGATTCAATGGCGCGAAGTGGGGAGGGCAGAGTGCGAAGATGCGCGATCAGATGAAGTACAACGACGTTCTGACCATTGGCGCCAGCCCGCAGGGGTTGTATTTGGCCAGCATGTTTCTTTTTCGTTTTATGCACCCTCCACAGTTGATTCCTTGGGGCGAGATTAAGGTGCAGCGGCGGGCTGGATGGGTGTTCGAGTATGTGATCCTCACTCTGGGACGGACCGGACCATCCCTCTACGAATCGGTAACGGGCTGGCGGCAAGGCTGCGAGAGTCGGTTGGAAACAGCTGACCGGTTAAGGAAACGTAAGTCAGGGAGCGCTGACGGCTACGCAGCGGAAGACCACGATTCTGTCGGAAGTGGTGGTCACGCTGTGCGTGAAAGTGGAGGCGCTGGCCGTGAACGTTGTGACGCGAGTGGCGAGGCCGGCGTTGGCGTTGAAATCGCGGGTGGGCACGGCGAGGGCCGCTCCCGAGCCCTCGCCTGTGACGGAAGAGAAGTCATACTCGTACAAATGGTAGGCCGTGCCCGAAGTCAGGCCGCTGACGGCCGCCCGCAGCGTGAAGTTGCTCATCCATGGCGTGGGCGGGTGGTTGGTGCAACTCGATCCCCAGACGCTCTTGCCGATCATGGGATTCTCGTAGTCATAGCCGGCCACGGGATCGAAGGGATTCGGGCTTCCTCCGGTCAGCGTTGGTCCCACGATGGTGACCGCGACCGGCAGCGTTACTCCCGTCGGATCTTCCGGGCCGGAGACCGAGAAGCCGTAGTTGTGTGGCCCGAGAATTGGAACGGTGTCGTAGCCCGAGCCTCCGGCGCCGGTGTGAATGCTCTGGTCGCCGGGAATGATGATCGAGTAAGCCCGCGCGCCCTTGCGGTTTGCTCCGGCACGAGTTTGCGCGAGCGAGGCGAAGGTGTAGCCAAAGACGTAGGGCGTGCAGCCGGGCGAGTCCGAGCCTGCGCCCGGAGGGATCGCCGGATTCGAAGTAAAGCGATGGCCCCTTTTCGTGTAGACGCCGTGGTCGTCAAAGTAGACGACGTCGTCGGGATAATAGGCAGAGTCGGTGGGAGAATGATTGGTGCCGATCTTGATCACGGCAACCTCGTGATCGTATTGCGGGTCGCTGCCACCGTTCAGCAAGACGGCGATCGCGACCTGGTGACCGGCGATCACCTGCGCTTTTACCCAGGACATGTACTGTTCGTATCCGGCAAGTCCGGACGATTGCTGCGAGTAGTTAAACGTGGCTGCGCTCAGCCTTGAATTGGCGAGGCAGAGCGCAGCATCGGCATAGGTGTTCGGCCCGGTGACTCCGGTTCCGGGGTCTTCCATGAGAAGTTGCGCGTTGTAATCGACGTGGCCTTGGTGCGCAGCGCAGGCGCCGTCCGGGCCGGACTGCGAGAGGCCGGTACCGCAGATGAGGCGGGCGCTGAACTGCGACATCCACTGCCCGTTGTTGAGGCCGGCCTGCATCATGGAAACTTCGCCGCAATAGCCGTCGTTGTTTTCCCACTGGTAGAACGGCTTCACAGGCTGGAGGGGATAGATGTAGGCAGTTGTAGCTGGGGGCGCGGCGCCGTCCACGAGCTTCTGGCTGCAGTCGGATTCGGCGGCTTGGGAACTGAGCGCGAAGGCCAGGAGAGTGGCGAAAGCTAGCACTGCGGCCCGGTCGGGATTCTCAATCGTCGGCATAGGAACGACTCAAATTATGGCAATAATATACTTAGCAAAATAGCATTGAGTCTAGGATCTTGGGAGCGCGGTTGTCCTATTTCGCGGGTGCCACGGATTGAGGCGGTGGGCTGAGAACCGTCCTTCCTGTAGGCCAAAACCAAGCAGCAAAAGCAACAACGATAACCCAGAACCAAAACCACAGCCTGCGCTTTTGTTTGCCGAGCGTCATCTCACTTCTTCGTCAAATATATTATTACCCAAATTATAAGCGCTAGAGACGGCGTCTGGGCTGACTGTGACGGGGCCCTTCCGCGGCCGGTTTGGGCGGCGTGACGCCCGGCCGACAGCCGCCGGGACGGCGGTGCAACGAATAACCACCACGTGACTTTCTGGCGATTCCGTCATCTAATAAGAGCGAGCCAGAATTCCGTCCGGCTCTCACGGCGGCGACTGGGTTCAACGAGATAATAATTAAGGAGCAATCTTAAAATGGAGAAGGCCACATTTGCGGCGGGATGTTTCTGGGGGGTGGAGGCTACTTTCCGGGCGCTGCCCGGAGTGAAGTCGACTCGCGTCGGCTATATTGGGGGGACCACCGAGGATCCCACCTACAAGCAGGTTTGTACCGACACCACCGGCCATGCTGAAGCGGTGGAAGTGGAATTCGATCCCGCCAAGATCTCTTACGACACGCTGCTGAAGACGTTCTGGGAGAATCACGATCCCACGCAGCGCAATCGCCAGGGTCCCGACTGGGGCACGCAATACCGCTCGGCCATTTTTTATCATTCCCCGGAGCAGCAGGCCGAGGCGCTGGCCTCGAAGGAAGCTCTCGAGAAAGCGCATCGCTATTCGAAGGCAATCGCGACCCAGATCGTTCCGGCGGTGACGTTTTATCCGGCCGAGGATTATCACCAGCAGTATCTGGAGAAGCGCGGGCAGGCTAGCTGCCATATTTAAGGCGCCGAACGCAGCGGCCTCATCGCAACGGCGTGACGGCGAAGCGCAAACGGCCGGCCACGGGGCGACCCCGCTTGAAAGCGGGAATGAGCTTCCATTGCGCGGTGGCGTCGACTAGCCCCGGCTCGAACGCCCCAACTGTTTTGGCCGATCGAACCTTTCCTGCCATCGCTGTTCTTGAAATCAGTCAAGTCCTGCGAGTCAAGTCGGGCACGCACTTCCGCGAGTTGGTCGTCGAAGTGAGATCGAATTCTGAACTGACGTCTACCGGTCGGCGATGTTCAAAGCGCAGCGCGAGCGTCGGAGCGAAATCAAATTCGCCCGGTGTCAGGCCCTCGAAAGCATCCACGGCGCCGGCATGGCCGGTCCAAATCTCGATGCGACCATCCAGGTCGGCATCGGCAGCGCCGAAGAAGTCTCCACCATTAATCGTTCGCAGCGACCGTGGCGGCTTCCGCAGGGAATAGATTTCGTATTTCATGTACGAGTCAAGCTCGGACTTCTTTTTGTTTGAAAAGCAACGACCGGTTGGCCCAGGCCGAGATCCCCGCCGAGTACGTCGATATCGACCTGCGAAGCCGCGGGGAGAACCGAGAGACTTTGTTTATTCCAAGTTATTGTCGCTTCACAAACGTGAACTTGACCCCAATTTCCTCTTACCCGTCATTGCATACGATTTCGTGGAATTGGCCGCTACAAACACTGGATGCTACGCAGAAGAACACAGACGCTAACCAAGCCCTGACCCCGGCGCGGCAAACACGTCTCACCCCAGCGCTTGCGTCTGTATACTTTGGGAATAAACTCATCGGAAGGTTCCTGAGCGATCCGACGAACAGAGCCGATTGTGCATCGCCCATAGGCTAGGGCAGGCGCCTACGCACGAATCTCTAGGCCGCGGTCAGCAGCATCGGCTCACCTTTGGCGATCACCAGGGTATGCTCGTAGTGCGCAGACGGGCTGTGATCGGATGTGACAATCGTCCACTTATCGCGCGCCACGAACGAGCGGCCTGATCCCATCGCAATGATTGGCTCGACTGTGATCACCAGGCCTTCGGTGAGAATCTGATTCGCCTCCGGATCGGCATAGTTGGGCACGCGCGGGGCTTCGTGAATGGTGCGTCCGATGCCATGGCCGCCGAGGTCGCGAATTACGGAGAAGCCGCTGCGACGCACTTCGCGCTCGACCACGCGGCCGATCTCCGAAACTCGAAAGCCGGCGCGCGCTACCAGCATGGCCTTGGCGAAAGCTCGTTCCGCGCAGGCTACCAGGCGCTGGCGCTCTTCGCTGACTTCGCCCACGGGAACGGTTACGGCGGCGTCAGCCATGAATCCGTCTTTTTCTACAGTCACGTCGAGCTTCACCAGATCGCCGGCCACGAGCGCGCGTTCGCCGGGGATGCCGTGCACGGCTTCATCATTCACGCTGATGCAGTTCACGCCGGGAAATTTGTAGACCAGCTTGGGCGCCGATTGGGCTCCATGGCGGCGCATCACGTCCGCGCCCACTTCATCCAATTCGGCCGTCGTAATTCCGGGGCGCACCGCGCTTTTCATCGCGCTTAGCATCTGACGGACGACCGCTCCCGCCGCGCGCATCCCGGCTAGATCTTCCGGCCCGTTGATCGACATGAGATCTCCTCACCGACATCATATATCCGTCTTGTCTGGCAGACTTGAAGCTTAGGCTTGCGGCTGAGTATCGGAGACGCTGACCGGCACTGTCGGTCCAAAGAAGATCAACAGCACGAAGCCGCCGACATTGAAGAGCAGGCTCTGCTCGAAGCCCGAGCCCAGAAAGCGCAGGATCAGGCCAAAGAGGGCCAGCATCTCGCACAATGCATAGGTCGCGATGTAGCCGCTTCGCCAGTGATTCAAGATGAGGGCGTCGTCGGGGTGCGCGGCCAGAGCCTGGGCGGAGCGTAAGACCAGAGTCCGCCTGACCACGAAGATTATGCCAACGATGCCAACGCCGGCGGTGCTGAAAAGATAGCTTAAGGAAGGGTCGATGCCGCCGGCGCCGGGGCGAAGGAATCCCTCTGCGACCGCGTAGAGCACAATGCTGCCCAGCATCGCCCATTGCAGGGCGCGCAAAATCCGTAGAGTCCCCCTCATTAACTATATTGTGGCTCAGGTTACAGTCCTGAGACAGACAATCTTGCCGGTGGAATCTGGCTGGGCAATGAGGATGGCGGTTCGCGCATGCATTGCCTCGGCGGGTCAAGCATGGCGATGAGCAAGCGCTTTGGCCCAGATCTGAGTGCCGTCCGCTAAAAGCGGACTCAATTCATCTCACGTTGCGGCCCCGGCACTCCCGTGCCGGACTTTCCCATGCCGCCCCTGCTGGGCAGGGATCGATTTTGTCCCAGCGTCGGCGCGCAACGGTGAGTTTCCCGTAACCGATTGTGACGCCCTGCGTCGCGCCAAAAAATGCCGCTGCCCCGGGCAAAAAATCGACTAATGGCGATGCGGGCTTGCCGGTACTCCGGGACGCATCCGCAAGAAGATTTGAAAGGAGACTGGGTAGTTTCCATAGGCAGCATCGAGCGCGGCGGGCTTAGAATAAACCGTCATGTCCCCACCCAATCCCAACTGCCAGGCATGCTTGTGCACAAGGTCGCGCACTCCGCCGAAGGTGTAGGCTCCGATGCGATACGCGGGATGGGCGGCTGCTAAGGGAAAGAGTTCGTCTTTATCGACGAGTTCAAGGCGCGTGAAGGCGTAGTCGCGGCGCAAGAAATTCAAAGCGGATTCGAGCAGGAAGCTGTTGAGGCGAATGGGCGTGCCGATCTCATGGACGCGTCCCCAGACCAAAGACGTGGCCCAATTGCCCGCGGCAACGGGGCGGTCATATTCCACGGAAGCGGTTTGTCGCCACTGGTTCCACACTGCGAGCGCCTCGGGGTGGTCGAGATGGCCGATGCTGTATTGCGCCGTCCAATCCCGGCCAGGGGCAACGCTGGCGCGCGTGGACCAGGAGTCGAGCGCGGCCGGCTGAATGCTCCAGCGCTCTTCGTTGGGTTCGTGTCCATTGAAGGCCGAGCCTTCAACTTTGAAGCAGTCTATTTGCAGCCCCGTAGTCACCACGCCGAAGCTGGTGTGGGTCGAGTCTTGCAGATGATGACTCAACGGCGCCATCGGCAACTCGGAGGCCGAAGCGCGATGAATATAGGTGACCGGCCCTAGCGCCGGCTCGGCGGCGGGTCCGCCGTAGAGTTCCCAGGAGATTTTCTCCGAGAGCGGCAACAGATAGAGAGCCGATAGCTCGGCAAAGACGTTGTGGGGATGCTGATGATCGACCAGAGGCTCGCCGTGGTAGGTCTCTCCCGTTTGAAAGAGCTCGGGGAAGCCGGGGTGGGGCGAGGTCAGCGATTCGGCCGATGACATTTGCCGGAAGAGGATCGTGCCCCGGCCGAGCTTGTGCTGCTCCATCGCCATGGCCCAATTCACCGACTCGGCTTTGCCCTCGCCGCGCGGGCCGCCTTGCTGGTTGTAATCGGCGAAGACTACGCCATGCGCCATTAGCTCCCAGCCAGCGTGCATCCACATCCACTCGCGCTCGGGCACTGACGCGGGCTCCCAAGCCGTACCCGAACCGGCGTGAGGGGAAGGCAGTCGCGACGTTTCGGATGCGGGCTGGCTCAAGGACATGTCCATCGCCATGCCGCTCATGTCGGAGTTTTGCGCCAACGCCGCAAAGGGCAGCACTTCGATCAAGCTAAGAAACAAAATGAGTCGCAACACGCAAGCTCCTCGCGCACGATAAAACAAACTAGAAACGCCGGGGTGCGCTCGATACACGCGGCGCCACGGTCTTTCGCATCACGGTCTTCGGGAGAACAATCTTCGGGAGGAGTGGGATTAAATTCTGAGCGCGAGAATGCCGGGCGGACCGCCGGAAGGCTCCGCGGGAAAACAGAAATCTTCGGGATGGAGAGAGAGCGACGAGAGTGGCTCTGGGTTCTGCCTTGATTGCAGAGCCGGGCGCGGGCAGCCGGCACTGACCAGTAAAGCCGAAGCCTGCCGGCCGGCACAGCAGCGATAGTCGGGAGACTGCGGGTTCACCGGTACTGGTCGAGGATGGCAAGCAGCGCGATGGATGGGAGCCAGCGCTGGCGGCATCAGACACATCCCCGCACCGGATGCCAGGGTTGCGCCCAGCACAGCGAAGGTTGCGAGTTGAAAAAGAGTCCGCGGCAAGGTTAGGTTCCCGTAATCTTCACCCGAAGTTCTTCTGGCAGGCGCTCGCGAATCTCGGGCGGCAGGCGGTCATGCACGCGGCGCGCCCCTTCCATGGCTGCATCGAGCACGGTCACCGGGGCCGGAGTCGCGACTGCGACCACCAGCCAGATCAAAGCGGAAAGCGCGAAGCCGGTGAGCGCGGCGATTTCGAGCCAGAAGGCGTGACGGGGACCGAAGTGACGAATCACGCCAAAGGCTAACAGAAAGACTCCGCCGGAAATCGAGGCCAGCGCGATCAGGCCCACGTCGATAATGCGGTGCATGCGCTGGCGGCTGCGGCAGCGTTCGCAGCCGGCGAAGTGGCTTTCGTAGTCGCCGCGCATCTCCGGCGCCAGGCCGGAAATGTCGTAGCGCCAGCCCGCCAGTATCTTGCCTACGATGGGATCGCTGCACTGCTGACTCATAAAATGACTAAAGGCGAATCGGCGGCAGGACTTCGGACTGCAACGCCACCAGCACACGGTTCTGAAACAGACCACCCCGTTGGCCCAACGCCTTCTCTGCTTCTCTCCGCGCAAGTTCGGGATGATTGTTCTGCTCAGAGAGATGCGCCAGCACTACAAAGGCCGCACCATTATCATAGTCTTTGGTGAAGAATTGCGCGAGCTTTTCGTTCGAAAGATGGCCCACGTTGCTGGCCACCCGCTGCTTCACCGCCCAGGGATACGAGCCGACCCGCAACATTTCGACGTCGTGATTCGATTCCATGACCAGAATATCGGAGCCGCGCAGGTGATCGCGAACGTTGGCGGGCAAGTAACCGAGATCGGTGGCCACGCTCACCTTCGCGCCTTCCACGCGAAAGGTGAAGCCCACCGGGTCGGCGGCGTCGTGCGGGATGGTGAAGGGCTTGACTTCGATATCGCCGACCTGAAAACGATGCCCGGCTTCAAAGCGCTCGAGCGTGTCGAGCTGGGGGCGCTCGCCCTTGTCCTTGCGCAAGGCCCGCGCCCAGGCCGCGTGGGTGGCCCCGGTCATAAAAATTGGGATGCTGAGTTTTTTAGCCAGGGTAGCCAGGCCATAGACGTGGTCGGAGTGTTCGTGGGTGATCAGAATCGCCGAGAGCGCCTGTGGGTCTTCGCCTAGAGAGCGCAGGCGTTTGAAGGTTTCGCGGCAAGAGATGCCGGCATCGACCAGAATTCGGGTGCGCGCGCTGGCCACGAGCGCGCAATTCCCCCGGCTACCGCTTGCCAGCAGCGAAACTGTTACACACATGCAGGCAGCATACGCGAGCGGCCTGTGGAAGGGGGAGTAACTTCTGGGTTATCCGATGCCTTTGGACGGACCTCAGACCGCAGAATTCGGGCCTTTCTCTTCCAGCCTGAGGTCCGACGTCCGCTCTACTTGCCTTGTCTCAGCGTATCGATGACGCGCCGCATCACTGCGCCGCCATAGGCTCCGGCGGTGCCGGGCAGCGCCGTAAGAAACGAGCCCCATACCTGCGAGCGCGAAGGCTGGATCGCGGTGAGCTTGTAGGCGACCCACTCCGCCAGGGGAATACAGGCGACGACTACGATCACCCACCGCCATGGCCGTCGCGGCCGCAGCAATCCCAGCAGCATGCAGGCTGCCAGCGCCAGCAGCGCGGTGAAGAGCAGATCGTTGATCGAGACATCCGCCCAGCCCGTGCCCATGCCCGCAGCGGCAGCCAGCAGGTAGAACGGCAGGTCGCGACTGGCCGGCGTAGAACTGGGATCGGTTGTCATGATCGCGGAGCGTTTCGCCCGGGAGAATGCTGGCTACTGTTCTTCCTTAATACTTATAAAACCCGCGCCCGCCCTTCCTTCCCAGCCAGCCCGCGTCCACCATCTTGATGAGTAACGGACAAGGGCGGTACTTCGGGTCGCCTAAGCCTTCCTGCATCACGCGCATGATGTCGAGGCAAACATCGAGGCCGATGAAATCCGCGAGCGTCAGCGGCCCCATGGGATGCGCCATGCCCAGCCTGAAGACCTCATCGACCGACTCGGGCGTGGCCACGCCCTCCATCACCGCGTAGATGGCTTCATTGATCAGGGGCATCAGAACGCGGTTGGAAACAAAGCCGGGGGCATCGTTCACCTCGACCGGAGTCTTGTCGAGCTTTTCCGACAGCTTGCGCACTGCCTCAAAAGTTTCCTGCGAAGTAGCCAGGCCGCGAATGACCTCGACCAACTTCATCACCGGTACGGGATTGAAGAAGTGCATGCCGATCACTTTTTCGGGACGTTTGGTCAAGGCGGCAAGTTTCGTGATGGAGATTGAAGAAGTATTCGAGGCCAGAATCACGTCGGGCCGCGCCAGGTGTTCGAGTTCGCGAAAGATTTCCGCCTTGATCGTGAACTTTTCGGTGGCTGCTTCGACGATGAAGTCGCAATCGGCGAGCTTCGCGCGGTCGGTTACGGGTTCAATTCTTGCCAGCGCAGCCGATTTCTCTTCGGCTGTAATTTTGTTCTTGGCCACCTCGCGTTCGAGATTTTTCGTGATGGTCGCTAGGCCGCGCTCGAGGAAGCGTTGCTCCACGTCGCAGAGAACTACGGCATAACCACTGCGCGCGAAGACGTGAGCGATGCCGTTGCCCATGGTGCCGGCGCCGATTACCCCTGCAAGTTTGATAGCCATGAAAGCACCTCCTACGAGTGCAAAAGCCCTTCACCCCGAAGGTTGCCGGGTTTGACGAAACCTATGAGTGTACTCCCCTCGGACGAGTTGTGTCCGCGTTTGTTGCGGCGTGATTTTCGTCACTGAACGGCGGGTCAGGCAAGGCGTGTAATTTAGGAAAGCATCTGTTCTAAAGGAGAAAACACCATGTACAAGAAAATCCTGATCCCTACGGACGGCTCAGAGCTGGCCGGGAAGGCCGTCAAGCATGGCGCTCAGTTAGCCAAACATCTGGGGGCCAAGGTCACAGTGCTGACCGTTACGACGCCCTACCACATTTTCACCCTGGAAACCAAGATGGTCGAGGACACCCCCGCAGAGTACGCCCAAGAGGTGAAGGAACACGCCTCGAAGTTACTCGCCTCTGCCGCCGATACGGCCAAAGCAGCGGGCGTCGACTGCAATACGGTGCAGGTGGAGCACGAACAGGTTTATGAAGCCATCATTGACACGGCCAAGTCGGAGGGCTGCGATCTGATCGTCATGGCTTCGCACGGACGGCGTGGCGTCTCTGCCCTCATTCTGGGCAGCGTGACGGTGAAGGTGCTCACGCATTCCGGGATTCCGGTGCTGGTGCATCGCTGATGGGCTCGTGCCCCCTTTGGCGAGCTCAGGGCGGCTTTGCAAGTTGTGGGCTGCATTCTTTTGCCGCTACGCGGCTGGCCGATCTCACGCGTGTCAGCGGTGTAAAATGGTCCTTTAGTTCCAGCACTGGAATCGCATCGTTTGGAAAGGAACTCCCCCATGGCAACGCTAGCACTTCCCGTCCGGCCTCGCACTCCATCCTCGCACTCACACTCCGGCCCATTCATCAACGAGCCCTTCTTCGATTTCCGCCTGGAGGAGACTGCGCGCAAGATGCGGGCTGCCATCGAGCGCGTGCGCGGGCGGTTGGGGCACGAGTATGACCTCGTCATTGGCGGCGAGCGGATTAAGACTGCCGACAAGATCAAGTCGCTGAATCCCTCGCGGCCTTCGCAAATTGTCGGCATCCATCAGAAGGCTGGGCGCGAGCACGTGGAGCCGGCGATGAGCGCGGCGCTGCATGCCTTTGAAAGCTGGAAGCACACTTCGGTCGAGGAGCGCGCCGGGCTGCTCTTCCGGGCCGCCGACCTTTTGCGCGGCCGCAAGATGGATTACATGGCCTGGCTGGTTTTTGAAGTCAGCAAGAACTGGGGCGAAGCCGACGCCGATATTTCGGAGACCATCGACTTCTGCGAGTTCTATGCCCGCGAGGCGCTGCGCTTTGCCAAGGCCGAAACGCCGGTGCAGATGCCGGGCGAGCGCGATTCGCTGGCCTACATTCCGCTGGGTGTGGGGGCGGTGATTCCGCCGTGGAATTTTCCCTGCGCGATTATGGCCGGGCTTGTGGTGGCGTCGATCGTCAGCGGCAACACGGTCATCCTGAAGCCTTCGAGCGACTCGCCGACCATCGCTGCAAAATTTGTCGAACTGCTGGAAGAGGCGGGATTACCCGAAGGCGTGGTGAACTTCTGCCCCGGTGCAGGCGCTAGCTTTGGCGATGCCATCGTGGCGCATCCGAAGACCCGTTACATCGCCTTCACCGGCTCGCGCGAAATTGGATTGCACATCAACCAGACTGCGGCGACGCAGGCTCCCGGCCAGATGTGGATCAAGCGCACGATTTTGGAGATGGGCGGGAAAGACGCCATTATTGTCGATGCCGACGCCGATATCGACTCAGCCGTCGAAGGCGTGGCGCAGGCCGCATTCGGCTTCCAGGGCCAGAAATGCTCGGCGTGTTCGCGCGCCATCGTCGATGAGCGGGTCTACGAAAAATTTCTCGAAGAGCTGAAAGCTCGCGTGGAAAAAATCACGATTGGCGATCCGGCCGAGAACACCGGCATGGGCGCGGTGATCAACGAAGGCTCGATGAAAACCATTCTCGCCTACATCGAGCAGGGAAAAAAAGATGGCCGCCTGCTCACCGGCGGCGAGCGCGCCCCCGAAGCCGGAGAAGGCTACTATATTCGCCCTACGGTCTTCGCGGACATTCCGGCGAAATCGAAACTGGAGCAGGAAGAAATCTTCGGACCGGTTCTGGCTGTGATCAAAGCGCACGGCTTCGACCATGCGCTCGAAATCGCCAACGACACGGAGTTTGGCCTGACCGGCGCGATTTACACGAAGTCGCGCGACAAGATTGAGCGCGCCAAACGCGACTTTCACGTTGGGAACCTCTATATCAATCGCAAGTGCACGGGAGCGATGGTCGGTGCGCATCCCTTCGGTGGATTCAACATGTCCGGCACCGACTCCAAATCCGGCGGCCCCGATTATCTTTATCTCTTTACTCAGGCAAAGTCGGTGGCGGAGAAAGTCGGCTGAATCGTATTCCTTGTTTCCGGCAACTTCTCGCGACAACATCGGGGGAAATCGGGGGACTTGGGCCCAGCATCATGCGCCGCGTGGGAACCGGTGCCGTCCCTGAAGGGGACTCGCTTTTCGTGCCAACACCACCCCGGACTTACGTGGGAGCTAATCAATACCGCCCTTTCAAAGGGCTGGTAGGCTTTGAGTTCGGCCGCGCCGTGCCCCAAATTTAGCGAGGTTCTATCCTGCGACAGGCGGGGGATTTCTCTCGGCAAACTGGTGCTGATGCCAGTACGGGTAAACCGGAGTGACTGCGCTGGCTGCATCGAGCTTTGCCATTTGCTCGGCGGAAAGGTTCCAGCCTTCGGAGGCAAGGTTCTGGCGCAACTGGTGCTCATTCCGCGCTCCCATGATCACCGTGGAAACGGTGGGCCGCTGCAATAGCCAGTTCAGCGCGACCTGCGGCACCGTCTTTCCCGTTTCTTTGGCTACTTCATCGAGGGCATCGACAACTTTATACAAATATTCTTCCGGCACTTGCGGCCCGTAGTTGGCAGTTTCGTGCAGCCGGCTTTCTTTGGGGAGCGGCTGCCCGCGGCGGACTTTTCCCGTCAATCGTCCCCATCCCAGAGGACTCCACACGAGCGCGCCCACGCCCTGATCGAGGGCGAGTGGCATCAACTCCCATTCGTATTCGCGGCCGATTAGCGAGTAGTAGACCTGGTGCCCCGCATAGCGCACCCAGCCATATCTCTCCGCAACGCTTAACGACTGCATCAAGTGCCAGCCAGAAAAATTCGAGCAGGCGATGTATCGCACCTTTCCGCTCACCACCAATTGATCTAATGTGCTGAGAACTTCGTCGATGGGCGTCAGCGCGTCGAAGCCGTGCAGATGATAGATATCGATATGGTCGGTGCCCAGCCGGCGCAGGCTGGCTTCGCAGGCCCGGATTAAGTGGTAGCGCGACGATCCCACATCGTTGGGTCCTTTGCCCAGGCGGAACGTGGTCTTGGTGGAAATCAAACAATCGTCGCGGCGGCCGGCGATGGCCTTGCCCAGAATGGTTTCGGAGAGACCATCGGAGTAAACGTCGGCGGTGTCGAAGAGATTTACGCCGGCCTCGAGGCAAATGTCTACTAGCCGAGTGGCTTCGGCGACGTCGCTCGCGCCCCAGGCTTTGAAAAATTCGCTGCCGCCGCCAAACGTGCCCGTGCCGAAGCTTAATAGTGGGACCTTTAATCCCGAGCGCCCTAAGGTTCGAAATTCCATGGGAAGTAGATGCGGTACAAGTGCGGGATGATGCGGGATATTGGTTAGGCCCCCAGAATCGGCATAGGGGGAGCGGTCGCCCGCTCGCCCCTGCCACACCACCGTACATGCGGGTCCGCATACGGCGGTTCGGTGGGGTTAAGTTAGCCTACAAACAAACGTGGAAGGCCCAGCGAGT
>JBEKWC010000010.1:0-141404 GCA_049513475.1 Candidatus Sulfotelmatobacter sp. | reverse complement strand
ACTTCTTTCGAACTCTTCCCTTCCGCCAGCAATTGCGTCACTTCCCTCTCGCGCGCCGTCAGAGTCGGCAAATCCGGTGGCTCGTTGCGCGAGATGGCATGCCCCTTGTCGAGAAATCCAGCCAGCACCAGATCGTTCACCCGCGGCGTAAAGAACATGCGCTTGCTCTGCAGGGCTTCGACGGCCGATACCAGGTCCCGTGCCGCGTCCGATTTCAGCACGAAGCCGCGCGCGCCCGCGTCCAGCGCCTCGCGAATCACCTGATCGGAATCGGTGATGGTCAACACGATGACCTTGAAGTGCGGATCGTGCTGCAGGAGCTGCCGCGTAGTATCCAGCCCGTTGAGGAAGGGCATGCCAATGTCGACAATGACGACGTCCGGCTTCAGATGCTTCGCCATTTCGAGCGCTTCCCGCCCATCGGAGGCTTCCCCGCACACCTCCCAGCCTTCGTGTTTCTGGAGCAGAGCGCACAGTCCGCGCCGTACGATCTCGTGATCGTCCGCTAACAGAATGCGAAGTTTCATGGCAGATCCTCCTTGCAAGTGCACACCCTCAGAGATTGACTCCTAGCTTCTAAAACCCAACTTTTTAAACCACGATTCGCGCAGCCAAAGCGCGAAACCTTAGTTGGAGCTGGCCGAGTCGTTCTGCGCCAGCGCCGTAAACTCCTGATGCCGGCTGACCGCCTCCACCGCCTTCAGCAAATCCCGGGCCGCGTTCGATTTCACCACATAGCCCCGAGCTCCAGCCTCCAGCGCCTCGCGCATCATCTGCGGAGAGTCGTGCTGAGTAACAAACAGGACCTCGAGTGCAGAAGTTTTCTGGCGGATCAAGCGGCAGGCTTCCAGTCCGTTCATTCTCGGCATGGTGACGTCCAACACCACCACGTCGGGCTTCAAACTGACAACCTTATCCACAGCCTCTAACCCATCGGAGGCTTCGCCCACCACCTCCCACCCCGAGCGGCCTTCTAATAGAGTCCTGAGGCCCTGTCGCACGATGGGATGATCGTCCACCAGCAAGATCTTGACTGCCATAACAGATTCCAGTCCCTGAGGCAGCCTCATTCCCACCTTCGACTTTGGGCGCATGGCTGGCTAAATTTCAATCGGATCTAGCTCCCACCCTGTTTCCGCGTACGCTCAACCTTAGCGCTGATCGCCGAACTACGGTGAAAACTAACACGTAACCAGCATACGCCGAATACAGCGAATCCTGTATTCGTAACGAGCGGTTTGGAGAAGAACTTAATCGCCGGCGGCAGAGTTCTGCAGCTTCGGAAAATACGTACCCGCGTGCAGCAACGAATCCACTGCTTCCACGATGGAACCCACGTCAGCCTTGGCGCACGCTCCTCGAATCCCCACCTTGCGGGCTTCGTCCGCCAATTGATTGGAGAGATGAATGGTCACCATTAGAATCGGGATCTCCGGGAAACTCTCCGAAACTTCGCGCGCGACGGCTAATCCGTTCAGATCGGGCATTTGGAAATCGAGCAAGATAAGGTCCGGAGGATTGAGTTTCACCCGCTGAATCGCCTCCCGCCCGGTGCGAGCCTCGTCGCAGACTTGCCAACTGCTTTGCTGCTCCAGAAGCGCTCGTAGATAATGCCGCACGGCCGGATTATCGTCAACCACCAGAATTCGCACCACAGCGGCACCACCTTTCCCTCTCACCATAAAGTTGCACGGCCAACCCAGCAATACCCTAAACGCCCGATGCTCAATCAGGTACGGCTGATTTTCAACAGCGCAAGCCAGGCATCGACAGCGACAACACAGCTCTTAGATGGCAGACAGTTCCCTTTCGTTTTCTGCGTTAAAATAAAGAATCAGGAAGCGCCGCGATGTGGTCTTGCGTTTCAGGACCTTATTGAGCGAACTGGAAGAACATGACTACTCGCGTTCGATGGCGTCATCCCGAAGGCCCCCCGTTTCCCGGCAGGACGAGGGATCTCAAGAGCAACGCCCTCGCGCAAGGACGATGCCGCACCGCGACCATGATGCAACGTGCCATTCACATTTAAAGGAGCCCTGCAAAATGTATCCAGAAATTATGGTGATCCCCATGCGCGAAGAGCTGACCCGCCTGGGAATTGAGGAACTGCGCACCGCCGAGTCCGTCGACCAAGCCTTGAAAGCGCAGCGCGGAACGGCGCTCGTGATCGTGAACTCGATTTGCGGGTGCGCCGCCGGCCGCATGCGCCCCGCGGTTCGCATGGCTCTCGAGAAGGCTACCCATCCCGATAAAGCTTTCACCGTGTTCGCCGGACAAGACGTAGAAGCCACAGCGCGCGCCCGCAGTTATTTCACCGGACAGTCGCCCTCCTCGCCCTCGATCGCGATTCTGCGTGACGGCCAACTCGTCTACATGATGCCCCGCCGCGACATCGAATCCCGCGAAGCCCCAACCATAGCCGCCGACCTAAAAGCCGCTCTGGACAAATTCTGCGCCAAACCCGTAACCGCAAACGCGAATTAAAGAGCGCAGCGGAAAAGCGTAGCGCGAAAGCACAGCGAAAAGGCGCAGGGCCAGTAGCGCCGGCGTCCCCCCGGCTGTCGAGTGGGCGTCCTCGCCCACTCATCCAGCGGCACACTCGAATTTCACAAGCTCCTGCCTCACCGAGAACCGGGAACCGAGAACTGGGAACTGCCCCCAGGTCCCACCATGAACGACTTCACCACAATCCCGTTCGGCTGCAAGCCTACGGGAATCATAGTCAGCAGCGAATACTCCGTCGGCTCCAGCTTGCGCGGAACCCGCCGCTGAATCACGGTCACATCGCCCGCTTGCGTATCCAGCACCAGCAGATATCTCTGATCCTGCGACAGCGCCAAACCGTCCGGTCGGCTGCCCACTTCCAACGTGGCAATCCTGCGCCCCAGGTCGATATCGTAAACTGCGACGCTGTCCGAACCAAAGTTGCTGACGTAAAGCCGCGAATTATCGCTCGAGATCACCGCGTGGGCGGGATGCTGCCCCAGCACCGTGCTGCTTCCGACCTCGTCATTCCCCGTCTCCACGATCGAAACGCTGTCGGAATCGAAATCGCAAACCACCAACTCGCCGCCATCGGGCTTGAGCGCCAGGCTCACCGGAGTCTTGCCTACATCGAGCAAAGCCAGCACGCGATCGCCGTTGGCTCCGCCCGCATTCTCTTTCTCGCCCGCCGCCAGCGCGATCGAAGCCACCTGCGACGACCCCGAACACGCCACAAAGGCCTTGCTCGAATCCGGCAGGATCGCGACATCCTCCGGATGCTCGCACACCGGCAACGTCGCTCGCACGCGCAGACGCCGGGCGTCGATCAGAGAGACCGAATTGTCGTTGCGATTCGACACCACGACGGTGGCGCCATCCGGCGAAACCCGCGCCAGTCCCGCGCCCGCGCCCACCGGAACATTGCCGATCACCACGCGCTTGTCCAGGTCGATCACCGAAACGTTCGCCGACCCCGAGTTCGCTACATAAGCGCGCTGGCCATCCTCCGACACATCAATAAAGTAAGGCCGGCCGTGCACCCCGATCACAGCCACGACGGCATTTTTCCCGGCGTCGATCACGCTGATGTTATTCGACCCGGAATTTACCACGTAGATTTCATTCTTCTTCCTGTTGGCGGCCACGCCGGTCGGCGACATGCCGACAGGAATGGTCTTCGCCAGTTCAAACGTCCGCAAATCGATCACGCTGACCGTGTTGCTCTTGCCGTTGCTGACGTAGGCATATTCCCGATACGCCGGACCGTAATCCGGCAAGGCTCGCTCGCGAAAATACCACCAGGCAAAGCCGCCCAGCAGCGGTACCAGAACCATGATGAACAGGAGTCTTCGCAAGGCAGTCGGCGCTTCCCACAGAGACGAGCCAGAGTATCAGAAATGCAGGAGAAGCCGCCTTTGGGAACAGCCCTAAAGAACAGCCACCCTAATGTGGGGACAGCCGCCCCTGTCCGTCGAGCGCAGCTCGACTTTCCCGCTCGTCGTGACAGTGATCGTCGCGGCAAAGATTATCGTGGGCAAACTGCGCCGGCCCGTAGCCGTTTAGCGTGGCGCACTTTGCTCGGCGGATTCCCGCACGGTCTCTCCGCCAGCCTTCGCTTCGCCAGCCCTTAGCTCCTCAATAAAAGCGACCGCGGCCTGGCTCGAAACCTGGATCTCTCCGTCGAACACAACCATCAATCTCCCCGATCCCACCGCCTGAAAACGAGCCCGCTGCAACTTCGCGTGCCCTTGCGCAGCCGAAGGCAGCAAAGCGTTGAAATCACCGCCCTGTCGCGCCGCGGAAAGCACGGTTGCGCTGATCGTATCGCGCACCGCATCGCCCAGCGAGCCCGAGCGCAGCAACTCTCCCACTAAACCGTTGGCGTCGATGCGCCGGACCTTTTCCAGCAATCGCAACTCTCCCCCTTCGCCCACGGCCGGTGTCAATTCCACTTCGATCGTCCCCGCGCCCTCCGCGATCTCATTCGCATCTCTGCCGAAGCACGACCAGCGCTCGTAGTGCAATTGCGCCACCGCTACGCTCGCCGGGGCCAGCGGAGCCAGCGTAGCGCTCTGAATCGCAATGCGCTCTCCGCAACGCTCCTCCCGATCCAGTTGGGCCCGTAGCAAGGCAGTCATATTTTCCTGCACGCCCGAAAAATCCGCGGTCAACTCAACCGTGTATGTCTGTGCGGCGTTCGCGAGCCCGGACGCCGTGCCCTGAGAAATCAAGCCAGACATAGGAATCGCGACAGCCTTATCCGCCACAACCACCGAATTCTTCAAGGCAGCCAAGTGAAAAGCGCCGCCGCTGCCGTCGAAATCTCCAATCCCCATCTCCTCGCCCAGCCCAACCTCTTCGCTCTGCAAAGTCTCCAGCAAGCGGTCGAGGCCTTGCAGGGTCAGTAGCGCCGGCGTCCCGCCGGCTGTCCAGCGGGCGTCCCGCCCACTCTGCGCGAGATCGGAGTTGGCCTTCGTCACCCGCTTCATCATCTCTTTCAAGCCGATTTTTTGCCGCTCAGAAAGCCCGTCCAGAAATTTAGCGGTCCCGGTTTGTACCGTTTCCAACTCCTGAAAAAAAGCTGCGGCACGAGCGTTTGCCTCGGCGCTCGTTGGATCCTTGCCCAGCCCGGCCAGCCAAGCCCGCAGCTGCGCCCGCGCCAAGCCAGTGCTTTTCTGTAGCCCGACGAACTCAGCGATCTGCTGGCTGCTAGCCTCAACCGCCAGCGCGTCGTGAAAATCTTTAAGATCGTCTTTCACCGAAACGCCGGTCGGCTTGCCCAGGTTATCCAGCCCGCCCACCACCTCGCTGCCGCCCCCGATATTGCGTCCCGCGCCGCCGCGCTGTGCCCACACGCCGCACGGGGAAGCCAACATGGCGCACATGAATGCCGCGGCACAAAACGAATTGCGAAACTGACTGCGAAACATGTCCAGATCTCCAAGACGCGGACGGGTAGAAGGTCGCAAATGAAGTATGACCCATTACGCCCGCAGAAGCCAGCAACCAGCCTAGATTGGCCGATCGGCGCGAAAAACGCCACCAGCTTTACAGTTCTTTGCAAAGAAAGAGGAAAAGCCCGCCGAAGAACTCCCAGCAGCCTTTGGACACCTGCTGAAAAAACTCAGATCTCTCGCCGCTCTCCGCGCGGCCCTTCTCCGCGTTGCTCCGCGATGAAAGCCTCTAACTTGCGCGACCAACAAGAAACCGAGTCCCAACGCAAAAACTAAAAACTCAATCCAGATTCAACTCCATTTGCACCGGCGGCAGAACTTCCAGCTTCGGATGATCCCGGTCCCGCCAGAAAACGTCGAAGCACTCCCCCTCGCGCTCCGGCTTCCACGCGCTGCCGTCGGCAAAGGACACGCTGCTGGGGACAAACACCCAACCCAGCACCGTCTGCTCCAGCGCGGCCGGGTAGTCCTTCATCTCCAAGCTCTTCTGCTGACCCGCCGCGAGCGTCTGCTCCGAACTCCAATGCCCGCCCGAAAAAGGCCGCCGCAGATACTGCGGTCCCAGAAAGTGCTCGGCCTCCAGCCCAAAGCTCCGAATCGGCTTGCCACTGGCATTTTCAACCGTGAGCGAAAACTTCCCCGCCGTATTCCAGAACTCCCCATGCACAAATTTCAGTGGGCAAGACCGCGCAGAAGGCTGATAAATCGTATAGGTAGCCATCATCCCGGCCTCCATGTGGTCGGCCACGTGGCAGTGAAAAAGCCAAGTCCCTGGATTATCCGCCAGCATATCCACGGTCACCATGCTTCCCGGCAGCAACTCAATCACATCCGTAGTCCGCGATCGATCCCTCACCGTCTTGCCGTGCCAATGCGGAGTGTGCAGATCCTGCTCGCTTCCCATGCCCAGCAAATACCAGCGCACACTCTCTCCCTGCTTCATGACCAGCCCCGGCAAATTGCCAAAAATATAGCCGTTAATGCTATGGAACTGCCCCGCGTTTTTTCCCTTGAGTTCGTCGAACATCATGAACAGGGCCACAAACTCGCGCTCCACATCTTTCGGGCTGCCGTCGGCCCGAGCCTTTCCCTTAGCAGTAACGATAATCGGCCCCAGCAATCCGGCATTCGTTTCCTTCGACTCGTCAGTGTGCCCGTGATACCACCAGACCTTCGAACTCAGCTCGCCCGGCCCCGGCCCGCTATCGGCGTCCGCCTGCCAGCGATAAGTGAAGCGCGCACCCGGCGGAATCGCCGCCCCGCGTCCCCCCGGAAGATACATCGACCCCTCATTCTCCTTGTCATACCGCAGGCCGTGAGGATGGATGCTGTGTGCAACCTGGCTGCGATTCATGAACTCGACCACAATCGAGTCGCCCACCTCAGCCCGAATCACCGGTCCGAGAATACCCAGCCACTCAGCCTGCGGCCGGCGGGTAGAAAATGTGGAGTCCGTATATTCGATATACCGTGTCTTGGCCCAGCGCGTCTGCGAGGTCCAGGGCCGCGGGATGATCCCGCCGTGGATCAGATCCCGCCCGCTGGGCGCGTAGTCCCAGGTAACATCTTCGGCGGCGATAAAGTAATGGCGGGTAGCGGCGGCACAGGGAGGGACCAGCCAAAGTAGCGGCCACATCAGAAGAAGAAGAATCTTCCGCCTTCGAAAACGGCGTTCGGGGCTGCTAAAGACTCCGCCGGCAGTCAAAGAATATTGTCGCACGTGGAAAACGCTTCAGTATAACTTCTCTCGCGGTAAAGGTGCGGTTTGCGGATTTCCACCACTTTCCATCCGGGTGGGTCATGCCGAAGTCCCCGCGTTTTCTCGAGAGGGGCGAGGCATCTCCATCCCCCCGGAACTGCTCCAACAGCAAACCCGCCAAGGTTTAGGCGCGGGCGCCATCCTCGTGGCTTTTCCCCGCTGCGCCGCCCTTTTCCGTAAGCGCCTCCGGGGGCGCTTCGATCTTAACTTCCACTTCGGATCCCGGCTTCAGTGCGACCTTGTTGCCGTTCTCATCCGTTAGAGTGTTTTCGATGCGAATCTCCTTATACAAATGATCCGCCCCTTCGATCGCGATCTGCGCTTTCTCGGGGATGGCGGGGTGCGGAGACTTGATAATCTTTTCGACGGTAGCCGGCAGCGTAGTGTTGGCGTTGGCGCTCATGGCAGTCTTTGAGAACTCCTGTCTTATATGGGCAAACTTAGTATGCCTGGCTCAGGATTTGGTTGCCCCTTTATGAGGGAACCAGTCGCAAGGCGGGCGCTGCGAACCCAAAAATCTAAGTCCCGATTCGCGCCAGCCTACAACCTTTGAGTATATTCTCTACATTTTTTACCTTGGGCGGAATACAGGGTTTCTGGTATGTTCAATACAATCATTACCGACTGAGTTCCCGGATCGGCCGCTGTTCAGTGGTTAGCGGCCACAAATCCCCGGAAAAGCCACTTCCGTTGGAACCACCTCCGCGTCCGCTCGCGCCAGGCAGTGGCACCGCAGTTCGCAAGTCGGATGTCAATCATAACTTCGTTGGAGAACTATGGCATGCTGAACTGTATTCCTGTCTGCATGAAGTCTATCCGCGTAACCGCCTCCCTTCTAGCGGTATGCGCATCCGCCGCATCCGCCGGGGTCATCGTTACCTCTCCCGCCAACGGCGCAACTCTGCAAGGCGCGGTGCAATACGCCGCCACCGCCACCAGCGCCTCGTGTTCGAAGGGCGTGGGATCCATGGGCATATACTCCGCTCCAGGGGTTTTGGCCTACGTGCAAAACGGTGCCAGCCTGAATACCACGCTCACCCTCAATCCCGGCACCTACAACACCGTAGTCGAAGCCTGGGACAACTGCGGCGGAGCCTCCACGGCGGGAATCACGATCACAATCACCGGCCGATCCGGCGTCTCTATAACTTCGCCCGCCAACAACGCTGCGGTCGGCTCGCCCGTGAACTTCACCGCCACCGCTTCCACCACCTGCGCCCAGGGCGTGGGCTCCATGGGCATCTACACCGCGCCCTATCAGCTTGCCTACGTAGTGCAAGGCGGGAATATGAATTACAACCTGTCGCTAAGCCCGGGAAAATACAACGCCGTCGTCCAGGAGTGGGATAAATGCGGCGGCTCCGCAGCCGCCCCCGTAACCATTACCGTGGGCGGCAAATCCTTCACCAACCTCCAGTCCAGCGGCGGATGGGCCGCCGCCGGCCAGGGACCTCCCTACTTCATCGACTGCAATCCCTGCGGCCCGCAAATCACCTGGTGGATGGGCCAGGGCATCAAATCCCCTTCCCTGTCCGGATCGTCCACCCAATTCAACATCGGTGGAACCGGCCCCTACTGGGACGTCTTATTCAACAACCATCTGATCGGCGTAGATTCCTCCCAAGGCCTGCCCGATAACAATCACACCCTCGTACCCAGCTTGCACAACTTCACCTACGACGTCTATTTCTGGGGAGCGAATCTCGAACTCGCGCAAGCGGTCGAGTTCGATCTCAATCAGTTCTTCGCCGGCCTGGGTTTCATCTGGGGGCACGAGTGCCGCGTCGCCGGAGGCAACGAATGGGATATCTGGGACAACCTCAACCAGCGCTGGGTTCCGACCGGTGTGCCCTGCAATCCCATCAACAATGCCTGGAACCATCTCACCATTCAGGTCGAGCGCACTTCCAGCAACCAGCTCCTGTATCAATCCATTACGCTGAATGGTGTAACCCACGACTTGAACATAACTTACAATCCCGGCTCCGCTCCCGGCTGGTATGGCGTGACCATCAACTACCAGATGGATGGCAACAACACCCAAGCGCCCTACACCGTTTATCTTGACGAATTAACCTTCTCCTACCAGTGAAGTGAAGCAGGAGCGATCTGGATGGGGGTGCAATAGAGATGGAGTGGGAGGGGAAGGGAGGGAGTCAGATCACGTGCACTCCGTGGCTCCCCGGCCGTTCTCCGCGATTCAAGCTTTTAAGAACGCCGCCACCGGAACAGAATCCGAGACGGGGCCAGCAAGGCTAACATAATAATCCTCAAATACTTTGGACAGCCCACCACATTCCCAAAAAATTTTACTTCCCTCACACTTTTTGATTTCCACTCTTCGCCTTCTCACCACAGGTGTACAATCCACTTAAGAAAGCACTGGTTTGCGTCCTTCGTCGCCAAACCCGAGGTGCTCATGAACGTTCACTTCAGTTACCGGCTGCACAAAACTCCCGCCGTCGAAAAGGATATCCAACATCAAATCGAAAGACTGCGCAAGCGCCTGCAGATTTTTCGCCCCGAACTCATTCATCTCAAGGGCGTGGTGGAAGAAATCTCGCCTCGCGAAGGCACCAGCGTGGCCTTGAATCTACGCCTACCCTCGGGCCAAATGGCGGTAGAAGAAAAAGCTCCCACCGCCGCGGCCGCGGTCAAGAGCGCCTTCGAAGATCTGCTGCAGCAAGTCGGCAAACACAAAGACCTGCTGCGCTCCGCCCATAAATGGACTCGCCGCCAAAAGGACGCTTCGGAGAAACACAGCCGTTCTGTGCCCTTTGAGAAAACCCTAGCCGCAGTATTCCCGCCGCAGGTTTCCTCCGACGACGTGCGCTCCTACGTCAACGTAAATCTCTCGCGCCTCGAGCTTTTTGTAGAACGCGAAATCTATTTCCGGGAGGCCTCCGACGATCTCGCCCCGGATTCGATCAGCAAAGAAGAAGTGATCGACGAAACCATCGCCGCCGCTCTCGACGGGGGCCAGGAAAAACCCGAGCGCCTAGCCCTCGAACCCTGGCTCTACCGCCTAGCCCTCAACGCCCTCGAGCAACTCTCGCGCGCCGACGACAGCAACCGCAATTCCGTGCATCTCGAAGAGTCCGCTCGGCCGCGCAACATAAAGGCCAGCGACGAGCCCGAACTGCAATTCCACCAGCCCGATGAAGCCATCACCGAAGAAACCATCATCGCCGACGATCGCGTCTCCACTCCCGAAGAAATTGTCGGCTCCGACGAATTAGTCCGCCTCATTGCGTCCTCCCTCCGCGACATTGCCTCCGCTCATCGCGAAGCCTTCATCCTCCACGCCGTCGAAGGCTTCGGCGTCGGCGAAATCTCCGCCATCACCGGCGTCCCCCAGGAAAGCGTGCTCCACTCCATCTCCGCCGCCCGCGCCCACTTGCGCAAGTCGCCGGGCCTAGCCCGGCAATTCAAAGGTCGCTTCATTTCTGCCGGCACCGCATAAAATCGCTCCCCGAAGAAGGACTTGTACCGCCATGATTACTCGTGACCAAGTTCGTGAATTAGCCCAATTCGAAGACCAACGCGGATGCGCTCTCAGCTTCTACCTTCAACCCGCGCCCCCGCGCAACAAAGCTCACAAAGAAGAATCGATTCTCACCAAAGACCTGGGGCGCGAAGCTCTGCGCGCCATCGAAAGCAACGGCAAGTGCGAATCCGCCCGCGCCGATCTCGACCGCATCCTGCAACTTTCCCATGATCTGCTCGGCTTGCGCGGCAACGGCACCCACGCCAAAGCCGTATTCGCCAGCTCGGCGCAGAACTTCTGGCGCGAATACGACTTGCCCGCGCAACTCAACGGCACTCAACTCTTCGTCGACCGCCACTTCCACCTCAAGCCTCTCGCCCACCTGCTGGGAGCCTTCCCCACCCTCGGCATCGTGCTGGTCGATCGCCATCGCGCCCGCCTCTTCGATCTCCGCCTCGGCGAACTCACCGAACGCGAAGGCTTCTTTCATCCTCTCACCCGCCGCGGCCGCAGCGATGGCTTCGCCGGCTACGATGGCGGCCACGCCCAGCGCCGCATCGCCGATGAAGCCCGCCACCACTTCAAGTTCGTGGCCGAGGTCATCAAAGACGCGCTGGATAAAGGCATGTTCGAAAAATGGATTCTCGGCTGCCAGGATACGCACTGGCCGCACTTCGAACCGCAACTGCACTCCTACGTAGCGCAAAGACTTCTGGGCCGCTTCTCCGCCGAAGTGGCGCACGTAAGCCGCGAAGAAATCCGCTCCCAAGCCGAACGAATTTTCGCCCGCTCGCAACAGGAACGTTGCCGCGAAACGGTTCGCGAAGTCATCAACCAATCCCGCGGCAACGGCCGCGGCGTCACCGGATTGCGCCGCGTGCTGCGCTCCCTGGAAATGGGCGAAGTGCAAACTCTCCTGATTGGCGAAAACTACGCCGCGCAAGCCGTCGAGTGCGCCGGCTGCGGCCATCTCGACGCCCATCTCATCGCCTTCTGCCCCGTCTGTGGACGCGAGACCCGCAAAGTAGTCGACGTAGCCGAAGCCATCCTGCCCTGGGTAATTCGCCGTGACCTCGAGCTTTTCTACGTGAAAGACGACGCCGAATTCGACCATGTAGGCAACATCGCCGCCCTCTTACGCTACCGCACCGAGGCCGCCACGAGCGCGCGCCCCCTAACCGCAGCGCGCATCAGCGCGGCCTCCGGCCGCCAGGTGGGCCGCTACCGAGGCCTAGCCAGCGGCTAAGTTCAACATCTTAGGATGAAAAGAAAAGGCGGAGACATCCGCCAATGGGGAAAAGTAAATGTGGGAACAGCCGCCCGGGCGCGCAAAAGTGTCCCCGGAAAAAAATCACTGCTCACGATTGGAAAAGCCCGCCCGTGCTGCACCTGCAGGCCGCAGGTATCGATGCGGGCAGCGCCGAACCCCATGTCGCCGGGCCTGCCCACTGCGATCCCCAGCCGGTGCGCCGCTTCAGCAGCTTCACCGCCGATCGGCATCGCATGGCGCAAGGGCGGAAGACCTGCCGCATCCAGACCGTGGCCATGCCAGCCACTGGAACGTACTGGATAGGGCGGCATCCGATCCTCGAAGAGCACGGGCTGGGGCAGACGACGACATGGCTGTTTTACGTAAGGGTGATCTTCTGACCTGCTGGAACCGATCTGCAAACCTGCTACCGATGGGAGACATGCCTGATCTTGGTCTTCATGAAAATTGCACAATCACGCGCAACACAATTCTAGATTTCTATTCGACAGCGACGCTCGACGAACGCGCAGGATTTTCTTGCCCAGCAGCATTGTGGCTCTGGCCTTGCTCTTAATTTCAAATTCATTCATCCTTGGACTAGCCACGAAACCCGGGATCTACGCCACGGCATGGTATCCTTCCCGCTTTGCATAGCAGGAGGAACTGATGACTTTCTCGCGCCGTGATTTCGTAAAGACATCCGTCCTCGGTGCAGTCGCCGCCGGCGTGGGAGCGCGGGCCGAAGGCGCATCCGCGGACTCCCCATCCCAGTCCAAGCGCCCCATCATCGTCTGCGCCAACAATGGCTACGCCTATCTCGAAGACGCCTTTGCCTTCCTCAAAACCGGCGGAGACACGCTCGACGCCGCGCTGCGCGTAGTCAAAGGCCCCGAAGACGATCCCAAGGACGACAGCGTAGGTCTAGGCGGCCTGCCCAACGAAGAAGGCGTGGTCGAACTCGACGCCTGCTGCATGCACGGACCCACGCGCCGCGCCGGCTCTGTCGGCGGCGTGCGCAACATCAAGAACGTGTCGCTGATCTCAAAAGCCGTGATGCAGCACACCGGACACGTCATGCTCGTGGGCGAAGGTGCAGAGCGCTTCGCGGTCGACGTCGGCTTTCCCCGCGAAAATCTGCTCACGGAAAACTCCCGCAAGATCTGGCTGCTGTGGAAGGAATTCCATTCCAGCGCCGACTGGTGGGGACCAGGCTTAGCCGACCCGCACTGGCAGCCGCCGGAGCCGGCTCCGAGCAAGCCGCAATCCCAACTCTGGCTCGAACGCATCGAGAAACTGCAAGCCAAGGCCGCCGCTCTAGGGATCGAGCCCGAGTGTCAGCGAGCGGCGGTGCGCAAAGTCTTGTTTCCGCCCAGCGGCACGATTCATTGCTCGGCTCTGAGCGAGAAAGGCGAAATCTCCGGCTGCACCACCACCAGCGGATTAGCTTTCAAACTCCCCGGCCGCGTCGGCGATTCGCCCATCATCGGCGCGGGCTGCTACAGCGATCAGGACGTAGGTTCGGCCGGCGCAACCGGCAGCGGCGAAGAGAATATCAAAGTCGCAGGCGCGCACACCATCGTCGAAAACATGCGCCACGGCATGACTCCGCACGAAGCCGGCATGGACGCGCTCAAACGCATCGTCCGCAACTACAACGGCGACATGAACAAGTTGCGCTTCGTCGACATGACCTATTATGTGCTGCGCCAAGACGGCGCCTACGCCGGCGTCTCGCTGTGGCAGGGCTACTCAAAGGGCAATCCGCACAAGATTGCGATTCACGACGGCACACTCCGCGCCGAAGTAACCGTGAGCTTGCTCAAAGGATACTCGCAGGACTTTCCGCCGTTCCCCAACATCCCGGAAGAGCTAAAGAAAGATTCGGAGTACCTGAAGTAGCCGCGAAAGCGTTTTCAGCGAACGATTTCGACTCCGGCTTCGGAGGCTGCTGCCAACAACTGGCGGTCGAGCGTTGCGAGCGGCAACTCTTGCTGGCGCGCGTTCTGGAGATAAACGGCATCGTAAGCTGTAAGCCGGAACTCTCGCGCCGCATTCCGCAGTGATCGCGTCGAAACGACGTCCCGACCATTCTCGCTGGCTTCTGCAAACTTAAGATCGAGATTTCGAAGAGGGTCCGCCGTTCCTGAAGAGATCAGCACGCCGCGCCTTTCGGAAAACGACGAATCCGTTTGCGACCTCAAATTGGCAGAGCGCAGGAACTACGGCCCAACTACCGCGCAGCAACTACGGCCTTACGCGGTCGGCATACGGTGCCGTCGGACGATCAATGAACCATGCCAGAGCGACGGAAGCGGCGAGCACAAAACGCTTTCACTGCGGCCCCCTTCGATCAAATCCTTGATGATCATGCCTTTGGGGAGAGGCTTGGCGCGCTTGCGTACCCGCTCAATGTCGTCAAGATTTCTTTTGGATTGACCTGTTGGTGAGCGGGCACGATGAGAGCCGTCAGCTTGCCTCGTTTCGTGACCCCGATCTGCTCGCCTTCGCTGACACGCTCTACCAGCTCCGAAAGTTTTTGTTTCGCTTCGAATCGGCCGACGGTTCGCTGAGTCCCCGAATCACATAGATTAATAGTCAAGATGAATCGGGCGCCGGACACAACCATTTTCGAGGCTACCTCTACGTGAACCTCACCTTCACATCTGGCCCTTTCTCCAGATGGATGCTCTCGATGAAGCGTACCTTGCCGGTCTGATGGGTAAGGATCACCGACGAAGTCCGCGTGCCTTCGCCGAAGAAGCGGACACCTTTCAACAGCGCGCCGTCGGTCACGCCGGTGGCGGCGAAGATGAGTTGCTTGCCCGGAGCGAGGTCTTCGGCTTCGTAGATGCGATTCTTGTCTTTCACTCCCATGCGGACCAGGCGTTCTTCCTGGTCGGGCTTCACCACCAGGCGGCCGAGCATGTAGCCGTTGAGGCAGCGGATCGCGGCGGCGGTAATCACGCCCTCGGGAGCGCCGCCGGAGCCCATGACTGCGTGCACGCCCGTTCCAATCACCGCTGCGGCGATGCCTGCGGAGAGATCGCCGTCTCCGATGAGACGGATGCGCGCGCCCGCGGCGCGAATATCGGCAATCAGCCGCTCGTGCCGCGGACGGTCAAGCACGATCACCACTAGGTCTTCCACATCGCGCTCCAGGCGCTTGGCGATGTTCTTCAAGTTGTCGGCCACGGGAGCGTCCAACTCAACCGCGCTTTTGCACGATGGACCGACCACAATTTTTTCCATGTAGCAGTCGGGAGCGTTGAGCAGACCTCCGCGCTCCGACGCTGCCAGCACAGTGATCGAACCGGGCGCGCCGGTGGCGCACAGGTTGGTGCCTTCGAGCGGGTCGACGGCGATATCGACCTCCGGTACCTCGCGGCCATCGGTAAATTCGGCGCCCACTTTTTCGCCGATGTAGAGCATGGGCGCTTCGTCGCGCTCGCCCTCGCCGATCACGATGGTGCCGCGCATGGGGATTGTCTCCATCGAATGACGCATGGCCTCGGTCGCCACTTGATCGGAGAGCTTGCGCTCGCCCTGCCCCATGGTGCGCGCCGAGGCGATGGCCGCGACCTCCACCACCCGCAGGAAGCGCGACGCTAGGTCGCTTTCAATGTTCTGCCCAAAGCTGCGAGCCTTATTTTCCATCCGCGTTTGCGTAGCCATGCGAGCCTCCCGATCGCCCAGACGATGATCGCCAAACGACGATTGCCTGGACGATGATTGCCTAGACGATGATTGCCTAGAGCGGGCATTGCCGTAGGCGAAGCCGCTCCTACGAGCACCGCGCATCATGCTCCAATCGGCGGGCCGGAGTCAAGAAGTAGAAGGCCCTATGGCTGTGTGCTTGAGGGCACGGCTCATGTGGAAACAGCCGCCTTGGCTGTCTGCGGAGCGAAGCGAGGCCCGTGTGGAGCGGACACGCATGTCCGCTGCCGCCGGAGTTGGAGTTGATGTGGAAGTCGCAACGCTGAACGGGCTCGAAAAAAAATACAGGACGAAACAAATAAAATACCTGTAATCAGCAGCTTGCCGACTTTCGACCGGAGCGAATCCCGCTAAAATATCGGATCTAAAGGACTTGTCCGTAAAATGTTGGGAATGCGTTATTTGGCTGCGAGCGGAGAGATCACGGTTGACGGCCCGTCTTGCCGACTCTCGAGAGAGGCTACGACTTGATGGCCGTCGATTACCATCCCGACTCCAATGCTAAGTTGCTGGCAGTATCCCAAGGCCGCGTAGGTTTTCTCGTGCGATTTTTCGACCTACAGTCTTCCTTGTCGCATCCAAGGCTGTAAAAAATCGGAGAGGCGACAAGGTGAAGCCTCGTCTGCGCCTCGTTATGACGTAGTCCGCAATCGTTCGCGACGGCCCGCCATGCAAGCTGTCGAATTTGTCCTGGCAAGACTCGAAATCGCCGGCCGAATCTGGTGTAGAAGTTGCTACAAAAACGGGGGGGGCAACCACCCGATGGGCACGAAGTCAAAGTCCCCACCCTAGGTCGCAAAGAACGCGATTACGGATGGGGCGGGGCACCTCTTTTGCTCTACTTTCTCTCTTGCTCTACTTTCTCTTTTGCTCCTTCTTCTTTGATCGGGAGGCGGGCCTGTGGCGGCAGGCGGACAGGAGTGCCCGCCCCACACCGTGCCGCCTGGTACTACTGGGAGTTCGCTGGGGCCTGGCTTTGATCGGCTGGGCCGGTTAGGTTGCCGATTACGTCGCCGGAGACGATCATTTCTACGCGGCGATTTAGTTGGCGGCCGGCGGCCGTGCTGTTGTCGGCTACGGGGTCGGCTTTGCCGAGGCCGCGCGCGGCTACGTTGTTCATGTTGACTCCCTGGCTTACGAGGTAGTCGCGCACGGCTTCGGCGCGCTTGTCGGAGAGCGATTGGTTATATTCGTCGCTACCGACGGAGTCGGTGTAGCCTTCGATCTGCAGCTTGAGATCGGGATAGGCGAGCACGATGCCGGAGACCTTGGCCAGGCGCTCTCGGGCTTCGGGCTTCAGGGTGTACCTGTTGAAGTCGAAGAGCACGTCGGGCATGCTGACGATTAGGCCGCGGGCGCTGTCGCGGGTCTGCAGCACCTGATTGAGTTGAGCCAATAGACGCGCGCGCATCTGCTCTTTCTGTTGGATGGCCTCCTGGCGCTGCTGTTCGGCTTGCGCGGCGGCGGCCTGAGCTGCGGCGGCTTGGGCTTCGGCCTGCTGTTGCTGGGCTTGCGCGGCGGCTTGCTGGCGCTGGGCTTCGGCCTGGGCTTGTTCGGCTTGGGCGCGCATGCGGGCGTCTTGATCAGCTTGCGCTTGAGCTTGCTGGGCCTGGGCTTGCGCCTGTTGGGCTTGCTGCTGGGCTAAGCTGGCATCGGCTTTGGCTTGGGCTTCGGCTTCTTCGTGAGCGCGGCGTTCGGCGTCGATCTTGGCTTGTTCTTTGCGGCGCAGGGTTAGGACGCGCGCGTCTTCTGCCATCTGCGTGGCGCCGCGGGCGGCCGTGCCGATGGGAGTGCGGCCTTGCTTGCGCTGGTAGTAGTCTTCGGCGCGCTGCAGCATGTCTTCGGCTTTGGTGAGGGTGTCGGCGGCGTACTGCTGGGCTCCGGCGGCTTTGGCGATCACGACCGCGTTGCGCGCTTCGAGCAAATCCAGCGGAACTTTGATGCTGGCTGCGCTTGCGGGGAGCTGATCGGCGGGGATGTCGATGGTGTACTGCTGGCCTTCGAGCACGTCGAATTTGGCGTCGATGGGCTCTTCGAAGCCTTTGGTGCTCTGCTTGATTACGTTCTCCGCAACCACTTTGTTGCTGGGATGCGTGACTGCGAAGTAGGGCTCGGCGGTGATGATCATGCCGAAGGCTTGCAGGTCGGTGGTGACATCGATTTTATCCTTGCCGTTGTCGCCGGGAAGAACTTCGCCGAGATTCACGGCGCGGCCTTCGGGCGTGATGGCCCAGAGCACGTAGGTGAGGAACTGCCCGCCGAAGCGGTTGGCGGGGGAGAGATGCTTGAGCTCTACGCTGATTGCGAGGCGACCGGTTTTGCCTTCGACTTTGGCCTTACCTTCGACGTCGGGCATGAGGTCGGTGCCGCGGAAGTCTACTTCGGTGGAACCTCCGCGGTTGCGGTAGTTCACGGCTTTGGTGGTGCGCGAATAGACCTGCACGCGGAAAACCGGCATGTCGTTCTGTCCGGTGTCCTGGTTCATCTGCGTGGGGGCGTTATCTTGGTCGGGCGCGGGGGCTTGCGCTGGGTGCGGGTCGGTCGGGTACATGGAACCGGAGGGCTGGTCTTGCGATCGCGCTAATAGTGCGCCGGAGAGAGCGAACACGGCCAACAGAAGGGTCGATTTTTGAGTGGCGATTTTTGAGAGCGGATTCATAGCGTTGATCCTCGGTCCTTTCCCAGACGCAACGGGGTTTGCGTATTCCATCACACTGTCTGCCAAAGTAAGCACGCGAGGGGGAAACATCCATACAGGGCATCAAGTAGATTTCTCCGGGCTTTACGGGTCCTGCCTAAGGGAGAACGACCGGGGGGTTGACACGTTTTCGAGAGTACAATCAACCGATGTTTTTCAAAGTTGTTGGCGAAATTCTCGATGTGGAGACAATCGCGTCGAGACAAGGTAGTCGCGAGGGCGCAGGTTGCGAAAGCGATACGGTGGTCGGCGCTGGCGAAAGCTCAAAGGGACGGCATCCCCACGGTTGGCCGATAGTACGATAGGTTACGCTGAGCTTCACTGGTAGGAAGCGCATGGGGTCGGCATGAAAGAACTTAAGATCCAGCGAATTTTTGAAATCCAATAAAGAAAAGAAGTGAGTTGGGTTTTGTGGTTTGCGTAAAAAACAAGAATTACGCCGCGTCTCTGGAGTGGCGAAAACTCTATCAAGTCGTCACCGACGGGGTCACGACCAAAGTACATCACATACGAGTCATCGACGAATCTGGCGAGGACTATCTTTGTTCGTGAGCAAACTTCGTTCCGGTGCAGTTGCCCGAATCGGCTGAAAGGGCTGTGCGGCGGGCGAGTCGGTCGTCTCCTAATTTGCCGATGCTTCGCTCAGGGCAGGCCCCAGCCACCGGGACGGCGGCGCTACGGCCATAGCGAGGGGAATTCGGCCACGACTGAGGAGTTACTGCGGAAGCTAATTCTTAGTGCCTGGTTTAGAATAGGGACATGCCCACCGAACTTAATTTCGGACCTTACGTTGACGTGGAAGATGGCAAGAAAGTCGTTAAGGATTTGACTTTCGGCAACCCTACGCCTGAGGGTGTGGTGCTGACCACGCTTGATTCGGCTGTGAATTGGATGCGCAAGGGCTCGATCTGGCCGATGACATTCGGGCTGGCTTGCTGCGCGATCGAGATGATGTCGATGGGGGCGGCGCGTTTCGATATTGCGCGCTTTGGGGCGGAGGTATTTCGTCCGTCGCCGCGGCAGAGCGATTTGATGATTATTGCGGGGCGCGTGTCGAACAAGATGGCGCCGGTGATTCGGTTGTTGTGGGAGCAGATGCCGGAGCCGAAATGGGTGATCTCCATGGGCGCGTGCGCTACTTCAGGCGGAGTGTTCAATAATTACGCGCTGGTGCAGAGCGTGAACCAGGTGATCCCGGTGGATATTTACGTGCCGGGTTGTCCGCCGCGGCCGGAGCAGTTGATCTACGCGATCACGCTGTTGCAGGATAAAATTCAGAACGAGCGCGGGACGATTCGGAAGGCGCTTAACCTGTCTTAATCTTTGGCGCGGACGAGCGCGCTTGCTAGGGCGATTGGCTCCGCTTCTTCTGGGGCGCAATGGCGATCCCCGGCGCAGCTGAGTGTTACGAAACTTGTGTCGTCCGCTGAAGCGGACCCGATTTATCCTACTTCTCCTCTCCCGGCACTCTGCCGTGCCGGACTTTCCTATCCCACCCCCCTCCGGCTTTGATCCGGCAGGCGCTCCGGGGCTGAGCCTGCTTGACCCGACGAGATTTTTTCCCGTGCAATAGCAAGTGCTTTACGCAGAGCGAGTTGAAGTGAGATGGGAATCCCGAATTGGTCTTTGCCTGCGGGGAAAGAAAGCGAAACCATTTTTCTCTTAGGGGAATCTAACCGGTTGAGTGTAGTTTAGGGTTAGCACTCGAGGGGAGCGGCTCTCCGGAAAAACCTGAGGCAATATCCCCCGGTTGTGGAAGGTGCTTCAATGATGACAAAACTGATTGATGTTCTTTTCGGTTGCCGGCACTCGCGATACAGTTTTCCGGTCACTCTGCGAGGGTCAGGACGCCGCCCTCAAGCCGGGGCTCTCACCGGCACTTATGTGGCTTGCCTGGATTGTGGACGAGAGTTCCCTTATGACTGGCAAGAGATGAAGGTGATCAGCTCGACGGCGGAGAAGCGCGAGTACGTGGCTTCGCTGGCTCCGAAGCAAGTGGCTTGAAGCACAGACCCTACGCATTGAGTTGGCAGTTCCCTCCCCCGCTTTCAACTCCTTGGCGCAATGCATCATGGTTGCTTGCTCGCCTGATTCAAGGCGCGGGTACGGGTGCGGCGGTGCGATCTTCCATGGGGACGAAGGCACGCTCTTCGTACCCGGTATAGATCTGGCGCGGGCGCGCGATTTTCTGCTCCGGGTCCGCAACCAACTCCTGCCATTGCGCCAGCCATCCTGCGGTGCGTGGAATGGCGAAGAGCACCGTGAACATCTCCGGCGGAAAACCCATCGCCTGATACATAATCCCGGAATAAAAATCTACATTGGGATAGAGCTTGCGCTTGACGAAGTATTCGTCTTCTAACGCGATGCGCTCGAGTTCGAGCGCGATATCCAACTTCGCGTTTCTTCCTGTAACTTGAAAAACCTGCTCGGCGGTCCACTTGATGATCTTGGCGCGAGGATCGTAATTTTTGTAGACGCGGTGGCCGAAGCCCATCAGCTTGCCCTTGCCATCTTTTACCTGCTTGATGTAGGCCGGGACTTTATCCTTCGTGCCGATTTCGTCGAGCATCTTGATGACTTCTTCGTTGGCTCCGCCGTGCAAGGGGCCAGCCAGGGCGGAGGCCGCGGAGGCCGTGGCCAGGTAAGGATCGGTTTGGGCGCTGCCCACCGAGCGCATGGCGTTGGTGCCGCAGTTCTGCTCGTGATCGGCATGCAGAATAAAAAGAATGTCGAGAGCGCGCGACATCACCGGATTGGCCGCGTACTTCGGCTCGACCATCTTCCACAACATGTTCATGAAATTTTCGGTATAGCTCAGGTCGTTGTCGGGATAGACATAGGGAAATCCGACGGTGTGGCGGTAGGACATGCCGGCGATCGAAGGCACTTTGCCGATCAGGCGCTTGATCTGCAGCAGGCGGTTTTCCGGGTCGTGCACGTTGCGGGCCTCGGGATATACGCTCGAGAGCGCCGCCACCGAGCTTACGAACATCACCATGGGATGGGAGTTGTAGCGAAAGCCTTCCATGAATTTCTTGGTGGTTTCGTGGAGCATGGTGTGGTGGGTGATTTCGTAGATCCAACTTTTCAGTTCCGTTTTGGTGGGCAATTCACCGAAGAGGAGAAGATAGGCGACTTCGAGGAAGGTGCAGCGCTCGGCGAGGACTTCGATGGGATATCCGCGATAGCGCAGGATGCCGCGGTCTCCGTCAATGTAAGTGATACTGCTGCGGCAGGATGCGGTATTCATGAAGGCGGGGTCGTAGGTCATCAGACCGAAATCGTCGGGGCCGGTTTTGATTTGCCGCAAATCCATGGCGCGGATGGTTCCGCTTTCAACGGGCAGGGTGTAGCTTTTGCCGGTGCGGTTGTCGGTGATGGTGACGGTGTTCTCGGGCATGGAGGTCTGGCTCCTGTGAGTTCGCCAACCAAGTAGGGTAGCGCAGCCTATTTCGCTTCCGCAACCTGACGTTGGTGTACGATTCGGAAATTGGGACGTGGCGTGATTTGAGGATCTTTAACCAGGAAGTTTGGCATAGTGATACCGCTCGCAACGGGCGATGAAATGTTGGTGGCCGAAGCCCAGAACCTTTAAACCCGGGGGGACACGGGGGTTGCACAGGCTGCGCCTCTGGCTTTGGGCAGACTTTCCTTCATCCCCGGTCAGGGCATTTTGGAGAGAGGGCTCGAAGTTCCAGGCAGGGAAAACCAAGATTGGCGAAATTTTGGGGCTCGATCCATTCGCCTTCAGCGCATCCTCCAGGTTGGCTTCGGCGTCCACAAAAGCCGTGATCGCTTTTTGGAATCCAGTCTCCTGCTTGCGACAAGCCCGGAGCTTGGTCCACCCTTCGGACTTTCTTTTTTTACGTCACGTTTCGGTCCCGGTTTCATCTACGGAATCGTCTCGTACACTCTCAGTTCGAGGAATCATCCCGACGCTTGAGGGTGGGACGATCGTCGTCGCTCTTGGTGTCGCCGGCGTTGCCATCGCTGCTGCTGGTGGAGGTGCGGCGCAGGCTGGGCTTGTTGGCGTCTTTTTGGTCGAGGACTTTGTGGCGATTCTCGATGGTGGCGAGCCGGGCTTTGACCTCGTCGAACTCCGAGGTGGTTACGACGTATTGCGGCTTCGAAGGTAGAATTTTGCGAATCTCCTCCTGCGTCTTCTCGATGCGATCCGGAGTCTGCGGGTGCGTGTCGAACGCTTTGGAGAGCGTTCCGGGCTTCTTCTTCTCCATGGCCTGAATCTTTTCGAAGAAAGAGACGAAGGCCGAGGGATCGTAGCCGGCGCGGTACATGTATTCGACGCCGAGGTAATCGGCTTCGGCTTCGAAGCCCCGGGAGAACTTCAGGAAGGTCATCGGAATCGCAAGCCCTGCCGCTTCGTATCCGGCGTAGCCAATCGCGCCGCCCATAAAGATGAAGGGAATCGACGCCATCTGCAGCAGGTTGGCGCGGGTCATTTCGCGGCCGTAGTGGCAGGCGGCTACGTGGGCGATCTCGTGAGCCATCACGCCAGCCATTTCGGCTTCTTCGTCGGCGGCAAGAATCAGGCCGGAGTTGACGTAGAAGAATCCGCCGGGCAGCGCCATGGCGTTAACGACATCGGAATCGATCACCTTAATGGTGAATGGCACTTGCGCATCGGAGTTGCGCACCAGATTTTGGCCGATGCGGTTCACGTATTCGGTCACCACGGGATCGTTGACCAGTTTGATTTGCGATTCGATCTGCTGAGCGTAGACACGGCCGCGCGCGACCTGGCCTTCGACCGTGTACCAATTGCCGACGCCGCGACCGCAGCCCACGTTGCGGTTGCCGACGGCATCGATGTCGGTCTTGGTGCCGTCGTGCTTGATCTGGCTGTCATCTTGCGTGGGCAGATTGGCGGGCGCTTGTTTGGGCGCGTTTTGCACGTCGGACGCTTTGGGCTGACCTGCGTCCGGATCGCTGGCCGGGGTTTGCGAAGGCGTCTGAGTTTGGGTCTGACCAGGATTTTGCGTCTGCGCTTGCGTGCAAGGCGCAGCGCCGAACGACGCTGCCGCCACCGCAACTGCGAACCAACGGAATTTCATGGGAACTCCTCTGCTGCCACCTACTTTTGTCAAGATTATACTCCCGATGGGAAGACACCTATCCCAAATCTCCCAAATCCTGAACCTTCGGTTAGACGCAGGGGGTCGAGGAGGGGTTATCCGCGGAATAGGAAACCAGGCAGGCTTTGCCCACGGACAGCCGGGGGCGGCTGTCCAACGGCGGCGGTAGGTTTCCCGGAGCTTTCACGGAGCGCAAAGCATTGCCAAGAAGTGAATTGCGCGTAGAATGTGGCTGCTTTTGAAACCAATCCAATCAAGGAGATACCCAATGAAAAGAATGGCGGGGCTGCGGTTGGGATCATTTTTACTGCTCGGTGTTGCCGTCGCTGTGGCACAAGAGAAGGCGGACATGTCTCCGCCCAAGGTTCTGGGCATCACTCGCGAATGGACCAAACCCGGGCGGAACGGCTCGGCGCACGAGAAAACGGAGTCGGCGTTTGTGCAGGCGATGGCCCGCGCCAAGTGGCCCACGCACTACCTGGCCGTGGACTCGGTCTCGGGCAAACCGCGCTCGCTGTTCCTTACCGGCTATGAGTCGTTCGAGGCGTGGGAGAAAGATATTCAGGCCACGGAGAAAAATGCAGCGCTCTCGGCCGCGCTGGACCGCGCCAACATGGCGGATGGCGACCTGCTGGCCGCGACCGACCAGGCCGCGCTGGTATTCCGGCCGGAGTTGAGCCTGCGCAGCGATGTCGACGTTGCGCACATGCGTTACTTCGAGATTTCGCGCTTTCACGTCCGCGAGGGCCATGACCACGACTGGGAAGAACTGGTGAAGCTATACCAAAAAGGATGCGAGAAGATTCCGGAGTGCCATTGGGACGCCTATCAGGTGATCTACGGATTGGAAGACAACACCTACATTATTTTCAACCCGATGAAGTCTGCTGCCGAGATCGACCACAATTTCGGCACGATGAAATCGTTCTCCGATGCGCTGGGAGAGAAAGGCATGGAGAAGCTAGCCGAACTCACGGCGGCCACGGTGGAATCGAGCGAGACCAATCTGTTCGTGTTCAATCCGCGGATGAGCTACGCCTCGGAAGCGTGGATCCAGGCCGATCCTGATTTCTGGAAGCCGAAGATGGGGATGGCCGAGGGTAAGAAGCCAGCCGCCAAGCCTGCCGAAAAGCCGGCGGGACAGTAGCGATCTAACTTCGCCCCGGTCTCGAACCGCGAGACCGGGGTGAGATTTTCCGCGCCCTGTCTCATGCTTATGGAAGACGTACGCTCCACCAGAGAGCACGTCACGATTACCAAGCGTGGCAAGCCGGTCGCAAAACTGGTGCCCGCGCAGCCTCCGCCCCGAGAGTTCATGGGCAGCCGGGAGGGAGTATTCCGGATCGTTGGCAACATAGAGTCTCCGGCTGTGCCGCCAGAAGACCGGGAAACCTCGCGGTGATGTTGCTCGACACTCACGTGTTGATTTGGGCGCGGGACGATTCCAGGCGGCTTTCGCGCGCCGCGGCCTCGGCCCTACGGCGTGGGCGCCATGACGGTGGACTGGCCATTTCCGCCATTAGCCTCTGGGAATGAGCCGTCTTATTCGCGAATGGGAAGGTGCAGGCCACAATCGAGGCTTCTATCCGTCTGCTGATCGAAGAGGTCTCGGTGCGGCCCATCACGCCAGAGATCGCGGCTCTCGCGGCACAGTTCCCGAACGACTATTCTCGCGATCCCTCCGATCGCCGGATTGCAGCCACCGCCCGCGCCGAAGATTTGGCCCGGATCACTCGCGATGAAAAGATCCGCAGAAGCCCGTTGCTGAGGACGCTCTGGTAGTGACAGGTCGTATCTTCAATCTTTAATCTTGCGGTAGTTTCTCCTCGACGGTTTGACTGTTCGGATCCGCAAACCGGATCTTGCGTCCGCAGCCCTTTCGCTTTAGTCGTAGTACTCCAAGCCCAGGTGCGTGATTAGCTCCTCGCCTTTCAAGTGGCGCAGGGTGTTCTTCAGCTTCATCAGCTGAATGAACAGATCGTGCTCGGGATAGAGTCCGGGCACGGTCATCGGGGACTTGAAGTAGAAGCTTAACCACTCCTGGATTCCCAGGCCGCGCAGCTCGGAACATCGTTTCGCCAGATCGACCAAGAGAACTAGGTCGAGCACGATGGGCGCGGCCAGAATCGAGTCGCGGCAGAGGAAGTCGACTTTGATCTGCATGGGATAACCGAGCCAGCCGAAAATATCGATGTTGTCCCATCCTTCTTTATTGTCGCCGCGCGGGGGATAGTAGTTGATGCGGACTTTGTGATACATGTCGCCGTAGAGTTCGGGGTAGAGGTCGGGTTGCAGGATGTGCTCTAGCACCGAGAGTTTGGACTCTTCCTTGGTTTTAAAAGAGCCGGGATCGTCGAGGACCTCGCCGTCGCGATTGCCGAGGATGTTCGTGGAGAACCATCCGTTGAGGCCGAGCATGCGGGCTTTGAAGCCGGGGGCGAGGATGGTCTTCATCAAGGTTTGCCCGGTTTTGAAATCCTTGCCGCAGATCGGGGCTTCGTTTCGGCGCGCGAGTTCGAGCATCACCGGCAAATCGACGGTTAGGTTCGGGGCGCCGTTGGCGAAGGGAACGCCCTCCGTCAGCGAGGCGTAGGCGTAGATCATGGAGGGGGCGATGGTTTCGTCGTTTTCGCGCAGGGCTTTTTCAAATGACTTCAGCGATTGATGGGCCTCGCCGGCTTCGATAAAAGATTCGGTCGAGCCGCACCACATGGTGATCAGGCGGCTGGCTCCGCTTGTCTTTTTGAAGTCGCGGATGTCGTCGCGCAACTGCTCGGCGAGATCCATTTTGGTCTTGCCCTTCTTCACGTTGGGGCCATCGATTTTCTTCACGTAGTTGTGATCGAAGACGGCTGCGCGCGGGGTTACCGTGGAGAGAAAAGGCTCCAACTGATCGAGCAGACGCTGGTCGAGAACGCCGGCGTTCGAAGCGGCCTCGTACATGTTGTCTTCGAAGATGTCCCAGCCGGTGAAGACGAGATCGTCGAGGCCGGCGAGGGGTACAAACTCCTTGACCTTGGGGGAGCGGCCGTCGGTGCGCTTGCCTAGCCGCACCGTGCCCATCTGCGTGAGCGAACCGATTGGCTTCGCCAGACCTTTGCGAATAGCCTCGACGCCGGCGACAAATGTTGTGGCCACGGCGCCCATGCCCGGGATCATCACTCCTAGCTTGCCTTTGGCGGGCTCGATGGTGCCGTTGGGTCGGGGGCTGCTGCGCGCCTTTCCAGTTTTTACTTCTACGCGCGCCGCCCTCGCCGCCGCCGTCTTTGCGGATTTATTCCTGGTCGCCATATCTGGGCCGCTTCCTCGGTGTGAATGATTAGGGATGTGCAAAGCTTGTATGTTCTCGTATTGCTCGAGAGTTTGGCAAACGCGCGGGGTTGAACGCGGAGAAAATGAGTTTAATGGGGCCGAGGGTTCAGCGAGCGGGGATGCTTGCATCTGCGGGTGTGATGTAAAGCTGAGCACAACTCTGTGCCCCTCGACTTCACCTTCGCGAGACAACCGAGGCGGCTGTCTCCCTATGAGCATCTTGAGCACCTTAGGCGGCTGTCTCCACATGAGCATGGGCATGTCTCCTGCTTTGCATCTTCAGCCGTGTCCTGAACCGGAGCGAGTTCTCCGATAGTCTCGATAAATATTTTGTATTGGACTCTGGCGTCGGCGTGCGTCATAGTGAAAGCACTTTGAGAACCGGCTCTGCAGCCGGTTTCTCAGAGCTGATGTTTGCGTGACAGCCCTGCCGCGGTCGTGCAATTCTCCTGACCCCGTTGTTTCTCCACTCAATCTGAGTCCACGCCATTCGGTTGTGCGCCGATCGTGTGCCTCTTCAGACTAATCAAGCACAGGAGACTAACATGAAATCGATTCGCAAATTCGTCTACGCCGCCGCGTTAACCGTGAGCGCTCTGAACTTCGCTCCCCACCTGGCTTCCGCCCAGGAGGCGGCCGGAACTTTCACCTTAACGCACGAAGTGCACTGGCAAAATGCGGTGGTGCCGGCGGGAACCTATAAGTTCAGCATCGAGGCCAGCGGGCCGGCCGAGATGCTCACGCTGCGCAAGTTGGGTGGGGATGGAGCCGGCTTTATGCTGCTGGTCACCGAAGCCGGAGTCGCAAAGGCCTCGGACACCAGTGAGATCGTGGTGGTCTCACGACCCAGCGGCAGATTTGTGCAGAGCATGCAGCTTCCGCTGTTTGGCATGACGCTGCACTTTGCCGTGCCGGCGGAAACACGCGAAGTGGCGCGGGCGATCGCAACCACGACCGCCTTGGCTAGTCGCTAGCAGAAGGCCCTGGAGCAGGTCGGAAGATCTGCTCCAGGTTTATCGAAAGCCGGTTGCGCTTCGATATCTAAAATCTTTAACACGGGGTCACAGAGGTTCACAGGGCAGAATGAAACTGGATCCCCTTACGTTAGCTTCGGCGGCTGGACAGTCGACTTTACCTCGTCGCTTAGCACAATCGCCGCAGCGATGTCTTTCATGGCTTTTCGGGTTTGCCGGCTCTGGCGTTGCAAGGTTAGGTAGGCTTGCTCTTCGCTCAGGCCCAAGTCGCGCTGCAGGATTCCCTTGGCGCGCTCGACTACTTTGCGGGTTTGTAATTGTTCCCACAGGTTGGAGTTGGCGTCTTCGAGGCGCGCCATTTCGATTTCGGCGCCGACTAAAAATCCTACCGTCGAGATGAGGCGGATTTCGCGGCGCCGATGTAGGTGCGGTTGGCGATGCTGCAGGTTGATCACTCCGACTACGCGCCCGCGGCACATCAAGGGCACAGATAAAAACGCCTCGTAGTTGTCCTCGGGCAGTTCGTGGAAAAATTGAAAGCGCGGATCCTGGGCCGCTTTTTCGGAAACCGCAACCGGCTCGCGATGCTCCGCGACCCAGCCTGTGATGCCTTGACCGACGCGCAGTTTGAGGCTATCGACCACGTCGGGATGCTGGTTCTTGGAAGCTCGGAGGATGAGATCGTCGCCCTCGAGCACGTACACCAGGCAGGAATCGCACTTCACTAACGCGGTGGCAAAGTCGACCACACGACCGAGCACTTCGTGCAAACCATCGGCGCTAGCAAGGCGAACGCCAATCTCGTGCAGCAAATCTACATGTGAGTCCTCAACTGATATTAACGGGTCCATGTTTGAGAATATGGTGAGTTGAGGCGCGCTGTCTAATTCCAAATTTCAATGGCGGTCATAAAGGATTTCCGCTGCGAATTCATCGTTTTTTAACATCGCTTGCGCCTTCGCCTACATCGGACTGGAGCTCGCTATAATGGCTGCAGGTCGCGGCAGATGCGGAGCAGGCACCGATGAGGGTTCGCAGGTCGATGACGAGGATGCGGAAATTCAGGCCGAACCTTTCTTTGTTTCTTCGATCAAAGTTTCTTCGATCAAAATGCAAATTGCTTCCATGCTTCGCGGCAGCGCTGGGCCTCGCCGCATTCCCGGCAAGTCGCGCCGCCGCAGCGACCTGCGAAAGTCTGCTTTCACTCACGCTGCCCGGCGCCACCATCAATGCAGCTCAGTCCATACCGGCAGGTAGTTACACAGCTCCCGATGGCGAGGTCTTTGCCAACATGCCGGCCTTCTGCCGCGTCGCGGCCACGCTTGCGCCAACCAGCGATTCAGAGATCGGAATCGAGGTGTGGATGCCGGCTTCCGGTTGGAACGGAAGATTCGAAGGCGTCGGAAATGGCGGTTTCGCAGGATCCATCAATTATGCTGACATGGCGCCCGGAGTGTCACTGGGCTACGCCACGGCCAGCACCGATACCGGCCACATTGGCTCGTCGACAGATGGCTCCTTCGCGCTCGGACAGCCGCAAAAGATCATCGATTTTGGATACCGGTCGATCCATGGCATGACCGCCATCGGGAAGCAGATCGCCGCTGCCTTCTATGGCAAGACTGCGCAGCGCGCCTATTTCAGCGCTTGCTCAACCGGTGGAAGGCAGGCTCTGATGGAAGCTCAGCGCTTCGCCAACGATTACGACGGAATCGTTGCCGGCGATCCGGTGGCCCACTACACCCATCATCATGTCGGAGCCAATCTATGGGTGACGTGGCAGATGTTTTACAACCCCGCCGGCACCGTATTCACCACGCAGGATGCGCTGCTGGCCAATGCCGTGAACGCAGCCTGCGACGCCCTGGATGGCGTGGTCGATGGCGTTCTCAACGATCCCCGCCGCTGCCACTTCGATCCCAAGGTTCTTTTGTGCCAAGGTTCCCAGACGCCTCCGAACTGCCTTACCGGGGCCCAGGTGGAGGCGGTCAGAAATCTATGGATCGGTCCCGATGCCATAGTGCAGCAGTATGGTTATTACCCCGCATTGGAGCGGGGCGGCGAAGCCGATGGCTGGCCCACGCATATCTCTCCGGAGCCTCCGCCGGCCCCGCAAACCGACTCGCACGCGGTGCTCGGCCTTTCCTTCATGGAAAACTTCGTCTTCGAAAATCCGAGTTGGGATTTTCGGACCTTCCATTGGAGTTCCGATCCAGCTTATGTGGATAATAAAGTCGTGATCCCTGGCCAAACTTTGGCCACGGTGCTGAATGCGGTTGATCCAGACCTGAAAGAGTTCCGCACCCACGGCGGCAAACTGATCCAGTACCACGGCTTCAGCGATCCCGAAGTGCCACCCCTGACCAGCATCCGCTATTTCGAGCGCGTTGTAGATGTTTCCGGCGAGTCGCGGCGGAAGACGGAACAGTTCTACCGGCTCTTTATGGTGCCGGGAATGAACCATTGCAGCGGCGGCCCCGGCGCGAATGTCTTCGACATGCTCACCCCGCTCGCGCAATGGGTGGAGCAGGGTATTGCGCCTGAGAGCGTGCTCGCGACGCATTATGTCAACAACGACTTGAAGGATGGCGTGGAATTTACACGGCCTTTGTGTCCCTATCCGGAACGGGCTGAGTACGGGGGCAGCGGCAGCACCCACGACGCGGCCAACTTTGCCTGCAAGTAGTCGTGATTGAGCAATCGAACCGAGCACACGCCGGCGCGATTCGCCGGTGGTGGAGCGGCGCTCGGCTTTACTTCTCCAGATCTACGGTTTTCACCGGCAAGTCCCAGTGCGCGTCTAGAATTTCGAAGCGGCGTTGCTCTTCGCGTTGAAACGTCTCCTGATCGGGATACATTTGTTTTTGCAGCGCGGCCTCGTCGAAGGGCTCGTTGGCGACGGTCGCGTTTTTGAAGACGATGGTCACGCGGAAATCCCAGCGCCCGTCTTCGGTGGTGTGGTAGCGCGGCTGCTCCATCCAGACTTTGGCGATTCGTCCCATCTCCGTTTCTTTTCGCAGCACGGGATAGTGATTTTTCTTGAAGAGCTTGAGAAATTCTTCGGCGTGCCCCCACTTGGTTTTGTAGTAGTACTCGACCACGAAGGGGCCATCGGCGGTTGCAGCAGCGGATTGGGCGCGGGAAAGGACGGGCAGCACGATCGCGACGAAAAGTAGCGACACCAGCAATCGGGACGTTGGCATCACAAAATCCTCCTGGTGAATTTCAGGTTGTACACTAACAGGAATCCAAGGAAAGGCTCGGAGGAAGATTCACAAGTGGACGACGATGAACGGCAAATGCTGAAGCTTTTCGAAGACGGAGATCGCGCTCTGATGGCGGCAAACATAGCGGAACTCGCCCGCATCTTCGCCGACGATTACATTCAATATGACGAATCGGGCACCGCGCATACGAGGGAAGATGTGCTGAACGATCTTGGGTCCGGGGAGATCCGGTATGTTTCGATGATCTCGACCGGGCGACGAATTCGCCGGGTGAGCGAGGATGTGGCTGTGGTGCACGGCTCGGAGGAAGATGACGTGGAGCAGGGCGGAAGGCGATTCCCGGTCAACTACGTTTACATGGACGTGGTCGTGAAGCGCGCGGGGAGATGGCAGATCGTGGCATCGCAGTTGGTCAAACAAGAGTAGCGCCGCAAAACCCACCGCGGAGCCTGGGGAGTTTTAAGGCCTTTGAGGCAATCCAACCACGTCTGCCATAAATCAGCGGCGATTTTTTCCCGGCGTTCAGGTAGGCCAGCCGTATCTTGCTCAAATCAGCGCACGAACTCTTCCTGCACCACTCTGAGAACATCCAGCCGGGAGTGGCAAGCATTCAGTCTTGGAAGTATCGTTTCGACCTCGGGATCGTACTCGTCGGTATGGTCATCAAAGCTGCTCGGTAGCATCCAACAAATCGCCGCATGCCGCTCCGATTCGGCGTCGTGAATCTAGGAGTTCTTCGCGGCTCCTTGGCATCGATTCACTCGGCCGCGGTGATGCGGTTCTGCCAGTGGCTCCAAACGAACCAGGCGATTGCTGCGACCAGGATCACGCCGATGACCGCATCGAATTTATGAAAATATTTTCCCAGCTCGCGCCAGTTTTCGCCGAGCTTCATGCCTAGGTAGGCGAGGGCCAGGCACCACGGCCACGATCCTAGAAATGTGTAGAGGTGAAAGCGTCCGCGGGGCATGCGCGCCACGCCAGCGGGTAGCGCGATGAAGGTGCGGATCACCGGCAGCAGGCGGCCGAAAAATACCGCGAGGTATCCCCAGCGTTGGAAGAATTGATCCGCCCAGTCGAGTTCGCGTTTGCCCGTCAGAATCCAGCGGCCGTAACGCTCGACCAGGGGCCGGCCGCCGTAGCAGCCGATCTCGTAGGCCACCAGCGAGCCTAGATTGCATCCGATCGCGCCGGCGGTGGCCAGCCAGAATAGGTTGAACCTGCCGCTGAAGGCCAGGTAGCCGGCGAAGGGCATGATGAGTTCCGAAGGCAGAGGGATGCATGCCGACTCGATAGCCATGAGCAACGCGACGCCGGCGTAGCCGGTGGCGCCAATGACGGAACTGATGAAGACGAATATTACAGCGAGAAGCTTCTCAGTCATTTGAAACAGTTCTCAGTTCTCGGTTCTCAGTGAAAAACTGGCTTGCGCTTTGCGCAGCCACTGAGAATTCCTTATCTCAATACTTTATCTGAATTTGATCCGGCTTCCGTTTGCCGCTAGAACGAGCCGTCCTGGGTGAAGGTGTAGCCGGGCAGGGCCGCGCCTTGCGGGGACTTGCTGACCTTGATGCGGACGGTGGGCGCGTCGGGGGCGGCGATGCCCGCGGGCCGGAGCATGGCGTATTGCGTGAAGAGTTCGTTGTAGACTTTTGTGACCAGATAGTCCTGGCCATCGGCGTCGTTGCGCCACACTTGCCCGAGTTGAATGGAGGTCACGGCCACTTCGTTTTCCGACTGGGCGAATTTAGTTTTAGAGTACCGGGCCGCAGGATGGCAGTCAATTGCTGGCGTGGTTACGGTGGGACGATGCTAACCGCCGGTCGTCGCGTCGAATCATCGCGGTAAAGAACTGTTACCATGTTGGCCTTGAAGGAGAATCGAAGGCAATGGCACGTGGCGTAACCCCCCGCCAACCCGCACGCACCGGCCGTCAAGACCGTGCGCCGCGAGCACGCCTTCGCGAATCTCAAGTCAAGCTCTCTGCCGCAAAACCCGCGGGTCGAAATAAAGCTGCGACTCGATCGAAGAAAGATAAAGCATACGATCCCCTTGCACCCGAGCGGATCGCTGAAATCCTCAAGCGCCTCGACCTGCTTTATCCCGAGGTTACGTGCGCGCTCACGCATAGCAGCGCGTGGGAATTGCTGGTCGCAACCATTCTTTCGGCGCAATCGACGGACGTGAATGTGAACCGGGTTACGCCCGAACTTTTTCGGAAGTATCCGACCGTGGAGGCGTTTGCCGCGCTGACTCCGGAGCAACTGGAACCAGACGTTCGCTCGACCGGTTTTTTCCGCAACAAATCGAAATCGGTGGTCGGTGCGGCGAAGAAAATTGTCGCCGACTTCGGCGGGAAAGTGCCATCGAACATGGATGATTTGCTGACGCTTCCTGGCGTGGCTCGTAAGACTGCGAATGTGGTACTGGGATCGTGGTTCAAGAAAGCCGAGGGCGTGGTGGTCGACACTCACGTTCATCGCATTTCTCGCCGCCTGGAATTGACCACGAACCAGGATCCGCAGAAGATCGAGCAGGATTTGATGAAGATCATCCCGCGCGAGAAATGGATTCTTTTCTCTCATCAGATCATTTGGCATGGGCGCAAGCTGTGCCTCGCGCGCAAGCCCAAGTGCGTGGATTGCGCGCTGGAAAATCTCTGCCATGCCGCGGATAAGACCTGGAGCACGGTGGAGATGCACCAGAGCGCGAAGGCGTAGGGACTATGCCGCTTCCCGCAGGGCTTGAGTCGATCCCTGGGGCGCAAGAGCTGTACGACGGGCTGGGATTTTGGCCTAGCTTTCACGATGCGGAAGTGGGCAAGATTCAATTTGGCATCGGCGAGCCGTCACGCCTTGTACTCCACACCTGGGAAATGACGAACCAGGTCGACCTAAGAGGATTTTACGAAACGACAAAACACGTCGTCGTGGAGTTCGAACTCAAGGGCATATCTGCCATAAACTTCTCTTCCGATCCTTGGGGTCGCAGCATCTTCCTCGATCGGCGCGTAAGGAAAACCGAAAATGGTTTTCAGTTGAGTTTTGACGCAGCCTACGGCGTGTCCGGCGCCATCGAAGCTCAAGGTCTTTCGATACGCCTTACGCCGGGTTCGCCGACCTGATTTCATGCGGTTCTCAGAATGCTTCCCCTTCTGAGTCGATCGTGACACCGCGCAATCTCATCTTTTTTTGCCTTCCAGCCAGATTGCAGCAACAATAATCCTATGTCACACGTGGTCCAATCCGTCCGCCAGCTCTTGCAGGATTTCATCGCGCCCGAACCGCGGGAGTTGCAGACCGACGTAAAGCAAGTGGACGCGAAGATCGATCCGACCAGACGCATTCTCGCGGAGAGGGCGGATGTTAAACGCCGAGAAGGAAAGATGGATTCGGATTTCAAGGGTCTCGAGGATAAAGTGGATTTCCGGCTTCGCCCAGATGCGCACCCTGCTGGACAACGCATACTTGCGGTCCGAACTGGAAGCCACCCGCGACATTTCGAACGTGCGCGAGCGCGTGCCGCGCCTGGAAGTCGAGCGCGGCTCGCCCCGGCCCTAGAGGACTCGCATCCGCCGCGCATAAATCCTCCCTTCCTCTGCTAAACTTTCGCTTCGGATTCAACTCCGACCTTACTCTTATGCGCACTTTCATCACCTTTGCTATCGTCATAGTTATGAGCCCAGTCGTCACTGAAACGATCGCCGCCGGCCAGACTCTGCCGGCTCCGCAGGCCATTACCGATCCTAAGAAGGTCGCCTCCAAGCCCAATGCGCAGGTTGAGCCGCGCAGCCTGACCATCGAAAAGCTCTACATGACGCGGCAGGTGGGGCGGCCAAGCTGGTCGCCGGATGGCAAGAGCATCGCGTTCGTCTCGAACATGAGCGGGCGCAATAATATTTGGCTTGTGCCTGCCGAGGGCGGATGGCCGGTGCAGCTTACCGTGAGCGACCAGCGGCAGAATGCGCCGGCGTGGTCGCCCGATGGAAAATGGATCGCTTATCAATCGGATTACGACGGCGATGAGCAGTGGGATATCTTTCTGGTCTCGCCGAAGACTGGCAAAGTCGTGAACCTGACCGGCACGCGCGAGATTTCTGAGACCGATCCGACTTGGTCGCCGGACGGGCGCTACTTGGCGTATCTGGTGAAGCCGAAGACTTCAGCGGCGGTTGAAATCGATATTTACGACACGGTGATGCGCGAGGTGAAGCATCTTACGGCGAACACCGCGCAGGACATGCGGAATGTGAATCCCATCTGGTCGCGAGATCGAAGGTACATCGTTTATACCAGGGAGCAGGCTAAGGGGACCGATTCGAACATCTTTATCGCGGATGTGGCGACAGAAAAGAGCACGCTGCTTACGCCTCATGAAGGAGAGCATCTTTATTTCGCAACTGATGTCTCACCCGGCGGAATGGCGAAGGACATGGACTATCTGCTGATCACGTCCAATGCGGAAAATGGGTACGACAACATAGGTCTGCTTGGCATCGGTATGAAGGGTGAACGAAGCGGATACGTGGTTCCAGATAAGATTAAATGGCTCACCCGCGACAACTGGGAAATTCGGGGCGGCGAGTTTTCGCCTGACGGCAAGCACATCACCTTCACCGCCAACGTCGATGGCAATGAAGAAATCTTTCTGCACGATCTTGCAACCGGCAAGTCCACATCCCTGCCGATTGCCAAGGGCGTGAATGAGCCCGCCGGCGGGCATTCCGCTTTCACCAAAGATGGCTCGCGACTGCTCTATTATCACAACGGCCCTTCCGCTCCCGGCGATCTTTGGGTTTACACGCTGGCCACCAGCAAATCGCATCAGGTTACTCATTCGCTCGTGGGCGGAGTGCGCTCGGAGGATATGGTTGAGCCTTACCTGGTGCACTATCCCAGCCGCGACGGCAAGTGGACCATCTCGGCGTTTCTTTACGTGCCCTACAACATGGCGCGGAACGGGCAGAACGCGGCCATCGTTTATGTTCACGGCGGGCCTACGTCTCAGACTATGAATTCGTTCAACCGCTTCGTGCAGTACGCCGCTAATCAGGGCTACATGGTGCTGGCGCCGAATTATCGCGGGTCGACCGGCTACGGCAAGGAATTCCAGCAGGCGAATCTGTTCGACATGGGCGGGGGCGATTTGCAGGACGTCTTGGCGGGAGTCGATTGGATCAAACAGACTGGCCATCTCGATCCGAAGAAGATCGCCGTGATGGGCGGAAGTTATGGCGGCTATCTAAGCATGATGGCGGTGACGAAGGCTCCCGAGGTTTGGGCTGCGGGCGTGCCGATTGTTCCTTTCGTGAACTGGTTCACGGAAATTGAAAATGAAGACCCGGTGCTGCAGCAATCGGATCTGGCGACTATGGGCGATGTGGTGAAGAATAAGACGCTTTACGAAGAGCGCTCGCCGATCAACTTTATCGATCAGGTGAAAGCGCCTTTGCTGTTGCTTGCCGGAGGACACGATCCGCGCTGCCCCAAATCAGAAACGCAGCAGGTCGTCGATGCCATCAAGAAGCGCGGCGGAACCGTCGACTACAAGATTTACGAAAACGAAGGCCATGGTTTCGCGCGGGTGGAGAATCAGATCGACGCTTACCAACGGGTTGCTGACTTTCTCTTGGCTCACGTGCAGCCTGCGGATTGCAGTTGCTCGCTGACCGAACAGTGATTTTACGGCGGCGGCGAAAAACACCTTAAGGCGGAGGGCTCCGGAGAACTGCGCGCGGAGGTTGCGGAGAAGATGGCTGCTGTGTTCTTCCCGGCTTTCATCGTCGGGATTGAGAGCTCACACTTTTTCGGATGGCTTCGATTAGGCCCGGGATGGTGAATTCTTTTGCGGCGATGTCCACCGGCAAACCCAGTTCGCGCAGGGTGGCGGAGGTCACCGGGCCGATCGAGGCGAAAAGAGTACCTGCAAAAGATGGCTTCTGTTTTCCCAGCAGCGCCACGAAGTTCTTTACCGTGGAAGAACTGGTGAAGGTAATTACGTGAGGACGGCGGCGGGGATGGGCCAGTGCCTTGCGCAGGCGTAATCGCGAGCTTCGCGGCACCACGGTCTCGTAAGCTTCTACCACATCCACGAGCGCGCCGGCCTGACGCAGTTCGCGGGGGATTACATCGCGAGCGATTTTGGCGCGGACCAGCAGTACGCGTTTACCCTTCACTCGGTCGCGCAGGCTGCGGACCACGGATTCGGCCACATATTCTTTCGGGACAACGGCTACTTTGGCGCCGCGCCCTTCGATGGCTTTTTGTGTGGCAGGACCAATGGCGGCTATGTGCAAGGTCGCAGCTGCAGATCGCGATTTTTTCTTCGCGGCCTTTACGGCATGAGTGAGGTCGCGCCCTTCCCGATGAAGCACGCCACCGAGCTTCAGCTTCTCCAGGCGCTCCCACATGGCGTCGACTCCGTTCACGCTGGTCAGGATGAGCCAATCGTAACCGGGGAGATTGCTCAGCGCTTCGTCGAGCGGCTTGAAAGAGCGGGGCTTGCGAATTTCTATGAAGGGGATTTCCAGCACGGTTGCGCCTAGTTTGCTCAGTTCGGTCGATAGCGCTCCCGCCTGATGGCGGGCGCGGCCTACCAGCACACGAACTCCGATCAACGGGCGGTGCTTTGTCTTGCTCATGGTTAGATTCGGGGGGCGGGAGTACCCGCCCCACAGCAGCTCATTTTTTCTCTCCCAGTTGCGCTTTCATCAGGCGGGCTACGCCTGAGATGGCCGTGTCCTGCGCTTTCTCCAGCGATGTTATGACATTCGCCTGCTCTTGTTTAGTCCGATTCTGGCTTAGCTTGAATTTGGCTTCAACTTTTGCGGCGGCGATTTCAAAACCAACTATGTGGCTCAGCATGCGTTCGCGGTAGCTCGGGCTCAGGCCTTCCCATTGCTCGCGATAGGCAGGCTCGAAGATTCCCATCAGCTCATTCAGCATGCCGTGCAAATCTTGCTCGGTGGAAAAGACCCGCGCACTACCGTAGACATGCACTGCTCCATAGTTCCAGGTGGGGACGCTTTCGACGCTCGTATAGTTGCTGGGCGAGATGTAGGAGTGGGGTCCGTGAAAAATGGTCAGGCACTCGGGGTGTTGTTCGAGATAGCGCCAGTGCGGGTTGGCTTTGGCTACGTGCCCGCGCAGGATGAGTTTCTCTTCCTCTTCGTGGACCGAGAGCGGGAGGTGGGTGGCGAAGGGTCCGTCTTCGGTGGATGAGATCAGAATCGCGAAAGGATTCGCCCGCATGAAGGCGATGGTGTCGTCGTGGTGGCGCTCGCGAAAGTGCTCGGGGATGTACACAGTTTGATTTTCTTTCGCCCCTTCAGGGCTTGCCTCATGCTGGCCGGCAGTTCCCACAGCTTACGCTGTGGGCTCTACATCGTTTCGCCGCTTTGCGGCTTGGGCCGCGCGGGATCCGGCTTCTTTTTTACGTGCAGGAGCTTCTCTACTTCGGCAATTACTACGCCCGCTTTGTCTTTTACTTCCACTAAGAATACGGGCTCGTACTTTGACAGCGTCTTTAGTTTCTCGCGAATGTCTTCGATCTGGCTATCGGATAAACGAAATTCTGCGCGCACGGTTCCCCGCCCCGGCTTGCGGTAGCGGATGGTCGCGGCTTTGTCCCAGACGATGTAGTCGCGGCCCAGGTTCGCCATCAGCATCAGCATATAGAAGGCGTCGGTCAGGGCAAAGAGGGATCCGCCGAAGTGCGTGCCTACATAGTTGGCGTTCCAGAAACGCAGCTTCATCTCGACGTCGATCGATTTCATGTCGGGGGCGATACGGGCGACGCGAATGCCAGCGCCTAGAAAGGGCGGCCAGAGGTTGATCCAGCGGCGGAGTGCGCGGGAATTCTTGGTGCCGCCGAGAAGTTGCAGGAGGACGCCGCCGCTTTTCATGGGTAAGCTGGGATCACGGTTGGGGTGGGACGGCGAGACCGCGGCCGTAGACTCCTTCTAGGATTTCGTCGCCGCCGCGGCGGAGCAGGTCTGCGCCCGCGTCGTTGCCGAGCCTTACCGGATCGTCTCCGTCGCGGGAGTCGCGGAGCAATTTGGATCCGTCGGGGTCGGCTACGATGGATTCAAGATGAAGTTTGCCGTTGCGAACTTCGGCAAATGCGCCGATCGGAACTTGGCAGCCTCCGCCGAGGCGGTTGAGGAGGGCGCGCTCGCAGGTGGTGGCGGCGCGGGCGGCGGGATCGTTCAGGAACGCGAGAGGATCGCGCGTGGCGGCGTCGCCTTGGCGGATTTCGATGCCGAGCGCGCCTTGACCGGCGGCGGGGCACATGATTTCGGCGGGGATGATCTGTTTTATCAACTCCGTTTTGCCCAGGCGCTTCAGGCCGGCCGAGGCGAGGATGATGGCGTCGTATTCCCCTTGTTCGAGCTTGCGCAGGCGCGTGTCGACGTTGCCGCGCAGGGGATGGATGTGGAGATCGGGGCGGATGGCTTTGAGTTGCGCCTGGCGGCGCAAGCTGGACGTGCCTACGCGCGCGGCTTGCGGCAGCTCTTCGATTTGCGAATAGTGGCGCGAGCAGAAGGCGTCGCGCGGATCTTGACGCTCGGTGATGGCGGCGATTTGGAATCCGGGTGGGAGTTCGGTGGGCAAGTCCTTCAACGAATGCACCGCCAGATCGACGCGTCCGGCAGCCAGGGCTTCTTCAATTTCTTTGGTGAACATGCCCTTGGTGCCGACCATGGCCAGAGCGACGTCGGTTATTTTGTCGCCGGTGGTGTGGATGATTTCGATTTCAACTTCGTGGCCGCGCGCGCGCAGAAGGGCGGAGATGTGGTTGGATTGCCAGAGGGCGAGTTGCGAACCGCGGGAGCCGATGCGGAGCTTAGGCATAGTGGAGGACCCCGCGCAAGGGGAACAAAAACAAAAGGCGGCCGCGGTTTAAGCAATTCATAATGTCCCAAACATTCCCCATGGACGCAGCTTCACGCTTACAGTCGGTCGTTGACCGGTGTCTTTCGCCCCTCCTGGACTGGACTCTGATTTTCGATCGTACCCACGCTTACGCCGTGGGCTGTAGTTTTTCGTCGCTTCGCGACCGCCTCAGTGGCGGGTCTCTCCTTCTTTCTTACCTGGCGATTCTCTTGCTGCCTGCGACGCCGGGCCTTTTTCCTTGTCATGCAGATTAAACAGCCTGCGCACCACATCGATCACAGTGGTAGCTTCGGCCTCGCGGGCGGCAGTCTTCAGCGTCGTGATCGGCGTATGCATGACCTTGTTGATGATGCCGCGGGTCAACGCTTCGACGGCCATCTCTTGTTCGGGCGTTAGCGGGCCCATGCGGCCCCGTACTCGGTCGATTTCGGCTTGGCGGATCGTTTCCAAATGATCTTGCAGGCTCACGATCGTCGGCACCACATCCAGCGTGTGCAGCCTGGCTTCGAAGCGCTCGACTTCGCCGGTGATGATTGCCTCGGCTAGTTCGGCTTCGTGGCGGCGGTCGGCTACGTGGGTGCTTACGGCTTGCTGCAGGTCGTCGATGTCGTAGGCGAAAATGCCGTCCAGCTTCGCCATCTCCGGCGAAACGTCGCGGGGGACGGCGATGTCGATGAAGAACATTGGCTTGTTCTTGCGGCGGGCGAGGAATTGTTCACCGTGCTCACGGCGGAAGATCGCTTTCGGCGAGCCGGTTGAGGTGATGACGATATCGGCACGGTCGCAGGAGTTGTAGAGGTCTTCGAACTTGATGGCCTGACCGTTGAAGCGCTGGGCGAGTCCGATGGCGCGCTCGTAGGTGCGATTGGCTACGAAGATCGAGGCGCAGCCGTGGGCCATGAGGTGGCGGGCCGCGAGTTCGCTCATCTTGCCTGCGCCTACGATGAAAACATTCTTGCCTTGCAAAGTGCCGAAGATCTTTTTAGCCAGTTCGACCGCGACTGACGCGATCGAAACCGAAGACGATCCCACCGCGGTCTCCGTGCGCACGCGTTTGGCGACGGCGAAGGCGCGGGTAAAGAGCTGATCGAGTTGGCCGCGTACCGCGCCCACGGCGCGGGCCGTGGCATAGGCCTCTTTCACCTGGCCTAAAATCTGGGCTTCGCCGACCACCATGGAATCGAGGCTCGAAGCCACGCGGAAAACGTGACGGACCACATCTTTTTCGCGGAACTCATAGAGGTGCGCGTCCAACTCTTCGGCCGATAGGTGAAAGTGCTCGTGCAGGAAGCCGCGCAGGTCGGCGGAGCCGTTGGTGGTGTGCGTAATCATCTCGACGCGGTTGCAGGTGGAGATGATCATGGCCTCTTCGATTCCGGGATGAGCGGTGAGATCGCGGCAGCAATCGGGCAGGCGCGATTCCGGGATGGCGAGGCGCTCGCGCACCTCAAGGGGCGCGCTCTTGTGATTCACGCCGATGAGCTGATATCTCATGAGGCGAACCTGTGGATGGTCGAGAAGTAGTTGGCGGCCCAGGCCACGATCGCGGCCACGAAGGCGCAGGTCGCGAGCACGGCGGCGCGGCGGCCGCGCCAGCCCGAGTTCCAGCGGGTGACGACCATGATCATGTAGACGACCCACATCAGAATCGACAACAGAATCTTGGGATCGGCGAAGTCGACGTGGCCGTAGGTGGACATCGCCACCACTGAGCCGGTAATCAATCCCAGCGTCATGAACGGAAAGCCAAGCAGCAGAGAACGATAGCCGATCTGGTCGATGACTTCGAGGGCGGGCAAAAAAGAAATCAGGCTGCTGGGCTTTTTGGCTTTGAGCCGGCTCTCCTGCAGCAGGTAGAGCAGGCTGGCGCCGAAGCTGAGCACGAGCGCGGCATAGCCGGTGAAGATCAGGATGATGTGCGCGATGAGCCAGCCTTTATGCTGCACAAAAGCCATTTGCAGCACGGGTTGCTCGTCGATGGCGGCGACGAAGGTCAGGAAAAACACCACGGGAAACACGACCACGCCTGGCGACGTGGTTTTATAAATGGCGTAGATGAGCATGAAAAATGTCATGGAAAAAAACGCCAGGAGGGATTCCCCGTTGTGCACCGAAGCCCAGACCACATGGCCGGAAAGAAAAAGCTCGACCAGCGAAACGAAATGAAAGACCATGCCGAGGCTGGCGGCATGAAGCGCGATGCGGCTGAAAAGGTCGCTGGTGCGGCTGAGCGCGAAGAACGCGTAGATCAGGCCGATGAAGTAGCAAGCCAGCGCGAAGCGAAGCCAAAGCAAAGCCATAAAGTCAGGTAAGTATCAGAGTTGGCTGAGCTGAATGCAAGCCCTTACGGGACGCGGAGTTCCCCGACAGTCTTCCACTGAATCCCCAGCACCCTGTTGCCATCCACGCATTATATTCTGCACAGAGAGTGGGCAGGGAGAAACGGTGAGCATCACGGGCGAGTGTGATGGGCATCACAGGGTGGATGAAAGCCTCGCGCCCTGATCGATTGCCTTCTCCGGCCGGCAGTCTATTCGCAATTGAGGGTCGCGGTGCCGGAGACCATCGGTACATTCTTGGCGTCGAGAGGAAGCTTGGGGTCGCTGGGAGCGCTGGCGGTGATGATCACTCCCGAGGACGTCGAAAAACACACTGCCACCCCGGTGGGGTTCATGCCCGCGCAGCCTTCGGGAGTGCACCACAGCGGGACACCTGACCAGCTTCCACTCCAATTCACCGGCAGTGGAGTTACGGTCACGGGTGGCGCGCTGAAAGTTCCGGTGGCAACAAACTTGACCTCTGGACTCGCCGCGGGGCGTTGCCGACAGTTGGGCTGATGGAAATGGATGGCAGCGTGCGGGTCGAGGAGCCGCCGCAACCGAGCGTCATGGTGACCAGAGAGACTACGAGCAAGGAAACTGCGTGGGGGTAGAAGGCCTGAGCGATTCCAGCGGCACCTCCGGGAGCGAGGGAACGACAAACGGCTTCCGCAAAGCATAACTTATGGAGCGCGGGTAGAGTCAAAGGCAAAAGCAAAATGGGTAGTGCGCTAGATTGCTGGGGGCGGTTAGGTAGCGCCGGCCTGCCCGAGCTTGCCGAGGGGGCGTCCTCGCCCTCGGCGCGGCGGGCGTGATGCCCGCCGGACGGCCGCCGGGCGGCGGCGCTACGATCGTGCCGCGGGAACTTGAACACTACTGGCAAAAGCAAAAGCAGCAAGAGTGTCCGCGCAAACTGTGGCCGGTCGCTACAGCTTCATTCCACTCCCAGGCTTGTCAGGGTCTGGTCCAGCGTGGCCGCATCGAGCACCAGCCGGCGGCCTTGGGCTTTCATATCTTCCAGTTCGTCGAAGGCGCTGAAGAGGCGCAGCTTGGCGGCGGCGTACTGCTCGTTTTCGGTGAGCGGGCGAGCGTGGTGTGCGGCCCAAGCGGTCGCCGATCTCTCGGGAAGAAAAATGCTAACCGCGAAGGTGAGCTTTCGATCGAAAGTTACGTCGAAGACGAATTCCGTGGCTGGGGCTTCGGGGTCGTCGCCGAGGGCGGAGCGTTTGCCGACGAAGTAGTACTGGTAGACCCAGCCCTGAGCGCCGGCGTAGGTCTTGAGGCGACGGATCGTCTTCTCGGACGACATGGTGACATTATCAATGGTTGTGAAGGATTTGTCTCGGCTTCTGGCTGTCGTCGAGTTTGACATCGCGGGCCGGAAAAGCGGTCGAGCTGCGCTCGACGGACAGCGGAGGGCGGCTGTCTCCACATTTTCTTTTCCGCATTGGCTTTTCCACATTTTCTTTGCTCCATTGTTTTTTCCCGCATCGCCTTTCCCGGCGTAACCTTTCCAGCACTTCGGTGCAGAACTGACGAATACCGTAGCTGCGCGACTTTGCCGATGGCTTCTGCAGGAGGAGTCTTTTCGCGCCATGGTGCCGGCTTGGAATTGGATCGCTCTGGGGGTTTTGGCGGCGCTCGCCGTCTATCTGCAATTTCGCGTCTATCAGGTCGAGCGCGAGGCGAAGAAACGCGACGAGCTCTTCAAGATTGTGACGGAAAATGCGGCCGACATGATAGCGCTGGTGGATGTGAAAGGAAGGCGGCTTTACAACAGTCCGGCTTACAAAAGAATTCTGGGGTATTCCGCCGCGGAACTCAGCGCCACTTCGGCGTTCGATCAGATTCATCCCGAGGATCGTTTCAACGTGTTGCAGGCGGCGCAAGAAGCGCGGAGCACGGGCTTGGGCAGAAAGTTGGAGTATCGCATCCGGCACAAAGACGGGACTTGGCGCGTGTTGGAGTCGATGGCCGGAACTATCCGCGACGAAAACGGCGACGTTGCCAAGCTGGTGATCGTGAATCGCGACGTCACCGATCGCAAACGAGCCGAGGAATTAGCCGAGCACAATTCTTTTCATGATGGCCTGACTGGACTGCCCAATCGGCGGCTTTTTCTCGATCGCCTGCAGAATTTATTCGAGCGCTCGCAGCGCACTCCGGATCGCCAATACGCTTTGCTGGTTGCGGATTTGGACGGTTTCAAAGCGCTCAACGACACGCTGGGCACGGCCATCGGGGACGAGGTGATCGCAGAGACAGGCCGGCGTATGGAAACTTGCCTGCGCGATGAGGATACGATTTCCCGCGTGATCGAAGAGGTCCCGGGAAAACATCCTGTGTTATCGCGCATGGGAGGCGATGAATTCACCATGCTGCTCGAAGGAGTTACCGATCCCAGCGACGCTATGCGGGCCGCGAAACGAATTCTCGGCGCCATGATTCCGCCATTCGTAGTGAAAGGGCGCGAGGTTCGGGCCTCGGTGAGCGTGGGCATTGCTTTGAGCAATCCCGCCCACAAGCGTGCGGACCAACTTCTGCAGGATGCCGACGTGGCGGTGCGGCGGGCCAAAACCTTGGGAGGCGCGCGCTGCGAAGTGTTTGATGAAGCCATGCACACGCGGGCCGTGAATCGACTGCAGCTGGAATCGGAATTGCGAGAGGCTTTGGCGAAGAACGAGTTTCGCGTCTATTACCAGCCGATCGTGAAATTAGACACGAAGCAGATCACTGGATTTGAGGCGCTGCTGCGCTGGCAGCATCCGGAACAAGGCTTGATTTCGCCTTATAAGTTTATCGATGCCGCCGAAGACGTGGGCTTGCTCTCGGCGACCGGGCACTGGCTGATCTTGCAGGCGTGCCGGCAGTTGCGCGCCTGGGAGCAGAAGGATCCAAGCCTGGCGGCGGTGAATATTAGCGTCAATCTCTCGGCCAAGCAATTTGCCGATGCGCGCTTCGTGCCGGATTTGCAGTCGGCCATTCGCGAGAGCGGTGTCGAACCTTCAAGGCTACAACTGGAGATGACGGAGGATGTGGCCGCAGCGGACCCTAAGTTGACGATCACGGTGGTTTCTTACCTTAAGCATCTGGGCATCGGAGTGATCATCGATAACTTCGGAGCGGGAGATTGCTCCCTGAGCGGGCTGCGACAGTTTCCCATCGAAGCCTTGAAGATCGACCGCTCGCTCGTCGGAGAGATGCTGGCCGACCGCGGCGCTTATGAGACCGTCGACCTGCTGCTGATGCTCGCGCGCAAGTTAAAATTGCAGGTGATTGCCGAAGGCATTGAAACCGCCAAGCAACTGGAGAGCCTGCGCGCACTGGGCTGCGACCTGGGACAAGGATATTTTTTCTCGCCGCCGGTTGCCGCGGAAGCGGCGGGAGCTCTGCAGATCGCGCTCAGCCCCGCCGCGCAGACCAAGGCCGCGCGCGTGCAGTAATGCGTCAGCAACCGGCGTGCTCTTCTCTTCTTCTCTTCTCTTCTCTTCTCTTCTCTTCTCTTCTCTTCTCTTCTCTTCTCTTCTCTTCTCTTCTCTTCTCTCCTCTCCTCTCCTCTTCTCTCCTCGATGCGAGTTTCTCAGTGCGAGTTCTATCGATGCCCGCGCATCGCGCTTAGTGTCGGCCTTGGTTCCCCGTATTCCGCACTCCCGCTAAACTCTCTATTGTAGAAATCGATCCTCATGCTCAGTTCCACGGCGAAGCACGTCCGTCGCACCTCCTGGGTGGTCGGTGGCCTGGAGGCCGGAGCGGTGCTGTTCATCCTGGGCCTGGTACTTCTGCATCTCAATCCCTTTTGGCATTTTGACGAGGGTGGCTTTCTCGATTGGCGGCTGCGCTGGTGGAATAACGTGGGTCAGGTTCTCATGGGCGCGGGCTGGTTGACGGAAGCGCTGGCGTTGGTGGCGAGCGCGGCGGCGATTGCCTCGCATTTCGCCGGCCGCCGAGCTTGGCCTTACCGAGTCGCGGCGCTGCTGGTCATTTGCGTTTTGATCTGGGTCTTTTCCGTCGGCATGGTTCGCGATTTGGATGCACACTTTGAATGGAATTCATCCGACGGCTTTACCGCGTTCCGCTTGCAGTCCCCCGATGACGCTTCGGGAAGTGGGCAGCCGGCCGGCGGTCCGCTCCTGAATTCGATTGTTGCCCTCGAGATTCAGCCGGTGCTGCGCGGCTATTTCAGAGTGAACGACTGGCGAGCGATGAATGGGGAGTTGAGTATTAAGCTGGCCAGAATTCTTCCCATGGCTTGGCCGGTCGCGCTCGGCAGCGGCGGGGAGATTCTGGAAGATCCCGACGAGACCGATCTGATGCGGGCGGCCGCGCATGGCGACTTGCAAACAGTGCAGCAGTTGTTGGCTGGCAATCCTCATCCCAACGTGAACGCTCTCGACCAGGGCGGGCAGACTGCGCTGATCCTGGCTTGCCAGAACCCGAAAGCTAATCCGGACGTGGTGAAGGCGTTGCTGGCCGCGAAAGCGGATGTGAATCTGCGCAGCCGCGACGGATACACCGCGCTCACCTGGGCTCACGCGCGAAACAATACTCAGGTGAGCAACGTGCTGCGGCGCGCCGGGGGCAGGCCATAGAGGGTTTTTTTTAAAAGCGCAGTCCTCTATTCTTCAGCAGCGCCGGCAAGTGTATAAGTGAGAACTGAATCCACTCTCATTCCGGACGGCCCCATCCATGCTGATTGCGAAGCGAACTGCGATTCCGTGCATTACCTTGTGCTTGAGCCTGTCCTTGAGCCTGACCTCGGCGGCGCAGCAGAAGCCTTCTCCGCTTGCGCCCTATGTGAAGGAAGCGGCGCCGCTGCTGGTGCTGGAGCATGTGCGGCTTATCGACGGCACCGGCTCCGCGTCCCAGGAAGATATGCGCATCGATATCGCCGCCGGCAAGATCGCCGCTGTCCAAGCCGCCAGCGCGCACAGCCCATATCCGCCCAACGCCAAGGTGCTGGACATGACCGGAAAGACCGTGATCCCCGGCCTGGTCGGCATGCACGAACATCTTTTTTATCCCACGCCGCAGCAACCCCAGAGTGGAGTCGGGTTCTATGGCGAGGCCGCGGACAGCGCTCCGCGCCTCTACCTGGCGGGCGGCGTGACCACGGCGCGAACTGCCGGTAGCGTGGAGCCTTACACCGACCTGGAACTGAGGCGAGAGATCGACGCAGGCCTGCTGCCCGGACCCAAACTCGACGTGACCGGCCCCTACCTGGAGGGCAAAGGCACCTTCGCGCTCCAGATGCACACGCTTGCGGATGCGGCCGACGCGGCGCGCACCGTGGATTATTGGGCCGCCGAGGGTGTGACCTCGTTCAAGGCCTACAATTACCTCACCGCTGACGAGCTGAAGGCGGCCATCGACCGCGCTCACGCCCACGGGCTCAAAATTACCGGGCACCTTTGCTCCATCGGATTCAGGCAGGCCGCCGCGCTGGGCATCGATAACTTGGAACATGGCCTGTCGGTCGATACCGAGTTCTTCCCGGGGAAGAAGCCGGACGAGTGTCCCGGATTTGTGGCGAATTTGACTGATGTCGAGAAAAATGTGGTGGTGGATGGGCCCGAGGTGCGGGAGACGATCCGCGAGCTGGTAGCGCACCACGTGGCCATTACCTCGACGCTGGCGGTGATTGAGACCTTCGGGTCGAATCGCCCGCCCATGGAGCGCGAGAGCGCGGCTCTCAAGACGCTCTCGCCGCAAGCCGCAAAGGAGTATCTGTTAGGCCGCTCGCAGATGGCGGAGCGCGACCTGGGCGGGCCCATGCTGAAAAAAGAGATGAACTTTGAGCGCGAGTTTGTGGCCGCCGGCGGACTGCTGATGGCGGGCTGCGACCCCAGCGGCTACGGCGGCGTGGTGCCGGGCTTCGGAGATCAGCGCAATATCGAGTTGCTGGTTGAGGCCGGCTTCTCGCCGGTCGAGGCGATCCGCATTGCCGCGCTGAATGGGGCAATCTACATGGGCAGAGAGGCGAGCATCGGATCGGTCGCGCCGGGTAAGGCCGCCGATTTGGTAGTGTTGGGCGGCAATCCGGCGGAGAAGATTGAAAACGTGGAGAAGGTTGAACTGGTGTTCAAAGACGGCGTGGGTTTCGACTCCGCAAAGCTGATTCAATCCGTCCCCGAGTTGGTGGGCTTGCGGTGAGCACGCGCAGGCGCGGTGAACGCAAAGGAGACCTGCATTTTCACGCGAACTCTATCAATCCGCCTGGCCGATCCGCAAACAGTAACCATTGGGATCTTCCAACCTAACTTCGCCCTTGGGCATGTATTGAGGGTAAGTACCCGGCGATACGCTCCCTGCCGCCGCGATCAAGGGTTGCCGCAAGGCGATGAGATTCGGCGCGTAGCGGTCGAAGAGTACGGATCGCTGGCGGGCAGCAACCGGATTTTCGGCGCGCGAAAGCATCCGATGCGCTTGCTCGCATTCGATGTGCGCCCAACGCAGCTCGCCGGCAACTCTTAAACTGTTGCGCAGTCTCATGCCCAACCGCTGGAAGAAGTCGATGGAGCGCTGCTCATCGGCGACGGAGGCGATGGCAATGAGCCCCGTAACCCGATCTCGGCGCTGGGCTCAACTTTCGCGGGTTCAGCCATCGATTTTGGCCTCGCGCAGTTGTTTCACCGCCGTCTCGGAGCTGACCGGGGAGTAGTAGACCTCCTTAAACGTGTAAGAGCGAGCTTTCGCCGCGAGCACAGGCAGAATCTCGATGTGCCAGTGGTAATCGTCGTCGATGGTTTTCCAATAGCCCAGAGTCTTCGAAGGATGCAGGCTGTTGGGCGAGGTGTGCAGCACCAGATGGAAACCCTCGGTGAGCGCCCGCACGCGCTGCAGAGTGCGGCGTAGCAACGCGGCGAGATTCACTCGCAGGCCGGGCCTGGATAGCCCGGTGCGCTCGAATGAGGCTTCGTGTTTGCGCGGTAGAATCCAGGTCTCGTAAGGGATGCGCGGGGCGTAAGGTCCGACGGCCACGTAGTCGCCGCGAGCTTCAATGACGCGTGAGGCTTGGCGCTCCTCCTGGTTGAGGATGTCGCAGAATACGCAGCGCTCTTTGGAGGCGAAATATTCGCGGCTGGCGCGCAGTTCGTAAAGCACGCGCCTGGGCACAAACATCGTGGCCGTAATTTGGGAAGTGGGGTGGCTGAATTCCTGGCCGGCATTGGGACCGTAGTCCTTGAAGAAGCTGACGTATTTGATGCGCGGGTCGTGCTTGAGATCGAGAATGCGTTCCGCGGCCAGGCGCAGGAACTGGCCGATCTCGTCGTCGCTGGCATTCCACAAATGGCGGTCGTGCCGGGGGTTTTCGACCAGGACTTCGTGCGCGCCGACGGAACTCATGCAGTCGTAAATGCCGTCGCCGCGGCGGCCGGGCTCGCCCTCAATATGATAGAGAGGGGTGGGGTGCACAACCGAGCGCGCCGACCACGCTCCGCTGCTGGGCATGGAGGAAATCACTTGCGGCGAGTCCGCGGAATCCGGGCAAAAACGGCAGGCGCCCTCGGTCCGTGGGCTTTCGGCAGGATCGTCGCCGGTGATGACCCACGAGCGCGTGATGGGATCTTTGCGGAGCTCCATGCCCTAGGAAAGCACTGCAGGAGAACGCGCGTCAACTGGCATAACGCCCTCCCCATCAAAAATGCGTACGAAAGGCGAGGATGGGCTTTGTTATAATCCGCCGCAAGCCCCTTATTGCTGCCGAGATCGAACTCGCGATATCGATGCCTGAGCCGTCCACTCCGCTGATGCGGCAATATGCCGCCGTCAAGAAAGAACATCCGACCGCGCTGCTTTTTTTTCGCCTGGGGGATTTCTACGAGCTGTTTTTCGATGACGCCATTGTGGCCGCAAAAGAGTTGCAGATTACCCTGACTTCGCGCAACAAGGAGAAAGGCATCGCCGTGCCCATGTGCGGCGTGCCTCATCATGCGGCGGAAGGCTATATCGGGAAGCTGATCCGCAAGGGTTTCAAGGTCGCCATCTGCGAGCAGATGGAGGAGGCGCGGCTCGCGAAGAAACACCTGGGCACGAAGTTGGTGAGGCGCGAAGTAACGCGGGTGGTCACTCCCGGCACTGCTGCGGATGCGCTGCTGGGCTCGGAGGAAAATAATTTTCTCGCAGCCCTGGCGCAGGTCGGAGATCGCGTCGGGTTTGCGGCGCTCGATCTTTCCACCGGCGAATTTCGGGCCACGGAATTCTCCGGCGATAGCGCGCTGCAGAGAATACAAGAAGAGCTGGAACAACTGCGGCCGAAGGAAGTGTTGTATGGCTCAGGGGCGCCCTTGTTCGACGCAAACATCGGCCGTTCTCAAGCAAACTTGCCGCGACCGTCCGGCGCGGCGTGCACCGAAACTCCGCTCGACGATTGGATCTTCTCGCCCGACCATTCCATTCCGCTGCTGGAAAATCATTTCGGAGTGTTGTCGCTCGAGGGATTCGGTTTGGCGGGACGAACCGCCGCAGCCGCAGCCGCGGGAGCGATCCTTTATTATGTGCGAACGACGCAGCGCGGGTCGCTCGACCACGTCGACCGCATCGGCTGGTACGAGCGGCAGAACTGCCTAGTGCTGGATGCGGTCACGGTCAGAAATCTGGAGATGATTGAGCCCCTATTCGCGGGCGCGGATGCGGGGGTCACTCTGTTCCGCTCCATCGATGCCACGATTACGCCCATGGGCAAGCGGCTGCTGCGGGCATGGTTGCTGCGTCCCTCGCTCGATCTCGCCGAGATTAACGCGCGCCTGGATGCCGTGGACGCGGGCGTGAGCGAGACCATCGCGCGCGAGGAACTGCGTCGCGCCCTCGATGGCGTGCTCGACCTGGAGCGGCTTTTAAGCCGGGTCACGCTTGAGACTGCGAATCCTAGAGACGTGCTGGCCCTGGCGGCGTCACTGGCGAAAATTCCTGCGATCAAGAATGCGATGCGGGCTTTAGCGGCCGTGCGTCTGACGACTCTGCTCGGGACGCTCGCTGAATTACGCGACTTGCGCGAGCGCATCCAGACCACGATCACTCCCGAACCGCCGCTGAGCTTTGCCGATGGCGGCGTGATTGCTGCCGGAGTCGATCGCGATCTTGATGACTTGCGCGAGCTCTCGCGCAACAGCAAGCAGGTGCTGGCGCAGATTGAGCAGCGGGAGCGCGGGCGGACCGGCATCTCATCGCTGAAAGTTAAGTTCAATTCCATCTTCGGCTACTACATCGAGGTCTCGAAGCCAAACCTGCATCTGGTTCCGCAAGATTACGAACGCAAGCAAACTCTGGTGGGCGCGGAGCGCTTCACCACGCCGGAGTTGAAAGAATATGAAAGCAAGATTCTCGATGCCCAGGAAAAGATCGTAGAAATCGAGCGGCGATTGTTCACGGAGTTACGCATTGCGATTGCCGCCGAGGCCAGGCGAATTCGGCAGACCGCGCTGGCTCTGGCTGAAGTGGATGTGCTGGCCGCGCTGGCGCACGTTGCGGCTCTGCGCAATTATTGCCGGCCGCGATTCGCGGCTGAGTCTGGCGATTTGGAAATTATCGAAGGCCGGCATCCCGTGATCGAGCAGCGGGAGATGGCCGGGGGCAGCGAGCGCTTCGTCCCCAACGATCTCTATTTGAATGCGGCCACGCACACGATTCTGCTGCTGACTGGGCCGAACATGGGCGGCAAGTCCACTTACCTGCGGCAGACGGCGCTCATCGTAATTCTGGCGCAGATGGGCTCGTTCGTTCCGGCGCGATCGGCGCGGCTGGGCGTGGTCGATCGCGTATTCACCCGCATTGGAGCGAGCGACAATCTCGCGCGCGGGCGCTCGACCTTTATGGTCGAGATGACCGAGACGGCGGCAATCCTGCATACCGCGACCGAGCGGTCGTTGATCCTGCTCGATGAAGTAGGCCGTGGAACCTCCACTTATGATGGCCTGGCGATTGCGTGGGCGGCAGTTGAATATCTGCATGCGCGGGTGCGGGCCAAGACTTTATTCGCCACGCATTATTTCGAACTCACGGAATTGGCCGAGCAGTTGTCGGGGGTGGGAAATTATCACGTTTCGGTGAAAGAAACCGGCGGCGGAATCGCCTTCTTGCGTAAGGTTGAGCCGGGCGCGGCCGATCGCAGCTACGGTATCGAGGTTGCTAAGCTTGCCGGTCTGCCCTTCGAAGTAATCACGCGCGCGCGCGAGGTGCTGGCCAAGCACGAGTCGGCCGAACGCGAACTTACCGAGCATCTCTCGCCCGGGGGGACGCCTCCGCCAACGCAATTAACGATCTTCACGCCGCTCTCGCAGCCCGTGGTGGAAAAGCTGCGCGAGGTGGATTTGAACCGGCTTACTCCGCTGGAAGCGTTGAATCTGCTGGCGGAGCTAAAGCAGCAGATTGAGTAGCCCTTTGGCAGGACGGAGACAGGGATCGAGTGGACCCGACGAAACAAAGCCAAGCCTTAGTAACCACAGTCGATTGCAACCAGGGCATGATCGCTCAAGTGGTATTGGCGCTCTTGTTCTGTGCCGCGGCCATCATCTTGGAAACACGGCATCTCATTTTGAACCAGGTCCCCCGGCCTTCGCGAATTGCAGTCCTCTTCGCTGTCGGCTGCTTGGTGCCTGCCATTCGGTTCAGAAATGTTCTCCTCAAGTTGGCTCTCGCCTGGATCGGCGTTCAGGAGTTAACTCGAATCATCCTGGCCAAATTCACTCTCCCCACGCCCTCAAGCATCTCGCCGCCATGGGAGGTGGTGTGCTAACAAACATCGGCCTGCTGAGGATCATCTTTGCCGGCGTGAACGGGCTTCGGTCCGTGATTCACCGGATGCCAATACTCAAGCCGCAGGAGCCAGCTTCGTGAGCGGGCATGGGCATGTCGGCCAACTTCTCATCGTCGGCTTCGACGGTACGGAAATGTCGCGGTCACTCTCTTCTGTGCTAACGCGGTTGCAACCCGCAGGCGTGATTCTATTCGCGCGCAACATTAAGAGCGCAGAGCAAACTTGGCGCCTGCTTTGCGATTGCCAGAAGTGCGTCGCCACGCCGCTGTTTACTTGCGTCGATCTTGAAGGCGGGCTGGTCGACCGCTTCCGCGACGTGCTCGGTCCCGCGCCCTCTGCGGCCGATGTGTTCGCAACCGGCGACCGCAGGCTCTTCCGCAAGCACGGAGAGATGATCGGCGAGAACTGCCGCGCCCTGGGATTCAATGTCGACTTCGCTCCTGCGCTTGATCTGGCGCTCGCAGCCTCGCGCAGCGTGCTGGGTTCGCGTGCGGTCTCAGCCAATCCTCGCGACACGATTGCTTACGCGCAACAGTTCCTCGCCGGCCTTCAGAAGTCACGAGTGCTCGGATGCGGCAAGCACTTCCCCGGCCTCGGCGAAGGCAAGCTCGATAGTCATCATGAACTCCCGGCCATCGAGAAGCCGCTGAAAAAGCTATGGGCGGAAGATTTGCTGCCCTACCGCATGCTCCGCGGGCAGTTGCGGCTGCTGATGATTTCGCATGCGGCGTATCCGCAGGTCACGGAAGATAGCACTCCGGCATCTCTTTCGAAGGTTTGGATCACGGACATTCTGCGCAAACGCATCGGCTACCGTAATCTGGTCGTGTCCGATGATCTGGAGATGGGCGCGGTTCTCTCCGCGGCTCCGATCAGCACGGCTGCGGTTGAATTCATACGCGCCGGCGGAGATTTGTGCTTGATCTGCCATCGCGAGGACTACATCGCGCAGGCTTACGAAGAATTGGTGAAGACGGCGGAGCGCGATCCCAAGTTCGCCAGGCGCGTCGAAAACTCGGTCAGGCGCGTGCTCGCGTTCAAAAAGAAATCAGGGGATTTAACGCGCCGCGGCAAAGAGCCGTCGCGCGCGACCGTCGAGAAGCTTTCGCGGCAGTTGTGGGAATTCGGGGAGCAGGTGCGGTTGCAGGCCGTTATTCGGGACGACACAGATCGTGTAAGTAAAAATAACGTCATCAAAGCGCACCGGGCTTCGCGATAGCGGATGGCAAAGAAAACCATGATTGTGGCGGGAGTGATGAGCGGAACCTCCGCCGACGGGATCAACGTGGCGCTGGTGCGCATCGGAGGAGGTGGCCGACGATCTGTGGAATTGCTCGGACATGCGGAATACGCCTATCCCGCGAAAGTTCGCGGCGCAGTTCTAGCCCTGATGAATGCCCCGGAAGCAAGCGTGGCCGATTTGGCACGATTGAATTTTCTGCTGGGCGAGCTTTACGCCGACGCGGTGATGGCGAGCGAAGGGCAATTCAAATTGAAAACCGAGTTGATCGGCTGCCACGGGCAAACGCTTTATCATCAGGGGGAGGCTGCGCGTTTTCTCGGGCGCAGAGTGTGCGCCACCTGGCAAAGCGGCGAAGCCGCCATCGTCGCCGCGAGAGTAGGCGCGCCGGTGGTCGGCGATTTTCGGCCGGCAGACATGGCTGCCGGCGGCAAGGGCGCGCCTCTGGTTCCTTTTCTCGACTACCTGCTGTTTCGCGATGCGGGCATAGGCAGGATCGTGCAAAACATTGGCGGCATCGCGAACCTCACGGCGATCCCGGCAGGCGCAGCCCCGGATATCGTGATTGCATTCGATACCGGGCCGGGCAATATGGTGATCGACGCGGTTACCGAGAAGTTTTTCGGGAGGCCGTTTGATCGGGACGGGAGAATCGCGGCTACCGGAAATGTGCTGGCCAAGATCGTTGACCAGTTTTCGCAACGCAGCTTTTTCAAGTGGAAGCCTCCTAAAACGGCGGGGCGGGAAGAATTCGGGCGCGAGTTTGTGCGCGAATTTGTTCGCGCCTGCGGGCGCGCGCGGAAACAGGACGTGGTTGCCACGGCTACGGCGCTGACCGCGAATACGATCGCGGATGCCGTGCGGCGCCTTGGCCGGACTTCACCAGCCGGCGAGAAGCCGCGCCCCAGGCGGGTTTACCAGGAAATGGTTCTCTCCGGCGGCGGAGCGAAGAACTCGACGCTGGTGGCCATGTTAAGCGCCGAACTTGCGACGCTCGGGGTGCGGCTGCGCTTCTCCGACGAATTCGGTTTGCCCTCGGCGGCAAAAGAGGCGGTAGCGTTCGCGGTTCTGGCTTACGAAACCTGGCAGCGGAGGCCCTCGAATCTCCCGTCGGCGACTGGGGCCAAACGCGCCGCCGTGCTGGGCAAGATTTCATATCCATAATTTTAAGAGCGGGAGCTTGAGCGAACGGCGATGGCGATTTATATTGCGATGCTGCGCGGGATCAACCTAGGCGGGCACAAGAAAATCAAGATGGACGCGCTGCGGCAAACATTTGAGAAACTCGGATTCGAGCAGGTGCAGACCTATATTCAGAGCGGCAATGTGGTGTTCCAAGCGGGAAAGACTTCCGCGGCCGCGCTTTCGAAAAGAATTGAGGAGAAAATTGTCGAGGACTTCGGTTTTTCGGCGTCGGTGATTTGCAGGAGCGTGGACGAGCTGGGCGCGGTTGTCGCCCGCAACCCTTTACTAAAGCAGCGGGGTATCGACCCCGAAAAACTGCATGTCACTTTTTTATCGGAACCTCCAGCGCTGCCCGCATGGAAGCAACTGGAAGCGCTGATCGCCGCTCCGGATCAGGCTCGTTTTCTGGGGAAAGAGATTTATTTTTACCTGCCCAACGGAGTCTCGCAAAGCATTTTGATGAAGCGCCCCGTCGACCGCTTGCTCGGAGTGATCACCACCACGCGTAATTGGCGGACGGTCAATCGCCTGCGCGAGATGTGCAAGGGCGAGGGCTCATGATGATGAGCCGCCGTTCAGGGCTGCGCGCAAGGGTCGTCGCGACCTTCGCCGCGTTCGGATTCCTGATCTTACTTCCCTGCTGCACCCCCAAGGCCGACCCCAACATGCTGGTGATGCTGATCGAATCCAGCCCCACGAATCTGGATCCCCGCGTGGGCGTGGATGCGCAATCGGAGCGGATCGACAGCCTGATCTTCGACTATCTCGTTGTACGCGGCCCCGACCTAAATGCCGCGCCGAGCCTGGCGGAGCGCTGGGAGATTCCCGACCCGCTTACTTACATCTTTTATCTGCGCCATGGTGTGAGGTTTCACGATGGGCGCGCGCTCACCGCGCGCGATGTGAAATGGACTTTCGATTCTTTGCTGGGTGGCAAGATTCGCAGCACTCGGGCGGCGGCGTACCGCTTTGTCGATCGCGTTGATGCGCCGGACGATTTCACAGTCATCTTCCACATGAAGGAGCCCGACGCCACGTTGTTGTGGAATCTGACCGACGGCGCGGTCGGCGTTGTTCCATCGGGTAGTGGAGACGAGTTCTCGCGCCATCCAATCGGCTCGGGGCCGTTCAAGTTTGTCACCTTCGAAACCGACAAAGAAGTGGTCGTCGAGCGCAACGACGATTACTGGGGCGAGAAGGCGAAACTGCGGCGCGTGCGCTTCGCGGTGGTGCCCGATGCCACTACCGAAGCCCTCGAGTTGCGGAAAGGCAGCGGGGACATTGCTAGCAATTCGCTTACCCCGGACACTGTTCTCGCGCTCGAACGAGATCCCACGCTTGCGGTCGAACGCGCTCCGGGCACGGAAGTGCAGTATTTGGGCTTCAATCTTCGCGATCGTATATTAAAAGATGTGCGCGTCCGGCAAGCGATCGCTTACGCGCTTGACCGCGGCCCGATCATCGAATACCTGTGGCGCGGCGAAGCGCAACCGGCGCGCAGCGTGCTTCCTACGCAAAGCTGGGCCTACAACGGCGACGTGCACGCTTACAACCACGATCCGGCGAAGGCTCGGGCGCTGCTCGACGTGGCCGGCTACCCTGCGACGAACGGCGTGCGCTTTCACATCACGATGAAGACTTCGACCACTGAAAGCACCCGCTTGATCGTGGCCGTGATGCAGCAGCAGTTGCGCGAGGTGGGCATCGCGCTCGACATTCGCAGCTTCGAGGCGGCCACTTTTTTTGCCGACGTAACTCACGGAGCTTTTCAGATGTACAGTTTGCGCTGGGTGGGCGGCAATCAGGATCCGGATATTTTTTACGTATTTCATTCGGCGCGGTTTCCACCCGGTGGCGCCAATCGCGGCTTCTACTCGAATCCGAAAGTGGATGCGCTGATCGATCAGGGGCGACGCGAGGTCCGCCCCGAAGTGCGCAAGGGAATTTATGCCGAGGTGCAGCGCATTTTGGCGGACGATCTCCCCTACGTCGATCTGTGGTATCTGGATAATGTTTTGGTGCACAACCAACGCGTGACGAATTTGAAGTTGAATCCGGCGGGGAATTACGATTTTCTGCGGACAGCGGAACTCGCGAAATGATGGCCATCGACGAATGGCTGCCGCACTATCAGGTCAGCGCCCGCTATTCGATCGTGGTGCATGCCTCGGGCGAGAAAACGTATTGCGCTCTTAAGCGCGCGGCTTTTTCGGATCTCGCCGTGATTCGAGTTCTGATGCGGCTTCGCGGCTATCGCCTCCGGCGCCCCGAGGGTCCAGAATCCCAGCCCGGCAACGTAGGCGCAGCTTTTCTCGAACTCGCGGACGTGGCGCAGCGGGAGGTGGTGCTCGGCATCGCCGGCCGCTTCTGGAGGCCGGATGGTGGCGTGGTTCGCGGCATCACGGCGAGTGAGTTCCGAGATTTTCACAACCAAGGCTACGCCAAAGCGGTTTGGAATTTCGCCCTCGCGGCCGCAGACGGCGGCACCCAGATCAGCACCGAAACGCGAGTGCAGACCTTTGGCCGCGACGCAGCTTTGAAATTCCGCGCGTATTGGCTTTTCGTCGGCCCCTTCTCCGGTTTAATTCGCAAGGCCATGCTGAACGAGGTCAAGCGAATCGCCGAGAAATCCGCGGCTTAATTCGCGTGTTACCATCGAGCTTCGGCTCCGGCTGGCGAGTTCGGGCGCGACGCATGCGAATTCTCTTCATCGGCGATATTTTCGGGCGGCCGGGACGGACCATCGTCAAAGATCGCCTGCCGGGCATTGTGCGCGATCAGATGATCGACCTTGTCATTGCCAATGGCGAGAATTCGGCGGCGGGCTTCGGCATCACTCCGGCGCTGGCCGAAGAATTGTTTGAGCTGAACATCGACGTCATCACTACCGGCAACCATGTTTGGGATAAGCGTGAGATTCTGGATTATTTTCAGATGGTCGAAGGCAATGGCCACGGCCCGCAGCGGCGTCTGCTTCGCCCCGCAAATTACCCTGCCGATATGCCGGGGTGGGGCCTCTATCAGGGCCACAAGCACAAAGCGCCTTACGCCGTAATGAACTTGCAGGGACGCGTGTTCATGGCCTCGAACGACGATCCCTTTCGCATCGCTGACCAACTTCTGCAGAAGATCGAAGCCAAAATCATCTTCGTGGATTTCCACGCCGAGGCGACTTCGGAAAAGATTTCGCTGGGCTGGTATCTCGACGGCCGCGTGACTGCCGTCGTCGGCACGCACACGCACGTGCCCACTGCCGACGAGCGCGTGCTGCCGAAAGGAACCGCCTATGTGACCGATGTGGGCATGACCGGCCCTTACGACGGAGTGATTGGGGTCAAGAAAGAATTGGTCGTCGGTAAGTTTCTCAATGGCATGCCGGTGCGCTTCGAGCCCGCCACCGGCGACGTGCGGTTGTGCGCCGTGATCGTCGATGCCGATGAGAAGACGGGCAAGGCCCGCGATATCGAGCGCCTGATGCTCGGTTAAATTTAATTTTTGTTTGTTGCCTCTCTTGCAAGGCCGCGGCCAGTTAGCGTTCTCATGATGCCCTCCCGTTAAACCCGAAGGTACCCGGCACTATTAGCGTTCTGCGGCAGGCAGGTGACAAGGTAAAATCGAGGCGATGCGGCATTTGTATTCCATTCTAGCGGTTGGCACTTTGGCGCTGATGCTGTGCGCCGGCGCGTTGGCCGAGGCCGATTTGAGCCCGGCAGACGCCATCATTTCTTGCGGCAATGGCGTCCCCGGCGGCATCAATTGCATTCCCAGCAAGCAGGATCTGAAAGAAGCGCGCAAGGCTTTCGCTCGGGGCTTGAAACGGGAGAAGGAGCGCCGATTTGAGGAAGCTTTCGAAAAGTTCGACGAGGCTTCGCGCCTGGCTCCGCGGGATGCGCAAATTTTTTCGGCGCGCGAGTTGGTCAAGTCGCAGCTGGTCTTCGAGCATACCCAGCGCGGCGACGCGCTGCTTGCCGACGCCCGGCCGCAACCGGCGATCGCCGAGTTTCGCAGCGCGCTGAAGCTCGACCCTGACAATCCCTACATGCAGCAGCGCCTGCAGGACGCGCTGCGCGATCCGGCGCATCCCAATCAGGCTAATCCGATGGTGAACTCGGCGAATCCGGCACGCGCGACCATGTTCGCGGCTTTGGCAGATCTGCTGGCTGAGTCCACTCCGATTCAATTGCAAGCAAAATCGGAGCGCGCCAGTTTTCATTACCGCGGCGATGTGCGGGGTTTGTTCGCGCAACTCGGCACCAGTTACGGCATGACCCCGGAGTTTGACGAATCGGTCAAAACCAAGACGGTGCGGTTTTTTGTGGACGACGTCGATTTTATGACCGCGCTCACGCTCGCCTGCCGCGTCAGCAAAACCATGTGGACGCCGCTGGACGCGCATCAGTTCCTGATCGCCGACGACTCGACGGAGAATCACAAGCAATTCGACCGCATGGCGCTGGCGACTTTTTCGGTGCCGGGAGCCAGCACGCCGCAGGAAGCGACCGAACTGGTCACCTCCCTGCGCAACGTATGCGACTTCCAGAAAATCAGCTCGGGAGCCAGCGGAACGGTGGAAGTGCGCGCCCCGCAAGCCGTTCTGGCGGCCTGCTCCAACCTGATGCGGCAGTTGACCAGCGATCGCCCGCAGGTATTGCTCGAGGTCGAGGTCTATCAGATCGATCACAACTTCATGCGCGAGATCGGGGCCCACATTCCCGATACCTTCAACCTCTACAACATTCCGGTGGCGGCGCTGGCGGGCTTGGGCGGCCAGAGCATCCAGTCGCTGATCAACCAGTTGATTTCTTCCGGGGGAATCAATCAGGCGGGAAGCACCGCGCTGTCGGGGATTCTGGCACAGCTGCAGAGCCAGGCCGGCTCCATTTTCAGCCAGCCGCTGGCTACGTTCGGCGGCGGACTCACTTTTTCCGGAGTGAGCCTGGATCACGTCACGGCCGCGCTTTCGCTCAACGAATCCTGGTCCAGAAGTTTGTCGCGCGTCACGCTGCGGGCTGGACAGAGCAACGAGGCGACGTTCCACCTGGGTGAGCGCTACCCCATTCTGAACGGCTCTTACGCGCCCATTTACAATTCGTCGGCAATCTCGGCGGTGTTGGGCAACCAAAGTTATGTCGCGCCCTTCCCCTCGGTTAGTTACGAAGATCTGGGATTGAGCTTTAAAGCCAAGCCTACGATTCACGGCAACGGCGACGTGAGCCTGGCGCTCGAACTGCAGGTTCGCTCTTTAACCGGACAAAGTTCAAATGGCGTGCCCGTACTTTCGAACGAGGAATACAAGGCCAGCATCCGGCTGCGCGACGGCGAACCGGCGGTGGTGGCGGGCGAGATCACCACCAACGATCAGCGCTCGATGGCCGGAATCCCTTGGCTGGCGGCCATTCCCGGCCTTAACCAGGCGCTAACCGACAACAACCGCATGAAAGAGGACGACGAACTCCTCATCGTCATCACGCCCCACGTCGTGGCCAACCGGAACTTAAACACGGATGAGATTTGGGTGAGCGCGAAGTAGGCTGCAAGAATCTGCACTCCACGTAAGTTAACTACCCCGTCTGCCGAATTTCTCGCTTGAATCGCCCAGAACTGACATATAATTTCGCTCCAGTAGCCGCAACCTCATGGTCGTTAAGGTTGCCCCTCCCTGGCGGCTTGGATTCATAATCGCCGAATCAATCACTTTGATTTCCTAAAATCGCCAGTCTTCGAGCTTTGTGCTTTTGAGGGAACCCCCCGCTGACAGTTTTCTGGAACGGGAGACCCACATGCACGGAAACGACCGCTTTCGGTTCGGAGTAGCCGCCGCTTTATGCTCGAGCGCATTCTTGCTGTGCTTGACGCTGTCCTCAATGCCTGCGGCGGCGCAGCAGCCGCGACAAGTGTTGCACAACCATGTGCGGGCGGTGGTCGCCAGCGGAGAGGCCGAACCGGTGGGGAGGCTTCCGGCAACGCAGCGCTTGAGCGTGGCCCTGATGCTGCCGCTGCGGAACCAAAGTGAATTGACCAGTTTGCTGACTCGGATGTACGACTCGTCGGCTCCCGACTACCGGCATTTTCTCAGCGTCGCGCAGTTCACCGAACAATTTGGCCCGGCCGCGGAGGATTACCAGGCGGTCGTCGATTTCGCGAAAGCCAATGGACTAACCGTCACGGCGACACCCGTCAATCGCATGCTGGTGGATGTCAGCGGGTCAGTCGCGCAAATTGAAAATGCCCTCCATGTGGCGATGACGATTTATCAGCATCCCACGGAGAAGCGCACTTTTTATTCGCCGGATCGCGAGCCCTCGCTCGATCTCGTCGTGCCGGTGTCGCACATCGCCGGCCTGAATGACTATTCGATCCCGCGGCCCACGGTGACGAAAGCGCCTATGGCGCCTTCCGCACGCGGCAATGTTGGCTCTGGCCCTGGCGGAGCGTATCTGGGCAGCGATATGCGTGCCGCCTACTACGGCGGCACCGCACTCACCGGCGCGGGGCAGGCGGTCGGGCTGTTTGAGCTTAGCGGCTACAATCTCAGCGATGTGGACTTAACCTTCAGCAGCGCCGGGCAGTCCTACGGCGTCCCCATCAACAACGTGCTCATCGATGGCGCCAGCGGCGCGCCCAACGGCGACGACTCGGAAGAAGTCCTCGATATCGTGCAGGCCATTTCGATGGCACCGGGCTTAAGCCAGGTGCGGGTTTACATTGCGCCGTCCAACCCCGGCGTGAGCGATGTGGACATATTCAACCAAATGGCCTCGGAGAATTTGTGCAAGCAATTGAGCGTGTCCTGGGCCTGGAGTCCCGAGGATGCTTCCGCGAACGATGCTATCTTTCAGGAGTTTGCGGCTCAAGGCCAGAATCTTTTTGCGGCTTCGGGAGACTGGGGAGCGTTTCCCAACTTTCTACTTCCCTTCTACTATCCGTCCGAGGACGCTTACGTGACTGCGGTAGGCGGCACCGACTTAACAACGAACGGAGCTGGAGGTTCCTGGCAATCGGAGACAGCTTGGAATTACGGGTTCAATGCCAGTGGCGGCGGCATCTCTCCCGATGGGATCGCGTTGCCCATATGGCAGTCCGGCGTGGCCAATTCTTCCAACGGGGCTTCGACCAGCATCCGCAACGTGCCGGACGTGGCGGCGGAAGCCCATACCGACAACTACGTTTGCGTCCTCGGAAGCTGTAGCGGCGGCTGGGGCGGCACCAGTTTCGCAGCGCCACGGTGGGCGGGATTTCTGGCGCTCGTCAATCAACAGGTCGTCACCGGCGGCCAGCCCACGGTGGGTTTTATAAACCCGGCTCTCTACTCCTTGGGTTTGAGTTCCAGCCTCAACCGCGACTTCCACGACATCTCGACCGGGAACAACAACATCGACGGAGGAGCATCCACCTGGTATAGCGCGGTCGCAGGCTACGATTTGGTCACGGGATGGGGGAGCCCGAACGGACAGAATCTCATCGATGCCCTGCCCCAGGCGGGCTTTGCGCTCTCGGCGGTGCCCAACAACCTCACCGTGCTGGAGGGCCTAACTGGCGGCGTGAGCACAATTACGGTAAGCGCCGTGAACGGATTCACCGGCACCGTCCATCTTGCCGCCTCGGGCCTGCCCCGCGGGGTGACCGCATCGTTCAATCCAGCCCACATCAGCGGAGGGGGAACCAGCAAGCTCACGCTCACGGCAAGCAGTTCGGTCACTACCGGAAACGCCACGGTGATCGTCACCGGCACCTCGGGCAGCGAGACCGCAAGCACCAGGGTTGCAGTCTCGGTCGACTTCGCGCTCTCGGTATCTCCCCACGCAAAGACAGTGACCGCAGGCAAGAAAGTCAGCTACGGCGCTACGCTCCTACTGAAAGCGGGCTTTAACGACACCGTCGATCTAAGTGTTGCGGGATTGCCGCCCGGCGCTTCCGGTACGTTTTCCCCGCCCTCGCTGAACCAGTCGGGCGAGTCCACCTTGAACATTGCAACTACCCCAACAATGCCAACCGGCACCTATACGCTCGCGATCACGGCCGTGACGGGCAACCTCGCGCAGACCGCAAGTGTAACTCTGGTGATCGATGACGCTTCCGACAATTTCAGCCTCGGCGCTTCGCCGGCTTCCCTAACCATAGGACAGACTTCCTCTACCGCCGTGGGAATGACTACGCTCATTGTTACCAGCAATAACACTTTCACTTCCCCGGTCACGCTCAATGCCAGCGGCGTGCCGGCCGGAGTGCAGGCTGTGTTCTCGCCCAACCCCGTGACTCCAGCGCCGGACGGCAGCGCGACCTCCGTGCTGACGCTGACCGAACTTAGCGCGCCCGCCCCCTTCGGATCTTTTGCGGTGACGGTTACGGGAACTGCCGGTTACCAGATCGCAGCCACTCCAGTTTCCCTCACCGTTAATCCTTATGTTTTTCAATTCTGGGCAAACTTCAATTCCGCGACATTAACCCAGGGCATGTCGTCTTATGGCAACATCGGCGCCCACTGGCTCGATGGCAGATTTCCCATCACGCTTGGCATTACTGGCCTACCCAGCGGCGTAAGCGCGGTGTTTTCGCAAAACCCCATGCTTCCCGTGAGTGACTTCAACAGTTCGACGCTGACGCTGACTGCTTCCCCCACGGCAACCAGCGGAACATTCCCGATCGTCGTCTCAGGAACCGCCGACCCCTTTACCAACTATTTCGACTTCAACCTGACGGTGGCTTCTTCGGGCTTCACCATCAGCGGTCCAGCTTCTCTGACTCTGCCGCAGAACGGAAGCGAAAGCAGCAGAGCGGCCATCCGCATAACCAGCCAGAACGGCTTTAATGCGCCGGTTGCCCTCGCCGGGGTGAACGGTCTGCCTGATGGTGTGCAGTGGAGCTTCTCCTCTTACGAAGTAACTCCACCGCCGAACGGCAGTGTCACCACGACTCTCACGTTGTCTACCGCCGGATCGGCCAGCACCGGGAGCTTCCCCATCACGGTGACTGCGAGTCTTTTCGCTCCCTCCGGCAACGGGCTGCTCAACTCGACCGCACCCATAACCTTAGAAGTGACGCCATCGGCCGAGCCCACATACGTAACGCTGACTTCTGCCTTCAACCGGATCGGCATCGGATGGAGAGACGGACTCACAGATTACGGCACGAATATCGGCCTGGATGGGCTGGGAGATTGCTACTCGAGCACTCAGATCAGCCCGTCGGGGAGCCGATACCTGGCCTTCAATGGCATCCCGTTTGACATCGATCTCGGTTACAGTTTGACCAGCATACTCGATGCCGTGAGCGCGGCAGGGCAGACCATCGCGTTGCCTGCGGGCAAATTCTCTTCTTTGTCCTTGCTGGGCGCGGCGGTCAACGGCAGTCAAGGTTCACAAACCTTCACCGTAACTTATTCCGACGGAAGCACGACATCGATCACCCAGAGCCTCAGCGACTGGCAGAAGCCGCAGAACTATGCGGGAGAATCGAAAGCCCTGACCATGGCGTACACCGATAATCTTTACACGGGGGGAAGGACAAATCACTCGACCTATCTTTACACTTACTCGTTTGCCGTCGACACTAAGAAGACAGTGCAGAGCATAACGCTGCCAAACAATTCGAATGTAGAAGTGCTGGCGTTGACGCTGGTGCCTTAGCGTCGGCAGGTGGCGTCGGACCTCGGACATTTGGCCCCAGGTCCGAAGTCGGACGCCCGAAGTCTGTGTTGTACTTACTTGCCCTGCTTGGCCGCGAAATCCACTAAGCCTTTATAAGCGTCGCCCATGCGCGGATCGACGTTCCCGATGGTGCGGCCGTTGATGAAGAGGGTGGGCGTTCCGGTTACGTTCACCGCCTTGCCCAACGCGATAGAGGCATCGACGTGCGCTTTCGTCACGGGGGTGCCAGCGCAGGTTGCGATTTCGGAACCCTTCACGCCGGCGCCGTCGGCGATGGCGGTCAACTTTTCATCGGCATTTTCGGCGGTGATGTCGGATTGGGTTTCGTACGTCTTGGCTACGAACTTCCAGAAGGCGTCGGTCGACGCATGGCCCACGCAGTCGGCGTAGGCTGCGCCTTTTGCAGCCCAGTTATGCATCTCCAAGGGAAAATTCTGGAAGACGAAGCGGGCCTGAGGTTCGGCTGCAACCAGAGCCTCGATCGCAGGCTGCGCCGCTTTGCAGGCTGGGCATTGCAGATCGCCGAACTCGACAATCGTTACCGCAGCATCTTTCGGCCCGCGCGCGGGGCCGTTGAGGCCCTTCTGCAGAGTCTTCATGGCGGCGTCGAAGGGTTTGGCGCCGAAGGGAATGATGTCTCCCACGACGGCATGCTCGCCATCGGCGGTTACGAAGAAACGGCTGGCTTGCTGGCCCTGCGGGCTGGCCAGGATAACATCCACTTCGCCAAGACCGGGTACGGGTGCGGGCTTGATGCTGGAAATTTTCCAGCTCATTTGTGCGTCGTAGCCAAAGGTCTGCTGCAGAAAAGAATCGACGGTGGCTTCGGAGGGGAGATTCACCGAGTTCGCCGAGGCCGGCTTCTCTGCCGGCTTCGCCGCAGTGGAAGTTTGAGCGGCGGCGAGCGTCGCTATCAGAAGCATAAAAATCACTTTCACAAAACTGCGCATGTTTCCCTTTCGATGAAAATCATCATTGCGGTGCTACGGGAATTGACTTCCGAATGACGGAACAAATTTCTTTTCAAACCTCGTTCTTCGCGGCGATGGGAAAGCGGCGCCCGTAGCCAAAGGCCTTGGGAGAGATCTTAAGGCCGGGCGCGGCCTGCTGGCGCTTGTACTCGGCGCGGTCGACCATGCGCATCACGCGCCGCACCACTTCGATATCGAAGCCGTGATCGGCGGCGATTTGCTCCGCCGAGTGCGCATCTTCCACGTAATCTTCCAGAACGGCGTCGAGCATTTCGTACGGCGGCAACGAGTCGCTGTCTTTCTGGTTGGGCCGCAACTCCGCCGAGGGTGGCTTTTCCAGCGAAGCTTGCGGAATGACCGCGCACCGCGAATTCACGTAGTGGCCCAGGCGGTACACCAGCGTTTTGGGCACGTCCGAGATGACCGCGAGGCCTCCGACCATATCGCCATAAAGTGTACAGTAGCCCACGCCCAGTTCGCTTTTGTTGCCGGTGGAGAGCACGATGGCACCGAACTTGTTCGACAACGCCATCAGCTGCGTGCCCCGCGCGCGCGACTGAATATTTTCTTCGGTGACGTCTTCTGGCCGGCCGCGAAAAACATCTTGCAGCGTTTCCCGGTAGGCTTCATAGGCGCGGTGGATGGGAAGCAATTCAAAGCGGATTCCGAGGTTTTTGGCCAGCGCGAGGGCATCATCGATCGAACCGGGCGATGAGTACGGGCCGGGCATGCCTACACCGATTACATTGTCGGGACCGACGGCGTCGGCGGCGATGACCGCGGTGAGCGCCGAATCGATTCCTCCGCTCAGGCCGATGATGGCTCTTTGAAATCCGCACTTGCGCATGTAGTCGCGGGTTCCCAATACCAGCGCCGCATAGACGCTGGCTTCTTCGCTCCCCAACTTTTCGTCGAGGTGCAGATCGCCGGTGAGCGTTTTCGAATCGAAATAGATGAGATCTTCTTCGAACGAGCGGCCTTGCGCGATGACACTGCCCTCGGGATTGAGAACGAGGCTGGTGCCGTCGAAGATCAGGCTGTCATTGCCTCCGACTTGATTGACCAGCGCGACCGGGACTTTGTGCTGGCGGGCGATGGAGGCCAGCATGTCGCGGCGCAGTTCGCGCTTGCCGATCCAGAATGGGGACGATGAAATGTTGAGCACGAAGTTGCCGCCGGCGCGAATCAGGGTGTCGACGGGATCGACCGTGTAGAGCCGCTTGCGCCAGAATTGCTTGTCGTTCCAGGCATCTTCGCAGATGGTGAGCGCCATGCGGTTGCCGCAGAAGGGAAATAATTCCTGGCCTTTGGCGGGGGCGAAGTTGCGCACCTCGTCGAAGACATCGTAGGTGGGCAGCAACATCTTCGATTGCAGGAAAACCATTTTTCCATCCTGCAAAAGCGCGGCGGAATTCATGGCGGACTTGCCGGTCTCCGATTCCGCGGGAGTGACCAAACCGCAGATCACGGCGATGCCGAGGGTTGCGGCGGCGATCTGCTCGACGCTTTCGCGATTACGCGCGACGAAGGATGGGCGCTCCACTAAATCGCGCGGGGGATAGCCGCAGACCGATAATTCGGGAAATAAGATCAGGCCGGCGCCGTCGGCCTGGGCGCGGCGGGAAAATTCGACGATCTTCGCGCCGTTGCCGGAGAAATCTCCGACCGTGGGATTGATTTGCCCGAGGGCGATCTTCACCTCTTTAGTGTAAGACAGGGGTGAGCGGGAGCCAAAATCGGCTTCCGGCTTTCGGCCTCCGGCTTCCGGGCCGGGATGGAAGTCCCGTCTGTATGCCTGCTCGGTTTAAGCCCTTCTTTTGATTGAGCCGCGGGCATCCGCGCCTTCGACACAGCGGGCGGGACGCGCGCTGGACCGCCGCCGCCGGGGCGGCAGCGCTGCGGTCGATACGGCTTGCGGCGCGTCTGAAGCCGCGCCCTGTCAAAGCCAGACGCGGGGTTTATTTGGCGCTGGCGGCTTTGGCCAGGTTGGCGTCGGCTAGCGAGCCATGGGCGGCATCGAGTCCGCCGGGTCTGGCAGCGGCAGTAGTTGCGCCTTCCGCCGCGGAATCTTTAGCCCCATCCGCCACCGGTCGAGCGCATAGTTCGGCCGCCTCGGACATGTTTTGGGTCTCCAGGTTCTTCTGCGTCTGCCAGGCGCTAAAGGTGGCCTTCTCGCGGGCCACTCCCTCTAGGCTGCGGTTGATGCGCGCCATAAACTGTTCCTTCACGCGCTCCATCTCGGCCTGGATTTGAACGATTTCCTCGCCGCGGCGCGCCCACTCCGCTTCGGCCTGCTTTTTTTGCGCCGCATCGTAGAAGTCCAACGCTTCCTGGCGCGATTTGTAGTCCTGGAGCACCTGGCCGACGGGAACTCCGGCCGCGTTGAGCGCCATGAGCACCGCCGCCCGCTTCAACTCCTTCGACAAGCCGCGGACATACTCGCTGTTGATCATTTCGACCACCTTGTTAATGCCATAACCCTTCGGCGGAGCCATGATTCCGGCCGACCGGCAAACATCTTCCATGGGCAACAGCTCGACCGCAGGCCGGGGAACAACCTCCGCCGACGGTGTGTATTCCGTAGACGGAGAGACTCGATTCGACATTTCGCCCTCGCTTTCGTTGCTTTCTGTAACGGTCCTGTCGCCGCTTGCGCCGACACTCTCCGGCTTGCTGTGCCAGGGTTTCAGGTCGAGCCATTTGCGTGCCATAAGTTTCCATGCCTTTCCCGCCTCGGCTTTTTTCTGCGGAGGCGGTTTGGTCTGCAGATCGGTCGGTCGCAGAGCTTCGGGTTCTTTAGGCGGCGGAACCCGGGGCTTTTCTTTGTCTTGGGTGACGGTTTTCTTGACCGCCTTGGAGCCAAATCCGCGCGGCAGCATCGCAGCCGTATTTCTCGCGGCGCGCGCAGATGTGTTTGCCGGCGGCCGCGCCGGGCTTGCGTCTCTCTTCCTGTCCGGCGGAGTGGCTTGCCAACTCAGCCGTTCGCTTCTGCTTGGCGGCGAAATCACCGGACGGCTCTTTGTCTGTGCCACGCCCACCGGCGAAGCGGCCCCCGGCTTGGGCTTGGAGTTCACCGGGGTATCGCGTTGAATACCGACGACGTACTCCCGGCCTTCCCTGCGGCAATACTTGGCGACACCTGAAAAACTGTCCCACTGCGACTGGATTGTCAGCCTGCTGCCGCTCTCGATTGCGGTCTTGAGCCGTATGCATGCTCCTCCGGCCGACTTGTCCTCCATGCGGGCGGAAACGGTTTGTAAATTTCCCGCCGGATCCTTCCACGACACTTCCACCAGGATCATGACCGCCGTGCGCAGCTCGTACATAACTCCGCTCTGGCAGGTCCATCGGCAGAAAGTCGAAAGAGTCCAGAACGGAAGGGTTGGGGGACGCGGCAGGTAACCAGCGCTTCCCGTTTTGGATCGGGGTTGGGAGCGCGGGGCTAGTTTGGGATTGCGGAACGTAGCGCCGCCGGCACGGCGGGGCTACGGGGCGGTTGTCGGCTTACTCGCTTCCGCCGGGAAAGACCACGTGCTTCGCCGCGGGAAGCGGCGTGTTGCCCTTCTGATCTCGCCATAGAACTCGGTTCAGCTGGCCCGCGTCCGCGGCGTCGGGACGCGAGAAATCCATCTTCGCCGATTCGCTTGCGCCGGCGGCATCGTGTTTATTGGTCTCGTAGATCATGCCATTCTTCAAGTTGCGATAATCCGCTTTAAACGAGGGCTGGTTGCCGGCGCCGGAGAACATCGCTCCCATGGCCGGCGCGTAGGCGTCGTTCTGATTCATGGGAGGCAATCCGAGCAGCATCTCCATGGTGTGAATCACGTTGACCGTGGTGTAGAAGCGGTGCTCGAGGTAGGGCTGGGCTGCGTTACCGGGCGAATACTTGCTGACTACGAATGCTATAGACCGATGCGCATCGATATGGTCGGCGCCGTTCTGCGCGTCATCTTCGAGCACGAAAATGGCGGTGTCATCCCAGTAGGGGCTGTGGGAGACGGCGTCGACCACGCGGCCGAGAGCGAGATCGTTATCGGCGACCGAGGCCGCTGGGCGCGGGCGCTCGGGGCGCGTGCCGCCGGTGTGATCGTCGGGAAGATAGAGCAGAACGAAGGCCGGCAGCTCCAGGTCCACGCCCTCGCGCTCTTCCCGCGCCCGCGTATAGGCGGCGAATTCGTTCAGAAATTCGTCGGCGCGAAGCTGGTCGGGATAATCGGTATTGAAGTCGGGATAGAGAGGATCGTAGTGATCGCGTAGCACGGCTTTGCTGGCCTTCACTCCGTTGAACAGCGGCACGTTCCAGGGAAACGGGCTGGGAGCGCCGTGCGGGTCGCCGAGATTCGAAGGCAGCGCCTCGCCCGGCTGCAGTTCGGTGCGCGGGCAGGTGGTTTGCTGGGCGGAAGGAGTTCCCTGCTTCGGGGTCGCGGCCTTGCGAATTTTGTTGCACCATTCGGCACTGACGAATTCGCCGTAGTCGCGATAGGAGAGTCCGTGGCGGGCAACGTTATCCCAAAGAAAACCGGTGCCGGGGTCATCGATGTCGGGCTGCTCGTGATCGAGCGGATATTCATCGGCCACCGTGCCCTGGAAATCATACGTTCGTTCTTTGCCGCGGTAGGCGATCTGCCAGGTTTTTTCGTTGTAGTCACTGGTAATGGCGGCGGTGGACCAGAGGTGGCCGTCGCCAGAAACTTCTCCGCTGTCGTAGAAATTGTCCAGCACGCCGAACTGCAATGCGAGTTTGTGTTCGTTGGGCGTGATGTCGGCGCCGTACATGGTTAGCGATGGGTCGCCGTCGCCCACTTTGAGGTCGCCTAGAATCTGATCGAAAGTGCGGTTCTCTTTGATGACGTAGATTACGTGCTTGATGGGATTTTTGCCGGCGGCAAATTGAATGGTGCCAGGATGATTGTGCAGCAGGTTATCGTGCTCAACCACGCGCGTATATTCTTCGAGCTTGCCGAGGGTCGAAGCAATCTTGAGCCGAGCGACGGAGCCGTGCAACAGCGTAGCGATGTAGGCGTGGTCGTGATGTTTCATCTCCCCGGAAGTTTTGCCTGTGATTTTGTTGGGGCCGGTGCCCTGGCCTTTGGCAGTGGCGATGAGCAGGTCGTCGCCGTGAACCGCGAGGGCTGCGGGATACCAGTCGGTGGGGATGAAACCGAGAGGTCCCCACAATGCGTTGTCGGCGAATTGCGGACCGCGAGCGACGGTGGATACGTCCAGAACCTCGACCGCATTGAGCGACGCGTCGGCAACAAAGAGGCGATTGCCAGATTGGGCGAGAGCAATGGGATAACTTCCCGCAAAGTTTTGGTTCCTGGCCGTGGTGGGCAGCAGCGTAAACGGCACGCCATTCTCAGTCGAGACCACGGCCACTCTATCCAGGTTCGAAAGCGCGACGTAGAGCGACTTCTCATCCGCACTCAGTAGCATGGCCGTCGGATGGGACCCCGGAGCGATCGGATCCTCGGGCTCTTGCAACTTGATCCAGCGCAGGACTTTGCCCCCGGTCAAATCGAGTTCCGCGACGCGCGACGCGTTCCACAGACTGCACCAGGCGCGGCGCCCGTCGCGGGTTGCGACCACGGTGTAGGGAAATGAAGATGGGACCAGATCGCTGGTGCTCAGATCAAAGCGCTGCAGAACCCTGCCGGTGGCGACGTCAAGCAGCACCACGTTGTCGGAAAGATTGTTGGCCACGAGCAGGCGATCGTGGCCTGCGGGAGAAACCAGTGCCAAACCGGCGGGATAAGGAATTGCCGTACCGGGCGGAGCCTTGCTGAGGCCGCTCGCAACTTTTTTGCCCGCGGCCAGGGCTTGCGGCGCGATCGGGATGAAGCGCTCGGACGCAACTTTACCCGCCGCGAAGCTATAGACCGCGATGCCGTTTCCCGTGTCGGGCGGCTTCTGGCCGGTGGGATCGGTAACGGAACCCACCGAGGCATAGAGATGCTTGCCATCGGAGCCGAAGGCCAGGCCGAGGAAATAACTCTGGTGGGCTTCTTCACCGAAGCGCCGGTCGGGATAATCCGAGAGCTGATTGGTCTTCAGATCGAGAACCGCAATCGACTGCGTGGCAATCGTCTCTTGGGTGCCATAGCCGTCGTTCAAGAGCGCGGCATAGCGGCCATCGGGGCTGAGCGCGATGGTCGCGGAGAAGCCGTTGGTCGCGGCGATGCGCCCGGGCGAAGGCGTGGTTAAGCGCTTGCTCGTGGGCAGCGGAGTCCACGCATCTTCAGTTTTGCGTTCCTGCCCGGACAAAGGCCCGGTTAGCGCAGCCAGAAAAAGTGCGGAGAATACGACACGGGAAAATCGAATCACAGAGGGCCTCCGCTGAAATGAATTCGCAATCTCAGTGGGCAAGACTGCGACAGGATGAGAGATGAGCGTAATTCAGTCAACCAGCCGCGGTCAAAGCCTTCGCTATGGGGTAGCGGCTTGTTTGGGATAAAGACTCGTATCGGGGCATGTCTTCAGGCATGCCGTCTCCAGGCAAAGATTGAACCCGGCTTTCCGCCGCCGGTACCGTGGGCAAGCCGCCGCGGCTGAAGCCGTTTGCGCCTCTGCCGGTTGGCATCGCCGCAGCGATGCCCTGATACGAATCTTTTTTCGAACTGAGTCACTGAGCAGCATCCGAAGCTCTGGCATCGCGGGCGCGATTTCAAGGAAGCAATTTTTGCAGGATGGCGTCCAGGTGCAATTGGGCGCAGTCGATCAAGGGAAACGGCGGATTGGATTCGTTGAAGAGTAAGGCGAGGTCCGTGCCCGCGAAGACGATCGCTTCCACGCCATCGCGTTCCATCAAACGGCGCGCCATCGCGGTCAAAGCTTGCCGGTCTACCTCTGCGCCTTCGCCGACCGAGGCGGTTCTCATGTAGGCCTCGTGTATTTGCTCCACTTCCCCGGGTTGAGGACGGATTGTATTGTTTCCCGCGAGCACTCCGAACATGTCGGTCTCGATGGTGAAGCGGCTGCCGAACAGAGCGATGCGTTTGGCGATTTTGGCCGCGCGCACCACTTCTAGAATATCGACCAGCGGCAGCGGCGATCGGGGACGAAGCTCAGCGATGCAGATGTGCGGAGTGACCGCTGGGATGGCCGCAAAAGTTGCCCCGCCGGCTTTGAGTTGTGCGATGAGGGCCGCGAAGTAGTCTGCCAGGTCGTCGAGTCGATTGGCCTGCACGCCGCTCACGACCCGGTTCAGATCGGCGTGAGTCATGAGCAGATGCAGGGGCAACTGGCGCCGTTCGTGGGCCTGGGCCAGGGACCGATAATAGTGCACGGCGGCGCCTACTCCGAGGCCTCCGATTAAGCCCAGGCAATGCGCGCGAGCCTCGCTCAGTGTTCGCTCCTCTTTTCTACCTGCATCCTCGCGGAATGCCTTGATGCGCGAATGCCGCTGCACGCCAGCGAGCGGTCCTTCGACTGCGCGTTGTGATTCGCTGCGCGAATCAGAGCCCTCCGCCTCACCATGAACAAATCTCTAGGCTCCGGAGGCGCGGTTGGGGGCTTCGTGGCTGGCCGAGGGCTGCACTGGCTCCTCCGCGCTTACGTTGTGGCGGACGTCGGCGCCCTGCACCCAGAAGATGACGTCCTCGGCGATGTTGGTGGCGTGATCGGCGACGCGCTCCAGATTTCGCGCGACCAGCAGCGCATCGAGCGCCTGCCGCACCACCTCGGGGCGCTGGTTCATCACCTTCACCAGCTGGATAAAGGCATCGTCCTTCATGCGATCGACCACGTTGTCCATTTCGAGCACGGCCTGGGCCAGTTCCGCTTTGCCTTCGATAAACGATTCCAGGGCGCGCCGCACCATGGCGCTGACGGCGGCGCCCATGCGCGCGATGTCTACGGGCAAGTCGGCGGGCGGGAGTTCGACCATGTCCATGACGCGCTCGGCGATGTTCACGGCCTGGTCGCCGACGCGCTCGAGGTCGGAATTAATCTTGGTGACGGCCAGGATAAAGCGCAGGTCCACAGCCATGGGCTGCTGCATGGCCAGCAGGTCAAAGGCGGCCTCGTCAATCTCGCGCTCGGCGGTGTTGATCTGGCTCTCGCCTTCGAGCACCATCTGGCAGCGGGTGAGGTCGCGATCGATGTAGGCCTGGCGCGCTCGATCCACCGCCTGCTCCGCCAATCCTCCCATGCGAAGCAACTTCTGCCGTAGTTCGTCGAGCCCTTGTTGAAAACGCGTGCGCATTTATTTCAACTCGCTTAATGGATGATAGGAAGAGCTTATCCGAATCTGCCGGTGATGTAATCTTCCGTCTTTTTATCCGAAGGCTTGGTGAAGATTTTTTCCGTCTTGTCGAATTCGATCATCTTGCCCAGCAGAAAGAATCCGGTAAACTCGGCGACGCGCGCCGCCTGCTGCATGTTGTGAGTCACTATCACTATCGTATACCGTTCTTTGAGCTGAAAGATCAACTCTTCGATTTTTCCGGTGGAGATGGGGTCGAGCGCTGAGCACGGCTCATCCATCAACAAAACTTCAGGTTCGACCGCAAGCGCGCGCGCGATGCACAGCCGCTGCTGCTGGCCGCCGGAGAGGCTGGCGCCAGACTTTTTGTGAAGCTGATCCTTCACTTCCTGCCATAGCGCGGAGACTTCGAGCGAGCGCTCGACGATTTCATCCAACTTACGGCGATCGTGAAAACCGTTGAGTTTCAGCCCCGACGCGACGTTGTCATAGATCGACATGGTCGGAAAAGGATTGGCTTTTTGAAACACCATGCCTACGCGGCGGCGAAGCTGGGTCGCGGAGGTGCCGTTATAAGCGTCGATCTCCCCGATGCGCACGCTGCCCGTCACGCGCGCTTCGGGAATGGTCTCATGCATGCGATTCAGGCAGCGAATAAATGTCGACTTGCCGCAGCCGGAGGGTCCGATCAGCGCGGTGGCGTGGTTCGCCGCCATGCTGAGCTTGATGTCGTACAACGCCTGAGTCTTGCCGTACCAGGCGTTCAGGTTTTCGACCTGGATTCCGACTCCCATAACGTTATGCCGCTCCGAACGTACCCCGGCGCACGGCGAAGCGCACCGCCGAGACCGCACTCACGATAAGAATAATCAGCACCAGCGCCCCCGCCCAGGCTTGCTTATGCCACTCGTCGTAGGGAGAGATGGCATAGCTGAAAATTTGCAAAGGCAGCGCGGCGGTCGGCTGATTGGCGCGCAGATTCCAGAACTGGTTGCCGAACGCGGTGAAGAGCAGCGGCGCGGTCTCGCCCGCGACCCGGGCAAAGGCCAGCATGATGCCCGTGATGACACCTGAGGTTGCGGTGCGCAGCGTGATGGAAAGCGTGGTGCGCCAGCGCGGAATCCCCAACCCGTAGGCGGCTTCGCGCAAGGCCTGCGGCACCAGCAAGAGCATGTCTTCCGTAGTACGCGTGATGGTGGGGATCATCATGATGGCCAGGGCCACGCCGCCGGCCAGCGCGGAAAAATGCCTCTGATACAGCACCACCAGCGAGTAGGCCACAATGCCGATCACGATGGAAGGAACGCCATTCAGCACGTCGGCGGTGAAACGAATAGCATCGCCGAAGCGGTTACGGCCGTACTCCGCGACGTAAACGCCGGCACCCACGCCTATGGGAACGCCCAGCAGGCTGGCCAGAGCCAGAATAAACCCCGATCCTACGATCGCATTCGCCATTCCTCCGCCCGGCTCGCCAACCGGCTTCGGAGTTTGCGTAAGAAAAGCCCAATTGATCGACCCCACGCCGCGATAAATCAGGTAGGCAAAGATCGCGAACAGGGGCACCAGCACCAGGATCACGGTGAGAATCGCCACGCCCGTCATCACATGGTCGGTGACGCGGCGCCGCAACGCAATCGGCGGAGTTTTGGTCCCGGTCTTGCTGCTCTCGGTTTTGCGAATCTCAGGCATTGGCCCTCGAAGGCTGGCCGCGGGTTACCGTCCAGACCAGCAGGCGCGCCAGCGCGTTCACGGCAATCGTCACCAAAAATAAAGCCAGGCCAATCTCGATCAACGAGGAAAGGTAGACGTCGCCGGTGGCTTCGCTGAATTCGTTGGCGAGCACGCTGGCCATGGTATAGCCGGGAGCGAACAGAGACTTGGCAATCTCGGGGCGGTTGCCGATGACCATGGTGACGGCCATCGTCTCGCCGAGAGCGCGGCCCAAGCCGAGGATGACGCCGCCCATAATGCCGGCGCGCGCGTTGCGTAGCACCCCCAGGCGAATCATCTCCCAGCGCGTGGCGCCGAGGGCGAGCGCGGCCTCGCGCTGGTGCTGCGGCACCACCATGAGAACCTCGCGCGTGATCGAGGAAATAATCGGGATGATCATCACGGCCAGAATAATTCCGGCGGCGAGCATGCTGATGCCGTAGGGCGGGCCTTCGAAGAATCCGGTCCAGCCCAGAGTGCGCGCGAGAAACGGCTCCCCGTAGTCGCTCAGTAAAGGCACGAGCACGAAGATGGCCCACAGCCCATAGACCACGCTCGGAATCGCGGCCAGCAACTCCACGAAAAACGAGAGCGGTGCGCGCAACACCTTGGGGCACATCTCGGTGGTGAAGACGGCGACTCCGATGGAAAGGGGAACGGCGATGAGCAAGGCCAGCAGAGACGAAACCAGGGTTCCGTACACGAAAGGCAGCGCGCCGAATTTTTCGCTCACCGGATCCCAGTCTCGGCCCGCGAAAAATTTAAATCCAAAGGCGTGCCAGGAGGGGCCGGAGCGCAGCATCAACTCGACTACGATCAACCCCAGCGTAGCCAGCACCGCCAATCCGCACAGCAACATGGCGAATTTGAACATGCGATCCCCGGTCTCGCCCGTGCTTTCGCGGAGGCGCGGACCCGGAGCCGCAACTGAGGAAACGCTTTTAAGCTTCATGCTTTCAGTAAGTTGCGGACCGGGCATATCGGGCCGAGGTAAGGCGGAGTTCGCCATGCGCACCCACCTTAGCAGAATCCTGTTAACAGCGTGTTAAAATGACGGCCTTTCGGGGATTGCCTTTTTTCGCTTGAGGCTGTACTTTCATCTTCCAACCCGATTTGTCTATGTCGATCGCAGCCAAGCGCAGCCGGATGGTTTTTCAGAGGCTTGAGCAGGACTTGATCAAGCTCTCCTCGAAGCCGCGCGCGAAAAATGTGCATCGCTTCCGTACCGGCACGCGGCGCCTGCAGACTTTGCTGGCTGAGTTTTCTCCTAAGCTGGATCGCAATCAGAAAAAACTGCTCAAACTGCTCGGACGAATCCGCAAGCGCGCCGGCAAAGTGCGCGATCTCGACGTGCAGTTGGCGGCTTTGCGCAGCTTGAAAATGCCGCGCGAGCCGCGCCGCAAGACCCAGTTGGTGAACCATCTGATTGAGGTTCGCGGCCAGCAAGAGAAGAAATTAAAGAAAGAGGTCGATGCCGGCGCAGTCCGCGAAATTCGCAAGCGCTTGAAGCGCGCGGCCAAGAGCTTCAAGCCGGAAGCCGGCCGCGATCCTTTGCAAGTGGCTCGCGCGATGTTGGATCGTATTGGCAGCGCGGATGCGCCGCTCAGCGAGGCGGTGCTGCACCAATATCGCATCCTGAGCAAGCGCGCGCGCTACGCGGCCGAGTTCGGCGGCGACTCCGCCGAAGCCCGGGATTTCATCTCCGGCCTCAAGCGCATTCAGGATGCAGCCGGCGACTGGCACGACTGGCTCACTCTGACGCAGACCGCCTCCGAGCATCTCGGCGATGTGCGCGACTCTTCCCTTGTGGCCGAGCTGCGCAATGTGACTGGGGCGAAATTTCGCCATGCCATTGCGGTTCTCTCGCAGTTGCGGTCAAAAATCGGCACCGATGTTGCCCCTCCCGTTCAGGCAGCGGCTCGGGCGCTCGCCAAAGCTCCACGCTCTGTCGCTCCAGCCGCGTAGATCCTGCGTTGGGGTGATTCCGAGGCAGCGACCAGCCAGATCACGAGTATGTACTTTCGGAACCTCCTTTGGGACATACTGTACCTTCAAGGAGGGCATTGCACCTCACGCGAGGGCGATAGGACGATTGGCATAGGTGTCACGTGCGATGAGGGAGACGCGGCCATTATTGCCAGAGACACGCGAGTAACTTACGGGTCGGTGAAAGGGCAGCACGATTATGCTGGCAAGCAGTGCGATTTCCCGCCCTTCCATTTCGCTGCAGCGATTGCGGGCTCTACAAGCTCCAGGCATCAAATCGTATCCGAGTTCTCGGGGCCGGCGAATGACATTGCTCACCCGGAAACAGGCCGATCCAGTTTTCATGATTCAGTTTGAACACATCAGAAACGCGGTCGAGATCGCACGCAAGAAGGCACTTCGGACATTACAGGCGTGTGCGATGGAGAGCGACCCAGATGCAGTTTAGGGCAATGGCTGAGCGGTAAACTTCCCCTTCGGTCTTCCCTTTAATGAGTACGCACATGGGGAGGGTCTGGATATCTTGCAAGGCATCAAGACTGGCGCTCACTCAAAGATGGCCGTGATCGTGGCTGGGTTTCTCAAAGAAAGCCCTCCGTTCCTTCGCGGCGTTGGGGCCAACCCAGCTGAGGAATCGGTGACACCGGCGATCTTTGTCCTCGGCGGCCAGGGGGCCGCTGAGGCTCAACGAGTGCTTCTTGATCGAGGGCAAAGCATTGAACACGGCATTGCGAGAACTTTCCTGCACATCGATGAAGCGATGCACGCAGCAACGCAATCGGACAAATATGTCGCTAAACCAAGCTCGCATGTGCTGGTTCGCCCCCGCACCACCCCGCCGTCCAAACGGCGTGCCGAGAATGAATCCCAAGCACCCGCGTCTGGTGCAGTGGGCCAAGAAGTACAAGCAATGCAGCAGGGAAGGGCCGGATAACCGCGCTGCGCACGATCTAGCATATGACGCGCGTTTCGTGGCGAGGACGAAAGTGTCCGAGTGGCTGGGGCCGCCAGAGATGACGTCGGATCGATAATTGGCGGCGCGGAGCATCGCTAAGCGAAATGCAACGCTGAGGCGCAGAGACATAAAAGTTGCCGATCTCGCATCTTGTCCGCGCCTTCGTGATCGATAAAAGTTCTGCAGGATGACCGCGCCGCCCTCGGCATGTAAACTGTTGGCCTTGCCCCATGCCGACCTTTGCCGCGGTTGATATCGGTTCCAACTCCGTTCGACTGAAGATTGCGCGTCTCACGCGCGGCCGCCTGCGCGCCGTTCATGAAGACCGCGAGGTCACGCGGCTCGGCGAAGGCGTCTTTCGCTCCGGCTTTCTAACCCCGGAATCGATGGCGGAGACGGTCAAAGTCCTGCGCCGCTTCCATCGCGCCACGCAGCAGGTGGTCACCGAGTCGGTGAGAGTCGTCGCCACCAGCGCGCTGCGCGATGCCCGAAATTCGCAGGCCTTTCTCGAGTGGGTGCGTTCGGCCACGGGATGGAAAGTAGAAATTATTTCGGGGCTGGAAGAGGCGCGGCTCATTCACCTGGGGCTGGTCTCGAACCTCCGCGTGGACGGCGCGCCCACGTTGATGATGGACCTGGGCGGCGGCAGCTGCGAACTCACCATCTCCACCCGCGGACACATTCGCGATCTGGTGAGTCTGCCTCTGGGAGCGGTGCGGCTCACCGATGAATTCCTGCAACACGATCCTCCGCGCAAGGGCGAACTGAAACGGCTGGAGGGTTTCGTCACCCGCGAGGTCAATCGCATTGCGGCGCGGGTGATCGCGGCGCGGATCAAGACCGTGATTGCCACTTCTGGAACGGCGGCGGCGGTGGCGGCCGCGGCCAGCCATCTGCGGAAGAACGGAACTCGCCAGCGCTTGATCGTCTCGCGCGCAGAGATGGCTCGTCTCACCAAACAATTGGCGCGCCTGCCGGTAGAGCAACGCCGGCAGATCGAGGGCATCGGACCGCGACGGGCGGAAATTATCGTTGCTGGCACGACCGTGTACCACGAACTTCTCGATCGCTGCCGCCTGAAAGGCTTTCGCTACTCGGCGCTGGGCTTGCGCGACGGCCTGCTGGCGCAAATGGCAGCCGAACACGACGCCAGCACGCGCTCGGGAAAGCAGATCGAATCCGAGCGCTGGGAGTCGATTGCACGCGCCGTGGCTCACTATCATGTGGATATGAAGCACGCGCTGGCTGTGCGCGAGGCCGCGCTTGCCCTCTTCTCGGCGCTGCGCCCGGTGCACACCCTGCCGCCGGAATTTCGCGAGTGGCTGGCGGCCGCGGCCATGCTTTATGAAGTGGGGGATTACCTCAACCGCAACGGCCATCACCGGCACACCTACTACATTCTTTCGAACTCGGAAATCCTGGGCTACACGCCACAGCAGCGGCGCATTATTGCCGCCATTGCGCGCTACCTGGGAAAGTCCCGGCCCACCACCGATGACGGCCCCATGAAGGCGCTCGACCCCGCCGACCGCCCTGCGGTGCAAAAAGCTATTTTGCTGCTGCGGCTGGCTCGGGCTTTGAACCTGGGCCGCAGCCGCGCCGTGCAGAAAGTTCGCGTGCATCTGCACGAGGCCGAGGTGCGCCTGACGCTGGTGCCGCGCCGGCGCATGGGCGTGGATTTGGAACTCTGGGCGGTGGAGAAAGACTGCGCTTATTTCCGCGAAGTTTTCGGGCGGGAGCTTTCGACCGCGGTGGCGTAAAGCGTGCGCAAAGTCTTCGGTGTTAAACACCACAAAAGCGTTCCTGAAGTGCGGCGCATGTCCACTCGCGCCACCGCGCCCTTCTTTAAATCCACCGAAGCTTCGCAGGCAGATTCGCTGATCACGGTGCCTAAAAACTGGCTGAGATTGGGATTGTGCCCCACGACCATGATCGATTCCTGGGCGGCATACTTTTCCAGCAAGCGGCGAAAGTCGGCGAACGTGGCTTCGGGACGCAGCGCATTTTCAATCTGCAGCTTGCCTTCGTAGCCCATTTCGTTTCCGACCAGCGATGCGGTCTGGCTGGCGCGCTTCAGAGGACTGGAAATCAGGCAATCCACATGAACGTCGAGCGCGGCCAGGGCGCGGCCCACGTAGCCGCACTGCTCGATGCCTTCTTGATCGAGGGCGCGCTTCTCGTCTTTCTTCGGATTCACGAAGTGAGCGCCGGCGCTGGCGTGACGCAGAAAGTAAATAATCATGCCCCGCTATCGTACTCTTCCGGCGGTGGCCTTGCGTTTCTTGGCGGGCGGCAGCGGCAGCGCGAAGCCGGCGGGCTGCTTGCCTTCGGCCACGCCGATCAGGAAATCCTGGGCGCTGAAAGCGGCTGCGCCCGTAGGCGGTTTGCGCCGGCGCGCGCCGTGCAGCGGCTGCCAGGCGCGAACATAGGTTTCGTCGCGTAACAAGAGGCGGGCCTTGCGATTATCCGCCAATAGAGCGTCGAGAATTTCGCGGCGCACGCGTTCGCGCAGGAATTCGTCGCGTAGCGGCACCAGCACTTCCACGCGCTCGTAAAGATTGCGCGGCATCCAATCGGCGCTGCCGATATAAATTTCTTCCTCGCCGGCGTTGCTGAAGTAATAAATCCGGCTGTGTTCGAGAAATCGGCCTACGATGCTGCGCACGCGAATGCGATCGCTGACCCCGCGCACTCCGGGGCGCAGCGCGCAAATGCCGCGCACGATCAGATCGATTTCTACTCCCGCCTGCGACGCGCGATACAAAGCCTGGATCACATTTTTATCCAGCAGCGCGTTCATCTTGGCGATGATGCGCCCCGGCCGGCCTTGCCGCACGTGCTCGGCTTCGCGATCGATCAGAGCCAGCGTTTTCTCGGCGAGATCGAGCGGCGCCACTAAGAGCGGATCATAACTCGGGTTCTCGGCATAGGCGGTCAGAAAGCTAAACACATCGTGCACCGCGCGGGTGATTTCAGGATTCGCCGTGAACAGGCTGAGATCGGTGTAGATGCGCGCCGTGGTGGCGTTGTAGTTGCCGGTTCCGATGTGAGCGTAACTGCGGGGGACGCCATCGGGATCGCGGCGCACCAGCAGCGAGAGCTTGCAGTGCGTCTTCAGGCCGACCAATCCGTGGAAAACCTGCACCCCCGCATCTTCCATTTCGCGCGCCCAGCGGATGTTGTGGGCTTCATCGAAGCGCGCCTTCAACTCCACCACCGCGGTCACTTCTTTGCCCGCGGCGGCGTCGATGAGCGAAGGGACGATCAGGGAATGCTCGTTGGTGCGATAAAGAGTCTGCTTGATCGAAAGTACGTGCTCGTCTTCCGCCGCCGACTCGATGAAAGCTAAAACCGCATCGTAAGAGTCGTAGGGATGGTGCAGCAGAATGTCGTGGCGCCGCAGCTCTTCGAAGAGATTCTGCGACTTGGCCGTGAGCCGCAGTTCGCGGGGAACGAAAGGACGGTACTTCAGCTCCGGGCGCTGCACCTGATCGTAAACGTTGAACAGCCGCGAGAGATTCACCGGGCCGTTCACTGGAAAGACCTGCCAGGGATCGAGTTCGAAGACGGTACGCAGGCGCTCGATAATTTCGGGATCGGCGTCGGCCTCGATCTCCATGCGCACGGCATCGCCCTTGCGGCGATTGTGCAGTTCGGCGCGCACCGACTCGAGCAGGTTGCGGGCTTCTTCCTCCTGAAGGTAAAGATTGCTGTTGCGGGTTACGCGGAAGGGGGCGGAGGAAACGATATCGTAGCCCTGGTACATGCGCTGGGCGTGATGAGCGACGAGATCGGCGAGGAAAATAAAATCGATGCTGTTTTCCGACGGCAGCCGCACGAGACGAGGCAACGCCCGCGGCACCGACACCACTCCGGTGTAGACGAGGGAAGATCGCCGGCGCCGCCGCAAAAGAAACCCCAGGCACAAGGCCTTGTTGATCACGCGCGGAAAAGGATGCGAGGGATCGACCGTGACCGGGGTGAGCAGCGGGTCCAATTCCTTCTCGCTGTATTCATCGACAAATCGTCGCGCCTCGGCATCGAGATCGGGCAAGCTCAGCAGGCGAATGCCGTGCTCCGCCAGATTCGGGCGCAGGGCGTTCCAGCAGTCATATTGATCGTCTACAAATTCGTGCGTGATGCGGGCCAGAACGTCGCGCTTCTCGGTCAAAGTTAGGCCATCGGGACCGGCTTCGTTGTAGCCGTCCTCGATCTGCTGCACCATCGCGGCCACGCGAATCTCAAAAAATTCGTCGAGGTTGCTGGCCGAGATGGCCAGAAATTTCAGCCGCTCCAGCAGCGGATTGCCTTCATCCTCTGCCTCTTCGAGCACACGCCGGTTGAACGCGATCCAGGAGGTATCGCGGTTGAGATAATACTTGGGATTTTCCAGCGAAAGACGAGCCATCTGCGATGGGCACGCTGACTTGCGTGACTCAGTATAAAACATCTGCGGGAGCTGGAGTAGGAACCTAACTGACGGGTGGTGGCTCGGTTGACTCCGGCCCTTTCTTGAGGCGTCATCCCGAAACCCGGCGCGGTTCAGCCAGGTGAGCGATCTCCCCTGCACCCGAAAGCGCAGCTATAGAGATCCTTCGCTCCGCCCGAACAGCAGCTCCGCTCATCAGGATGACGCCACCCGAAACGCCGGACGTTTCCTAGGACGCTCCTACAAAACTGACGGCAAATAGGTCGGTGACGTCGCTGTTCCACTCGACCACGCTGGCCTGCTGCTGCGTGGCCGCAGCTTCGGCGGCTGCGGCCTTGGTGGCGGCGTCCGTGGTGGTGGTCGTGGCCTGCCGCACGGCCTGATCTTTGCGCTGCAGTTCGTCGCGCAACCCCGGAATCTGCTGCTGTTCGGCGAGCGCGGCCGATTGCGCGGCAATCGCGTCCTTCCAGGCCTGCACATCCGCCGCGGTAATCGTGGCCGGCCGCTTCCTAGGCTTCGGCGACGAGGCGGTTTGCGCGGTCACCGCCGTCGCCAGACACAAAATACGACAGCTCCCAGGAGGGTTTCATTGCACTCTCCTTTTCCCCTGCCGGCGGGAATGGGATTCGAATTTCTGGGTTATTTGACCTGCTTGATGGCCTCTTTCACTTTTTGGGCGACGCTTTCCGGCAACGGAGCATAGGTCAGAGCGGAAGTCATTTTTTGTCCATCGGTCACCATCCAGTTCAGGAAGTCCGCCAGGATTTTTCCTTTGGCCGCATCTTTGGACTGCTGCGGTATGAGCAGCCAGGTGAAACTGGAGATGGGATACGCGTCTTTGCCGGGAGGGTTGGTGATGGACACGCGGAAGTCTGGCGGCATTTTCGCTGACGACGCGGCGGCGGCGGTAACGCCCTCGAGCGAGGCCTTAACAAAATTTCCCGCGGCATTTTTCACGCTGCCGTAAGAAATATTGTTCTGCACGGCGTAAATCAACTCCACATAACCGATCGATCCCGCCAACTGCCGGATGGACCCGGCCACTCCTTCGTTCCCTTTTCCGCCCAGCCCAATGGGCCACTGCACCGAGGTGTTCCTGCCGACTTTGCTCTCCCACTCCGGGCTGACTTTCGACAGATAGTCCGTCCAGATAAAGGTGGTACCGCTGCCATCGGAGCGGTGGACCACAATAATGGCTTTATCGGGGAAGCTGATGCCCGGATTCACACTCGTGATGGCCGGGTCATTCCATTTGGTGATTTTGCCCAGAAAAATTCCCGCCAGCGCTTCGGGGGTGAATTTTATGTCGCTCCCTACTCCCGGAAGATTATAAGCCGGCACGTTTGCCCCCAGCACGGTGGGAATGTTCAAGATCTTGGTCGAGCGTTTCTGCTGGGCCTCAGCCAGTTGAGCATCCGTCATGGGCATGTCGCTGGCGCCGAAATCCACCGTGCCTTCGGTGACCTGCCGGATGCCACCACCGCTGCCGATGGACTGGTAATTGATTTGAATATTCGAGTGCTGGTTGTGATATTCGTTGAACCACTTGGAATACATGGGATAGGGAAACGTGGCCCCCGCTCCGTTCAGTGTGGTCTGCGCGAAAACTTGCAGAGTGAAAAGAGTGCACAACAACAGCCGTATGAGTCTGCCCATCGCTCGATAAGTCCCCCTTGGATGAATACTTTAGGTTCTAGCGGCGGAGTGTTACAAGGGGGTTACAAACGGGTGAATTTATTATGAATGGGGCATGAACAATTGTGAGCAGGTTTCACCGCAGGTTATAGGGCGCGACAGGGCGAGAATATTTCCGGCTGTGTCTCAGTCAGACTCTGTCTCTTCTTGCGGGGTGTCCTCTTGAAGAGTGTCCTCCCGAAACCCGGCGCACTTCAGCCGGGTGAGTGATCTCCCGCGCGAAAAAGTCTGCCTTCGATCCTTTGCTCCGTGAAAAGCGGCTGCGCCCAGGTTGTCGCCATCAGAAGGAATTCATTCTCAATGCCCGTCTTGCAGTCGCGCAATCTCGCGGGGAAAAAGCGTGTTGGCGGGAAACTGCGTGCGCAGCGATTGCAGCACTTCCAGAGCGCGCGCTTTATCTTTGTCGCGCACGTAAGCAATCGCCAGCAGGATGCGCGCGAAGGGCTTCAGGTAGTGGCCGTTTTCGGCGGTAGTTTGCAGATCGGCGATGCCGGCCCGCTTGTCGCCAGGCAGACCGCCCATGCGCAGCAGCCAGCGCACCGGAGCAGTCATGCTGCCTATGATGTATTTGCTGAACCCGGTCGCGACCAAAACGTCGGAGCAATTATTGCAAATCGCCAGCAGTTGCTGGGCGTAGGTGGAAGCTTCTTTGGTGTAGTGCAACGAGGCCAGGTTTTTCTTCTCGATCAGCGCGGCATAATCCGCTTGCAAGCCGGAGGAAAGCGTCATGGCAAACAACGCATCCTGGTCTTTGGCATTTTTTTTCAAGCGATCCTGGGCGAGGGATTGGGCGCGCGTGATGGCGCCTTCAAACTGGCTGTGCGCCTCCGGGTCGGGGCTGAATTTGGGGCGGTTGTAAAAAGCTGAGTCGTCCGCGTAGAACTGTTGCTCTAAAACTCCGAGGCGGTTGAACTCGGAGAACAGAACTCCGGCGGCCTGGCTGACCGGGCCGACAGGATCGTCCGGATGTTGCGACTGCCAGCTGGAAAAATCCTTCTGCGCGCCGCTAAAGTCCAGATTGTAGAGGCCGGAGAAACCACGATCCAGCGCCGTATCCGTCACGGCGGGAACATCAGCGCCACCTTCGGCCTTTGCGGGCAAGCCCCCGGCAACGAGAAAAAAGGCTGCGACCGTACCAATGGCCAGACGATTTCGTAGAGGGGTGATCGTTGCCATGCTCCTCAAGTCGAGTCCTTGTATTATCCTTCCTTTTCAGCGGAATGCAAGATTACTTTTTGTACCCTGACGTTGGATGCAACTCATTGGCGTTTTGCCCATCCTATTCTGGAATTCCGGGAGCGGTAGGAACTTGGTCCGCCGGCTCGAATCTGGCCATAAACCTTTAGAATGAAAACCTCATGAGCGATTCGCCTGCGCCGCGCTATGCCCCGGGTTGGCCCGGCATTCCACCCCGCTGGACCTCAAGCGCCAAAACCGGCATCGGCACGGCCCTGAACCAACACAGCCGGGTGTGGTTCACGCTGAGCCACGGGATCGTCAACGAAGTCTACTTCCCGCGGGTCGACCAGGCCTGCACTCGCGACTTCGGATTTATCGTCACCAACGGGCGCGACCTATTCTCCGAAGAAAAGCGCCACTGCACCTTCGAAAACAATCCCGTCGAGCCCGGGGTTCCCGCTTACGAGTTGATCAACACCGAAATCGATGGGCACTACCGCATCCACAAGGAAATACTGACCGACTCCTACCGCAACGTCGTTCTGCAGAAGATTCGCTTCGAGCCGCTGCAAGGCCAACTCGCCGACTACCATCTCTACGCGCTGCTCTCGCCGCATCTGGCCAACTGCGGCTACGACAACACGGGCTGGGTGGGCGATTACAAAGGCGCGCCCATGTTCTTCGCCCAGCACGACGGAGTGGCGCTCGCGCTGGGATGCTCCGTCCCCTGGAAAAAAATGGCCGTGGGATTTGTCGGCGTCTCCGATGGCTGGCAGGATCTTTCGGCGCACTTCCAGATGGAGTGGGATTACGAGCGCGCGGAAAACGGCAACATCGCCTGCACCGGAGAGATCGACCTCGATGCTTGCAAAGGCGAGTTCGTCGTGGCGCTGGGCTTTGGCGCGATCGTGACGGAAGCCGGGCAGCAGGTTCGCTCCACCCTGCTCGAAGATTACGCCCAATTGCGCCGCCATTACGTCTTCCAGTGGATCAATTGGCATGGCACGCTGCTCAAGCTGGACGAGCCCAAGCGCGCAGGCGATCTATACCGCACTTCGGCGGCGGTTCTGCGCACGCATGAGTCGAAAGATTTTCTCGGCGGCATTATTGCCAGCCTCTCGATTCCCTGGGGATTCAATAAGGGCGATGAGGATCTCGGCGGCTATCATCTGGTGTGGCCGCGCGATCTGGTCGAAACCGCCGGCGCGCTGCTGGCGGCGGGCGCGGTCGGCGACGCCGTGCGCGTGCTGCATTACCTCGAAGCCACACAAGAGGCGGACGGGAATTGGGCGCAGAATCTCTGGCTCGACGGCCGCCCCTACTGGAGCGGTGTGCAGATGGACGAAACCGCCTTCCCCATCCTGCTGCTCGATCTGCTGCGGCGCGAAGCCGCGCATGGCCTGGGCAAGCTGGAGCGCTGGTGGACGATGGTGCGCAATGCAGCCAGCTTTATTGTGCGCAATGGACCGGTCACGCAGCAGGATCGCTGGGAGGAAGAGGCGGGCTATTCACCCTTCACTCTCGCGGTAGAAATTTCCGCATTGCTGGCAGCGGCCGAAATCGCCGATCTCACCGGCCACAGCGACGCCGCCACCACGTTGCGCGACACCGCCGACGCCTGGAATGACAATATCGAGCGCTGGGTCTACGCCGCCGGCAGCGATCTCGCCCAGCAGGCCGGCGTGGAGGGCTACTATGTGCGCATCGCGCCCCCGGATACCGACCTGGCGGCCTCGCCCACGCAGGGCTTCGTCCCCATCAAGAACCGGCCGCCGGGAGAAAATCCGCAGCGCGCCTATCAGGTCATCAGTCCGGATTCGCTGGCTCTGGTGCGCTTCGGACTGCGCGCACCGGACGACCCCCGCATCCTGAATACAATTCGCGTGATCGACGCCTTGCTCCGCGTGCAACTGCCGCAAGGCCCATGCTGGTATCGCTACAACGGCGATGGCTACGGAGAGCACAAAGATGGTTCGCCCTTCGACGGCACCGGCATTGGGCGTCCCTGGCCTCTGCTGGCCGGGGAACGCGCTCACTACGAACTCGCCGCCGGGCGCCGGGGCGAAGCCGAGGCTTTGCTGGCCATGATGGAGAAGTGCACCTCCGGCCGTGGACGCCTGCTGCCGGAGCAGGTCTGGGACGACAACGATATCCCTGCGCGGGAATTATTTCGCGGCCGGCCTACGGGCTCGGCTTGCCCGCTGGTATGGGCCCACTCCGAATACATCAAGCTTTGCCGCTCGTTGCGCGATGGCAAGATATTCGACCAGCCCCCACAAACCGCGCAACGTTATCTGATCGAGAAACCGACGCGGCAAATCTTTGGCTGGAGATTCAACAATAAGACCCGCTCCGTGCCGCGCTACAAGAAACTCCGCCTCATCCTGCTCACTCCAGCGCTGGTGCATTGGAGCATTGACGGCTGGCAAAGTTCGCAAGACACCAACACCCGCGACAGTGGCCTGGGCACCCACCTGCTGGATTTACCTACGGCGTCGCTTCCGAGCGGCAGCCCGGTAGTATTCACTTTCTTTTGGCCGCAAGAGAATCGCTGGGAGGGTCAGAACTACACGGTCGTTGTGGAGTAAAAAAGAAAAAAAGTCGGCGGTGCTGCAGTGGGAAAAAAGATTCGGATCAGGGCATCGCTTCAGCGATGCCAGTGCGGGCGACGCACGAGCGGCTTTAACAGACTGCCGAAAATGGTCGCCTAGAATGTTTCCGCTTTAGCGCCCGAGGTTAGCTGTCGCCTTCGGTGCAGTCTTTTCCCGTAGCCTGTTTAAGCCCCTGAGTCTTGCCCGGCAGACTCAGCGGCTGAAGCTGATTTCAAGTCTCGCGATCAGACGGCATGCCTGAAGAAATGCCTGATACGAAGCCTTTTTCAAACGAAGGCCACACCCTAGGTTCATGGAGAGTCAGTTCGCGATCGGGGCTGGTTCTAGCGGAAAGGCAGGAATTACGCCTCGGCCGCAGTGGTATAAGTAAGCTCGACCACGGTGCAATCGTCATTCAAGGGATTGCCCGCGCAGAACTCCGAGACCGCCGAGAAAATTCCCTCCAGCGTGGCATTCTTGGCCGCGGCCGCTTCCAGGCGGAAGTCTTCGAAGAAATCTCCCATCGCGTTCTCGGCCTCGGTCACGCCATCGGTCACCAGGATGAAGCGGTCGCCGGATTTCATCTGGCAGCGCGCACTCTCAAACGTGGCATCGGGCAGCAACCCCACCGGCACATTGCCGTGCGGCGGACGCATCACTTCCCCACCGCAGACCAGCAGCGGCTGCACGTGGCCACAATTCACATATTCGAGGTCGCCATCCTTGCGCAAGCGCACCAGCAGCACAGTGGCATATTTTTCCCCAACCAGTTTGTCGGTAAAAAAACGATTGACGGCCACCACCACATCGAGCAGGGGCACGCCCGCGCTCAAATGCGAATAGATCATGCCCTGCAGCGTGGAAGCCAAAAGGGCCGCTGAAACTCCCTTGCCGCTGACGTCGGCCAGCACCACCGCGAGGCCGTCTTTCGTGTTTACGGCGTCGAAGAAGTCGCCCCCAATTTCTTTACAAGAGAGATTTTTTCCCCGCAGGGTGGCGTAGGGCACTTCCGGAATCCTCACCTGCATCAACCGCTGCTGGATACTGGCGGCGATGGTAAGCTCCTGCTGGTAGCGCCGCGATTCTTCTTCGGCCTGCACCAGGCGGGCGTTCTCGATCAACGACCCGGCTTCTGTCGCGATCGCGCGCAGAATATCGTGGCCCACGCCGGAGAATTCGCGCGAGGCGAAGCGCGAGTCCACGTACAACACTCCCGCCACTTCGGAAGCCGCGTTAGCGTTCGGCGCCGGAGTCTGCTCGCGCGTGGCCTGCACCTGGCGCTTGCGCAGCGGAATACAAATCACGGTGCGCAGATCGTAGGCCACAATACTCTGCCGCCCGGCAAGATCGGTCGAACTGCCGGTATCCGTGAGCAAAAACTCCGAATTCGAACGCAACGATTCTTCGAGAGCAGAGTGCGAAATGGTTTTGTCGTCGAGCAGCGATTCGCCTTTGCTGTTGCGCCCCGCGCCCAGCCGCAGGTTACCTTCATCGTCTTTCAGAAAGACATAGCCGCGTTCAGCGCGGGTAAGCCGCAACGTGACTTCCAGCATGGTCATTAAAATTTCATCGAGCACGCCGGCCGTGTTCAACTTGCGCGCCGCCTCCAGAAAGAGAGTCAGCTTTTCGAGATCGGTCGCTTCCTGCGAAATCTGGATGCCCGAAATCTGGCTCAGGAACTCGCGCGCGGTATTCGAGGTGCTGTGCGCGGGATTGAAAATCGCATAAGTGGAGTCGCGCGCGCCAAACTCGAGGCGGTCATTGCGCTCCAACTTCTGCCGCTGGATGCGTTCGCCGTTAACGAACGTTCCATGCTTGCTGCCCTGGTCGACGAGAAAAAATCCCTCGTCCTCGAGCACGATCAGGGCGTGGTCGCGCGAGACGCGAGGATCGGCAATCACCAGATCCTTATCCACCTTGCGCCCCACGGAGAAAGGAGTGCGGTTGAGCACGATGTTGCGCTGCTCGTTGCCCTGCACCAGCACCAGCGCCGGAAACACGCCCGAACCCGAGGACTGCGCCCGTATTGCACTTAAAGTCATGGAATGAGAACCGAATGTGGAACCGCTTCCCAGCCTACCGGAAAGCGCCGCAGATTGGAATAATGACAGGAATCAGGCTGGGACGGAAGAGCCTTTGTGGCGACCGTCGGTGGCGCTTGTCTCGGAGCTTCGATAGACTTCACGGGCGTGCCCCGCCAAGACATAACGCAAAAGCCGGCTCGCCCTTCCGCGACCAAGGCTTTGATCCTGTTGGTGATGGTTTCGGGCCTGGCTGCGGTCGTCTCTACGCGTCCCTTGGAGTGGCTGCTGGGAAGCGATTTCCCCCACTTCTACTGCGCCGCCCGCATGTTGTCGGAAGGCCGCGGAAACCAGCTTTATGACGGCGGCGTGCAGCGTCAATACCAGGCTCGCTATGCGGGTAGGGTCGGCACGCCTTACACCCACCCACCTTTTGAAACGCTGATCTACCTTCCCGTGGCTTGGCTGCCTTTGCGAATGGCTTATCTGCTCTGGTTTTTGTTGAACATCTTTTTTCTTGCAGCCGCCTCGCGAAGGCTCGCAACCCATTTGCCGCTGCCCTGGGATTGGCGCATTTTGGTCGCGGCCTCGCTTATGTTTGTGCCGCTCCTGCTCTGCCTTTTGCAAGGGCAGGATTCGGTGCTTCTGCTCTGGTTCGTCGTCCTGGCATTCACGGAATTACGGCGCGGACGCAGCTTTGTCTCTGGGTGCTGGCTGGCGGTCGGACTCTTCAAATTCCAACTCATCCTGCCGCTCGCGCTGGTACTAACGCTGACCCGAGGCAAAGGCGCAATGGCCAAGGGCTTCAGCCTGGTGGCATTGGGGCTGGCGGGACTGTCGGCCGCCATTTCTGGATGGCGGGTTTTCATCTCCTACCCGAGCTTCCTGCTGCACCTCCGGGAGCAACCCTTTGCCGGGTTTGCGCCCCAGGCTATGGCCAACCTTCGCGGATTAGCCGGCTTCCTCCTCCGTCACCATTCTTCCCGTTGGCAAATGCTTGCCACCGGAATCCTCTCCGGCGTTGCTCTAGTCCCCACCTTGGGCGCATGGAAGCGCGTTAGGTCCGTCGCGCTCGCGACCTCGCCAACCGCCGCCCACGCCGACGAGTTTGATTCCGCCTTCGCCAGCACTCTGCTGTTTGCCCTGCTCGTAAGCTTCCATTTGAATCCTCACGATCTCAGCCTTCTGCTGCTGGCGATTCTTTTGCTGCACCACGGCTTCTCTTCCCTCCCACGACGATCTTGGGAAAGAGTGTTGACCATCGGCTTGCTCACGATCTTATTTCTGCCTCCACTGCACCTGTGGATGTTGCAGGCCAGCGCTTATGCTCTGGTCGGGATTCCCGTGCTGGCACTTTTCTTGATCAGCCTGGCGATCCACCGGCGAGACCACGTTGCCGCCGCTAATCTTGCGCTGGAGCCGACACCGGGTCCTGGTTTTGCAGCAGATTCAAAAGGCTCAATCCAAAAATGATGACCGGCACGACCAACGTAGTCAGAAACGGCAACTGCCATTTGCCCTGCGCCCATGCCGGTGACGCCAGGAAATAAGCTGCGCTCAAAGCTGTGCTGGCGAACCACGGCCAGGCCAAAATGAGAAAGCCGGTCACATAAAGGGAGTACATCATCCTAGAGCCGGAGTTGAAGCGGGCGCGATCCCGCACCAACGACAAAATCGCAGGCACAAGCAAGACCTGGTTATAAGGCGCGACCATGGGCACCACTAACACAGTCAAGGCCAACACCGATGCGAGAGACCGGCCGAAGGCGACGCTGTCAACCGCACGGCCACACCAATTCCAAAGGGGAACGGCACACAGCAGAAGCGCGCCAGCCGCCGCCAGTTTGCCTGCGGAGGTCCAGGGGAGCAACTCATCCAGCACCGACCGGTTCTGCGTATATTGATGGTATTGCGAGATCGCCTGCGCGAACATGCGCCACCATCCCGGCAAGAGCATCTCGGCCCCAATCAGCAAGAGAGCCAGCACCGAGCCAAAGCCATACACCAGTTTTCGCCGCGCCCGCCAAGCACTCGCGGCCCACAGCAGCAGCCATGCGACGACGAGCCAGGCAAGTTGCGGCTTGATGGTGGCGAGGGCCAGAAGCGCTCCACTCAGGTACAGAAAATCCATCGCCACGCAGGCCACCGACGCGGCCAGCAAACCCGCCACCAGCAGGGTCAACTGCTGCATCTTGATGCCTTGCACCGCGGGGAGACTTCCCAGAGTTAAAAGGACGCAGGACACCAAGGCCGCCGGCGCCAAACGCCAGGGCAAAACCCGCAGCCACAGCCAGACGCTGGCCACCGTAACTCCGATGAGCAGCAACTGAAAAAAAATTCGCACTCCATCAAAAGGAAATCCCACCAGCGGAGCCAGCAAGAACACCACGTACGCTGGATAGGCGAAGCCCTGCCGGTCCTTGGGATCATTGGGCCGCGCCGGATCGAGTACGCGCCCGTAATATCCCTTCTGGATTTCGAGGGTGATGTCTTCGCTGTAGGGATTGCGGCGGTGCAGCAGCAGCTCTCTCGCCCCCAGCCAACGCGGATAAAGATCCGATAGATTCCCGCGGGGGCGCTCATGCTGGGCTGCGTCGGCACGCTGATGACCGATCAGGATTCGGTCCACATAAAACCACATGCTCAGGGCTGCCAAAGCAGCCACCAAGGTGAAGAGTAAAGTCCCGGCTTGCAGGCGAAGAGGCATGTTCGACTCAATCCCTCCTTTTACGTTTCCTCTCCCTCTCTCAGCCGGGTTCCCACGCCCACTTACTCGGCCCGGTTAACGCGGTTCCGCTGCCAAAGCCGCCAGCCGTCGCGGAATGAGTCTCGCGACAATTCCCTTCCCATCATCCATGTCCACCACAGCAAAGGAATTGCCATCAAGTTCACTCTAGCAATCCCGAGCCAGAGAACCATCCACAAAGGACTGATCAGTAGAGGCAGTGCGGGAAGGAGCAGTGAAAACCCGGTGCGCCCCTCCCGCTTTCCTCTTGCCCTAATGTAATTGGCAATCCAGGCCAGCGGGAGCACCAGCAAACTGAGATCGTGAACATTGGTCTGCCAGGCGATTAACACTCCGACCGTCACCGCCAGAGATAGTTGCAAATCGAAGCGTTGCCCGTCAGGGATTTGCAAAGCAAAGGTCTCCGGCTCCTGCGGCGACCATCCCGTCGCGGCTGCGAACAAAAACACGATGATCGAAGCGAACATTGCCAGAAAGGAGCTCATGGCGTCCGAGAACGCTCTCGGCCCACCCGTCAAAAGGCCGTGCAGGTTGGGCAGGAGCTCGGGAGGCACTCCGCCCAAGCCCGGTGAGTTCACGATGCGCAATACGAATCCGGGATAGGCAAGCATCCCCTCGCGTCCCACCAGTGCGAGGGAAAGCAGCCCCAAGATCGAAGCAACGACCGCGAAGCTAAGGACCAAGCGCCTTCGCTTCCAAATGAACAACAGCAAAACCACAGGAATCACAAACTGAAACTTGAAAGCGGCCAGACCCAGCCAGCACCCACCAAGAATGTCGGCCCGCCTCCTCAGCGCATTGAAGCCGAGGGTGCAAACCAGCAACTGCAAAATCGAATCCTGCCCCTGCAACAGGCAGGAGAATACCGGGAAGAAAGCAAACGACGCCAATACCAGCTGCCACCATGGAATCGAGCCGAGCGCAGCCACCGACCTGCGCAATAACATGGCCACAGCCACCAGGCCAGCCACGTTCAAAAGATCGAACGCCAGGAGTGCGCGGCGATAGGGGAGCAGCGTCAGCGGCACAAAAATCACGGCTTCCACCGGAGGATGGATATAGGGCAAGGGTCCTCGACGGAAGGGAACATGCCCCGCATAATCCTCCTGCACCTCATATTGGACTCGCCGGTCATAAAGGTGATGCCCCAGCCCTTCGCGCAGGATGGTTGCGCCGGTGTAGTAGACGGTGAAATCCGTATATCCGCGACCCATTCCTTTCGCGAAGTCGACGAAAAACAGCAGGTTCAGCCACAGCGTCGCACCGATCATCATCCAGGCAAGCCGGTACGATCTCTTTCGGTCTGCAAAAAAAAATTGCCTGTCTGCGGCCGGCATGATCGAACGCGATTGTACCTTGTACCCCAAGCACCGGCTATGATGATTCCTCATGGCTCCGATGCTCAGCCCCGCCCGCGTTCTTCCGGTGGTTCTTTTCCTCGGCCTGTTCGCCATGGCGGCGCGCGACGTGGTCGATCCCGATGTGTGGTGGCACCTCGAGACCGGGCAGTACATCTCCGAGCACACACGAGTTCCGCGGGTGGATCCTTTTTCCTACACTCGCGGCGGAGCGCCGTGGGTGGCTCACGAATGGCTCGCCGATCTTCTTCTTTACGGCATCCAGCGCGTTGCGGGCTGGGGCGCGTTGATCGTTCTCTTTGCCGCGATCGTCACAGCGTCTTTTTTTGTGCTGTATCTCCGTTGCGGCTCGCGCCCCGGCCTCGCAGGCTTGATCACGCTTCTGGCCGCCTGCGCCACCATGCCCCTGTGGGGAGTGCGCCCGCAGATTCTCTCCCTGCTGCTAACCAGTTTGTGGCTGCTCCTTCTCGAACGCTCCGAGCGCGATCCAAAACTGCTTTGGTGGACCCTTCCCCTGATGCTGCTTTGGGTCAATCTCCACGCCGGATTCGCGCTCGGATTAGCGCTCTCCGCTGTGTTCCTAGCCGGGGAGTGGATCGAAGGCTTACGCAGAAAAAGCGCGCGCGGCGGGATGGCTCCGAGCGGGATCTCTCCGAACCCAGGTCCTTTGCGATTGGCAGCGCTGATTTTCTTGCTCGACCTTCTGCTCGTACCGCTGAATCCCAATGGCCCGCGCCTCTTCGATTATCCGCTCGAAACTCTGCGCTCGACGGCCATGCAAAGCTACATTGCGGAATGGGCCTCGCCAAACTTCCATCAGCTAGAATCTCTTCCTCTTCTTGTTCTGGTGCTGGCCAGCTTCGTAATTCTGGCGTGGACGCGGTCCCCTATGCGCCCGCGCGATTTTCTCCTCTTGCCCGTCAGCCTGTTTGCCAGTCTGGTTTCCATTCGCTTGATCCCTTTCTTCGTTTTGATTGCGGCGCCCCTGCTAGCAAGGCAATGGGCAGGCGCTCTGCCAAGTCGGTCCGGGAATTTTTCTAAATCATCGAGTACGTCCACTGCCCTTCATGCTCTTCTCAATGCGGGAATGATCCTGACCCTGGCCCTATTCGCCGTGGTGCACACTATTCAAGTCATCCACCGGCAACCGCAAGCGGTGGCGCAGGCTTTTCCCGAGCGGGCGGTTGCGTTTCTTCAATCCCACCCCGGCCTCGGCCCCATCTTTAATCACTATGATTGGGGCGGATATCTGATCTGGAAGCTTTACCCTGAAACTCGCGTTTTTATCGACGGCCGTGCCGACTTGTACGGAGACTCAATGCTTGACCCGTTCGCCTCCACCTATCAGTTCAAAGGCGACTGGCGCCGGCCTCTGGAACGTTGGGACATCCACACCGTTTTGGTTCCATCCCATTCCGCGCTGGCCGTGGGATTGGGGAATGCTCCCGGCTGGAGCGTTGCCTACGGCGACGCTCAGGCAGTGGTTCTGACCGATCGCCCCGGTTCGCTGGTTACCCTGGATACCCGGTAAAATAGCCGGGAAGCATTTTGCCGGGAATTAAGGGTATTATCAGTGGTATCGTTGTCGGGATAACTCCCCCGATCGACCTTGCAAGAAACCGGGATCAACGATTCCCGGGGCAAGCTTTTGCCCAGGTAGCTTGGCCGAAGGGGATGGACCGGGGATGGATCTTTGACTAGGAGGATATAAGAATGATGGCGCAGCTCATGCGGTTGTGGCGGGACGACGAGGGGCAAGACATCGCGGAGTATGCGGTGATGCTGGCGGTGATTCTGGTGATCGTGGTCGGCACCATACGGCTGATCGGCTCCAACGCGAACAACGTGTTCTCCAGTGTAGCCAGTTCGATTCAATAGAACTTGCAAGCATCACCCAAGGGACGTTCATTCTCCCCAGGACGGCGTGGAGGAGTGCCTCGTCTCGTCTTTACTTGGTTTGTATTTACTTGGCTTGTCTTTAACGGAGCCTTATGAACCGAACCCGTTTGTTGATGATTGGAGCGCTGGCCCTGGCGCTCGGAGTCATCGTCAGCCTTTCCGTCTATAAGAATCTGCAGGGCAGAGGCTCCGGCAACAACGAGCCCGGCAGCGACGTGATTGTGGCCGCCGACGACATTCAGGTCGGTGCCCGAATCGAAGAGCACGACGTGCACATCGTGAAATATCCGGCCTCGTCCCTTCCCGGCGGAACCTTCAGTAAGCGTTCCCAGGTGATGGGCCGCGGAGTGATCATTCCGATCTCGCGGGGAGAATTTATTCTGCCCAGCAAATTGGCGCCGGAAAACGCCGGCGCAGGCCTGCCTTCGTTGATCCCTCCAGGAATGCGCGCGGTCTCCGTGCGGGTGAATGAAGTGGTTTCGGTCGCTGGTTTCACCGGTCCGGGAACCAGGGTCGACGTTCTGCTCACGGGCACGCCCAACGGCGGCAGCGAGCCGCAGACCACTACGGTCCTGCAAAATGTGGCCGTGATTGCGGCCGGCAACAAGTTGGAACGTAATGCCGCCGGCGAAGCCCAGAACACTCCGGTCATCACGCTGCTGGTTTCACCCGATGACGCCGAGCGCCTTACTCTGGCGAGTTCGGAAGGCCACATCCAGCTCGCTCTGCGCAATCCGCTCGATACCCGGCAGGACGAGGTGGCTGCAGCCAACGCCAAGGGCCTCTACAAGGGCAGCACGCCCATGGCTGCGCCCGTGGTTCATGTCAGCCCGATCAAACATGTCGTAAAGAGCAACGCGCCGGCCCCCCCTCCCTCGGTGCTCAGCATAGAGGTTTATCAAGGCGTTAAGAAAAAAGATGTAGTGACGTTCCCGGAAGCGGGCGGTGAAGAGCCGAAGTAGTCAGAGCCTCAGTAGTTCCGAGCCTTAGTAGTGTAGTAAAGAGAAATGGCCTGCCGATCGATGCAGGTTTCCTCAAGTGGAGAGGAATCACACGATGAAGGTTCGCGCCACGATTTGCGCAGCGGTCGCACGTTCGTTTTTGCTTACAGCGGTGCTGGGGCCAGCGCTCCTGGCGCCGCAGGCTGGCCGAGCCAACGCCCTCCCTCAGGACGCGCAGCCAGCCGTGACCGAAGATACGGCCACGACCCCGGCCAGCTCCCAAACCACGCTCCCGCCCCAGTCGGCGCTGCCCCAAGCGCAGGGTTCCGCCCCCTTGCGCGTGATGGTGGATAAATCCCTGCTCATCAATACTACCGAACGCCTCAAGCGCATCTCAGTCACTGACGACACCGTCGCTTACGCCCAGGTGATTACTCCCACACAGATTCTCGTCCACGGCCGCGCTCCCGGCGAAGTTTCGCTGCTCATCTGGGACGAACTGGAGCGCTCGCGCAGCTTCGATCTGCGGGTGGATGTCGATGTCAGCGCCTGCGCCGAAGAAGAGCATCGCGTATTCCCCGAGGAGCAGATCACGGTCACTCCTTCGCGAGCCGCGATCGTCCTTTCCGGCCACGTAACCACTGAGGATGTCGCCAAGCGAGCCGGCGAGCTGGCCGCTGCCTACTCCAAAAATATCGTGAATGTGTTGACCTTCGGCCCTGTGGGCGCGCAGGAGGTTCTGCTGGAGGTAAAGTTTGCCGAAGTGGATCGATCCGCCCTCACCCAACTCGGCAGCAACTTCCTCTCCACCGGCGCGGCCAATACCATTGGAACCACGACCACCGGCCAATACGGCGGCTTCGGCTCGCAGGCCATCAACCAGACCACGGGACAAACCGGGCCCTTCACCTCCAACGAAACCGTAAGCAACGTTTTGAACCTGTTCTTGTTCCGCCCTGACATTCACTTCGGCGCCGTCATCGAAGCGCTCGAAAACAAAAGCCTTCTGCAAATTCTGGCCGAGCCCAATCTCATCGCCGTCAACGGCAAGAAGGCTAGCTTTCTCGCCGGTGGGCAGTTCCCCTTTCCCATCGTTCAGCCCGGCGCCGGATTCACCGCCGTCACCATCTCTTTCAAAGAGTTCGGGGTGAAGCTGGATTTCACCCCGGTGATCATGCCCAACGGCAACATTCACCTGGTGGTGGCCCCGGAGGTCAGCACCCTCGACTTCGCCGACGCGCTCACCATCTCAGGCTTCACCATCCCCGCGCTCAGCACGCGTAAAGCCGAGACCGAATTTGAGCTGCGCGACGGGCAGAGCTTTGTGATTGCAGGCTTGATCGACAATCGCGTCACCGACGTATGGAACAAGATCCCTGGCCTCGGCGATATTCCGATCTTGGGCACATTCTTTAAGAGCAAGAGTATTTCGAAGAGCAACTCGGAGTTGATGGTGCTGTGCACGGTGCACCGGGTTTCGCCCAACACCGAATCCCCGCCGACGCCAAAGAATCCGCAGCCCTACATGGATAAGAATAAGTTCGACGAGAAAAAGCCGATTTGGAAATAGCAGCGGATTTTGTAGCATTGCTTTCAGCGCAGCAGTGGGGGGAACGTCGCAGGCCATGCCCGAGCTTTCCGTCGTCATCGTAGCCACTGACAATGAGCAGCGCACCGTGATGCAGGTGCTCGTCGATGGCACCAGCGTAGCCCGCACCGTGCATAGCTGCGCCAGCTATCCGGTCGCAGCCACCGATCCCGTAACTCGGCGTGTGCAAGCCGCCAATCCCGAAGTCGTGCTGGTGGATATTCCCGAAGACAATCCGCTCAATGCCATGCGCGCCATCGAACTCATTCATCAGGAATTGCCCGATACCGCCGTCTTTGCCATCGGCAGCCTGAAACAGCCGCAGCTCATCGTGAACGCGATGCGCTGCGGGGCCCGCGAATTCATCGAGCGTCCCACCACCACCACCGATCTGCTGGAAGCCTTCGTTCGCCTGACCACGGCCCAGCGCCGGGTTCAGAAAGAAGGCCCTCGCGGCAAGGTTTTTTCCGTGGTGAACGCGAAAGGCGGCAGCGGAGCCACTACCGTCGCCGTCAACCTGGCCCTGGCTCTGCAAGCGGCGCATGGGCACACGGCCCTGGTCGATCTCGCGCCCCTCGGCCACACCGCGCTCCATCTTAATCTCAAGCCTCTATTCAACGTGGCCGACGCCACCCGCAACCTGCACCGCATGGATAGTTCCCTGCTCGAAAGCTTCATGACCCGCCACGGCGGAGGCCTGCAGCTGCTGGCCGGTACCAACGTCCCCGCCGCCCTCGAACCTTCGACCGCGGATTTCGTTCGCCTCTTCGACATGCTGGTGACCCACTATCGCTACGTGGTGGTGGATAATTCCTCGCGCCTCGATGGCGCTTGCCGCCTGGTCTCGAATTTGTCCGAATGCGTGCTGCTGGTGGCTTGCACCGACGTGGCTTCGCTCTGGAGCGCCGCCCGCGTACAACAATATCTGGGTGAGACCGGCAGCCGCGAGCGCGTGCGCTTGATCCTGAATCGCTTTCGCAAAGTTCCCGGCTTCAGCGAAGCCGACGCCGAAAATGCCGCCGGAGCGAAATTATTGTGGCGCGTTCCCAACCAATATTTCGCCATCTCCTCGGCCATCGATCGCGGCGCCCCGGTGATGGAACAGAGCCACACCGAGATCGCTCGCTGTTTCTCAGGATTGGCGCACGAATTAACCCGCAACGACGTGGACGTGAAACGAGCCGCCTGGTCGCTGTTCAAGACGGTGTAGTGCTTTATGGCGAATCTGCAGACCTTCGAGCGCAGCGAGTACCAGCAGGTAAAGGCGGACCTGCACCGCAAAATTCTCGATCGGCTCGATCTGGAAAAGCTGGGACGCTCCACCGGCAGTTCCGCGCGCGAAGAAGTTCTCGTCCTCATCCGCAATTCGGTCAACAGCGAAGTCGTTCCCCTCAGCTTCGCCGAACGCGAGCGGCTATCGCGGGAAATTCTCGACGAGATCTTCGGCCTCGGCCCGCTCGAGCCCCTGCTGAAAGATCCCACCATCTCCGACATTCTGGTCAACCGCTTCGATCGGGTTTACATCGAGCGCTCCGGCAAACTGGAATTAACCGGCTTATCCTTCAAAGACAACCAGCACCTGATGCAGATCATCGAGCGCATCGTCTCCCGCGTCGGCCGGCGCGTGGACGAATCTTCTCCCATGGTCGATGCGCGCCTGCCCGATGGCTCCCGCGTGAACGCGATCATTCCTCCGCTGGCATTGGACGGAGCTTGCCTCTCCATCCGGCGCTTCGGGCGCGACCCCGTGACCGCGCGCAACATGATCGAGAATCATTCCCTCACCGAGCCCATGCTGGAACTTCTCTCCACCATGGTGAAGGGACGCTTGAACATGCTGATCTCAGGCGGCACCGGCGCCGGCAAAACCACTTTGCTCAACGTTCTTTCCGGCTACATTCCGAACGCCGAGCGCATCGTCACCATCGAGGACGCCGCCGAATTGCAACTCAAGCAAGAGCACGTGGTGCGCCTCGAAACCCGCGCGCCGAACATTGAAGGCAAGGGCGCGGTCCGCCAGCGCCAGTTGGTCATCAACAGCCTGCGTATGCGCCCCGACCGCATCATCGTCGGCGAGGTCCGCGGCGAAGAGGCCTTCGACATGTTGCAGGCCATGAACACCGGCCACGAAGGCTCGCTCACCACGGTTCACGCCAACTCCGTGCGCGACGCGCTGTCCCGCGTGGAGAACATGGTCTCGATGGCCAATCTCAACATTCCCGAGCGTGCCGTGCGCCACCAGATCGTCTCCGCCATTCACGGGGTGGTGCAGGTCGCGCGCTTATCCGACGGAACCCGGAAAGTGACCTCGGTTTCGGAGGTGAACGGCATGGAGGGCGACACCATCGTGATGCAGGAAATTTTCACCTTTGAACGGCAGGGTATCGACGAAAATGGCAAGGTGCGCGGCACCTTTCGCGCCACCGGCATCCGTCCTCAGTTCGCCGAGCGGCTGGCGAGTTATGGCACGCGCCTGCGCGCGTCCTTGTTCGAGTCCAAGACGGAAGTCTAGGCGTGAACGCGTAGAATTGAAGAAGTCAGTTGGATTTTTCTGATGGCGTCATCCTGAGCGTAGCCGCTTTTCAGGCGAAGAAGAGGATCCCCCACCCTACGCCCTTGGGGCCGGGAGATTCCTAAACCGCCTGGAGACACAGCAGAACGTCTCAGCGTCAGAGTGAAGAACGAGTTATGCAGCTACTGATCGCTATCGTGGTCTTCGTGGTGGTCGCCGCCGGCGCCTTCGTCATCGGTTCGCTCGTGGACCAGCGCAACGCCCGCGCCCGCCTGATTCGCGACCGCCTGGCCACGGTGCAGAAAGCCCCGGAACGCGATCCTGCCGAAGAACTGGCTCTCCTGCGCGACGAACAGCTCAGCAAGATTCCCGCGCTCGATACTCTGCTGCGCCGCTCCGAGCGCGTCGCCGCCATCCAAAACGCTTTGACCCAGGCGGGAATGCGCTTTCGCGCCGGCAATTTCCTTCTGCTCTGCCTGCTCTGCGGCGCGGTCGCAGGTCTCGCCGCCATCTTCTGGAGCAAGAATCCCGCCATCGGCTGGGCCGGATTGATCGTCGGCGCTTTCCTTCCCTATTCCTTCGTCTCCTACCGCCGCCAGAAGCGCTTCGAAAGATTCGAAGAACTTTTCCCCGAGGCCATCGACACGCTGGCCCGCGCGGTGCGCGCCGGGCACGCCTTCACCACCGCTCTGGAAATGATTTCCAACGAGGTCGCCGAGCCGCTCTCCAGCGAATTCCGCAAGCTCTTCGAAGAGCAAAAATTCGGCATGCCGGTGCGCGATGCGCTCATGAACCTCACCGAGCGCGTGCCTCTGGTCGACGTAAAGTTTTTCGTCACCGCGGTCATGCTGCAACGCGAAACCGGAGGCAACCTCGCCGAGATTCTGGACAATCTTTCTTACGTGATCCGCGAGCGCTTCAAAATTCAACGCCAGGTCAAGGTTCACACCGCGCAGGGCCGCCTCACCATGGCTATGCTGATGGCCATGCCCCCGGTGGTGGTGGCTATTCTTTTCCTGTTCAGCCCAGAGTTTGTGAAGCCCCTTTTCAACGATCCCATCGGCCACGCCCTGCTGGTGGCCAGCGTGGCTCTGCAGACCATCGGCTACTTTGTGATTCGCAGGATTATTAAGATCACCGTGTGAGATGAAAATGAACAAGAAGTTTAGAAATGAAGTTTAAAGATGAAGTTTAGAGATAAGGTTTAGCGATGCCGTTGATTCTCACCATCGTCGTGTTCGTGACCGTCGTCTCCGCGGTCTTCTTCTTCGGGGCCGCCGTCATGACGCCCAGTTCCGTGCTGGGCGCCCGCCTGCGAGCCCTGGGGGGCCAGGCCACCCAGGTCCAGGAAGTTCCCACCGTCAAGGTCAAGGACCGTATCGAGCAGGCGCTCGATCCTCTCAGCAAGGCGATTCCCATGTCGCCCTCCGACGTCTCCCGCACCCGCGCCTGGCTCATTCAGGCCGGACTGCGCGAGTCGCGCCACGTGAGCTACTATTTCGGGGCGCGCCTGTTGCTGGGTTTCTTGGGTCTGGTCGGCGTGGTCGTGTTCTCCGGATTCGACAGCGTGCCCCTGCTGGTCTGCATTCCGGCTCTGGGCTTCTTCATCCCGCGCTTTATTCTGAAGCGCATGATCAAAGATCGCCAGCAGCGCATCCGCATCGCGCTGCCCGACGCGCTCGATTTAACCGTAATCTGCGTGGAGGCCGGCCTCGCTCTCGATCAGGCTTTGATGCGCGTAGGCAAAGACCTGCATCACGCCCATCCCGATCTCAGCGATGAATTTCACTTGGTGAATCTAGAGATGCGCGCCGGCAAACCCCGCGCCGAGGCCTTGCGCAATCTGGTGGACCGCACCGGCGTCGATGACATTCGCGCCCTCGTCGCCACCCTGATCCAGACCGACCGCTTCGGCACCAGCGTAGCCCAAGCCCTGCGCGTGCACTCCGACTCCTTGCGCACGCAGCGCCGCCAACGCGCCGAAGAGCAGGCCGCTAAGACCACCATTAAGATGGTCCCTCCCCTGGTAATTTTTATTCTGGTCCCGTTCCTCTTCGTCACCATCGGTCCCGCCCTGATCCAGGCCTATCGCTCGCTGACCGGCAAGTAGGCCGGCGAAGGTGCGGCAGATGGCGGTCTGGCATGAGTGCGATTTGTATCAGGTGTATGCCTTCACCTTCCGGCATACCGCAAATTCCGTGTTTCTGAATTGCGCCTTCAGGCGCCGAAGGGAGCGACTCGGATCAATCTCGATGGCGATCTCCACTCCGCAAGGCCAGGCCTACAACCAAACCCGCCAACTCTACCTCGCGACCGATCTCTCGATCGCTCAAAGCCACTGGACACGCCTGCGCGGCTTGCTCGGGGCCAAGCCAGGTGACTTTGGTAACGGCAGGGGTCTTTGGATTCGCCCCTGCAGAGGCGTTCACACTCTTGCCATGCGCTTCCCAATTGACGTAGTCTATTTAGACCGCGCCGGGCGGGTGGTGCATCTCGAGCACAACCTCCAACCTTGGCGCTTCTCCCCTGTCCGTTTGCAGGCATCGTCAGTCCTGGAGTTACCCAGTCACACGCTGGCCAGAACCGAAACTGCATTGGGCGATGAAATAGAAATCAAGATCAACGAAAAGGGCTAGCATATTGTTTGCCCATCAACGTTCCTAAACGGGAAGCTAACCCGAGAACCCGAAGCGGGAATTTCGGACCTGATTTTTTCTGAATCTGATTTTTCAGAATCTGGTTTTCGCAACCTGACGAATCGCAACCTGGATAAAGAATTCCTGCTGTGGCCGGAACCCTTCAACTCGTAGAGCAAGCTGTCGAGCTTCATCGTGCGCCCAAACTTCTAGTCGAGTGGTCGCCGCGCTGGCAGGAGTTTGTCACTTCCATCGGACCGGCGTTTGCGCGCTCCGGTCCGCGCTTGGCCGGCGAAGCTCCGCACGGAGTTTTTCCCTACCGCGGCCTGCTCTCGGCTTTGCTGTTGGAAGCGTTTCTGGTGTTCGTGCTGGCCATTCTGCCGCGCGAAATCGCCCGCATGCGTCCCTACGCCGCTCCCCGGCTGACCGCCAACGAGGTCATCTACTATTCCGGCGACGAGTTGCCGCGCACCGAAGATGTAGGCGGAGCCAAATCCGGATCGAGCGGACGCGCCGGCGGACGCGAAGCCCATCACCGCTCCCAGACCATTCGCGTGTCTCGCGGCGCATCGCTCGCGCAAACCGTGGTCGACGCTCCCGACCTCAAGCTGCCGGCGTCGAGTTCGGCGGTCGCCAATCTTCTGGCTTTCAAGTCGAAAGACATATCCCAGCCCGGCCCGCCCCCGGCCGAGGGCTTACGCTCCGCTCTGGTGGCTCCGCGGCTTTCGGAGAACGTCATCGCCCCCGCTCCGCAAAACGCTTTGCAGGATCAAGCCCGCCGCGCGCCGGCACTCAACGCGGCGGTGGTTCCTCCGACTCCGACGGTGCCATCCGGACCCGCGCTTACTGCCCCGGCGCTGAACGCCAGCGTCATCGCCCCCGCTCCCAACGTCTCCCGCGACCGCAGTCGCAAGGCGCCTTCTCTGAACGCGAGTGTGATCGCCCCGCCCAGCCGCGTATCGGGCGAGCGCTCGCGCTCCGCGCCTGCGCTGGCGGGCAGCGTGATTCCGCCCGCGCCCACTTCTGTAAGCCACGAGGTTTCTCCCTCCCGGGTGCAGATGAACAGCGCGGTCGTGCCTCCGCCCGTATCGGCCCCGGAGCGCGAAAGTTCGCGCCAGGCCAAACTAAACCTGCCGACGCCCTCGGTGATCGCACCGCCGCCTTCCGCTGATTCCGCCCGCGATCTGCGCCGCCTGGAAAGCGGTAGCGCAGCCAACCCCTCGCAAAATGTCGTGCCTCCGCCACCGGCGGCGAACACGGGTTTACTCAGCAGCGTCATCGGCAAGCTCTTTGGAACGCAGGACGTCGTACCTCCGCCGCCGAACGTCAGCGCCGGCGCCGCTTCCGGAGGTGGCCGCAGTGTCAACGAAGGCGGCGCGCTTGCCACCACCATAGTTCCACCGCCGCCGTCCGTGGGCGGCTCCGGCTCTTCGGCAGGGGGATCGGCTTCCGGCCGAGGGCGCAATTCTACGGGCAATTCTTTGAACGCGAACGTCGTTCCGCCTCCGCCATCGGTCTCCGGTTCGGGCAGCGGCGCGGGCGGCAGCGGCGCGGGAACTTCGCCCGGCAATACTCTCGCCGGCAACGTAATTCCGCCGCCCCCCAGCCTCGGCGGCGGCTCGGCCCCGTTCGGCAGCGGCAGCGGCAGAAAAGGTTCCGGCCTGGGCGGACCGGGCGACGCTGGCTCAGTTCTAGCTCCACCGAAAGGCGGAGGCGGAAACGGCGACCGCGCGGGCGTGGTCTTGTCCTCGCAGCCCGGCGACAAAGTAGGAGTGCCCGGCAACGGCGGCAAAGGCGCGCTGGCCATGTCTCCCGGCGGCGGCGACAAACCTGGCCTCGGCGGCTCCGGCGACGGTTCCAGCATCGGGCGCGGCAACGGCAGCGGCAGCGGCATGGCGGGCGAAGGCCCGGGCGCGGGCAGATCTGGAAGCGGCAACGGCTCCGACCCGAATGCGCGCGGAGGAATCTCTCCCATGCCCGGCCCCGGAGGCGCGGGCAGCGCGCCCAATGGCAATCCCGCAGTACCGGGAGTCGATGTTCGCGGCGGCACCACGGTCGTCACTTTGCCCAGCTTCGGCTCCGATGGCGGCGGCAGCGCCGATCCCAATCTTCCCGGACGCTCCTCCGTGAAAGGCGAAAAAGGCCCGGCCATCACCATCGTCGCCACCTCACGCTCCGGCGGAGCCTTCGATTTCTACGGCAAGCTCTCCGGCGACAATTACACGGTGTACGTAGATACGAACTTGGGCACGGCCGTCATGCAGTTCGCCGAAGTCAATCCCTCATCCGGCCGGGCGGGCGCGCTAGTCGGCCCGCAAGGCATGCGCACCAACCTGCCGCCGAATCTGCCGCGTGCCCGCGTGGTCGTGAAGTGCAGACTCGACGCCTCCGGCAATCTGCGGGATCTGCAGATGCTCGAGCCCGGCCCGCCCGCCATGGCAGCCAAGATCATGCAAGCCCTGCCCAACTGGAAGTTCCGTCCCGCCATGCGCGGCGATCAACCCGTCGAGGTAAATGCCATCCTCGGCTTCAACATCAACACCAACGACCGCAACTAGAGGCCTGAGCCGCGAGAGACCGTGCCGGAGGCACCGCCCGACGATAGCCCACCGCTTCCGCAGTGGGAAGCCTCGCGAGCGTCATTAATTAACCGGTCCGGGAGGATGGCCGAAAGCTCATCCCAACAGTCCGCAAAGAGCGCCTACCATGGGGCGGAACTCCACGCGGGAGGAACCTATTCCGTCCTTACCTCGACGAACTCTATGCGCAGCAAGAATGGGCTGGCGCCGAATATTGGAACATTGGCGGGTGTTGCAGGCGGAATCCGGCGGCGCTGGCGGAGCGGGCGATTCGCGAGCGAGTGCATCACATTCATCCAGTGCAGTCGACGTTTTTGTGGGTCGTTGGCCCGAAGACGACGCTGTTCTTGATGACCAAGGCCGTCTGCGGTAAGAGCCTACTCCGAGACGCTGTGCTCCTCGTTCTGCGAGCGCAGCACGCGGTCGACGGAATACGGGGCGCGATGGCGGGGTTCGTGGTAGTGGCGGACTTGCATCTCGCCCAGCAGGCCGATGGCCAGCAGGTTCAAGCCGCCGAGCAGCAGACCCAGAGCCAGCATCATGAGCGGGCCGTGCGAGGCCATGACGTGGACGTTGCGCAGAAATTTTTCCACGCCGAGCCAAGCCACGATGGCGCTGCCGCTTAGCATGCTGAGCAGGCCGAAGGTTCCGAAGAAGTGCAGCGGCCGCGAAAGATAACGCAGCAAAAAGCGAATCGTGATCAGATCGAAGAACACGCGGAAGGTGCGCGAGATGCCATAGTGCGACGCACCGCGCTCGCGGTTCACGTTGCGAATGGGCACTTCGCAGATCGATGCGCCATACCATGAAGCCAGCGCCGGAATGAACCGGTGCAGCTCGCCGTAGAGCGGCACCTGCTCCAGAATCTCGCGGCGATAGGCTTTGAAAGTTGTACCAAAATCGTGAATATCGACGCCGCTCAGCTTGGCCATGAGCCAATTGGCGATGCGCGAAGGCATGCGGCGCATCCAGAAATTGTCGATGCGCACTTTGCGCCAGCCGCTGACGATGTCGTAACCCGCGGCAATTTTTTCCAGAAACACGGGAATGTCAGCGGGATCGTGTTGCAGATCGCCATCCATGGCGATGATGTATTCGCCGCGGGCATGATCGAAGCCGGCTGCGAGGCCAGCCGTTTGCCCAAAGTTGCGCCGAAGCTTCACTACGGTCACGCGGCTGTCGACAGCCGCGATTTCGCGCAGCATGGCGAAGGTGTGATCGCTCGAGCCATCGTCCACCAACACGATTTCGAAGCTCTCGCCCGCAGCCTCCATCACTGCCTTCAAGCGGTCGTAGAGATCGGTGACGTTCTCCTGCTCGTTGTGCAGCGGGACGACGATGGAGTATTTAGGCACAGGCCTTTCATTATAGCGCAAGCGGGTGTTGGGCTTCGGGCTTCCTGTCGCACGGCCGCGCGAAGCTCTCCGGGTCCGCCGCCCGACTTCCGCCTTACCCCTGTTCCTTCAGCTTCAATTTCGACTTGTTCTCTTCCATGAACGTCTTGATATCTTCGGCCGCGCCCAGCAGGCGGTTCCATTGCTCATAATAAAGCGTGACCGGAAAGCGGCCTAGGCCGTACACGCTCACGCCGCCTTTTTCTCCCACTTTGAAGATCAGGTCGCCGCTGCGCTTTTTGATATCGACTTCTTTTTCGAGTTGCGACAAACGAGCTTTGAGTTCTTCGTACGTTGGCTCCGACATAGATTCCCCTCGCAGATAAAGTTAAGTCCCGGACCGGGCAATCGAGCTTGCGAAAAAGTCACCCTGAAACACGCAGGGGGCGGCCAAACAGACTGCGGAAAACCTCGAGTTTGATAGGTTTCGGGAAGGGCACGAGTTCCATTCGTGCTGCTCAGCCGACACCGGAATTACCGGCGCTTCAGCGCCCGAGGTAAGCTTTCGCCTGCGGTGCTACTGTTTCCCCAGCCGCTCAGCGCAAGGCTTGAAACCGCCCCCCTTTTAAGACGTGATGCTAGAAACACTTTGTCCGCATCCTGAATCGCATGGCACGTGACCTTGCACGCATTCCTTATAGCCAGTCCTATAGTAACTTGTCCAGTATTTGGCATTTGCCAAAGAACCGTTATAAGCTTAAAGAGTCTAACCCAATTTAGGAGCTCATGAGGTTTACGACGCGATGGCTGGCGTGGCTGTGCCTGTCCCTGATGTTGTGGACGGCGGCAGCTGAATCTGCGCATCACCATCCCAGTCAAACCGAGTCGGCCTCCTGCTCCATCTGCGCGCTGGCCCATAGTGCCAGCCCGGTCATCGCGGCCAGTCATGCCCGGCCCTTTTTTACCAGGGTCGGGACGCTGCAAGAAAAAGAAGTCATCGCGAAAGCCCGAATCAGCGTTCTCGACCTCGGCATTCGCGGCCCTCCGGCTCTCTAGGGAATCCCAGATTGCAGTCCTCGGCTTGGCACTGCCCGCGTTTAGGCCGGCCGATTCCCGGTTCGTTTCAGGAGGGCTTCATGCATACCATCGATCCGCGCTTTGCCGTGTTAGCGGCCGCGCTTTGCTTCGCTGTTGTGGCGGCACAAGCGCAGTCCGTCGGCAACTCTACAACTCTGACCGGGACGGTCGTTGACGCGACCGGCGCCGTGGTGGTAGGGGCCACCGTTAAAATTCATAATCCCGTGAGCAGCTTTGAGCGCAGCACCCAGACCGACGCTACCGGCCAGTTCAGCCTTGCCAATATTCCCTTCAATCCTTACCACCTCACGGTCACGGCGAAGGGTTTCTCGCCCTATGCCCAGGATGTCGAGTTGCGTTCGGTCGTACCCGCGGGCATCAGCGTCACGCTGCAAGCCTTGGTCGAGGCCACTAGCGTCACGGTGCGCGAGGAGGCGGGAGATCTGGTAGAAACCGATTCCACCGCCCATGTTGACGTGGACAAGAGCCAGATCGACCGGCTGCCCATGCCGGCAGAATCCTCCGGGGTGAGCGCGGCGATCACGGGGCTCACGCCGGGAGTCTCCGCCGACTCCAACAACAGCATGCACGGTCTCGGCGATCACGCGGAAAACACCATTTCAGTGGACGACCAGGCCAACTCCGACCAGACGAGCAAAACTTTTTCCAACCAGATTCCCGCCAGCTCAATTCAGTCGATGGAGGTAATCGCAGGAGCACCCCCGGCCGAATTTGGCGGGAAGACCAGCCTTGTCGTGAAGGTTAGCACGCGTTCGGGTCAGGGCATCACCACGCCCACCGGCTCGCTCACCGCTTCCTACGGCTCGTTTGGCACTACCAACACGGCGTTTGACCTCGCCTATGGCGGGCAGAATTGGGGGAATTTCCTGGCCCTCAGCGGCACAGACGGCGGGCGCTTTCTCGACGCTCCGGAATTCGCCGTCCTCCACGACAAGGGCAACTTGGAAAACGTGTTCGACCGAATCGACTATCAAATTGCCACCGGCAATACCATTCACCTGGACCTGGCGTGGAGCCGATCCTGGTTTCAGACGCCGCAGACGTATGACAATCTCAACGTCGGTGTCCTCGATCCCTTCGGGAATCCGGTTCCCGCCATGGACCAGCGTTCCCAGATCAAAACCTACAACGTCGCTCCATCGTGGTCGCTACTGCTCAATCCCAAGGCGGTCCTTACGATCGGCGGCGTGGTGCGCCACGATGACTACCATTACTATCCCAGCGGCGATCCCTTCTCCGATCTTGGCCCTCTGAACCTGCAGCGGGAAACCATCGGCCAACACCGGCTGCTCACCAACACAGGCATGCACTCGGATTTGGCGTACGTTCGCGGCGTCAACAACATGAAATTTGGCGTCAGCTATCAGCAAACCTTCCTTACGGAGAACGATGCTCTGGGAGTCGTCGATTCGCTTCTGAACGCGCCTTGCGTCAACGCCAACGGCGTACCTGTAGCAGCTCGCGGTGTGACTGACCCCGATCTTTGCCCGCAGGGGCTTTACCCGAATGATCCCGTCCCTGGCTCGCCGGCGCTAGGCATCTCACCCTATCCCTTTTTCAATCCCGTGCTTCTCCCCTTCGACCTGACTCGCGGCGGCGGACAATACAACTTCGATGGCCATACCGACGTGAAGGAACTCGCGGTCTTCGCGCAAGACACCATCAGCGCCGGGAACTGGTCCTTCAGCCTCGGGCTTCGCGGTGACGTCTACAACGGACTCAGTTCGGCGTGGCAGGTGGAACCGCGCCTTGGAATGGCTTATAACATCAAGCGGAGCAGCACGGTGCTGCGCGCCTCCTACGCGCGGACGCTGGAGACTCCCTTCAATGAGAATCTGGTGCTCTCCAACAATGGTTGTGAGTCCGCCGTGATTGCGGCCCTGGTGCCTTGCATCCCGGCGAACCTCAATCCCGGCTTCCGCAATGAATTTCACGCCGGATTGCAGCAGGCCTTCGGGCGCTACCTGGTCTTCGACGGCGAATACATCTGGAAATACACCCACAACGGCTACGACTTCAGCGTGCTGGGAAACACCCCGATTACTTTCCCGATCGAGTGGCACAACTCAAAGATTCCCGGCTACGCAGCCAGCGTGCACATGCCCAACTTTCACGGACTGACGGCGGGCATCGTATTCTCCAGCGTCGCCGCGCGCTTCTTCCCGCCTCAGGCGGGCGGCCTGGGAGTCACCGTGGGGCAGAATGGCCTTCCCTTCCGCATTGATCACGACGAAAAGTTCAACCAGTCGACCCATCTGCAATACCAACCGTGGACAACCGGCCCCTGGTTCGCTTTCAGCTGGCGTTATGACAGCGGACAAGTCGCCGGCGCTACGCCCTGTTATGGTGTGGACCCAGGCAACGATTGCCCAGCTTCTACGATTCTCAACGGCCAACCCGCGGTTAAAATGTTCGGCAACGGTGCTCCATTAACAGCTGATGAAGAGTTCGAAGCTGGATTCTACTGCGGCAATGTCCGCGCCACGCCGACCATCGCGCTTCCCTCGGCGTGCCCGACCACACAGTTCGGATCCAGTCTTATCAAAGTTCCTGCACCCAACACCGAAAACGACGATCACAATCCGCCGCGCATCGCCTCGCGCCATCTGTTCGACCTCTCGATCGGACACGACAACGTTCTCCACGGCGACAAATACAAAGTGAGTCTGCAATTGACCGCCATTAATCTGGCGAATAATTACGCACTCTACAACTTCCTTTCGACCTTCAGCGGCACGCACTACGTAACGCCGCGCTCGCTGACGGCGGAGATTGGCTTTCATTTTTGATTTACTTGCCATGAAGCCACCTGGGTTCGAGGCCTGTGGCATTTGTAAACCAATGTAAAGGCCAGGGTCGTTTCACGGCCAACCGCATCTGACTGTTAGAATCTGAACATCGGTCTGGAACGGCTGTGGGATTCATTTTGGGGAGAAATGCTTGTCCATAAAGCTCGTGGTGCGGCCGTTCGCGGCTATGTTGTCGGTGGGTTACCTGTTTTTTACCTTGGCGATTAGCTCCGCCGCCCAAACTCAACCTTCGAATTCCGATGCTTCGACCGGGCAAACCTCCGGCACTCCGGGGGAGATCGTGCCTGCTCCGACACAGAAGAACAAAGACGCGCAAGCTTCCAGCAATCAAGGGACGGTGGAAGGAACCTCGAAGGATCGGCTCTTCTTCGCGCTGCCCAACTTCTTAACCCTGGAGAACGCGGGCCAGGTCCCTCCCCTTACCACGGGGCAGAAGTTCAAAGTCGTGTTCCGCGGATCCTTCGACTACATCCAAGTCCCCTGGTATGGCTTTCTTTCCGGCATCAGCCAGGCAGAAAATAGCGAGCCCGGTTACGGCCAGGGCGCGGAGGGTTACGCCAAGCGCTTTGGCGCAGCCTTTGCCGACGGCACCATCGAAAACTTTATGGTGGGCGCCGTATTCCCCTCGATCCTGCGCCAGGATCCGCGCTACTTTCAGTTGGGCAAAGGCAGCTTCCGCCACCGGACTTATTACGCCATCAGCCGCAGCTTCGTGACTCGAACCGATTCGGGGCGCGAGCAATTCAACTACTCCGAGATCCTGGGCGGAATGTTGTCGGCCGCTATCTCCACCAACACCTACCATCCTCGCGCTTTCATTACCACGCGCTTCGATCCCGCGACCAACATGCTGACCTACGTTCATAACGACTCCGATCGAACGCTACCCAACACCACCAAAGTGTGGGGAACGCAGCTCGGCTACGATACTTTGACCTTGGTCGTAAAGGAATTCTGGCCCGATATCCATCGCCGCATATCGAAAAAGCGCAGCCAGGGTGAGAGTTCGCCGTCGGCCAATCCTCATCCTTGAATGCATTTTGACTCGACGACTGCCGAAGCGGCGGATGTGGAACAGCCGCCTCGGCTGGCCGCAGTACTGAGCCCTCCTTTAAAGGATTCTTTCGTGGGTGTAGCCGTTGCCGGCCAGGGCGGCGATCAGCTCTGCGATGTGGTCGGGGCCCCGAGTCTCCATGGTGATGTCGATCGCGGTGTCGCCTAGATTCACGTTGTGATAGGCGCGATCGTAGGAAGTCTCCACGATGTTGGCGCGGTGCTCGGCCAGAATGCCGGTGACGCTGTGCAAAGCTCCGGGATAATCGGGAAGGTGCACGCGCAGGCGCACCAGGCGGCCATCTTTCACCAGGCCGCGCTCGATGATGCGGGCCAGCAGCGTGACGTCGATATTTCCGCCGCTGATCACGACGACAACTTTCTTGCCGGATTTGGCTTGAAGAGCGGGAATGCGGCGATTGATCAATCCCGCCAAGGCAGCCGCACCGGCTCCTTCGGCCAGCATTTTCTCGCGCTCCAGCAGCAGCAGAACGGCATTGGCGATTTCCTCTTCTTCCACCGTAACCACGTCGTCGACATACTTCTGAATTAGCGGAAAAGGTCTCTCGCCCGCCCGCCGCACCGCGATTCCATCGGCAATGGTCACAGCTGCAGGCAAGGTGACGGGCTTGCCTTCAGCGATCGCGGCTTTAATAGACGGCAGCCGCTTTGGCTCCACGCCAAAAACCTGAATTGCGGGATTGGTTTCTTTGAGCGCGCAGGCGACGCCGCTGATGAGCCCACCGCCACCCACCGGCACAATCACGGCCTCAAGATCGGGATGCTGCTCAAGTAACTCCAAGCCCAGAGTTCCCTGCCCTGAGATCACGACGTCGTCGTCAAAAGCGTGGACAAATGTCAGGTGATCTTGCGTGCTGAGGTGCATGGCTTCGCCACAGGCCTCGTCGTAGTTGGCGCCGTAGAGAACCACTTCCCCGCCATAGCCGCGCGTCGCGGAAACCTTGATCAGCGGCGTGGCCAGCGGCATCACGATTCTCGCGCGAACCCCCAAGTTCGCAGCGTGGTAGGCGACCGCCTGGGCATGGTTGCCGGCCGAGGCCGCGATTACGCCCTGCGAGCGTTCTTCCGGGGTGAGGCTGAGCAGCTTGTTGAGCGCACCGCGTTCTTTATAGGCGCCAGTTCTCTGCCGGTTCTCAAGTTTCAGATAAACCGAATGCCCGGTCAGTTCGGAAAAGGTTTCCGAACGAGTGCAAGGCGAAACGTAGATCGAATTTCGAACCCGGGCCAGCGCGGATTGGATGTGGGAGAGTGTGACCATTTCGAAGCCGATGCGGCACGAAGATTCATCATCATACCGGAAGCCAATCGCGCGAACCTTAACCAGCCTGGAACCTGCGGCGCCGGCTTGCGATGCCCTGGGAATCCCGGTCGAGTCGGCCCCGGGAGTTGCACCCAGAGCCGCTCCCAGGACCGGACGTGAGCCTCTCGACTCCTCCGGCTCGTACCACCAAATCGAAGGCTACCGCCTTCGGTCCAAATATGAGGGTCATCCTGTTGCCAGTGGGCCCGATGCGGACGTTGGGGACCCATCCCCTTCGCTCCACGATCATTACAATCGCTTCATCACTACTGCGGGGCAGTCCGCCCCTGATCGATGTCTCGGTACTTTCGGCCTAATGGGTTCTCCACTTGCGCCTTTTCCCTTTACACCACCGACCAGGTTCTCAAGTTCCATAGGAAAGCCCGAATGAGAGTCACGCCTCCTCTACACCGGACACCGCATGGTCAGTTAGGTAAGTTTCCACCACGCCGATCCCGGAATCCACTACAAAACTCCGGTTTTGATGTCATCTGGCTGAGTTTCGATGTGGAACCAGAGGTTCACTTGCGCTCGTCTCTCTCATTCACACCTGACGCAGTCAAGCCGCGCCTTTTAACCATACCGTTCACCACCGCAGTCTTTCGACCTGAGCAGCTGATGGCGGTTGAAGCCTCCTCTTACAAAGCGGCTTCAGCCGCAGGGTTCGTGGGCAAGCTTCAGGGGCTAAAGCCGCTCATGCCCTAGCGGCTTTTGGCATCGCTGAAGCGATGTCCGGATACGAATCGTTTTTCAAGCTGAGCCACTGCCAGACTCGGACGAAACATCTTCGCCCTCAATACAGCGGCGCTGCTCCCGGCGGCCGCGTCTTCCACCTCCGGTGCACCCACAGCCATTGCTCCGGATACCGCCGCACATACCCTTCGATGATGGAAGTAAATTTCTGCGTGTTGGTCGTGATGTCCGCCTCCAAATCGCCAGTGCGAATCAACTCTACCGGCGGATCAAAGCGCAGCCGATACTTTTCCAACTCCGAATCCCAAATCGTAAAGGTCGGAACGACCGCCGCATCGGTGCGCAAAGCAATCCGCGCCAACCCGCTGGCGGTGCACGCTGGGATGCCGAAAAAATTCACGAATATCCCCTGCGGCGGAGTCATATTCGTATCCATCAGCACCCCCACCACCTCGCCCGCCTTCATCGCCGAGAGCAGCCCGCGCACGAAATCGTCTTTGTCGACGACTTTGTTGCCGTGCATGGTGCGATACTCGCGCGTCATCCGGTCGAGATACTCATTGTCCAGCGGACGCATCACCACGTGCATCCAGTGCCCGTGCATCGAATGCGAGAACGCGGAAAGCTCCCAGCCGCCAAAATGCGCGGTCAGAAATAAAACTCCCTTGCCGCGGGCGTAGGCGCGCTGGTAATTCTCCAGCCCGTCGTAAACGATGACCTGCTCCACGTTCTCCAGTGTGTAGACGGGAAAATGGCAGACCTCGGCGAGCTGCCGCCCCAGCGAAGCGAATTCGCCCCGCAGAATCCGCGCCCGCTCCACCTCACTTTTTTCGGGAAATGCCAGGGCAAGATTGCGCATGCCAACCTGCCGCAGGCGCACATGCAGAAGATAAACCACCCCGGCCAGGCCAATGCCAAAGCCGCGCGCCAGCGCCCGGGGCAAAATGCCAAGAATTTTAATAAACGGCCAGGCTGCCGCGTACTCAAGTCGCTGCCGCATTCGGGAGAAGTTGTGAGCCCTACCCTGCGAACCTCTGTGTCCTCGGTGTTAAAGATTTTCCTACAGCGGGGGAGGGTAATCTACTTAGCCGCCTCCTCAGCCCACTTGGCCAAAGAAGTTAGAAATGCGTTCGCTCCCACCGGAGGCTCGATCTTGCCAGTAAGCGAAGTCCGGAAGGGCACCATGCGCCCGTAAAATTCGCGAGTGCTGTCTTTATCCTGCTTGATCACCGCCCCATTCAAACTCACCCCGGCAAACAACCCGCGAGCCCGCGAATAAGTCAGCACCTCGGCCCGCATCTTCCAGTCGGTATTGCCTTCGGCGTGCCGCCCTACCGGACCGGCCGCGACCGAAGCGTCCGCGCCCAAAGCGAATTCGCTCGACAGCAAGTGCTTCATGCCGTCTTTATTCATGATCAACATGACTAAATCCACGGCCTGCCCGCCGATCTGAAAACCAACGCTTCCGCCCGTCACCACAAAAAATGAGGGAGCGCTCCAGCCCTTCGGGGTGCGGCAACTGGCCAGTCCGCGGCCATATTTGCCGCCGACAATGAACCCGCCCTTGAGCAGAGAAGGCACCACGGCCACGCACTCCGCCGAGCCCAATACTTCCTGCGGTATGCCCTTATCCGGCGCGCCCTGAATTTCGTCCAACACATCGGCCGCAGCCTGCACCCGGTCGGAAGCCTTGGTCTCCCGCTGCGGCGGATCGTCCGCAGCCAGGCCTACGACCGAGGAGAACGCACAGAAGGACAGAATCAGGGTCAATCGCAAAGGCTTGTTCATGGAATTCCTCATCAACTTGATATGAGAGTAGGCCGATGCTTTGGATTGTAAACGATGAGTAGGATGTTGTCTCAGAAGGAACCAATCCGGACAATTCTCGATGCGGAAGTCAATGCAGAATGCAGAAAAAATCGGGGCTGATCGCGGTGACCCTAATCGCCGCGCTCAACCCCGTCTCCCAGGTTCTGTGGTAGGTGAGGCGAGTATGCCGCCGAGCCGCAAACCGCGCAAGATTACCGAGGTCAGTGTCCCAAAGTAACTGAGAACCGAGAACTGGTTCTCTACTTCGCCGCCACCAGCGAATGCGTAATCGCATGCACCGACAACGCGATCCGGTTCTGCACTCCAACTTTGCGCATCAACTTCGCCACGTGCGCTTTCACGGTTCGCTCTTCGATTCCCAACTGCGATCCGATTTCTTTGTTCGATCGCCCCGCCACCAGCATCTCCAGCACTTCTTTTTCGCGGTCGGTGAAGGTTACGCGGCCGGCCGGAAAAATTCTTCCCGGCGACGATGAGACTCGCTCGATGAACATCGAAAGCACGCGCCGCGGAGCCCATACCGACCCCAGGCTCACGATGCGAATCGCCTGTGCGAACTCCGCCGGCGACGCCGCTTCGTCCACGTAGCCTTTAGCGCCCGAGGCAATCGCTTTAAGAATCGTCTCTTCGTCCACGCCCGATCCGGTCACGATAATGCGCAGGTCGGGCCGCGTGGCCTTCAGGCTGGCCATGACGTCAAACAAATTCTGCCCGGAGCGGTTGCCCAGCAAAATCAGGTCCACACTCTGCAAAGTAGAAATCTCGGCCAGGCTGGCGGAGATTAGTTCGAACTCAGGCTCGCTGTCGAACAAGGCGCGGAATCCCACAAATCTCAGAGGATCGCTCTCCACTACGGCGAGCCGGATGATCGGTTTTCTGGCAACTGCTGCTTTCATAGGTTTCCCTGTAGGGTTAGGTTCGTACTTAAGAGCATAGCGGCATTTGCCCCGCCTGCAAAGAGAACGTGACCGAAGGGAAATTACGGGAGTAACATAAAGCCGAAGGACTAAAAGCCTTCTTGCAGCGCCATTGGCAGCCGAATTCCTTGCCTGGACGCTGCCGGAGACCACAAGTGATGAAAGTAACTTCGCGCCGCGTAAGCCCAAGCCAATCTGTCCGCAGCAAGTTCGGCGCCCTTCGGTCGTTCGCCTTCATCGCCGGCTGTGGTGTGGTCCGCTCTGTTTTATTCGGAGGAGCCTTATTTGCGGGAGCTTTATTCGGAGCATCGCCCGCTTTTGCCCAGACTCCGGCTGCCACCTATCAGCCAAAGTTCCCCGGCGACCCCGCCCGCTCCGATTCCGAAGCCGCCGCGCTAGCCTATATGCGCGTGGTTCTCCGGGCCCAGCACCGCTTCGAAAAGCAATACGGACACTTCGCCGTCGCGCTCGCCGAACTGGTGCACTCCGGTTCCTTCACCAAACGCATGGTCGACCCCAACCGCGGCGACTACACCGCCGGCTTCAAAGGCAAAAAAGACAGCTTCATCCTGACCATGACCCCGCAGCATCTCGACGCTCAGCACCGCTCGTTCTACGCCGAAGATGACGGCAAAATTCACGCCGAAGAAGACAAACCGGCAGATGCAGATTCGCCCGTGGTGAAGTAGCCGGGTTTAACCCACAGGCGCCATCCCGGCCGCGCCTTTCAGCGGGGAGAGGGATCTCCACCGCTTCGTCAACGAGCTGGGATTCGCTGCACCACGGGTTGGCATTCAAGGAAACGATGGATCATTCCGCTCAAATTGTGTGAATCACGCAAGAGGCCAACCGTTGCGCCCACTGCCCTTTTCCGCCGGACCCATGTACGCCGCGTTCTTCTGGGGCGTGTTCGGGTTATGGATCACGTTGGAAATCGCCTCCTCCAGACGAAAGCGTTCGGCTGATTCCTCACGAGCGAAGGATCGGGGCTCGCTCTTGCTCATTGTGATTCTCTGGTGGACAGGCATCGCCGCCGACTTCTGCCTCTCTTTTCTCCTGCCCCAGGCTTCCATCATGAGAGCGCGCGCGATCGCTTTTGACACCGGAATTATCTTCATGCTCGGGGGAATCGCCCTCCGCCAATACTCGATCGCGGCGCTAGGGAAGTTTTTTACCTTCGACGTTGCCGTGCACCAAGGCCACACGGTGGTCGACACTGGTCCGTATCGCTACCTTCGCCATCCCTCGTACTCGGGCGCGCTTCTCACCCTGCTCGGATTCGGCCTCGCGCTCGGAAACTGGGCGGGACTCGCCGCAGCCTTACTCTGTATGGCGGCCGCTTACACTTATCGCATCGGCATAGAGGAAGCCGCTCTCAGCGCGGCTCTCGGCGAACCGTACAGGCAATATGCCAGTCGAACCTGGAGGCTCATTCCCTTCGTGTTCTAGACTAATCTAGGCGGCGGAAAGGGCGCGGCTTCCAGCCACGCCGCTAGCGGTTATTACACTGACTTTGCCAAGATGATTTCCAGACGTGAATTTATCGCCGGCTCCGCAGTCCTAGCCGCCACTGCGAGCTTGCCCCGACCAGCTTCCGCATCGGAATCGATCCTGGTCAACGATATCCACTCCCAACTCAATGCCACGCGAGTGCTGCAAGTCCTGCAGCCGCACTCCACAGAAGAAGTCCAACAAATCATTCGCTCCGCGCGCAAAGAAAGAAAACTAATCTCCGTCGCCGGCGGACGCCACGCCATGGGAGGCCAACAATTCGGCACCGGAACCCTACTCCTCGACATTAGAAAACTGAATCGCCTGCTCCATCTCGATCGCGACCGCGGCATCCTCCAAGCCGAGGCTGGAATCGAATGGCCGGAGCTCATTCAAAATTATTTAGCTTTGCAGACTGCCGCTGCGAACTCCTGGGGCATCGCTCAAAAACAAACCGGCGCCGACCGCCTCACCCTCGCCGGGTCCATCGCCGCCAACGCCCACGGACGCGGCCTGAAAATGAAGCCCTTCATCAGCGACGTCGAATCCTTCGTTTTGGTCGACGGCACCGGCACCGTCCACACTTGTAGCCGCAGCGAAAATCCTGAGCTGTTTCAGCTAGTCCACGGCGGCTACGGACTATTCGGCGTCGTCACCTCGGTCAAGTTGGGCCTCGTCCCGAGAACCAAGGTCGAGCGCGTGGTAGAAATCCGCACCACCGATGACCTCATGCCCGCCTTCGAAAAACGCATCGTCGACGGCTTTCTATACGGAGACTTCCAGTTCTCCATCGAGCGCGACTCCGAAGACTTCCTGCACAAAGGTGTCTTCTCCTGCTACCGGCCAGTCCCGGCAGACACGCCCATCTTCGAGCAAAGGCAGCTCTCCGACGAGAACTGGAGACAGCTGCTTCTCTTAGCTCACACCGACAGCAGAAAGGCATTTCAGACCTACGCGGATTACTATCTCTCCACCAATGGCCAGATTTATTGGTCCGACCTGCATCAACTCAGCATCTACCCCGACAACTACCACCGAGAAATTGACGCCCAGCGACACGCCCCCTACCCGGCGACCGAAGTCATCGCCGAAATCGACGTGCCCCGGCCGACGCTAAGAGAATTCTTCGACGAAGTTCGCGCTGATTTTCGAGAGAATAAAGTCGAACTGATCTACGGCACCGTCCGGCTCATCGAGCGCGACGACGAAAGCTTTCTGCCCTGGGCCAAGCAACCCTACGCCTGCGTCATTTTCAACTTGCACACCGTTCATAGCCCCGAGGGCCTGCAACGCTCCGGCGATGCTTTCCGCCGGCTCATCGAGATGGCCATCAAACGCAACGGCACCTTTTACCTGACTTACCATCGCGACGCCACGCGCCAGCAGGTCGAGAAATGCTATCCCCAGTTCGCGGAGTTCCTGCGCCTCAAGAAGAAACACGATCCCGAAGAGCGCTTCCAAAGCGATTGGTACCGGGCTTACAAGAAAATGTTCGCGGATAGTGTGTAGGGAACGACGCCGAAATGCTCATGTGGGATTATGTGGGGACAGCTGCCCTGGGCTGTCCCTCGAGCGCAACTCGACCTCGGCGCTGCGGACGGCATCGATACCCCAGATCTCCCAACTGCCTCGCAATCCGGATTTTTGTGATTCAATACTGTAAGACAGTCCAAGGCTGCAACTCAGCCGCTGGCGAACTCATAGGAGGAACGTATGTCCGCGACCGTCGGCGCACCCGCGCCCGAATTTTCGTTGAAGGATCAGGATCAAAAAGAAGTAAAGCTCAGCGACTTCCGCGGCAAAAAGCCCGTAGTGCTGGTCTTCTACCCGCTCGACTGGAGCCCGGTTTGCACCAAAGAGCACGCCTGCATGGTCAACGACAAAAAACAATTCGACCAGCTCGACGCCCAGGTTCTAGGCCTCAGCGTCGACAGCGTGTGGTCGCACAAAGCCTACGCCGACAAAATGGGCATCCACTACCCGCTGCTCGCCGACTTCCAGCCCCGCGGCGCAGTCGGCGCCAAATACGGCGTCTACCTCGAAGACAAAGGCATCACCGGCCGCTCCATCTTCATCGTCGACCGCGACGGCAAAATCGCATGGCGCAAAGACTACGACATCCCGGTAGTCCCCGACATCAACGAAGTCTCAAAAGCGCTAGCCGCAGTGAAATAAAAATTACTCATACCTGGCATCCTGAGCGAGGATGGATGCTTGCGCCCCAAGCGCAAGCATCCACTGCAGTCGAACGATCCCTAGAATGTAGATGTAGGCAGAGACCCTCAAGGCGTTCCCGCGATGCACCGGCGTTCGCTTCCACCTCTACGACCCAGCCTTAATCGCCGCCGCCTTGCCCTCGCGATACTCCACCACCAGCGGCTTCCCCCCATTCGGATAGTGCACCGTCTTCTCCTCCGTCGACGACCCCGCATCCGGAACGCCCATGCCCACCGCAAAATCCGCCTGCAATTCATTCATCCCCGGCTTCACTTCATGCTGCGCCACCGCCTGCCACACGTCCGCAGGCCAATGCTTATACAGCTCATGGGGATCTTCTACAAAAAATATTTCGTCCGAATAAATCTTGTATTGCCCGTCCGATTCGAATCCAACCGGCACCGCGTAGCTGTGCCCATCTTTTTCAAAGATCGCGACCACCTGCTTGCGCCCGCCCGGCGCGAGCACCGCCATCACGTCTCTTATCTCCAGCCGCTCGATCGGCCCCAGCACTCCCATCTCATGCCCAAAATCCACACTCTTCACCACCGGAACGTAGCGGTAGTAGGTATAGCGATAGCCTTCTTTCACCCAAACCGGCTGCTCCGTCAATTGCTTCGCCGACTCCAAGTCGTAAGGATGCAGCTTCTTCGGGACCACATAGTAATCCGCATTGGAGTAGCCGGCATCCTTCGCCTTCTGCTGCGCCTGCAACGCGAGGTTGTCTTCATGCCGCCGGTAAAGAATGTAGCCCGCGCGCAACCCGGCGACCACCACGGCCAGTACCAAAGCGATCTGAATCCTCTGCTTAGCCTCGTCACTCATGATGAAGATGTAAGCCCTACCCTGTGAACCTCTGTGTCCCCTGCGTTAAAGAATTTGGAATCTGGGTGCCGAAAAGCCGCCGTAAGGTAAACTGAAACGATGCCGACAGTAACCGAACAAGAAGTCCTCAGCGCTCTGCGAAGCTGTTACGACCCCGAGATCCCGGTCAACATAGTCGACCTGGGCCTGATCTACAAAGTGAACTTCACGCCCGCCGATCCGGAGCAAGCGAAGCAAGACGTAACCGTCGACATGACGCTGACTTCGCAAGGCTGCCCCGAACACGTGAACATCAGCGCCCAGGTAAAGTCGCGCCTCGAGCAACTTCCCGGAATCCGCAACGCCTCCGTGAATGTAGTCTGGTCCCCAGCCTGGACCCCCGAGCGCCTAAGCCCCGACGCTAGAAAGCAACTCGGCATCGAGTAGCCGGCTTCCGGAGTTCGGCTCCTCTGTGGTCCAGAAGCTCGCGATGCCCCTACCCGGAAGGACTCCGGAAAGCCGAAGCCGCTCTCCTCACCCACCCACTTCATCCCAAACACCCAGCGCACCCTTGCTGGCAGCATCCGTGATGCGCTGTCCCGCCTTGGCCGCCATTTCCATCACGCGCATACCGCGATCGAAATAATCCGGCAACGATTTGCGCACTTTCTCGAATTTCTCCGGATACTCCGAAGCCAAAACCGCCAACCCAAGTCCCGTAGCCAGCACCCCTGCCGGATATCTCTTCTTCATAAAAAGAATCGTCGCCGACCCGATAGCACCCGCCACCACCGCCTTCTTCCAGCTTTCCATGTCTCCCCCAATTTCAAATTTCTTCCGCGATTGTACTCCCCTTCATTCCTGCATCGTATCCATCCGCCGGGTTAAGACACCGTCCTAATTCCCGGCGCACGACCGTAGCGCCGTCCCGGCGGCTGTCCGGCGCGCGTCCCGTCCCGCCGACGGCGACGGCGAGGCCGCCCTGGGGACAGGCAGGCAAGGATGCCGGCGCTACCAATGCGGCCTTCGCAAACTAAGACACTACCCTACGTTGCGGCCGCAATTCCTGGGATTTGACTCCTTTCAATCACCGGGCCCTCAGCCAAGCTGATCCTTTATACTGCCTCGTTCCAAATTCCTTGTCGCATTGGAGGCGCCTTGTCCAACTACCGCTCCCGCCTAATACTTCTCGCTGTGCTCACGCTCAGCCTCGCCACAACCGCGCAACCCAATCCCCGCGCCCGCGATCTCGGTGTTCCGTTCGACGGCGCTCCGGGCCCCAACAACGCCATCACGGACGTAAAGGGAGTCGAGGTCGGCCACACCACGCTCCTCTCCGGCGAGGGCAAACTCGTAGTCGGCAAGGGACCGGTGCGCACCGGCGTCACCGCCATTCATCCCCGCGGCAAGGCCAACGACGACGCGGTCTTCGCCGCCTGGTTCACCCTCAATGGCAACGGTGAGATGACCGGCACCACCTGGGTGGAAGATTCCGGCTTCCTCACCGGACCCGTGATGATCACCAATACGCACAGCGTAGGCGTGGTCCGCGACGCCGTGATCGCCTGGAAGGTGAAGCACGGCACGCCCGACATGGAAGGCTACTGGTGGTCGCTACCGGTCGTCGCCGAAACCTGGGATGGCTGGCTCAACGACATCAACGGATTCCACGTCCACGCCGAAGATGCTTTCCACGCCCTCGAAGTGGCCCACACGGGCGCGGTCGAAGAAGGCAACGTCGGCGGCGGCACCGGCATGGTCTGCAACGAATTCAAAGGCGGCATCGGCACTTCCTCGCGCGTGCTCGCCGCGAAAGCCGGTGGCTACACCGTAGGCGTGCTGGTGCAATGCAATTACGGCCGCCGCGATCAACTCCGCATCGCCGGCGTTCCCGTCGGCAAAGAAATTCCCGAGCATCCCGCCTATGGCGACGAAACCGCAGAATCCGGTACAGGAACGAAGAGTCCAGCAAGGCCCACGTGGGGACCGCCGCCCTCGGCTGTGCAGCGGCGCGAAGCGCGGCTCGCCGACCGCGACTCTGGCTCCATCATCGTGGTAGTAGCTACCGACGCCCCACTAATCCCCACGCAACTCAAACGCTTGGCAAGAAGAGTCTCCCTCGGCCTCGGACGCGACGGCAGCTACTCCGGCGACGGCTCCGGCGACATCTTCATCGCCTTCTCGACAGCCAATCCGGGCGCCGTCGGCAGCACAGGCCTGCATCAACTCACCATGCTCCCGAACGATTCCCTCGACCCTTTCTTCCTAGCCACCGTGCAAGCCACCGAAGAAGCCGTTGTCAACGCCATGGTCGCAGCCCAAACCATGAAAGGCATCGACGATCATGAAGTGATCGCGTTACCCCACGACCGCCTGCGCGAAGTCCTAAAAAAATACAACCGCCTCGAAAAGTGAACGATAGAAGTGAACTAAAGTGAACTATAAAAATGTCATCCCGAGCGCAGCCGATGGATCGCGAGCCGATTCATCTGCGAAGCCGAAGCACCCGCGCGCGGCCAGCAGCGCCGGGCGGCCTCGCCAGGCGTTTCAACCACCGCAGCGATCCTGATCTCCCATTCCCACTTTGGAACTCTCTCATCCGCTACCCCTCATTACCTTCGCTGCCCCACCCCCGTGCCTAGCGCGCCCGCTACAAAAGACTACACTCGGAATTGTGAAGCGACACTATACCATCGCGCGCATCAAGGGCGGCATGCGATTCACCTGCACCCGCTGCGCTCACCATGTCAGCACCCTCGATTTTGACTTCCGCGATGGTAACCTCCGCACTCAGGCCGCAACCGCCATCAATCAGCACGCAACCAACGTCCATCACGAACCCGTGATGTTCTCCTCGCTCGACATCCAGCAGCGCGTTTGGCGATAATGCGTGTTGGGCGAGAAGGATGGAGCAGCGCCTCCGCCGACTCGCGCCGGCTGGTTCGATCCCCGAAAACCGAATGGACCTCATAAACAAATTAGATTGGACTTGCGTCCAGCCACCCCTTACAGTCCTTGGGTGCAGCATAGCCGTACCCGAACCCGCGGTGTTCTGCGGCGGATGACCGTGCCGGAGTCCGCCATCTCACTGTCTCGCCCGCCCTTCCGCAATTACCAGTTCGACGGCGCTTACGACGAAATGTTTGAGGCGCCGGGAGTGCCGCGCCCCCATTACAAACCGCTGTTTCAAACCCTGCTCGATCTCCCTCCCGAGGAATTACGCAAGAGCCAGCAGGCCGCCGACCTCTCGTTCTTGCATCAGGGCATCACCTTCACCGTCTACGGCAATTCCGAAGGCACCGAGCGCGTCTTCCCCAACGACCTTCTGCCCCGCATCATTCCTTACGCCGAATGGCGCAAGATCGAGAGCGGCCTGACCCAGCGCATCGCCGCCCTGAATCTTTTTCTCGAAGATATCTACCACGGCGGAAAAATCCTGGCCGATGGCATCGTGCCGCGCGAGCTCGTCTACAGTTGCCGCCACTTCCGCCGCGAGATGCGTGGCCTCTCCGTGCCCCGCGGAATTTACGTCAGCATCTGCGGCACCGACTTGGTGCGCCTGCCCGACGGCAGCTTCGCCGTGCTCGAGGACAATCTGCGCGTCCCCAGCGGCGTCTCCTACATGCTGGCCAATCGCAAAGTCCTGAAGAAGGTCTTCCCCACTCTCTTCCGCGATTATGGCGTCTGCCCCGTCGATCACTACGCCCAAGCTTTGCTCGCGACGCTGCGAGCCCTGGCTCCGCAGAATTCCTCTGGACGCCACGAGCCCACGGTGGTCCTGCTTACGCCCGGAGTTTTCAACTCGGCCTACTTCGAGCACACTTTTCTCGCGCAGCAAATGGGCATCGAACTCGTCGAAGGCCGCGACCTGCTGGTGCACGACAACGTCGTCTACATGCGCACCACCGCCGGACTGCGCCGCGTCGACGTGATCTATCGCCGCGTCGATGACGACTATCTCGATCCCCTCAGCTTCCAGCGCGACTCTAGCCTGGGCGTGCCCGGATTATTCAACGCCTACCGCGCCGGAAACGTCGGCCTAGCCAACGCCATCGGCACCGGCATCGCCGACGACAAAGCCGTCTACGCCTACGTTCCGCAGATCATCCGCTACTACTTAGGCGAAGATCCAGTCCTTGAAAACGTTCCCACCTACTTGCTGAGCGATCGCTCGCAGCGCGATTACGTTCTAGAACGACTCGACCAGTTGGTGGTAAAAGCCGTCGGTGAATCCGGCGGCTACGGCATGCTGATCGGCCCGCACAGCACCGCCGAGCAGCGCGAAGACTTCCGCCGCCGCATTCAAGCCGATCCCCGCAACTACATCGCGCAGCCCACGCTCAACCTCTCGCGCGCCCCCTGTTTCCTCGAAGGCGAAGCCCAGGCCCGCCACGTCGATCTCCGTCCCTACATTCTTTATGGCGAGAACATGACGCTCGTCCCCGGCGGCCTGACGCGCGTAGCGCTGCGCCGCGGATCATTAGTCGTAAACTCATCCCAAGGCGGCGGCAGCAAAGATACCTGGGTGCTACGCGCATGATGCAGCCTTTATTTGGCGTCATCCCGAAGCCCCGCGTCTTCGCGAGTCTGTTAACGAAACTGAGCGCGGCGCACAGACGGTGGGACGAAATCGTCGCTGGACGCGAAGGAGCGGGACGCGAAGGCCAGGCACGGCAGTGCCTCCATCGAGTCCGCTTTAGCGGACGGCACGAGTTTCGCACCATAACTTGTCACCCCTCGAGCAGGCAGCCAACCGTTGAATTGTTACCGAATTAAGATCTTGACTGATCTCGCATGAACGATTACCGCGAAAACCCGATGCTCTCCCGCGTGGCCGACAGCTTGTATTGGATGAGCCGTTACCTCGAGCGCGCCGAGCACACCGCGCGCCTCATCGACGTCGACCTCCAACTGCGCCTCGATCAATCTCCCGACGCCGGCGCGGGCCGCTGGATCGGCCTTCTAGCCGCCCTGCAAGTCCCAACCCCAGAAGACGGCGCACTCGATGCCGAAACCCTGACGTACTTGCTCACGCTCGACCGCGCCAATCCTTCTTCCATCATTTCCTGCGTAGCCTCCGCGCGTGAGAACCTCCGTCAAGTCCGCGAGCAATGCAGCTCCGACATGTGGGAGCAACTCAATCGCCTCTTCCTCCAGGTCAAAAGCACCGCCTCCAGCGAAGCTGGACTTCCCGATTCCTACCAGTTCTTCCGCGCCGTGCAAGATGGCGCGAACCTCTTTCAAGGCGTAACCGACTCCACCATGTCGCACGGCGAAGGCTGGCAATACATCCAGCTAGGCCGCTATGTCGAACGCACCGACGCCGTTGCGCGCCTCATCGGCTCCCACTTCAGCCGCTTTCCCCACGCCCTCGACCAGGCCGTCGAAAGCGAAGAATATCTGGAGTGGGTCGGCCTGCTGAAATCCTGCGCGGCCTTTCAAGCCTACTGCAAAGCCCACACCGCCGAGCTGCGGCCGCTGCGCGTAGCCGAATTTCTCTTGCTCAACCCCGGTTTCCCGCACTCCGTGCGCTTCTCCGTCGATATGGTAAACGCAGCCCTAACCGCAATCGGCGAACTAACCGAGCGCAAGGCCGAGCACCCATTGCGCATCGCCGGACGCCTGCGCGCCACGCTGAGCTTCAGCCAGATCGACGAAATCATGGCCTCGGGCGCGATGGCCTTCGTGGACAGCATTCGCTGGCAATGCACCCAAGCCCACGCCGCGATCCATCAGGTCTATTTCGACTACTCGATCGAATCGACGCTAGTGGCATAGAAGATTTAGCAATTTGTGATTTGGTAATTTGGCAATGTAAAACCAAGATCGCAAGTTTCTTAAATTACCAAATCACTACATTACGATTGGTAAATCACCCGATTCCTAAATCGAATTCAGGGAGACTGCCGCCTTGATCTACCTAGTCCGCCACTCCACCACTTTCCGCTACCAGCCCGCGGTCCGCGAGAGCGTCATGGAAGTCCGCATGCAGCCCCGCAGCGACGGCGCGCAGCACTGCCTCACCTTCCAGCTCGACGTCACTCCCTCCGCCAACATCATGCAGTACCGCGATTTCATGGGCAACACCGTGCATCATTTCGATATCGCCGGCAAGCACGCCGAGGTTGCGGTCACCGCCCAATCCTCCGTCGACGTCCAATCCACGCCGCCTCCCAGCCCCGCCGAAGCCGGCGACTGGAAAGCTCTCGACCGCATCGTCGCCTCCGCCATCGGCTCGGACGATTACTGGGAGATGCTTCTCCCCAGCCAGTTCGCCCAACCCACGACGCTGCTGCAAGCGTTAGCCCGCGAACTGCGCTGCGAGCGCCGCGACACCCCGCTCGCCCTGCTTTCCGAACTCAACGAAGCCATCTACAACGGCTTCGACTACGTCAAGAACAGCACCAACGTCAACTCTCCCATCGACGACGCGCTCGAATCGCGCCACGGAGTCTGCCAGGATTTCGCCCACATCATGATCGCTCTGGTGCGCGGCCTGCACATTCCCTGCCGCTACGTCAGCGGATACATGTTTCACCGCGCCGACGCCGACGAGAGCAAAGACCGCTCCCTCGAAGGCGCATCCCACGCCTGGGTCGAGGCCCTCGTCCCCCATCTCGGATGGGTCGCCTTCGACCCCACCAACAATCTCGTCGGCGGCGACCGCCACATCCGCGTAGCCGTGGGCCGCGACTACACCGACGTCCCCCCCACCCGTGGCGTCCACAAAGGCGACTCCCAGAGCGAACTAAGCGTAGCCGTCACGGTCAGCCCCTCCGAACTTCCCCCACCCGAACAAATCGCCCCCACGTTCGTAATCCAATCCCGCCCCACCTTCCCCCGCAACAACCGCCTCGATCACGAACAACAGCAGCAACAACAGTAGTACGGCGTCGGATTGTCATTCCGAGCAAAGCGCGAAACCTTGGTTTCGCACCGCCCCAACTCCCGTGGAGACAGCCGCCTCGGCCGTCAGCGGAGCGAAGCGACGCAAGTGTGGAGAAGCAAAGTGGGGAGCGGACACTGCTGCCCGCTGCCGTTGACCTTGCTGTCGCTGTTGCCGTTGCTTGTGCGACGTACGATTTGTGCACCGTACGATTTGTGCACCGTACGATTTGTGCACCGTACGATTTGTGCACCCTAGGATTTGTGCAACGCACGCTTCGTATCAGGGCACGCATTCATGCGCTCCGTAAAGTGCGCTTCGTTCGCGCGCCTTTAGGCGCTGCTTCAGCGCGAGGAGGTTTCACTTGAAGCCTTAACCCTCTGCAGATGGAAATAGGCGGACAAGAGTGTCCGCCCACACGAGCCACTCGGTACCAGGTACTGGGTACTGGGTGCTGGGTACTAATCGACCACAGCTTTGTCGGTGATCTCCAACCCCCGGTCGATGATGGCAAACGCCTCGCGCAACTGCAGTTCGGTGATGCAGAGCGGAGGGTTGGTGAAGAAGGTGTTCCAGCGGACGAAGGTGTAGAGGCCTTGCTCGCGGAAGAAGCGGCCGAGGGCGGCCATCTCCTCCGAGGTGCCGTTGAAGGGAGCCATGGGCTGGCGGGTCTTGCGGCTGCGCACCAGTTCGACGATGCCGAAGAGTCCGATCGACCGCACCGCGCCCACCGACGGATGCTTGGCCTGCAACTCCGCTCCCAGCGCCTTCAACACGGCGCCCATTTTTTTGGCGTTGTCGATCAGGCCATCTTCTTCATAGACGCGAATCGTGGCCAGGGCCGCCGCGCAGCCCATCGGATGGCTGTTGTAGGTAAGGCCTCCGTAGAAGACCTTGTCCTGAAAGTGCTGCGCGATGTGATGCCGCATGCCGACCGCGCCGAGAGGAAGATAGCTTGAAGTCAATCCCTTGGCCATGCACAGCAGGTCGGGAACGACCTTCCAGTGATCGACGGCGAACCACGCGCCGGTGCGCCCGAAGCCGGACATGACTTCGTCGGCAATCATCAGGATGCCGTGCTGGTCGCAGATCTTGCGCAAGCCTTCGAGGTATCCATCGGGCGGAACCAGAATGCCGTTCGTGCCGGTAACGGGTTCGAGAATGAAGGCCGCGATGGTGTGCGGGCCTTCGAGCTGAATGGTCTCTTCGATCATGGCGAGCGACGACTCGGCCGACTCCCAGCCGCGCTCGACCCCGTGATAGGGGTCGAGCACGTGCACCACGCCCGGAATGCCCGGCTCGACGGCCCATCGGCGGGGATCGCCGGTGAGGCTGATCGCGCCCGCGGTGGCGCCGTGATAGGAACGGTAGCGGGCGATGAGTTTATGGCGTCCGGTGAAGAAGCGCGCCAGCTTGATGGCGTTCTCGTTGGCCTCTGCGCCCGCGTTGGTGAAGAAGAAGGTGTCGATATCGCCGGGAGTGATTTCGGCAAGCTTCGCGCCGAGGCGCGCGCGGACCTCAGTGGCCATGAATGGGTTGGCGTAGGCGAGCGTGGCAGCCTGCTCGCTGATGGCCTGGAGGACGCGGGGGTCGCCGTGCCCGATGTTAACGGACATGAGCTGGCTGTTGAAGTCGATGAAGCGCTTGCCCTCCGGGGTGTAGAAGTAAATGCCTTTCGCACTGGCCACGGGGATGGGATCGACTTTCGACTGCGCGGACCATTCGTAGAGTGTGTGCTTGCGCGAGAGATCGACGATTTCTTTGCCGGTCATGGCGGGCGTTGCGACGGTCGTAGTCATGGGTTCCTTCCTAATTTTGCGATTGCTCGAGGAGGAGGGCGCGAATCGGATTCAGATTGGCCCGCATCACGCATCTGATGTATGATGCGTGATGACGGACGGTTATGCGCACGACGCTGGCGATCGACGACGATGTGCTGAGCGCGGCTAAAGAGATGGCCGCGGTCGAAAAAAAATCGGTTGGCGAAGTGATCTCTTCGTTGGCCCGACGCGCGCTGTCTCCTGCGGCAAGCAGGGCCAAAAGGCGAAATGGCGTGCCCCTCCTCAAAGTACGCAAGGGATCCCGTCGAGTCACTTCCGAACTGGTGAACCAGCTCCGCGAGGAGCTGCCCTGATGCGGTTTCTTCTGGACGTGAACGTTCTGATCGCCCTGATCGATCCGGCTCACGTGCTGCATGAGCGCGCGCATGGCTGGTTTGCGGCAAAAGGGCACAAGGCTTGGGCGACTTGCCCTATGACCGAAAATGGGGTTCTGCGTATTGTTGGACATCCTCGATATCCGAATTGTCCCGGTCCTCCGGCAGTCGTGGCCGAGTTGCTGGTTTCGTTCAGAAAACTGCCCGGGCATGGCTTCTGGGCGGACGACATATCGTTGCTTGACCGGGAACGCGTGAACGCCGCGCGTATTCTGGACTCCGCTCACGTTACCGACATTTATCTTCTGGCGCTCGCCGATGCGCACAAAGGACAACTCGCCACTTTTGATCGAAGCATCCCCACGGAATCTGTCGTTGATGGCGCGAAAGTGCTCCATTTCGTTTACTGAGTAAGCTGGAGCGAGTAAGATCCATCCCTCACGTGCGTTGGCGGTTTGCTCTCTCTCTCCTTGACCTCGTGGCGAATCAAAACTTGCGCGAGTGCTCTTTGGCCCAGCGCTCTACCACGACTTTCTTGTCGGTGTAGAACTCGATGGCGTCGCGGCCCTGGCCGTGGAGGTCGCCGAAGAAGCTGTTCTTCCATCCGCTAAACGGGAAGTAGGCCATGGGCGCGGCTACGCCGATGTTGATGCCGATGTTGCCGGCGGGGGCTTCGTAGCGGAAGCGGCGCGCGACCGATCCGCTGGAGGTGAAAAGCGAAGCTTGATTGCCGTAGGCGCTACGTTCGAGGAAGGCTAGCGCGTCGTCCATGTCCTTGACGTGGACCAGGCTCAGGACCGGGCCGAAGATTTCGGTGTCGGCTAGATCGCTGGTTGCGGGGACGTTGTCTAGGATCGTGGGCTTCACGAAGTTGCCGGATTCGTGATTGGGGATTTTCGAGTTTCGGCCATCGAGAAGCACTTTTGCGCCTTGCTCTTCGCCCAGGCCGATCAGCGATTCGACTCGCTCTTTGCTTTGCGGCGTTATTAGCGGGCCCATCTGGACGTCTTTGTCCAGGCCATTGCCGACTTTTAGTTTTGCGGCGGCGTCGGCGATGGAGTCGCGGAACGTTTTCTGCGCTTCGCCGACTGTTACCGCGACTGAGACCGCGAGGCAGCGCTGGCCGGCGCAGCCGAAGGCGCTGTCGCTGATGATCTGCGTGGCCATGGGCATGTCGGCGTCGGGGAGGACGATGACGTGATTCTTGGCACCGCCCTGGCACTGGCAGCGTTTGCCTTTTTCGCCGCAGCGGGCGTAGATGTAGCGGGCAACGGCGGTCGATCCAACGAAGCTGATGGCGCGGACTTTTGGGTGATCGATGAGCGCGTCGACCACGGCTTTGCCGCCGTTGATGAGACTCACGACTCCCTTGGGTAGACCGATTTTTTCCAGCAACTCATAGACGTAGCGCATGGTGAGCGGGACGCGCTCCGACGGCTTGAGGATGAACGTGTTGCCCGTCGCGATTGCGTAGGGCAGATACCAGAATGGAATCATGCCGGGGAAATTGAAGGGCGTGATCGCGGCTACAACGCCCAGCGGCTGGCGGATCATCATTTCGTCGATGCCACGGGCTACGTCTTCGAGGTTGTAGCCCTGCATCATCATGGGAATGCCGCAGGCTACTTCTACGTTTTCAATGGCGCGGCGCATTTCGGCTTTGCCTTCGGCGAAGGTCTTGCCGTTTTCTTGCGTGATGATGCGGGCGATGTCGGCGATGTGTTCTTCGAGCAGCATCTTCAGCTTGAAGAGCGGCTGGATGCGGTCTTCGGGCGGGGTGCGGCGCCATTCGGGGAAGGCCGCGGCGGCGGCTTCTACGGCTTGGTTCACTTCGCTTGCGTCGGCTAGCGGGACTTGGGCTAGCGTTTCGCCGGTGGCGGGGTTGAAGACGTCTCGCCACTCGTGGGCGGATGAATCGGTCCATTGGCCGTCGATATAGTTGGTCAGGCGGAGTGTGGGAGGGGCGGCTACGGTCATAGAGTGCCTCTAAAGTGTTGGTCCAGCATAATTGAAATCGTGGTCACGTTTCAGTTGTCCCTACGGGACTTGTTCCGCGGTTGTTTCAGTCCCCGCCCGTGACCTGGCGGGTATTATCGGTCGGCCCTCCGGGGCTCAGATCTCACCATTTCCATGAGAACACCTCCAGACAGTAATGATGATACTCACGGTACAGGGGTCTTTCGACCGGGATCCGGATGACAGGTCTTCCATGTTCCAATCTTAAACCACCTGGGCTACGACGCCTTTCTTGTCGCAGACTGCGGCCAAGGCTGATTCGAGCACATCTAGAGCTTCATCCATTTGCGCGTCGGTGATCACGAGCGGCATGAGCAGGCGGATTACGTTGCCGTAGGAGCCTGCGGTGATGGTGATCAGGCCGTGCTCGTAGCAGTATTGCGAAATTTGTTTGGTCTCCTGGTCGGCGGGTTCGCGGGTTTGTCGCGAGCGCACTAACTCCAGCGCTTGCATGGCTCCCAGGCCGCGCACTTCGCCGATTAGCTCCCAGCGCGATTGCCACTCAGCGGCGCGGCGGCGGAAGCGCTCGCCGATCTGATTGGCTCGGGCGCATAAGCTTTCTTCTTCGATGGTCTCGAGCACGGCCAGCGCGGCTTCGCAGGCCGCGGGATTGCCGCCGAAGGTTCCACCCAAAGCGCCGGGGCCGGGCGTGTCCATGATTTCGGCGCGTCCGGTTACGGCGCCTAAAGGCAGGCCTCCGCTTAGCGATTTCGCCATTGTGATCAGATCCGGCTCTAAGCCTAGGCGTTCGCAGGCGAACATTGCGCCGGTGCGGGCGAAGCCGGACTGCACTTCGTCGGCAATCACGAGAATTCCGTGCTTGCGGCAGATCTCGGAGAGGATGGGGAAGAACTCACGGGGCGGAGTGATGAATCCGCCTTCGCCCATGATGGGTTCGACGATCACGGCGGCTACGGATTCCGCGGCTACTACGCGCTTGAAAGTGTCCTCGATGTGGCGGGCACAATGAATCTCGCACGACGGATACTGCAGCGAATAGGAGCAGCGATAGCAGTAGGCGAAGGGCACGCGGTAGACATCGCCGGGGAAAGGTTCGAAGCCGGCTTTGTAGGGATGCGTCTTGCTGGTCGCGGCCATCGCCATGTAAGTGCGTCCGTGGAAGGCGTCTTCGAAGGCGAGGATTGCGGGACGCTTGGTGTAGGCGCGGGCGATCTTGATGGCGTTCTCGACCGCTTCCGCGCCTGTGTTGAGCAGAATTGTTTTCTTGGCGAACTTACCAGGAGTGATCGCGTTGAGACGTTCGGCGAGAGCGATGTAGCTCTCGTAGGGAAGCACGTTGAAGCTGGTGTGGAGGAAGCGATCAAGTTGGCGGCGGATGGCCTCGACCACGCGTGGAGCGCGGTGGCCGGAGTTGACGCAGCCGATGCCTCCGGCGAAGTCGATGAAGCGGTTGCCGTCTACGTCTTCGATTTGAGCGCCTTCCGCTTTGGCGACGAAGACGGGCGTGGCGTGGAAGACTCCGCGGACCACGGCGGCATCGCGTCGCCGCATGAGATCGCGCGAGCGCGGGCCGGGGATTGGGGTGTTGGTTCGAACCGTGCTCATATCGGTTTCTCGAGAGAACTCCCTGAAACGGCATTGCTTGTGCCGGCGTTGCAGGGGTCCTGCGGCTGCGGTTGATCTTCGCGCTTGGGCGCGAAGATCAATCCTCGCTCAGGATGACAATGTGCGTAAGGCTGCGTCATCAGTACCATCCGATTGGTTGCTCGTTCAGGTTGATGTAGACCTGCTTGGTTTCGAGATATTCTTCGATGCCCCAGGGGCCTAGTTCGCGGCCGAAGCCGGATTGTTTGTAGCCGCCCCAGGGGGCTTCTACGTAGGTGGGTTGCATGTGATTCACCCAGACGATGCCGGCTCGCAGAGCTTTTACTGCGCGCATGGCTTTGAAGATGTCGCGGGTCCAGACGGCGGCGGCCAGGCCGTAGGGGGAATCGTTGGCGATTTTCAGCGCGTCTTTCTCGTCTTCAAAGGGAATCACGGCCGCTACCGGGCCGAAGATCTCTTCCCGGGCGATGCGGGCGGAGTTGGTTACGTCGGAAAAGATCGTCGGCTGGACGTAGTATCCCTTGCCGATTTTCTCAGGGCGTCCTCCGCCGGAGGCCAGCTTGGCTTCTTTCTTGCCGATTTCGATGTAGTCGTTCACGCGGTCGTATTGTTCCTTGCTGACTAGCGGGCCCATCTTCGTTTCGCGATCGAGCGGCGGGCCTAGCTTGATCGTCCTGGCTTTTTCCACCATTGCCTCGACGAAGTTTTTGTAGATCGATTTCTGCACCAGGATGCGGCTTCCGGCGGAGCAGACTTCGCCTTGATTGATGAAGACTCCGAAGAGCGCGCCGTCGATGGCGGCTTCGAAATCGGCGTCGGCGAAGAAGATGTTGGGAGACTTGCCGCCGAGTTCGAGCGTGACGCGCTTTACGGTGTCGGCGGCCTGCTTCACGATGATCTTGCCTACGGCGGCGCTGCCGGTGAATGCGATTTTGTTTACGTCGGGGTGCTGGACTAGCGGAGCGCCGCAGGTTTCTCCGAAGCCGGTCACGATGTTGACCACGCCCGGAGGCAGGCCGCAGTCGACAAAGTAGTTCGCGAATTCCAGCGCGGTGAGCGGGGTTTGCTCGGCTGGCTTCAGCACGCAGCTGCATCCGGCAGCGATGGCCGGAGCCAGCTTCCAGGCGGCCATTAGCAGCGGATAGTTCCAAGGAATGATTTGTCCGGCTACGCCGACCGGCTCTTTGAGCGAGAGCGACATGGCATTGTCGGGAACGGGGTTGACGTAGCCGACGACCTTCGTGGCCAGGCCTCCGTAATATTCGAAGCAGGTGGCGGCATCGTTGACATCGAATTCGGCTTCGACGATGGGCTTGCCGGTGTTTCGGCATTCGAGTTCGGCCAGTGCGGTCGAGTTGGCGCGAATTTTTTCGGAGAGGCGGAAGAGGACGCGGCCGCGTTCTTGCGCTGTGCTGGTGCTCCATGGGCCTTGTTCGAACGCGGCTTTGGCCGCCGCTACGGCGCGGTTGACGTCGTCGGGACCGGCGTCGGGGACTAGCGCGATTACTTCCTCGGTGGAAGGATCGTAGACTGGGAACGTATTGGCGTTCTTGCTCGCGGTCCAGTCGCCGTTGATGTACATCTGGTAGGTTTTGACTTCGGTGGTGACTCCGCCGGGCATTTGGTTTCGACCTCCTCGGTACCTTCGGGGGCTAAAGCCCCATCATCTGTCAGCCGCCTAACGGCACGACTGAAGTCGCGTCCTGGTACGAACCCTTGCGCACCTCGCGAGCTGCGCCCGCTGGACAGCCGAGGGCGGCTGTCCCTACATGAATCAAGTTCCGCGGATCAAACTCCGCGGCCCGCTTCGCTCGCCGGAACGGGCGAGTCGCCCCTCCCCACGCTGATCGTTGCCACGCCGGCCGGTTGCAGGACTTTGTGGCGGCCGTAGACGAAGAAGAAGAATGCGGCCAGGCCGATGAAGAACAAGGTGCCGCCGATCATCCATACTTCGTACCAGAGGATCGACGAGATCTGTTGCGCTGGAAAAAATACCAGAGCTATGCCGAGAACTGTGGTCAGCAGGCCGCTTGTGCCCGCCAGCAGCATCGTCATGCGGCCGTACTGGCCTTGAGGAGTGGACTCTCTCACAGCGAATTTAACTAGCGCGCCGAACATATATAAGAACGGAACTAGCTGCAGCACTACCGCTAGGGAGAGAAGCTTTTGAAAAGTCTCCTGAACGCCCGCTCCGAGAAAGTTCATGATGACTAGAAACGCGGACACAATCGCTTGCACAACGAGCGCGGCGTAGGGTGTGGCGTAACGGGGATGAACTTTGCCGAGCCACGACGGCATATAGGAATCGAGGCCGGCCACGAAAGGAATGCGGGCGGAGCCGCCCATCCAGGCGGAGCCGATGCCGGCGATGGAGAAGCTGAGCATTAAAGCGAAGGGCACGGTAATCCAAGCCACGCCGATGCGGGCGGCCATGTGACTGACAGCTTGCACGATGCCCTGCAGTACGTTTACGCTTTTTCCTACGGCGATGAGTAGCGTGAGTGTGGCTCCGACATACAAAGCGCCGGAGAGTACTCCGCCCCAGGCCACGGCGCCGGGGAGGGTGCGGCGTGGGTCTTGAATTTCGTCTCCCATGACCGACGCTAGCTCGAGGCCCACCAGGCCGAAGCAAATTACTCCGAAAGAATTTAGAACGAAGCGGGGGTTGTCGGGGATTTTGAAATCGGCTGCGGTGATCGTGGTGCCAAAGCGTAGCCAGATGACTATGCCTAGTCCGATCAGGACTGCCGCTGCGATGAAGGTTCCGATTGCGCCGAGGTTGTTAATCCATTTGCCTACGCCCAGGCCCATGATGTTGAGCATGGTGAGCAGCGCCAGCAGTGCTAAAGATGTTGTGGAGGCGAAGAGTTTGTTATCCGCTAAAGCTAGATGGCGGGGGCCGAGCACGTAGACGGAAACGCCGACGAAGTAGAGCATGACCGTCGGGACGTAGAGCATGTTGTTGGTCCAGTAGCACCAGCCGGAGAGGAAGCCGTGGAAGTCGCCGAAGACTTCTTTGGCCCAGAGATAGACTCCGCCTTCGCCGGGGTAGCGATGGGCCAACTCGATGACGGCGATGCCTTGCGGCCAGAAGAAGAGAAGTAGAGAGATGATCCAGAGCCAGATGGTGACGCCGCCGTTGGCGGCGATCGAAGGGACTACGTTTAGGTTGAATACGGCCACCACGAAAAGCAGGACTAGATCGCGGCGGCCCAGGGCGCGGATTAGCTTGGTGGCGGGTTGTTCGGTGGTGGACAGATCTCGTTACCTCAGAGGCTAGAGCCTTGTTGCTGTTGGCGAATGATCGCAGCGCTTAAGCGCTGCACCACTCAAACTAAGCGCATCGACGTGGCTAACAGCGAACAGCGGTTTCGGAAAGACAAGAACCTTTTGATTTACAACTTTGTATCGCTTACAGCCTTTTTTATCCATGCATGCAGGAGCGGGCAGGAGTGCCCGCTCCCCACAAGCAAATCATCTAGTGCGCGGCGAGTACTGGTTGGCCGGCGCGTTCTTGTTGGGCTTTCGCCAACGAGTCTGCTATGTCGGCGAAGGCGGATAGGTGCTTGTCGATGTCGGCTTCGGTGTGTTGAACCGAGATGGTCCACTGTTCATCCCACCAGTAGGGTTGGGGCATAACACCGCGGTTGACCATGGCGAACCAGTAGTGGCGCCAGAGATCGATATCGATCGTGGTCCAGTCGCGGTAGTTGCGAATTTCTTTGGGGTAGAGCATCAACGCGCCGTTGACGCCCGCCTGCGCGATGTAGGCTTGCAGTCCCACTTTCGCGATGGTTTTGCGATAGCCTTCGGCCAGCTTTTTGCTGAGCTTGTCGACGTGCGCGTAGTTGTCGCGGGTCAGGACTTCGCGGAAGGTCGCCAGGCCCGCCGCCATCGAAACTGGATTGGTGTTGTAGGTGCCGCCATGGAAGACTTTGTGTTGCGAGATTAAGTCCATCACGGATTTGCTGGCGCCGAAGGCAGCTAGAGGCAGGCCTCCGCCGATCGACTTGGCCAGGCAGATCATGTCGGGGGTGACGCTGTAATATTCACTGGCGCCTCCCCAGCCTAGTTTCGCGCCGGTTTTCACTTCGTCGAAAATCAGCAGTGCGCCGTTTTTGGTGGCGATTTGGCGCAGGCCTTCGAGGAATCCGGGTTGCGGCAGGCAGAGGCCAACGTTCATCAGGATGGGTTCGAGAATGATCGCGGCGATCTCGCCGGGATTTTCTTTGAAGCGGCGCTCGACGGTGGCGAGGTCGTTGAAGGTGGCGACGACTACGTTCGCGACCGCGGACTTCGGCACGCCTAACCCTCCGGGGACGGAAATCGGGTTGTCGATATCGCCGAAGTCGGGGGCGTGCGGCTTCACGCTGACCAGCGCGGAATCGTGCAAGCCGTGATATGCGCCCTCGAATTTCACGATCTTATCGCGGCCAGTGGCGGCACGGGCGAGGCGAATGGCGTGCATCGTCGCCTCGGTGCCGCTGTTGCCGAAGCGGCACATCTCGATGGGAAAGCGCTTGCAGATTTCTTCGGCGAGTTCCCACTCCATGTCGTGGGGCATGCCAAACATGGTGCCGGTGGAGAGACGTTTTTCGACGGCCTTCATCACGGCGGGATGGCAGTGTCCGGCCATGAGCGCGCCAAAGGTGAGGTTGTAGTCGATGTATTCGTTGCCATCGAGATCACGGAATTTGCTGCCGCTGGCTTCTTTTACGAAGATGGGCCAGGGATCGTAGTAGCGATAGTTGCTGGCTACTCCGAGCGGAATGCGTTTGAGATTTTTCTTGTGCGCTTCGGCGGATTTGGGCGTGCGGCGCTCGAACGTAGCGAGTTCTTTCTGCAGTTCGGGGTACATCCAGGTCTCCAAGGGAAAGTCAAGCCGGCGGCGTTTCATGGCGGGCCCGCGGGCTATTAGAATGCCGGGCGGCAAGCCGCCCGGGGTACTTTGTTAGTTTAACTCTTCTCGCTAAAAGAAGAACTTTAAAGCAAATTGCACCAGACGGGGATCACCGGCCGATGTGATCTTACCGAAAGACGTCGGACCGTCAGAGAACCCGCCATCCGGGTTCGAGAAATTGGCGTGGTTGAAAATGTTAAAAATTTCGGCGCGGAATTGAAAGTACCGGGCTTCGCTGAGAGCGATTTTCTTGTGAACAGAGAAATCCCAGTCGGTGAGTCCGGGTCCGCAGCAGATGGTGCGTTGCGTACCGTTGTTGAAGCTGCCCAGCGGCGGAGGAGTGGCACCAGCGGGACACGGCGGCATCGGATTGGGAGTGGCGGCAGTGGCAAAATCACACGGATTGAACCAATAGCCAGGGGTCGTAAGCCCCAGCGAGGTATACGTCTTTCTCGGATCCAATTTTTTGAACGGAGCTATCAAACTAGGCGCCTCGGTACCCAGAAAGAAAAGGCTGTTGATGAGCTCGGTGTCGTCCTCGGTATTAAGGCGAATGGGAAATCCGCTCTGGAATTGGGTGATGCCGGAAACTTCCCAGTCGTTGAGCACCTTGCCTGCGAAGCCATTGTATCTGGTCTTGGGCAACTCCCAGTCGTAGCTCACCACAAAGCGCTGCGCCGAATTGAATAAAGAGAGGCCCCGGCTGGCGCGATAGTTGAAGGGATCGAGGGTTTCTTCGAAGGTGGAGCCATCGTCGAGCGACTTGCTGAAGGTGTAGGCAGCCTGGAACTGCAAACCATGCGAGAAGCGCTTCTGCAGCATCATTTCCAGCGCGTTGTAGGAGGAACTGGCGATGGTGTCTTCGGCGAAGATGTCGGTAAATACCGGGACGCCGTCCACGGGACAACCGACTCCGGTAAATGGATTACAGTTCGGGGAAGAGTAGGGACGCAGGCCGACAAGGTCCAGCCCGGAAAGCGACGTCCCTGCCGGGAGGACGGTCGGACCCTTGGGACCGTAGGGCAGGTGGAATCCGCTAGCCGGGGCCGTGGCACCCGTGGGGAAGATGAACTGCTCGTCTTCGCCGGTGGGCGCGCAGGTTCCGGCGCCGAGGACGGCATTAATGTCGAGGCAGCTCTGTGGATTCGACGGGTTGATATCGTGCGAAGCCAGCAGGCGATGGCCCTGAGATCCGACGTAGCTGATCTGGAACATCATGTTGTTGCTGAGTTCGCGCTGGATCGTCAAGTTGTACTGGCTGGTGTACTGGGCGCGCAAGTGCGGTTCGAATTCACCATAGAGAAGGATGGGACGAAA
>JBEKWC010000009.1:0-154515 GCA_049513475.1 Candidatus Sulfotelmatobacter sp. | reverse complement strand
AAGTTTGCCGCCTCCGACATGCTGGCGCTGGAAAACGATGTGCACTCGGAGAACGATCTGTTCGCGGCGGAGCGCTTTGTCTATGCCGTGGATCATGCGGCGAAGCCTTCGGCGCGGGCCAAGCAGGCTGCGGATCTGATGCGCAACTGGGATGGGCGCATGGTGGGTTCGTCCGCCGCGCCTACGGTTGCGGTGCGTTCGGCGCGTGAACTCACGCGGTTGTTGCTTGAGCCTCGGCTGGGAGCGGCGCCGGCAGATGAAGCGCTGCAAGAGTCGACTTTGAGCTGGAAGACTTATGCGTGGGAGATGCGGTCGGTGTGGCTGCAGAACGTGATCTTGCATCAGCCCAAACGCTGGCTGCCGGAGAAGTATTCCAATTACGACGAACTGCTGGCCGCCGCGGTGGATGCTGCCGTGAATGAACCGGAAGCTCCAGTGGACCTAGCTTCATGGCATTGGGGGAAAGTGAATGAAGTAGAGATCGAGCACCCGGTGCTGGGGAAGATTCCTCTGGTTGGGCGATGGGCTGCGCCCGGGCTCCACGAGCAATCGGGCAGCGGATATACGGTGAAGGCGGTGACCCGGCATCATGGGCCTTCGGAGCGCTTTACGGCGAACCTGGCCGATCTGGATCAATCCACTTTGAATACCGTGACCGGGCAGGGCGGGAACTTCTTGAGTCCCTACTATATGGATCAGTGGCAGGCCTGGTATCAGGGGTCGACCTTCGTTTTGCCTTTCAGTTCGCAGGCTGTGGACGCTAGCCGGGCGCATCGGTTGGTGCTAGAGGGTGGGAAGTAGACTGTCTCTCACGCCTGATCTGGAGTGAAAAAAAATTACGGATCGACCTGCTTAAACTCACTGGAATCAGCTAGTTAAGTCGACGCGGGTCCGCCTTGATCCGTCTAAAATATTAATAACAGGCGACTTACCCGCAAAATATTGCCAGCAAAAAACTTAGCTTTGTGCTATTTAGTTATCAAAGAGCTAATGCGTATAGAGATAGGGTCTCAGGTTCGGGGAGTGGAGTCAAGAAAGAAATTCAGGGAGAGACTGGAGTCTTAGAGTGGAGATGAGGCCAAGATGCGAATCAGCAACAAACACGATTCATTCCGGAAGGTGCTGCAGGCTTAAGATGTCGTCCAGTTTCCATCAGAAGCAGCAGAGGTAGTTGTGCGTTCGCCTAGTTGGCCCCAGGATAAACAGCCGCTAAGTATATCCTTTCGCCTCTTGACGTTTTTGGTGACACTCCGCGTGTACTAACTCCGTATTGTCTTGGGTGTATCCGTCCGCTGCGTTTTTGCGATCAAGCTCCGAATACTTGAGCGGCAGCAATTCCCCACACTCAGCGCACCTGCCTTGCTGTTCCCCCCACTTTAGAGCCTTCATCTTGCCACGAGCACCCGGTTTGCCTCGCTCATCGTATCCGAGTTCCTTGACGATTTTCCGGCGATACGCAAACAGCAAAAGCGGTTCGCCATTGGATAGCACCGTCAGCCGTTCCCGAATCTCTTTTAGTAATGCGCTCGCTAGTTTCAATTCATCCAGATTGAGGTTTCTGTTTGGCACAGTCTTAGCGCCTCACATGCACGGGACATTCAGGGCAAAGTCCGGCAATCACTCCGCCCTGAGTTTTCGGCTGTTCATGGCTAGAGTCTAGCGCATCGGAGGGGATGGCCCCTAGTCCTGTGGAAACCAAGTCCTAACCCTCCGGCGAGCCAGAACGCCGTAATCGATTCGCCGAAGACGCCTATCTCGTACATACGCGCGAGCGCAGAGCGCTCTAGCGGTCCAGCGTTTTTGAGGCTGACAGCCCGCGCTTTCCTGGTCCTTACAATAAGGCGGCACTGCCTTTTCAGGCCGGAATCCGGGAGTATTTGTGCCGTCCCTGGCGGGACTTGTTCCGCTGTCGCCGCCGTACCCCGGACTTACGTCCGGCGCTAACGAATGCCGCCCTTCGGGCTTGGGACGCAATGATCCCGTCAATAACTGCACTGCGCGTCGTGTCCTTCCGTGCGAACGAAAAAAATCGATGACGCGGGCGGGAAGCAGGTTCCTCGCGTGCTTCGCCCGCTCGGAATGACGAAGAGTTGCCGGGATGACAAAGAGTTGAGTGGAGCTTAGATGAAGTCGATGGCTTTTACGTCGATGATTTGGCCGGTGATGTTGATGATACCGGTGGTGATGTAGCTGTTCAGGAGCAGGCTGTCGATGGTGGTGTCGTAGACGCGGAGGATGCCGCCTTCGGCTACGTATTCCACGTCGCGGGTGGTGAGGCTTTGGAATCCGGTTACGTCGCCGTTTACCGGAGGGATGACTACGGCGTTGGTCTGGGTGTTGAAGATGGTTAGACACCCGCGGACTTCGCCGGTGGGGTTGTTGACGTTGCCTACGTTGGTGCAGGTGTGGGAGCCGATGAAGAGTTGGCCGTTGGTGCTGAGGTCGATGCGATTGTGGTAGCCGTCGGTGATTACGGCGCTGGCGGTGACGGTCATCGAGGTGAGATCGACGATGTTGAGGCGTCCGCAGGTGGTGGCGGCGGTGGTTTGGCCGGCACAGGATTCGTTGGTGGGCGAATTGCCGACTACGTAGAGCGTGGAACCATTGATGAGGCCGATGGTGCCGGCGTCTACGGGAATGGGAGTTCCCAGAGCCAGAGTTGCTAGATTCAGGGGTTGCACGCTGGCCTTTGCGCCTCCGCATTCGGGGCCGCAGTTCAAGACGTAGGCTGTGCTGCTATCGGCGCTAAAGACCGCGTAAGCCGGGCGATCAAAACCAGAGACCGTGGTCACGTAGGGATTGCTGGTATTGACCAGCAGTGGGGAAACTACGGTGAGTGCGTCGGAATCGCCGGCGAAGGCCAGAACCTTGGTTCCGTCGGGGCTGGCGACCAGGGTTTGAGCGTTGGGGACATTGATGGTGGCGGCGATGCCGCCGGAGGCAAGATTCAAGATCTCGACGGCTCCGGGCGGAGCGGCGTTGATGGGGGCGCTGGGCACGGCGGCAAATCCGCTGCCGGTGGCCAGAGCGACCATGCTGGTGGTGGGCCCGGGCAGCGAGATGGTTCCAGTCAGAGCCTGAGTTTTGGTGTTTACCACTTCCACGCTGTTGGTGGCGGTGTCGAAAGCCAGCAGCGTGGTGCGGTTGGGGTTGATGGCCATGAGGCCGGGCGCGGTGCCGGCCTGGATTTCGGAGAAGCGGGTGTCATACTCGCCGTTGATGATCACCAGGCCGGCGGCAGCCGTGGGGCTGGAGACGCTTTGCGAGGCCAGGATGCGGGCGGTCAGCCTAGTGGTTTTATTACTGCTGCAGGCCACGAAAGCGAAAGTGGTGAGCCCAAAAACGGCCAACAAGAGAGCGGCATTCTTCAAACGTCGAGCTCCTAACTGCAAGAAAAGTGAAGATTTCGGTGCGAAGTAGCGGATTATAGCAGAGCCGCCGATTCCCGCTTTCCGATGCGATGCCTTTGGTAAGCATCCGCCATGCAAGATAATCATCTCATCCTGTATTCTAAAAGCATATGCCAGGTGACTTTCTTGCGCGGATCAAGCTGTCTCCCGCACTCTGTGATGGAGCGATGGGGACGTTGCTTTACTCCAAGGGCGTGTTCATCAACCGCTGCTACGACGAACTGAATCTCTCGCAGCCCGACCTGATTCGCGCCGTGCACCACGATTACCTGCAGGCCGGGGCCGAGATTATTGAAACCAATACTTTCGGGGCCAACTCTTTCCGACTGGCGCGCCACAGCTTAGCGGATAAAGGTCCGGAGATCAATCGGGCCGGAGCGCGGCTGGCGCATGAGGCTGCCAAGAGCTTCGATGTGTGGGTGGCGGGATCGGTTGGCCCGCTGGGAACGAGAATTGAGCCGCTGGGAAAAACTTCGTTCGAGGAGGCGCGGCAGGCCTTTCGCGAGCAGATTGCGGCACTGGTGGAAGGCGGCGTCGACCTGCTGATGTTTGAGACCTTTGGCTATCTCGAGGAGCTGCATCAGGCCATGCTGGCGGCGCAGGATGTGGGGGCGAAGTTGCCGCGCATCGTGCAGGTGACGATTGATGAAGACGGAAATTGCCTGGACGGCTCCGATCCGGAGACGTTTACGCCTCGCCTCGAAGAGTGGGGCGCGGATGTGATTGGCTGCAATTGCAGCGTGGGTCCGGTGGCGATGCTGGATGCCATCGAGCGGGTGAGGGCGGCGACTTCCCTGCCGCTGGCGGCGCAGCCGAATGCCGGCATTCCGCGCTCGGTGGAGGGTCGAAATATCTATTTGTGCTCGCCGGAGTACATGGCGAGTTATGCGCGGAAGTTTGTCGCTGCCGGGGTGAGGATTGTGGGCGGATGCTGCGGCACTACGCCGGATCATATCCGGGTAATGAAGTCGGCGTTGCGCGTGGGCGAGGCGCGGGGGCGGGCGGCTACTACGCATGTCGCCGCGAGTGCGGCTCCGACGGCGGTTCCAGCGCAGGCTTTGGCGGAGCGCTCGGCTCTGGGCGCCAAGCTGGCGCGGGGAGAGTTTGTCACCATGGTGGAGGTGGTGCCTCCCAAGGGAACAGACATCAGCAAAGAGCTGGAGGGCACGCGCTTTCTGAAGTCGGTGGGCGTGGATGCGGTGAATATTCCGGATAGCCCGCGGGCCTCGGCGCGCATGAGCAATCAGGCGCTGTCGCTGCTGGTGCAGCGGGATGCGGGGATTGACGCGATTCTGCATTACACCTGCCGGGATCGAAATGTTTTGTGCATCCAGAGCGATTTGCTGGGCGCGGCCGCGGTGGGGATTAAGAACTTGATCTGCATTACCGGCGATCCGCCGAAGATGGGGAACTATCCCGACGCGACGGCCGTGTTCGACGTGGACGCGATCGGTCTGGTGAATATTGTTCACAACCTGAATCGCGGGCTGGATATTGGCGGAAACCCGATCGGGCTGGGCACAGGGTTCGTGATTGGAGTGGGCGCGAACCCGGGGCTGACCGATCTGGACGAAGAGATACGGCGATTCGAATACAAGGTGAAGGCGGGAGCGGAATATGCGGTGACGCAGCCGGTGTTCGATATTCGGCTGCTGGAAAATTTTCTGCGGCGGATCGAGCATTGCCGGGTTCCGGTGGTGGCGGGAATCTGGCCGCTGGTGAGCGCGCGCAATGCAGAGTTCATGAAGAACGAACTAAGAGTCTCGGTGCCGGATTCGATTCTGGGGCGCATGGCGAAGGCGCAGACGCCGGAAGCGGCGCGGGCTGAGGGTGTGGCGATTGCGCGGGAGATGTTGCTGGCGGTGCGGCATTCGGTGCAAGGGGCGCAGATCAGCGCTCCGCAGGGGCGGTACAACCTGGCGGTGGATGTGCTGGAGGCTTTGGGGACGAAGAGCGCGACGCCGGCTTAGAAATTCCCTTTGTGGTTGCGCGATGGGCTCCGTCCGCAACTTTTTACAAAATAAGACTGGACATCGCGAGGAATTCGGAGCATTACAGTAGAGAAGGAGTGAGAACCGTTGGCTAAGTTTGAAGAGTGCCTGCAGCGGCTGGAAAAAATCGTTCAGGAACTGGAAAAGGGGGACGTGCCTCTGGAAACGTCTCTGACCCTGTTTGAGGAAGGAATGAACTTGTCGTCCGCCTGCCGCAAGGAGTTGGAGCAGGCCGAAGGCAAGGTGGAAATTCTGTTGAAGAAAAACGGAAAGCTCCAGGCCGAGCCTTTTGATGCCTCGACGGAAAGAGCGCCTGCCCAACGGTAGGCGGCGAATCTGTGCCGGGCGTTCTGGTAAGAATGTCTGTGGAGTGAGTGGTGCCGCACCCTTCCCCGCAGCCCTAGTCCGCCGTTGTAGACGGTTAGTTAGGAGGATCTATGGGCTCCAGCGTTGTAGTCCTTGAAACCGATCCCAAGGTGGCAAAGTCTCTGGCCGGCCAACTTTCCTCGCACTTTAATTCTGTGCTCTTAACCAACTCCGGGGAGGAGCTGCGCGAGAGCGTGGCCAAGCATCCGCCGGAAGTGGTTATTCTCGACGTGGAATATTCCTTGCTCAGCGATCTGCGGAATTTGCGTCAGGATTTCCCCAAGCTGCCGATCGTTTGCACTCACCGGGTGCCGGATGAGGAGTTGTGGGTCGCAGCCATGGACGCGGGGGCTAGTGATTTCTGTCCCGCCGATGACGCGCAGAATGTGGTGGCCGCGGTATTGCGGAGCATGGCTGTGGCGTAGGGCGCGCGGCCTGAGGTTAATTAAACATTCGCACGGCGAGGAGGCGCGCGATGCTTCCTCGCTTTCGCTTCATCACTCATGCGACCATGCGAGCACGCCGCCGATAAGTAAGCACACACAGAATTATGCCTCCGATGAAGGCGCTCGCGTAAGAAGCGTTGTGTGCCCACCAATCTGCCATAAAGCGATAACGGTCTGCCGGGGAGGATGAGAAGGTCAGCCAGTCCGTGGCCAGCACTCCGCTTCGAGCGAGAACATAACCCGCGCTGCCAAAGAGTATGGCGCATACTGCCATAAAACCGAGCAATAGTGCGATTGACGTTATGAGCTGAGACGCCCGGAGCGTGGGCCTATGCCCCGCCCGAGCCGCGAATATCATCGGTACAGAGAGAAACGCCCCGAACCACCACGTAGCTACGATTCCCCATCCCAAGCCAAGCAGGGTCGGAGACTGTGTGTGAAAAATCGGCGGATGAAAGATTGTGAAGTATTCAACACATATTCGTGCCGTAAATTGGTCATGGACAATCCCGTAGAGCATCGCCGAAACGACGCACAGAACTAGAATTTTGAGTGCTTCCATTTGGTCGCGTTTCCAACCCGCTGTCCAAGCCGTTGACGCTGCCATCCGGCATTTGAAAACTCGTGGGCTTACATGCGGTGCTTTGCAGCCCACGCCTTGTTATACTCGCTGCGCGATGCTGCAGGAAACTCTTGAGCAGGGGCGGGCGCGCACCGATGCGGCGCTCGACCGTTTGATTCCGTCGGAGAGCCAGCCTCCGGTATCCATTCACAAGGCGATGCGGCACAGCGTGTTTGCCGGGGGCAAACGGCTGCGGCCGGTTTTGTGCATGGAGGCTGGACGCATGATCGCCGGGTCATCGTCTCTGCCCGCCAAGATCGAGGAACTGGGCGCGGCGCTGGAGATGCTGCACACCTATTCGCTGATCCACGACGATCTGCCGGCGCTGGATAACGACGATCTGCGGCGTGGGCGCCCCACCTGCCATAAAGTTTTCGGCGAAGCGATTGCCATCCTTGCCGGAGATGCGCTGCAGACGCAGGCTTACGAAGTGCTGGCGCGGCTGGAGTGTCCGGCGGAGGCGCGAGTGCGGATTATCGAAGAGATCGCGCGTGGTACGGGCACGGTCGATGGCATGATCGGCGGGCAGGTAGTTGATCTCGAGGCTGAACATACTCAGCCCACGGCAGAGATGCTGGAGTATATCCATCGCGCCAAGACGGCCGCGCTCATTTCCGCGAGCCTGGTGAGTGGAGGGCTTTTTGGCGGCGCCGACGGCAACGAAGTGACGCGGCTGCGGGCGTTCGGGCAAGCGATCGGCCTGGCGTTTCAGATCGTCGACGATGTGCTTGACGTGACGCAGACCTCAGAGCAGCTGGGCAAGACGGCCGGCAAAGATACGGCGGCACAGAAGGTGACGTATCCGGCGCTGTTCGGGATAGAAGAATCGGAGAGGAAGGCAGATGCGCTGGTGTGCGCGGGGTTCAAAGAGCTGAAGGGTTTCGGCGAACGCGCCGAGACGTTGAAGGAGTTGGCACGATATTTGGTGGAGCGGAAGAAGTGAGAAGCAGTTAGCAATTGGCAATTAGCAATTGGCCGTTTGCCATTCGGCTTTGATCTCAGGGTCGGAATCAAACTATATTCCTTAAGGGGATTGGCTGACTGCTAACTGCCAATTGCTAATTGCTAACTGCTGGCAGCTCGTAGTCGTCTCGTCGTTTTCGTGATAAAAGATAATCACGGCGATGGAGTTCGCCATAACCGCCTCGACCGGTGCCGGGCTTGAGGCTGATAACTCCTACAAAATCCTTAAGGCTGATTTGTAGGAGGAATTCTGCATTGAAAGACTTCCTGGCTATCTCTGTGGCCGCCATCGTGGGCGCCAATTTTCGCTACCTGCTGAGCCGCCTGGCCGCGAAGGAACTCGGATCGGCCTTCCCTTACGGAACGCTCTTCATCAATATTGTGGGCAGCTTTATCGTCGGCTTCTTTCTGGTCTGGACTACCGAACGCGTGCTGGTCGATCCGCGCTGGCGACTGCTGGTAGTGATTGGGTTTTGCGGCTCGTTCACAACCTTCTCCAGCTATGCGTTCGAGACCATGGCCTACTTCGAGCAGGGCCAGTACGCGCTGATGCTCACGAATATTCTCAGCAATAACTTGCTGTGCCTCGGCGCGGCACTGGCGGGGATGGCTTTGGCGCGGGTGCTGTAGCATGGCGCCTGTGCTCGAAACCCCGCGGCTGCGATTGCGTCCTTACACGGAAGCGGACCTCGCGGAGCTAGTGCCGTTGATCGGCGCGCGCGAAGTCGCGGCCACCACGCTACGCATCCCGCACCCTTACACCGAGCAGGATGGGAAGGATTTTCTTCTGCTGCTGCGCGAACCTCACCGGCTGTGGCTGGCGATCACTTTGCGCAGCGATGGGCGGCAAATCGGCGGAATCGGACTCACCATTGACGAGCCACACCAGCATGCCGAACTGGGCTACTGGCTGGCAGTTGCGAGTTGGGGAAAAGGCTACACGACCGAGGCGGCGCGGGAGATGCTTCGCTACGGCTTTGAGGATCTCAAGTTGCACCGCATCTTCGCCTCGCATTTCAAGCACAATCCGGCATCTGGAAATGTTTTGAAAAAGCTGGGCATGCGTCACGAAGGCTGCCAGCGCGAGCACCTTCGCAAGTGGGAGCAGTTTATCGATTCGGAGCTGTACGGCATCTTGCGGCGGGAATGGAAGGGTAGCGAGTAAAATGCCAAGTGCAATGGCAGTGCAAGTAACCATCTATCTGAATGAAGCCGACCAGTGGCATCACCGGCCACTGCATCTGGAAATTCTCAACTATCTGCGCAAAGAGAACGCTTACGCCGCGACTGCGATTCATGCGGTGGCGGGATTTCTTGGGCGCCACCGTGTGGAGACTTCGCATCTGGTCGAGGCTGGCGGCAAGCTGCCGGTGATTATTGTTTTTGTGGACACGGACGAGCATGTGAGTCGCGTTCTGCCTACGTTGAAGGAAATGGCGGCGCACCGGCTGATCGTGCGCGAGAACGTGGTGCTGGAGCAGGGCAATCTGGATTGACATGCCCGCGGATTCCGACAACCTCGACATTCTTGCCGTTGCCGCGCACCGCGACGACGTGGAGCAGACCTGCGGCGGCACGCTGCTGAAGGCGGCTCAGCACGGGCAGCGGACGGGCATTCTCGATCTGACGCAGGGCGAGATGGGGACGCGTGGGACGGCGGAAGATCGCGCGCGCGAGGCGGCTGAGGCGGCGAAGATTCTTGGCGTCGAGTGGCGGAGGGCGCTCGATATTCCCGATGGGCGCGTCGAAAATACCTGGGAGAATCGGCTGAAGGTGGCGAGCGTGATTCGGGAGACTCGGCCTCGGGTGGTGATTCTGCCTTATTGGAAGGGACGGCATCCGGATCACTACACTTGTTCCATGCTGGGGTATGAGGCCTGTTTTCTGGCGGGGCTGGCGAAGCTGGATCCGCGGTCAGCACTCAGCCGTCAGCAGTCAGCCCTCAGTGACGCGGCCGCACATATTTCCGACACGCGGAGGGCGGGACGCCCTCCGGACAGCCGGCGGGACGCCGGCGCTACGCTTCCGCCGCATCGGCCTTTTAAGATTATTTACGCTACGCTTTATTACGATGTGCGGCCCACTTTTGTGGTGGATATCACTTCTCAGTTTGAACAGAAGTTTGCTTCCATCCTGGCTTACACTTCGCAGTTCAGCGATCAGGAGGCGGGTAAAGATCTCTTCCCCGCTCATGATGAGATTCATGCGCGCGTGGAGTCGATGGCGCGATTCTACGGAATGCTGTGCGGCGTGACTTATGCCGAGCCCTTTCTGCAGAAGGAAGTGGGGCTGGTGGAAGATTTGCTGGCGCTTCCGGTGAAGTCGATTTGAGCGGGAGAGCAAAGCGACGACTCTTTATTCGATGTCATCCCGAGCGTAGCGAGGGACGTTGGTTTCTGCCTATGCTGGCAAACATGATGGCGCCGGCAGACACCAAGGTCCCTCGCTGCGCTCGGGATGACGAGCATTCTGGTGTGAACTTCGCTTTTTAGTTCTTCAGCGCTACTTATTTCTTCAGCGCTACCGCCAGGCCGTCGCGAATGGGCAGAATCGTCGTGTAGAAATCCGGCGAACTGTAGAGCAGGCGATTGAATTCCAGGATCGCTTTGGTGTGCGGCTCTTCGGGATTTTTCTGCGCGACTCGGCCGCTCCACAAAACATTGTCGGTGATGAACAGGCCACCTTTGCGCAGCCTTTGCGGAACCAGGCGCAGCACGCGCGGGTAGTCTTCTTTATCCACATCGTTAAAAATTACGTCGTACTGCTGCTTTTGTTCGGAGAGAAGTTCGAGGGCGTCGCCGGTGTGCAGCGTGATTTGCTTTGAGACGCCGGCGCGATCAAAGTAGCCGCGGGCGCGCTCGGCGTTTTTTGCGTCACCGTCGGTGTAGATGACGTTGCCTCTTTCGCCGACCGCGCGCGCCCACCAGATGGTTGAGTATCCAATCGCAGAGCCCAACTCGAAAACCGTGCGGGCGTTAATCGACATCGCCAGTTGTTGCAAAATGCGCGCTACCGCCGGGCCGACGATCGGAATTTCGTGCTTGGCGGCGTAGTCCTCCATCTCGATGAGCACCTCGTCGCGCTTGGGGAGCATGGCGTAGAGGTAGTCATCGACCGGCCCGGCGGTAACCAGATCGAAGTGACGCCAGTTGGGTTTGGATTCTTTCTTGTTGTCTTGAGCCATAGGTGTCGCTCGCAAGTGAGTCCCCCAAGAATAGCAAAGCTCCACGGGGGCTAAAGCCCGCGTCTCTATTCGCGGATTCACGCGGCCCTGAAAGGGCCGCTCTTCCACGGTGATTGCCTTATCAGTAGCGACTTTAGGACGCCAGGCTCGTAGTCTTTTGCGACTCCAGATTATTGATGGTTTCGCCGGGTTTCAGGGCGACGATTTCAACATCTGGAAGTAGCTTCTGCAATTCGACCGGCGTTCCTGTCAGCACGGGAAAAGTGCCGAAGTGCATGGGGATCACGATTCTGGGCTGGAGCAGATTGCAGGCGTAGGCGGCCTCGCGCGGGCCCATGGTGAAATGATCGCCGATGGGAAGCATGACGATTTCGGGGGCGTAGAGGTCGCGGATGATTTTCATATCGCCGAAGACGTTGGTGTCTCCGGCGTGGTAAATCTTCACGCCGTTGTCGAATTCGACTACGTAACCGCAGGCTTCGCCGCCGTAAACCAGTTCGTCGCCATCCTGAATGCCGCAGGAGTGGTCGGCGTGCACCATGGTGACTTTGACATCGCCGAGTGTTTGGGTGCCGCCCTTGTTCATCATGGCGATGTTCTTGGCGCCTTTCTTCTGCAACCAGCCGCACATCTCGGGGATTCCGACCACCTGCGGGCTGTGCTGCTGGATGACTTCGACGGCGTCGCCGATGTGGTCGCCGTGACCGTGCGTGACGAGCAGCGTATCGAGCTTCTTTACCTTTTTCTCGGAAGCCGGGCACATCGGATTATTCATGATCCAAGGGTCGATAATGATGGTCTGGCCGCCAGGAGTTTCGATGCGGAAGGTCGCGTGTCCGAGCCAGGTAAGTTGAAGGCCTTTGAGATCCATGGGGGAACTCCAATGGCTTGCCCCGTGCTTCGAGCCGGAGCGGGGACTCCAACAGGGGGCAGCCACTATAGTTTAATATGAAACGCCATGACAGAACTCACGGTGCTGATTTCGCGGGATGCGATCGCGAAGCGCGTGGCGGAGATGGGCGCGGAAATTTCCCGCGACTTCGCGGGCGAGCCGGTGATCTTCGTGGGAGTGCTGAAAGGCTCGGCGATTTTTTTGGCGGACCTGGCGCGGCAGGTCACGCTCGATGCCACGTTTGATTTTATCGGCGTGTCGAGTTATGGAAATCGACCGAGCCCCACGCAAGAGCTGAAGAGCGGCTGGGACTCAACCGGTGAAGTGAAGCTGATGAAAGATGTGGATCAATCCATGCGCGATAAGAACGTGATCGTCGTGGAAGATATTTTAGATACGGGATTGACCCTGACTTATCTGAAGAAGCTCCTGCTGGCGCATCAGCCCAAGACGCTGAAGATCGCGGCGCTGCTGGACAAGCCTTCCCGGCGCAAGCTTCCCCTGTATGGCGATTATATTGGCTTCACGATTCCGGACGAGTTTGTCGTGGGCTACGGCCTTGACTACGCCGAGCGTTATAGAAATTTGCCCGACGTTTGCGTGGTGCCGCGGGAGTGAGGGCAGTACCCAGTACCTGGAGGCAAGTAAAGCGTAGCGATGGCTGTGCGGCGCACCCGTTTCTGAATTCTGGACTCCGGGTACTCGGTACTCGTAGGAACTGTGTACTGGGTACTGAAAGCACGGCTGCTATCATAGAGATCAAAAATGGGATCAGTGCTGAGCAAGCCCGAAAATCAATTCCATGTTGAGCCGCTTCTGCTGGAGGTGGCCGATGTCATGTCGACTTCGCTCGACTTGGATACGACTTTACGCCGGGTCGCCGAAGTGGTGCGCAAAGTCATCGATTACGAAATCTTCGCCATCCTGCTGCTGAACGAGAAGTCGCAGGAGCTGCGCTTTCGCTTTCAAGTGGGATATCCGCCGGAGTTTGCCGAAAGGGCTCGAGTGAAGGTGGGCGAAGGCGTGACCGGGCTGGCGGCGCAGTCGCGGCAGGCGGTGCTGGTGGATGATGTCACCAAAGACCCACGCTACATTGCCGCCGTGCCCAATGTGCGCTCGGAATTGGCGGTTCCTCTCACGGTGAAGAATCGAATCATCGGCGTGATGGACCTGGAGGCGCGCGGTTTAGGCTACTTCAACGAAGAGCACAAACGGTTGCTGACTTTGCTGGCTTCGCGAATCGCCAGTGGAATCGAGAACGCGCAGCTATACACGCGAACCACACGGCAGGCGCGAATTTTGGTGCTGCTCAATGAAATTGCGCGAGAGTTGTCGTCGATTCTGAATCTTGATGAACTACTGAGCCGCGTGGCCGAGTTGCTGCGGCGATTGATCGATTACCAGATGTTCAGCATTCTGCTGCTGGATGCGTCCGGAGAAAAGCTGGAGCATCGTTTCTCGCTGCGCTTCCACGAAAATATTCATCTCAAGCATGAAGTTCCGATGGGGCGCGGGTTGGTCGGGCATGCGGCCCAGAGCAAAGAGGCGGTCCTAGTGCCGGATGTGAGCAAAGATTCGCGCTACATCGAAGGCAATCCGGAGACACGGTCGGAGCTGGCCGTGCCTTTGATCTACAAGGATAAAGTCATCGGCGTGCTCGATCTGGAGCACACGCGCCGCGGTTTTTTTACCGACGACCACCGGCGCACCATGATGACCTTGGCGGCGCAAGTTGCAATTGCCATTGAAAATGCGCGCCTGTACGAGGAGATTGCGCGGCAGGAGCGCCGACTGGAGCGGGATCTGGCGCTGGCTCGGGAGTTGCAAATGCGCCTGCTCCCGCAGACCCTGCCGAAGGTGGCGCATCTGGAACTCGCTGCCAAGTTCGTTCCGGCGCGAGCCATCGGCGGAGACCTTTACGATTTCATTCCTTACTCGCTCTCGCGGCTGGGAATTGCGATTGGCGATGTGAGCGGGAAAGGCGCGCCCGCCGCCATCTACGCGGCCCTGGTGAGTGGGATTCTGCGCTCGCATGCGCCCATCGAACCTGGACCCGCCGAGATGCTGAAGGCAGTGAATATGTCTTTGGCGGAACGCCGCATCGAGGCGCAGTTCGTATCGCTGATCTACGCGCTCTGGGACGATGAACATTCAACTCTACTGGTGTCGAATTCCGGCCTGCCTCGGCCGGTTTACGTGCATGATGGCAAGAATCAGGTGATCGAGGCCACGGGTTTGCCACTGGGGCTTTTCGACGATGCCGATTACGACGAGTTTCGTTTCAAGATGAAGGCCGGTGACATGTTCGTCTTTTTCAGCGATGGCATTCTCGACGCGCGCAATCGCAGGGGCGAGTTGTTTGGTCGGGGGCGAGTCGAGAAGCTAATCGCGGAGTGTGCCAGCCGATCCGCGGACTGCGTGGTGGAATCTCTTTTCAAAGCTGCGGCCGAACACTCTGCCGGGGTCGAAACCTTCGACGACCAGACCGTGCTGGCGATCAAGGTGAAGGACGGCGTGAAAGAAGGCGAGCCCGCTTCCGCCAAGCGAAAATGAAGGGGCACAGCGAACTCACGCAATGGGAACGGCCGCCGGGGTTTTCGTATCGCGAGTCCCGAAGACGCGCGGGCCGCGACCAGAATCTCACCCTGCACTGCGAAGACGTTTCTCTTTCTCAGCTCGCCGAGCGCTATGGAACTCCTCTTTACGCATATTCGGCACGCGCCCTGCGCGAACGGCTGACCGCCTTTGACAAAGCTTTTCGCGCCGTGCCCCACACCATCTGCTACTCGGTCAAGGCGAATTCGAATGTAAATATCCTGCGGCTACTGGCGCGGCAGGGATGCGGCTTCGATGTGGTTTCGGGCGGAGAACTGGAGCGGGTGCTGATCGCGGACCGGCGCGCGGGCCGGAGAGTCGTATTCTCCGGTGTGGGAAAAACGCGGGAGGAGATGACGGCGGCCTTGCGGGCGAAGATTCTGCTCTTCAATGTGGAGAGCGCATCCGAACTGCGCGAGTTGGCGGCCTGTGCAGCTCGCCTGCACACGACGGCTCGAGTGGCGCTGCGGGTGAATCCCGACGTGGCGGCGGATACCCATCCGCACATTTCTACGGGATTGAGAAAACATAAATTTGGAGTGCCGTTTAGCGCCGCGCGCGAGCTTTACGACAAGGCCGCGAGTTCGAGTTATCTGAACGTCGCCGGAGTCAGCGTCCACATCGGTTCGCAGATTCGGGATGTGGCGCCGTTTGCGGAGGCGGTGGCGCGGGTCGCCGACCTGGTGCGTGACTTGCGCGTGGACGGACACACGATCGAATACGTAGACGTGGGCGGCGGACTCGGCATTGCTTACCAGGAACTCGGAGGGGACTTCGCGAATTCTGTGGCGCGGTACGCGCGGGCGGTGATGCAACCCTTGCGCGGCTTGAAGGTGCATTTGCTGCTGGAGCCGGGGCGGTCGATTGTGGGGCCGGCGGGGGCATTGCTTACCTCGGTGATTTATCGGAAAGAAAACGATGGCAAGCGCTTTCTGATCGTGGATGCGGCGATGAACGATCTCATGCGGCCAGCGCTCTATGCGGCTTATCATGAGATCGTTCCGGCGATTCGCCCCGCCGCGCCTGGCGGGCTGACGGAGACGGTCGATGTGGTGGGTCCGGTGTGCGAGTCGGGAGATTTTTTCGCCAGGGATCGGGAGTTGCCTCGCGCGGAAGAGGGCGATGTGCTGGCGATTCTGGATGCCGGGGCGTACGGAATGGCGCTGGCCTCGAATTACAATACCCGCCCACGGGCGGCGGAGGTTTTGGTTGGCGGAAAGTCAGTGAAGGTGATTCGGCGCCGGGAGAGAGTTCGGGAGTTGATGGCGGCGGAGTCATGAAAGGCGCGGTGTATTTGGCGATTGGGAGCCACCGTAGAAGGGATTGAAAAAGAAAGCGAATGGCTATCTTGGATCTGGAAATAAAGTGAGCCGCAAAATTGCTGTAACCATCGCAAGCAATGCGGCGATGAAAAGCGCGACTCGCTTCGCTCTCGCGCCAAGTTCACCCCCTCCGCGACGGGGCCAAGAATGCGAATGCCATAAGAATACGCCAAGAGCATCGCTTTCAGCCCTTTTTCGATTTTTGATGCTCGCAAAAGTGACCGTCTCGCAGCGGCTAACGCCGCCCACGATCAGGGCGTTTAGATCGCAGCGCTAAAGCGCTACGCCACCCAAAATCTGGCTCTAAAGTTTCTCAGCGCTCGCCCCACTTGAGTTTGGTGCGGAGCACTTTGAAGAAATCGGTTTCGGTGCGGAAGAGGCAGACGGTGTGTTCGGACTTGCGGCAGAGCACGCGGTCGCCATCCTGCAGGTCGAGGCCGGGCTGGCCGTCGAGGCTGAGATAGGCCAGCTCTTCGACACTTCGCAAGACGATTTCTACGATGGACGAATCGGGCACGACCAGCGGGCGGTGGGTCAGCATGTGGGGAGCTACGGGGGTGATCACAAAGGCATCCACTGTGGGCATGAGCACAGGGCCGCCGGCGGAGAGTGAGTAAGCGGTCGAGCCCGTGGGCGTGGCCACGATCATGCCATCGGCGCGGTAACTGGAGACAAATATTTTGTCAACGAAGAGATCGTAGTTATTCAGGCGGGCTAGAGCGGTCTTGTTCACCACCACGTCGTTGAAAGCCAGATAACTGCCCAGCACTTGCTCGCCGCGGAGCAGGTCGCAGTGCATCAGGGAGCGCTGCTCGGTCGGGGCGCGGCCCTGGGCGATCTGATCGAGCATGGGGAAAAGTGAAGAGAGCGGGACGTCGGTGAGAAAGCCGAGCGAACCCAGGTTCACGCCGAGCAGCGGCACGTCGATAGCCGCGGTGGCGCGGACGGCGGAGAGCAGAGTGCCATCGCCTCCCAGCACGACGACGAGATCCAAAGGCTGCGAGGCCATCTGCGCGCGCGGCATCTGCTGCTGGCCGTTGGCATATTTGGCGGTTTCCGAATCCACGATGACGCGGTAACCGTGCAGTTGCAGCCACGCTAACAGTTCGGGGACGGTGCCCGCAACTTCCGGCTTCGCCGGACGCGACATGATCGCGGCAACTTTCGCGGGATGAGATGTGGAGGAAGCTGCCATGGCAACAGATACAGATTGTACAGAATCCGCGGCCCCTGAGATTGGCAGAGCCGCAAGCGCTCAGTTTGACTCATTTATCCAGACTTTGTCATCCGTGGAGGCTGCTAGATTGCACCGTAGGAGCTGGCATAGAATGTTCCGACACCTATGCTGAAGTATGAATACATCAACAAGGACTGGATTGTGTCTCCCACGGCACATCGCGTCTATCGCGCTTCAGCCGCCTTCTCGGTCGCACTGTTTTTCAGCTGGTGGGCGATCCTGTTTGTCGGTGGGATACCCTCGACCATTGCGCCCGTGGTGAGACCACTCTTGTTGGCTGGTGTCTTAGGAGCCGGAATCATGCTTGTCGGAATGGAGTTCTTTTTGTTTCGCTTCGATGAATCGCATCCGCTAAAACAAATCGTTCGGTTTTTCGTGATGCTATTCCCCTTACTGGGTGCGCCTCTATACTGCTTCCTCGTGTACTCGCGTTCGAATGTGCTCAAAAGCACCTATGCCAAGCGCCCAGAAGGCGTGTCGCTCTAGTATGGTCCGAAGCTCGTGAATGAGCGACGGGACGCCCCGCCTTACCTAACTGTTGAAAGAGCGCTCAATGCCCAGCAGTTCAGAACTTTAGGCCATCAGAGAGGGAGGGAACATCATTCACGGATTCAGCCGACTCGCTTCCCTTACCGATGCCGTTTTGACTCGGTACTCGGCCAATCGATCCGGCTCATCTCCAAACCCGTTGTTGGAAACGCAAATCGTCAACACACCTGCGGGCCCAATCCGTCTTTTTGATTCGGGCAGGAGCTTGAGCACGAACCTCCCGTGCGTCTTGATCACACCGGACGGGCCCAATGTGATCGAGCACTATGCGGACCTGATTGCGCTGCTTTCTCCTCATTTGCGTGTCATTTGTTTTGAAATGCCGGGCTTTGGCCATTCCCTGCCGCAAAGTACCTACGGGCATTCTCTAAACGAAGGGGCAGGTGTGATAGTGGGCGTATTGGATGCCCTGGGCATCCAGAGGGCCACACTGGCTTTCAGCTGTGTGAACGGTTATTACGCGCTTCGCGTGTCTCAGATTTCGCCCGACCGAATCTCCCAACTCGTGCTGTCGCAAACGTCTTCTTTACGTGCAATTCATCCATGGGCGAGACGGAACATCCCCTGGCCAGTGCTAGTACCCGTGGCCGGACAGATCGGAATGTGGCTATTCCGACATAAGGTCGCCCGCGACTGGTACCATGTCGCGCTGCCCAGGAATACCAGCGTGAATTTCTATGCGAAAACTGCGCTCGATGCTCTCGATCACGGTGGTTGTTTTTGTCTGGCGGGTGTCGCACAAGGCCTGGCTGGTGAACCCGTAGATACCTTAAACGCAATAACCGCGACTTGCACCATACTCTGGGGAACAAGAGATCATTCCCACAAACACACCGACCCGGCGAGCCTTTTGGAATGTGCGTCAAATGCCGAACTGATTCGGTTCGAGGACTGTGGCCATTTCCCCGATCTTGAGCAACCGAGGCGATATGCAGAGATCCTGTTCGGTAAGGTTTGTAATTGAGGATCGCGCTTTACCTATCAGCCGGAAAGTAAAATTATTGCCGCCAGTCCCTTGATTGGTCGTATGAACCAGGACACACGGATGGCCGACCGGCCCCGCCCTTCGCTACCGAAACCCGTTTTAGGGGTACCGCGACTGGAGGTGGGTTTGCTCGGAGCATGAAGCAGGCAACCTCAACCGTCTCGGCGCCGTCCTGGGCAACGATGTAGCCATCAACGTTTACCGTGAAAAAAAGCTTCCGTTCCCGGACACAATCATTGCCGCTTTGCATTATCGTAACGTCGCATCCGAGGAAAACAACGAAGTCTTTGGCCAAGCCCAATCTTTCGTCCCCCCAACCAACGTTTAGCTCATGGTCAAGGTCTCAAGCAAATACGCCGCAACCGGCGGCTGGGGCTTCGGTCACTTCGCGGACGGCAAATCGCCTGCGCTTAAGATCGAGCGCCGTAAAAGAATCAGCCAAGCGGCGCATGTCGCCACGGAGAGCACCGACCTGTCCGCCGAGTTGAAGCGCGGGATTGGTCAAAAAAGACTCACGGCCTCGTGCCTGGCAAGGTCACAACAGAAGAAGTCCGGTCCAGCGTTTGACCCCAGTCCTTTCAAGCGGCGTCATCCCGAAGCCCGGCGCAGTTTAGCCGGGTGAAGGATCCCCCCGCGAGCAGACAAGGCATGTGCCATAGATCCTTCGCTCCGCCTGAAAAGCGACGGCGCTCAGGGTGACACCACTCGAAGAGGTCCAAGCCTGAGGTGCACCCGCAATCAGAAGACTCCGCGGAGAAGAAATTCGCGATTTCCTTCCGCGCCGAGAATGGGCGACTCGATTACATCTGTGCCCCGGCTATTTAATAGGAGCAGCGCGCTTTTTACCTTCTCGACCGCCGCCAGTTGCGCGGCTTCGTCGTGGACGATGCCTCCCTTGCCTACGAATTCCCTTCCTGCCTCGAATTGTGGCTTGACTAGAACAACTAACTGTCGGCCGCGGCGGTCGTTGCGAGACTCAGGGAACGCCGCGGCCACGACTGCCGGCAGAACCAATGTTGCGGAGATGAAAGACACGTCCATGGCGATCAAGTCTACGTTCTCTTCGAGGCTCTCTCGCGTCAGATAACGCGCGTTGGTTTTTTCGAGAAGTCGAACTCGAACATCCTGGCGCAGTTTGAAATCCATCTGGCCGTAGCCGGTGTCGATGGCAATCACTCGGGCCGCGCCGTGCTGCAGTAGGCAATCGGTGAAGCCGCCGGTGGAAGCGCCCACGTCGAGGCAGAGTTTTCCTTCGACGTCGATCTGCCAATCATCGAGAGCGCGCTCCAGCTTCAGGCCGCCGCGGCTGACATATTTCAGATCTTGGCCGAGCAGCCGGAGGGGCGCATCGGAGACAACCTGCGCCCCGGCCTTGTCGATCTTCTGATCGTCGACCAGGACTTTGCCGGCGAGAATGAGCGCTTGGGCGCGTTCGCGCGAGGCGGCGAGGCCGCGATCGACGAGCAATTTGTCGAGTCTGAGTTTCAAGATTGAAGTTAGGCTGCCCCGAGCCACAAACTGCTCACGCCGGCTCGCGCCCCACGATGTTTCTCGCACTCACTCCGGTGCAAAATGCTGAAGCATCTTTCTTCGCGTGAGTTACAGAGATACGGCGATGTTTTTCCACAGAATTTTCCACGCTGCTGTTGAAAACTTTTCTGTAAATACAGGGGACACCGTAGAAGAAAACGAGTGCCCGAAGGCGAGCGTTCTATAGTTTAGCGTCGAATCGAATCGAAGCGAGACTAGCCCGCCACTTCTTCCAGCAGCTTTTGATCGATGTCGAAGTTGGAGTGGACGTTCTGCACGTCATCCTGGTCTTCCAATGCTTCCATGAGACGGATCATGGTGTTGGCCGCCTGGCCTTCGAGCTTGATGTAATTCTGCGGGATCATGGCCACGCTGGAGGAAGCTGGCTCAATGCCCGCTTTCTTCACGGCTTCGAGCACGGCCTCGAAAGCGGAGGGCTCGGTGAGGATCTCCCAATTCTCGCCGTCGTCGTGGAGATCTTCGCCGCCGGCTTCGAGAACGATGTTCATCAAGTCGTCCTCTTTGGCGGCGCTCTTGGGGATCACGATGTCACCCTTCTTGTGGAACATCCAGGAGACCGCGCCAGCCTCGGCCATGTTGCCGCCGTTCTTGCCGAAGCAGTGACGAATCTCGCTGACCGTGCGATTGCGATTGTCGGTGTTGATATCGAGCAGAACTGCCACGCCTCCGGGACCGTAGCCCTCGAGCGAAAACTCCTCGTAAGTGGCGCCGGGGAGTTCGCCGGTGCCGCGCTGGATGGCGCGCTTGATGTTATCGGCGGGCATGTTCTCGGCCTTCGCGGCCACGATAGCGCCGCGCAGACGCGGATTGGAATCCGGATCGCCGCCACCGTTCTTGGCGGCGATGCTGATTTCCTTGATCAGACGGGTAAAAATCTTGCCGCGCTTGGCGTCAAGCGCGCCCTTTTTGTGCTTGATGGTGGCCCACTTGGAATGGCCGGACATAGCTAGACCTCTTGTTTAACAGTAATTGACGCGCGATCTATGGATGCAGGATGCGCCCGAGGAAATCACAGGCCACCTCAAACCAGACGCAGACGAACCGAGATTATAGCACGATGCGAGGAGCGTTGAGACTTTGAGTTTGCCGCACCTAACAAAGAAGCAGTCGAGCGGCGCTCGACGGACAGCCGAGGGCGGCTGTCCCCACCCTGCTGAATGCAGTTCTCTGTTGACTGCGGGGAAATGCACCCCTACCATTCCAACGGGGAAGTACATGGCCGAGCGAGTTATAGGGCATTACCGGGTTCTGGAAAAGATTGGCTCAGGGGCGATGGGCGAGGTTTTTCGGGCGCGCGATGAGAGGCTGGTTCGAGACGTCGCCCTCAAGTTAATCCGGCCGGCTTCGAACGAGAATCCTGACCACCTGAGGCGTTTCGAATTGGAGGCGCGGGCGGCCGCGTCGCTTAATCATCCCAACATCGTTGCCATTTTTGACGTTGGCTTCGACGATGGTTCGCCGTACATCGTTTGCGAATTGCTGGAGGGCATGACCCTGCGCAGTCGACTGCTGCAGGGAGCAATCCCGGTTCGCCTTGCCACCGACTACGCGCTGCAAATCGTGAGCGGCCTGATCGCGGCTCACCGGCGGCGCATTGTTCATCGCGATCTCAAACCAGAAAATTTATTTGTCACCACCGACGGCCGGGTCAAGATTCTCGACTTCGGAGTGGCCAAGCTGGAGTCGGGTCCGGGAGACGCAGAGCGCTCCGTGGAGGAGTTAACCACCGTCACGAAAGTGGGCGCGGTGGTGGGAACCGTCGCCTACATGTCGCCCGAACAACTGCGCGCCAAATCCGTCGATCATCGCAGCGACATTTTCAGTATGGGTGGGATTCTGTACGAGATGTTGACCGGCCACCGGGCTTTTGAAGGCGAAACCGAGGTGGACACAATCACCGCGGTTCTGCGCGAAGAACCGCCGGAAATCAATTTCGAACACGCCGGCATTCCAAATTCTTACAAGCAAATTGTGTGCCACTGTCTGGAAAAGGAGCCGGAGAATCGATTTCAATCCGCCCGCGACCTGGCCTTCGCTTTGGAAACTCTCGCGGAGGATAAAAGAGAAGCGCCGAGGCGCCATGAGATTCTGCGAGCGCAGGCAAAGACTCTGCCTTGGGCCGTAGCCGGCGTTCTGCTGCTGGCGCTGGTTCTGCTGCTGGCGGTACCGTGGCGCGAGAGGGCACCGGAGCAAACGTATCGGCGGCTGACTTTCGAGCAGGGCACGATCTATTCGGCGCGCTTCGCTCCCGACTATCGTTCCATTGTGTATGGGGCGGCATGGAATGGTAAACCGCTGCAACTGTTCTCCACGGTTGGCGATTCTCTTCTGGCCCAACCGCTCAATCTGGGCGACGCCAACCTGCTCGCGATCTCTCACAGCGGCGAACTGGCCGTGGCTTTGCATGGGGCGCACGCGGCGCATCTGCAAACCCAAGGCGGCATTCTGGCCCGCACGCCGCTTGCGGGAGGCTCTCCGCGGGAGGTGCTCGACGACGTAGCCTGGGCGGATTGGGATGCGAATGGCGAACTCGCCGTGGCCCACCACGCGGAAGGGCGCGATCGCATCGAGTATCCCATTGGCCACGTGCTCTATCAAACCGATGGCTGGGTCAGCCACCTGCGCTTCTCCCCCCGGGCCGACACGATTGCATTCGTGAATCATCCGGCGCTCTGGGACGATCGCGGCGCGGTTTACACGATCGACCTCACCGGCAATAAAAAAGTACTGACTCAAGAGTGGGAGTCGGCGGTCGGTCTGGCATGGAGTCCCGACGGGAAGGAAGTATGGTTTACCGGGGTCGAGCAAGGCGGTAACCGCAAGCTTCTGGCCGTGAGTATGGAGAAAAAGATTCGCACCATCCTGAAGATTCCTGGCGGCTTGACTTTGCAGGACGTGGCGCCCGACGGCCGCGTGTTGATCAGCACCGAAGCGGAGCGCCTGGCCATGGACACGGTGTTTGGCGATGGCAATCCGACGGATATCTCGTGGCACTATTGGAGTGTCCCGAAAGATATTTCTCGGGATGGGCAATGGGTTTTGTTTGAGGATGCCAGCGAGGTTGCCGGGGCGCAGTACGCTGTGGCTATTCGCAAAATCGATGGCGGTCCGCCGGTGCAATTGGGCCAAGGCAGCGCGGGGGGCCTCTCTCCGGATGGCAAATGGGCGATCTCAATTCTTCCCGGCGGAGCGGGCCGGCTGACGCTGCTTCCCGTTGGGCCGGGTCAACCGCGCACCATCCCTACACCGGGACTGGAAATTAAGAACGGCACAGCGCGTTTTTTGGCGGACGGAAAGCACATCTTTTTCAACGCCAATGAACCCGGTCACGGCGTTCGATGTTACCTGGTGGGTTTGGACGGAGAAAAGCCGGTACCGATCACGACGGAGGGGATGGTGGGCGCATCCATTTCGCCGAATGGGCGATCGCTTCTGGTCAACGACAATGGAGTCGTCGAAGTGTATCCAGTGGGCGGGGGCGCGCCGCATGTGATTCCAAATTTGGAGAAGAATTTTGCACCGTTGCAGTGGGCTGACGATGTTTCGGCGATCGGTTTCGTCGTCGGCCAGCTTCCGACGCAGGTTTACAAGGTCAATTTGACCACGGGCGAGAAGGTGCTGCTTAAGGAGTTGCGACCCGAGACCACGACCGGAGTCGTCGGCATCGCGCCGGTGGTGGCGAATCGCGAGGGGACGCGCTTCGCTTACAGCTACTACCAGCTCTTCTCGGTGCTTTATCTGGTTTCGGGTGCGCGATGAGCGGCCAAGCTGTTGCTTAGTCCAGCGGACCGCAGAAATCCGCCCGCACATAATGAAAGAAAATCGAGGTTGAGGTATGGCCGGCGGGCAAGGCGTCGCGATAGTGGGGCACGGTCGTGCCGCGATAGACTAGGCCATCGCCCAACGCCTGAAACACGGTGACTCTACCTTCCGCAGTCTCAAGCCGGATTGGCCAGGAAGTTGCAAGCGTGGGTTCGGGAGAGAAATCCAGGCATAGAGTGACGCTGAATTCGCATTGTTTCCGGTCCGTGTGTTTCTTCAGTTCCGCTCCGCTCAAATAAGAAGCCAGATAAACGTAGGAAGGCTTGACGGCTTCTCCCACCACGGCGGCGACCGTGCTCGCGATCTGATGATGAAAAAAGCGCGCCACGGGTTCATTGTGGGCAACGTAGCGGCGCGAGCTTTGGTGATCGCCCAGGGGGATGATTCCCCGTCGGATCGCATGGCGGTAATAGCGGCGTAAGACGGCAATGTGGAAAGGATGAATCAGGTTGCGCAAGAGCGCGTACTCTTGGTCCCGGAAAAGGGCCGAAGATCGCTGCAGCACGCGAGAGCGCGCGGACAGGCAGACTTCGGCTGCGTTTTCGCTGGTGAGAATGCCGGCGCCGGTAAGCACGCGGCGCGCCGCCGGGGAAAGAGAAGCCGGCGCGCATTCGCCGCTGCGAAGTTGCGACACCACGGCTTCGAGTTGCGGTCCTAGCCAGAACGGCTGTAAGAACGAAGTGGCGGGGTCGCGCACCCAAGCGATCGGAAGCTGCCAATTGAAGGCGGAAAGCAGATCCCGGTTGGCTTCCAACTCCGCAGGAACTTGGCCGGCGGGCAACACCGAACACTGCGGGTTGAAGAATAACCGGAGCCAGTTTTCGGACGAAACTTGCTCGCCGAGAGCCGGCTGCGGGATCAAGTGCAGCGGCAACTCGTCAAGCAGGCAATGGAATTGCCCAGGGAGCAGGCTTGCGGTTTGAGTCTGCCGCGAGCCCGCCCCCACCAAGCCGGCAATCCATTCCAGCCAGGCTGCTTGTTTTACCGGTGTAGCCATCCGTTTAACGTGAAGCGGCTGTCGGCGAAAGCCCGCGAAGGGCATTCGACGGGCGTAATCTCGTGCAACAAGGAGCACGGAAAAAAAACGATCTGGTTTTGCTGCGGCACTATCGTCCGATAACCACCCCCTCGCGGGTTCACGAGGGCATCATGCAGGAGTAATTCGCCGCCTTCAAACGGGCACGGCTCGCGGTGGAAAAAATAAACGAAGGTCATGCGGCGAGTCGCGATGGCTTGGTGCGCATCGTCGCTGTGCGCGCCGAAAAAATCTCCGTCGTTACTAGCCGTAATCTGAGCTTCGACACGAGTAATCGGAAACTCTTCGACGCCAAGCTGATCCAGTACGCTCGGCAGCACGCAGCGAATTCTGTCCAGGATCACTTGCTGGTGTTTGCCGAGATCCATGAGAACGCGCGAACGGCGGTGGTCATAGTCGATCACTCCCGGGTTTCCGCTCGGCGAGATCACCTGGCTGTTGTGAAAATCCGCCTCGTGCTGCAGCGTATAGGCGATAAGCTCTTCAAGTTCCTGCGGAGCCAGAAACTCGTCCAACACTAGGTACGGGGACCCCACTTCGGTCGCTTCCAAGACGCTGACCCGACCGCCGGATTCCACGGCGCTGGCCAGCACTTGCGGCCGCGACGCGACCGTCCCCAGGCTTCGTGTCGAGTGAGATGAACTGGGAGGCTGGGGGGCGCGAACCGGCTGGGACGCCCCGGGCGGTTGGGGCGCGCTGGTGGGAGGTTGTGGAGTGGCGGGCACATCCTGCGGCCCACTCGGCGGCTGGGGCGCGCGCAATTCCACCTTGGCGTCACGGCCGGTTCCCTCCACCTCGGTCGAGATTTCGGAGCGAGCCAGTATTTGCTCCACAATACTTCCGCCTAGCAACCCGAAAGCGCGCTGCGCCACGGTTTCCCCAACCGAGCGAGCGATGGCCGCTTTCACCGCCTCCCGAGTTTCGGGATTGCCGGAGACCGTCTTGGCATTTTGCAAAAGACTCATGAGCAACTCGCGCTCGCGGGAATTCAGAATGCGATCATCCTGCATTAACGTTTCCGAAAAAGCGTCTAGAATCTGCTTTGCCCTCATGGTGCACACTCCTCCCTCAGTTGGGTTGAACGTTTTTAGTTCCGGTGGGGTTCGAAGAGGAAGTACTTCCGCCCAGAATCTAGCAGGAAACGGCCAATTTATCAAACAAATTTTTACCACTGCAGGATCGTGTTTGCTGGGCTCGCTGGAACAATCACCGGCTGGCCATCGCCCCTACCATGGAGTGGAAAATTTTCATGCCATCGGTGCAACCCAGTTCAGGCTCGGCGGAACGTTCAGGATGAGGCATCATGCCAACAACGTTGCCGCCGGCGCTGCAGATGCCGGCGATGTTATCCAGAGAGCCGTTAGGATTGGCCGCCAGCGAAGTCTCACCCGTCGGCGTCGCATAACGAAAAACGATACGGTGATCGCGCTGCAACTCGGCCAGAGTTTCTGGGTCGCAGAAATAATTGCCTTCCATGTGGCCGATGGGAATGGTCAAGACCTCGCCTTGCGCGCAGGCGTGAGTGAAAGGCGTTGCTGAATTCTCTACCCGGACCTGCAGCAGCTTGCAAACATACTTCAGGCCGGTGTTGCGCATGAGTGCGCCGGGCAAGAGGCCGGCTTCGCAGAGGATTTGAAAGCCATTGCAGATTCCTAAAACCAGGCCGCCGCTATCGGCGAAGCGCCGCACCGATTCCATGACCGGAGAAAACTTCGCAATCGCGCCGGTGCGCAGATAGTCGCCGAAGGCGAAGCCGCCGGGCACGATCACGGCGTCGCAATTCTCGAGATCGTGCGACTCGTGCCACAGAAAAGTTGCCGGCTGCCGAGCGACGTGCTGGACGGTCCAATAAGCGTCATGATCGCAGTTCGACCCCGGGAAGATGATGACCCCAAATTTCATCGTGCGTCCTTGCGGTGGATTTGAAGCCAGTTTAACAGATCGGGCGATTGTGAAACCGTGCTCTTGAATGGATTTGTGTGCTTAAGCGATCCCAAGATTTTAAAATCGCAAAATCCACCCGATCACGCAATCGCTCGATTCTTATCGCGGTGGGATGCCTTTGGCCTTCACGATCGCCCAATGCCATTCCTGGTCGGGGAAGAGAGCGAAGTTGAGAGCGGTGCGAAAAATGGCGGTGGCGGCGGGAGCGGCCGCTCCCTTCACCCGCAGCAGCACTGTGACATCGGGCTGCTTCTGAGATGGGTCCGGCATGTGTTGCGCAGAACCTGCCACGGCAGGAACCACCCGAGCCTTGCCGTAATAGGCTGCGCCATCGTAGGGAGTCGCGTTGGCGGCGCTGCGGTTGACAATGGTTAGCCCGATCACCATCTCGCGCAGCTCCCACTGGGTTCCGTTATGCATGGCGACCTGCAGGGAGTCTCCGTCGATTGTAGCCGGTCCGCTGAGTTTGGCCAGTTCGCTGCGCGGCAAATCGTCGAGGTCGAGGGGATCGGCGAGCAGCGAACTGGTCTTCGCGGTAAACGAAAAGCTGCAACTCACATCGGGCGAGGAGACGCGAAAGTTCTTGGCTCCAGGATCGAGCGAGAAGGTCATCGAAGAGCCGGCGGCGCGGCGCTTGTCGGCGTCGTCCATCACTTTGGAGAGGTTGTCGTTATCGATGACCGCCTGGGTAGGGGCTTCGGGAGCGACATTTTTCTTGCGCAGATTGCGGGCAATGTCTCCCAGGGGAGTTTCACTGGCGTCGTCCTGCGCGTAGGAAAGCGAGGGTGCGGCTAGCACAAATATCCCAAGGAAAATCAGGGCCAACTGCGGACGGGCTGAGGTAAACAAACTCACCGGCACTCTGGAAACCAGAGGATTGCTGCAGCAAAACCGCAGCACGGTCGCCCGCGGCCATGCGTTTGAATGAAACCTGGAGCAACCTGGCGCGCAGCGAACCTTCAAGGATTGTAGTAAGAGCGGGCGCGAAAGCGCAGATAACCGGTGGGAACCAAAGTACTAGAACTTCCGAAGCAAACTAGAAACTGAGCGCGCGCTGACGAAATGGAAGCGCAACGGGGCGCGCGCTCAGACCCTAGCTCCTGAGGACTAACTACAAACTTCTACAACAGGCCAGAACAGCGTAATCGCGAAACGGGATCAACCGCCGGCTGCCGTTTGAACACCCAGCGTGCCACCGCAAATCCCAGAGCCGCGTAACAAATATGCATGAGCTTCATCCGCACCCCCATTCCTCGAATTGCCATCGACTGCGGGGGAGATCAGCATCACTATCGGCACGGTAGCAGTGCAGGGCCATCCGGACAAGGCCCGTCCGTGCCATCTCGCTGGCACTGAAGTAATAGCTGGGAGTAACTCACTGGAGTTTGGGGACGCAAATGGCTTGAAGCGTAGCGCTGGCAAGGCCGGCTGTCCCGAGAGCGTCCTCATCCTCGGCGCGGCGGGTGTGACGCCCGCCGGACAGCCGCCGAGACGGCGGCGCTACGATCAGCGGGCGTCGGCGTTCTCGGCTTCGGCGGCTCGACCCGCTGGCGGGACTACCACCGTTGAGAGCGAACCTTCCGCTGTCAGCTTCTGGAAGGCCGCCAGATCGCGGCGCTGCAGGTCGTCCCACTGACCGAGCAGCTCGCCGCCCTGACGCTTCAGTTTTTCGAACTGAAGTTGCTCGGCTTCGGTGGGAGCCGAGTCGGCGCTGGCCATGTCACTGGCAAGAAACGCCAGCTTGGCGTCGATCTGCGGCGCATAGGCCAACGAATCTTCGTTGGCGCTGATGGTGAGATTGATCAGCTGATTACGAACCGCGACCAGTTTTTTCTCCAGGTCGTCGGCCGAGGAGGCGATATTCTTGGCGCTGGCGTTCTCCGGCAAGCGGCGTTTCAGGCCGGCGACTTGCAAGCGCACGTCCTGAATCTGATTGACCGCATCGTAGACGTGGTCCAGCTCTTCATGAATCTGCATCAGCATGTCGAATTGCTGAACCAGATCGGCCTGGCTTACATTGACGCGCGGATCTAACTTCACTTCCAAAGGCGCGACCTGGCTTTCGCCGCCGACGGTGAGCCTGACCTGATATTGCCCGGGGACGGCCACTGGGCCCTTGGCCCCGCGGCCGTATTCCCAGAGGTAGTAACCGGGAACGCGATGCGCCTCTTCGTAGCGCAAATCCCAGACGAAGCGATTTAGTCCCGCTTCTGGTTTGATTTCTTTCTCCGGCTTTTTGTCGTCGGGATCGGCGGGCTCGTCGAGCAGTTCATTTTCAGCGCTGGAATACTTGCGAATCGTCTTTCCCGAGGCGTCGAGAATTTCGATCCTGGTTTCGGTTCCCGCCTTCGGCGCATCTTTCAAATAGAAATACAGCACAGCGCCGGAAGGCGGATTCTGCCCCACTCGCTTCGAGGGATGGCGCTCGCCAGCTTCGCCGGCTTGAATACGATATGCGGTCGCGGGCGTGTAGAGATAAACGTCTTTCTTGGCGACCTCCTCGGTGAACTGGCGCAGCGGGGTTACGTCATCGAGAATCCAGAAAGCGCGCCCATGGGTGGCTACGACCAGATCGTCGTTCTTGATCACCAGATCGTGGATCGGTGTCGTCGGTAAATTCAATCGGAGCGAGCGCCAGTCCGCGCCATCGTTGAAGGAAACGAAAATACCATTCTCCGTGCCGGCGTAAAGCAGGCCGCGCTTTTTGGGATCTTCGCGCACGGCGCGCACGAATGCGGTAGCGGGGATGCCGTTGGTCAGCTTGGTCCAAGTCTTGCCGTAGTCGCTGGTCTTATAGATGTAGGGGCGCAGATCGTCGCCCTGATGGCGATCCACGGCGATGTACGCGGTGCCGGCATCGTGCGGCGAGGCTTCCACCTGGCTCACGCGGCTCCACTCGGGCATCTCTTTCGGCGTGACGTTGGCCCAGTTCTTTCCGCCGTCGCGGGTGAGCTGGATCAAGCCATCGTCGGTGCCGACCCAGATCAAACCTCTGATGATGGGCGACTCGGCAACGGCAAAGATGGTGTCGTAGAATTCCGTCCCGGTTCCATCGAGAGTGATGTCACCTCCGGAGGGCTGCTGTTTGCTCTTATCGTTGCGCGTAAGGTCAGGGCTGATCGCCTCCCAGTGCACGCCGCCGTCGGTGGTTTTGAATAGGCTCTCGCCGCCGTGATACAGAGTGTTAGGATCGTGCGGCGAAATCATCACCGGAGCGGTCCACTGAAAGCGATGCTCCAGGTTCGCGGCGCCACGGGCGTCGGACATTTCGGGCAACTCGGTGATCGACTTAACCTGCCCGATGCGCTTGTCGAAGCGGGTGATGTTGCCCTGATAATCGGCGGCGTAAACGATGTTCGGGTCCGGCGGATAAGGCGCGATGTAACCGGCCTCGCCTCCGCCTACGTCATACCAATCGGTGCGATCGATGGAGCCATCGTCGCTGCGGCTTGTAATTGCGACCGTGCCGCTATCCTGCTGCGAGCCGTAAACCCGATACGGCGTAGCTGAGTCCGTGGTGACGTGATAAAACTGCGCGGTCGGCTGATTATCCTGCCGCGTCCAACTTTTGCCGCCGTCGAGCGTGACCGTCACGCCGCCGTCGTTGGAGGCGATCATGCGCCGCGTATCTCTGGGATCGATCCACAGGCCGTGATTGTCGCCGTGCGGAACTTTCACCTTGTTGAAGAGATGGCCGCCATCGGTGGACTTGAAGGTTTCGACATCCATCACGTAGACGATGTTTTCGTTTTGCGGATCGGCGACGATGTGCATGTAGTACCAAGGACGCTGCCACAGGCTGTGACTGGGATTGACGAAGTCCCAGCTCTCGCCGCCATCGTCAGAGCGATAAAGGCCGCCATCTGGGTTGCGCGCCTCGATCAGCGCATAGATGCGATCGGAGTTGGCGGCAACCGCGATGCCGATGCGTCCGTACGGGCCTTTCGGCAAGCCGTGCTCTTCGACCCGCTTCCAGCTTGCGCCGCCATCGCCGGAACGATAGAGGCCGCTGCCGGGGCCGCCGTCGGATAGAGTCCACGAAGTGCGCCGCGCCTGCCAGAGCGCGGCGAAAATAATATTCGGATTATGCGGATCGAAGGCTACGTCGATGCCGCCGGTGTTTTCGTCTTTGAAGAGAACTTTTTCCCAGGTCTTGCCACCGTCGGTGGTGCGGAAAATACCGCGTTCGGGGTTCGGCCCGTAGGGATGGCCGAGCGCGGCCACGAAAACAATATCGGGATTGTTGGGATTGACGATAACCTTGCCGATGGCGCGGCTGTCGCGCAAGCCAATGTTCTTCCAAGTCTTGCCGCCGTCGGTCGATTTGTAAACGCCGTCGCCCTGCGCGATGTTGCCGCGGATGCAGGCTTCGCCGGTGCCGACATAAATTATGTTGTGATCGGAATTCGCGACCGCCAGGCTGCCAATGTCTCCGCTTCCCTGCTTATCGAAAATTGGCGACCAGGTCATGGCGCCGTCGGTGGACTTCCAGACTCCGCCGCCGGTTGCGCCGAAATAATAAGTTGTGGGATCGCCCGGGATCCCGGCCGCGGTCAACGAGCGTCCGCCGCGAAAGGGACCGATCAGGCGATACTCCATGCCCTTGAAAGGTTTTTCTTCCGGCTTGTCGGATTCTTTATCCTTGGACGCGGCAGTTTGATCGGTCGAGATCTCGTTCGAAGACTGAGCCGCTGGCTGAACCGCTTTGGATTGCCGTTCGGGTTTGGTCTGAGCGAAAGCCCCGCTGTGGGCGCAGACGACGAGCACGAGCAACAATGGCAGCCACGCAGTTTTCCCACGCGCGGATTGGCTGAACCGAACTGTCGTTGGAATGGTCATATTTAAATTGCCCCCAGTACAATGACGTACAGCAAAGTAAATCGTGAAGCGCTTGTCCAGCTGATTTCCTGCCGAATGCAACATTCCCGGGATGGCTCAACCTATTTTTTTTCGAGTGTCCGGCGAGCCGCTTGGATTTCTCTCTGTTTGGCAGCGTCCACTTTTGGATACGAGATATTCAGATCTTGCAAAGTTTCCACAATGGCCGCCGAGACCACGAGATGCGTGAACCATTTATTATCCGCCGGCACCACATACCACGGAGCATGTTTCGACGCGGTGCGGCGAATCATGTCTTCGTAGGCTTTCTGGTAATCGTCCCAAAATTCGCGCTCGTGAACGTCGGCTTGGGAAAACTTCCAATTCTTTTCCGGCTCGTCGAGGCGCGCCAGAAAGCGCTTCTTCTGCTCTTTCTTCGATAAGTGGAGAAAAAACTTTCGGATCACAGTGCCGTTGCGCGCCATGTGCCGCTCGAAGCTCTGAATGTCTTCGAAGCGCTCTTTCCAGATATCTTTCGTCACCAGCGGCGTAGGAAGCTTCTCATTCTTGAGCGCCTCGGGGTGCACTCGCACCACCAGCACTTCTTCATAATAAGACCGGTTAAAAATTCCGATGTGGCCGCGTTCGGGTAGATGCTGCGTGGTGCGCCAGAGAAAATCGTGCTGCAGTTCGGCATCGGAAGGAGTTTTGAACGAGTATACCTGGCAGCCTTCAGGATTGACGCCGGACATGACGTGCTTGATGGTGCCGTCTTTGCCGGCGGCATCCATGGCCTGGAAGATCAGCAGCAGAGCCCAGCGGTCTTGCGCATAGAGCTTGGCCTGCAAGTCTTCGGTGCGGGCGACGTATTTCTGCAGATGTTCGTTGCTATCTTCTACAGAGTGCAAATGGCCAGTGTCGGCAGGATCGATATCCTCGAGACGAAAGTGCTTGCCATTATCGATGCGGTAGGCGCTCGCCAGCTTGGCCGTATTCATTCGTGCTTCAGTTTCTCCAGGAGAATTTTACACCGGCCCTCGGGATAGTGCGGGGTCGGCTCGCTAAAGTTGGGGCCCAGTTTGAAAAAAGATTCGTATCTGGGCATCGCTTCGGCGATGCCAACCGCGGCTGAGGCCAGAGCGGCTTTCAGCCACGGAAGCGTGCCCATGGCAGGGGCGGAAGCCGGTTTCAAACTTCGCGGACACCGGCATCGCTGAAGCGGTGCCCTGCTACGAATCTTTCTTCCGGTTGGGCCACGATTGTGCGAACTCAGGGTTTCCGCAGCAGCAAATCAGTGGCTACAAAAAATAGGAAGACAACCGAGATCACACCGTTCATGGTGAAGAAGGCAGCGTTGAGGCGGGAGAGGTCGTCCGCCCGCACCAGCGAATGTTCGTAGAGCAGCAACAAAGTGACTGCGGCCACACCAACCCAAGCGAGCTTGCCCAGACCGAACGCCGGCACCAACGCAAGCAAGAGCAGCAGCATGATGAGATGGAAGGAGCGCGCGATCCAAAGCGCGCGGCGGATGCCGGCGTGGCGCGGAATGGAGTGCAGCCCCGCGTCGCGGTCGAAGTCGAAATCCTGGCAAGCATAGAGAATATCGAACCCAGCAACCCAGAAGGTCACGGCCGCCGTCAGCAAGAGAATACGGGGATCGAGGGCGCCGCGCACTGCGATCCAGGCGGCGGCGGGCGCGATCCCGAGGGCGAATCCTAGCACCAAATGCGACCAGCGGGTGAAGCGCTTGGTATAGGAGTAAAGAAGAAGAACCGCGAGGGCGACGGGTGAGAGCCACAGTGTTAGACGATTCAGTTGCGATGCAGCGAGGATAAAGATAGCGCAAGTGACGATCACGAAGGTCGCGACAAAGGCATGAGAGAGATGACCCGCGGGCAGGGCACGCGTACGGGTGCGCGGATTGGCGGCATCAATGACGGCATCGGCAAGCCGGTTGAAAGCCATGGCGGCGGAGCGGGCGGACAGCATGGCGATCACGATCCAGAGAAGCTGATGCGCCGAGGGCAGGCCGGATGCCGCGAGCATCGCGCCGCAGAGAGCGAAGGGGAGAGCGAAGATGGAGTGCTCCCACTTGATCATTTCGAGCGTCACGCGCAGATTGCGAAAAACGGCCACAGGTAAATTGTAAAGCAGTTCTGCGCTTTCGGTTCTGCACGATGGCGGGGTGTTAGAATACGGCCTTGGAATCGCAGGATTTGGCGTGTCAAAATGAAGTGTCGGCCGCCTCGCGCGCTGAAGCCTTGGGTTTCAACCGGCGCCCGCTGCCGGCAAACTCCGGTGGTATTTCGTGGCATCGCGGCGGGCCCCGCCGCCGGACAGATTTTCTTGGGCCGCAATACCTTCGGCCCCGACCCAGGTCTTACCTGGAGATCGCGCGCGCCATTCTTCGGCACGACCGGGCCATGGCAACCAACACTGACTGGGGTGTCGTGGGGCTCGCTTCTCGCGGGAGTGCGATTGCGGAAGTCGCCGGAGTGGTTCTACCGGTGGTTTCCCCGGGTTAGCGCGCTTGGCAATGGTCGGCGCCACGATTCATATGGAGTACGGCGAAGCCCGCTCTCATTTTCGCGGAGACGCGACTCCGGAATACGCGACGGCGGAGGGGCTGCAGCAGATCGGGTCACAGCCGGGGGGAGAACGTTGGGGCCATTGGTTTCGACAACGACGCTCATTGGGCTTAGCGGCGTAGTTGAATGTCGTGGCTGAAATCGACACCGATGAGACTTGCCTGTTCTGGAGTGAGACTCTGGCGGTGCAGAATGAGGTCTTGGAGAACTTCGCGCAGTCGCGCGTGAGTAGTCGTCGCGAATATCGGCGGCGGGGTCGAGAGCACTTCGGGCGCCGACATCAGTGAGTTGGCTCGATGCGCTCGGCCTGGCGAGGGATGGCGCGAGATTCCCGGCAGTCCGAATCGGGCATGGGTTCTAAAGTGACGGCATGAGATGAGGCTGGTTCGCTATTTCTATGAGTGATACACGACTCGTGCTCACGACAGCCGGCTCAGAAGCAGAAGCGAAAAAGATCGCACGCGCTTTGGTCGAACGACATCTGGCCGCTTGCGTGAATATCGTCCCGCAGATTTCGTCGATCTATCGCTGGCAAGGCAAGGTGGAAGAAGCCCAGGAGTGGCTCTTGATCATGAAGACTACGGCGCAGGCTTTTGAAAGAGTGTGCGACGCGGTTGCAGAGCTGCACTCTTACGAGTTGCCGGAGTGCATTTGCCTCGCTATCGAAGACGGATCTTCGAACTATTTGCGATGGATTGAGGAGTCGGTCGCCACAACCGAGTAGGCACCCGGCAGCCCGTCGAACTGGGAGCGAAGGGACAGCCGAGGGCGGCTGTTCCCACATTGGCTGTTAGCACATGGCGGTCCTTACATTGAGAGGTTTCTATATTGCGGCGAGACCTACTTCGAGATCGTCAAGAATGTCTTCGATAGTTTCGATCCCCACCGATATGCGCACCATGCCGTCGGTGATGCCGATCGCTTTGCGTCCCTTCACACCGAGGCCGGCATGCGTCATGGTGGCGGGATGCGAAATCAGAGTTTCGACTCCGCCCAGCGATTCTCCCAAGGAGCAGACGCGCAGTTTCTTCAGCATCTTGTTGGCGTTCTTGAGCGAGCCGGTCTCGAATGTGATCATCGAGCCGAAGCCGCTCATCTGTCTTTTTGCCAACTCGTGCTGGGGGTGATCGGGCAGGCCCGGATACAGCACTTTGCCGATTGTCTTATGCTGGGCGAGAAATTGCGCGACCAGGCGGCCGTTGCGATCGTGAATTTCCATGCGCGCGGCCAGCGTCTTTACGCCGCGCAGAATCAGCCAGCACTCGAACGGAGACAGGATCGCCCCGGCGGCCTTCTGCAAGAATGCGAGCTTCTCGGCTTGCTCGGGCTTGCTGCAGACAACCACGCCGCCTAGCCCGTCGCTGTGGCCATTGAGAAATTTTGTGGTCGAATGAACCACCATGTCTGCGCCCAGCGCCAGCGGCTGCTGAAAGTAAGGCGACATGAAAGTGTTGTCGACCACCAACTCCACTTTCCGTCGCCGGCAAACGCGGCTGATCGCAGCGAGATCGCTCAGTCGCATCAAGGGATTGGTGGGCGTCTCGACATAGACCATCTTGGTATTCTTGCGCAGCGCCCGCTCCACGTTCTCCGGCACCGACGTATCGACGTAGGAAAACTCTAGGCCGAAGCCGGTCAACACTTCGTTGAAGAGGCGCGGCGTTCCTCCATACAAATCGTTGCCGCAGACCATGTGGTCGCCAGACTTCAGCAGGCTCGCGATGGCATTGATGGCGGCCATGCCACTGCCGAACACCGGCGCCGCGATGCCGCCTTCGAGCGAGGCCAGGTTTTGCTCGAGGCGCGTGCGCGTGGGGTTCGAGACTCGCGAATATTCGAAGCCCTTATTCTCGCCGATGCCCTGCTGCACATAGGTTGAGGTGGGATAAATAGGAACCGTGACCGAGCCCGTGAGCGGATCCGGCTCCTGCCCATCGTGAATGGCGCGAGTGGCAAAACCCGCTCGTTTGTTTTTGTTCATGGGTTATTTCTGAGACGATGATTCTGGGTCAGCCTTTCTCAGCGCTCCGCGCCGATGTTCTCCGCGATCTCCGCGCTCAAAAGCTTTTCACGCGGAGGGCTCTGAGAACTGCCGCGGGGAGCGCGGAGAAGACTGAAGGCAACTCTAGATTCCGCCTTCGAAAATCTTTTTCGAGAGATAGCGTTCTGCAGAATCCGGAATGATCGTGACTACGCGCTTCCCGGCTCCGAGGAGCCGCGCTACCTGCAGCGCTGCGAATACCGCCGCGCCGCCGCTCGAGCCGGCGAGCACACCTTCCTGTGACGCCAGTTGCTTCACCATGCCGAAGGCGTCGTCATCGGTGACTTTGATCACCTCATCGCAGACTGCAGAATCGAACGTCTCCGGAACAAAGTTATTTCCAATCCCTTCCACTCTATGCGGGCCGGCCGCGCCGCCGCCCAGGACCGACCCCTGCGTGGTCACAGCGAACGCCTGCACTCCCCGCACTTGCTCCTTCATGTAACGCGCAATTCCGGAGAAAGTGCCGCAAGTGCCGCAACCCAGCACGACTGCGTCGATTTTGCCGTCCATTTGTTCGAAGATTTCTACGGCGGTGGTTTCGTAATGGTAATCGGGGTTGGCGGGATTCTCAAACTGGCCGGCCATAAAGGCTTTGTGATCGCCGGCCACCAACTCCTTGGCGCGCCGGATCGCGCCCTGCATGCCCTCTGCATCAGGGGTGCGCTCGACCTCCGCTCCCAGAGCGCGCATGATAATCACTTTTTCCTGCGAAAAATTCTCCGGGACAAAGAGCTTCACTTTATAGCCCCGATTCACGCCGATCAGCGCCAACCCGATGCCTGTGTTCCCCGCCGTGGCTTCGACAATCGTCCCTCCGGGGGCGAGCTTGCCCTCCCGCTCGGCCCGGCGGATGATCCCGATTGCGGCGCGGTCCTTCACGCTCCCGCCGGGGTTCAGATATTCGAGTTTGGCGAAGACCTCGGCCGAGCCCACGGGAAGCAGGCGCTTCAATTGCAACATGGGAGTGCAGCCGACGAGGGCGGTGATGTCGTCGGCCACGCGCAGATGGGATACTTCAGAACTTTTTAGCACCACGCTACAGGGTAAGGGGAGAGTGCGGAATCGTCAATCGGGTTGGCCGCGTATCCGCGTGCAAGGGGTTACCATCGTCATCATTTTACGGTGTGAGTTTAACTTTCTCTCACGCTCCGCACAAATCATTTGGCCGCAGAGGCCCGGGTTTGCACTCCCGCGTAATAACCGCTCTTGGTGCGGACCGTGAGCTTATTGCGTCCCTTGGTTTTTGCCTCCACGCGAATGGTGCGAAAGCCGCCGCTGGCGCGGGGATTGGTAGGCCGGTAGCCGATGGTGTATTGATTGCGAATATCGTGCGCCACTTGTTTGCTGATCTCGTCGACTTCGTCGAGGGTCTTGGGAAAAAACGCCAGGCCCCCGGTGCGTTGCGAGATGATATCCAGCGCGCGCTTGGCGCGCTTGGGATGCTCTTCCTCGCCGAGAATGCCGATGGCATAGACGGACGGTCCGTTCTCGACCTGTAGTTGCTTGACGGCTTCCTCCAAACTTTCGCGGCTGGCGTTATCTTCCCCGTCGGTGACCACGAATAAAACTTTGCGCTCCAGCTTGGCATTGTCTTTCAGGTGGGCGGCGGAGGCTACGATGGCTTCATAGAGCGCCGTCCCTCCCTTGGCGTCGATTTTTTCCAGTGCTTCTTTTAGCTTGAGCAAATCGTTGGTGAAGTCCTGATCGAGATAGTATTCGTCGTTGAAGTTGACCACGAACACTTCGTCCTGGGGATTGCTGGAGCGCACCAGGTTCAACGCCGCCTGATTCACTTTGGCGCGTTTTTCCCGCATGGAGCCGGAATTGTCGATCACAATTCCTATCGCCACCGGAATATCTTCGTGGCGGAAAGAAATAATATTTTGCTGCTTGCCATCTTCGAATACCGTGAAGGCACCGCGGTCAAGGTCGGTCACGATGCGATCTTTGCCGTCGATGACCGTGGCGTGGAGCACAACTTCGTCCACATCTTTGCGGATGACGAAAGTTCCATCCTGATCTGGCTTCGAGGCGGGCGCAGGCTGGCTGGGCGGGGTCTGAGGATTCGGTGCGGGAAGTGCGTCCGTAGCTCCGGCCCAGAGCGGAAATCCTACAAAAAAGAAGAGGAGACTCGCGGCCGACTTGAGGTTCGTTTTAATCTTCGTTGTTCTATTCTTCGGGCGCGTAATATCCGGTCCGGGCATACACTCGCAGGGGCGGTAATCCTTTCGGAGGCAGTAACTTCACCTTGATCTTACGCCATTTGCCGTCACGCACAACTTTGCTGGGACGATACCCCAGCACGTACTGATTGCGCAACTCGACCCCGATCTTGGTGGCCACGTCGGCGAGGTCGTTGGGATTTTCTACCGTGAAGGCGCGTCCCCCGGTCAGTTCGGAAATCTCGCCCAGCAGTTGCGGACCCAGACGCTCCTCTTCGGTGGGGAAATAGCGGTCGTAAAGGCCAATCGCATAAACCATTACGTCCGCTTCTTTCACCAGAGCTTTAATCTCATTCTCGGTGTAGCGGCTGTGGTTGTCGCCACCATCGGAAATGATCAGCAGCGCCTTCTTGGCGTAACGGGCCTGCCGCATCTTGGTCACGCCCATGTAGATGGCGTCCAGCAAGGCGGTGCGCCGGCGCGGAACGGCGTACATCAGCTTGCCCTGGATTTCTTCGACCGAACTGGTGAAATCGCTGACCTCCTCCGGTTCGTCGGAGAAGGTGATCATGAAGAATTCATCCTGCGGGTTCGCGGTCTTGAAGAACTCGCTCACCGCGTCTTTCGCGCGCTCCATTTTGCTGCTCATACTGCCGCTGGAATCGAAAATTACGCCCAGCGAGACCGGGGCGTCCTCGCTCGAAAAAGATTTGATCTCCTGCGCCGAACTGCCCTCAAAAAGCTGGAAGTTCTGCTTCTCCAGGCCGGTGACAAGGCGATTCATGGGGTCGGTAATAGTCACGGGTACGAGCACCAAGTCTACTGCTACCTTCAGCGGACGGACGTGCGTGTTCAACGACGGCGATATGACGTTGTCTTTAGCAACTTCCTCGGTCTTGGGTTTTTCCACCTCCCGCGGGGTGATGTGAACGTCGTTGACGCCGGTTTGTGCGAGGGCAGGGATCGGATTGAGGCAAACGATACCGAGGCTTACGAGGAACAGTAAGATGGCTGAGGGCGCGGTTTGACGCAACCGGGTAGGACTTAAGCTCCGGAGTCGAAGCCGCGAGAGATTCCACGCCAGGGCCGAGGGGAGCGTTCGGCGCCCATCCTGGAGGGGCATAATCACCTCAATTGGCCGCGATAGTATCACAGCTTTCTCCCGGCATGGCAGTTTTATTTGTCAAATATGAGTGACAATCCTGAAACGGGTAATTTGTTTTCGTCCGGTTCCAATTGCGCTCATTGATTTAAGCAACGCCAGAAGCTGAATCCCGCCGCTAACTTGTTACAATCAGAAGTTTCGATGGCCTACATCCTGCCCTTTCGCGCCTTTCGTTACGACCCCAGCCGGGTGGACGCCGCCCAGGTCGTAACCCAGCCCTATGACAAGATCACGCCCGCAGCCCAGGAGCGTTACTACGCGGCCAGCCCCTATAACCTGGTGCGGATCATCCTTGGCCGGAAAGAGGAGCATGACAATCCGGCGAACAATGTATATTCGCGGGCGGCCGCGTCCTTAGAGGAGTGGCGCCAGACAGGCGTTTTGCGGCAGGACCCGCTTCCTTCAATCTACGGATACTCCCAGCGCTTTCGCGCTCCGGGCTCGGGCGCCGAGTTGGAGCGGCGCGGCTTTATCGCTCTGGGCCGCATCGAGGATTATTCCTCCGGCGTAATCTTTCGCCACGAGCAAACCCTGGCGAAACCCAAGGCCGACCGCCTCGATCTGCTGCGGGCGACGCGGGCGCACTTCGGCCAAATCTTCATGCTTTATGAGGATTCCGGGCAGGTCGATTCCCTGCTCGCCTCCGACACGCGCCCGGAAATCTCCATTACCGATGAATACGGAGTCGTCCATACGCTGTGGCCGGTGAGTGATGCGAAGTTGATCGCGGAAGTGCAGGCTGCGATGCAGGATAAAAAACTGATCATCGCCGACGGCCATCATCGCTACGAAACCGCGCTCAATTACCGCAACGAACGGCGCGCCGCAGCTGGTTCGCCAGCCAGTGCCGCCGCGCCCTACGACTACGTCATGATGACTTTCGTCAACATGAACAGCCCCGGCCTGCTGATTCTGCCGACGCATCGCGTGGTTCACAGCCTGCCTTCGTTCTCCGACGAAGACTTTCGCAAAGCGGCGCGCCCCTTCTTCGACATCGACGAGGTTGAACCGGGACTCGACGCGGCTAAGGCGGCGGTGATTCTGCGCGAGGCGGGGCGCTCTGGAACTTCCATCCTGGCCGTTACAGCGAACCGCGGCTTTCTGCTGCATCATCCCAATCCCGCCGCCGATCCTGTCTTCGCCGGACTTTCTTTGAGCCAGCAAGCGCTCGACGTGGTGCAACTGCACAAATGCCTGCTGGAAAAAGTGCTGGGGCTTTCGGAAGAATCCATTCGCAACCAGCAGAACATTTCTTACGTCCGCGAGGCGGCCGAGGCGATAGTGCTGGCGCGCGGAGGCGGCGCCAACGTTAGTTTCCTGATCAATCCCTGCCGCGTGAAGCATGTGCGCGATATCGCGTTCGCGGGCGAGGTGATGCCCCAGAAATCGACCGACTTTTATCCCAAGCTGCTTAGCGGACTGACTATCTATGCGCTGGATTAGCGGCACCCGGAGGGCTAATGCGGGTTTGCTGCGGACCCTACCCTGGTTTCTATTGGCGCTACCGCTGGCCGCCGCGCCCGAAAAGCGTCTCTCGATCTATTCCACCGCCGCCAACTATTCGCTTCCGGTGGTTCAGCGCGAGGGCCGCGATTACGTCGGCTTGCTGGAAGTGCTCGATCCTCTAGGGACGGTTAGCGCAAAATCTGACGCACCGCGCTGGCGCATCCACTACAACAATATCCTCGGAGACTTTACCCAGGGCAGCAGCCGCGCCCGCATTCAAGGCCGCGAGGCCGAGCTCTCGGCAAGATTCATCCTTGAAAACGGGCGCGGCTTCGTTCCTCTAGCTTCGCTCGCTTCCCTCTTGCCTCGTTTTTTAGGCGGTCCAGTCACTCTGCATGAAGAATCAGGCCGGCTTTTTATTGGCAGCGTAGCCACTCACTTCACGGCATCCATATCAGCCAGCGATGCTTCCAGCCTCGTATTTCACTTCTCGGCGCCGGTGAACCCCATGATCGCCAGCGAGCCGGGCAGGCTGCGCATGACTTTTCTGCACGAGCCGGTTACCGCGCCGGCCTCGCCCACGCTTACGTTCGGCAGCAAGATTATTCCCTCCTCCACCTATACCGAAAGCAACGGCGCAGCGCAGATTGCCATCAGCAGCACGGTCCCGCTCTTCGCCAGCTTCAGCAACGATGGCCGCACTGTGACTCTGACCCCGGCGAAATCGCAGAGCGCGAGCGCGACAACCGCGGCGCCGACCACCCCCAAGAGTGTTCCGGCGTCCCCGGTGGCACAGAGCAATCCTGCGCCAGTACCGCTAGCCGCAAACCCGCCACCCTCTCCTGCGCCGCGGCGCTATTTTGCCATCATCGACGCCAGCCATGGAGGCGATGACCGCGGTGAAGCGCTCAGCAACAGCCTGGCCGAGAAAGACGTCACGCTCGCATTCGCCCGCAGCCTGCGCCAGGAACTCGAGAGCCGCGGCCTGACTACGCTCATGTTGCGCGACTCCGACGCCAATCTGGCGCTCGACGATCGCGCCTTTTCCGCCAACAGCAGTCACGCCGCGATCTACATCGTTCTGCATGCCGCGTCCAGCGGACACGGAGTGCGCCTCTACACCACGATGCTGCCGTATAGCCAGACCGACGACCGAGGACCGTTCCGCGCGTGGACGACGGCGCAGTCGCCCTCGATCGCGCTGAGCCAGGCCGCCGCGGCGAGCGTCGCCGATACGCTAAAGAAAGTTCAGCTTCCGGTCCGCATTCTGACCGCGCCGCTGCGCCCGCTGAATAATGTTGTGATTGCTGCCCTCGCGGTCGAAGTGGCTCCGCCGGCCTCGGATGTTTCGGCCCTGAACTCTCCCGATTACCAGCAACTCGTGGCCGGCGCCGTGGCCAACGGAATTCTGGCGGCGCGCGCTTCACTCGAGGCCGCGCCCTGACAGAATTTGGTAATTTAGTAATTGAGTAATTTGAATCTCTAGCTTCTGAAATTACCAAACTACTAATTACCCAATTACCAAATTCCCTCATGTTTCCCCGCCACTTGTTTATCGCGGCATCGGTGCTGTTGCTGGCAGCGCTGGGCATTAGCGTTTATGCCTGGCGCATGCGCGGCCGCGCTCTGGCCGCGCCTGTGGCCTCGTCCGATTCGCGCCCCGTGGTGCCGCCCGAGGCCGGCCCCACGGAGCAGGTCACGCTCTTCGTCGCCTACGACGACGTGGGTGTGCTGCACGCGCAACCGGCTCGCATCCCCCTGCCCAGCGTGCGCCAGCAGCGCGCCGAAGCTTTGCTCCACGCCCTGATCGCCCTCTACCTGGATAAATCGTCGCCGCACCCTCTGGCGCCCGGTTCGGACATTCGCAGCGTCTACCTGGTCGATCCCGGACTGGCCGTGATCGACGTCAACGCCGCCTTCGCCGATGGCCACCGCTCCGGCGTACTGGCCGAAGAGCTGACGGTGGCATCTCTGATCCACACGCTTTCGGCGAATATTCCCGGGATTCTTAGAGTGAAGATTCTGGTGGAAGGCAAGCAGCGGGATACGCTCGCGGGACACGCCGACTTATCGGCGTTCTTTGATGTTTCCGCGGTGAATCGGCTAGCGTCGCAACTGGAATCGAACCAGTAGTTGCCAGCGTATCCGACGAGCGCAGGGTTCATTCGAGAAGCGAGCAACGGGTTACAAGTCGCCTCGCCTTGGTGCCGTAGGTTTCGCAAGGTCAGAACCACGGCCAGAGCTCCGAGTAACGTAAACACGCAGGCGCAGGTGATCCATGCCGGGTAGAGCTGTCTGGGTGGAGCGAAAGACGCAGTCTGTAATCTGGAGGACTCTCTACTTCACTTTCTCTGCCACCCATCTTGACACCGCTGTCGTCAGCCTGCGTGGTGCGAATCTGACCGACTCCGCGGTCAGCCAATTCTGCAGGCCGGAAATGACGAGGGTCTTGCCCGCCATTAGGCCGCGGTAGCCATCGCGCGCTACGGGTTCCGCCTTCATCGCGCCAATCTTTTTGAAGAGGCGCGAGTTCTCCATGCCCGCGCGCTTCTGAAAGCCGGTGTCGGTCGCTCCGGGACAGAAGCAGTTCACCACCACGCCCGAGCCCGCCACTTCATTGGCCAGCGCCTCCGAGAATGAGAGCACGTAGGCTTTGCTGGCGTAATACACGGCCATCAGCGGTCCCGGCTGAAAAGCCGCGGTGGAGGCCACGTTCATGATCTTGCCGCTGCGTCGCGCCAACATTCCCGGCAAGAGTAGCCGGGTCAGATGGGTGAGCGCGGTGATATTCAACTGAATCTGCCCCAGGATCTCTGCCTCGGTCATCGTCGCAAACTCGCCATGGGCGCCGAAGCCGGCGTTGTTTACCAGGACATCGATGGTGAAGCCATCGCTCTGCAGCCGATCGCAGAGAACTTGAGCTGCGGAGGCGGCCGCCAAATCGAGAGCGATGGTGTTCACCTTGGTTCCAAACTGGCCCTGCAGTTCCGCAGAGACTTGTTTTAATTTCTCCGCGCTGCGCGCCACAAGAATCAAGTTGTAGCCATCGCGGCCAAACAGTTTTGCCAGTTCAAGTCCAATGCCACCGGAGGCCCCGGTGATGAGTGCGGTTTTCGATTCCATGACTCCCCCTGTGCGAATCCTAATCGCGGCGATCGGGCATGCGGCAATTGTAGCGCCGGCATTCTCGCCGGATATTCCGGGCGCGCTATCTTCTTTCGGCGCGCAGGGCGGGACGCCCTCCGGACCGCCGGGACGGCGGCGCTACGACTTCCCAATCCATTTTTCGATAAGACGGATCGCTTTAAAGATGCGGCAGAGCAGCTCGACCGGCTACAGAAGGACGAATCGGCTGCCGATAAAGCCTAAGGCGGGTGACCGATGTCCGATCGTTTTCGCAAAGCTCTCCGATTTGACGGCTTGGGAAGGCGTCTGCTCTGGATTCTGTTTTTGGCCTCGACCTTTCTTTTCCGCGCTTCCGCGCAGGGATCATTGGATCAGGTTCATATCGCGTCACGACCGGAGCTCGCCGCTCCGGTCGCATCGGTCGCCAGAAACGCAGCCATTAGAAAGGATGTTGACCTGGTGCTGGTGCCGGTAACGGTTACCGACCTTTCGCAGCGGCTGGTTTTGGGTTTGACGCCGGACAACTTTCAACTTTTTGAGAATAAGAAGCCGCAGCGCATCCAGCATTTCTCCAGCGAGGACGCTCCGGTTTCGCTTGGCATCATCGTCGACGCCAGCGGCAGCATGGCCAATAAAATGGATCGGGTGCGCGAGGCGGTCAAGGAATTCTGCGCCTCCTCCAACGCTCAGGACGAGTTCTTCATGATTAGCTTCTCGGAGGAGCCTCGCTTGATTCACGACTTCACGGATTCCGCGGAAGAAGTTGAGAACAAGATGTTTGTTATGGCTCCAAGGGGCCGAACCGCGTTGCTGGATGCGATCTACATGGGGCTGAAGAAGATGCGGGAGGCGAAGTTCGGCAAGAAGGCGCTGCTGATCATCTCCGATGGCGGCGACAACCACAGCCGTTACACCGAGCAGGAGGTGAAGTCGGCGGTGAAGGAATCCGACGTGTTGATCTACGCCATCGGAACTTTCGACCGTTACGTTCGCACTAACGAAGAAAAGTTAGGGCCGGAGATGCTGTCCAATATCGCCGACAGCACCGGCGGGCGCGCTTTTATCCTGGATAACATGGCCGAAATGCCGCTCCTGGCGCACAGAATTGGCACCGAACTGAGAACGCAGTATGTCCTCGGCTATCACCCGGAGAATCCGCCACACGACGGGAAGTGGCGGAAGATCAGCATCAAGCTCAAGCTTCCCAAGAAATTTCCCTACATGCAGGCCAAAGCCCGGAGCGGTTATTACGCTCGCAATGAATAGATCCGTTTCATTTACAACGCCGCCTCGAATGCGAGTTACGCTCCGGCCAGGACCGGCTCGACTCCGTAGATCGAGTACCACGAGGTCGCGGCCTTCAGCTTGCTGTTTACGTTGTTAATATTCTTTACCCCTTCGGTCTCAAGCCACTTGCGGAAGGCATCTGCGCCCTGTTTGGCGTAGATCGGGATGCCGTCCTTCCAGGTGGCGCGGCCGCAGAGGACACCGTTGAATTTCACTTTCGATTCTCCGGCGAGTTCGAGGGTCTCGCTGAATTCGGCGTTGCTCACGCCTGCAGAGAGATAAATGAAGGGCTTGGTCGCGACGTTCGCCGCGGTGTGGAAGAGGTCGATCGCTTCTGTTTTCGTGTAGGCTTTCTGGCCGCCGAAACAGTGCACGCCTTCGACAAATTTCATGTTCACGGGAACTTCGACCTTGAGCACGTCCACGCCGTAGCGATCTTTGCTGAACTCGCGCATGCTCTCGGTGACGATTTGGGGTTTTTTCTTGGCGTAGTCCAATCCTTTTTCGTCCATGCCTTCGTCGTAGCCGACGAACTCTAAAAAGAATGGAATGTCGTTGGCGCGGCACTCGTCGCCGATGCGCTCAACCCAGGCGTGCTTTTGATCGTTCACGTCTTTGGGATCGTAGGGCGAGTAGTAGAGCAGAATTTTGACGCAGTCCGCGCCCGCTTCTTTTAGACGGCGCGCCGACCAGTGATCGAGCAAGTCGCCGAGGCGTCCGGGGCCGGTTTTGTCGTAGCCTGTTTTCTCGTAGGCCAGCAGCAGCCCGGCGTTTTTGGCGCGGCGCTTGGAGGCGGGCAGTCCCCACTCGGGGTCGAGCAGGATGGCGCTGGCGTGCGGGGTTAAGACTTCGGTGACCAGGGTCTTGAACTCTTCCATCATAGCGTCGCTGACTTCGCCGCCTTTTTCTTTGCCCAACGATTTCTGCAGCGAGCCGCGCTGATCCATAGCGGCCGCGGCAATCACGCCGTGCTCGTTCGAGACTTTTCTGAGACCGGCTAGTTTTCCAGGGGTGAGCTTCATAGATTCCTCCAGTAGAGAATGGCTGAATGATGATGAATGCGTGGAACTGGTAATTGTAAACCAAGAGGACGCGAATCGAAGAAAGGCAGTGCAGTTTGACCCCAAGTTTCGAGGCGCAGGAGATCCCTCGGCCCGCTGGTGAAAGAGCGGGCCTTCGGGATGACGCCTCTCGGGAGGGTAGCAAGATTCCCATGGATCGAAGGCCCAGGCTCGTTGTCCTCACTCCCGCACGCTGCTCGCTGAGGATTCTTCTCGAAATAAAGGTTGCAGCGAATTTTGCGCAGGCCTCGCCTTGTGCGCCGCCGCGAAAGTTGGGTATGCCCCTACCCACCCTCCGCATTAGAATCATTGCGTTGGCAAGAGATCCCTCCTAAATCCTAAGGTTCACGGGGGGTAGATCTCAAAATAAGTGAAGCAAAGGAGTTAGGGCGTGTCGGCCTGGCCTATCGCCGACGGTCACGGCCTCGACCATGATCGCTGAAGAAAATGGAGGAGCAAGGTTCGATATGCATGAAAGCGGTGCAAGTGCGCCGGGTTTCGGGATGAACCCAAGGCAAGGAGTCCGGTCAAACCGGTCAAACAACTGGGCTACAGCCGTCGCCTCGATTCAGGTAAGATGTTGCGTCCCTTAGAGCGCTAGAACATGAATCGCGAATTTCACAAGGGCTACAGCCAGGAACTGAATCGAGACATGGAGGCGCTGATCTTCGGCCACGCCGGCACGCCGTTGCTCGTGTTTCCCACGTCGATGGGACGGTTCTTCGAGTATGAAGATCGCGGCATGATCGGGGCGCTGGCGGGAAAGATCGACCGCGGCGAGCTCCAGGTGTTTTGTCCCGACGCCGTCGACACCGAGAGTTGGTACAACAAGGGCGTGCATCCCAGGGTGCGGGTGATGCGGCATCTGCAGTATGAGCGCTATATTCTGCACGAGTTCCTGCCGTTTGTGCGCTGGAAGAATCAGACGCCGCGGCTGGCCGTGACCGGGTGCAGCTTTGGCGCGTACCACGGGGTGAATTTTGCCTTGAAGCATCCCGACGTCGTCACGCATTGCGTGAGCATGAGCGGGGCCTTCGATATCCATCAGTTTCTGGATGGCTATTACGACGACGATTGCTACTTCAACTGTCCTCCAGATTATTTGCCCAACCAGAACGACGATTGGTTCTTAAGCCGCTACCGGCAGATGAAGATTGTGCTGGGCTCGGCCGATTGGGATATGTGTCTCGACCAGAACGTGAAGCTGTCGACGATTTTGAATGGCAAGGCGATCCCGCACTGGCTGGATATTTACGGAGATAATTCGAAGCACGATTGGCCACTGTGGATTCGGATGGCGGATAAGTATTTTTAGGGCCGGAAATCAGCGGGTAGGGAGGGCTTACGGCATGCGGCCCGCAAAGGGCGGGTCGGGAACGAGTGCAAGCGGGCGCCGGCTATCGTTAAACGTAGGAAATCCCCGCCGGCCCAATTTGTTGCTCGCCATCTCATCGGGCTTCACGATGTAGATCCGGGCCATGGCTGTTTTGTCCCCCACCGTCGCGTAAAGGTGTACCATCCCATACTTCTTGCTGTAAACGCGAGGCACGCCATTTACGACTGAGAAATCGACCTCGTCCGCGCTGTCCCAAACATACCAATCAGCCTGCCCCGTCAGGTCATGGTTGGCATCATCCAGCAGTCTGAAGCGCTGAGTTTCGTCCAAGCCCATGAGAACCTGCACGAAAAAGACCGCAGAGCATGTCCCCCCGCAGCGAGGTTGGGAGGTTTGGTGTGCGGAAGAGATTCCCTGCGACCGTTGGGTTGCGTCCGCCGACGGTACGCTCGGCGAACGAGTCACCTCCTGAACGATATTCGTGGGAATCTTGTAGGTTGACTCGCCACTGGTGTATTCGATCTTGTCCACGCCTACAATGGCCGCGTCGGCGCGAATTGTGCGCCCATTCTTGAGGCGAATCGTGGCCGCCGAACCATTTTCCGGGGCGGAAGATTTCTGATTGGACGACGCCGGGGCCGTCGAATCGTCCAGATTCCATTTCGCTAACAAGGGCCCCGCTTCCATGACACACGGGTCGGAGCACTCGTATTGCCGGGTCTGACCCGTAAACTGCTCGGCCATCAAAACGGTCGTGGGACTGCTGCGGCCAAGCCTTAGCCAGAATTGCTGCTCGGCTCCACCTTTTCGTTTTCTCGAAATTCCACCGGGCAGACGGCTGATAAATCGGCCGCCGTCGGCATCGAACTCGCCTCGCCACTCGATTGTCGTGAACGAGGAGGGGGACGACCGGTGCGTGTCGTATAGGATTTCGAGTGTGGGCCATTCCGCCTGGGACCAGTTTTTGATCGACATGTTTTTCATCTCTGTGAGCGATTCGTCGGGGTCAAGCAGGAATGTCTTGTATTTTTGGATGTGGCCCGAGACATCGGCCCGAAAGACGATCAACTGGGTTGAGAAATTCGGCGCATCGCTGGTTTGGAAACCACTGGCCTGAAAGATGAACTTCTCTTTTAGTTGCTCGAATTCGACGCTGGCCACTCCCTCCAGCCCGCCAGTCGTCGGGCTGCCCCGCACGTATACTGGCACCTCCACAAAGCGCGGCTGCTCTCCGGGAATTTGCAACGCTAAAAAGGGTTCCCACAGCACTTGAGCGCCGGGATATAGAGTTTGCAGCAGGGATTCCACCACGGAGGCCCTCGCTTCTCCGTACGCCTTTCGCCGATCCCCCGGCTTCATCTGTGAGGAAGCAATGGTGGACGAAACAAGCAGCAGGGTTAGTGCCGAGACGCGGCAAACCACACGTACCCGAAGACATCTGTGCGCGCATTCTTTTGCATTGAGCTTCATTTGCACGGTTCTGGCTGAGAAGTGTATGTTGACTCAACCAACGCTTAGAGGGAAACGGCACCGAGGTAATCGCGGCTGCCCTCCACGCCGTAGATCGAGACTAGGTTTTGGTCGCTGTGATCGCTCGATCTGATCTATTGTGCTGGTGCCAACTGGCCTTTCAGATCACCGTTGGCGGGCGTAGAGAGTCGAGATCAGTATCGCCAAGAATGGGTGCGTCGGCCGCTCAAGCCGCGACTTTGAAAGAGGTTGAAGCTCGAAGATCGTTAGAACGGAGATGAGCCACGTGAAGAAGATTGGGATTTTGTTTGGGATGGAGAATACGTTTCCGCCGGCGGTTGTCGAGAAAATCAACGCGAGGAAGGGGGATGATGTCACGGCGGAGTTTGTGTCCATCGGCGGGATTCGGATGGATAAGCCCAAGAAGTATGACGTGATCATCGACCGCATCTCGCAGGACATTCCCTTCTACCGCGCCTACCTGAAGAACGCGGCGTTACACGGGACCATCGTCGTCAACAATCCCTTCTGGTGGACGGCGGACGATAAGTTTTTTAATTATGCGCTGGCGCACAAGCTGGGCGTGGCGATTCCGCCGACGGTGATTCTGCCGCATAACAAGCATCCCGAGGGCACGACCGACCGGTCGATGCGGAATTTGATTTATCCCTTGAACTGGCAGGAGTTATTTGACTACGTCGGCTTCCCTGCTTTCTTGAAGCCCTACTCTGGCGGCGGGTGGAAGCATGTGTACCACGTCCACTCCCCGGAGGAATTTTTTCAGCACTACAACAACACCGGCGATTTGTGCATGACCCTGCAGCATGGCGTGATGTTCGAGGAGTATTACCGCTGTTATGTGGTCGGGCAGGAAAAAGTTCACATCATGAAGTACGATCCGCGGGCGCCGCATCATGAGCGCTATGTGAAGGGGAATCCGCCGCCGTCGTCGGAAGCCTTAAGGGCCAGAATCGAAAAAGACGCACTGACTTTGTGCCGCGTCCTCGGATACGACTTGAACACGGTGGAGTTTGCGGTGGAAGGGGGAGTGCCCTATGCGATTGATTTTCTGAATCCAGCGCCGGATGCGGAGATTACCTCGGTAGGCCAGGATAATTTTGACTGGATCGTGAATGCAGTGGTGGAGATGGCCGTGAAGATGGCGGTTACGGGAGAAGATCCGGCGCGAGAGTTGCGCTGGGCTAGCTTTTTGGCGGGAACTCCCCCGAAGGAAGCGCGCAAGGGTGAGCCCGCGTGGGTGGCGGAGCGGAAGCGGGGCAAGGCGGCGAAGTGAAGTTGTCGGGCTGCGCCCGGCGGACAACCGAGGGCGGCTGTCACACATGGTGACGATGGGACTTGAGTGGACGAACTAAAAAGAAGCGGTTTCTGTGGGGCGTGGCGCTGGCTTGGGCACCATGGATTCCAATTGGTCTTGGTGTCGGCGATGCGCTCATGATCGTCTCCAGACAGAAGGCCACCGATCGGCGTAGTGGCCGGTGGTCTGACTGAGTTGTTCGTGGTGTGGGGAGTAGGTGCCATTCTCATCGGCCAGGTCACCGCGCTGATCTTCCTGGGTCGAGCATTCTCGCCCGGACATTGGGGGCGCAGCCTTTTTCCATTCTATCGATCTGCCTTAGCGGAACTATGCTGCTTCTGGTGGTTCTTTTCCTGTGGTTGTCGTGGTCCCAGAAGCACCACAGCTTCTGATCGGCATCATCTGAAAGAAAACGCGAAACGTTTTTGGCTCGGACCTCACCATTTATAGAATCGTTACCGGAGAGGTGAAGCTTGGATTTGAATCTGAACCGATTCAGGGGCCCACTGCAGGACGCCACGGATGCTTTAGCCAGTTTGGCGGCGGAAAAAAGCCGGCAGACGCTTCTCGAGGCCAATTTGCTGCTGCAACTTCTGCAGTCGGCCGGCTATGGCATCGGAAGCCTGGAGATCGAGGTGGGCGTTCCTCCGAAGATCGCAATTAAGCTGCGGACCGGCCCGGCGGTCACCGAGGAAAAGCTGGCGGCAATCTTGCGCGAGCACGCCGACAAGAAGGTGATCGCCGGCATCGTCGCTTTATTAATTCAGTCCAACCGGCTCCGCGACTCCGTGACCGTGGAGACCCTGGAACTTGGGGAGGTGCAAATCATCGTGGCAGCCACCCCCAATATCACCATGCAATGGACCGACAGAACCAATCGCAAGGCCACGACCGCAGTAGCGTAATGCCCAGCGTCTACGCGGGATATTCGTTCGGCTCCGCTCCCGGCAATGTCTTTGCGATTCCTGTCCCTACCTCTTTTTATCCGATCATCCGTGGCACGGTCTCCTCATGCACCCCACCCTGTTGTTATACTGTTTGGGCCAGTGGCTCCCACCCTTAGGCAGAGAGCGCAAGGATGGCACCGGGCACGAGAGGTGATGGTTAGCTTTCGCAGGCAGGAGCCCGCGCCACACGCCCAGTTCAAACATGAAGCCTACTTTTAATATCGGGATCGAGGAGGAATATCAGACGATCGATCCGGAGACGCGGGATCTGCGTTCGCATATCCAGGTCGAGTTGCTGGAGAAGGGCAAGAAGATCCTGCAGGAGCGGGTGAAGGCGGAGATGCACCAGTCCGTGGTCGAGGTGGGGACTGGGGTATGCGCGAATATCAAGGAAGCCAAAGCCGAGATCAAGATGCTGCGGCGCGATATCGTTCGGCTGGCCAAGGAGAATGGCCTGCGGCTGGCTTCGGTGGCGACGCATCCGTTTTCGGACTGGCGCACGCAGGAGATTTATCCCGACGACCGATATAAGCATATCGTTGAAGACATGCAGCTCGTGGCGCGGGCCAATCTGATCTTTGGCCTGCACGTGCATATCGGAATCGAGGATCGGGAGACCGCGATCCACATGATGAATCATTCGCGCTACTTTTTGCCGCATCTGCTGGCGCTGTCGACGAATTCTCCCTTCTGGCTGGGCATGAATACCGGGCTGAAGTCCTACCGCTGCAAGGTGTTTGACAAGTTTCCGCGCACCAACATTCCCGATTACTTTCCCAGCTGGGGTGAATACGAAAATTTCATCAAGCTGCTGATCAAAACCAACTGCATCGACAACGCAAAAAAGATATGGTGGGATATCCGGCCGCATCCGTTCTTCAACACGATTGAATTTCGAGTATGCGATATTCCTATGCGGGCCGACGAGACCATCGCGATTGCCGCGCTGATTCAGGCGACGGTGGCGAAGCTGTACAAGCTGCATACAGCGAATCAGGGATTCCGCCTGTATCGCCGCGCCTTGATCATGGAAAATAAGTGGCGGGCCTCACGTTACGGGCTGGATGGCAAGATGATCGACTTCGGCAAACAGATTGAACTGCCAGCGCGGGATTTGATTCTCGAGTATCTGGATTTCGTCGACGATGTGGTCGATGAGCTGGATTCGCGCGAGGAGATGAACTACATCCACGAAATGTTGGAGCGCGGCAGCGGCGCCGACCGCCAGTTGCGCGTGTATCAAGAGACGGGAGATTTGAAGAAAGTTGTCGATTACATCATCGAGGAGACACAAGCCGGGCTGGCGGACGAGGAGCCGGCTTCGGTACGAAAAGTGGGATGACGATTAACGGAAAGGAAGTCAAAACCCCCACCCTTTCGCAAAAACCGCGAGAAGGGTGGGGCACCCGCAGCGTAGCTTCTTTTGATCCTGAATACACTCCCGGGGCGCGCAATGCCGTGCAGGTCTGCCTGCGCGTGCAACCGCACGAGAAAGTTTGCGTCATCACCGACGAGGCCACGATGGCGATCGCCGCCTCGATGACCCAGGAACTGGAGACGCTAGGCGCGCCTTATTGCGCCTGGGTGTTGGAGGATCTGGCGCCGCGTCCTTTGAAGGATCTTCCCAGGGAAATTCTCGCCGACCTGGAGACTAGCCAGGTTTCGATCTTCGCCGTGTGGGCGCAGAAGAACGAACTGCATTCGCGCATGCAGATGACGGACGTGGTCAACCGGCAAAAAATCCGCCACGCGCACATGGTGAACATCAACCGGCAGATCATGCTGGAAGGCATGCGCGCGGATTTCCAGAAGGTCGACCGCTTGAGCGCGAAAGTTGTTGCGATGGTGCGCAAGGCGCAGCGGGTCCGGGCGAAGACAGCCGCTGGAACCGACTTGACGGCGGATTTGAATCCGAACTATCGCTGGTTGAAGACCAGTGGAATTATCACTCCAGAAAAGTGGGGGAATTTGCCCGGAGGCGAAATCTTTACCACGCCCGGCGAGGTCAACGGGACGTTCGTAATCGATGGCGTGGTCGGTGATTATTTATGTACGAAGTTTGGCAACCTGCAGGAGACGCCGCTGACCATCCAGATCAAGAAGAATCGGCTGACCGAGGCACACTCGGAAAATCGCGAACTCGAAGATGACTTCTGGAACTACACCCACACCGACAAAAATAGCGATCGCGTGGGCGAGTTCGCCATCGGCACCAACATTGATTTGAAAGAAGTGATCGGGCAGATTCTGCAAGATGAAAAATATCCCGGAGTGCACATCGCCTTTGGCAATCCTTACGGCGCGCATACGGGGGCCGAGTGGGATTCTTCCACTCACATTGACGTGGTTGGCCGCAAGTTCGACATCTGGGTCGACAACGAGCAGATCATGTCGAGCGGGAGGTTTCTGGTCGAGGCCTAGCCTTCGTAGCCAGAACCTTTGGCGCGGAGGTCGCGGAGGACTTCCGCGGAGATCGCCGAGAAACCGATCGTAGATTCTGTTCGGAAAACGGGGATTCCGAATGTTTTTCGTTGGGCAGCCCTGTCCTGCGGCATAATCTTCTTCCATGATCGCTCCCCTGCGAAAGCAGTTCAACGCCAGTTTCACTGCCGAAAAATATCGAGCCTTCCTCGAAAGTATCGACGATGCTTCCGGAACTCACGTGCAGTTTCGGTTGTCGGAGACTCCCTGCTTTTTTCCCCAGCCGCTGCTCGATCGTATGGCCGAGGACGGCAAAGAATTGATCCGGCAACTCGTGGAAAATCCGGAATATTTGGCGCGCTCCGAGGACTCCATCCCAGCCGAGTATCGGGTTGCCAACGAGCCGCCCCAGCCATTATTCGTGCAGGTGGATTTTGGGCTGGTGCTCGATGCCAACGGCGAGTTGCAGCCGAAGTTGGTGGAGTTGCAGGCCTTTCCTTCCCTCTACGCCTATCAAGTAACCTTGGCGCAGAGCTACATCGATGTTTATGGGCTGGAGCGATTCGAGGGGGGGGCGGGGCTGCAGTTTTTTATGAGCGGGCTCGACCAGAGAAGCTACCGCGAACTTTTGCGGCGAGCAATCGTGGGCAAGCACGATCCCGAGCACGTGATTTTGATGGAAATCCATCCGGAAGAGCAAAAGACGCTGCCGGATTTCTTGCTGACGCAGAAAATGCTCGGGGTGCGCACCGTCGATATCGAGGCTATCAAGCGCGAGGGTTCGCGGCTTTATTACGAACGCAACGGAGGCCGGGTTCCGATTGAGCGAATCTATAACCGCACGATTGTGGACGAACTGCTGCGCAAGGGCGTGAAGCTGGGCTTCGATTGGCGCGACGATCTGAAGGTAGAGTGGGCGGGCCATCCCAACTGGTATTTCCGCATCAGCAAGTTTTCCATTCCTTATCTTCGGCACGCGTCGGTGCCCAAGACCTGGTTTCTCGACCGCCTGGAGCGAATTCCCGACGATCTGCAGAATTACGCGCTGAAGCCGCTGTATTCCTTTGCCGGGCTGGGGGTGGTGATCGCCCCGAAAAAAGAGGACATCGCAGCGATTCCGGCCGCGAATCGCGCAAATTACATTCTGCAGGAGCGGTTGCACTTTGAGCCGGTGATCGACACTCCTTTTGGCGGCACCAAGGCCGAAGTGCGGGTGATGTATGTGTGGGAGGAAAAGTTGCAAGCCGTGCTGACGATTATCCGCATGGGACGAGGATTAATGATGGGAGTGGATCATAATCGAGACTTGGCATGGGTGGGGGCGTCGGCGGGGCTGTGGGCGGGAGAATGAGAAGAAGTGAGCCCGCCTGCACTCAAGGTAAGCTCTAAGCTTACTCAGGATTACAGCCGCAACTAGAATCGGCCGATTCTTTTTACGATGCCGGTCTCAAGTTCCCTGCGATCTCCATGACACAAACGAACATTCTTTCTACGTTGAGCGGCGGGGACCGACGCTCCATTGGACGGTCGGATGAAGTCGCGGCAATGGTGGCGAAAGATCTGAAGCTGTTCCCCAAGCTGATCGCCGGTTTGTGGTCGGACGGGGCGGTGGTGCGGATGCGGGCGGCGGGCGCAGCCGAGAAAGTTACGCGCGAGCGCGGCGAGCTTCTGCAGCCTTACAAAAAAGAGTTGCTGGGATGAATGGCCGAGGCTTGCGATCGGGAAGTGCGTTGGCATCTGGCCGTGATGATTCCGCGGCTGCGGATGAGCGCCAAGGAAAAAAGTCGTGCTCGGCGCGTTGCATGGTTATTTGGAGGATCGAAGTTCGATCGTGAAGACTTTTGCTTTACAGGGGATGGCCGACTTGGCGTGGGAGGATGCCGAGCTTGCAGAAAGGGTGGTGGAGACTTTACGTTCTGCCGAGCGGACTGGGACGGCGGCGATGAAGACGCGAAGCCAAAAACTGCTGGCGGAGCTCGAACGCCAGTTAGCAACCTCAGGAGCTGAAGCCGTCGTCGTTGTTGATCCCGGCGGGCACGGCTGAAAAAGCCGTGCCCCCCTGGATTTCGATTCCTTCACTCCCGATCATTTCATTCTTTGTGCGATCGTAACCACCCAGCCCTCGGGCGCTTCGAAGGCGAACTCGCGCATGCCGTAGAATTGGTCTTTCAACGGCATGGTGATCTTCGCTCCGCCCTTCTGCACTGCTGCCAGCACTTCTTCGATTCCTTCAACTTCGATAAACAGAGTAAGGCTGCCGCCGATGGGCTTTGCGCCCAGCGCTGGATAGTCTTGCAGTACCGCTTTCTGATCGTTGAAGAAAATCTCCACGCCGCCCGAAGTTACCGAGCCGAAAACGTAGGGCGGTTGGTCGGGTACAGTAAAACCAAGTTGGAAGCCGAGAATGGTGCGGTAGAAGTTAAGGCTGGCTTCCACGTCGCGAACTACAAGGTTGGGAGTGAGCTTCTTGAATTCCATTTTGTCTCCTCGTGATTCAATCGATCTAGGCGCGATTGAAGGGTTCACACTGCATCGTGATTGAAGTCCCGGTGGGCGTGCAGACTAACGCAATCGCGAAAGAGGCTGCACGCACACTGCGGGTGTGCTCGCAACTCCTCCATCCGCGATCCTTGCGAGGAAATGGAACGCAGGTAGGGCCGCCTTATTGTAGGTGGCGGCATCCGACGAAGGAAGCCGCGCGGGGCCCGCGAGGTACGGCGCAAGCATAGCACGGAGGCTGAAGTTTCGGGCAAGAACTTGCGCCGATCTAAATGGCTGAAGCCCCGTAACCCTTACGGCGCGGCTTCGAGGCCGCGTCTTTTCAAAGCATTTGGAGAGAAACCTAGGTTCGCTTCTACTTATCGCTTCGCCGACTTCTTCGAGACATCGGGCGCCGTCGCCAGCGCGGCTTGATCAAGCAGCGGTTCGTCGATCACGGCTTTGCCTCCCGGCTTACATCCCGACTTTCCTTTGATTCCGTAGGCTAGCAGTCGCCCCTTGGTTTCCACGTAGACGGTTCCATTGGCGATCGTAGGCGACGGATAACCGCCGATGCCCTCTACCGCTACCGTAAACAATTGACTGCCGAGGTTGGTGGCGTCGAAAGCCCGCAATGTTCCCATGCGCGTATTCAACCAGGTTACAACCCACAGCAAACCGTCGCTGGTGCCATTGGCGGAGATGGAGGGGCTGGACGAGGCGAAGTAGCTGCCGCTGGTGAATCCGCCTTCGACGGTGGGGCAGGTGGCGAGAGGAGTGCTGCTGCCCGGCGTCCACGCGTAAGACATCAAGGGACCGGGGTTCGAGGTGAAGTAAAGATGGTTATTCCAGTAAACGGGGGCGTTCCATCCGCAAGTACCATGCTGATTCGCGCACCGATTGAATTGAGTTGCCGAAGCACATTTGTTCGTAGTGGGATCTTGAACGTCTTGAAGAATGCTATTGGGCCCGTTCGGCCCCGTGTAGCCACCCATGTTATCGCGGTCGATAACATAGACCTCTTCCGACTTATCGTATCCAACTAAGACATGAGGAGTAAGTCCAGGCTGGTCGGGCAATAGAACCGGTCCGGTCGAGCCTAAGTCAAGATCGGTGGAGTAGAGTGCGCGATCGTTGAACGGGGTGAAGTAACTGGAGGAGGAAGCCGGCGCACCCAGGCTGGGAGTTAGCTTGACAAAGCTATCGCCGAAATCGGAACCCTGCCACCCGGCAGGGTTATTAGAGAAGTTATTGCCGTCGGCGGTTTCGAAATAAATGTTGCCGCTGGCATCGGCGGTCAAGCCGCCACCGGCTTGCCAAATGCCGCCGTTGGCATAAGGTCCCTTGGGACTCTTACTCGCCAGGTCGGCAGTCGTGTTGAACACGGCTTGCTGCGCAAATCCGCTGGAAGGGGAAAAGGTGTAAGACATTACCCAGCCGTAGTTAGGGAACTCTCTGCAACCCGACGAGCCTAGGCCCACATAGATGATTCCATTATTGAGCAGCATCGCCGGCCGCGACATCTGATACTCAGGAGCAAACGTAATGGTATTGCCGGAGTGGTTGACCACGGAGCCACTCAGCACAATCGGAGTATTGGGCGCCGCCAGTTCGTTTCCACTCGCAGTATCCACGGCGTGCAGCCGCAGTAAGTGGGTGGAAGTAGCGCTGTTATATTCCTTGGTGACAAAGAACATCGCGGGCGGCGAAATGGAAGTGTCGATGACCGGAGTTCCGACAATCCCCGCACCGTGACTGGGATTCACCCCGAAGCCGGAGTCGGCGCAACCGGTCCCCGATTGATAAGGAATGGTGTCGGGGGTTCCGTAGACCCGGTGCCAATACAGTTTTCCGGAGTCGGCGTCGAAGGCGTAAACGCTGTCGGCCAGCGTGGCCACAAAAACCACGTTGTGGGTGCCGCCATGGATCGGCGTCTGCGGCAGATAAAGGGGCTGCCCCACCGCCCATCCGTCGAATACCGGAGAGGTCACGAACTTCTGCGTCAGGCTGCCCACGTTGGCGGGGGTGAGCAAGGTCTCGGCCAGATTTTGGCCGGTGCGGTAATTGTCGTTGTGGTAGGTGGTGACGGCCGTGCAACTCTGCCCCGGCGCTTGCGCAACGAAACCATTCGCCCCGAGAAAGAAAGAAATGGCGGAGATCAGCCCAAAGCGTGCGAATCGCATAGATGCTCCTGAGGGGGGAAGGGCTTGCGCCCATTGTAGTTCGCGGCCGAGCTTGCCACAACTATTTTCGCGCCTCGGAGCCGCACGAAGGTGCCAGTCGCGTCCCAGCTTGGAGCGAAGATTTCCGTCGTCTTACGGGCTAGCCAAGCGGGCTACGTCGATTTTCGATGCGATTTTCAGTGCCGCGTTTGCGGCGCCTGAATGTGATATGGAGCGCCATGCGGTGTGGCCTAGCTATCGCTAGCCGCTCCCGCGGCTCTAGGCTTCCGCGACTGCTCAGACTGCTCAGCCTCTTCGTTGACTTGTCCTATTTCTACGACGTAAGATTCGCACCTAGTGATCGGGCGCACCATCTCGCATTACCGCATCGTCGATAAACTCGGGGGAGGCGGGATGGGCGTGGTCTATAAGGCAGAGGACACCAAGCTTCGCCGCTTCGTAGCCCTCAAATTTCTCCCTCCGGAATTCTCCCGCGATCCGCAGGCCGTTGATCGCTTCCAGCGCGAGGCCCGCTCCGCCTCCGCGCTCAACCAACCCCACATCTGCACTATCTAAGAGATTGATCAGGCCGAAGGCGAACACTTCATCGCCATGGAGTTGCTCGAGGGTGAGACCCTCAAGCATCGCGTCGAAAGCAATCCGCCCAAGCTCGATCTATTGCTCGAACTCGGCATCCAGATCGCCGACGCTTTGGACGCCGCTCACAGCAGCGGCATCGTCCATCGCGATTCAAGTCTGCGAACATCTTCGTCACCAGCCGTGGACACGCGAAAATTCTCGACTTTGGTCTGGCCAAGCTGATTCCGCAGAACGGCAGCTTGCCCACGGCCGTCGGCAATAGCGGCAATATGCCGACCGCCGCCACCGAGGCCCTTCTTACCAGTCCGGGATCGACCATGGGCACGGTCGCCTATATGTCGCCCGAGCAGGCCCGGGGGGAGGTGCTGGATGCCCGCACCGACTTGTTTTCTTTCGGCGTCGTGCTCTGCGAGATGGCTACCGGCCGTCAGCCCTTCCCCGGAAACACTTCGGCTCTTATCTTTGAAGCCATCCTGAACCGACCGCCAGCCTCGCCGGTCCAACTGAATCCGGGATTGCCGCCGCAATTTGAAGTCATCCTCACGAAGGCTCTCGAAAAGGATCGCGACCTGCGCAGCCAAACGGCCGCCGAACTTCGCGCCGACTTGAAGCGCCTGAAGCGCGACCTGGAGTCGACCCGGGTCGAGGCTGTCAGCCCTATCAGTCAAACCATGAGCGCCGCCATGTCTCCGGTCACGGCGCAACCAGCGTCGCGCAAGAATTCCTTTCTCCCCCTGCTGGTTGGCCTGGCTGTTCTGGTGGGAGCGGCGTTTGGGCTTCTGGCAGGAAAGCGGCTCTGGCAGACCGCGCAATCTGCGCCGCTCTACCACGAAATCACCTTCCGCCGCGGCGTGATTCCTGCGGCTCGCTTCGCTCCCGATGGGCAAACCATTTTGTATAGCGCCGCCTGGCAGGGCAGCCCAGCCGAAATATTTACTGCACGCCAGGGCTCGGTCGAATCTCGCTCTCTAGGCCTCGGAGATGCCCAGCTTCTTGCCGTTTCACCCTCTGGTGAAATGGCGCTCTCGTTGGACAGCCATGTGTCGGGAACGTGGGTGACTTCGGGAACCTTGGCCCGCGCCCCTCTGGCTGGGGCGCGCCGCGTAAAGTTCTCGAAGATGTGCAATGGGCCGATTGGTCGCCCGACGGAAGTGATTTGGCCGTGGTGCGCGATGCCGGGGGCCGCAATCGCCTCGAATATCCCATTGGCAGAGTTCTCTACGAAGCCAGCGGAAGCTGGATCAGCCATCCCCGCCTGTCTCCCAAAGGCGACATGATCGCCTTTCTTGACCATCCAGTACAGGGCGACGACAGCGGTTCGGTGATGGTGGTCGATCTTTCCGGGAATCGCAAAAAGTTATCGCACGATTGGTATAGCGCGCAGGGACTCGCCTGGTCTCCCGATGGCAAAGAAATCTGGTTCACCGCCCGAGCCATGGGAGCCGATCGCTATCTATCTGCGGTTAGCCTTTCGGGCAACGAACGATGGGTCACGCGAATTCCCGGCACGCTGATTTTATTCGACATCTGGAAAGATGGACGCGTGCTGTTAGCTCGCGCCAGCCGTCGCCGCGAAGTGATGGGCTCGGCTGCGGGCGCTAAAGAACGCGATCTCTCTTGGCTCGATTATTCCTGGCCTGCCGACCTCTCGGCGGACGGCAAGACTTTTTTGTTCGACGAAGAAGGTGTCGGCGGAGGCGTGCAGTACGGCAAGGGACAAGAGTTAACCTACGCAGTTTATATGCGCAACATCGACGGCTCCGCGGCGATTCGCTTGGGAGAGGGGGCGGCCGCAGCATTGTCACCCGACCAGCAGTGGGTCATCGCACAGACTCCGGGCTTTCCTGCGCAATTTCGCCTGTTGCCAACGGGTGCAGGCGAACCGAAAGCTCTGACCAGCGATTCCATTAATCACGATACCGCGCGCTGGCTGCCCGACGGCAAGCATTTTGTTTTTGCCGGGAGCGAACCCGGCCACGGCGTGCGGCTTTACGTTCAAGACGTTGACGGCGGAAAGCCCCTGCCCATTGCCCCGGAAGGAGTGAATGGAACGAACTTCGCGGTTTCACCAGACGGCCGTTTCGTGGCAGGCATCGGCCCAGACGAGAAGGGTTATTTGTATTCCGTTCGCGGTGGCGATCCCACTCCCATCTCCGGCCTGCAACCCGCCGAACAACCCATCGGATGGACCGGCGACAGCCAGTCACTCTACATTTACCGCCTCGGAGAAGTTCCCGCGAAGGTGTACCGCCTGAATCCGGCCACGGGACAACGCACGCCGTGGAAAGAGCTCATGCCCGCCGATCCTGCGGGAGTCGCCACTATCGGTCCTATTCTCATCACCCCCGACGGAAAAACCTACGTCTATGGGTTTCATCGAACCCTGGCTGATCTCTACCTGGTTGAGGGCCTGAAGTGAGATGCCTCGACGAATCAAAGGGCCGCCCGCAGGCGGCCCGTAGCTTTTCAGCTGATCGCTGACGGCTGAACGCCGTCAGCTAGTCTCCCGCCACCGGCTCGGCAACCTCCGGCTTCGGAGCATGCGATCCATTGCCATTCGGCTTGCTTAGCGCGCCCAACGGAATGAATCCGTTCTCGGCGACAGCCGGCTTTTCCTTCAAAACGACTTCGCGATAGAGCGAAGCCATGCGAGCGTTGTAAGCCTCATCGTTCTTGACCGGCCCGCGATGCCCGCCCGAAGCCGGAAGCCCGGAGCCCAAAGCCGCCTTTTCAGAAGCCGCTGCCTTGGCGTCTCGCGCCCGTGTCTTCTCCTCACGCGCGTTCTTCGCGATGCCCAGTTTATCGAGATCATGCTGCAGTTCGTGGGTGACGATCTCCTCGCGCAGCCTCAGATAGTCGACGTGCTCTTCGTCCATCCTTACCTTTTTGCCGCCTGCGAAGATCTCATGCCGGCCATGCTCCTCGTACCATTTCGTGAGCGTGGCCGTCATGTGCATCTTCTCGATGATGTTGCGCCAGCCCACGCCAGTGTTATAAGCGCAGAAGCTGATCTCGCCCTCCTGCGTGGCGTAGGGAATGATGCACTGCTCGGTGCGCCGGAAATCGTAGTTGAACAGATCCTGGAACCACATGCCCGCGATGAACAGGAAGTTCCAGCGATCGTTGGTGCGCCGCTTCATCACATCCTCGACCGTCCGGTCCGGACCGACTTTGCCGTAGTTCTTCCCGGTGACGTTGTAATTCTTGTCGAACTTTTTCAGCAGGTCCGTCATCTTGAAATGCGTCGGCGCCTGATACGGATCGTAATTCTTCATCAAACACAGCGCCATGCCGAAGGCGGTCAGGAATTTTCCGCGGGAAGCGTCGTTGACCTTGGCGATGTCTTTCGCCAGTTGGTCGCCATGCAAAAACGCGGTGACGGGAACGGCTTCTTTGGTTTCCTTGTCGATCATGATGGCCATGCCGGTACCGCAATTCGGATGGCAACCGCAGGAGAGCTGACCCCAGTCGTTTTTGACGTCGTTGGCGTGCATCAGATCGGCCCAATCGCTGAACGTTCCCATGAACGAAATCGGGAACCAGTCGCGGCTGGGTTCGCCTAACGTGGTCTGATTTTTTACGTCGTGCGCCAGGTGCGAAAGCGTGTAGCGCTGGGCTTGGCGGCGATCGTCGGTAACGGCTTCGTCGCGACCGGTGAAGCTTACCGGCTGGAAGCTCAGGAAGCTGATCGTCTTGGGATTATCGAGCGCGAACTTGATGATGCGTCCGACCTGCTCGTTGTTGATGCCGTTGACGATAGTGACCACGGGAACGATTTCGACCCCGGCTTTGTGCAAGTTCTCGATCGCCTTCAACTTCACGTCGAACAAGTTGCCGACCATGCGGTGGGCATTGGCGGCGTTGCCGATGCCATCGAACTGCAGGTAGGCATAGCGCATGCCGGCTTCGACCGCCTGCTGGCAGAACTCAAAACTCTTCGCGAACTCAATTCCGTTGGTTGCGGCCTGCACGGAGTTGTATCCGACTTTGCGGGCATAGCGAACCGCATCCAAAAAATAGGGCGACAGGGTGGGCTCGCCACCGGAGAACTGCACGCTCATCTGACGCCGCGGCTTAATCGTGATGGCGTTGTCGAGCATGGTCTTGATTTCTTCCCAGGTTAGTTCGTGGACGAAGCCGACCTGATTCGCGTCCATGAAACAGGGATCGCACATCATGTTGCAGCGATTGGTAAGATCGATGGTGAGCACCGAGCCGCGGCCATACTTCACGGTCGAAGACCCGTGGTGATGCAGTTTCTCGTCGTTATGCGCGGCGATGTCCCGGCCGGGGAAAACGTCTTCGAGGTGCTTGGAGAAATCGGTGTCGATCGACATCAAGTCTTCAAAGTGGCCGTGCTTCGGGCAATCCTTCACCATCAGAATCTTGCCGTCGCGCTCGACGATGGTGGCCTTGATCTCGCCGATCTTCTCGTTCATCAGAACTTCGTGCGGCAGTTTGCCGTCGAGAATCTGCTGCCGAATCTCCGGCACGCACTTCGGGCACAGCGAATCGGTCGAGCGCGGCCAGCCCAGCGGCGGCTTCGACTTCTCATACGACTTGAGCAGAGGCTTATCCGACCACTTCGGCGTAGGCGAAGGGTTGGGCTTGATTCGGTTCAGTCGGTCGAAGACCACCCAAGCGCCCTTGGCGGCGACGGTGACCGCTTTCTCCACATACTTGATCGGCTTTCGCATATTTGCTCCTGGCTCTTAGCTTCTAGCTCTTTTGTGCCGGGTGTGGGAGGTTCGATCTTTGGCAACAGCTCGGCGGAAACTTGCCTTGGAATCGCTGAAACCCTATCCACAAACCCAGTCACACTGCTCAACACCTATGGCTCTCCCAGAGAGTTAACCTGGTTTAATACAAAGCCGGTCCGTACACTTTTCTCTGGGTACTTGTCTGATGGAGATGCTATTGGAGGGCAAGGAGTTATGCATCTTTATCCCAACGAACGGGAGAAAAACGGGGTTTAGCGGTGGATTGCGGGATTGGGTGGGGGTAAGTTGTTGAAAGGAAAAGGGGCTATTACGACTCGCTAGCTTAGAAAATCGCCGGCGAAACTCAGATTCTCCGCGATTTTGCGTGGGTCCAGGCATCGGCCGAGGACTAGAACCTGGCCGTGCCCGGAAGCCAACGACCCGCTCCAGAAAGCGATGACGCTCCCTCTTGAAAAGCGGGCCGAGCTTGCCCATTCTCTGATCGCCAGCCTGGATCAAGTTGTGGATGAAGATGCTGAGATCGCATGGCACAGGAGGCTGCGCGCCCCATGAACGAGATCAGCGATGCCAAAGTCAAAACCACCCCTTGGCGTGAGATCGAGCGGGAAGGGCAGGCGCTTTGCACGGAAAGTAATCGGTGCCGGTCACGCCGCTCGAGCTTCATCCCGGTGCGGCAGAGGATTACCTGCTTGCGCTGGCTTGGTATCGTGACCGGAGCTTCTCTACGGCAGAGAAATTCCCCGATGCTGTTTGGCGCGCAACCCACGACGTAGGGGCTGCGCCTGAACTCTGGCCTGCTTACTTCTCCGGCTTTCGCCGATATACGCTCATCAGTTCCCCTTCAGCCAGCCCTTGGTACCGCATAAATACTTCGCGGACGTTTGTGCTGGCGGTTGCGCATGGTCGCCGAAGGCCGGGGTATGGGATAGACCGTGCCGACTAAATCAATCGAGGTTAGAGAGGGCTAGGGACTTTCAAGAACTGGAAGGAAAGATGTCGCTGGAGCATTCCCGCGTGCTATTGAGACATTCCGCGCGGAGATGCCGGTCCATTTACTGCGCGAGGCGCGCGAGATGACGCCGGTGCAGCTGGCGAAACTATGGGGAGTGAATCAGGGCGCGGTCTCGAAGCTGGAACCCCGCGCCGACAGGTGCGTGAACACGCTGCAAAGATTCGTGAAGGCCGGGGGCGGAGAGTTGAAGATCACAGCCCGCTTCCCCGCAGGTACGGTGGAAATCAGTCAGTTTGATTTGACGCCCGGCCCTCGCCGTCTGGGGTTACGGCTTTGTGGGGTTCTGTGGGTTAGGGCCGGGCGAACTGAACTAGTAAGGACTAGTTGAATGTCGGCATTCTGCCATGGGCGGTTTCCGATTTCCGTGATTGCCATCACGCCGCCGCGTGACCTCAATCATGATTCCGGCCCCGCTCCTACCCAGCCTCAACCTCCTTGGAACATAACCCGTTGCGCGCACATTGCGCTGTGACCGTGATCACGGCCAAACCTCTTCCGCGCATCCACACTCAGGATCGAGCTTTCCTATTTTTATCCTAAGAGTTTCAGGAGATTCTGATGGCCTACGTAATTACCGATCATTGCATCAAGGATTCCCTTTGCGTCGATGTCTGCCCAACGGATTGCATTCATCCCAAGCAGGGCGAGGCTGGCTTCGAAGCCGCGACTCAGCTGTTTGTCGACCCGGCGGAGTGCATCGACTGCGGCGCCTGCGTGCCGGCCTGCACTTCGGATTCGATTCTCCCCGAGGCCGACGTCCCCGAAGACAAGCAAGCCTTCATCGAGCGCAACGCGTCCTACTTCAAGAATTAAGCTTGCGCCGGCTAGGGCGCGTACCCGAAGACCGGCGTAAGGCGTGAACTGACGAGTTCAGCGCCGCGCCGGTCTTTTAATGACACTCTCCCCAGTGTTCCTCAGTGTCCTCTGTGTTAAAGGTTTTGCATTTGACTTGGCTTCCACCCGTAGCTATCGTTCCACGCATGAATGTAGTCAAAGCCACCCGCCAGTTCGAAGACTGGCTAGCCCAGCGCACGCGGATCGATAAAAAAGACCTCCACTTCAAACATACGCAAATGAAGTCGGACCTCTTCATGTTCCTGCGCGCGACGTATTACCGCTGGGCGCAAATCTGGCTGCAGGTCTGCCCCGATCTCGCGGCGGCCCCGAAAGTTCTGGCCGTGGGCGATCTACACGTTGAAAATTTCGGCACCTGGCGCGATGTCGAAGGCCGCCTGATCTGGGGGGTCAACGACTTCGACGAGGCCTGGCCGCTGGCCTTCACCGTCGATCTGGTGCGCCTGGCCGTGAGCGTCCATCTTGCCGTTGACGCCGGACGGCTCCCGCTCAAGCGCGAAGATGTCTGCGACACCATCCTCGAGGGCTACGCTGAGAGCATCGCCAAAAAAGGCCGCGCCTTCGTGCTCGCCGAAGAGCATGTCTGGCTGCGCTTCATCGCAGAGAGTGAACTGCGCGATCCCGTCCGTTTCTGGCAGAAAATGGACAAGCTTCCCACCCTGAAAACCGAAGTCCCAGTCAGCGCCATCGATGCTATCGAACATGTAATGCCCGCCCCCGGCATTCCATATCGGATCGCTCACCGGGTGGCCGGACTCGGTAGCCTCGGCCACGCCCGCTATGTTGCCATCGCCGATTGGCACGGCGGCCGCATCGCCCGGGAAGCCAAGGCGCTGGCGCCATCGGCCTCGAGTTGGGCGGAGAATCTCGCGTCGCAGAAGCCCGCAGGCCCCGGCGAAATCTTTTATCAGACCATCATCAACCGCGCCGTCCGCTGTCCCGACCCTTTCGTTCAACTCCGCGGACGCTGGATCGTTCGCCGCCTCGGACCGCTGTGCTCGCGCATTGAACTCTCTTCCCTGAATGCGTCCACGACCGAACTCCGCCTGCTTCGCGCCATGGGCTGGGAGACCGCTAACGTCCATCTCGGAACGCCCTCGGCGCGCAAGAACATTCTCCCTCACCTCGGCAAGCTCAAAGGCAGGTGGCTGCACCACGCCGCCCAGGCCATGCTGCAAGCCGTTCGCGACGACTGGGCCGTCTGGAAAAAGAAAGGTTACGCTTGATTGGGTACGAATCGCATAAGGGCAAAGCAGGTTTAGGTTTGTAGGACGGTATTGCTATAGGCGTATCAAGGTTACGCGACTATGACTCCGCGTTTTCCAGCGCCGGGTCGGGTGCCCGCCCCAAAAGCCGCGCTGGACGCCGGGTTCCATATGACTAATGCGATTGGATTAACACTGACGGGGGCTTGCGTTCCAGCCATTCCGGGTTAAAGTAACCACGCGCCACAGTAAGTCCAGCCATCCTCCCCAGCTTGGCGGCGTAATCCCGTAGGAGGACATTTCTAATGATTCGGAAAGCAACGCTCGTAGTGTGTACTCTCGTTCTGGCCCTGAGCGCCGGGTTCGCGGCGGCAGCGACCGTTCCCGGTCCCGACACTCTAAAAGTTGACTATTTTGCCAACGCCAACACAGCCGGCGCCCCGGACGGAACCGTTCGTCTGACCAACCCCGGCACCATCGAAGCAGTCTCGAAGACGGGCGGTTACGGCAACACCAACATCTGCGCCGCGATCTTCGTCTTCGACCCCCAACAGGAACTCTCGGAGTGCTGCAGCTGCTTCCTGTCTCCCGATGGTCTCCGGACCCTCTCGGTAGACGTGGACGTGACCGGCAACCCGCTGACCGGCGTCGTTCTGACCACCGGCCTGATCAAGGTCGTCTCCACCCCGACCGTCAGCAACACCTGCCCGCTGCCCACGTCTTTGAATCCGACGCCGGCGATTCGGGCGTGGGCAACCCACATCCAGAACAGCAACTTCGCGATTACTGAGACGGCATCGCAAGATGCGACCCTCAGCTCCGCCGAAGTCAGCCGCCTGCAGGGCGAGTGCTATGCCATCAACCTCGATGGCAGCGGCAAAGGCATTTGCACCTGCGGTACTGGAGACTAATTCGTTAGAAGAAAGCGGCAGCGTTTTAGGAAAACCCCACTTCTCGCGCAGGTTGCGAGAAGTGGGGTTTTTTCGCGCTGGGAAAACGAAAAGATAGTCCCGAGTGCGGTCGGAACGGGTGTGTCCAAGCTGGTCGCGGAAACTACCAAAGTCCGCCAAAACCGGCTCTGGGAGCCTGGTTTGGCGGACTAACAAAATTGGGTTACTACACCTGGGGTCTTGTTCCTGCCTCAATAACAGGTAAAGTAACCATGCGCCACGGTCGTCCCCAGCCATCCTCCCCAGCTTGGCGGCGCAATCCCATTGGAGGAACCACCGATGAAGTCGAAAAGCATTATGTTCTTGGTCTGTGCATTCGCTCTGGCCCTAAGTGTTGGATACGCGGGAGCTGTCACGACAACCCCCGGTCCGGACACCCTGAAGGTCGATTACTTCGCCAACGCTAACACCGCGGGCGCTCCCGACGCGACCGTTCGCATCACCAACCCCGGCACCGCCGGCGGCAGCCTGTGCGCCGATATTTTCGTCTTCGATGCCCATCAGGAACTGTCGGAGTGCGGCGCCTGCTACGTGAGCCCGGATGGTCTGCGCACCCTCTCCGTGGACAAGGACTTGACCGGCAACCCGCTGACGGGCGTAACTCTAGCCACCGGCGCGATCAAGATCGTGTCCAGCCCCACACTGGGCGGAACTTGCCCTCTGCCGGACTATCCGTTGAGCCCGGTGGCCGGCATTCGCGCCTGGGCGACTCACATTCAGAATGGCAACTACGCCATCACTGAGACCCCGTCGCAGGACGCCACCTTCAGCGCCGCCGAAGTGCAGCGTCTGCAGGCGCAGTGCTATGCGATTTGGCTCGACGGCAGCGGCAAGGGCATTCTGACTTGCGGCACCGGCGACTAAGTTATTTTTTCCACCCACTCAGGAGGCGGTCCGAAACTGGAGTCGCTTTCCTGAGGATTGCAATCGCCAGGCAGCGACTCAATTCGCTGCCTGGCGATTTAATTTTTCGCCGCGCAGTGTTGAAAGGGCGCGGCTGCACAGCCTGGGGAAAGACTCTGATTCCAGCCGGTTTGGGGCAGGGTACGAGTTCCACTCGTGCGGTTAATCCGTTCACAATCAGCCGCGCTTTAGCGCCTGCGGTAAGCGTTCGCGGGCGCGGCGACCTTTCCCGCACCCTCGCACCGCCCCGCCAGTGTCGGTCCGAATCACCTCTGCTAGCCGAGGCCCAGAATTAAGAATCGCGCCCAATCCCACCTTCTGCCCCGCACTCCTTCCACAGCGTCTCCCAATTCCAGATCCCGGCCGTCACCTCGACCGGCAGGCGAAATCCCATCTGATGCGCCAGCATGCAAACCTGCCCGCGGTGATGAGCCTCGTGCGAAATCATGTAGCAGACCATTTCCATGCCAACCGGCCAGGGTCGTGCCCAGCCGTCTCGACGAAATTTCTCGAGGCGGCCGCCGAGCCCTTCCGTCAGCATCTCGCAACAGCGAGCGGCGCTGGCGGCCAATCCCGCGCGCGCCTGCCGCGGCGTGCAACTCGCGCGATTAAGCTGCGCTGGACCTTTCACATGCGGCGCCGTAAGCCGCACCCACTTGCAGCGGACATTGTGCACGTGGGTAAAGATGGCGGCGATCGTGCGGACTCTGCCCGGCGGCTCGGCTTTCCAGGCGGCAGGGTCCAGATTTTCGATGAGAAGCTGGTTCATGCGCTCATTAGCGGTAAACATCTGGACCGCGGCCCGGCCGAGCTTACTGTCAACTTTAGCTTGAGGTGCGCTCAAAAGCTCCACTCCTTGACCTATCATACGTCCGCGTAATTCCCAGGTTGGTCCTCCAACGGCGAGGTTAGCCGGTCGAAGCAACGAAAGGCAAAGAAAAATGGCGGAGAACAAAACCCAGCCCACGAAGCTGAGGGTGGCGGCATTCCTCAATTTGTTCACGGACGCAGCCCAACGCGCCGATGCCAAGGCAGGGGTGAAGCGGATGCAAAGCGCCTCCGGGGAAAAGCCACGAATGTGGGGACCTTCCATCATCGGATTCGGCCGGCACCGCCACCGCTATGAGAGCGGCCACGAGGGCGATATGCCGCTGATCGGATTCTCGCCGCGTAAGCGCCACGATTCTGTAGGGACTGGCGGGAGCCCAGCGACTCCAAAACGCCGCTGCCCAAACTCGGCAAGCACACCACCGACAAGGGCTGCCTCTACGTAAAGAAGCTCGCCGATGTGGACCAGGAAGTACTTGATTCGAGGCTTACAAAATCCCTAGCCGCTATCGGAGCCAGGCAGGCGAAGACGGCTTAAGGGGGCACGATCAGAACTGGGGTGCCCCACTTCTTGCGTCTTTTGCGAGAAGTGGGCTTGGCCTGCGGTACACTATCTCGCCGCCAATGCCCAGCTCCCGCGATGCCGGTCAGTTGCTTACCCAACTTGAAGCAGCGAAAAGCAACTTTGATCGTGACCAAGCCGCACGAATCACAAAGCTACTAACCAAACTTTACCGACTCGAACTCAACGATCCCAACCAGCTCATCCGCTTCCATGAGTCGCTGCTCTTCCTCCGGGCTTTTCCGCACTCTCCATCTCTCGTTGCAAGAGTCGAACGCCTGCTCAACAATTTCCATGAACGCATCGAGGAACTTCAAGCCGCCCACGCCGACATGTCCGTTTTCGACGACTTCGATACCTCCGGCATCGCCGGCACCACCATGCAGGACATTCTCTCCTTTGACGTCGCCAAGTGGCTGGTGCGCCGCATTCCCGGCAACGTGGAGATCGCTTGGAACGATTATTGGGACGACTACCAAGCCGAGCGCGCCCGCGGCAACATCTGGCCGCGCTTTATTCCGCTGCTCGAAGAAGACGCCGATGTGGAAGCCAATATTGCCTGGCAGCGCTGGCTGGACGCCGCCCGCGGCCGCGAAGACCCGCTGCACTGGCTGATCGGCCGCTTCGAGAAACTACCGCTGCCCCCGCGCCAACAAGCCGAACTCTACGACTCGCTACGCCTGCCCCTGCGCTGGAAACTCGGCAACCTGAAGCTCTCCCGCACCCGCAACTGGAGTCGTCCGCGCCGCTTTTACTTCCACAACACGCCGCTCCTCGAGCGCAGCCAAGTCTCGCTGGCCAGCGAACTGGCCCAGCCCGCACCCAGGCTGCAAGAACTTTCGCGGTCTGCGGGAGAAGATGCAATGAACGCGATCCGCGAAATCATGGTAGTCCGCTATCGCGAACTCTACGGCACCACGATCGGCGATCCGCGCTCCGTGGTGCGCACCGACCTCGGCCGCGGCGTCGTCATGCACTTCTGGGGACTGCCGCCCGAACGCCGCCTCCCGCTGCGCGCCTATGTTGCCGGCTACACCCTAAAAAACGGAGTGCCCATCAACTACATCGAAGCCATCGGCCTGTGCGAATGGATCGAAGTCGGCTTCAACACCTTCTACACCTACCGCCAGGGAGAAACCGCCTGGATCTACGCCCAAGCCCTACGCTGCCTTCGCGCCCTCACCGGCGCGGAGTGCTTCTCGATTTACCCCTACCAGATCGGCGAGAATAACGATGAAGCCATCGACTCCGGCGCCTTCTGGTTTTACCGCAAACTCGGCTTCCGTCCAGGACGCCGCGACCTGCAAGAGTTGTGCGCCAGCGAAGAGCAGAAAATCGCCGTCAACGCCAAATACCGAACTCCGCGGCGAACCCTGAAACGCCTCGCCGAAGCCCACATGTTCTATGAACTAAATGCGTGCCATTCGGGTTCGAATCTTGGAGAACTGAATCTTAGGCAAGAAGGATTCGTATCGGGGCGCGCCTCCAGGCGTACCGGAAGCGCCCCGAAAACCTCGCCGGCTTCAGCCGCCGCGGGAATGTCCGGCTCCTGGGACACTTTCTCCATTCGCACTCTGGCCCTGCGGATCAACCGCTGCGTGTTGAAAGAATTCGGCGGCGACAGCCAGAAAATCCGCCAGGCCGCGACCACAGCCATATCGAAGGTCTTAAAAATCAGCCCCGCCCGCCGCTGGACCCCACGCCAGCGCCAAGCTCTCGAGAACTGGGCCTTGGCTCTTACGCAGATCCCAGGCCTGAACGACTGGTCGGCCAAAGAAAAACAACAAATGGTAAAGATTATTCAAGCCAAGGCAGCAGCCAGCGAACTACTCTGCCTGCGGCTCACTCAAAGCCATTCCCGTTTTCGGAAGGAATTGCTGCGCCTCGGATCAGAAATTACAAATCGCTGACAACTTCTCGATTGTCTTGCAGTAACCTTTGCAGGCCTAAAGTAGAAACAGCGCATGTTCTTGCACACGCAAGGAGATGGAGAATAAAGACTTCCCACTTCCGTGATCTGGCTTCGAGGTGACGCTCCTCTTAGGATGTGAATGTATGTTCCGATCGGTAAATTGGCTGCTTTCCGCGATGGGTTGGGTTTTCGCCGCGTTGATGTTGTGCGCGCTTCCGCTGCACGCGCAGAAATCTCCGCTGCCGCTCGGCACCATCAATCCAGGCACGATTCGAAGGTTGCAGTCCTGCCCGGTGGGATACTACGGCGGCATGTCATGCTTCCGCGGCCGGGTGGAAAACTGCCCCAACACCGCGACCATTGGCTTTATCTACGGGGTTGAAGATCCCGGCGGTAGCATAGCGGGAACCGTCGTGTTCCTGGTCGGCGGTGGCGGCGAGAACGCTTATCAGAATTCGGATTTCGCCCGCGCCTATCTGCAGCAGGGTTTTCAAATCATTTACTTCACCTGGGATTCGGATTGGGAAGCCACCGACGGCAACAACGGAGCCAGCATCAAAGCCGCCGCCTGCCGCCCCGCCACCTTTCTCAACTTCGTGGACCAGAATCTCCATAGCCAAGGGCCCATGTGCGCGCAAGCGCTCAGCGCCGGTTCCGGCGCGGCCGCTTACGCCCTGGCCTGGTACGGCGCCGGCAGTTATCTGGATAACGTGGAAATGCTCTCCGGCCCCGTATTCGGGGATATCGAGCAAGGCTGCGTGGTTCCCAACCCGCCCAAGCTTACGGTTTGCGATTTCGGGCAGCTGGGCTGTGAGGGCGATTCCTGGCTCGATCCTCCCTCCTACGTGAATGGAGATCCCGGACTGGTCGGCCGCTGGTCGGGCCAGCCCAGTTGCAACAACTCACAAAACAAAGACACCAGTCAGCTCGCCAATGCCCTCTGGAAACAAATGAGCATCGTCGACGGCACCGACAACCCAAGCTTCGACTACCCTCACACTTCGATGGCTGCCTGGCTGTGCAGCAGCGAGGATTCCCAGCAAAACAACTCCGCCGCCGAAGGCGAGTACTTTTATCAACAATTCACCAGCTTCGGGCAAACTGCAGGCTACTCCGTCACCCGCATCGACCACTGCAACGGCCCTGAAGATGTGAGCGCAGGCACAACTCCCCAGGGTCAAAGCGGTCTCACCGCCATCAGCAACCACATGCTCGCCGCCTGCATCAACCGCCACGTCGGGAAACACCGGCAATAAAGACGTAAACCCGAGGGTGGAAATAATCGTGTGGAGACAGCTCGGCTGTCCCACGAGCAAGCGAGCGCCCGGAGAAGCGAATGCGCAGCCTGAAACCACCGCCATCTCCGCTCCCACCTGCTAATCTCTTCATGAATGGCCGAACTGCCCCGCCCCATCCTCCTCTACGACGGCGTCTGCGGACTCTGCCACCGCCTGGTCCAATTCATAATCCACCGCGATCGCCGGGCAATCTTCCGTTTCGCCTCGCTGCAAAGCCCGCTCGCTGCGGGCATTCTGGGCCGCCACGGCGCCAACCCCACCGGCCTCGACACCGTCTACGCGGTTCTCAATCATGAGCTCCCAACCGAATCTCTCCTCAGCCGCTCGGACGCCGTAATCTTCGTTCTAAAACAATTACCCGTTCCGTGGCCCGCCGCCGCATTCCTCCTGGGCCTGTTGCCCGGATTCATCCGCGACCTCGCCTACGATGTGGTAGCCCGCCAGCGCTACCGCCTCTTCGGCCGCTCCGAAATATGTATGCTCCCCAGTGACCAGGATCACAGCCGCTTCCTCGATGTGTAGTGGTAATGTGTTGGGGTAAAATGTCGCGGTGCGGCACCGGTGTGGGATTCTTATCAGAGTGGAGATTCGTATCAGGGGTATGCCTTCAGGCGTACCGACAAAAACGCAAGATCGAATCGCCTTTAGGCGCTGTCAGGCGCCGCCGACATCGAGCGAACGCTCCGAGCTCAACGCTCCGAGCCAACGACCGATAATCAATGGCCGACGACCAACGACCAATGACCAACGACCAATGACCAACGACCAACGACGATCTCACAAATTCCTCCAAGCCGAGGCCACCCCCCATGTCCGATAAAGCCGTAGCCGATCTTCAAGCCAGCAGCATCGATTCCATTCTGCAAGAGCAGCGCAGCTTCGACCCTCCCGCCGCCTTCAGCCGGCAGGCCCACATTCAGAGCGTCGAAGAATACGAAGCGCTCTATAAAGAATCGATCGAGCAACCCGACAAGTTCTGGAGCCGCATCGCCGGCGAACTGCACTGGTTCAAAAAGTGGGACAAGGTTCTCGAATGGAATCACCCTTGGGCCAAGTGGTTCGTCGGCGGGCAGATTAATCTCTCCTACAATTGCCTCGACCGTCACGTCAACAGCCCGCGCAAGAATAAAGCGGCGATCATCTGGGAGAGCGAGCCCGGCGAAATTCGCACGCTCACCTACCAGCAACTCCATCGCGAGGTCCAGAAATTCTCGAACGTACTCAAGTCGCTGGGCGTAAAAAAAGGCGACCGCGTCGCCATCTACATGGGCATGACTCCCGAACTGCCCGTCGCCATGCTGGCCTGCGCCCGCATCGGCGCGCCGCACACGGTAGTCTTTGGAGGCTTCGCCTCCAACGCTTTAATCGACCGCATTCACGACTGCGGCGCCAGCGCCGTCATCACGCAAGACGGCTCCTATCGCCGCGGCGCCGAAGTAAAACTTTTTCCCGCTGTAGAGGAAGCGCTGAAGTCCTGCCCCAGCGTAAAGAACGTAGTCGTCTACAAGCGCACCGGGACGGCCATCAACCTGCAACCGGGCCGCGACTACTGGTGGCAAGATCTCATGGCGAAAGCCTCCGACGTCTGCCCTGCCGAGCCGCTCGACGCCGAGCATCCGCTCTACATTCTTTATACGTCGGGCACCACAGGTAAACCCAAAGGCGTAGTTCACACCACCGGCGGATATTCCGTGGGCACGTATCTCACCACGAAGTGGGTATTCGATCTGAAAGAAGAAGACACCTACTGGTGTACCGCCGATATCGGCTGGGTCACCGGCCACAGCTACATCGTCTATGGCCCGCTGCAGAACGGCGCCACCAGCCTGATGTACGAAGGCGCGCCCAACCATCCCGAGCCGGATCGCTTCTGGTCGATCATCCAGCGCCACAAAGTAAATATTTTCTACACCGCTCCCACCGCGATCCGCACCTTCATCAAGTGGGGCAACGAGTGGCCCAAAAAACACGACATGAGCAGCCTCCGACTCCTGGGCACGGTCGGCGAACCGATCAACCCCGAGGCCTGGATGTGGTATCGCGAGGTCATCGGAGGCAATCGCTGCCCCATCACCGACACCTGGTGGCAAACCGAAACCGGCAACATCATGATCGCCCCGCTTCCCGGCGCGATCGCGACCAAGCCCGGCTCGGCCACGCGCCCATTCCCCGGCGTGGCTGCCGAAATCGTTACCATGGACGGCCAGCCGGTTCCTTTAGGGTCGGGCGGATTCTTGGTCATCACGAAACCCTGGCCCGGCATGTTGCGCACCGTTTACGGCGATCCCGATCGGTACGTGAAGAATTACTGGTCGCAAATTCCCCCCTACTACTTCACCGGAGACGGCGCCCGGCGAGATAAAGATGGATACTTCTGGATCATGGGCCGGGTCGACGACGTGCTGAACGTAAGCGGCCACAGGCTAAGCACGATGGAAGTGGAGTCCGCTTTGGTCGCCCATGAAGCGGTTGCGGAAGCCGCGGTGGTAGGCCGTCCCGACGATCTCAAAGGCCAGGCTATCTCCGCCTTCGTGACGCTGGAGCAAGGAAGAAGGCCCACGCCAGAGCTAAAAGAAGAACTGCGCAAATGGGTGGCGAAAGAAATCGGAGCCCTGGCCAAGCCCGATGACATCCGCTTCACCGACACGCTGCCCAAAACCCGTAGCGGCAAGATCATGCGTCGCCTTCTGCGCGAGTTAGCCAGCAGTGGCGAAGTGAAGGGCGACACGACCACGCTCGAAGACTTCGGCGTGATCGCCAAATTGAAAGAAAGCGACGAAGTGTAAAGCACAAGAGTGGCGGTGTCCAATAGTGCCGCTCAGAGCTCTACTTCTTCCCGGCTACTGCCCTGAAGGCAGAAACAGCGCATCGCGGCGTATTTATCACCGCGGCGGAGGGCGGTCTCGGCGTTCTCGGAAGGGTCAACGACACGCGAATGTTGCGCCCCCGCCCATTTTCGCTTCTAATTAATTATCGCGGGTTGTGATCAACTTCCTTTCTTTTCTTTGTGCCCGCCAAACTGGTAGCGCATTGCCGATAATATTCGGTTGGCGTAAACCCCATTCGATTGCGAAGTGAAACGCGAGAATAAAGCCGCGCCCAGCACGTCGGCGGGAACGCCTTCATCAATGGCGGCCAGCATCGTCCACCGCCCCTCGCCGGAATCCGATACCCGGCCGCTGAAATCTTTCAGGTCGGGGGACTCGACTAACGACGCCGCAGTCAAATCCAGCAGCCACGATGCCACCACGCTGCCCCGCCGCCAAACCTCGGCGATCTCGGGAATTGGCAGCTCATATTTATAGTGGTCCGGTTCGCGCATGGGCGCGGTCTCGGCGTCGAGCGTGGCTTGCTGGTTGCCGGCGTTGGCATGCTTCAAGATATTCAATCCCTCCGCGTAGGCCGCCATCATGCCGTATTCGATGCCGTTATGCACCATCTTCACGAAGTGGCCGGCACCCGGAGGACCGCAGTGCAGGTATCCCTCCTCGGCGGTGGTGGGCCGAGCTTGGTCGCGCCCCGGGGTTCGGTCGATCGAGCCGCGCCCCGGCGCCAGCGTTTTGAAAATTGGATCGAGATATTGCACCGCCTTGTCTTCGCCGCCAATCATCAGGCAATATCCGCGCTCCAGTCCGAAGACGCCTCCGCTGGTGCCCACGTCGACCCACTTCAGCCCAGCCTCGCCGACTGCTTTCGAGTGGCGCAAATCGTCGACGTAATGCGAGTTGCCGCCGTCGATGATGATGTCGTCCTTTTCCAGATGCGGCCGCAGCTCTTGCACCGTCTTATCCACGACGCCGGCCGGGACCATGAGCCACACGGCGCGCGGCTTCTTCAGCTTGGCGGCCAAGTCTTCGAGCGAAGATGCCCCCTTCGCGCCTTCTTTCACCAGCGCCTGCACCGCCTCGGGGCTGCGGTCATAGACCACGCAATCGTGTCCGCCCTTGATCAACCGGCGCACCATGTTCGCGCCCATTCTTCCCAGCCCCACCATTGCTAATTGCATTGCTCGATCTCCTGTAAGAATTTTCCGCCGGACGTATGCACCTGAGATGCTGGTTGGAGTCTTGATTCTAACTCCAGAATCGTTGCCCATTGGCAAATCCAACACTTTCGGGCTTGTTCTTTGGATGATTTTCATCCCGGCTTGTTTCATTCCTCGCCGGTTTATGTACCACGATCGCAGTAGGCGTGAGTTCGCTCACCGGGTTACACAAAAACCATTCCATCTCGTGATGCGTTCCTGCGCCCGACTCGGCAAAGTTCTGGTGACCGAGACCAAACCGGGAGGGAACCCATGTTCGGGCTGGCAGGTGCAAGGCAATTCCTCAGTCTGTTTTTCTCCCGCGGCGTAAAAGATCGGCGTTCGTGATTTCTGGAATGACTTCGCCGCCGACAAATCTGACTCCATTCCCCAAGCCGATCAAGCAGCTGCGCCGCGGCCTACGCTCGTCCGGGACGCATGCGGGCGGCGCGGGCTTATTTTGTTTCCTTCCAGAAGGCGGCCGAAGATTCTGCAGAACTCTCTCAGACCAAGCTCACCATGCCAGTCCTCGCGATCGGCGGCGAAAAAGCTAATGGCGAAGTGCTGGGGCAGCAGATGAAGATCGTGGCCAGCGACGCTGCCATTGTGGTTTTGAAAGACTGCGGGCACTGGGTAATGGAAGAAAGGCCCAAAGAAACGATGCATGCGCTACCTAAATTCCTCTGAGCGAGTCGTAGATTCTAAGTCAGCAGTAATCCCGCGTCGCACGACCAAAAGTAATCCTGCCCAAGCGGAAGCATACGGCGCGGGATCGACATCTAACCTTACTTACTGTCCCGATCGACAGTAGTCGCTCCCCGATCGCCGCACTTCGAAGCGAAGACCGGTCTGTAAGTATTAACATCGAACTCAGGAAGTGAATGCGGAAACGCTTTCACCGGAGAAAATCCCATGGCTGACCCAGCTGAACTCTCGAACCCTCTCTCGCCGCAGGAATTGGAGAAGATTCACGCCTACTGGCGCGCCTGTAATTATCTCTCGGCGGGCATGATCTATCTTCGCGTCAACCCTCTGCTGCGCGAACCGCTCCAGCCCGAGCACATCAAAAATCGACTGCTCGGCCATTGGGGCTCCGATCCGGGCCAGTCTTTAATCTGGGTTCATCTGAATCGGCTGATTCGCAAGTACGATTTGAACGTCATGTATGTTTCCGGCCCCGGCCATGGCGCGCCGGCGACTCTCGCTAATTCCTATCTGGAAGGCTATTACTCCGAAATCTATCCCGATAAAAGCCGCGACGAAGCGGGCATGCTGAAATTCTTCCAGCAGTTTTCCTTTCCCGGAGGAATTGGTTCGCACTGCACCCCGGAGACTCCCGGCTCGATTCACGAGGGAGGCGAACTGGGCTACTCGATCTCGCATGCCTACGGCGCAGCTTTCGATAATCCCGATCTCATCGTCGCCGTGGCCATTGGAGATGGCGAGGCCGAGACCGGCCCGCTCGCAACCTCCTGGCATTCGAATAAATTTATCAATCCGATTCGCGACGGCGCCGTGCTTCCCGTGCTGCACCTCAACGGCTACAAAATCGACAATCCTACCCTTCTCGCGCGCATCACCCACGAAGAGTTGGAAGCGCTGATGATCGGCTACGGCCACAAGCCTTATTTCGTCGAAGGCGACGACCCCGCGGTGATGCATCAGAAAATGGCTGCCGCGCTTGAGAAGTGCGTTCTCGACATTCGCTCGATCCAGCAGAATGCGCGATCCACGGGCAACCCCGCTCGCCCGCGCTGGCCCATGATCGTGCTTCGTTCGCCGAAAGGTTGGACCGGCCCGAAGATGGTCAACGGCCATCAAGTCGAAGGCACCTGGCGCTCCCACCAGATTCCGATCGCCGATCCCATTACGAATAAAAAAAGTCTTGCCGAAGTGGAAGAGTGGATGCACAGCTACAAGCCCGAAGAATTATTCGACGCCCAGGGAACGCTGATTCCAGAACTGCAAGCGCTAGCTCCCACCGGGACACGGCGCATCTCCGCAAATCCCCACGCCAACGGCGGACTGCTGCGCAGAGAACTAGACCTGCCCAACTTTCGCGACTATGCCTACGACGTAAAAGCGCCGGGTGCGGCCTACGCCCTGCCCACCGACATCCTCGCGCACTTTCTCGCCGAAGTGATGCGGCGCAACATGAGTTCGTTTCGCGTCTTCGGCCCCGACGAAACTACGTCGAATAAACTTCAGGCCATTTACAAAGCGTCGAAGAAAACCTGGGACGCCGCGTATCTCCCCTCAGACGCGGACGGAGGCGAACTCGACGTCGCCGGCCGTGTCATGGAAATGCTCAGCGAGCACACGCTCGAAGGCTGGTTTGAGGGTTACGTCCTCACCGGCCGCCACGGCCTGCTGTCGACTTACGAAGGCTTCATCCACATCATCGACTCCATGTTCAACCAGCACGCCAAGTGGCTGGAAAAGGCGAAGCTCGAGATCGCCTGGCGGGCGCCGATTCCATCGATCAACGTGCTGATTACATCGGTCGTGTGGCGCCAGGATCACAACGGCTTTACTCATCAGGATCCGGGATTTCTTGATGTCGTCGTCAACAAGAGCCGCGCGGTCGTGCGTATTTACCTACCCCCCGATGCGAACTGCCTGCTCAGCGTGGCCGATCACTGCCTACGCTCACGCGATTATTTCAACGTCATCGTCGCCGACAAGCAGGAGCACCTGCAGTATCTCACCATGGCAGAAGCTGAGATTCATTGCACCAAGGGCATCGGCATTTGGGATTGGGCATCGACCGATGACGGCGAAGAACCCGATGCGGTGATGGCCTGCGCCGGCGACATCGCGACCATGGAGTCGCTAGCCGCGGTCGCAATGCTGAAAGAACACTTCAAAGATCTGAAACTTCGCTTTGTGAATGTGGTCGATCTCTTCCGGCTCATGCCCGAGAGTGAACATCCGCACGGGCTTTCCGACCGCGACTTCGATTCGTTATTCACCATCGACAAACCCGTCATCTTCAATTTCCACTCCTACGCTTCGCTGGTTCACAAACTCACTTACCGGCGCAGAAATCACGACGGCATCCATGTGCGCGGATATAAAGAGAAAGGCAGCATCAATACTCCGCTCGAACTTGCCATCCTCAATCAGATCGACCGCTTCGATCTGGCCATCGATGTCATCGACCGCGTTCCACGCCTGAGTTCCGTCGGCGCGCATGTAAAGGAATGGCTGAAGGGCCAGATTATCGAGAGCATCAAATACGCGCACACCGAAGGCATCGATAAAGAAGAAATGCGCAAGTGGAAGTGGCCGGGCTAAAGGGAGGGCGAGAGTTTCCCGCCCAGAATGCCTATGTGGGGAAATGTGGGGACAGCCGCCCTCGGCCCTCCGGTCGAGCCCGGTCGAGCGAAGCTTGGAGCTCGACAGCCACACCCCATGCTAGACTGGCCTTCGAGCCGGAAATGCACTCACCATGCGGATTCTCACCCGCTACATTCTCCGCGAAGTAAGCGCGCACGCCCTCATCGGCGCGGCCATCTTCACCTTTGTACTCTTCACGCGCGACCTGGGACGCATCTTGGAATTAGTAGTCCGGGCCAGCGCGCCGCTACCCAGCGTCGCCGAAATTTTCTTTTACACCGTCCCGCTGGCGCTCACTTACACCATTCCCATGAGCGTGCTGGTCGGCATTCTCATCGGCCTCAGCCGCCTCGCCGCCGATAGCGAAATCACCGCCATGCGTGCCAGCGGCATGGGCGTGTGGAGCTTCGGCCGCGTGCTCTCTATTTTTGTGATCGCCGCTTGGTTGCTGGCTCTAGCCAACAGCTTGTACATCGCGCCCTGGTCGCTGGCTTCGCTAGGACGCCTCGAGGAGCAACTCAAAGGCTCGCAGGTTTCGTTTGAAGTACAGCCGCGCGTATTCTACGAAGGCTTCCCGAAAATTGTGCTCTACGTGCAGGACGTGCACTCGGCGCAAGGCGCGGCGGTGTGGAAGGGAGTATTTCTCGCCGATATCTCCGACGCCTCCAATCCCCGCATCACGCTGGCTCACGAAGGCATTCTGGTTCCCGAAGGGAAAGACCGCCTGCACTTACATCTCGTCGACGGCTCCACGCACGAGACCGATCCGGCGCAGGCCAATCACTACCAGATCTCAACTTTTCAGCAGACCGATATCCCCCTCGACCTGCCCTCGACGGAGAGCAAAACAGAAGAACAAGTGCCGGTGGGAGTCGTCGGCACGCGAGCGCTGCCCGATCTCGCGCGCCGCGTCGATCCCGTATCCGCGCGCTGGTATCTCATCGAATTCCACCGCCGCTTCGCCTTGCCCACGGCTTGTCTGGTGCTGGCGATGGTTGGAATCCCCTTGGGGCTTTCGTCGAAGAAGAGCGGCAAGTCCGGCGGCTTCGTCCTGACGATTGCCCTGGTTTTCGTCTACTACTTTATCTCTCTGATCGGAGTTTCGCTGGCGCGCCAGGGAAAGGTTCCTCCGGCGCTCGGGGCATGGCTCGCGAATATTGTCTTCTTCGCCGCCGCGCTGTTCCTCTTGTGGCAGGCTGAGCGGCGGCCCATCGCCCTTTCCGCGTTCAAGCTGCCCTGGAAGCGAAATGAACTTCTGCCCAAATCCATGCCTCACTTCCCCGCGCGAGCCTTGGCTCTGGGTCGCCGCGACAGCGCCAACGCCTTCGAGCGCGCCTCCACCCGCCGGCGCGTATTCAGCGCCAGCTTCCCCACGCTGCTCGATGACTATGTGCTGCGCGACTTTTTCGTTTACCTGGGAATGATTCTTTCCGCCTTCCTGGTTCTGCTGCTGGTCTTCACCTTGTTCGAGTTGCTGGGAGACATCCTCCGTAATCAAACGCCCTTCATCGTGGTAGCCGAGTACCTGCTCAACGTTGCGCCCTATCTGCTCTACAGCGTCGCTCCGCTGATCATGATGCTGGCCGTGCTCATCACCTTCGGGCTGATGAACCGTTCCAACGAAATCACCGCCATCAAAGCCACCGGCACCAGCATCTACCGCACCGTCACGCCGGTGCTGGTAGCGGCGGCGATTCTGGCTGCCGGATTATTTTTTGCCGACCAGTTTTATCTACCGCGCACCAACCAGCGCCAGGAAGCTCTGCACAACCAGATCAAAGGCAAGCCCCCACAAACTTATCTGCGTCCCGACCGGCGCTGGATCTTCGGCCAGCACAACGACATTTATTACTACCAATTCTTCGATCCCGATCGCGACCAGTTCGCCAATCTCACCGTGTTCCGCATCGACCCCGCGACCTTCTCCATTGCGCAGCGCATCCACGCCGGCCGCGCCCACTGGGCCGACAATTTGAATCGCTGGATCTATGAACAAGGCTGGCAGCGCTCCCTCGATGGCGCAGCCATCGCCGGTTATCACACCTTTGACGTCTCCACCTTCCCGGAGCTTACGGAATCGCCCTCTTATTTCAAGAAGGAAGTAAAACAATATTCCGAGATGAACTATGAGGAACTGCGGCGCTACATCCGCGACCTGCAGCAGAGCGGCTTCGACGTGGTGCGTCTGCGCGTGCAACTCAATAAAAAACTCTCCTACCCGCTGATCACGCTGATCATGGCGGTGCTGGCGGTTCCCTTCTCGCTGTCCGCCGCAAAAAAAGGCGCGATCACGGGAATCGCAGTCGCAGTCGGAATCGCGGTGGTCTACACCGTGGTATCAAGGCTCTTCGAGGCCATGGGAGATCTCAGCCAACTCCCGCCCGCGCTCGCCGCTTGGTCGCCCGATTTCATTTTCACGCTGTTGGGCGCGTATTTGATTCTGAAGATACCAACCTAGAAATTAACGGCGCCGTCCCGGCGGCTGGCCGGCGAGCGTCCTCGCCCGCCGCGCTGAAGGCTAGGACACCCTCGCGATAGCACGACGCTACTTCACCGCTACGCCCGTAGGATTGTTGTCGGTCTCGAAGGCCGTCAACGGCGTCAACGTACCGGTGGCCGGCGTGATGGCGAACTGAGAGACAGTCGCCGAATTCTGGTTGGTCACAAACAGCCACAGGTCATCGCTGCGAATGGCGAGCGCAGTGGGATACGAACCGACCGCCACGGTTGCCGGTGTCAGCGGCGATAATCCGCCCGTCTCCGAACCAATGCGAAATGCTGAGATTACGCCCGACCCAGTATTCAGAACGTAGAGAAACTGGCCCAAAGGATTTACCAACAAAGGCCCGGGCGCATCCGCCACAGGGTAACCCGCGGTGGGTGCCCCCACCACCGGTTGCAGGCTGTAATTCGCGCTCGGGCAGTTCGGTAAAGCAACGGCATAGCAAATGGTGAAAGCGCTCACGCTGTTGTCTGGAGCCTGATTCGACACATACAGAAACCGGTTGCAGGCATCGACGGTCACACCCGAAGGGGTGGTTCCGGTCGCAACCCCCGGCGTTAGCGTCGTCGCGGGAATCAACTTAAGCGCACCCGCCGACGAAACAGAGTAGTTGAGAACCACATTATTAAGAGAGTCGGTTACATAAAGGTTCTCAGTCGCAGGCGCGGTGAGGGCGGCACAGGGTGTGCTTAGAGTCCCAAGGGCGGGAAAGACAGTTGGGGTAATTGCCAGTGCCGACGCGGTCGGATTTTGCCCCCCGGGCGCCTGCGGAAGCGAGAAAGGCGAACCCTTCACTTCCGTCAAGCTGGCGTTGCTCCCCACACTGAAAACCGCCACGCTTCCTTCGGTCCCCTGAACCACGAACAAGAATTTTCCCGCCGAATCCATAGCCATCGCAATCGGATTCGTTACCGGCACCGTGCCGATGTTCGCCGAGAGCTTGCCATCGGAAGCGACTTGGAACCTGGCGATGCCATTGGCGCTGCCGGGCGTCGTATTCTGTTGCACGATCACATACGCGTACGCCCCAGCCGGGTCAAGAACCACGGCCGTCGGCGTCCCCACCGTCGGCGGTCCATTCACGTTATTGATCTGCGAAACGCTGCCGTTGCCCAGATCGAGGCTAAAGGTCTCCATCACCCGGTCGGCCTGCGTGGTCACGACAATCAACCCATTGTTGGAAGCGGAGTACTTAGCGCTGCATGCCACCATCGCTGCGACCGCGACCAGAGCCAGAGTTCCCGCAATCCAGGTAAACCTTGTCCGCATTCTTCGTTATCTCTCCTGTGAAACGTATCGATGAGCATGCCCCCGCACAGTCGGCCGCCGCCGACCCGCATGGAGGCTAATTGAGGGCGAGAATTGCCATCCATTTATGTATCAGGAATACGCGGGAAGAGCAAACCCGCCTGTGATTGGAACCCGCCGGGGGGCCGGCGAGTTGCCTTGGAAGTTCGGGCCATTTCGTCGGGCCTTGACATGCAAGACTCATGACTAACGAATCACTCGGAAACCCGCCCCCTGGGCAGGTTGGAGAGGGGACCAAGACGATTGAAAATAAGGCCTAACCGATGCCGAAAAACCTATGCGTCCCATCGAAATTCGCGATTGTACTTGGCGGGAAATTCGCGATAGACAGGTACTGTGGGAAAGAGTCGGCTTACGTTCGCCAAAGACCATGACGCCTGCGGCGTGGGCTTCATTACGCGGCTGGGCGGAGCCCCGTCCCATGGCATCGTGGAGCGGGGATTGGTCGCGCTTCAGCGCCTGGCGCACCGCGGCGGAGTCGACGCCGACGGCCGCAGCGGCGACGGCGCCGGCCTTCTGGTAGGCCTTCCCAAAAGCTTTTTTCGCAAAGCCGCTCGCGCCGACGGGATCAAATTGCCCGAAAAATTTGGCGTGGGCATGGTGTTTCTTCAGCGTGGCCAGGAAGAAAGAACTATCGCCACCATACGAGCGTCGGTGGCGAAGTTCGAGCTCTCGTTCCTGGGCTGGCGCGAAGTTCCCACCAATCCTTCCATCCTGGGGCCGCGCTCGAGCGATTCTCGACCCTTAGTGCGGCAATGCTTTCTCGCGCCTGCGAAGAAGAAATCCACGGGCAAAGCATCTGCGCCTGAGTCCTCGCCTTCGGACGATCCCGATTTCGAGTCTCGGCTTTTTCTTCTGCGCCAGGAGCTGGAAGGGACCTCCGATTCCGCCTATTACTGTTCCCTTTCGGCTCGAACCATCGTTTACAAAGGGCTGCTCACGCCGGAGCAACTGGCGCCGTTTTACCCAGATCTGGACGATCCAGAATTCGAAACGACTTTCGCGGTTTTCCATCAGCGCTATTCCACCAATACGGCCCCCAGTTGGGCGCTGGCGCAGCCTTTTCGTTTCGTCGCCCACAACGGCGAAATCAATACCATCAGCAGCAACCGCCGCTGGTTTCAGGCGCGGTCGGAAAAGTTGAAGCAGCAGCTTGGCTTGCCAACGCGGGCCCGGCTGCTGCAGCAAGGCATGAGCGATTCGGCCAGTGTCGACAATGCCCTGGAAGCTTTTGTGCGCAGCGGCTTGAGCACGCCCGAATCGTTGCTGCGGTTGGTGCCTTCGGCGTGGGAGCACGACGACCATCTTGACCCTGGATTGCGACAATATCTCGCCAATTGCGCTCCCGAGCAAGAGCCTTGGGATGGGCCCGCAGCTCTGATTTTTACCGATGGCTGCGTGATCGGAGCGAAACTCGACCGCAACGGTCTGCGCCCCATGCGCTACACGCTAACCTCGGACGGCTTGCTGGTGGTCGGCTCGGAGGTGGGCATCACCGATCTTTCCGATCAGCAGGTGGTGGAGCGGCAGCGCCTGGGGCCGGGCGAAATGCTCGTGGCCGATCCGGAAAGTGGCACGTTTTTCCGCCCGAATGAAATTTCGCGGCTGGTGCGCGCCGAGGCGTGCGAGACCGCTGCCACGTTGGTTCCGGGGGCGGAAAAAATCTGCTCGAACACTTCTGTGGAAGATCCGGCTGCCGCGGTCCCTGAGCCGAACCGCTTACTCGCCGCCTTCGGCTGGACCGAAGATCAATACCGCATGCTCTTTCAGCCGCTAGTCGAGCACGGGCAGGAACCGCTGTGGAGCATGGGCGATGACGCTCCTCCGGCGTTCTTGTCCAGCTTGCCGCGCCCGCTGTGGGATTTCTGTAAGCAACGCTTTGCGCAGGTGACGAACCCTCCCATCGATCCCTTGCGAGAAAGCCACGTGATGTCGCTGGACGTTTACCTCGGAGAGGGTCTCAGGCTGAATTCCCCGCTGCTCGATGCCGGACAAATGCGATCGGTCGAGAAAGCTTTATGTGGGGACAGCCGCCCCCGGCTGTCCGCGCCGCGCCGCGCCGCGCGCCCGCTGCACACGATCGATTTCACCTTCGAGGCGGTCGCAGGCGTTGCGGCCGGCCTCCAGGCTTTGCAAGAGATTCGTGAAAAGGCAACCGCGGCGGCCGGCGCTGGCGCCATCCGACTCACCGACCGGGGAGTGAATGCCGAACGCGCCGCGTTACCCGCGCTGCTGGCGGTTTCTGCGGCCTGGCAGGCGATGACGGATGCCGGCGCGTGGAGCGTCCCGTTGATCGTCGAGTCTGGCCAGGTCAGCGACACTCATCACGTTGCGCTCTTGATCGCGGCCGGAGCCAGCGCCGTCCATCCTTATCTCGCCATGGGTTTGGCGGCACGCGCCGATGGCGACACCAATCATGGTCCCGCGCGTTATGCTGCGGCGATTGAAAAAGGTTTGCGCAAAGTTCTCGCCCGCATGGGCATTTCGACCATTAGCAGCTATCGCAATAGCCAGCTATTCGAAACCATCGGCCTCGAGGAAGCGGTTTGCCAAGAGTTCTTTGCCGATGCCGGCCACTCTCTGAGCGGCACGACACTGAACGATCTCTTGCGGGATTGCATCACTCGCCACGCGGCCGGCTTCGGAGTTGCCGGCCTCGATTTCCGCGACGCCGGCTTGTATCGCTTTCGCCACAACGGCGAACTGCATGCCAATTCCCCGGAACTGGTAAGGCGTATGCACCGCTATATCAAGTCTCCCACCGAAGAGAATCGTGCCGCCTTCGCCATACTCTCGGATCACCGCAAGGACGTTGCGGTGCGCGACCTGCTCGAGATTCGCGCCAGCGAAGCCCCAGCGTTGCCTTTAGACGAAGTGGAGAGTGAAGCTTCGCTGTTGAGCCGCTTCAGCACCCAGGCAATGTCGCTGGGCGCGATTTCCCCCGAGACTCATCAGACCTTAGCCATCGCGATGAATCGCCTCGGCGGCCGCAGCAACACCGGCGAAGGCGGCGAAGATCCCAACATTTACTACGATCGCCCGGAGGCCAACAACCGCGTAAAGCAGGTGGCCTCGGCGCGCTTCGGAGTTACGGCGGAATATTTGGTGCACGCCGGCGAAATTGAAATCAAGATGGCGCAAGGCTCCAAACCGGGCGAGGGCGGGCAACTGCCTTCGGCCAAGGTGACCCCTTACATCGCGAAACTTCGGCATGCGATCCCGGGAACGTCGCTGATCTCGCCCCCGCCGCACCACGATATTTACAGCATCGAAGATCTGGCGCAGTTGATCTACGATCTGCGCGCGGTCAACCCCAATGCGCGCATCGGCGTAAAGCTGGTTTCGAGTTCGGGCGTCGGCGTGATCGCGACCGGTGTGGCCAAGGCGGGCGCGGACGTGATCACCATTGCTGGCCACGACGGCGGCACCGGCGCGTCTCCCCTCACGTCGATTAAGAACACGGGCTTGCCCTGGGAGATCGGCTTGCGCGACGCCCACACCGCGCTGATGATGGCGGGCATGCGCGCCCGTGTTCGGCTGAGAGTGGATGGAGGCTTGAAGTTTGCCCGCGACGTTGTAGTCGCGGCCTTGCTCGGCGCTGAAGAATTTGGCTTCGGAACTGCCGCGCTGCTGGCCGTGGGCTGCGTGATGGCGCGGCAGTGCCATCTCAACACTTGTCCCGTAGGCATTGCCACACAAGACGAGAAGCTGCGTGCCCGCTTTGCCGGAACCCCGGAGATGGTGGAAACTTATTTTCGCGCCCTGGTTGCGGACGTTCGCGAAATGCTGGCCGCCATGGGAGCGAGATCGATCGACGAAATCCAAGGCTCGGTCGACCGCCTGCAGCCGCGCTCGCCGGAAGCCGCAGCCAGTATTTCCGCGCTCTTGCGGCCGGTGGTCCATCCGCCCGATCAGTTTTTCTGTCCCCACGAGGACGCCAGCACGCTGCACCTGGAACTGAATCGCGTGGTCGACGATCTTGAGTCGCTCTCGGTTCGTCCTTATAGCTTTGCCATAAGCAGCGAAGACCGGGCCGTGGGCGCGCACTTCAGCGGAGAGGTGTTGCGCCGCCTGGGCGCTTCCTTCGGGCTTTCGAATCTCGACATGAGCGGCGTCGACTGCGAATTTCGGGGCACGGCAGGGCAGAGTTTTGGCGCGTTCCTCATCGCTGGCGCGAACTTTCGCCTGACCGGCGAAGCCAACGACTATGTCGGCAAGGGCCTGTGCGGCGGCAGCATTGCCATCACCGCAAGAGCGGAAGCCTCGCTACGCGGCGACGTGCTGGTCGGAAACACCGTTCTCTACGGGGCTACCTCGGGCGAATTGTATGTCGCCGGGCGCGCTGGGGAGCGCTTTGCCGTCCGCAACAGCGGCGCGCTCGCGGTGGTGGAAGGCGTGGGCCAGCACGGCTGCGAATACATGACCGCCGGCGTTGTGCTGATACTCGGCCCTGCCGGCCCAAATCTCGGCGCAGGCATGACCGGCGGCCTGGTCTACCTGGCGTGCAGCGAAGCCGATGCCGTTACCGAGGCTCGTAGTCGCCAACAGCTAAACCACGACTCGGTGCAATATTCCACTTTCGCGGGGGAAGAAGAGCAGTGGCTGCGACGGATTCTTCACCGGCACGTGCAGCTCACCGGCAGTCCGCGGGCCGCTGAGATGCTTGCGGCCACGACCCTGCCGCTGCTGCGCATCGAGCCGCTGCATCCTCCCTGCCCGGTGGAAGAAACGTGGGCCCCGGTTCTTTCGCAGGTCACGGCGCAGGAAGCCCGCACTTATGGCCGCGATAAACTCTTAGCGTCCGAACGGCCGGTGGTGCAGTAAGCGTTTTTCTCCGAATAGGCAGCCATCTCTCGCTCCAACTCCCTCTTCGCTTCAAGCAATTGCCGATCTTCGGGAAATATTTCTATTCGCTCTTTCCATGCTTGGAACTGTTGGGTTGAACCGAGGGCGCATGCCCACCCAGGCTGAAGCGCACGGGAAGATAATTTCTGAGCGTGAGGCAGTATCCGCCGACCGCGGCATTTGCGAGCAGGGATGGAATCTTCGCGCGCGCTCGGGATCGAGTTTTTCATCATCATCGAACACTAGCGCCAGTCCGTAGTCAGCGCCTGTGGCGCGGCGTTGCGAGCCCGGGCAAAATCGTCCTGCCAGGCGAAATCGAACACCTTCGCACCCAGATCGCGGGCCAACTGCGGGCTGCCATCGGTCGAACCGGTGTCGGCGATCACGATCTCATCGGTCAATCCCGCGACGCTGCCCAGGCACTCTCGCAGGCTATGGGCGCTATGTTTCACGATCATCGCTAGGCCGAGAGAGGCCATGGCAAACTCCTGCACAGGATCCAATACTGGTCTCCTGCCAAAGCTCCTTCGCATCAGTTCGGCTAGCAATCCACGCGGTCTCCGCCCCCGAGCGGCCGCAAAACCCTACGCAATTCCCGATGCAGGAACGAGTAGCCGTTTACACGCTTGTCAAGTCCGCTATAATCTTCGACGAATCGAATAAGCTATGGATTTCGATCAGCTCATCACATTTCTCGAAGTCGCCCGGCAGGGCAGCTTCTCGCGCGCGGGAGAAAAAGTTTTCCGCTCGCAGTCCGCCGTCAGCGCGCAGATTCGTCAACTGGAACAGGAGTACGGCGACCGCCTGCTCGACCGCTCCGGCAAAACCGTGAAGCTCACTCCGGCGGGCGAGATCTTTCACGACTACGCGCTGCGCATGAAAAAGCTGCGCGACGAATCTCTGGTTGCCGTAGCGGACCACGGCCATACGCCTCGCGGCACGCTGATGGTCGGAGCCAACGAAGCCACATGCCTGTACGTTTTGCCGGAAGTTTTCGGCGAGTACTGCCGCCGCTATCCCGATGTGCAGATCAGCATCTACCGCAACTTCACCTACAAGATCGTCGAGAAACTTGAGAACGGCTCGCTCGACGTGGGCGTACTCAGCCTGCCCGTGCAATCTCCCAGCCTCAAGGTGCAACCGATCTTTCGCGACCGCTTGATGCTGATGGTAAGCCCGAAGAATCCTCTGGCCAAGCTAAAGTCGGCGAACGTCAGCGAAGTGGTGAAGCATCCTCTTCTTCTGCCCAAGACCGGGCACACACGGCGCTTGCTCGATAAGCTCTTCCGCGAGTACAACACCGAACTGAAAGTGAGAATGGAATTGCCCAGCATCGGCATGATCAAGAGCTTTGTGGCGGCCGATCTTGGCATTTCGTTGATCAGCGCGTCTTTTGCCAAGGATGAGGTCGCCGCGGGAAGAGTGAAGCTGGTGGAGTTGGAGGGCGTCGATATGTGGCGCGAACTCGGCCTCGCCTACCGGCGTGACCGTACGCTCTCGGTGGCTACCAAAGCTTTTGTGGGTGTATTGCGCGAACTCTCGGATTACCTGAAAAAGGCGCCAGCTCCGGCGCACCGCGAAAAATAACCGCCATTAAGCATCCGCTTCCGGGGGACTTGTAACCGGCTGGATGATGTGCAGGCCGCACTCGGTCTTTCCTAGCCCCGCCCATCGCCCCGCCCTTGGATCCTCTCCCGGTTGCACCGGGCGCGTGCAGTGAGTGCAGCCGATGCTGGGATAGCTCAGCTCGTGCAGCGCATTGTAGGGTGCGCCATGTTTGCGAATGTACTGCCACACCTGCTCGGAACTCCAATCGGCGATGGGGTTGATTTTCACCAGGCCGAACTTGGCGTCCCACTCGATTTTCCCGGCGCCGGCGCGGTCCGGGGTCTGATCCCGGCGGATGCTCGTGACCCAGGCCCGCAACTCGGCCAGTTTGCGCCGCAGCGGTTCGACCTTGCGCAGATTGCAGCACTGATCCGGATTGCGCTTCCAAAGTTCCGGACCATGAGCCTGGGCTTGCCGCTCCGCCGAGAGCAGTGAATGCACACGCTCGATGGTAATGCCATATTTTTGTTCGACCTGATCCATCAGGGCATAGGTTTCGGGGAACAGAAATTCGGTATCCAGGGTGAAAACGCGAATGCGCTCGCAGACGCGCGAAGCCATATCGATCAGGGCCACCCCTTCCGCCCCAAACGCAGAGGCGATGGCCACGCGGTCGCCAAAAGTCTGGCAGGCCCATTCGAAGATGCGTTGGGGACTCCAGCCTTCGGCGGCGGCCTGCAACTCGCCCATCTCAATCTCGCCGATCTTTAGTTCGGCGATCTGCAAAGGTTCGGCGATCTGCACATTCGTGATCCTTGCTTCGGTTGCTCGTTCCATCATCCAAAGCTCCCCTAACGTGGTATCAAATTTCAACGGCCTTGAGTCTCCCCCGCAAAAACGGATTCAATCGACCACTCCGGCTCCGGCACGAGCGAAACTTTCTCGACCAAATCGCGATCTGCGAACTTGACCACTTCGCCCACCACCAGCAAGGTTGGCGCGGGCAGATGTGGAGCGTGACCAAGCTCGGCCACGGTAGTGCGGTAGACTCGCTCCTGCGGCGTGGTGGCGCGGGAAATGATCGCGCAGGGAATTTCCCGCGCTACTCCTGCCGCGGTGAGCCTGCCGGACAGCTCGACATAATTTTGGCCGGGCATGTAGACCACGAGCGTAGATTCCGAACCGGCGAAGCGCTTCCAATCCTCTCCCCAGTTCTCCGAAGCGCAATGGCCCGCCAACAAAACCAACGCCGAACTCATTCGCCGGTGAGTGAGGGGTATGCCGGCTGCGGCGGCCGCTCCCAGCGCGGAGGTTACGCCGGGAACGATTTCGTATTCGATATTCGACCGCCGCAGCGCTTCAATTTCTTCGCCGGCGCGCCCGAAGATCAGAGGATCGCCGCTCTTCAGCCGCACCACCCGCAGTCCTGCGGCGGCTCGCGCCACCAGCAGAAAATGAATCTCTTCCTGCCGAGTGCTCTTGCCGCCGGCGCGCTTACCCACGTTCTGCACTTCGGCACGCGGCGGAATCAACTGCAAGATTTCCGGCGCAACCAGATCGTCGTGCAGCACCACGTCGGCGGCACGCAGCAGCCGCAGAGCTTTTACCGTAAGCAACTCAGGGTCGCCCGGACCTGCGCCCACAAGATAAACTTTTCCGCTCATGCCGTTATCCTCGTTTCGTCAATGGCAGGTTCTTGCCGGACCGGTTCGTCGCCTGCCGACTCGTCGGACCTGGGTTTCTTTTCCCGCAAAGCCGCATGAAGCGCTTCACGATTGGCGAGCGAGAGCAGCAGCTCGCGCTTGCGGTGGGGATCGAGATCGCTCGCGTTCACCAGCTTTCGAGTCTCGCCCAACTCCGCGACCCACTGCCTATAGCGCGGCCCGAACTGCCGCTCCAACTGCTGCCTGATTTTTTGCGCCAGCGACGGACTCTGCCCGTTGGTCGAGATCGCGATTTGAAGATCACCCCGGCGTACCAAGGCTCCGTAATAGAAGTCGCAGTACGCCGGGTCGTCGACCACATTGCAAAGCACTCCGCGCCGCTGCGCCTGGCGGTAAATCTCCGCATTGAGAGGGCGCGACGCGGTGGCCACCACGGCCAGAAAAGTTCCCTCGAGATCTTTCTCGGTATAAGCGCCCAGATCGAGCGTGATCTTGCCGGCTTGTGCCCACCCCTGCACCGCCGGATTCGCTTCTAAGGCGATCACGTGAACGCGCGCTCCGGTATCGAGAAGGCTCGCGATCTTGGGTTCGCCGATTCTGCCGGCGCCGACTACCAGGCAACGCTTGCCTTCGAGTTTCAAAAACATGGGAAATGGAGTGCTCATATGGTTGGACCTCAGCCTTCCACAACGCTCGGCACGCGCCCCTCGGGCAGGTCGCGCGCCACCGCTTCCACAGATTCTCCGGCCAAAAAGTTACGCAGCTCGGTGTCGCTGTGGCGGGCAAAAAAGTGGCGTAGATTCTCGCTGACCTGGCCATTGGCGAGATACCGCCGCAACAACCGTTCGATGGCCTCGGGAACCTCGGTCGCGGGGCAGCGATAACCAACCGCCCGGGCAATCGACTGATTCAAGCCCAGCGCGCCACCCAAGCAGAAGTAGTAGGCATCGACCATGCGGCCATCGACTTTGATCTTCTTGCCTTCGATTCCAATGTCGGCGATCCAGTGCTGCCCGCAACTGTTGGGGCAACCGGTGACATGCAGCTTAAGATGCTGATCGAATCCGGGTAGCCGCTCTTCCAGTTCCTCCACCAGCCAGCGGGAAAAACTCTTGGTCTCGGTGATGGCCAGCTTGCAAAACTCCGTGCCGCTGCAGGCGATGGCTCCGCGCCAGAAGGGCGATCCCCGCACCGGCAGGCCGATGTCACCCAATTCTTTAGAGAGTGGGTCCGCATTCGCCCGAGGGACATTTATGATCAGCAGGTTCTGCATGTTCGTGGTGCGAAGTTCCCCGCTGGCGAAGCGGTCGGCCAGATCGGCCGCAGCTTCCATTTGTTCGGGAGTAATACGGCCGCGCAGAACCGCGGAGCCTACATAGCAATAACCGTCCTGCTTCTGCGCATGAATCCCGACATGGTCGCGATAGACATCGACGGGCGGCTCTTCCGCTTCGGCGGGATCGAGTCGAAATCCGACCCGCCGCTCCAGATCTGTTTGAAAATCCTCGGCGGTCCAGCCATGCTTCAGAAAAAGAAATTTCAGGCGCGCCCGCTCGCGATGCTCGCGCAAAGGCTGGGAATCGCGGAATAATTCAGCGACTCCCTTGATCACCGGCAGCACCTGATGCCAGCGCACGAAAGCATTCAGCCGAGTGCCAAGGTATGGTTCGGTGGAAAGTCCGCCACCCACGCGCAAAGCGAAGCCAATTTCTCGTTTGCCCTCAACCACGCGCTCGACCGCCGTCAAGCCCACGTCGTTGATCTCTGGATAGGGGCACCACACGCGGCATCCGGTGATGGAGATTTTGAACTTGCGCGGCAGATTGTAGAACTCGGCGTTCCCCGCCAGCATGCGATCGGCTTCGAGTGCGAGCGACGAAGCATCGCAAATCTCGTCCGCATCCACGCCCGCAACCGGGCATCCGGTGATGGTGCGCGTCACATCCCCGCATGCTCCGGTCGTGTTCAGGCCGACCCGCCAAAGTTCTTCGAGCACTTGGGGGAGAGACTCGATGGTGATCCAGTGCAGCTGAATATTTTGCCGAACGGTAAGATCGGCTGTCCCGCGCGCAAAGCGGCGCGTGAGGTCGGCAATGGTGCGAAGTTGCTCGGAGCGCAGCAGGCCGTTGGGAATGCGCAGTCGCAGCATGAAGAAAGGCAAGGCGCGCCCCACTCCATCTTTGCCGCCCACTACGCCCACCCCGTCGCCCTGGGTGTATACCCCCCACCAGCGAAAGTAGGTCCCGATCCATTCAGGAGGAATCGATTCGAAGCCTTCGCGCGCAAAGCGGCGAATTTCTTCGAGGCCCTCCCAGGGATTAAACGCGCGCTTCAGCCGCTCCGACTTCTGCGCTTTCGTTTCTTTGACGGTTTCTGCCATGCGTTGATCTACCGCGAAACGTGCCGCGAATTCGCTCCAAAAAGAAAAACCCACCGCCGGATGCTCGCTGGCGGTGGGTAGAAGTGCTGTTTTATAAAATTTCTAAGTCAGCAATTTACCGGCGCCAGAGCACACGCATGCACAACAACAACAAGAGCACACGCACACTTGGCACGGGTTGCCGGAAATGGTCATACAAGTTGGATGCTAACCCGGTTCGAAGGAAGCGTCAATCTGGTTTCTGGTTTGCTAGCATCGATAATTTCGATTTCATTCATCAAAATTTGGAATGAGCCTGTGGCTCAATTTTGAATTTCTTCCCCTGGCGTCATCCTGAAGCGTAGCCGCCTTTCCGGCGAAGCGAAGGATCCTGCGCGTACGTGATTGCGGGCCGAAAAGCATCTGCGCCACGGGATTCCTCACCCGGCTGAACTGCGCGGGTTTCGGGATGACGCTTCCCAAAAAAGACATAGAGATCATAGAGATCCGCGGTGCTTTACCATTCCCCCCCGCTCTGCTATAAACCGGGCAGGTGAAGAAATTCCTCCGGAAAGCGTCTCCGCTCTGAACCTCCCAGCCTCAGCCTCTTCGCTGCTGCCCGCCCTCGAGCGTCAGTTCGAGCACCAGGAGGAGCGCTTCGCGGGCGCCTTCACCATCGTGCAGCAAGCCATTACCCAGCGCTCGTTTCCGGCCGCATCTGTGGCCGTGAGCCATCGCGGGCAACTGGTCGCGTTGAGAGCTTTCGGCCGGTTCACCTACGAACCCGCCTCGCCCATTCCGGAGCCGACCACCCTCTTCGATCTAGCTTCCCTCACCAAAGTGGTAGCCACCACGTCGATGGCGATGCTCTTGTACGAGCGCGGTTTACTGGACCTGGAGACGCCGCTGGCAGCAATCGTGCCCGAGTTCACCTCAACGAACCCCGACGCGCGCCGCCGCAACGTAACCCTGCGCATGCTGCTGGGGCATTCCTCCGGCCTGCCTGCCTATGAAAAATTATTCTTGAAGGCGGAGACGCGTGACGATCTTCTCCGCGCCGCGTTTGCTACCGAACTCGTCGCCGATCCCGGCGCTCGCGCCGGGTACAGCGATATCGGGTTCATCCTTCTCAGCGTCGGGCTCGAACGCCTCGCCGACGAATCGCTCGACCGATTTTGCCAGCGGGAGATCTTCGCTCCACTCGGAATGACGCATACCACCTTCAATCCACCGGCCGATATGCGTGCGCAGATACCGCCCACCGCAGATGACACGACTTTCCGCCGCCGCGTGATTCAGGGGGAAGTGCAGGATGAAAACGCCAGCGCACTCGGCGGCGTAGCCGGCCAAGCCGGAGTTTTTTCCAGCGCCGAAGATCTGGCGAAGTTCGCCCACACCCTGCTCAACGGCGGACGTCCGATCCTGCGACCGGAAACGGTCGCTCTTTTCACGCGGCGAGAATCCGCTCCAGCCGGCACCTCTCGCGCGCTCGGATGGGATACGCCTTCAGCGCCCTCGCACTCCGGAGAATATTTCTCGCCGCAGTCTTTCGGCCACCTGGGTTACACCGGAACTTCCCTGTGGATCGATCCCGCCCGTCAAGTGTCGATCACTTTGTTGACCAACCGCACTTGGCCTGACTGCTCCAATCAGGCGATCAAACAAGTCCGCCCCGCATTTCACGACGCGGCGATCGAGGCATTGGACAATGCGGTCGAACGGGAGCGGTTAAAATAAGAGAGACTCCGAGCATTTCCGCGTTTCATGCCGCTTCGACATCCGAAAGGCTCCTATTTGAAAGCAAGACCTAACACGAAGCCCGATCTGCAAAGCCTGCGCACCGAGCGGGCAAACGATGCGACCAAAGATCTCGATCGTAAGTCCGCCCTCGCCCTCGCCCGCCTCATCAATGCGCAGGACGCAACCGTCGCCGCCGCGGTCAGCCGCGCACTTCCTGAGATCGCGCGCGCCATCGACTTGGTCGCAGCCGCCCTGCAGAGCGGCGGACGCCTCATCTACGTAGGCGCGGGAACCAGCGGACGCATCGGCGCGCTCGATGCCTCGGAGTGTCCGCCCACCTTTAATACCGATCCGCGCGCCGTGCAATACATCATCGCCGGCGGCGATAAAGCGTTAGCCTCCGCGACCGAAGCCAGCGAGGACGACGAAAAACTAGGCCGCCGCGAGATGGCACGGCGCAAGCCCGGCAAGCATGATGTGGTTATCGGAATCGCTTCGAGCGGGCGCACCCCCTTCACGGTCGCGGCCGTCGCCGAAGCGCGCCGCCGCGGGGCCCGCACCATCGCCCTGACTTGCAATCCCAACTCGCCTCTGGAGCGCGCCGCGCACTTTGCAATCGTTACGCAAGTCGGCCCCGAAGTGCTCGCTGGATCATCGCGCATGAAGGCGGGCACCGCGCAAAAAATGGTTCTTAATATGATTTCGACGGGTGCGATGACCCGATTGGGCTACGTTTACGGCAACCTGATGGTGAACGTGCATCCTACCAACGAGAAGCTTGTCGAGCGTGCCATTGGAATTCTGGAGCGCGCCTCGGGAGCCGATCACGAGAGCGCACGCCAAGTCTTGGAGATCTCCGGCAAGCGCACGCCGGTTGCGCTAGTGATGCTGGCCGCGGGAACCACTCGTGCGCAAGCCGTGGCCGCGTTGAAGAAGGCGAAGGGTAATGTCCGCCAGGCGGTTACAATCGCAAAATCCGACTAGCAACTCGCTGGCCGCCGAGCTCTGATCCCTGCACTCCTTTGTTTGACCCCTGCGGCGCAGTCGTTTACCTTGAGATTGCCGATCCCGTCTCGGGTGCGAGGGCCGCGGCGCAGTCTTCCCTTCATGGATAAAAAGCGCATCGCGGCCAGTGCCGTCGTCTTCTTAATCCTGGCCGTCCTGCTTTATTTGCAGTACCGTCACTGGCAGAGCTTTGATTGGGGCACCTTCTGGGCGCAGACCCATCGCATCAAAAAGCTGCACGTGCTGCATGCGATTGCGCTGATTTACATCGCATATATCTTGCGGGCGCTGCGCTGGAAGATTTTCTTGCAGCCGGTGCGCCCGAAGGTGAAGGCGATGGACCTGGTTTCGCCGACCCTAATCGGATTCACCGGCCTCGCGCTGCTGGGTCGCGCGGGAGAATTCATTCGTCCGTACCTGATCGCGCGGCGCACCGATCTTCCTTTTTCATCGCAACTGGCGGTCTGGGCGGTCGAGCGAATCTTCGATGTGGGCGCGTTTACCGTGCTGATGGTGCTGGCAATCTTTCTACCCAGCGCCCTTCCCGCGATTCCCCATCCGGAGTATTACCTGCGCTTTCGCGAAGGCGGCTTCCTATTGATCGGCGTCGTCCTTATTACTACGGTAGCCGCGATCGTGATTCGGCGCAGCGGCGACGCAGTCGCGCGCTGGATCGAAGAGCGCTTTGCACATCTTTCTTCAACCTTCGGCCACAGACTGGCGCAAAAGGTGCGCGAGTTCGGCCATGGCCTCGACACGATTCACGGCCCTCTTTCGCTGCTGATGTTGAGCGTGGTTTCGGTGGGAATGTGGTACATCATCGCGCTCGCCTATCAGGAAGTGACCCATTCCTACGGTGTGGCCTCGCTGGAAATTCCGGTTTCACAGCTCCTGATTCTGATGGGGGCAAGCATGGCGGGATCAATGCTCCAGTTGCCGGCAGTGGGCGGGGGATCGCAAATGGCGACCATCGCCGCGCTCTCGAGCGTGTTCGATGTAGCGCCGGAGTTGGCCGCCAGTTGCGGCATCCTGCTCTGGCTGGTGACCTTCGCCGCGGTGGTGCCTTTGGGACTGGCTTTGGCTCATCACGAGAGATTGTCCTTGCGCAAGTTATCGGAAGAAAGTCATCACGCGGAGGAAGCGGAACTCGGCGGTCCACCGGCTTGATTGGGATCCTCGAATAGCTTGAAAATATTGCAAGATGCGGCTTTCTTCTTGAACTGCTTGAACTGCGCCCGCCTGTTACAATTTCCTGTTTCATCCAGAACATTTTACGCAGCGGCTTTTTTTTCTGAAGCATCAGCGCCATGAAATGTCCTTTTTGCGGATTTGCCAACGACAAAGTCGTGGACTCGCGCGAGAGTAAAGAGGCGGAGTCGATTCGCCGCCGGCGCGAGTGCCTGAAGTGCGGCAAGCGCTTTACCACCTACGAGCGCATCGACGAGATCCCTTACATGGTGGTGAAGAAGGATGGCCGCCGCGAAAAGTTCGACCGGCAGAAAGTTCTGAACGGCCTGCTGCGTGCATGCGAGAAGCGTCCGGTACCGATCAGCAAGCTGGAGCAGATCGTCAATGAGGCCGAGTCCTTCGTAATCGAATCGCAGGAGCGCGAGCGCAAGACCAGCGAACTGGGCGAACTCATCATGAACCGGCTGCGCCGCTATGACAAAGTTGCTTACGTCCGCTTTGCCTCGGTGTATCTGGACTTCAAAGATGTGAAAGAATTCATGAACGAACTCAGAGATTTGGTGAAGGCCAAAGAAACGGGCGAGATGAAAGCCAAGAAAACTGCTCCCTGAGCGCAGAGAAGAAATCATGAGTCATAAAGTAACTCTGATACCGGGTGATGGCATCGGCCCCGAAGTCACCCAGGCGACGGTACGAATTCTCGAAGCCACTGGCGTGCGCTTCGAATGGGAGACCTTTGCCGTGGGCGCGCAGGCCTATGAGGACTTCGGCGAATATATTCCCAAAGAACTGATTGAGTCGATTGAGCGCACCCGCGTCGGCTTGAAGGGCCCGGTCACAACGCCGGTCGGGGGCGGCTTTCCCAGCATCAACGTGGCTCTGCGGAAGAAATTCGAGCTTTACGCCAACTTCCGGCCAATCAGAAACTTGCCGCACATCCCTACACGCTACCCCGACGTCGATCTCATCATCGTGCGCGAAAACACCGAAAGCCTTTACTCCGGCCTGGAACACGAAGTGGTGCCGGGAGTGGTGGAAAGCTTAAAGATCATCACCGAGAAGGCTTCCACCCGCATCGCCCGCTTCGCCTTCGAGTACGCTCGCAAAAATCAGCGCAAGAAGATTCATGCCATCCACAAAGCCAACATCATGAAGCTTTCCGATGGCTTGTTCCTGCGCTGCAGCCGCACCGTCGCCAAAGAATATCCCGAGATCACTTACGGCGAGCACATCGTCGACAACACCTGCATGCAGTTGGTGATGAATCCGTATCAATACGACATGCTGGTGATGGAAAATCTTTACGGCGACATTATTTCCGATTTGTGCGCGGCCTTTGTCGGCGGTTTAGGATTTGTTCCCAGCGCCAATCTCGGCGATGAGTGCGCGATCTTCGAAGCCGTGCACGGCTCGGCCCCTGACATCGCCGGAAAAAATCTGGCGAACCCCACCGCTTTACTACGCTCCGGCTTGCTTATGCTGCGCCATCTCGGCGAGCACGACGCCTCCACGCAAATCCGCAACGCTCTCGAAAGAGTGTACAGCCGTCCCGAAAAGTTGACCCGCGATGTGGGCGGGCAATCAGGCACGTCGCAATTCGCCGATGCCGTGATCGCAGAGATGCAGACCCAGGCAGAGGTTCAGCCGTCGCACGCTTGATGCTCGAACTCGGAAATGCAGCGCCGACCGCCCTTCGGAATCTCCCCCTGAAGCTGGCTTTGGGGCTCGCTCTGGCCGTCTCTCTTGCGCAAACGGCCGACGCGCAGACCCTTCCTGCGGAGACCCTTACGATCACCCTGCTCGGCACCGGCAATCCTCGTCCTTCGATGGAGCGCTTTGGCCCGAGCATCCTGGGCGAGGCCCGGGCAGGAGAAATTGCTGTTCGATTGCGGCCGTGGCGCTCTGCTACGGCTTTACCAGGCCAACATCTCACAAGTTGACGGCTTATTCCTGACTCATCTGCACTCCGATCACATCGTGGGGATTCCAGACCTTTGGCTCACCGGCTGGGTGATGGGACGCAAAGTTCCGCTTCGCGTGTGGGGACCGGCGGGAACTCGACGCATGATGGCGCGCCCCGAGCGGGCCTACTCCTTCGACCTCCACATGCGGCGTGACGTCGATGAGCACCTGCCGCCGCAGGGAGTGGAGATTCAAGCGAAGGACATTCAGCAAGGCGTTGTTTATCGGAACGGAGATCTCAAGGTTACCGCCTTCGAAGTGGATCCCGGCCTACTCAAACCCGCGTTTGGATACCGGGTTGACTATGCCGGGCACTCGGTCTTGCTTTCAGGCGACACCCGTTCTTCGGAGAACCTGATCCGGTTTGCCCAAGGGACCGACGTCTTGATTCATGAAGTGCTCGATCCTGAAGCTTACAGCAAGCTCGTCAATTCCTATTCTCCGGAGCAGCGAGCGCGCGGCGGGGCGCACCACACCATGCCGGATGAGGCCGGCAAGGTTTGCACCAAGGTGGCGCCGAAACTGGCGGTCCATTCGCACATCGTCCCTCCGAATTCCCCGGACTTGGTTCTCCATACACGAAAAACCTACTCCGGCCCTCTCGAAGCGGGAGAAGACTTGATGAGCATCGAGATCGGAGAGCAGGTTGAGGTTCGGCGCGCGCAGCATTAGTCGAACTGTTTTCTTTATTCCGGCAAGGTGTCCGCTTTTTTGACCGGAGTGGCTGCAGTGTCTGCATTCCGCCATTGACTCTCGCCCCAGATGGGAGTAAATTCGCCCGTTCTGGGGATTCTGGGGGATGACGCGTACAACACGGCGTGTGGGGGTGATTCTGTTTCAGCTTGGCGGGCCTGACACGCTGGCTGCGATCGAGCCGTTTCTTTATAACCTCTTCTGCGATCCCGACATCATTGACTTTCCTTTCGCGCGCCTCGGCCGCAAACCTCTGGCCAAATTGATTTCGACTACGCGGGCGCGCAAGGTGCAGCACCACTACGCGACCATTGGCGGAGGGTCGCCCATCCGGCGCTTCACCGAAGGGCAAGCGCGCGCCCTGGAAGTAGAACTTGAAAGCCGCGGGCTCGATGCGCGCTGTTTTGTCGCGATGCGTTACTGGCACCCGTTTACCAAAGATGCGCTGGCGCAGCTGCAAGCGGCGCAATGCGACGAGGTAGTTTTGCTGCCGCTCTATCCGCAATATTCTTCGACTACCACGGGAAGCAGCCTGAACGAATGGCAGCGACTGGTCCGCGGCGGTTCGCTTTGCCGCGACCTGTCTACGCATAATGTCGGTTCGTTCTACCGGCATCCGATGTATCTAGATGCGGTCGTCGAAAAAGTCGGAGAGGCGCTGGACCGATTTCCTACGCCGGCCCGAGTCGAAATTGTTTTCAGCGCCCACAGCATTCCCATGTCGATCATCGCCAAGGGCGATCCCTATCAGCGCCAGATTGAACACACGGTGCAGCTTTTGATGGCACGCGGCGGCTGGCAAAATCCCCACCGACTCTGCTACCAGAGCAAGGTGGGAGCCAGCAAATGGCTGCAGCCTTCCTTGCACCGCACCCTGCGTGATCTGGCCAAGCAAAACGCGCGCGAGGTTTGCATCGTGCCCGTGGCTTTCGTTTCCGATCATGTTGAGACACTGGGCGAGATCGATCACGAAGCCCGCGAAGAAGCGCAACGGCTGGGCTTCACGCAGTTTGAGATGAGCGCTGGTTTGAACGATTCTCCAAAATTTATTGCGGCGCTGGGGCAGTTGGTTTTCGAAGCGCTCGGCCGCGCCACTCATTCCGATGTCCCGAGGCAAGCGAGCCGGAGGTTCATCGCGACGCCAGCATTGTTGGCCGCCGCCGGCGATTAGGTTTTAGTTAATACCAGCAGGAGGGTAACCCGTGACGGTTCCCGGCAGTGAAGCGCCCAACCCGAGTCCCAAGCCAGAGGCGGCTCCAACTTCGCCGCCAGGCGCGGCCGACGCCACCAAGTATGTGGGTACGCCGGCCGTGGGGACTTCAAAAGCAGCGGCTGCGGCCGGACTTTCTTCCGCCGGCCCCTCGAATACCGAAGTCGACCAGCGCCGGCGGCGCATGGTGTGGGTCGCAGTCACGGCATTTCTTACTGCGTGGTTTCTGGCCTTCTTCCGATTTTTTCTTCCCCGCACTCTTTTCGAACCCAACACGGTTTTCAAAATCGGGTATCCCTCTGAGTTTGCGCTCGGAGTCGACACTAAATTTCAACAAAAATATCGCATCTGGGTCGATCGCACGCCCGACCGCGTATTCGTGATTTACGCGCGCTGCACGCACCTGGGCTGCACGCCAGATTGGAAGCCCAGCGAAAATAAATTCAAATGCCCGTGCCACGGCAGCGGCTACGACAGCGAAGGCATCAACTTCGAGGGACCAGCGCCGCGGCCCATGGACCGCGCCCACGTGGAACTCGCGCCGGATGGACAAATCATCGTCGACACCTCGCGGCTCTACCAGTGGCCCAAGGGACAACCCAGCAAGTTTAACGACCCGGGAGCGTTCTTGACCGGAGTTTAAAGCAACGCCGGCGAAGCCGGTTTTCATAAGTAACGAAGAGAACCTTATGCCTGACGAAAATAACGGCAAGAACGGCAAAGTGGGCTTGGTCGATCGCGTCAAGGAAGACATTCAGGCGATCAAGGTCGACATCCCCGCGAAAGCGAAAGAACAGATCGAGGGGCTGAAAGATCCCACCAAAACCCAGGTCTACACTTCGATCTTTCGCCACAAACACGATGACACTCCGCGCAACCGCGCACTGGGTGTGCTTTCCAACGTCTTCCTTCATTTGCATCCGGCGAAGATCAATCGCGACGCCGTGCGCTATAGCTATACCTGGGGCATGGGCGGGATCACGTTTTTTCTCTTCATCATTCTCACTTACACCGGCGTGCTGCTGATGTTCTACTACCACCCCAGCAAAGTGCAGGCCTTTCGCGACGTGCTGTATCTCGAGCATGACGTGCCTTTCGGAAAAATCCTGCGCAACATGCATCGCTGGGCCGCGCACTTGATGGTGATCGGCGTGTGGCTGCACATGTTCCGAGTTTTTCTCACCGGCTCCTACAAAAAGCCGCGCGAATTTAACTGGAACATCGGCGTGCTGCTGCTAGTGTTCACGCTGTTGCTTTCGTTCACAGGATACCTTCTCCCCGACGATCAACTCGGCTTTTGGGCCGTCACGGTCGGTACGAACATGGCGCGCGCCACGCCGCTGCTGGGGCACGAAGGCCCGTTCGGCTCGATGCTCGGGATGACTCCATACAACGATGTGCGCTTTGGATTGCTCGGCGGCTCGATCGTGGATGCGAACGCGCTGCTGCGCTCCTACATCTGGCATTGCATCGGAATTCCCATTGTAGCTTCGGTGCTGATGATCGTACATTTCTGGCGCGTCAGAAAAGATGGCGGAATTTCTGGTCCGGCGCCGGTGATGCTCGAAGCCGAGGCTGATAAGCCGCGAAGAGGACCGAAGGCCGCGGGAGAGTAGCGAAGCAAGATTCATGGGGGGGACGGTCGCAAGAAATTAGTGTGGGGACAGCCGCGCTCGGCTGTCCGCCGAGCGCAGCTCGACCGCTTTTAGCCGGCGCAAGAGAAAAAGCAGCTTCCTCACCGGGCTTTCAGCCCGGTTCGGAATGACAAGAGTTTGGCAACAGACGCGAGAATCACTATGGACTGGCGACAACTTTGGGAAATCTGTTCGGCTCCGGACAACGTGCCGATCGTGGGCTTGATTCCTCTTCTATGCTTCTACATTTACCTCGCCTGGAAGCAGGCGCACGCCAACGATCTGCTGATCGCGCAACTGGAAGCCGATCCCGCGATGGCCAAGACGCATCACCGCAAGACCTGGCCCTTCAAACCGGGCTGGCAGAAGGAAGTTCACGTCTGGCCGTTTCTGCTGCGCATTGAATTCCTCGCCGCCATCATCGTCACCATTATTCTGATGGTGTGGTCGATCGCGTTGAACGCTCCACTAGAAGAGCCCGCCAATCCCAACTTGACGATGAATCCGGCCAAGGCTCCGTGGTATTTCCTTGGACTACAGGAGATGCTCGTCTATTTCGATCCCTGGATCGCCGGTGTGGTCATGCCCACGATGATCATTATCGGGTTGATGGTCATTCCCTATGTCGACACCAATCCGCTGGGCAGTGGGTATTACACATGGAAGCAACGCAAATTTTCCATCGGCACATTTTTGTTCGGCTTCATCATTCTCTGGGTCGCGATGATCATCATCGGAACATTTATAAGAGGGCCTGGTTGGCAATGGTTCTGGCCGGGGCAGACCTGGGATCATAACCGCCTGATCTATGAAGTGAACCGCGATCTCCCGGATATTTTCGGCATCACTTCAAACCTTGCGAAAATCGTTTTCGGCGCCATCGTGGTCGGCGGCTATTACGTGCTCGGAGGATTTCTGGTGTATTCGCTCTTCCGGCGCTACATGGGTAAAGATTTCAAGCGCATGAGCCTGCTGCAATTTTCCCTTACGCAATTTCTTTTGCTAAGCATGGTGGCTCTGCCGCTGAAGATGGGGCTGAGGCTTTTGTGGCACATCAAGTACGTGTGGATTACGCCTTGGTTCAATATTTAGAAACCGTCGTTGGTCGTTAGTCGTTGGTCAAGCCGCGACCGCGAGCAGCATCGCCGCACAGCGAACGACTAACGACCAACGACCAAAGACCAACGACCAACGACTAACGACGGTTTTCGGAGGAAGCGCGGTGCCTGAACAACCCAACCTCGAGCAGGACCCGATTACAAGCAAGTCGTACGCCGCGTATTACCTGATCGCGATGGTGATTCTGATGGCGACATTGTTCTGGGCCTTGTGGGATGAGGCGTGGGTGCAGCGCCCGTGGAAGGCTTTTCAGGGCCAGTGGAAGGATCGTTACAGCGCTTTCCTGAACTCCGCGCGGTCGAAGTCGGTCGCTTCGGAAAAAGACGTCGAGCAAAACCCGGATTACGCAGCCCTCAAGCAAGCCTACGAAAAGGCGTATCAGGATTCGAAAGCGCAAGGGGAGGAAGCGCGCAAGAGGCTCGACGATGCCAGCGCGCGCCTGCTCGCCGTGCAAAGCGTATTCACCGACCGGCGTGCCTACGTAAATGCCTTGACCTACGAACTCGAGACCAGCACCAGCGAATCGGCCAAGGATAGCAAGCGAAAGGAAATCAAGGAGTACAAAGAGAAGAAAGCGACGGTGGAATTCCCCGACGGCAGCAAGCAGAGCTACAACTTCGAAGAGTTGGAGAAAAAGTACAACGAGATTCGCGACGAGCGCACCAAGCTCAGCCTCGACCTGGGCGATGTGTTAAAGCCGGTGACCGCAGCCCGAGCGAAGATGGACGAATACATCTCCGACCACATGGTGGACCTCACGCCGCAGCAGATCGACGGATTAAAACGCCGGGCGACCGAATGGGTTCCGGCCATCGTGCAGATCAACGTGGCCGACGCCAATATTGTCGACCGTTGCGAGTCCTGCCACATGAACACGCGCGAGCCTCTAAAGATCACGCCCGCGTCAATGACGCCGAAGGGCGAGAAGAAGCCCGACGAGTATGCCGACGCTTTCGCGAGCCATACCCAGCCGGAATTGTTGAGCATTCACGATCCGGAAAAGTTTGGCTGCTCGCCTTGCCATCAGGGCAACGGCCGCGCCACCACCAGCGTAGAGAAGGCGCACGGCAATTACGAGCACTGGTTGTGGCCTCTGTTTCCCAAAGAAAATGCGCAGGCGGGCTGCCAGAATTGCCACGCCGCCGACATGGTGCTCGTCAGCGGCGACGTGCAGTTTCAAACCATCAACGATGGCAAAGACCTCTACCGCCAGCGCGGCTGTATGGGTTGCCATCGTTATGAAGGCTACGACAAAGAGCCGGAAGACCTGAACTCGGTCAGCCAGCAGATCAAGCAGATCGAAACGCAAAAGAGAGATAACTTAAAGCAAACCGCATATCTGATGAAGCAGGCCGATGCTGCCGAGTCGAATGAAGAAGCCAACCGCTTGAATGGCCAAGCCGTCGATCTACGCGTGGCGAACAGCAAGCTGGACGGGCGTTTGCAGCAGCTCGATTTTCAATCGCACAGCCTGATGCAGGACATGAAGAAGGTCGGTCCGAACTTGAAAGACGTTCGGCTGAAGCTAAACAAGAATTGGATTCCGGTCTGGCTGAAGAAGCCGACCGATTTCCGGCCGACCACGAAGATGCCGAACTTCCGGCTGAACGATCACCAGATTCAGGCGATCTCGGCGTATCTCTGGCAATCGGGATTCAGGGATGCCGTGGCTCAGCACAAACCCGGTAACGCAGAACATGGAAAAGAGTTATTCGAAAGCCGCGGCTGCCTGGCGTGTCACTCGATCGGCGAAGGCGATCCGATGCAGGGCGGAGTCTTCGCCGCAAATCTAACGCGAGTCGGCGAAAAAGCGAACTACGATTACCTGGTACGCTGGATTCACAACGCCCGCGAGCGCACCCGTCCTTACTGTCCATACGAAAAGAAAGATATCGGCCCCGAAGATTACGCCCGGAAGGGCTTGCCTTACCAGTTCGATCTGGACCACAGCCAGTGCCCCAACGACGGCCACGAACTGCAAGTGCAGAACATGACTGTGATGCCCAGCCTGCGGCTCTCTCCCGAAGACGCGGAAGATATCGCGACTTACCTGATGACCCAGAAGAAGCAGGAGCCGTCTTCATATGCCGAGGCGGCGTTCATGGACAACCCCGCGTTGAAGGAGGAAGGCAAAAAGTGGGTCCGCCACTTCGGCTGCGCCGGCTGCCACGAAATCGCGGGCTTCGAGGATGAAGGCCGCATCGGCACGGAGCTGACGTACGAAGGCAGCAAGCCCATCGAGCGCCTCGACTTTGCGTTGTTCACCGAAACCGCGCAACGCGGAGGTAAAGACGCGGAGCCGATCAAGGATAAAGAAGATCTCGCCCGCCTGCCCGATGGCCCCGCGACAGAGCCTTGGTACGACCACAAAGGATTCTTCGAGCATAAACTCGCCGAGCCCAACATCTACGACCAGGGCAAAGTGAAAAGCGAGACCGAAGCGCTGCGCATGCCGAATGTGCACCTGACCAAGGATCAGGTGCTCGACCTCGCCACGTTCCTGATCGGCAGCGAAGAAACTTCTCTGCCCTCGACCTACCAATACAGGCCAGGCGATGCGCGGCACGACATTCAGGAGGGCTGGTGGATCGTCAAGAAATACAACTGCATGGGCTGCCACCAGTTCATCCCCGGCCAGAAAACAATTCTGATGGGATTGAAGCAATATCAGGATGCGCAAGAGCAACTGCCTCCAAAATTATTGACCGAAGGAGCGCGCGTCGATCCCGAATGGCTGAGGAAGTTTTTGTCGAATCCCGCGCTGAGCGCGAACGATACGAATCGCAACGGCGTACGTCCTTATTTAAAAGTGCGCATGCCTACGTTTTCATTTTCGGATAACGAATTGCGAAAACTGGTGCGCTTTTTCCAGGCGCTGTCGCAGCAGCCCCTGCCTTACATTCCCGAGCAAGTGCCGTTGCTCTCCGCGAAAGAATCGGACATGGCGCGCAGCTTGTTCTCGAGCTCCGCAGCCCCATGCCTGAAGTGCCACGCCACGGGCGAGCCCGCGCACGATAAGATCGCCACCGCGCCGAATTTTCTGCTGGCCAAAGAGCGCCTCAAGCCGGATTGGGTCGAGCGCTGGATCACCGATCCCCAGGCCGTGAGTCCCGGCACCTCGATGCCTTCCGGATTATTCAGGCGGCAGAATAATCAGTGGGTATTCGCCGGGCCCACGCCGCCATCGTTCCAGGGGTACGAGGGCGATCACCGCAAGCTACTCACCGACTATATCTTCCAGCTAACGCCGGAGGAGCAGCGGAGAGTGGCGGCATCGATGCCGCATGCGAAAACCGCGGCGGCGCAACCGAACCGCAAGCGCAAGCAAGCCGCGGTGGAATCACGTCGAACGGCCGGCGGCGGCTCGCGGTAGAATTGCCGGTTTGGATGGATCGTTCGCGGCGAACAAAGTTACAGTACTTCAATTCCAAGCTCTTCAACTCAACGAAAGGAACGACATCATGAATAAAAAAATGCTTGCAAATACGGTGGCGGTCAGCGTATTGGCGCTCTTGGCCTTAATGATGCTGGCGGCCTGCAATAAGAAGGAGAACACCGAACAATCGAGCAACAGCATGTCCCAGCCACAAGCGGCGCCAGCGGCCACTCCGATCGATCCGGCAACGGTGGCGACCGTCAGCGGCACCGTGAAATTCGAGGGCACCGCGCCGAAGCCCTCGAAGATTGACATGAGCCAGGACCCGGCCTGCAAAGGCATGAACGAAGCCGAAAACGTGGTCGTCGAAAACGGCGACCTGGCCAACGTCTTCGTTTACGTGAAGGACGGGCTGGGCAGCCGCACCTTCGACGTTCCCAAGGACGCAGTCGTCCTCGACCAGAGCGGCTGCAAGTACCATCCGCACGTGCTAGGAGTGATGGCGGGTCAAACCGTTCAGATCAAGAACGACGACCAGACCACCCACAACATCCACCCCACGCCGAAAGATAATCGCGAATGGAACGAATCGCAGCCGCCGTCTTCTCCCCCGCTGGAAAAGAATTTCGCGCGCGAAGAAGTCATGCTCCCGGTCAAGTGCAACCAGCACCCCTGGATGAAGATGTACGTCAACGTCGTAAAGAGCCCGTTCTTCGCCGTCACCGACAAGAGCGGAAAGTATGAAATCAAAGGCTTGCCGCCAGGCGATTACACCATCGCTTTTGTCCACGAGAAACTCGGCGAGCAGGATCAGAAGGTGACGGTCGCCCCGAAGGAAACCAAAACGGTGGATCAAAGCTTTAAGGCCGCCGGAGAATAGCTGCAAAACAATAGCCGCAAAACTAGCGCCGGCACCCTGTCGGCTGTCCGGGGGGCATCCTCGCCCCCCGGCCCTGCAAGCTTGACCGCCATTGCTTCCGGTCTCCGAAGACCAGCCCTTAGCCCCATAAGCCCCAGGCTCACCAAGTCCGAGTGGCCGATCCTCTGCTAAAATACTCGGTTCAGTAGTGTGCAGATCTCCGCGGTTAGCTCGATGAGCGATGCGGATTTCGTCAATTTGCCCGCGCGAAGGGGGAACCAGCTGAAAGCCATCCGATCCAATTACAACCGGTCTCATCATCTGTTCGCCGTGTTCACCGCCTGCGCGACCTTTGTGGTGATCACGGCGGGGGCGTTGGTCACGAGCAACGAGGCAGGCCTTTCCGTCCCCGACTGGCCGACTTCCTTTGGCTACCTGGTGAAGGTGCCGCAGTTTGTGGGCGGCGTGCGTTACGAATGGAGCCACCGCATGGTCGCCGGGACGCTGGTCACGTTAACCCTGGCCATCGCGATCTGGACTCTGCTGGTCGAGCGCCGCCGCTGGCTGCGATGGCTGGCCGTAGGCGCATTCTGCACCGTGATTGCGCAGGCGATCCTGGGCGGGCTCACAGTTTTGTTTTTCCAGCCGCCGGCGGTTTCCACGGCCCATGCCACGGTAGCGCAGACTTTTTTCTGCATTGCAGTCGCGATTGCAGTCTTTACCGGCCGCCGGTGGGTCGAGGAGCAGCCGCGGGTGGAGTTCGACTCGCGCCGTCCCAGCCTCTTCACCTTGACCGTGCTCTCGATCTTCGTGCTCTACGTGCAACTTATCCTGGGTGGCATGTTCCGCCATCACGGCATGAGTTGGTGGCCGCACGTGGTGCATGCTGTGATCGTAGCCTTTGTGCTTTCCTGGACAGCGGTACGTGCGTTAACCGTATATTCGAATATCGAAGCGGTGCGGCGGCCGGCGATCTTAATGCTTTCGCTCCTGATCACGCAGCTCTGCCTGGGTTTTACCGCATTCCTCACACGCGTGGCTTGGGGAAGAAGCGCGGTGCAGCCCGAGCTGCCCATGGTCGTCTCGACCGTGGCGCACGTGGCCGTGGGAGCGCTGCTGCTGGCCGCAACGGTGATTCTGTCGATTCAAGTCTGGCGGCACGTTCCGGTCGCGTTTGAAGAACGCTTGCCGCAGACGCAGCGGGGTGTTTCCGCCGCCTGAGCTTCACACTTCCTCGCCATATCGTCGTACACTAATTTAGACTGTCATTATCGGATGACCCAATCGGATGACCCAATCGGATTTGCCGATTGGATTCGTGTTTAGCCCAAGGGACCGCTTGCCATCGAAAGTTTCCGCCTTCGCTGATGCCGCTTCGGAAGTAAGGCCTTCTTCCGCACCCGCCGTCATTTCCGTCGTAAACCTTGTGCACCGCTACGAGAAGCGCACGGCTCTGAACGGCGTCTCGTTCGACGTAGGTCCGGCCGAATTGTTTGGACTGCTGGGCCCGAACGGCAGCGGCAAGACCACGCTGTTTCGGATTCTTTCCACCTTGATGGTTCCGAGCGCGGGCCAGGCGATCGTCATGGGATGCGACGCAGTGCGCGAACCGGCGCGCTTGCGGCGGCAGATCGGCGTCGTCTTTCAGGCCCAGAGCGTCGACAAGAAACTCACCGCCTACGAAAATCTTTGGCATCAGGGACATCTCTATGGCATTCGTGGCGCAGCCTTAAAAAAGCGCATCCAGGAAATCCTCTCGCGCGTGGGCCTCGCGGATCGCGCCAAAGAGCTGGTTGAAACCTTCTCCGGCGGTATGCAGCGCAGAATCGAATTGGCGAAGGGATTGCTGCATCATCCCGGAGTGCTGTTGCTGGACGAGCCCACTACGGGCCTCGATCCCGGAGCGCGGCGCGATCTTTGGCAGTACCTGCAGATCTTGCGCGACGAAGAGCAAGTCTCCGTGCTGGTAACCACTCATCTTATGGAAGAGGCCGAACGCTGCGACCGGCTGGCGATTTTGAATGAAGGCAGCCTGGTCGCTCTGGGCACGCCCGCCGAGTTGAAAAGCGAAATCGGCGGGGATGTAATTCTGCTGGATGCCGCGCACGATGCCGAATTGCTCGCCGAGCGCATTCGCGACCGCTTTCACGTGAATGCTACGGTGCTGGGGAATCAAGTCCGCATGGAGCGCCAAGGCGCACACCGCTTTGTAACCGACGTGGTCGAGGCCTTTCCGGGAGAGATCGAGGCGCTTTCGGTAAGCAAGCCGGCTCTCGAAGACGTTTTCATCCGCCGCACCGGCCATAAATTCTGGAGCGAGGAAGACGGCAACGACGGTGGCGATCCGTCGAGTTCAGAACATCACAGGAGGTAGCGTGCTCGCTATAATTCTGGTTCTTTCTCTGGTGCTGGGTGTGCTTCCCTTGCTCGGGATCGCGTGGACATTGATCAACGGAATGATCACCACCGTGGATGGTTTGTTCCTGACCTTGATCCTTTTGACGCTGTCGGCGGTATTTCTACTGAACGCCTACTGGGAGATGCGCGACCTCGGCATGCTCGGGAAAAAGAAAAGTGCAGCCCCGGCGACCAAATCTCCGGCGACGAAAGCGAGTTAAACGTGGCCGCGCAAACTGCCGTATTGACTCGACCGATCGCTCCCGCTTCCGCGGGCGTGTGGCTACCCGCCTTCACGCTGTGGTGGCGTGAGATCGTACGCTTTTACCGGCAGAAGTCGCGCGTGGTTGGCGTGCTGGCATCTCCGCTCCTGTTCTGGGTCGTGATCGGCTCCGGCTTCGGCACCTCGTTTCGCTCCGGCGGAGGCCAGGGCCAGCAGCATTACATGGATTACTTCTATCCCGGCGCGCTGATCATGATCGTGCTCTTCACCTCGATCTTCACCATGATGTCGGTGATCGAAGACCGCAAAGAAGGATTTCTGCTCTCGGTGCTGGTGGCCCCGGTGCCGCGCTCGGCCATTGTTCTGGGCAAGGTTTTAGGTGGAACTACACTGGCCACGATCCAAGGGATGATCTTTCTGATCTTTGCTCCGTTTGCGGGTGTGCATCTGGACGTGGCGCGGGCCCTGCTGATCGCCGGAGTGGTCTTTTTGGTTTCGTTCGCGCTCACCGCTCTGGGCTTCGCCATCGCCTGGCCCATGGATTCCACGCAGGCCTTTCACGGCATCATCAACCTGTTTTTGATTCCGCTGTGGCTCTTGTCCGGAGCGCTCTTTCCGCTCTCCGGCGCTTCCGGATGGATTCGCGCCTTGATGTACATGAACCCGCTCACCTACGGAGTCGAAGCGCTGCGCGACCTGCTCTATCCCGGCCTGGAGACGGCGTTTCCTCTACCTTCGGCCATGGCAACCTTGCTTCTGTTTTCGCTGGTGATGTTTGGCCTAGCATTCCTGATGGCAAATCGCCGTACCACGAGGCCCGCTGCCTGATCGCGAACCATATGATCGCTGAACAATATGCCTACTTCCCTGCCCTAATCGCGAGTTTCAACGGAATCAGCGCCGTATTTCTGGGCGCCGGCCGCTACCTGATTGCCCGCGGCAAAATCGCCGCCCACCGCGCCTGCATGATCGCAGCCGTAGCCGCCTCGGCGCTGTTTCTAGCCTGCTACGTTTACTTCCATTGGAAGGTTGGCGACATTCGATTCCTGCAGCCAGGAATATGGCATGTGATTTATCTAGTAATTCTGATTCCCCACGTCACGCTCGCCATAATCATCGTCCCCATGGTGATCATAACGCTGGTCCGCGGATTGCGGGCTCGCTACGACAAGCACCGCGCCATTGCCCGCTGGACCTGGCCGCTATGGATGTACGTCAGCGTCACCGGCGTGATCGTGTACTTCATGCTCTATCAATGGTTTCCGCACAGTTGAAGGAAAAAGATAAAGGGGATGAAAAGTTTACCCTAGTATTACCCCGTTCCCCCGCGGTAAAAGCTTTTGACTCTATGTCGGCAGTGAGATTAAAGATAGACGTCTCCGGCACAGTAGGCGGCGAAGCCTGGCGCGAGATCCAGCAGTTCGACCAGATCCAGAGCGCCGAGTTTGGCCCGCAATTCGGCAGCGGCGGACTTTCCCCAAGCCATGTGGCCGCGGCGTCCTCGGCCGTGCCGCCCGGCGAAGCGAGGCGGATCCCCTACCCCAAAGGCGCCTGGATCGGAGCCGAAATCCGGCTGCAAACGCCGCTTCTGGCCCAGTACGCGGTCTCGCACTACCTCGAGCAGGAGCGCGTGCTCGACGCCGATGTCGTGGACTAAATCGTGAAATAGTTGTTTACTGTTCTCTGGCCCATGTCCGCGAATCCCAACCTAGCACCGCCAATCGAACTCCTGAAGGCCAAAAAGCCGGGCATGTCCCGCGCGCAGAAGCTTCTCTTCTTCTTCACCGCGTGGCTCATCTGCCTCATGCCGTTTCTGTTCTGGTGGAATACCTGGTTTGGCCGCAAGCTCTCGGATCTGCAGTTGACCGAATACCTCCACGACGCGAAGAAACCGCGCCACATTCAGCAGGCGCTGGTGCAGGTGGGTGAGCGCATCACGCGCCAGGAGGCGACTGCAAAACGATGGTATCCCGACTTGGTGCGGCTGGCGGCCGATCCGGTGGAAGAAGTGCGCAACACCGACGCTTGGGTAATGGGGCAGGATGCTTCATTCGCCGCATTTCATCAAGCATTATTGAACCTGCTCGCCGATCCGTCGCCCATGGTGCGGGGAAACGCGGCCCTGTCGCTGGTGCGCTTCGGTGATGCGACGGGGCGTGCACAGATTGTCGCGCTGCTGCAGCCGGCGCAAATCACTTCGCCGCAAGCTGGGCGCATCGTAGATTCCGACCGCCCCGGCACCGCCATCCATCAGGGCGGATTGATCGCGAAACTGGAATATGGCACGAAGCAGATTGCGGAAATCCGCTCCCCAATCCCGGGACGCATTCGATCGGTTGCTGGCACCGGTGCGAACCTTTCCGCAGGAGCGGAGTTAGCGGTAGTTGATCCCGCAAACGAGCAGGTGTGGGAGGCGCTGCGAGCGCTCTACCTTATCGGCCAGCCAGATGATCTAGCCGCGATTCGCCCGTATGAGCGCGACCTAGCGGATATCTCAAATGATGTGCGGCAGCAGGCGGCGGAGACGGAGCGGGCAATACAGCAGCGGGCAAAATAAGCTGTCAGCTCTCAGCTTCCGCAAAATCGGGCGGTTGCGGAACGCTGAGAACCGACAACTGACAGCTACCGATCAGATCGCCATCGCTCCCACTTCCTTTTCAACCTCAGCCGTGTCGACCATCACGATAGCGTCCCACGGGCAGCCATCCAAAAAGCAGCCGTCGGGGCCCTTGCTCAAGCACTTCTTGCAGCCAATGCAGAGGATGGGGTCGACGGCGATGCGCCCGAAGGGCGTGCTGTCTTCGTCCGCGACCCAGAACATGCAGTCCTCCACCGGACAATATTCCACGCAGGCCGGCGACCCGGCGCATCCCGTGCAGCATTCGGTGATGACGGCGAGTTCTTTCGGCTTCTTCTTCCGAGGCGTGGTGATGCCCTTAGACCTGGGTTCGGCCTTCATTTCGTCGGGAACCATGCCGACGGCTTTGGTAGCTCCGGGTGCAGCAGGCATGCGAGCGATTATACCTTAGAAGACAGTTCTCGCTTCCCGCCTCAGTAAATGCCCGTCAATGCCCGCCCGCGGGTCAGTAGCGCCGCCTTCCCGGCGGCTGTCCGGCGGAGGGCGAGGACACTCTCGGGACAGCCGGCAGGATGCCGGCGCTACCGATGCGGGGACCTCCTACGTCTTAGTCCAATGGTCCCGAAAGGCTACTTCCTTTCGTCGCTAACCACAATCGTCCGTTATCCACCAGCCTAATTCTGCTATAGTGCGAGCCAAGGAGCACTCCCATGGCAGGAAAGAGCGTTAACAAAGTTATTCTCATCGGCAACCTGGGCAAAGATCCCGAGGTGAAATACACGCCGCAGGGCACCCCCGTGGCCAAGTTCAGTCTGGCAACCAACGACCGCTTCAAAGACAAAGAAGGCCAGTGGCAGGATCGCACGGAGTGGCACAACATTACGGCCTGGGCGCGCACGGCTGAGATCGTGGGCGAGTATCTGAAAAAGGGCAACAAGGTCTACATCGAGGGCAGCCTTCGGACCCACTCCTGGGACGACAAGACCAGCGGCCAGAAGAAATATATGACTGAGATCCATGTAAACGATCTCGTCCTGCTGGGCGGTCGCGGCGAAGGCGCAGGTGGTGAGTACAGCAGTTCGCGCGGCGCATCAGCATCCGGTGGCAATGGCAGCAGCTTCGACCAAAGCGTCCCCGATCATCAACCCGCGGCCGCAGGCTCGGGTCCCATCACGGATGAGGATATTCCGTTCTGAGGAGGGACAAGCGCCGTTTTGGCCGACAGTGTGCAATCTGGCGCGAGCATATTACGCGGACTTCGATCGGCTCCGATGGCGTGCTTCTCTTCGGCCGTGAACGGGGCCTGCCCTTGCAGAAGGTGGGCACCCCGTACCCTGTGTGTGGCATCGTTCCTTCGACTGCCGAGAACCTGACCGTGGGATCGAAAAGGACTACTTTGACGGCGGTCCCACCCAATAGGTCGCTTCCTCAATGTGCCGAAGGCGCAGCGCCCTTCTTCGCGACCGCTTTTTTCAGCGCAAACACAATGGGCACGCAGCCGAAGCAGGCCAGCGCCATGTAGCGAAAATCGTCCACATAGGACCACAGCCGCGCCTGCCCATTCAGAGTCTGGTCGAGTAGTCCGTAGGCGCGCTGCATGGCCGTGGTTGCCGAGGCACCTTGTGTGGTGAGGTATTGCTGCATTCCCTGCAGGGACGCGCCCACGCTGAGGCGGCCCGGATTCAGCGCTCCCGCCAGTTCGTTGCGATGCGCCTGCTGGTGGCGCGAGACGATCGTATTCACCACCGAAATTCCGACGCTGCCGCCAATATTGCGCATCAGGTTGTAAAGTCCGCTGGCGTTGCCGATTTCTTCATTCTTGAGAAAAGCCATCGAGGTGGTCGCGAGCGGAACGAACACGCAGCCCGAGCCGAAGCCGCTGATGATGATGGCCCACAAGAATGACCACTGCCCGATATCGAGATTGACCTCGCCGAACCACAGGCTGGCCGCGCCGAAGAGCGCGAAGCCGAAGGCGATCAGATAACGGTTATCCATCTTCGCGGTGAGATAACCGATCACCGGCATGGCCACGATTGCCCCAATGCCGCGCGGACTCACGGCCCACCCCGCGGCCAGAGCGGTGTAGCCCATGAGTTCTTGATAGAACAGCGGCAACAGGGTGATCAAGGCGTAGATTCCGGCCCCGAACAAGCCGATCAATACGCATCCCACGGTGAAGTTGCGATGGCGAAAGATGCGCAAATCGACCAACGGCTGCTTGTGCCGCCACTCTCGGACGAGAAACGCAATCAGGCTGATGACCAGGATCGCCGCCATCCAGCGAATCCAGGTAGCGCCGAACCAATCGTCTTCCTGCCCCTTGTCGAGAATGATCTGCAGCGCGCCCAGCCACACTGCAAGCAAGCCGAGGCCAATGCCATCGAACTTTCCCGGATGCGCGTCCTCGATGTAAGGCGGATCCTGCACATAGCGCGAGATCATGAAAATCGCGAACGCGCCAACCGGAATATTGATGTAGAACGCCCAGCGCCAGGAATAAGTATCGGTGAGCCAGCCGCCGAGCGTAGGACCAAGCACCGGCGCGACCACGACGCCGAGAGCGAATACCGCCATAGCCATGCCGCGCTTCTGCGGAGGAAAACTTTCCAGCAAAATAGCCTGCGAGAGCGGCTGCAGCGCGCCTCCGCCGGCGCCCTGGACGGCGCGCGCGATGAGAATCAGCGCCAGGCTAGTCGCCGACCCGCAGGCGAAAGACGAAATCGTGAAGATGACGATGCAAACGGTCAGAAATCGCTTGCGGCCAAAGCGCAGGGCGAACCAACCGCTCGCCGGCAAGACCACGGCGTTCGCCACCAGGTAGCTGGTCAATACCCAAGTGGCTTCGTCGTTGGTGGCGGAGAGGCTTCCGGCGATATAGGGCAAGGCAACAGCGGCGATGGAAGTGTCCAGCACTTCCATGAAAGTCGCCAGCATGACCGCGGATGCAATCAGCCAGGGATTGGAGGCTGGCCAAGATTGCCCAGGCTGGCTTGAATTCGGTTGCGAGGAGGAGGCAGCCATTCTTCTCTCACGTCAGAAATTGGAGGCCGCACCAGTGCAAGGGCGGGGTTTTACAGATGCGGCATGCACCGCCTTGGTTTCAGTCAAACTGAAGCAAGCGAAGCGAGAGTTGTGCGCGGCTCTTGACTCCCAGTCCGCGAAGGAGTTAATTGAGAAACATATGACCGAACCACTAGCCGATAAACAATGCGTGCCCTGCAAAGGCGGCATGCCTCCGCTCAAGGGCAAGGAACTCGACGCGCTGCACAAAATCACTCCCGAGTGGAATGTGGTCAACCAGCATCATCTCAGTCGCGCTTTCAAGTTTCCCGACTTCAGGCAGGCCTTGAAGTTTGTGAATCGCGTGGGAGAGTTAGCTGAGGAGCAAGGCCATCATCCAGATATTTTGCTCGCCTGGGGCAAAGCCGAAATCACGCTCTGGACCCACAAAGTCGACGGCCTGACGGAGAGCGATTTTATTATGGCCGCAAAGATCGATCGCATCACCGGCAAGTAAAGCGGCTTCCGGCTTCGGCCTCAGGAGTTCGTGCCGAGGCCGGAGGCCGGACGCCGGAAGCCGATTAAATTGCGCATCGCCAGCATCCACAGCGCCGCAGGAATCAGCATCACAATTCCGGTCCCGGTCGCCACCGCGCGCGCCGAGAAGCCCGCATCCAACAATCTTCCACACAAGAACGCTCCGGCGGCGATGGTGAACATCGAGAAGCCCAGGTCGGCGGAAAACACGCGCCCGCGAAAGCGATCTTCGGTATGAAGCTGCAGCAGCGTGGTCGAGAATACCCAGACGGTCGAGCCCCCCGCATGCGCGATCATGGCGCAAGCGGCCGCCATCCACACCGTGCTGCTACTGCCGAGAGTTCCATATCCCAGCGCGGTGGTCAGATAACCAAACAGAATGCCCAGTTGCAGGCGACGATCGCTGCGTCCCGCCCAGCGCGCCGCGATGAGTGGGCCGGCGAGCGCTCCCAATCCGCGCCCACCGAGCAAGATGCTCATTCCGAGCATGGCTCCGCGAGTGCTATCGACATTGCGCCAGTGCACCGCAAACTCATGCGCGCCCATCACCGTGAAGATCACCCAGCTCGGCCCGATCATAAGTTCACCCGCCTTCGCGAAAACCGTGGGCAGAAGCGTGCGGTGATTGCGCACATAGCGAATACCTTCGAGCACGGGAGAAAAGTCGACAAGATCGCGCGGGCGCAGCGGAGCTGCGGATTCGGCGTGCGGCTCGGCAAAGCGCATTTCGGCGATGAGTATTGCTGAAACGAGGAAAGACAGAGCGTTGAGAAGGAAGACCGTATCTCGTCCGAAGAAAGCCGCGACCACTCCGCCGACCGAGGCGCCGATCAGCAGATTCACCGACCACGTCGCCGACGACAGAGTGTTGGCGATCAGCACTTCCCCGCGCGCCGCGATGTTCGGAATCACCGCGCTGCGCGCCGGCTCAAAAAATGCGGCCATGAGAGTTTCCGCCAGCAGCAACGGATACACCAGCCAAACGGTAGACCGCGAACGCACCAGCAACATGGCCAGCACGACGAATACGCGGACCAGGTCGGCGGTAATCATCACCCTTTTGCGGCGCAGGCGGTCATTGACCACACCGGCGGTAGGTCCGACGAAAGTTTGTGGCAACACTTGCAGCACCAGCGCCAGGGCCACCGAACTGGCATGCCCGGTCAGTTGCAGCAGCAGCGTATAGATCGATAGCGTGTAGAACCAGTCCCCGATCTCGCTGACAATTTGCGCCAGCCAGAGTCGGCGGAAGTTGCGGTTGCCGCGCACCAGCCGAAAATACGATGCCAGCGAGATCGACGGCGCCGCCAGCTCTGGTTGGGGTTCCATGGGAATGGTTAGGGTAACAAAGTTCGGGCTCCGGGCTTCGGCTCTCGGCTTCCGGACAATCTGATTCGCACTTGAACTGTCTGCGAGCATTGTTCCGTTGACTCCATTTCGATTGCCAGCCTAAGATGCACGCTGCGTGCCTGTCACGGAATCCGCACGCATGATTTCGAGGGCACATCGAAAATAGGAGTCAAGCGATGAAACGCTGCTCACAGGTTGTCGCCATCATTGTCTTCGCCACGCTCGCTTTCGCGCAAAGCACCGAAATTGTTCCCAACGAGAATCTGGTTGCGGAAGGCATCCCGAAGATTCCCGCCGCACTGGCTGAAACCGCGGGACGCTACAGCGAATTCCGCGAAGCCGCCTTCGCCAGTTGGCACCCAGCCAAGCGCGAGATGCTCATCCGCACCCGCTTCGGCGACACCTTTCAAGTGCACGCGGTAAAAGCTCCCGGCGGCACGCGCACTCAGCTCACGTTTTTTCCCGACCGCATTACGGAAGCTCGCTATCAGCCGGTCAACGGAGACTCCTTTTTGTTCGTCAAAGATGTAGGTGGCGCCGAATTGTTTCAAATCTACCGCTACGATTTCGCCACCGGCGATATCACGCTGCTCACCGACGGGAAGTCGCGCAACATAAGCCCTCGCTGGTCTTATCAGGGAGATCGAATCGCCTACGCTTCCACGAAGCGCAGCGGAAGTGATGTCGACATCTGGGCAGTCAAAGCCTCCGACCCCTCCAGCGCCCGGATGGTGGCACAGATGGAAGGTGGCGGCTGGGAGGTCTCCGACTGGTCGCCCGACGGCAAGCGGTTGCTCGTCGAAAACCAGATATCCGCTGCGGAGCGCTACGTCTGGCTCATCGATATCCAAACCGGGAAAAAGGAGTTGCTCACTCCAAAGAGCGGGCCGGAAACTGTGGCGTACTACGGCGCGACCTTTTCGAAAGACGGCAAAGGCGTTTACTTTGCGAGCGATCAGGATTCCGAGTTTCAGCGATTGGCCTTCCTGGATCTGGCGACGCGGAAAACCACTGCGCTGAGTCCCAATCTCAAATGGGACGTGGATGCATTGGCGCTGTCGAAAAACGGGCGCTGGATCGCATTCGTCGCGAACGAGGATGGCATCAGCCGCCTGCACGTTCTCGATGCCAAGACCAATAAAGAAGTTCCAGTGCCCAAGCTGCCGGTGGGTGTGATCGAGCACATAACTTGGCGGGACAACAGCCGCGAACTGGCTTTCAGCCTGAGCACCGCAAGCCAGCCCTTCGACGCCTATTCTCTCGACATGGCGAAGAGCAAACTTGAGCGCTGGACCTTCAGCGAGACCGGAGGCCTCAACACTTCAGGGTTCGCCGAACCAAACCTGATTCACTGGAAGTCTTGGGACGACCGCGCCATTTCCGCGTTCCTCTACAAACCTCCGGCAAAGTTTTCCGGCAAGCGGCCCGTGATTATCGCCATTCACGGCGGACCCGAAGGGCAAGTGCGTCCCGATTTCCTGGGGCACGACAATTACTACATCAACGAGTTGGGCATCGCCGTAATTTATCCCAACGTGCGCGGCTCGACCGGCTACGGCAAGACCTTTCAAAAGCTCGACAACAACTTTCTGCGCGAAGGGTCTTACAAAGATATCAATTCCCTGCTCGACTGGATTCAGACGCAACCCGATCTGGATGCAGGAAAAGTCATGATCACCGGCGGCAGTTACGGCGGCTTCATGACCCTGGCGGTAGCCACCAATTACAACGACCGCATTTGCTGCTCAGTGGACGTAGTTGGGCCATCGAATCTCGTCACCTTTCTTGAGCATACCTCCGGCTATCGGCAGGATTTGCGGCGCGTAGAGTATGGCGACGAACGTGATCCGAAGATGCGCGCATTTCTCGAGCAAATCGCTCCCGCCAATAAAGCAAAGAACATTACGAAGCCGTTGTTCGTGATTGCAGGGCAGAACGACCCGCGAGTTCCAGAGAGCGAGTCCTCGCAGATGGTGCAGATCGTGCGGCAGAATGGAACACCGGTGTGGTGGCTGCTCGGCAAAGATGAAGGCCACGGCTTCGCCAAGAAGAAAAATCGCGATTATCAGTTCTATGCCACCGTAATGTTCGTGAAAGAATATTTGCTGAAGTAGACTGCCGATCGCTCAGTACAGCCGAAAGCTTCGCTACCTCCCTACGACCGGATTTTTTACGGTCGCAGCTTGCGCTTCAAGTCGTCAGCAATTTGCCTGCCGTGGAAGCGTCCGTTCTCGATGAAAATTTCGTTGGTGCTGGAGCCGGCTACAATCACCCCGGCTACATAAATTCCAGGCACATTGCTCTCCAAAGTGACGGGATCGCATACCGGCCTGCATTGCTCTTCGGAAAGTTCGATGCCCATGCTCCGCAAGAAATCATAGTCAGGGTGGTAGCCAATCAAAGCCAGAACGAAATCGTTCTTCAAGCGGATGGGGCCGCGGGGCGTGACGACCACGACGTGGTCGACGCCGATCTCCTGCACGCTGCTTTGAAAATACGCGGTGATATCCCCATTCTTGATGCGATTCTCCAGATCAGGCCGGATCCAGTATTTGACGTGCCGGTGCAATTGACTGCCACGGTAAACCAGGGTAACCCGGGCGCCGTGCCGCCATAAATCCAGCGACGCAATCGCAGCCGAGTTCTTTCCGCCAATCACAAGCACATCGCTATCGTAATAAGGATGCGGCTCGCCATAGTAATGCGAAACCTTGGGCAGATCCTCGCCCGGAAGGCAGAGTTGATTGGCCAGATCGTAGTAGCCAGTCGAGACGATCACTTTCTTGGTACGGTAATCGTGTGGCCGGCCGGCGCGGTCGGTGGCGGTAATGCTGAACTTCCCATCGTCGCCCATCACCGTCTTCACCCATTCGTACTGCCGTATGTCGAGCTGGTAATGCTCGGCGACCTTGCGGTAATACTCGAGAGCTTCTTCGCGGGTAGGTTTCTGGTGCGCGGTGGTGAATGGAATGTCGCCAATTTCCAAAAGTTCGGGCGTCGTAAAAAATAACATTCCCGCCGGATAGTGAAACAGCGAATTCACCAGGCAGCCCTTGTCGACGACGATCACCTTGAGTCCCGCTTTCTGCGCCTCAATGGCGCAGGCCAGGCCGGTGGGCCCGGCTCCGATCACCAGCACGTCGGAGTGCATCTCCGGAAGCGCAAAAGCCGTCGCTTGCGGCAGGGTTTCAATCTCTTCGGCGGCGAGAAGGTCTGGCATGGAGTTTTATCGACGGCTGGGCGTGCCACGGAGGGATGCCGCCGGTCAGAGCCGATGATTTTAGCACGCCCTTCGGCATCGATGCGCGGGGGTCTAAACCATCTTGTCTTGAAGCGATTTCCAAGACCGCAGATCTTAACCCGACGGATTAGCGAGCCGAGTTTCGCAACTACGAATGAGGCCGGGCGAACTTCGCGTTCGATGGTTCGGGATAGCTCGTCGTGCGCAACCTTGAGATCGTACGCGGACTGAAGATTAAGCCAGAAGGAGGCGCTGTTGTTGAATCCGCGCAGCATTTAACGCCAAACAGTAGACCATAATGATCTTTCACTTGTTATAATCTCGGGTTGCTCGGTCGCCGGCGCTCTTGTCAGGACTGACTATGCCAACCTCCGAAGAAACTGCCATTGATACTCGCATCGAATCCGACAGCATGGGGAAGATCGAGGTCCCGGCCAATGTTTATTGGGGAGCGCAGACGCAGCGCTCGCTGCTGCATTTCAACATTGGGCGCGACACCATGCCGCCGGAGCTGATTCGCGCCTTTGGCACGCTAAAAAAAGCTTGCGCGCTGGTGAACCAGGATTTGGGAAAACTGTCGGCCGACAAGGCCACGCTGATCGTGCAGGCTGCCGATGAAGTGATCTCGGGCAAGCTCAAGGATCAGTTTCCTTTGCGCGTCTGGCAGACGGGCAGCGGCACTCAGACCAACATGAACGTGAATGAAGTCATTTCGAATCGCGCCATCGAGATCGCCGGCGGTGTGATGGGATCGAAGAAGCCAGTGCATCCCAACGACGATGTGAATATGTCGCAGTCGTCGAACGATACGTTTCCCACAGCGATGCACATCGCTGCGGCGGATCGCGTGAAGAAGGCGCTAATTCCAGCGATCCGGAGCCTTCACCATGCGATTGCAGCCAAGGCGAAAGAATTTAACGACGTGGTAAAGATCGGCCGCACGCATTTGCAGGATGCTGTGCCGCTGACTTTCGGCCAGGAGTTCGGCGGCTGGGCGGCGCTGCTGGAGCGCGACATCAAGCGTCTGGAGCAGGCGCTGGATGGACTTTACGATCTGGCCATTGGCGGAACTGCGGTCGGTACTGGCCTGAACACGCATCCGGAATTTGCGGAGCGGGCTGCGAAGAAGATTGCCGAGCTTACAGGACTTCCCTTCCGCTCGCACGGCAACAAGTTCGCTGCGCTTTCGGCGCATGATGAGATCGTTTTTGCCCAGGGTGCGATGGAAACTCTGGCCGCCTCGCTGATGAAAATTTCGAACGACATTCGCTGGCTGGCCTCCGGGCCGCGCTGCGGACTCGGCGAGCTTGCGATTCCGGAGAACGAGCCTGGGTCGTCGATCATGCCCGGCAAAGTAAATCCTACGCAGTGCGAGGCGATGACCATGGTCTGCGTGCAGGTGCATGGCGCGACCGCCGCGGTGGGCTTCGCCGGGTCACAGGGCAACTTCGAGCTTAACGTGTACAAGCCGGTAATCATTTACAACTTTCTGCACTCGGTCACGCTGATCGCCGACGCCTGCCATGGCTATGTCGAGTACATGATCAAGGGCATCGAGGTCGATCACGCCAAGGTGGATTGGTACGTGAAGAACTCGCTGATGCTGGTGACGGCGCTGGCTCCGAAAGTTGGCTATGACAAAGCGGCGCAGATCGCGCATACCGCGCACGTGGAGCACAGCAGCTTACGCGAGGCGGCGTTGAAGCTGGGCTATCTTACCGGCGAGGAATTCGATCAGTTAGTGCGGCCGGAGAAGATGACGCGGCCGTGGTGAATTTCCGGGCGAAAACAAAATTTGGGGCGTAGCTGTCCACTGCGCTCTGGATGGCTCGTCCCTGGCTGAATTCAGGAATTGTGGTATCCACCCCTACCTACCCCACTTCTCGCAAGGGCGGCGAGAAGTGGGGCACCTCGGCGGGATAGTACCCGATTGAGTTTTATTTTGGCATTACTTCGCGGGCGAGTTTGCTGGACAGCACTTCGCGGATCTCGTTACGCTTTTTGCCCGCTTCGAGCATGGCTTCGCGCGAGCCGTAATGCTTGGCCATGATGGTTGCGGCTTTGGCTTCGAGCTGATCGATGGTCGCCCAGCTGGGAATCGTATATCCGATTGCGATGTCCCAGTCGTGCGGGCTGTCGGTGGTAGGGTTGGTCCAGACTTTGTAATCGCTGATCAGGCTTTCCTTCTTCAAGGCTTCGTAAGAGGGCTTCAGGTTGTCGCGAAAATCTTTCCAGAAGGCTTCCCCCTGTCCCGGCTTGAGTTGGTAATAGGTGACGCGCCAGACTGGTCCGTAATCATAGTTCGGATTTTGCGAAAAGGCGGAAAGCGCGGTGAGCACCGATAAGGCAAAGAGCATGGAGCAGAGAAGTTTTTTCATGTTGCCTCCTGTTGGTTTTGAATTGAACGGAAAGGGCCCCGTGCGGACGTCGAAGGCTATCATCGGAGCGGGCGGTTTTCAAGCGAGAGTGAGCGCAGGCAGCATCGTTTCCCAGTCTTCGAAAACGCGAAGGGTGGGGCAGCCTTGGCTGTTATGCCGCCGGCATGAGGTGGGCCGGCCCGCCGGGCTGGGGAGATCCCTCATCCGACCGAAGAACGTCGGGTTTCGGGATGACGCATCTGCAGAGTAAGGCATTCCATCGCGCTCCGCTCCGGCTTGCGCCGGAGCGGAGCACGTCCCAGGGAGGACAACTTCTCATAACCTAGCCCTCGGTCGGATGCAGCACGCGGAACGTATTGCCTCCGTTGGACCAGACCAGCACTAGCGCATCCTGTCCTTTGGGGACGTTGGATAGCGCTTGCGCCACGTCCGAGGCCGATTGCAGGGGATGGCGGTTCACTTCGACGACCACATCCCCGCGCTGCAGGCCGGCGTTGTCGGCGGGGCTGCCTGGAGTCACATCTTCGATCACCGCGCCGTGAACCGAGCTTGGGATCTGCAACTGATCGCGCTCGCCCTGGCCCAGATCGCCGAGGCTTAAGCCCCAACGGCCTTTTCCGTGTTCGGTGCCGGCGTTCGCCGAGCCCGGCGCTGCGCCCATGGCTTCGAGCGTGACGGGAATCGTCGTGCTCTTGCCGTCGCGTAGCACTCCGAGTTGGATAGTATCGCCGGGACGCTTCTGGCCTACTTCCATCTGCAGTTGTCCGGCGTCGTTGACCGGTTGGCCGTTGAGTTCGACGATCACGTCGCCGACGCGCACGCCGGCTTTGCCGCCGGGAGTGTTGGGGTCCACCTGGTTGACGATGGCTCCGGTGGCATTTTTCGTCTGGAAGAATTTAGCGTTGTCCGGAGTGACATCCGTGATGCCAATGCCGATGTAGCCGTGGCTGACCTTGCCGTCTTTGATCAAGGTCTGCACCGTCGGCTCGACGATCTGGGCGGGAATCGCGAAGCCCATGCCGGAGAACGATCCGTTGCCGGAGATGAGGAAGGTGTTGATTCCGATCAGTTCGCCGCGGGCGTTGACCAGCGCTCCGCCGGAGTTGCCGGGGTTGATGGCCGCGTCGGTCTGGATGAACTCGCCGGGCTTGCGGCGATCAGTCGCGTCAGGATTCGGGCGGTTCAGCGCGCTGATGATGCCGCGGGTTACGGTGAACTGGAATCCGTAGGGATTGCCGAAGGCCAGCACGGTTTGTCCAGGATGCAGTTGGGTTGAGTTGCCCCAGGGCACGCTGGGCAGGTTGGTCGCGTTCACTTTAATCACGGCCAAATCGGTGAGAGGATCAGTGCCGATGACTTTCGCGGGCAGCACTTCACGGTTAGTCATGGTGACGCGGATGTCGGTGGCGCCATCGACCACGTGATTGTTGGTGACGATGTAACCGTCGGGGGAGATGATCACGCCGCTCCCCAGGCCGTGCTCGACTCTCGGCCTGTTCGGCATGTTGAACATGTGGCTGAAGGGCGTGCCGCGGAATTGTCCACCGCCGCCGCCGAAGGGAGCGAAGAACTGCTGCATGTCCTGCGTGGAAGAATCGTCTTCGACCGGTTGCGCCGTCGCTTTTGAGGTTACGGTTACGTTGACGACCGCTGGGGTGACGCGGGCGGCGAGAGTTTCCATGGCGCGGTCGAGCGTGAGCAAGGCGCCGACGCTGTTGTCGTCGAGCGGCGTAGCGGCAGGGGCCGCTACGGCTGCCCTTGCGGGGTTGGCGAATTCGTACGTCGCCACTCCTGCGACGGTTAGTATGGCGACCACGGCCGCGAGCAGGCGCCGGGTCAGTTGATTTTTCCAGCTGGTCATGTTTGCTTCTCCTTTTTTCGTGTCGCGAATGGTTGTAACTAATTGTTTAGTTGTTACTCTCAAAAAAATTTTACGTTGTCTTAGGAATGGGACGAGTTTCCGCCGCCGCGGGTTTTACTGGCTCAGGCTTCGGCTGCCAGGCTGGTGGCGTTTTCCAATCGAGGCGATAGACGTAGACGCTCGATAGCCACAAATTCTCGCCCAGGCGTTCGGTGGTTCGAATCAGCAAGAGAGTTTGCGTGGGCGCGGGCGCTTGTTTCTCGGCCGCAGTCAGGGAGACTCCTCGGGCCTGCGCAGACTTGCCGGCCTCAGGACTTTTGAGGGAACGATTTGCAGCAACTTGCTGGACCGTCTGGGGCGCGAGCTCGCGCCTAGAAGTTCGGAGTTGAAAGCGGTGCTTGAATGGCGAAGCCGGATCTACTCGCAAAGCTGCAGGGACTACTGCGGACTGGAAACCAGTTGCTGCTGACGCGACTTCTGTGGCGGACAAACTTTGACTCGGAGGCGCGGTCCGGTCCTCGAATGCTACGAACTGCGGAGCCTGCGCCATCACAGCGAGACAGATCAATGAGAAAGCGCCGGCAACTCCCAGCGCGGGCCTCCACACTCGCTTGCCGTTCGGTCGGCTCGCGTCGAGAATTCGCCCCAGCCGCAGAGAAGCTTCGTGGGCGCGGTGCACTACGGCTTGCGCCATGGCCCAGCCGCGTCGGGCAAAATTTCTTTCCAACAAGGAGATCAGGCATTGCGCGTAGCCGCGGGGATTGCCGGTTTCCGCGAGCACCACATCGTCGCAAGCCATCTCGCGCTCCAACGCGAGCTTGCTGTCGATCCACCACACCGCGGGATGGAAGAGAAATATGGCGCGGACAAATTTCTGCAGGAGATTGGTCCAGTCGTCCCAGCGTTGCAGATGCGCGAATTCGTGCAGCAGGATGGCTCGCAGTTGCTCCGCGGGGAGTTCTTTCAGCGCCCACTGGGGAAGAACAATCATGGGCCGGAAAAATCCGATGGCGGCGGGAATGGTCACGCGCTCCGATGTGGCCAACCGGACTGCTCTCGACGCGCTGAAATCGGCAATGGTCTTGCGCAATCGAGGATCGAGCTGCGACGAGTCAATTGCGCTGCAGTTCCTGCGCAAAGACCGGAGATGCCAGAGTCCGAGCACGAGACGCAGGATTGCGATCGATGCGGCCAGAATCCAAATGAGAAAAATCCAAAATCCCAAACGATCCGGCAGGACGAACAAAGAGTGTCCCGAGCCGGGCGCGAGCAATGAATGTGCGCCTGCGAAACCGATGCAGGGCAGGGCTACGATGGTGAGCAGGGCTAGGAACCAGACGGCAAAGCGGGTGCCGGAATTCTGTCGTGGCAACAGGCGCAGCATGCCCCAGCCGAACAAGGCTACAAGCACGCCTTCGGGAACCGAATTGAGCATGCGGCCGACGGCGATTTGGGCAACACTTTGGAGTTCGAGCCCGATCATTTCGCGCCGCTCCGTTCGAGCATTTGGCGCAGGCGATCGAGTTCTTCCGCCTCCACGCCCTGGTCTTCGAGGACATTCAAAACCAATTGCTCGTGCGAATTCTTGAAGAAGCGGCCTACCAAGTGGCGAATCTCCGAACGCGAGGCTTCTTTCCGTCCTACCAGCGCCGAGTAGACGTGGGCGCGGCCGTCTTTGGCGTGCTTGACGTAGCCCTTTCGCTCCAGCACACGGATTGTGGTCAAGACAGAGTTGTAGGCCAGAGAGGGTTGTGCGGGAAGAGTTTCAAGTATTGCTTGAACTGTGCCAGTGCCTTTCAACCAGAGCACATTCATGATTCGAAGCTCGGCTTGAGTCAGGGTTTCGGATTGTCTAGGCGGCACTTTTGCTCTCCTGAAACCGTTAGACGCGTGAGATCTGGAAAAGTAACTAATTATTTAGTTGTATGTTTGGCGACCGAAGTTGCCTGAGGAGGGTACTTTTAAAGCAATGGAGCGCCGTAGCACAGACCTGAGGGGATGCCGTTCGCCGCAGCGGACTCGGTTGGTCGCACTGGCGAGGTCCCGGCACTGCCCCGCTGGGCTTTCACACTCCGCCCTTCGGCTGTAGTCTGCTTGGTTCTTCGACTGGAACCTTGCGGCATTGAAATCAAAAATTACTCTAGAAGGCCCAGCGCAGTAGCGCGGCGCCCACCGTGAAGCCGGCACCCACGGAGGCCATCAGCACCAGGCTTCCCTTCTTCAGCTTGCCCTGTTCGACGGCCGTGTTCATGGCTAGCGGAATCGTGCCGGCGGTGGTGTTGCCGTAGAGCTCGATGTTCGTGATTACGGCCTCCGGGCGTAGGCCCAGGCGGTCGGCGGTGGCGTTGATGATGCGCAGGTTGGCTTGGTGCGGGATGAAGGCGTCGATATCGGTGCCTTTGAGGCCGTTGCGTTCGAGCAACTTCAGGCAGGCTTCGGTCTGCTTGCGGACGGCGAACTTGAAGACCTGCTGGCCATCCTGATGAACGTAATGCATTTTCTTGTCGACCGTTTCTCGCGACGACGGATTCAGGCTGCCGCCGCCGGGCATATATAAGAAGCAGCCGCCCGAGCCATCCACTTCGTGGATGAAGTCGATGAGTCCGACCGAGTCGTCTTCGGCGGCTTCGAGAATTACGGCACCCGCGCCGTCGCCGAAGATCACGCAGGTGGCACGGTCGGTGTAGTCGATGATCGAAGACATTACGTCGGCCCCGATCACCAGCACGCGCTGATGCGTTCCTGCTGAGATAAATTGCGCGCCGGTCTGCACCGCGTACAGAAATGCGGAACAAGCGCCGGAAAGATCGAATCCCCAGACGCCTTGGGCGCCCAGTTTGTGCTGCACCAGGCAGGCGGTGGAGGGGAAGAACATGTCCGGCGTGACCGTGCCGACGATGATGGCGTCGACGTCGCTGGAAGCGAGGCCGCGCTGCGCCAGAGCCTTCTTGGCCGCCTCGACCGCGAGATCGCTGGTGGCGACGCCCTTTTCGACTACATGGCGCTCACGGATTCCGACGCGGGCCAAAATCCAGTCGTCGGTGGTGTCGACCATTTTCTCGAGGTCCGCGTTGGTGAGAAGGCGCGGCGGTACGTAGGTGCCTAGGGCGCTGATCTTAACTCTTATTCCTTTTCGTGCATTGGCGGCGGGCTGGTTGGCGGTCTTGGCTTCGTTCAATGAAAGCTCCTGAGGAAATGGAAGCATTATTTTGAATGATTGCAGCGGGAAAGTCTAACCGCAGAACGGATAGAAATGCTGATGGGTACAAAAATGCTGATGTGGGGATAGCCGCCTCGGCTGTCGGGTCGAGCGCAGCGAGACCGATTTGTTGTGGCGCGGGGATTCCAGCCCGCGAAATGCCGGCCGCTGGTTAGAGGAATTGTCACGGCGCTCTTCAAACCTGTAGAGCCACGGATTGCCGAGCAGAGGCGTCCTTTCGAGGGAGGACACTAAGGCACACGAAGCGCGTGCCACGGCGCTCCTTGTTACGCCTTCGTACCCTGACTGGTGAAATGAGATACTACCGAGAGTTATCCTAATCAGCCGAGGCAGCCGCTCCAGTTCCCTTCTCGACATGCACGTTGCGTAGAAATTCGGCGGCGGCTTCGGGCAACACGCTGTTGATGAACATGCCGGAGCCTAACTCGAAGCCGGCGGTGCGGGTGAGCCGCGGGATCACGCTCAGATACCAGTGAAAATGCCGGGCTCCCGCGTAGTCGGAGGGACCGCTGCGAATGGTGTAGTTGAGGTCGGGATTCTCCAATCCGTTATAAATCTTGGCGAGCAGAGTTCGCAGGACACGGGCTAGGTCGGAGACTTCGGCGGTGCTGATCTCGCCGAAGGTGGCCATGTGGCGCAGGGGAAAGATGTGCGTGGCGAATGGAGTGGGGGAGGCGAACAGCTCCATGGCCGCGAAGAATTCGCTCTTGAGAACGATGCGGGTCTGGTCCTCGACTTCGCGCTCTACCATGTGGCAGAACATGCACTCGCCGGCATCGTCATAGTGGCGGAGGGCCTCGTGGAGGCGGTGCCGCACTTGGCTGGGAATTACGGGAGTGGCGATGAGTTGCGAATGCGGGTGAGCCATACTGGCGCCGGCATCGGCGCCGTGGTTCTTAAAAATGGTGACGTGCTGGACGCGCTGGTCGGCGGTGAGCGAATTGTAACGCTCTTTGTAGACGCCGAGAATCTTCGCTACGTGCGTATCCGGCAGCAAGGCCATAGGGCAGGAGTGATTGGGGCTATCGATGATGACCTCGTGAAAGCCGAAGCCCTCGACGCGGCGACGGAGGTGCTGCAGGTTGCGCGTGGGTTGAGCCAGGCTGTCGAGCGCGGCGAACTTGTTGGGAATCACGCGCACCGCCCAAGGCTCGTTGGAATGCTTCGGAAAGCGCAGGGTTTCGTGCGGGGTCTTATCCTCGTTCCCGGGACAGAAGGGGCAGCTTTCCTCGAAGGCCGGCAGGCTTTGTACGGCGCGGTGGACGACTAATTCTTCCGGACGCTTGGCCCGCTCGGTGGCGATGATAACCCATTCCTTGGTGAAAAAGTTCTGTCGCAGCTCCGGCATAATGACTCTTCGTTTCATCTATCGGCGAAAGCTGAGGGGCACTGTAGCCACCGGATGCCGGATGACAGAAGCACCAAAGTGACTGCCGTTTCGGCACTTTGCCGTTTCGCGTGAGTGTGGAACTCTGAAGAGTAGAGCTTCACCAGAAATTCCCGGCAGAAGCGTGTTGTAGAATCCAAGGTACTTCTCGCGAGCCGGGAGTTGGTTATTCAACTGGTTATCTAATGGTTTGGAGTGAGTCCGGAAGAAGCTGTCTTCAAATTGGTCTTTGAACTGGTCTTTGAATTGGTTTTCAAACTGGCTTTCAACATATGAGCAGCAAACTTCCTATAGGAATTCTGGGCGCTACGGGTGTGGTGGGGCAGAGGTTTATCCAGATGCTGGAGCGCCATCCCTGGTTTGAAGTGGCCTGGCTGGCGGCCTCGGACCGGTCGGAGGGAAAGTGCTACTCCGATGCCGTGCGCTGGCGGCTGAAGACGGCGATTCCGGCGCGGGTGGCGGGCATGAGGGTTTCTCCTGCGACACCGGATGGAGCGCCGAAGATTATTTTTGCCGCGCTCGATGCCTCGATTGCTGCCGAGATGGAGCCGCGCTTCGCCGAAGCGGGCTGCGCCGTGGTCTCGAATTCGAGCGCCTTGCGCATGCAAGCCGATGTTCCGCTAGTGATTCCCGAGGTAAATCCCGATCACATTCGCTTGATCGATGCCCAGGCATGGCGGAAACAATCGGGCGGTTACGTCGTGACGAATCCGAATTGCTCGGCGATTGGGCTGGTGCTGGCGCTCGCGCCGCTGCACCATCGCTTCGGACTGGAAGCGGTGATGGCCGTGACGATGCAGGCGGTGAGCGGTGCGGGATATCCGGGTGTGGCTTCGCTGGATATTTTGGGAAATGTGATTCCCTACATTCGCAATGAAGAAGAAAAGATGGAAGAGGAGACCGGGAAGCTTCTGGGGCAATTGAACGGGACGAAGGTAATTCCTGCCGGCTTTGCCATGAGCGCGCAATGCAACCGGGTGGCGGTGGAAGACGGGCACACCGAGTCGATCTCAGTGCAGTTGAATACGAAGGCCAGCGCCGAAGAAATGATTGGGGCATGGAGCGAGTACCGCGGCGAGCCGCAGCACCTCAAGCTGCCGAGCGCGCCGGAGTTTCCCGTGGTGTACTTGGAAGCGAGCGATCGTCCGCAGCCGCGGTTTGACGTGGACCTGGGAGCGGGTATGAGTACGGCGGTCGGCCGTCTGCGGCCCTGCAAGGTGTTGGACTGGAAATTTACCGTACTCTCGCACAACACCATTCGAGGAGCCGCGGGCGCTGCCGTGCTGAACGCCGAATTGCTGAAAGCTAAGGGCTACTTCGAATGACCGCGGATGTTGCCTGGCCTTTGCGCGTTTGCAGCGCCAGCTTTTCCCTGAGGACATCCCGCCGATGATCGTGATGAAATTCGGCGGCACCTCGGTGGAGGATGCCCGCGCCATCGAGCGCGTGGCCGCAATCGTCAAAGACCGTCTCGCGCAACGGCCGGTGGTGGTGGTCAGCGCAATGGCGAAGGTGACCGACACGCTGCTGACCATGGCCCACGCGGCCGGAGCGGGCGAACGCAAAGCCGCCCTCAAACTCTGCCGCTCTCTTCAGGAACGACACTACAACACCGCCAGCGAATTGCTGGGAACGGCGCTGTTCACCGATTTCCATTCGGAGTTGGGCAGCGAGTTTGAAGGGCTCGACGAATTGCTGCGCGGGATTTCCGCCGTGGGCGAGTTGACTCCGCGGACCACCGATCATGTGGCGGCTTTCGGGGAGATGCTTTCGAGCAAGATCGTGGCGTCGGCGTTTGCGGCCTTGGGACTGAATGGAGTGCACGTCGACTCGCGCGAGATTCTGGTCACCGACAGCAACTACATGGAAGCGGTGCCGCAGATGGAAGAGACCAACGAGCGGCTGCAGGCGAAGGTAAAACCGCTGCTCGATGCGGGGCAGGTCCCGGTGATGGGCGGGTTCATTGGAGCGAATCGCGCCGGGATCACGACCACGATTGGACGAGGCGGTTCGGATTTTTCGGCTGCAATTGTGGGCGCGGGACTGGGCGCGGAGCGCATCGAAATCTGGACCGACGTGGATGGGATCTTGACTACCGACCCGCGGATTTGCCCCGAGGCGCATCGCATCAAAGTGATCAGCTTCGACGAGGCGGCGGAGTTGGCTTATTTTGGCGCGAAGGTGCTCCATCCGGCGACGGTGCTGCCGGCGATTCAGAAGAATATTCCGGTGTTTGTTTTGAACTCGCGAAATCCCTCGTGCGAGGGAACGAAAATCATTACGCGCGCGCCGCAGGGCAAGAATATTTTCAAGGCGATTGCGGTGAAGAAGCGAATCACGATTGTGGAAGTGGCCGCGCCGCGCATGTTGCTGGCGCACGGATTTCTGCGGTCGATTTTCGAGGCCTTTGACCGGCACAAGGTTTCGGTCGACGTGGTCTCGACTTCGGAGGTTAGCGTTTCGCTTACGGTGGACTCGAATCAGGCGATTCCGGCTCTGGCCGCCGATCTGGCCAAGTTGGCGGACGTAAAATATGAGGGCCGCAAAGCCATTATTTGCCTGGTGGGCGAGAGTCTGCGGGATAAGCCCGGGGTGGCGGCGCTCGTCTTTGGAAAGCTGGCCGACAAGAAAATTCGCATGATCTCGCAAGGAGCTTCGGAAATCAATTTAACTTTTGTGATTGAGGAAGATGAAGTACCCGAGGTCATCAAGAGACTGCACGGGATTTTCTTTGCGGAGTTGGATCCGGAGGTTTTCGCGTAAGAGCGTTCATCGCGGAGTTGGCTGAGAAAGGCTGCGCGGAGATCGCGGAGAAGATCTGATCTTTTCTCACCGCTCCGCGTGCTCCGCGCGCACTTCTTTGCGAGTTCCGCGTTTAGAGGTTTTATGGAGATCCTGCTTCTCGGCCGGGGAAAGACTGGGGCACTGGTGGCGGAGGTCGCTCGCGCGCGCGGTCATCGGGTGCGGGTGCTGGGAGCGGCAGAGAATCCAGCCTGCTCGGCTCTTACGGCGGACAATTTACATGGAATTGATGTGGCGATCGATTTCACCGCGCCCTCCTGTGTGGTTGGCCATATCGAAGCCTGCGTGAGCGCGGGCAAGAGCATGGTGGTCGGGACTACCGGTTGGTATGGAGAAATCGATCGTCTGCGAAAGTTCGTGGAGAGTCGCCGCGCTGGTTTTCTCTACGCGGCGAATTTTTCGGTGGGCGTGAATCTGTTTTTGGATGTGGCGCGCGCCGCCGCTGCGGCTTTGCAGCACGATTACTCCGGGCAGATTTTCGAGCGCCATCATGCACACAAGAAAGATGCGCCTTCGGGGACGGCAATGGCCGTTCAGCGGGCAATCCGCGATGCCAGCGGCAAAGAGGAAGATTTGGAGATCACTTCTTTTCGCGAGGGCGATGTTGTCGGCATGCATGAAGTGGTGCTGGAATCCGCCGCCGATAGAATCTATCTTTGCCACGACGCCAAGTCCCGCCAGGGTTTCGCCGAGGGCGCGGTGCGCGCGGCGGAGTGGATTGTGGGTAAAATAGGCTTCTACGACTTCCAAGACGTTTGGCGGGAGCTGTAATTTCCTCTGCCGTTCCCTCGCAAGCGCATTCGCGTTATCTTATTACCATGCAACTCCGCGGCTGCGGCACTGCACTGGTTACGCCATTCCACCCAGACGGCTCGATCGACGAGGCTGCGCTGCGCAGTTTAGTGGCGTGGCAGGTCGAAGCCGGCATCGATTTTCTGGTTCCCTGCGGAACAACCGGGGAGACGCCGACACTTACGCACGACGAGTGGCTATTCGTGATCAATACCACGATTGAAGTGGTGGCCGGGCGTGTGCCGATTATGGCGGGGGCGACTTCGAACTCCACGCATGACGCGGTGGAGAAGGCCAGAGAAGTTGCTGCGCGGCCTGGTGTGAATGCGATTCTCACGGCTTCTCCTTATTACAACAAGCCCACGCAGGAGGGGCAGTACCGGCACTTCAAGGCGATCGCCGAGGCTGTGGGCGAGAAGCCTGTGATCCTTTACAACGTGCCGGGGCGAACGGGGGCGAACCTGGAACCGGCAACATTGGCGCGTCTGGCGGAGATTCCAAATATCATTGGCGTCAAGGAAGCCAGCGGCAATATGACGCAGATTGCCGAGGCGATTTGTTCGGTGCCGGAAAGTTTTCTGGTTTTCTCCGGCGACGATGCGGTGACTCTGCCGGTGATTGCGCTGGGCGGGGTGGGTGTGGTTTCGGTGGCGTCGAATGAGATTCCGCATGAGATGGCGGCGATGACTCGGGCCGCGCTCAATAATGACTGGACTACGGCGCGCAGTATTCATCGCAAGTATCTGGCCTTGATGCAGGCGAATTTTATCGAGTCGAGCCCGCTACCGGTGAAGGCGGCGCTGGCGATGATGGGCAAGATTGAAGAGTATTATCGTTTGCCGCTGTTGCCGATGCGACGCGATGCGCGCGCCAGGCTGCAGAAGATTGTGATGGAAGTTGGGCTAATCGAGAAGCCGGCGTCGGCGTTACCGGATGCGGCGGAATTTTATATCTACGAGAACTGGGCCGCGGGTCCGCACAAGATTGTGCTGCATCGCGGATCTTGCGGGCAGTGCAACCAGGGTAAGGGGCGTCCGGCGGGGCACGACGCCAACCACTCGCGCTGGCATGGGCCATTTGCCACTCTGGCGCAGGGACGCGAAACGGCACACGGCATGACTGGCGTGCTGATTCGCAGCGAATGCAAGTGCGTGTAGCGGAAGAAGCTTTTGGCTTCTGGCTGCCGACCTCGGACTTTCCTTTATACTTCCACTCTCATGCAATCCCTGAAAACGTCAATCGAGCGATTAGCGGCTCTGGGCGAGGTGGAGCACAATCCCGAAGCGCGGCCGGCGTTCTTCGAATTTCGGGAGGCGCTTACTCAGGGCAAGATTCGCGCTGCCGAAAAAGTCGACGGAAGGTGGATCGTCAACACCTGGGTGAAACACGGCATCCTGCTGGGGTTCCGGCTGGGGGAGTTGGCCGAGACGGGCTGCGCCGGGCTTACGTTCGTGGACAAAGATACGTTTCCGGCGCGGCAGTTTTCGGTGGCCGACCGGGTGCGCGTGGTGCCCGGCGGATCGTCAGTGCGGCTGGGGGCTTATGTGGCACCGTCGGTGATTTGCATGCCGCCGATGTTCATCAACGTTGGCGCGTATGTGGAGGAAGGGACTATGGTGGATTCGCACGCGCTGGTGGGTTCGTGCGCGCAGGTGGGCAAGCGCGTGCATTTGAGCGCCGGGGCGCAGATTGGCGGCGTCCTTGAGCCCGTTAATGCCGCGCCCGTGATCGTTGAAGACGATGTGCTGGTGGGCGGCAATTGTGGAGTGTATGAAGGAACACTAGTGCGGGCGCGCGCTGTGCTGGGCGCGGGGACGATTCTTACGCGATCGACTCCACTCTACGATTTAGTGCGGGACGAAGTCTATCGCGCGACAGCGGAATCGCCGCTCGAAGTGCCGGAGGGAGCGGTGGTCGTGCCGGGATCGCGCGCGGTTCGGAAAGGCGCTGCCGCAGAGTTGGGGATTTCTTTGTACACGCCGGTCATCGTGAAATATCGGGACGAGAAGACGGACCGGGGGATCGAGCTGGAGGATTGGCTGCGGTGAATGGGCGATTTGGCTTGGGCGCTTGCATTCGACGCCTGCCCCAGACTACAGCAGATTCCTCTCTCGTCTCGCCGCGCTGGGGCGCGGCTTGGCCTTCGTTCGGAATGACCATGAGTTTTTTGGTTGCGGTTTCATTCGACGCTTAGCGTCAGCTTGCCGGCAGCGCTGGTCGCAACCTGGATCTGCGCCAACTTCTGCACCACCGCGTCGGCTTCGCCCAAGGCGGATGGGGGATAGGTGCTGGCCAGGCCGATCACTTTCATGCCCGCGGCGTGGGCGGCGCGGATTCCGGCGGGGGCGTCTTCGATCACCACACACTCCGCCGGGTTCACGCCGAGGACTTCGGCGCCCTTCAAATAGGGCTCGGGATGGGGCTTTCCGTGGATGACGTCGTCGGCCGTCACCATCCCCTTGGGAAGCGGAATTCCAAACTGTAACCTCGCGGTCGCAACCAGTCGCGATCCCGAGGTGACTACGGCCCAGAGGCCTTGAGGAATAGTGCGGATGAGATCAACCGCGCCGGGCATCAGTTGCACCCCATCGTGGTCGGCGGCCTCGCGGCTTTCGAGACTTCGCACCTCGGCTTCGGCATCGAGTTGGGGAGCGACGCTGCGAACGACTTCGACGGCGCGGACGCCGTGGGCTATGGCCATGACCTGCTCCTCGTCGATATTGCGCTCGCGCGCCCAAATGCGCCATTGGCGGTCGACGGAACCGGTGGAGTCGACTAGAACCCCGTCGAGATCGAAGAGGATGGCCGAGCAGAAGAAAGTTCTCATTACTTTTTCTACCACAGACCTGCGCTTGAGCGATTCCGCTCACAACGGGTGGCGAAAATGTTAGTGGCTTAAGCCAAAACCTTGAAACATGGCGGACACGGGGTTTCACCGGGTACCTGCCTCCTGAATTTCGGCAGACTTTCTCTTGCGCCATTCGGCATTTTCTAGAACGGTGCCGTCTCGATGCGAGTCATGAGGTCTGAGCGGGCAGAATAGGATGAGGCGGCTGCGTCAAAGCAGCTCGCTGCCGGCGGGTATCCTCGCGGAGTTGCAGATGGCGCTCGCGGAAGTGAGCCTTGGCGCGCTCGCCCCAGGCGCGCACGAACCAGTAGTTTAGAGTCGCGCCGATGGCGGAGCTGAGCAGAGGGATCATGCGTCCGGCCCACTTCTCCACCACTTCGGTGCTGGCGCGGGCGGCGATGCGCTGGATCACGCGAGGAACGAATTTGTTGACGACTTCTTTCTCCAACAGGTCGCGGCTGATGTCGACGCCGGCGGCGCTGGCGGCGGCGATCCAGAGTTCGGCGATTTCGTTGTCGGTGTTGAATTGAAAGCCATAGACCAGGCTTAGCTTCTGGATGGTGCGCATGGTGATGGCCGAGAGAATGCCCAGGTCGGGCAGGATCGTGATCATGCCGCCGAGGCCAAAGCCGGCGCCTTCGACCGAGGCTAGCTTCATGCCGCTGCGGATGATCTCGTCCGCCACGGCATCGATTTCGCCGACCTCGAGCGAATAGACGCCGTGATAACCGCTGATGGGCATGCGGTAGGCGGTGCGGAGCTGCAGCAGAAATTTATTGGGGTCGACCTGGACTGTGGAATAGGCGCGGGTCAGGCCTTTGACGAGAGTCTTCTCGACGCGGCCACGCAGCCAGGATTTGGAGTCGTGATCGGCCATGATTCAGGGCAACTGCTTCCACCTTAGCCTACATCGTGGAACTATGCCATCGGGTGAAGCGCGAGAGCGACGGTAGCCTTCCGTTCGTTGCCCGGCGGGGCGCGTGTGCTAGCATGGCTGTTACTCCAAAACATTAATGACAACAGGAAAATTGCAGATCGTCCCATTGGGGGGCCTCGGCGAGTTCGGTATGAACTGCATGGCTCTGCGCTGGGGCGATGACATTATCGTGGTCGATGCGGGACTGATGTTCCCCGAGGCCGAACTTCTCGGCGTGGACATCGTGGTTCCGGATATTTCTTACCTGATCGAAAACCGCCAACGGGTGCGCGGGATCGTGCTTACGCACGGGCATGAAGATCACATTGGCGCCCTGCCGTGGATTCTCTCTGAGCTTAAAGTGCCGGTGTGGGGCACGGAGTTCACGCTCGCGTATGTGGAAGATAAGCTGGACGAGCATGGGTTGCTCGAAGATGCCGACTTGCGCGAGATGCGCGCGGGAGAGCGCTTCAAGGCTGGCGTGTTTACGATTCATCCCATTCGGGTGACGCACAGTTTGGTGGATTGTGTGGCGCTGGCCATACATACGCCGTTGGGCGTGGTGATCCATACCGGCGATTTTAAGGTGGATCCTACGCCTACCGACAATCATCTCTTCGATTTACATGCCTTCGCCGAATACGGCAAACAGGGCGTGCTGGCGCTCTTTCAGGATTCCACCAACGTCGAGCGCAAGGGTTACACGCCCAGCGAGCGGGCGGTACGCCGCAAGTTTGACGAAGTGTTTGCGCACACCAAGCGGCGACTCTTCATTTCCTGCTTCTCGTCTTCGATTCATCGCATACGGTTGGCGGTAGAACTGGCTCACCAGCATGGGCGCAAAGTAGCGTTCATCGGGCGCTCAATGAACAACTCGGCTGAAATTGCGGAGGATTTGGGTTATCTGGAAATTCCCGAAGCGCTGGTGATCAATCCCGGAGACATGAAGAACTTCGCGCCGGAAAAAGTGTGCGTGATGATCAGCGGTACTCAGGGCGAACCCATGTCGGCCTTGTCGCGCGCGGCGGTGGATAATCATAAGCACGCGAAGATCGAGAAGGGCGATACCGTGATGCTCTCGTCGCGCATCATTCCCGGGAATGAGAAGACGATTTACCGCATGATCGATCACCTGTTCCGGCGCGAGGCCTACGTGATTTACGAAGACGGGACTTCGCCTCCGGTACACGTCAGCGGGCATGCCAGTCAGGATGAACTCAAGCTGATCATCAATCTGGTGAAGCCGAAGTACTTCATCCCGATTCACGGCGAATACCGGCAATTGAAGCTGCATGCGGAGATGGCGGGCGCGATGCACAGTTCGGTCGGCAAAGTGATGTTGATCGAAAGCGGCGACATTCTGGAGATTGACGAGCACAACGCCCGCAAAGCGGGGCGCGTGAACGTGGGGCGAGTGTGCATCGATTCGGGATCGCGCACCGACGTCGTGGAAGATTTGATTATTAAAGACCGGCGGCATTTGAGCGAAGATGGAATCGTGCTGCCCATCATCGCGATCAATAAACTTACCGGGCGCGTCGAGACTACGCCGGAGATTGTTACGCGGGGATTTAATCCTGGCGACGATGGACTGATGGATGGGGTACGGCGCGTCGTGGAAGACACTCTGGCGCACTCGAGTGAAGAAGAAAAAGCCGATTACGGCGTGATCAAGGAAAAAATTCGCGCCGATCTGAAGCGATATATATCGAGGGAAACGCAGAAGCGTCCGCTGATTATGCCGGTGATCCTGGAGATTTAGCCGGCTTTGCGCAGTGGTACGATTTGCATGTGGCCACGCAATTCGTGGAGCAACACGCCGGTGGTTTCCGGATCACGGGCACGCGTGTGCCTCTGGATTCGATTGTCTATGCCTTTCTTCGTGGAGCGGCCCCCGAGAGCATTGCGCAGTCTTCTCAGTCCTTCGTTTAACAGGGCTACTGTACCTTCACCAAAACCAACGGTGTAAACCCCAGGAGTTGGAAGAGCGCAAGCGGACTATTCCAACGGGCTCTTCCACCGTAACCCCGGAAAGCGCGCGAAGTCCCGATCCGTGGTGTAAAGAACTCCCCCGTGTTCGATCGTCAACGCCGCTAATTGGGCATCGGTGACCAAGGGCCCCGTGGCCTGGCCTTCGGTAATCATCTGCCGAAAGATAAGCCAGTGCTCCTCGCCGGGCACGAGCACGCGGACCGGGGGCTGCTCCAGCCACACGTCTACGACGCGCGAAGCCTCCTCCACGGAACGACGAAATCCAGGCACGCGCGGATTCGTCACGACACGCAGGAAAGCGGCGAGGCTTAGCCACGGCAAGCCCACAGTCTCGCTGCCGGAAAAAGCCTGCTCCAGCCAGACGCGAGCTTTCTCATGGTGGGGTGAAGCGGCTCCGTAGGCGTAAAGCAAAAGATTGGCATCGAGCACGATCACCGACGCTCGGCCCCTTCTAAGGCGTCCAGCAATTCTCCGATGTTGTCGAAATTGAGGCCAGAGGGCGGGCCCAAATTGAACGGCTTTACTACGAAGGGCTTCCGGGCCGGCGGCTTGGTGGTGAGCCCGAGGCGCAGAAGGCGGTTTACCACCTGCTTAAACGGCTCGCCTGACTTGCGGGCCTCCTTCTTGAGCAAGTTGGCTACATCGTCGTCCAGAGTCAATGTGGTTCGCACATCATGATGCTAACTCGCTAAACATCATGAAGTCAAGCTTAGGTTTTACCCCGGCCAGCATGGAGCGGCCTTCATGCTAGTCTGTCCCGCTCGGATCCCGACCCCTCGATGTTTCAGGTTCCCCCAGGTTTTGTCGTCGAAAAGCGCCGCGGAGCGATGCAGGCAGGGAACTGATTGGACATGGCTGGGCGCGCCGCCAGAATCCAGGGGCGGCCCCGGGCAGCGTCTACAATCGGCATACCCATCCTGAATACGGCACAAACGGCGGCCAGACCGTCTCTGCAACCTACTCGCGATCCAGGACGGTGGTTTTTTTAGGGGAGTGCGAGTGGGTATCGGTCGAACTGGAGTTGGACCGATCATCGCAACAATAATTCCAATTTGCGCTCAGCAGCTCCCAGCCGCTACATTGAAGCCGGACCCATGGTCAGCCTATCGGAGATCAACGAGGCGCAAAGCCGACTTCAGGGCATCAGCACCCGCACGCGCCTGGTTGAATTCAAGCTCTGCGCCGAGGATCCCCGGCGCCTTTTCCTTAAACCCGAAAACCAGCAGCCTATCGGCGCCTTTAAGCTGCGCGGGGCTTACAACAAGATTGCTTCGCTTTCGGACGATGACCGCAAGCGCGGGGTGATTACTTACTCCAGTGGCAATCACGCGCAGGGCGTGGCTTATGCGGCGCGCGCGCTGGGCGTGAGGGCGGTGATCGTGATGCCCGACAATGCGCCCGCGATCAAGCGCACAGCTACGGCGGCGCTGGGGGCGGAAATCGTGATGGTCGGGCCGGGCAGCGCGGAACGTCAGTGGAAGGCCGAAGAACTAGCAGCGCAGCATGGATATGTGATTGTGCCGCCTTACAACGACGAGCAGATCATCGCGGGACAGGGCACGATGGGTTTGGAAATTCTCGATGAGTTGCCGAACGTGGAAATGGTTCTGGCGCCGGTCGGCGGCGGCGGCATGATCAGCGGACTGGCTGCAGCGATCAAGTTGAGCAAAGCTTCGGTCAAGGTGATCGGCGTGGAGCCGGAGCTTGCCGGCGATGCGCAGGCCAGCCTGCGGGCGGGGAAGATTGTTGAGTTCCCTGCCGGCGAGGTTTCGCGCACCATCGCCGACGGGCTGCGCACGCAGAGCATCGGAGCGATTAACTTCGAGCACATGCGGCGTTACGTCGACGACATTATTACCGTGAGCGAAGATGAGATTCGCGAGGCGGTTCGGCTTTTGGCGGCGAATTCCAGGACCGTGGCCGAGCCTAGCGGCGCCGTGGCCGTGGCTGGGTTTCTGTTCCATCGCGACGAACTTCCAGAGACTAAGGTGAACGTCGCGGTGATCAGCGGGGGGAATATCGATCCCAGAATGCTAGAGGAGTTGCGGGCTTCGGCGGGATCACGTTGAGCTAGCGGCTTTCAGGAATCGCCGGATCGCCACTCCAGACCAGACCGCCTCCACCGCGCCGAAGGGCCACGCTCCTTGCAGGAAGCCGTAGATCGAGCCCAGCATGCAGGCTCCGGCGAAGGCCAGGATGAACCAGCGGCTGCGGGCTTCCAGCGCATAAGTCACAAGCATTGCGGTTACTGCGAATAGGCCGAATAGGGTTAGGCGGGTCATTTCCAGGTGCATGAGGGTTAGCTATCCTAGCAGTTTGCCGCGGAAGTCCGTTGCCGATTTTCGCTCTTAGTTAACGCTCGAATAGCGGCGCAGTTTGCCGATACTGGCGAGAGGTCGAGCGGCGCTCGACGGACAGTCGAGGGCGGCTCTCCCCCCATCGATTCGCAAACCGCGACCCTCCACCATTCTGCCATTCTGCGGCGCTTGACCGCCGTCAAGTGCGAGCACTAACCTCGAAGTGTCATGACATCACGATTTCGAACATTTATGGATGCGACCGTTGCCGCGATTGCGATTGCCACAATTTTCCGGGTTGCCGCGCCTTCGGCCATGGCGCAAGCCCAGCGCGGAACCCTGGTGCACGAAGAGATTCTGCACATTTCTCCGGACGCGTCATCGGCCAAGCTGAGCGAGGTGGGGCGCGGGCGCGAGTTGATCATCCTCGAGACCAGCCGCGACTGGGTGCACGTGGAAGCGATTCTCAGAACGCCGAGCCATGAGGAAGGCGCGACGGAGGACGAGCAGGAGGGAAAGGCGGTGACGGCGTGGGTTCCGGCCAAGGCTCTGGTGACCAGCGCGACGCCGGATGCAGACAAAGTTATTTTTGGAGAGGCGGCGGACTCCGAAGATGAGGCCAGCCGGCGGCGTGGGCGGCGCGATGCGGCGCAGGATGCCTTGCGGCTCTATTACCGCGTTTATGACTTGATGCCCAGTTCTCCGCTGGCGGCCGAGGCGCTTTACCGCGCCGCCGATATTCGCTGGCAGGTCGAGCGCTCCGATATTATGACGCGGCCCTCGGCGCGCGAACGCGAAAACTACATGCGCGGGCAGATGAATGAAGAGTGGATGAAGCTGATTATGAAGAAATATCCGGGCACCAAGTGGGCCGATTTGGCTGCGTTCCGGCTGCTCGAAAACAAACTGTGCGGCGATTGGCAGGGGCTGGCGAAGTGTCCGGAGAAAGAAGCCGACTTGTATGAGAACTATGCCAAGGAGCATCCCCAGTCTTCGGCGGCGGCGCAAGCGTTGTATGAGGCGGCGTGGCGGCGTTCGGCGCTGATCGAGATTTACAAGACCGAGCCCAACCAGAAGAAGGCCGCGGAATCGAAGGACCGCGCCCTGGCCCTGACGCAGCGGGTCGCCAGCCAGTTTCCGCAGAGCGATTGGACGTTGCGCACGCAGCGACTGATGTTCTACATCCAGCAGGGCATTCCTACTTATGGAAATGCGAGCGAGTAAGATCGGCTGAATTTGTCCAAGTCACTTCATCCCAATATTTTTCTGCGATACTGTTGGCTTCTACTTTGGAGGACGAGTGAACGATTACTTGTTGTCTCTGGTGTTGGGAATTGTGGAGGGACTTACGGAGTTTCTGCCCGTCAGCTCGACCGCGCATCTCAGGCTTTCCGAGGCGCTGCTGCACGCCTCCGGTTTAGCCCCGGGTCTTACCCTCGATAGCGGTTACTGGAAAATGTATTCTATTGTGATTCAGTTGGGGGCGATCCTTTGCCTGCCGATTTATTTCCGCAGCCGCATCGCGACCTTTCTTTCTACATTTCCGCGCGGGGAGCGCGGCGACCGCACTCCGCTCACGCATCCACTGGGATTAGTCATGGTGGCGTTCGTGGTCACGGCGATTCCGTCCTTTCTGCTCACCAAAGTCATCGGCAAGCATTTGGAGAGCCTGATCATCATCGGCTGGTCGTTGCTCATCGGCGGAGTGGTCATGTGGATCGTCGATGCCATGAATGCCAAGTCGGAGGCCGCGGGTCCGTCGGCCGGCGGAGGCCGCATTCACACCTGGAAGATGGAGAGCATGAGCCTGGGTCAGGCCGTCTGGATTGGCTTCTGTCAGATTTTTTCGGGGGTGTTTCCGGGGACGTCGCGCTCCATGTCGACGATCGCGGGAGGCCAGATGGCCGGCATGTCGCGGGCCTCGGCGCTGGAATTTTCATTCTTTCTTTCGATTCCGACTATGGTGGCGGCTACGGGATACACGCTGTTTAAGTCGCTGCGGGGCAAGGGAGAGAATCCCATTGGAGTGTCGCAGATCGATGCGCATGGATGGGTTGTGCTGGTGATCGGCTTTGTGGTTTCGTACATCGTGGCTTATGCATCGGTGGCGTGGTTCATGGGATATGTGCGCAAGCATGGATTTGTGCCGTTCGCGGTTTACCGGCTGATCGTGGGGACGCTGGTGTTGGTGTTCGCAGCGCGGCTGGCGGGATAAACTGGCCAACCGATTCCAGCAACATACCACCGTGACAGCATCGCTGTTGCGCAGGTTGTGGGAAGCTAACTGTACACTCCCGGCAAACTCCCCCATTGCCGCCGCGAGCGCTTCTTGGCATAATGATGAGGCTCTGGCCGATTCGCGCCACGGGACTGGTTTCCGTCCGTGGGAAAACGGCCCACATGGGGTTTCTGGCAAGCATTTTTGTTCCCACGGGCAACCGACGGCTGAATGAGCTGACCGGTTTCCTGCTGTGCATCTCTGCGCTCCTCCTCTTCCTCGCGCTGGCCTCGTATTCACCCCTCGATCCCTCGCTGAACAGCGCTTCGGCTTTGACTGGCGCGCACGCGGCGCGCAACTGGATCGGCGTGGTCGGAGCTTTCGTCTCGGATCTCACTCTGCAGTTTTTCGGCATCGGTGCGTTTCTTGTTCCAATGTTCCCTGCCTTACTCGGCATGCGCTGGTTCGCTTCGCGGAAGGTTCAGTCGCCGATGGCGAAGAGCCTGGGCGCGACCTGGCTGGTGATGTTCGTTCCCGCGCTACTGGCTTTGTTGCCGGGACATGTGCGCTGGCTGAATGTGATTCCGATCGAGGGCTTGCTGGGACGCGTGGTGGGCGATTTTCTTATTCATTATTTGAATTTGACTGGCGCCTACATTGTTTGCGCGAGCGTGCTGGCGGTGGCGTTTTATCTCTCGACGGCATTTTCGTTTTCGGCGATACGGTTGTGGGCGCCGACTCGCTTTGCGTTTGTGACTGCGTTGTGGAATCGCTACCAGGATTGGCAGGAGGATCGGGCGAAGCGCCGGCAGCAGAAGGAATTGGATCAGCGGCGGATTTCTAAACCGGTGGTGAAGACGCAGTTGATTCCATCGCGCCCGGTCGCGGCTACGGAGCCGATGGTGCAGGCGCGAGTTGTGACGGAGGTTCGGAGGACTGGGATTGAGCAAACGCTGGGGCCGGATCTTGCAGAAGAAAGCGTCGAGGCTGCTGCGGCCACCGGCGGAATCTTGCCGTCCTCCTTGCCTGGCCCCGAAGACGACGTTGCTCCGGAAGTGATGCGGCGGGCGGATAGCGATCACAAGGCTAAAACGACTCTGCCGCGCATCGCCGGCGGATACAAGTTGCCGCCGAGCAGCTTGCTGCAGCGCCCGGATGAGCAGCAGGCTGTGGATGCCGATGAACTAAAGTTGCTGGCGCAGGTGCTCACGGAGAAGTATGCCGAGTTCGAAGTGCATGGGCAGATCACGCAGATTAATCCCGGACCGGTGGTGACCACATTTGAGTTCAAGCCGGACGCTGGAATCAAGTACAGCCGCATCACGAATCTTACCGACGATCTTTGCCTGGCGCTGAAAGCGGAAAGCATTCTGATCGAGCGCATGGCGGGGAAATCGACGGTGGGCATTCAGGTGCCGAACCGCGAGCGCGAGATTATCTGGCTGCGGGAGAACATTGAGTCGCAGGAGTTCATGGGGTCGAAGTCGAAGCTGACCATGGCCCTCGGCAAGGATATCAACGGGCGCATCGTGGTCGCGGACTTGGCCGGAATGCCGCATCTGCTGATCGCGGGCTCGACGGGCGCGGGCAAGAGCGTCGCGATCAATGCTTTCATCATGTCGATTCTATATAAGGCGACGCCGGATCAGGTGCGGCTGATTCTGGTGGATCCGAAGCGGCTGGAGCTGGGGAATTACGAAGGCGTGCCGCATCTATACACTCCAATTATTACCGAGCCGAAGCTGGCGGCGAATGCTTTGCGCAACGCGGTGCGGGAGATGGAGCGCCGGTTGAAGCTGCTGGCGGCCAAGGGCGTGCGTAATATCGATCAGTACAACCGGCTTTTCGAGAGCGCTACGCCGAGTTTGTTTGAAGAAGAGTCGGACGACAAGCCGATTCCTTTCATCGTGATCATCATCGACGAGTTGGCGGATTTGATGATGCTTGACTCTTCGAACGTGGAGGAATCGATTACGCGGCTGGCGCAGATGGCGCGCGCGGTGGGGATTCATCTGGTGCTGGCGACGCAGCGGCCGTCGGTGGATGTGATTACGGGATTGATCAAAGCGAATTTTCCGGCGCGCATTTCGTTTCGCGTGGCGACCAAAGTGGATTCGCGAACGATTCTCGACGCGAATGGCGCCGAGGCTTTGCTGGGTAAGGGCGACATGCTTTATCTGCCTTCGGGATCGGCGAGAGTGCATCGGCTGCATGCGCCGCTGGTCACGGAGAAAGAGATCGCGGCGGTGGTGGCGTTCTGGAAGCAGCAAGGCTCGGCGGAGTATCAGCAGCAGTTTCTTGAGGCTCCGAAGGAGGAGCGCGAGGCTGGCGGCGGTGGCGGCGATGTTGAGGGGTCGGCCGGCGGCGGCGAGGACGATCCTCTCTATCAGGATGCGGTCAAGCTGGTGGTGGAGTTTGGGAAAGCTTCGACTTCTCTGCTGCAGCGGCGGTTACGCATTGGCTATGGGCGTGCGGCGCATCTGATCGATCTGATGGAGCAGGATGGAATTGTGGGCGCGGCCGATGGTCCCAAGCCGCGGGAAGTCCTGAAGCGGCCGGATTGGATTTCGGAGATTGAAGAGACTATGCGGTAGCCCAGGCTGGTCGGGTCTCGCGAAACAGACCCCCTATCTCAGCGATGAAGCGCTAGTCCGGCCCAAGGCGCAAGCGGATTGTTTCTGTCGGCCTCTCTAAGGTTTCGCTTCTGAGCGCAATCCACGGATCGCCAATGCAGTGAGCGCAAGGACGGCGAGGATCATCGCTCCCCACAGAATTCCGGTATGGCGCTCGGACCAGGGACGGTCGTCGGGACGGGCCATGTACAGCGGGTTATGGGCGACTGCCTCCAGTTGCGCTGCGGCCGGCGAAGGATCGAGGTGAAAGAAGCGGGCGTAGTCGTAGACCGGAGGCGATAGCTTCTGGTCGCCGTAATAGAGTTTGAGCGAACTCTTCCCTTGCGGATCAAAGTAAATCCTGCGTTCGAGTGAGAGGGGCTGGACGGCTGTAATTTCGAGCGGCGGATTATCTTCGTTGTCGATATTGAGAACGATTGCGCCACCCGAGCCGGACACAGGGATTGCCAAATCTTCCGCGGTGACGAGCGCGCCGGCGCGGTTAATCTTTACGCGGCTAATCTCACCCTGGGCTTCTTCTTCTCCTTTTGCATTCTGCACAACTACCTTGCGGCGGAAGTTAATCTGGCCGGGGGCGATTTGAAACAGAATGCGGTTCAGCGGAACCTTTGCCGGCACGTCGCAGGCGATCACTGTATCGCGTGGCTTCTGCTGCAGTGGCGAGCAGGAACCAGCGGTGGTCCAGGAGGCCTGCTGCTCGCGGCGATTCGAGATCGCCGCGCCTTTGACCTGGCTTGGAAGAATTCCCTTCGATAGTTTGATGTGAAGATAACGAAAACTTGATGGCGGCAGCTTCAAAGCGAAATTGGATCCCAACTGCTCGCTGGTGAAGTCGTATAAGGTCGAAGCCGGCAACTGGCTGTAAGGCTCGTGCCCGAGCGCGTTGGAGCCGGCGGCGGAAGCGGAGATGACGAAATCTTTGGCCTCGAGGCGCAGGCGGATGCGATCGTAGGCCGGAATATTTTCGGCATCGAGATCGAACTCGGTGTGGCCGGAGACCGTGCCTAGGTTAAGAATCTTTGCGTCAACTTCCTCGGAGGAGATTTCGGCGCGCTGTTCGGAGAGATAGTACTGGACCGGGCCGTCGCCGTCGTAGACGCGAATGTCGCCGAGATCGGGGCGGGAGTGGGTCCAGAGTTCCTGATCGACGATGAAGAAGTTTTGCTGGTTCGGTTGTTCGACTTTTATCTCGCGCATGTTGGTGAAGTTAGAGAGTGCGGGGCGGGACGGATCGGGCGCTGCGAGAGCGAGGAGCGAGGCGAGAAGCGCTCCGATTTTCATAGGCTGGCCGGCGTCTGCTCGGCGTGCTCTTTTTTGTTAACCGACAGTTGCAGCCAGTCGCGCTGATAGACGAAGGAAATGGCCAACAGGAGCACGCCGAGAACGATGAAGCTCACGATGCGGTAACCGCGATCGAGTTGCGAAACGTCGACGACGAAGACCTTGACTATGGTAAGAGCGATGAGCAGCAAAGCCTGCCAACGCACGAAGGCGGAGCGGCGCAGGAAGCCGATGACCATCAGCATGGCTCCGTAGGCCATCCAGAGAGCGGAGAAGGTGAAGTCGCGGGCGATCTGGACGCGGCGCAACTCCAGCGCGTAGGCAGAATTCCAGCGATTGTAGGGCAGGCGAAGATCCCTTATCTGGCGGGAATAGTAGTCGGAGATTTCATGGCTGAGCGCGGTCAGGGCAAGAATATTCAACGCCACGACCGCGACCGCGGCTACCGTACGCGCGGCTTCGTCGGTGCGGCGCGCCGCGTACCATGCGACCGCGCCCAAAACCGCGACGGCCACAGCGTAGGTGGCCATGCGCAAGTTGAAGATGAGCTGCGTGGTGGAGAAATTATCGATCAGCAGCAGGCGCGCGACACCCAGAGCGAGCGTGGCCAGGGCGAAGGCGTTCAGTAAGTCAGACTCGACGCGATCGGCTACCCAAAGCAGCACTCCCGCTTCGACGAACCAGCCGATGGTGATCCAGTGGGCGTCGAGGCGAATGGGAATCGCAATCGTGATGAAGCCCATGGCTACGGCCAGATGCAAGAAGTGCAGGGTGGGCTGAGCGGCGGGATTTGTGTTTCTGAATTGCACCCAACGGCTGAGCAGGATGTAGATGGCGGCGAGAACCAACGCGAACCACGCCATATAGGTCTTGTCGACTTCCTGGACCATGGCGTAGGTCTGCAGGAAATAAACTACCGCGTTCACGAATGCGAGAGCGGCGGGAACCGAGGCAAAGAGCGAAGATTCAGTTTCCGGTTGGCGTGCGAGCAGGGGCGCGATGGCGAAGATGGCGAAAAAGATTGTGGCGAAGATGAGGGTGAGGCCGATTTGATCGCGCGTGTAAAAGGTGGAATACCAACCGATGTAGAGCAGCAGCGTGCCCGCGTAAGCCATGACTAAAAGCGGTCGCCAGGGCTTGCATAGGATCAGCAGGAGGGTCGACACATCGAGCAAGGCGACGTAGGCGAAGAGGGCCAACTCATGATTCTGTCCCGTCGATAGCAGAAGCGGGGTGGTGAAGCCGCCAGTGAGAGCGAAGGCGGCGAGAAGCTGGGCGTCCTGCGCCCACGCCATGGCGGCTGTGGCGGCCGTGACGACCAGCATCATGAAGAATGCGGCGCCGCTGGGAATCAGGTTGTAGAGCTGAAAGGCTGCCCACAGAGAAAGATAGAGGGCTCCGATACCAACCGCTTTTAGGGAATACGAAAACGCCTGATAGCCCTTGGATCTGAAGCGTTCGCTCCAGAGGACGACCGCGATTCCGGCGAGCAGGCCGATGGTTATGCGCCCGGCGGGGCCGATCCAGTTGTTGTCGAAGGCAAACTTGAGGAAGTAAGAAATTCCGATCAAGAGCGCGGCGATGCCGATGCGGTTGAGAATGTGCGAGCCGATGCGGGACTCGATATCGGCGTCGGGCTTGGGGTGGGGCGCAGTCTTAAGCGGCGGTGGAACCGGCGGAGGTGGTGGCGCAGCGACGGTGGCGGGCTGGGAGGGTGTTGCGGCTGGGGCGGCGGGCTCGAAGGCGCGAGGTTGAGGCTGGGGAACGGAGTCGATGCGGAGAGTCTGCTCGATGCGATAGACACGGGCGGTGAGTTCGGCGAGAATCCGCCGCATGGCTTCGAGATCGTTTGGCAGGGTATCCATGGCAGAGCAAGGAATTATGCGCGAAAACGCGATTGGCTGCACGTTATTTTTGAGGGGATTTTTCGGTTAACATTGGCGGAATGGCGAAACGCAACCTGCGCGTCCTCAAATGGCTGGGAACCACGCCGGCGATTGCGACCTGCACCGCTTGCAATCGCGAATTCAGAGTGTCTCTCGAAGTGTTGAAGCGCGTGGGCGGAGCTGTGGAGGAATTGAAACTTCAGTTCGCCCAGCATCAGTGCAAAGCGGATGAGCCTGATGCGCCGACGTCGTAGCGCCTATTGGCGCGACGGAGTGTACTTGCTTCCGGCATTGCATGCACGTAAACCGGTACGGTTCTGTTGAAATGGGATGAGGTCCCGCATTTGGCTAAAGCCGGACGCTTGATAGAGCTTCAACGCAGAGCCATATGTCCTGCTCCAGCCTGGTCGGTTGAAGGGCGCGTTGAATGCGCGCGCCCTTTCAGGGCCTCAGCGATGGTGGCGCTCCTCTGGGCGGGCGCGGCCTTCGCGCGCGGCGCGCCGTTCTTCTTCGCTGCGTCCGATTTGCCGGTGGCTTTCCACGCGGGGACCGGGTCCCCAGCGATGCACGCCGGCGTAGGGATGCGCGTAGTAGCCGCGGTTGACCCAGGTCCGTCCCCAAGGCGCGTTGTTGATGAAGACGGCGTGGGCGCCCCAGTTGAAGCGGGTATAGCCCCATCCCCAGGGCCGGAAGGCGAAGCCGAGGTTAATGCCGAAGCCGAAGCCGATGGCTCCGCCCACGAAAAAGCCGGGGCGCGGCGGCCAGAAGACGATCGCCGGATCGTAGGCCGGCACCACAATGAACGCCGGGTCTACAGGATCGATCGTGATGTAAGGCCCGCCGCTCACCACGATGCGATCATTGCTACGCAAATAGCCGAAGTCCTTCGCTTTCTGGCGCTCGCGCTGCACGGCATCCATCACATCTTGTTTCTGGGCCAGAAAAGCGTCGCCCAGGCTTCGCGTCCAATCCATATCCGAGGCCATCATGTCCAAGACCGAGGGAAAAGGCAGCACGGCTTGCACGCTGGGATCGTAGTCCAGATGATCGTCGGTGATAGCTTTGGCCAGATCGTCGCCGGTTAGGTAATGGTGTTCGTCGGCCCACTTGGCGGCGTCGGGAATCTGGTCGGAATAGGATGCCGCGGCCAGAACCTGCGCCAGCAGCGAGTCGGGATAGAGTGCGACGCGGGCGACCAGCTTATCCAATTGCTCGGGCGTGTAAGAAGGCGGCGGAGCTTGATTCTGCGCGCCAGCCTGGTCGGGCGGCGGGCCCGGAGGCGGCGCATCCGATTGGGCGTGGGCGAATAATTGGCCAGCCGTGCAGACGAGCAAAAACATTATCGCGACAAAAGCGGACGTGATTCTTACCTTTCTTGGCATCACTTTCTCCTAACTAACTCTCTACTTAAGATGGATGCGATTGGGTGGAGAATCGTTGCGAGATGTGAAGGCGTCTGGGATTCAGCAGCGGATCTATTGACGAATCTTGACAGAAGAGAAATCTCGCGCCCTTTCAAAACCAGCCCTAGAAACTTTTCTCCACAGGCTCTCGGCTTATGTCGCGAAGCCGAGTGCGATTAGCGGGTCACGGGTTTGCGCCAAGAGCGGAGGTTGACGGCGTAGAGTGCAATGCAAAACACGTTCGCCGGAATGAAGCCGAATTGCGCGGTGCGGAATCCGATCACGCAGACGATTACGCTGTTGATGCCGGCGAGAATCCAGCCCTCCCAGCAACGCTTGCCTAAGAGAATGGTCGACGCGACGGTGAGAATGCAAGACAAATAATCCAGACGAAACGGCACTGAAACCTCCTCCAACAAGTGGAGTATGGCGCAGGCGCGAGAGATTTTCTGCAATCCCCGGTACAAGAGCGCGTAACCGAAGTAATTGTCCGAAAGTGCGCGGGCTGCTCGGTTAAACTTTTCTTAGAGCGAGGTGAAAATGAAAGTTGCGACCGAGTATTTGAAGTTTCATACCAAGAGCCATCGAGCGTACGTGCACATCACGCCCCAGGTGGAAGAGATCGTGCATAAGAGCGGAGTGAAGGAGGGGATGGTTTTGGTTTCGGCGATGCACATCACGGCGGGAGTTTACGTCAACGACAACGAGAGCGGCCTGATCGAAGATATCGATCAGTGGCTGGAACATCTGGCCCCGTTTCGCAAGAACTACAAGCACCATGAGACTGGCGAAGACAACGGCGATTCGCACTTGAAGGCGTTGCTGATCCATCATGAGGTGATTGTGCCCATCACTGCGGGCAAGCTCGACTTGGGCACCTGGCAGCGAATTTTCTACGCCGAGTTCGATGGGCAGCGCGATAAGCGCGTGATCGTGAAGGTGATGGGGGAGTAACGCGGCGGACCGTAAACATGAGAACGTGAACAGAGGTCCGTCGCGGGACGCGATTCGCAAAAACAATAGAGATTTGGATTCACGATGGGGTGCGCGACTTTAAAGTGAGGGTTAGGCCCGTCTGGCCTCCCAATAGTCCTCGAATCTGCCGCTGAGCTTACAGCAGCGGAGGGCAATGATGGCATTGGCTCCACGTACGGTCCAAAACATACCCGAGCGTTTGAGCCTGCCCAACACGGTTTTGCACCCGGCTTCGATGACGCCGGAACCCACGAAAAATCCCAGCTTGCGAAACGTGGGATAGCGCATCCGTTCTTTGTTGTCTTCGAAGTAGTTGGCTTCGGTACGCAGGTCC
>JBEKWC010000008.1:0-157643 GCA_049513475.1 Candidatus Sulfotelmatobacter sp. | reverse complement strand
TGCCGAGTACCCTGATAATCGATGAAGAAGAATGCCTTGTCCTTCACGATCGGGCCGCCGAAGGAGGCTCCAAACTGGTTGTATTTCGCGGCGGGGATCAGCCGGTGCGTGATTGGGTTGACCGTGACTTGACTGAAGGGATTACTGGCCTCGGTCGCGTCGGTGCGCCGGTAATCGAACACATCTCCGTGAAAGCTATTCGTGCCCGACTTCGTTTGAGCAGTAACGACTCCGGCCACAGCCTGGCCGAATTGCGCGTCGTAGGCGGCGGTTGAGATTTTCGCCTCGCCCACGGCATCGAGCGGTGGATTGATTACGATCTGTCCAAGTATGGGATCGGTGTTCGCAGCCCCATCCAATTCGTAAGAAACTCCCGAGAAATGCTGACCATTGATTTGCACCGTGGGACTGCCGGCCGCGTCTTCGGCGTTGTTTTGCGACCAACCCATCACTTGCGTTCCGGGTAACAGCAATTCGAGGCTGGCAAAATTGCGGCCGATATTGGGCAAGTCCGAAACCGTTTTCTCATCCAGCACCGCACCCACGTCAGCTCGATCCGCTTTCAACTGAGGAATCTCGCCGGTCACCGTTACCACTTCGCTCGCCGAACCTACGTTGAGTTTGAGATCGACCTTTGGCGAAGTATCGGCGGATACTCGAATGCCTTTGACGTCTGTGCCCTTGAAGCCGGGAGCAGTAACCGTGATGTCATAAGTGTCAGGTATCAAGTGCGCAATCGAATATTCGCCGATTGAGCTGCTGGTTCCCGTAACCGAAGTGCCTTTGTCAACGTCAGTCACAGTGATGGTCGCGTTGGCGATCGCTGCCCCAGAACTGTCGGTCACCTGCCCGTAGATCGAACCGTAAACAGCTTGGCCCCAAAGTGCGACAGACCCGCCGCCGATGGCAACTGTGACAGCTAACAGCAGCAATCTGGAACCAGTCCTCAGCATTCGATGCATTGTCTTTCCTCCACCCTTCATTTCGGTTCGTCGCACGGGCTTCGCGGTTCTGGCCGCAAGAATCCCACCCAGAAGCAATAGAACCGTAGACCGGCACTAATCGATATGCAATAGTCCACGTGTGCCATAGTTACTAAATGAGCTATACGGGAAAGGTGAAGGGGAGCGACTAAGCGACTTGCTCGGGCTGACTCAGGTGGCTGAAGCTGAATTGTGACCACAGGCTTCAGACTCGTTATCTAGGAGGACGGCCGGTGCCTTCTTTGAGAGTTACGAACAAATCGGAACTTGTTCCCGGAAACATCTCTTCTCGTCCAGTAGGCCAACGTACTTCAATGAATTCCGCCCGAGTACACTTGCCCAGGCCAAAATGCAGCCGCAAGTCGCTACTCGAGCTGTAACTGGAGCCGCTTCTGACCTCATCGACCCAGCTTCGGGTTGAACATCGCACCGTAACTCGGGCGCCAATGGCGTCGCGATTCGATTGCGTTCCGATCAATCGAACTCCCAGCCAATGGTTCTGGTTCCTCGCCAGATTGACGAGTAGCATCGCACGCTCGCCGATGTTATTGATCACCGCTTCCATGCGGCCGTCGTTCCAAAGATCTCCGATAGCCAAGCCGCGGCCGGGTGCGGGTTGCGCGACTCCCGGCCCTGATTCGCGGGAGATATCTTCGAATTTGCCGTTGCCGAGATTCCTGTAGACAGCTCGCGACTCTCGATAAGTCGACCCCAGCTTGTTGCTATCCACCTCCGGATAAACGTGGCCGTTGACCACCAATAAGTCAGGCCACCCGTGATTATCCAGGTCCACAAACATGGCACCCCATCCCAAATATTGCGTATTAATGCCGAGTCCGGATGCCAGCGTCGCGTCGGTGAAGGTCTTGTCGCCGTTGTTGCGGTATAGAGTTGAAGTATCTTCAGAAAAATTGGTCTTGAAGATATCGAGGTGCCCGTCTCCGTCGTAGTCTGCAACTGTGGAACCCATGCCGGCCTGCTCGCGACCGTCTTCGTTGAACGCCACTCCGGCATCCGCCGCCGTGTCGGTGAAAGTGCCATCATGGTTGTTGTGGTAAAGGATTGCCGGAGTAGAGTCGCAGGCGACATAAATGTCCGGCCAGCCATCCTCGTCGTAGTCAAGCGTAGAGACGCTGAAGCAATAGTGGCCAGAGGTCTTTTTGAAGCCACTTTTTTCACTTACGTCTTCAAACTTCCCATTTCCAAGATTGTGATAGAGCAAGTTGGGCGCGCTGGGAAGGCCGCGCGGGCCGCACATGACCGGTGTCCCCTTCCACAGGCAACTGGGGCCGTCGCCCGGAGGGGGCACGCTTTTGACATCAAAGTGCACATAGTTAGCGACGGCCAGGTCGAGCTTGCCATCCCGGTCGTAATCGATGAAAGCACAACCCGTGCCCCATTCCTTGCCGCTTCCGGCAACGCCGGCCTGCTCCGCCACCTCGCGAAAGGTGCCGTTACGCTGGTTATGGTAAAGGCGATTCTTGCCATAGGAGGTAACATACAGATCGTCATACCCGTCGTTGTCATAGTCTCCCACGCAGACACCTTGCCCCCATCCGCTGTCCGCAAGACCCGCCTTCGCGGTAACGTCAGTAAAAGTTCCGTCGCGATTGTTATGAAGCAAGTGGCTAGTAGGTGGGAATGTGGGGACTATCTTGTGAGATTCGGGGCTGCGTTGAAGGTAAGTGCCATTGACCAGGAAAATATCGGGCCAGCCGTCGTTATCGTAGTCGAAAATGGCGACTCCGCTGCCGGTCGCTTCCAAGATGTAATATTTCGAGACTGCGTCGCCATTCACATTTAATACATCGATGCCGGCTTTCACCGCTACATCTTCAAACCAAGCCGGGACGGTATGATTTGCACCCGGTGGAAAGATGGCCGAGCCACTTTGAGTGGCGGCCGGTGCCCTTTCTGCGAGCGTGACCACGAGAACAGCCGTGCTGATAACTTTGCGAAATCGGTGCTGCATAAGTGAAAGTCGTACAGGTTGTCTTGCGCTCTGAGTTGCAGCGCTCTAAAGCAATGCTACCGCGAATTAGGTACGAACTTTCTCCGCGCGAGTATCTTGTGCGGACTCAAAAAGGATTATCATAGCCCACGCGATCAGCGAACCTGAGCATTCGTTCTTTTCCGGCTTAATGGTGCACTTACATTTATTGTTTTGCGCGCTGGTACTGGGTCTGCCGCTGTGGGGCCAATCCCCCACTTCAGGAGCGGACCTGCAGCAAATACAACAACTCTTAGACCACGGCGACCTCGATCAAGCTTTAGTGAAGCTCGATGCGTTAACGACGGGGCATCCGGAATTAGTCGGTGCGGAATCTCTCCGAGGCATGGCCTACTACCTGAAAGGAAAGATGGCGGAAGCCGCCGCAGCTTTTGGGAGAGCAGTCGAGCAAGATCCGAACAACCTGGACGCCATGCAGATGGAAGGGGTGAGCTTTTTTCGCGAAGGAAAATGCGCCGATGCGGTTCCGCTGCTCGAGCGGGCACATCGCTCGGTGGCGAGCGCCAATGTGGATCCAAACTACGTGCTTGGCCTTTGCTACATGGACACACGACGGTATGACGACGCGCGCCGAGCCTTCGCCGGGCAGTACGGTTTCGCTCCCGAGTCTGCGCCGGCTTATCTGCTGGCGGCGCGCATGCTTCTGCGTCGCGACTATATTCCGCTCGCAGAAGAATCAGCCCGCAGAGCCCTTGCGCTCAATCCGGTGCTCCCACAGGCACATTTTCTTCTTGGCGAAGTCGAGCTTGCCCGGGAACAAGCTCGCGACGCAATTGCCGACTTTGAAAAAGAACGCGAACTTAATCCTCTCGACGGTGCAGTCTACGAGCGTCTGGGAGACGCGTACATTCGCATGGGCGACTTCGACCGCGCTCAGCAGGCTCTGGATCGCGCCATACTGCTCGAGCCGAACACCAACGCCCCCTATATATTGCTGGGCAAAGTTCTGCTCAAGCAGAAAAACTCGATGATGGCGAAGCTGTATCTGGAACACGCGCTGCAAATCGATGCCAATAACTATATGGCTCATTACCTGCTGGGGCAGGCCTATCGGGCTCTGGGACGAAGCGACGACGCGGCTCGCGAGTACAAAGCGGCAGAACAAATCCAGGAGGCCAACGCTCCACATCTTGAATCGCCAAAGTGACGCTCACCAGTATGCGTTTGTCCTATCTACAACTGACATGCCGTTTCGCCAGCATCGTGCTGCTCTTATCTGCTCCAGCCGTAAGCCAGGCGTCGAACGAAAACCCACAACAGCGGCTCCGCTCCGCGGATGCAGCCTTTCACGCGGGCTACGCCGCGGAAAAGAAAGGAGACCTTGCAACGGCCCGGCGGCAGTTTGAACAAGTCATCCGCCTGGCGCCGAACATCGCTGAAGGACACAGCGCTTTGGGATCGGTGCTGGTGCAACTTGGCGACTTTCAAAAGGCTATCGGCGAACTATTGCGCGCACTAGCACTCGAGCCGGACGACCGCATCTCGCAGACCAATCTCGCCATCGCCTACGAGCAGTCTGGCGAACATGAGAAGTCGTTGGCGTCGTTTCGAGCTCTCGAAGCACATGCGGAGGGTGCCTTGCCTGCGAGCGCTGTTATTTTCTATATTCGAGCGCTCGCCGCCACCGAGCAAACCGACGTCGCAATTGCCAAAACGCAAAGAGCTTTGCTTGCGACTCCCGAAGATCCCGTCCTGCATGACACACTCGGTTCGCTCGACTCCCAACGGCAGGACTGGGATGAAGCGGTAATCCAATTCAACGACGCGGTTCGCCTTAGTCCGAACTTTGCCGAGGCTCACCTGCATCTCGGCCTTGCGCTCATGATGCAAGAGCGGCTTTCGGAAGCGACCGAAGAGTTGAAAACCGCAGCCGCGCTCTCCCCACAAAGCGCTGTGATTCAGATTGACCTTGCGAAAGCGTTGATTGCCGGCAATGAGAATGCCAACGCCGTTACCGTTTTGCAGCGCGCAATTCTTCTGGACCCTTCTTCTTTTGAGGCCAAATATCAGCTTGGCCTGGCCCTGCAGAATAGTGGCGAAGAGCTAAAAGCCATTCCGTTCTTTCAAGAGGTCGTCGCGGCGGAGCCAGAGAATGCGCAGGCGCTCGCCAATCTCGGCTTGGCATTGGTGCAAACGGGAAGGGCAAAAGATGCGATTCCTCTCTACCGCAAGGCTCTAGCCAAAAATGGGGGCGATCCCCTTCTGCATCAGAATCTCGGAGTCGCATATCTTCAACAGAGCGACCTTGACGATGCAGTAGCCGAGTTTCGGGCAGGCTTGAAACTATCCTCCGACGCCTATGAGCTCCACTATGATCTTGGTCTCGCACTCAAGCTGAGAGATGAGATCACTGCGGCTGCTTCGGAGTTGGAGTTGGCGGCGCGCCTGAATCCGAACTCTCCGGACCCGCCCTATACTCTGGGCATTTTGGAAATGCAAAGAGGGAACTTCGAGGCGGCGGCTGGCGAATTAAGGAGCGCTCTACGCTTGCGTCCTGCGAATGGGGATGGCTGGGCTACTCTCGGCAGTGTTTACAAACAACAGAACAAGTTATTGGAAGCATCCGAGGCTTTGAAAAAAGCAATCGAGTTGATGCCCGATCAACCCGGGCCGCATATTACACTCGCCGGCATTCTCGCGCAGCAGGGACTGAGTCCAGATGCGGCTTCGGAGCGAAAGTTAGCGTCGGAGCTAACTCGTCAAGCCACGAACAGGCAGCGCGCCACTTTTGCTGCCAATGCCGGCAGCAATCTTTTGCTGAAGGGTCAAATCACTGACGCTATCGATCGTTACGAGGAAGCGGTTGCGAGCGACCCAACTTCTGCCGAGGCCCACCGAGGCCTTGCGACCGCTCTGGAGCGAGCTGGCAGGTCCGCCGAAGCAGAAGCAGAAAAGAAAAAGGCGGCTCAGCTCGGACAAGCGGCACCGTAATTCCAGGTGGCAACTTCGTTCAGCCGGCAGTTACGGGGTGCAGCGCCGGGTGTGGCTTTCGATTGTCCGCAGCATTTCCTGCGCCCTTCCATCATCGGGTGAGAACTCAAGTAGGTTCCTTAACGTCTTGACGGCTGCTGTCGAATCTCCGACTGTACACTCGACCGCCGCTAAATCGATGCCGGCCGTGGTTTCTGCCGGGTCGTTTTCGCAGACTCGCTCCAACAAAGCAATTGTGTCTTGCGTGTCCCCCGCACGCGCTTCAAGTATCGCCAGGTCTCCGGCCGGGACCGAACTCAACGGATCCGCGCGCAGCGCAGCCCGATACTCGCTCATCGCACCTTCCGCATCGCCCGACAGATGCTCGAGAATACCAAGAGCCGTATGCAAATCCGAATCTGTCGGTGCGCTATGATTGCGTTCAGCTCTTTTGAGCAACTTCATTGCTTCTTGCCCCGCTTTGTGATCGCCGCGTTGGGCAAATTGGAAGTAGGCCAGTCCCAGATCTCTTTCGCTGACCTCACCGCCACCGACGGCAATCAGATCGGCTACTTCCTTCCTGACTTGTCTCTCCGAAAACACCTGAGGTCGCTGGATGCGGTGATCCGTGACTTGTTCGTGAGCGACGTTTTCCGTTTTCTCTCGCGGCATGTGGCACGAGGCACAGTCGGGTTCGCGCGGGTGGTGTTTGCTCGCGAACGCTCCTTCACCATGACAACTGAGGCATTTACTCCTGTAATAGCTGATCCGCTGTGCCGGTGCCGGGGAACTGTGGGGGTCGTGGCAGGTGATGCAAGAAAGCTGGTCGCCGCTCTTCTTCTTGCATTCGCTCTGTAACAGCGCCTCCCATTGGCTTGTGGCTCTTCCGTTGGCGCCTACTTCGAGCGAGTGTACGAAGTGGGTGACATAGTCGGACAACTCTTCGCCAGGGATAAAGTTCGCTACGGAACGCCCTGGCCTATTGACCGCAGTCTCGCCTTCAAGATGGCATTGTAGGCAGATTGAGTCACGCCGGCTCGGCGAGAGTTTGACCGGATTGAGAATTGCGATCTTCCCCGCGCTTGCAAGATGAGCTGCAGAATCTCCATGGCACGCCTCGCAGATGATACCGCCATAGAGAAACGGTTGGGCAGCGAAATGATTGCTGGCCCCAGGCAAGGCAGGCTGTACTCCGCTCGTGTGGCAATGCAAGCAGCTCGAGTCAATCTTCAAGGTGAAGGGCATTTCGCGCGCCTCGATCGACTTGGGATTCATATCCCACACGTTCTTCTTGCTATACCAGTTGACGGGGCTCTCGAACCAAAAACCTCGCTTTTCAAAAAGGTAGGTTCTTCCGCGATGCCCCGAGCCTACAAAGTACTTAAGCTCTTGCTCGCCCTTCAGATCCAGTCCAGCAGGCGCGTTGGATCGCTCGTAACTGAGCCAGGGGCGGCCATCTCTCAGGAAAAGACGGTAGTGAACGCCGGACGCGCGATGAGTGAACTCTCCAGGCAGCAGGCCTTCCCCGGCGTCTCCGCTCGCATTCGCCATTGGAGTTGTCCGATAACTCTCATAAATGGCTTGATGACATTTAGGGCAGATTGCATCGGGGTTCGCTGTAGGAGGCGGAGCAGCTGCCGCAGTTGCCGACGAGGGGGGCGCCAGCCCAAAGAGAGCGAACAACAAGCAAGCCAGTGGAAACAGAACACTTCGCAGCATCTTGACCTTTGGCGAAGAAGGCAACTTTGTGACCTGCCGGGAGGAGAAATCTCCCCGAAGTTAGTGCCCGATCATTTCTAGAATCTGCTGATCCGGCTTCTTCCACGCCGGATCTCCCTCGTGACTTAGTTTGCGAGCCGCATCGTCCCAGTGGAGATGAGTCTTGCTACTGTCGCCTTTTTCGTAAGCGTAAGTGGTCCCGTCGTCTGTGTAGAGCGTGAAGTCGGAATTGGCGCCGGGATACACTCGCACCTTAGCGATCTGTTGCACTTGATTCGTGCTCTCGATGGCCTCGCCCAGAGGCACAATCGATCCCGCGCGAACAAACAACGGAAGAGTATCGATGGGCGCCGAGACTCTGACCGTCTGCCCACCCTGCAGGCGCTCGTTTGTCCAGTAGTTATACCAATCGGTGCCAACCGGGAGATAAACCAATCTGCTGGTGGCGCCTTGCTCCGTTACCGGGGCGACAAGAAATGCCGGACCGAACATATACTCATCGCGCAAATCGGAAATCTCCGGATCGTTGGGAAAGTCCATAAACAATGCGCGCATGGAAGGAGCCCCGGTTTGGTAGGTGTTATAGCCCAGCGAGTAGATATAGGGCAGGAGTTCATAGCGCAGCTTCAGATACTTCTCCAGGATCGGCTCCGCCTGTTTGCCGTAAGACCAGACTTCGTTGTATCTCCGGCTACCGTGGGCGCGGAACACGGGTAGAAACGCCGCGTACTCGAACCAACGTGTATAGAGCTCCGGATAATCATCGTACCCTCCCACATTGTCTCGAGCGTCGGAAGGATCGATCAGCGGCGGATGCGCGGGGTGATGCTGGCTCGGTAAATATTGCCAGCCTCCGATATCCTGCGTCCAGTAGGCAAGGCCCGACGCGGTGAAATCAAGGCCGGTGGGAACCTGGCGTTTCAGCGTGTCCCAAGTGGGATAAATGTCGGAAGACCAGAACATGGTTCCGTTGCGTTGCGCGCCAAGATAGGCGTCGCGCGACAGGATGAGTGCACGGTGCTTCACGTCGCGCCGAAAGCCGTCATAGATGGCAGCCGTGTGCACCAAGGGATAGATATTGAAGTATTCAGTGCCAGGACCGACTCTAAAGTAGGCTCCGTTCGGGGGCAGATCGGGCTCGGTCTCGTCCGCCCAGATAGAATCAAAGCCCTTACTCACTATGTTGTCGCGAATCATGTCCCAGTACCAACGCGCCGCGTCCGGATTGGTGGTGTCTATGTCGGAGCCCGCCCGATCATACGGCAGTCCATCGATGGGGGTATCGTCTGCCAGGTGGATAAACCAGTTTTTCTGAGCCAGGAAATCATAGTAGCGCGAGCCTTTTGTGAAGCGGGGCCAGACGCTGATCATCGTCTGAAAGCCCATGTCGTGAAGTTGACGATTCATCGCAGCGGGGTCGGGCCACTTTTCCTTAACGAAATCCTGCTCGCCCATCTTGGTGTAATAAAACCAGTCCACTACCAGAATGTCAGCGGGCAAGTGCCGCTCGCGATAGCCTTTGGCAACGGCCAACATTTCCTCTTGCGTGGAATATCGCTGCTTGCATTGGATGTAGCCATAAGCGGCTTTGGGCATTAACGGAGTAGACCCCGTAAGCTGGCGGTAACCAGAGTAGATCTCATCCGTGTTCGCACCCGCTATCACGAAGAATGAAACTCGATCGCCGGCTTCGGATTGCCACCGTGTCTGCTCATTGAATCCGGGTTGGATGGTTGTCCTCGAAGGATTGTCCCAGATCAGCCCATACCCATGATTAGTCACCAAGAAAGGTACGCACACGGTGGGACCGCCTGTCGCCGTGTAGTTATGCCAGCACTCGACCGTGTGGCCACGATGATCCAGAAAACCCTCTTGGTTCTGACCTAGTCCGTAGTAGTGCTCGTCATCGGGAGATACGAACGTGGCGCCAACCTGGTAGAACGCAGGATCGGAAGGACGCCTGTCGTTTAACAAACTGGCATTGCCGTCTTTGTGATTGGGCACGGACATCGCCCAGTCCGTCATATCCAGAAGGGTCTTGCCTTCGGGTGTGCTGATTGTAATGTGCACAGGCGGCGCGGAGCCATTGAAGAACTTAGCAATATCGAAATGCGTCGGCAGGGGGTGGCCAGGAACTTCTGAGCCCACAGTTACCACCATGCGTGACGACCGATAGACATCACCTTTCCCGTTCTGTTGCAGTTTCCAATCGCCAACGGAAGGGGCCGCCACAAACCCGAAGCCGGGCCCAGCTAAAGCGGAGTCTTTCAGGAGGCTGAGGGTGATGCGGACGATATTGGGAGCATAACCGTCGATGGCAATCGTGCTTTCGCGACGCGTTAGAACGACTTGCGGCCGTTGCGCGCTTGCAACGCCGGCGAACACTGTCATAACCGACGCAACTAGGAAAGTGCTTCGCCTAAGAAACTCTGCCGATGCTCTATACACTTGTTTAATCCTCCCACCAAGAATTGCCTCGAACAGGTGCAGCAAATGTTTCTCGCACTACTACTTGTTCTGGCTCGCTACTCTTCGCGCGGCCCCTTTCGAGGCTTTAAGATCTGTTGCCAGGGTTCGGCTGGTCGTCTAGAAGCTCTTCGCGTACATTCTTGAGCACAGCGAGGGACCGCGCGACACCCACCTCTCCACTCAGCAGTGGATCTTCGTGCTCGACGCTGAGCATGCCGTCGTAGCCGATTTCCATATACGCTGCGACAATATCTTTCCAAAGGCTGGCTCCGTGACCGTAGCCGACCGCGCGAAAGAACTCTGAGCCTTCACGATCCGCAGGAGAGGCATCAAAGTTCAAGACGCCAAAGCGCTCCACGTTTTCCGGAAAGAAGGTCGTGTCTTTCATGTGCGCGTGAAAGATCGCCCCTTGTTTGCCCAGAAATCGGATCACCTCTACCGGGTTGCATTGCTGCCAGAAGAGATGGCTGAGATCACAGTTCGCGCCGATCTCTTCACCCACGGCTTCGCGCAACTGAAGAAGCGTTCGCGGGTTATAGACGACGAAGTTCGGATGCATCTCAAGCGCGATTCGCCGCACTCCGTGTTCGCGCGCAAACCTGGCGGTCTCTTGCCAGTAAGGAATCACGCGCTCTTTCCATTGCCACGCCAGTGCTGACGCGTGGTCCGGAGGCCAACTGTAGGTGATCCAGTTCGGAACTTTATCGGCGGGCGAACCGCCGGGGCATCCAGAGAAACTCACGACGGTGGGCACTTCCAACATTCCCGCCAACTGAATCGCTTGACGAAACTGTTGCGCGAAGGCTGCGGCTGTCGACGGCTCGGGATGAAGTGCGTTGGCATGGCAACTGATCGTCATGATCGGCATGCCGCGATCCTCAAATTTTTTTTTCCAAGCGCGCGCTTTCGCGGCATCCGCCAACAGGTCAGCAACTGGACACTGCGGTGTCGCAGTATATCCCCCGGCTCCGATTTCCACGGCCTCAACGCCCAGAGCAGAAAACTTGTCGAGCATCGCGTCCAGTGTCAGGCCTCGAAAGGGAGGATTGAACACGCCAATCGGCAGTTTTCGCGGCGTGCGCAGAGCCTCCGCGCGATTCTTCCGATCGACCGTATCCTGCCCGTTCAGCGCAAGAGAGGAGCTAGCCAGAGCCGCACCTGCGGAGAGCGAAGTACCAAGAAAATCTCTGCGATTCATTCGATGCTCCTCCGGGTTTCGCCAATACTTACTAAGTCATTCTGCGAAGCGCAGTCTGCCAGTTTGTAGAGGACTGCAAGCCGGAGTATTATTACCACGCATTTACGCAATTCGCCAGTCGCTCCGAGGCGATGCCGGACACAATAGTTATGAGGTGCCCATGAAAACGAGACAGTCGTCAAAGACCTCTTCCAAAGTAAATCTAGTTCTCTGCTTCTTTCTAGCCATCGCTGCGCTTCTCAATTCTGGTATGGCTCAGTCCGCGAAAGATATTCCTCCGCACGCGAAACTTATCAAACTCTTCAACGGGAAGGATCTCACCGGCTTCGACACTCTGTTGCAATCGAAAGGCTGGAATAAGGATCCCGACAAGGTATTCACCGTCGAGAAGGGAGTCATTCATGTGTCCGGAAACGATTACGGTGGAATTGTCACTCAAAAGGAATACGAGAACTATTACCTGCGCGCCGAGTTCAAGTGGGGCGAGAAAACTTACATGGACCGAGTGGGCAAGGCGAGGGACACCGGAATTCTCTACAACATCACGGGCCCAATGCCCGCTCCCCCGAAAGGTGTTTGGCCGAGATCGTTCGAATTCCAGATCATTGAGGGAGGTACCGGCGACATCTGGTTGATCAAGGGCGCAAGCCTCAAGGTGAAGGGCCAACTCTTCGCGAGTGAGATCGAACCGGGGGTGGGCGACAATCAGTACACGAAGTCGCCAAGGTTCGGTGAAGGACCTTGGCAGAACGTGACCGGCTATCGCGATCCGGTGGGCGAAGTCGAAAAGCCACGTGGCCAATGGAATCTACTCGAAATGGTTCTGGACCATGACCACGTAAGATACTACGTCAACGGAAAGTACGTGAATGAAGCCACGGAGCTTAATGCGACCAAGGGAAAACTTTTATTCCAGACGGAGGGTGCGGAAGCCTATTTTAGAAACTTGAAACTAGCTCCGCTGAAGTAAGTGCCCACTAACTTGCGCCTGACGCAGATGGCTAGAGCCCGTTGGGACGACTATTTTACGCCCGTGAACGGTGGGGAACTCTGCACTGTCTCCGGATGCAGCAAGCTATCGTTAGGGTAAAAATGATCCACCGTTCCGGGAGTGACCAGTTTGTGTTCTACAAATACAGCGGGTGGCACGGGGAAGTTATTCAAAATCTGCAGACTGACACGGATCAAGTCGTCGCCATAACGTTCGGGGAAAAATGCCACGGAACCGACCAGCCTCGTATTGCGTCGGCGCAACTCCATCCGTCCTTCGGGCGAGGCGTTTTGTCCGATGATCGCGCAGTCTTCGCCGCGCCCCATCTCTGCAAACGCGCGCAACGCTCCCAACGCGCTAGGATCATTAATCGCCCCGACCACCTGGCGGCGCGCCCTGGAAGAACGTAAATGCCGGCGCACAACTTCGAAACTCCGATCAAGATCTCCGTCTCCATCCAAATAAATCACGCGACAGTTTCTAGCCTGGGGCAGAACAAGATTGAGTCCGACTAACATCCCGGTTAGACGCATGCGCGGAAGATTTCCGGCACGGGTTAACTCGAGCAAAATTATTTCGTCCACTTCAGAGCGCCAGTGTTCTTTCACCCAGCGTCCGAGGTATCGTCCACCAATCAGGCCCGCCTCATAGTTATTCGCCCCGTAGTAAGTTGCGCCGGGATGAGGTATGTCGATCGCGATCATGGGAATATTGGCTTCGCGGTACTTAGCCGCAACCATGGGCGCCACCTCCTCGTCAGTTTGAAATTCGATTGCAAGATCCACTTTTTCATGCACGAGCAAGTCGGCGTTGCGCTGCGCGATCCTCGCGCTGTAACGATTGTCGAGCGAGATAAGATCTATTTTTTCCGCAGCCGCAGCCCGTTTCAGGCTCTTGGAGACATCTTGCGAAAATTGATAGTCGGTTCCTTGTGCGGCATAGCCCAGGCGATAAACTTTTTGCTGGAACGGCCGAATGCGCGACTGATAAAGATTGATTCCGATCTTCTCTACCATGCGGCACTTCTCCAGCGTGTAGAGCAGGCGAAACGCCATGGTTTTGGGCAGGCCGCTGCGCGCGGCGATCACTCGCAGCGGCAAGGCTTCGCCGGGAGAGCGAAACGCGGCCAGGAGTCGCGAGGAATGGACGATCGACTTCACCAGATAGGGATCCCGACTATGGTCAGTGGGGCACATGGGCGGACCAAATATATCAGAAAGGGCCGGATTCGCAATTCTGGCACGCGAATCGAAGCAGCGTTTGGCGCGTATTGCAATGCGAAACCAGCACTTTGATTCGAAAAAAGAGCGTGACCGAAAGCTGGCGTCCATGTAACCTCGCGGTCTAGAGGTGTCTAGGCATGGAGTTACAACCTAGGGAAAGAGTCTTCGCCGCGCTGGAACGATTCCGTATCGAGATTCCTTCCTGGGGTTTCGCGAATACTGGCACGCGCTTTGGAAAATTTATTCAAGAGGCAGCGGCCACAACGATCGAAGAGAAGTTCAGTGATGCGGGGCAGGTGCATCGGCTGACTGGCGTCTGTCCCAGCATGGCGCTGCACTATTTATGGGATTTTCCCGAGGGTACGGGCAGCACTGCCACGATCAAAAGTCTCTCTCAAACCTACGGAGTGTTGCCCGGCTCCATCAATCCCAATCTTTTTCAGGAGCAATGTTACAAGTTCGGGTCGTTCGGTAATCCCGACAAATCGGTTCGCGACCGGGCCCTGCAACAGACGAAAGACAGCATCGAGGTTGCCCGCCAACTTCACTCTCGGGACATCTCGATGTGGTTCGCAGACGGCTCCAATTATCCCGGCACGGCAAACATACGTCAGCGCAAACAGTGGTTCGAGGGGCATTTGAAAGCCGCGCACGCGGAACTGAGCGACGGGCAGCGACTGCTGATTGAATACAAGCCGTTCGAGCCTGCGTTCTATCACACGGACATCGCGGATTGGGGAATGGCATTACACATGGCTCGGGTCGCCGGCGAGCAAGCCAAGGTCTTAGTCGATACCGGGCATCACTACGCCTCACAAAACATAGAGCAGATCGTCGCGTGGCTCTTATCGGAAGAGAGGCTCGGAGGCTTCCATTTCAATGACCGGCGTTATGCCGATGACGATTTAACCTTGGGATCGATCGACCCTTATCAGGTATTTCGCATTTTTCACGAGATCGCGCAATACGAATGGGAGAGTGGAAAGCCGGCGGAAATCGCTTATATGATCGACCAAAGCCACAATCTGAAGAACAAGCTGGAAGCGACAATTCAAACCGTGGTGATGGCGCAGCAACTGCGATCCAAGGCAGCGCTGGTAAATCACGAGAAGCTTGCTTTGGCTCAGAAGCGAATGGATCTGGTCGCCGCCGAATCGATTCTGCAAGACGCATTTTCCGTAGACGTGAGGCCGGCCATCGAAGAATGGCGTCAGTCGAAAGGGCTGCCGCGAGATCCGATGAAGGCATACCGCGAGTGCGGTTATTTGCAACGGATCACCGCCGAACGGTCTTCCCGGAACTCTCGCTCTGTCTCGTCTTATGCCTAGAGGAGATGGCAATTATCTGGCGTACGACCTGGGCGCGCAAAGCGGCCGTGCGATGATCGCGCGTTTGCATAACGGCAATCTCGCGATGGAAGAGATCAGCCGTTTTCCCAACGAGCCGCTAAAGACAGCGAGAACCTTACGTTGGGATGTCGAGGCCCTTTGGCAGGAGATGCGGCGCGCGCTCCAAAGTATCGCAGAGGACCACCTGGATGGCATCGGCGTAGATGCCTGGGGTGTTGATTACGCCTTGCTGAAGGAAAATGGCGAGTTGATCGAGACTCCCTATCACTATCGTGATGCTAGAACCAACGGAATCATGGAAGAAGTTTTTCGCATTATTTCTCGCGACGAGATTTACCGTATCACGGGCATTCAATTCATGCCCATCAACACCCTCTATCAATTGTTTGCCGCTCGGAAAAATACTCCGGAAATAATCAAGCAGGCTAGGCACCTGGTCACGATTCCAGATCTGTTCAATTATTGGTTCACGGGTAAACTGGCCTGCGAATTTACCAACGCCAGCACTACACAGATGGTGGACACAGCGGAGCGCAATTGGTCTTCCACTTTGCTGACGGCCTTAGACTTGCCTTGCCATCTGCCGGCGGAAATCGTCGAGCCGGCCTCGGTGTTAGGTGAGTTGTTGCCGAATCTGGCGTCCAACAAGGCTCTTGCCGTCTGCCCGGTCATCGCTTCTGCTTCGCACGATACGGGATCGGCAGTCGCGGCAATCTCCGCGCGGGATGGCACAGCGTTCTTGAGTTCAGGCACGTGGTCGCTCGTGGGCGTGGAACTGGACGCGCCTCTCATCACCGCAGAGTCCCTGCGCCTGAATTTCACCAACGAAGGCGGCGTGAATGGTACGACTCGATTTTTGAAGAATGTCATGGGACTCTGGATGTTGGAGTGCTGCCGCCAAACTTGGTCGTCCCGCGGAGAGGAAATCGATTATCAACCGTTGATGGCTCTCGCTTCCCACGCAACCGAATTCGCTCACTTGGTGGATCCCGACGACGAATCATTTCTTGCTCCGCATGACATGCCCTCCGCCATCGCGAGTTTTTGTGCAAAGACGCAGCAACCATGTCCTTCGACGCCGGGTGCCTTCGTGCGCACAATTTTGGAGAGTTTAGCCTTGAAATATAGCCTCGTCGTGCGCGAACTGGAGCGCCTCACCGGCCAGTCGATCCTCCGAATCCGCGTGATTGGCGGCGGTTCGAAAAACCGTTTGTTAAATCAATTCACCGCGAATGCAACCGGCCTACAAGTTCTGGCCGGGCCCGCCGAGGCGACTGCGCTGGGCAATGTGGGCGTGCAAATGCTGGCGACAGGCGCGGCCAGTTCCTTGCAACAGGTCCGAGACCTCATTGAAAGTTCGTTTCCTCCCGAAGTATTTCATCCGCTCGATACAGAAAAGTGGAACGATCAGGCGGAGCGTTTTCGACAATATTGCGAGTGTGCATATGCCTGAAATGACCAGCCGCGGCATCACCCGCCTTACGCACCTTAAAGATCTGTGGAACGAGGGCGAAGCTGCGCAACTCGAAGGCGTTGGACTCTTGCGTTACCGCTCCAACCTCCTGGGTGCGGACCTGCGCATCACAAACTTTGGCGGCGGAAACACCAGTTCGAAGCTCGAACTAACCGATCCTCTCACCGGCGAATTAGTTCGCGTCTTGGCCGTGAAAGGCAGCGGGGGAGATCTCGGGTCGATCAAGGAGTCGGGATTTGCGCTGCTCCGTCTCGATCAACTGGAGCAACTCAAAAATATTTATCGCGGTGAGGCGCATGAGGACGACATGGTTCGATTTTATTCCTTGCTCGCCTTTGCCGAGAATCGCGTCGCCGCCTCCATCGACACCCCCTTGCACGCGTTTCTCCCTTTTGACCATGTCGACCATCTCCATCCGGACTGGGCCATCGCGCTCGCCGCCAGCGCAAATGGAAAGCAGAAGCTCGATGAATTCAATCGCAAGTTCGATCGGCAAATGATCTGGCTGCCCTGGCAGCGTCCGGGCTTCGAGCTCGCTCTCATGCTCGAGCGGGCGATTCAGAGCAATCCGCAAGCCGAGGGAATGATTCTAGGCGGGCACGGATTATTCACGTGGGGTGCGACGCCGCGTGACTGCTATCTGAATAGTATTTACACCATCGACGAAATGGGCGAATTCATTCTCCAGCATCAGTCGAAGGCCGTGAGCTTTGGGGGAGTGGAACAGCCCGCTCTGGCGGAGCGCAAACAGGTAGTCGTTCGCATTCTGCCGACTCTCCGCGGCGCAACGTCGACGAATCGCCGCGTCGTAGTCCACTATAGCGACGCTGACGATTCTCTGCTTTTCGCGGGATCGAAATGGTCGCGGGAACTCGCGGCACTCGGTACCAGTTGTCCCGATCATTTCTTACGGACTCGAGTATGCCCCATGTTCGTTCCCTGGGACCACGCTCGCGAAGACGTTGACCTCCTAAAGACGCGCATTCGAGAAGGAGTGCAAGAATATCGTGCCGAGTATGAAAAGTATTACCGCACCTATGCGAATTCCGATTCTCCCCAGCTGCGAGATTCCAGTCCTTCCGTGGTGATTATTCCGGGCCTGGGTTTGTTTGGATTGGGAAAGAACAAAAAAGAAGCGCGCATCACCACCGAGTTTTTCATCAATGCGATTCGCGTCATGGCCGGCGCAAACGCTCTGGAGAATGGACCCGCCCCACATCCTCTGCCGCAGGCGCGACACCCCGAGCAATCGTCGATGTTCGCGCACTTTCATAATTACGTGGCATTGCCGCGCTCGGAAGCATTTCGCATCGAGTACTGGGCCTTGGAGGAAGCCAAGTTACAGAGAATGCCGCCCGAAGCGGAGTTCAGCCGCAAGATCGCGCTCGTAGTCGGCGGGGCCAGCGGGATCGGGCGCGAAGTGGTTCTGCTGCTGGCTCGGAATGGAGCTCACATCATGGTGGCCGATGCGGATCTTCCGGGCGCGGCCGAAGCCGCTGCCGAAGCCGCCACTTTGGCCTCGGCGGATTTTATGGCTCATACCATCGTCGATCTCGGCTCCTCCGAAAGCCTCGCGCAAGCCACATCCTCTACCCTTCTGGCGTTTGGTGGAATCGATGTCATCGTAAACACCGCCGCTCTTTATCCGGTTTCGAATCCAGCCGTCAGTGTCGAACATCAATGGGCAGAAACCTTGCGAGTCAACGTTACGGGAAACTACCTGCTGGCGAATGAAACCGCCTGGGTATTCGAGGATCAGAGCTTTTCCGCGGCGATGGTCCTGACCAGTTCCGCCAATGCGCTGGTTCCCAAACAAGGCAGCGAAGCTTACGACGTCAGCAAGAGCGCGCTCAATCACCTCATCCGCGAGCTAGCCGTCAAACTTGCGCCGCACGTAAGGGTGAACGGCATCGCTCCCGCGACCGTGGTTGCAGGATCGACCATGTTCCCTCGCGACCGCGTCATCCAATCGCTGGAGAAATACAAATTACAATTTTCCGAAACTGAATCGACGGAGGATCTGCGCTCACGACTGGCCGACTTCTATGCGCAACGCACATTGACCGGGAAAGCGATATTGCCGCGGGATTGCGCGAACGCGATCCTCTGGCTCGCCGGCGATCGGAGCGCCAAGACGACGGGTCACATTATTCCTGTGGATGGTGGATTGCCCGAGGCATTTTGCAGATAGAGAGATTTTCATGAAACGAGTGTGCTTCGTCCTTCAGGTAAAACCCGAGCGCATTGCGGAATATAAGGAACGCCACAGTCGCGTGTGGCCGGAAATGCAGGCCGCTTTGCGTGAAACGGGATGGGGCAACTACTCCCTTTTTCTGCGCACCGACGGACTGCTAGTCGGTTACCTGGAAACGCCTGACTTCGAGCGTGCCCGCGCCGCCATGGCGAGTCGTCCGGTGAATGAACACTGGCAGCGCGACATGGCTGATTTTTTTGTCCACCCTGGGGGAGCGCTTCCAGACCGCGCCATGGAGCCTCTGGAAGAGGTCTTTCATTTGCCTTCCGAACCTCATCCTCACACAGGAGGGGAATGACCCCGAATCCCGCGCTGGGCGTGGTGTTTCACTGGTTGGGAGGTTTAGCGTCCGCCAGCTTTTATGTTCCCTATCGCGCGGTCAGGCGGTGGTCGTGGGAAACCTATTGGCTGGCGGGTGGATTTTTCAGTTGGATCATCGCTCCCTGGGTGCTGGCACTGCTCCTGACGAGCGACCTGAAAGCTGTACTCTCTTCGGCCTCAGCCGGCACGATTTTCTGGACAATATTGTTTGGACTCCTGTGGGGAGTCGGCGGCCTCACCTTCGGCCTCACCATGAGATTTCTGGGACTTTCGCTGGGCATGGCTGTGGTGCTCGGCCTCTGCGCTGCCTTCGGAACTTTAATTCCTCCGATCTTTCGCGGTGAATTTATGGGAGAAGTTCTGGGCACAGCGTCGGGCCGAACGATTCTGTTGGGCGTTGCCATCTGCTTAATCGGCATTGTGATGGCTGGGCTCGCCGGAATTTCTAAGGAACGGGTAATGTCTCCGGCGCAGCAAAAAGCAGTAATTGCAGAGTTCGACCTCAAGAAGGGACTCGCCGTCGCCACTCTCTCGGGCGTGATGAGCGCGTGTTTTGCCTATGGATTAGCCGCGGGAGAACCCATAAAACTTCTTACTCTGAAGCACGGCACCCCGACCCTTTGGCAAGGGCTGCCGGTGCTGGTCGTAATCCTGATGGGTGGCTTTACCACGAATTTCATCTGGTGTGTTGCGCTGAATTTTCGTAACCACACCGGGCACGAGTACTTCACCCGAGTGTTTCGAACGCTCGATTCCAAAAACAGGGGAGTTTCGTCCCTGGACATCGTCCCGTCGTGTACGGAAACAAAAGCGCAGCGCCGGGTTCCGATGCTCACGAATTACCTGCTCTGCGCGCTCGCCGGGACCACTTGGTACTTTCAGTTTTTTTTCTACACCATGGGCGAAACTCAAATGGGCCGTTACAAGTTTTCCAGTTGGACGCTGCACATGGCCAGCATCATCATCTTCAGTTCGCTGTGGGGCCTTTCCCTAAGAGAATGGAAGGGGTCGGGAACCACCGCACTCCGACTGCTCTTTCTGGCGTTATTCCTCTTGGTGGCATCGACGGTCGTCGTTGGATACGGAAACTATCTTGCCATCGGGCACTAGGAAGAACTCTCTTGCCCAGAATAAAGCGCCCACGCGCTGGCTAGATCCTGCACGATATGCCCTAGGGATTTGTACACCGTAATTTCTTCCCGCGAGCGTCGCCCTTCGATCTCCCCCGCTAACACTTGACCAATCTCAGCGACAATGTGTTCGTCGCCAATCAGGCCCGCATTCTTAGCGCGGAGAAACTCCGACCCCTGCTCGATCACGCCTTCGCGGCTGTCCGCGATAAAGCGCGATCTGACGACGAGATCATTGTCCACTTCCGCGGGACCGGCATGGCCCGAGCCCACTAGATTCAAATGCGTAGCGGGTCGCACCCATTGGCCCTTCAAGATCGGCTCGGGCGCCGAAGTGACGGTACAGATAATGTCGGCTTCAGCGACGGCCTGTTCGACGTTTGCGGCTGGGATGAACGGCAAGCCAAGTTCCGCCTGCATGCGCTCGGCAAAGTTCTGCGCGCGCTCCGGCGAGCGACCCCAAACCGCAATCGACTCGATGTCACGAACTTTGCAGATTGCGCGCGCGTGGGTTCCGGCCTGTTCGCCATATCCGAGCAACGCCAGCCGGCGTGAATCTTTGCGCGCCAATGCCGCAGTCGCTACTGCGCTGGCAGCGGCCGTACGGATGGCTGTGACCTCGCCGGCATGAACCACGCAGACTGGCGCGCCGTTGTCGGGGTCGAAGAGGATGACGAGGCCTTGGTGGGACTGTACTCCGCGAGCGAAGTTCTCGGGAAATACGCTGATCAACTTCGCTCCGAACGCCGCATCCCCGCCCAAAGCACCCGGCATGATCCCGAAGAGTCGCCCCTGCGATAGCGGAATCATCGAGCGCAAGAGTTGCCTGGTTTCCCCCTTCGAGAATGCGATCATCGCCCCGCGCACGATCGGAATGCACACCTCGTAAGTGAGTCGGCGAGCAACTTCTTCGCGGTCGATGAATCGCATCCGAAGCTCCTGTCTCTCCCCGCCCTGCCTTCAGGTTTGCAAATTAGTTCTTGCCGGCTGGAGATTGATAGCCCTGCCAGACGTATTCCAGAGCCTCGGGGAGCGTCCGTTGCTTCACCGCCCGGTCAACGTGCCCCGCGTTGCGCGCAAATACGAATTGATAATGGTAGCCTTTGGCCGCGAGCACCTTCGCCATACGCTCGTTGGCCAGAACCCAATCGTGCATGTTGTCGCGCATCGGGCCGGGATTCAGAAAATCCCGGTCGCCCACTTCCATCCAGATTCGAATCGGCTTGGCCGCGCTGTCGGGAATAAGATGCTCGTGAAATTCCCACGCTCCGTGCGGCGTCTGAGGATTGTAAGGCCACTGCTGGTTCACAAACGTTCCGGAATAGGTAAGAACTCGGTGATAGAGCTCGGGGTGATACCAGGCCATAATCAACGCGCACGAGCCTCCTGAGCTGCCGCCCATGGTTGCCCTGCCGTCGGGATTCTTCGTGAGCTTCACGTGCGCTTGCGCTTCGACCAGAGGCAACACTTCCGTTTCCACGAACTCGGCATAGGCTCCGGACAGGGTGTCGTACTCAAGTCCGCGTTCGCTGCCCTGCGCGTCTCCGCCGCCGTTGCCGATAGAAATCGCGATCATCACAGGGATTGTATGTAGCGCAATCAAAGTGTCGATCGCCGAAAACAGAACGCCGTCCGGCCCGTCGGCGCCCACGATGAAGGGAGCAATGCTGCCAGTCACATATTGCTTTGGGACAAAGACAGTCACTTTGCGCTTGTACGGCGCAGGACGGCTCGTGGTCACCACAACCTTAGCGGGGTCGGCGGGATCCGGAGTTCCAAACGTGTTCGCATCACGCGCAATGCCCGGATAGATCTTGCTGTCCGACGAATTCATCGTGATCTCAATCAAGGTTCCGTTAAGGGTTCCATCCTGCATAGGGACGTCGGGAGCCGCAGTGCGAGTCGGACTGAGGATGAAATTGCCGTCTACATCGGCCGGCGGGTTCGAGCCGTCGGGCAACTCTTTCGCCGCTACGTATCCAGGAGTATGAGGGTCACGCGTTGGCGGCGTGGGGCGCTCCACATGTTGAATCGGCACAGGAGTCTGTGCGGGCGAGATAGAGAGAACCGCAAAATGAAACAGCAGCACAAGGCTCACAAAGCTCGTGACTGAATTCATTGTCTTCATCCTGACTCATTTCAACTTTCACGGAAGCATTCAAACCGTAGCCGTCGCTCCGCGCTGTCTGGACCCAAAGAAAGAATAAAACGCAACCACAACGTAGGCGGCCAAGGGAACTGTGTAGGCGTATGCGATGCTTCCGCGGAACTCGGAAATGAGTCCCATCATGGGAGTCAAGACCGCGCCACCGACAATGGCCATCACCAGGAGCGATCCGCCGATTTTTGTATTCGGGCCCAGACCTTTCAGGCCCAACGCGAAGATGGTTGGAAACATGAGCGACATGAAAAAACTGGTGAGAAAGATCGACCAGAGCCCGATCCAGCCCGGAAGCAAAACTCCGATCGCCACCAGCACAACGTTGGTGATGCTGTAAGCGCCCATCAATTTGCTGGGAGCGACGAAACGCATGAGATAAGCCGAGCCGAATCGTCCGATGCCGAAAGCCGCAAGAGTCCCTGTGAGAAAGTAGCCGGCGATTTTCTCGGGCTGGCGCACGCTCTCCTGGACGTATTGAATAAAGTAACTCCAGGTCCCAACCTGCGCTCCAACATAGAAAAACTGCGCAACCACGGCCAAAAGAAAATGAGGATAGTGGAGCAGATCGCGGAAGCGTCCATGTTCGCCGGGAGCGTTCTCATGTTCACTCTGAATTGAAGGAAAGTTGGTCCGTAGAATGATGACGGCCCAAAGAATCGCAAGGGCGCCGATCACCACATACGGTTTGACGACACGCAAGGTCTCGGATTGCAGATAAGCCTCGTAGGCATGCTGGGCCTGAAGAGCGGCAACCTGCTGCGCGGAGAGTTCGACCCCGGAGAAAATAAATACGGTCCCCACCATAGCCCCGGTGATTGAGCCGAGAGGGTTGAAGGCCTGGGAAAAATTCAGCCGCCGTTCCGAACTCGCGGGGTCGCCCAACTGCGCAATGAAAGGGTTCGAGGCCGTCTCAAGAAACGATAGGCCGCTCGCAATCACGAACAGTGCGAGTAGGAAGAATTCATACCGACCTAGGATCGCCGCGGGCCAGAACAGAAACGCGCCTGCGCCAAACAAACATAGGCCGACGACGAATCCGGCTTTGTAGCCAGCTTTCCGCATGAGAAGAGCCGCAGGCATGGCCAGGAGGAAGTAGCCCATGTAGAACGCGGACTGAACCAAACCCGCCCGAAACCGCGTGATGGCAAAGGACTTCATGAACTGCCGGATCAGCACGTCATTCAGATTGTTGGGAATGCCCCACAGAAAAAAGAGCGCCGTCACCAGAATAAAGGGAAGAAGTTGCCCGGCTGGAAACAGGCCGTGGGCCTGGCTTTGGCCGGCATCGGTGCGGGTTGAAGTCGGCATCGCGGCCCTTTCTTGAGTGTGCTGCGGCTTGCTCCATCAAGCTTCGTAAGCTTCGTGCGCGAATCGCGGTCAATCCACACGGATCATGATCTTGGTATAGCTTGCCGGATGGTTGCTCCAGGCGTGCAAGGCCTGCGGACTTTCTTCCATCGGTAGGATGGCGCTCACGGCATCCGCAACGGGAAAACCATGGCCTTCCAGCATGCGAATCACGTCCCCAAAATCTTCCGGAGTGGCGTTGCGCGAACCGAGAATATCGAGTTCTTTCTGCACAAAAAGCCGCGTTTCATAGGCCACCGGCTCTTGGGCATAGCCAATGTATACGACGCGGCCAGTGAATGCCACTTCCTCCACCGCGGCGCGGAAGGTTTGCGGGGAGCCGGCCGCTTCGACGATAACATCGGGGCCGCGGCCTCCGGTCAGCTCCTCGAGCCGGGTGTGCAGATTGTCCGTGCGCGTATCGATGGTGTGCGCGGCTCCCGCCTTTCTCGCGATCGATAACTTGTTGGCGTCGACGTCGACGCCAATGGTGGTTGCTCCTCGAAAATGCGAAGCGGCGATCACGCCCAGGCCAACGCCTCCGCAGCCCAAGACAGCAACCTTATCCTCCGGCGTGACCCGGCCTCGGCTCACGGCATGGAAACCCACGGTCAGCGGTTCCACAAGGCAGAGCTCCTCAATGCTCAGATCGGAGGAATAAAGTTTCTCCTGCGGCATCACGATGTACTCCGCGAGCGCGCCGTCGCGTTGCACCCCAAGGGTCTGATTGAACTGGCAGGCATTGAAGCGCTGGCGCAGGCACGATGCGCACTTGCCGCAACTGGTGTACGGCGACATCGTGACGTTCACGCCGGCGGCGAGTGTAGAGTCGTTGGTGCTCCCTTCGACGATGGTGGCCGCGACTTCGTGGCCGGGAATGCGCGGATAGGTCACCATCGGATTCTTGCCCCGGAAAGAATTCAGATCGCTTCCGCAAAGTCCGACCATGCGAACTTTGAGCAGCAGATCTCCGCCCTCGCGCCGGGGCTCGGCGACCGTCGTGAGAACCGCTTCGCCGGGTTGATTCAAAACAACGGCTCTCATTTACTCGCGTGCCGGGGTGAAGTTAATGGTTTAATCCTTTAGGGGCTGCAGCACAAGACTTAATCCACGATATAGTAATCGAAACTCTCTCGATCCTAAGGCTTGCCAGTTCCGCTCGAAAATCGGAGACTGGTTTCGAACAGCGAATGAATAACATCGCGATCATTCCAGCTCGGCTGGCCTCCACGCGTCTGCCCCGCAAAATGTTGCGCGAGATAGCGGGCAAGCCGCTGATCGGCTGGGTGTACGAAGCGGTGTGTGCCTCGCCCTTACTGTCTCGAGTGATCATCGCGACCGATTCAGAGGAAATTCTAAAGGTTTGCCGCCAGCATCAATATGATGCGCAGATCACTTCGGCCCGTCATCGCAGCGGGACCGAGCGCGTACACGAAGTCTCAGACTCAGTGGACGCGGACGTTTACGTCAACGTGCAAGGGGACGAACCGCTTACCCGCCCGGAACATATCGCGACGCTGCTGCAAGTGATGAAAGATCCTGCCGTGCAGGTTGGAACCGTGAAAACCTTATGCGCGCCGCACGAGATCAACAACCCCGGCGCAGTCAAGGTTGTTACCGAGAGGGGAGGCCGCGCCCTCTATTTTTCCCGGGCGACGATTCCCTTCGATCGCGACGGCACCCAACCGCAGTTTTTCAAACATCTCGGCTTCTACGCATACCGCAAGCCCGCGCTTGATTTCTTTGTGCAGCAGCCGGAATCCGCTCTCGAAAAAAGCGAGCGGCTGGAACAGTTGCGCTTTCTTGAGAATGGAGTTGCTATCTACGTGGGTGAAACGCCTTACGACGCGGTAGGCGTGGACACCGAGGAGGACCTGCAGCGCGTCGCGAGAATACTCGGCGCGCGCTGATTTAATGCGGTCGAGCCTTTACGCTGGCTCATTCAGCCCCAACGTCGCCAGCTTCTGCGCGCGATTCCATGCCTCTGCAGCGGCTACCCGTTTCGCTATCGAGGGGTGAGAATGAAAAATCATTTCCACCCACTTCGAAGGTGCGCGCTCTGCCAAGTTTTGCTGCGCCAACTTGTTCATCGAGGAAATAAAAGGTTCCACGCTCGCAATGGATTCGAAAGCATAGCGGTCGGCCTGGCGCTCGTTGAAGCGCGAATAAGCGTTGAGAGCCGGCATCAGCAGCAGCGATAGCGCGGTCCCGGTGAGCGCCAGCAACGGCAGATTCGCGAAGTCCGAAAGTTCTTCGAACCAGTGGCGGTCCACGGCGTAATGCAACACCTGGTTCGCAACCCAGAAACCCAGCAACATGATTCCCGCCTGCACCAGGATGCCTTTTAAAATGTGCCGATGCACATGATGGCCGAGTTCGTGGGCGAGCACGGCCTCGACTTCCTCGGGAGCGTAATGATCCAGCAGCGTATCGGCGAGAATGATCCGGCGCGTTCGGCCCAACCCCGTGAGAGCTGCGTTGGCTTTCTTGCTCTTGTCGGAAAGCTTCCAGCGATAGACTCCTCGCACCCGGGTTCCGGCCCGCTCGCTCAGTTGCACCAGCCGGCGGCGCAGATCCTCGTCGTCCAGCGGTTCGAACTTGTAGAAGATGGGAAACCAAACTACGGGCGCCAGTTGCGCCAATAAAATGAACAGCCCTATGAATAACGCCCACGTGATCAGCCACCAGTGCTGCGGATATTGCCGGATCACGAAATACAACAGTTCCACCACAATTCCCAAGAGGACGAGTCCCACCAAAAATCCCTTGGCCGCGTCCCACAGCCACGCGCGCACTCTTTGGGGGGAGAGGTTGAATTTTCGCTCCAGCCGAAAACCATAATAATCAAGGCCCAGCCCCAGCACCTTACTGATCAGCAGCAGGAAGAACAGATAAATAAAGACCGCGAGGGTGTAGTTCTGAAATCCGCGACGCAAAGCCAAGTCGCGCAGCCAAGCGGTCCATCCCGTAACCAGCAAAACAATCAGGAAGGCCGAGCCGATCACAAAATCGCCAATCCCCAGCCAGCGGCGGATCCGATTGTAACGGCGCGCTTCCGGCGAGTCGATCGGGGTCGAAGATGGGCTTCCGGTAAACATCCTGTTCAACCAGAAGTATCGCATTAACACCGCGTCAATTGTCGAGTTTCGTGGGGCATGCAGACGAAAAACCTAGCTATTTCTAACGAAGCTCTCGGCCGCCAGCAGGATGTCGGCCACCAACTCTGGAGACGCCGCCTCCGCGTAGAGCCGCAGCAGGGGCTCTGTCCCCGAAGCGCGAAACAATATCCATGCTTCGGCTCCGTTCCCATGGGTGGGGGCGTCGAGAAAGAACTTGACGCCGTCGAGATCCTCTTTTTTCACCACGCCATAGCTTGCCAAGCTCTGGGTGCTCGCCGCGCGAGCCCGCTCAATGGCGCCGTATTTCATCTCGTCCGGAATGTGCAGATCGCGCCTGCCATAGAAGTGCGGACCAAATTCACGCTGCAAATTCGCCACCAATTGTCCCAGCGGCTTACCTTCTTCCGCCATCACATTCGCCAGCAGCAGGCAATTGAGCACGCCGTCGCGCTCCGGGAGAAAGCGCGAGTAGCCGATGCCGCCGGATTCCTCCCCGCCAATGAGTATGTCGCGTTCCATCATCAAATCCGCGATGTACTTAAATCCAATCTTGGTTTCATAAAGCTTGCGGCCATGCTTGGCGCAAATGCGATCCAGCATGCGCGTGGTATTGAAAGCGCGAACCACCTCTCCAGGCCACTTCTTGCGCTCCAAGAGCCAGCGCAGCAACACGCAGAAAATCTTGTGCGAATCGACGAAGCTGCCATCTTCCGCCACCGCGCCGATGCGATCGGCATCGCCATCCGTGGCCAGACCCGCGTCGCATTTCTCGCGCAGCACCGTTTGCTGCAGCAGTGAAATGTGGGGCTCGATGGGTTCGGGGTTGATGCCCGGGAAAAGAGGGTTCAACTCTTGGCGGATCGCGATGTAGGCCACGCCACGCTCCTGAAAAATTCCAGCAAGAATCCCGCGGCCTGAACCGTACATCGAGTCGATCGCAAGTTTGAGCTTGGATTTGCCGATAACCTCCAGGTCGGCGAAGCGGCACACCGCAGCGACGTAAGGCTTCTTAAGGTCAACTTCTTCAATCGCAGCCTTTTCGCCTCGCGGCATTGCTCCCGAGCACAGCTCTTCTTCCACATGTTTCATAATCGCGGGCGTGGCCGAGCCGCCAAACTTTCCTTTGACCTTCACGCCATTCCAGTTCCAGGGATTATGACTGGATGTGATCATGACTCCGGCCGCCGCACCCTGAGTCTTCACCGCATACGACACAGCCGGAGTCGGCGTGTAGTCGTTAGACACTTGCACTGGAATGCCCGCTCCGGCGATAACCTCTGCAGCCACGCGTGCCGCGGCTTGCGAAGCGAAGCGCGTGTCATAACCCACGATTACGCCTTGCAGCGAGTCTTCATACTTCAGGACGTAAGAAGCGATCGCGCCCGCAACGCGGCGCACATTGTCGAAGGTGAAATCGTCGGCGATAATGCCGCGCCAGCCGTCGGTGCCGAATTTGATTTCTTGGGCCATCGTCGATTCAAGGAGGGCAAGCGTTCGGCAGTCACACCCACTTGTGCAGCTTCTTCTCGTCCAAATATTTCACCACTTTACCCACATCCTGTGCGTGCTGGCGGGTAGTGATCAGCAGCGCGTCTTCGGTCTCGACCACAACCAGATCGCTCACGCCCACTGCGGCCACAAACTTTCCGGGAGCGTGTACATAGTTGCCGCGAGCGTTCAGAACAAAAACGCCTGCCCCGGCGATCAGGTTCCCTTCCCGCGGATGGCTCTTCTCGGTGTGGTGCTCATGCAGCGCGGTCCATGAACCTAAATCATTCCAGCCGAAATCTGCGGGAAGGCAAAACAAGTTGCTCGCCTGCTCCCCTTTCGCCGACCCTGGTTCGAGCACGGCATAGTCGACACTGATGTTCTCGCACTTGGAGTACAGTTTGCGGAAGGTTGCTGCGAATTTGCGGGTGCCGAAAGCGGCGGCGATCTCCTCCAGCAACCCTGCCGTGTTCGGGAGGTGCTCCCGCAGGGCATTGGCGAGAGTGCGTGCACTCCACAGAAACATTCCGCTATTCCAGAAGTAATTTCCGGCGGCGATAAACTCAGCCGCCTTCTCCGCGTCGGGCTTCTCGGTGAAACGGCGCACGCGAAAAGATTCACCGTCATAAACGGAGCCGGCCTCAATATATCCATATCCGGTTTCCGCGCGATTGGGGCGGATGCCGAGCACCACCATGTTATCGCCCGCAGCCGCCAGCTTCAGGCCGCGCTCGATCGTGGAACGATATTTGTTTTCATCGGCGATGACGTGATCGGAGGGAAACATTCCGATGACAGCTTGAGGATCTTCGCGGAGAAGAAGAAAAGCGGCGAGGCCGATCGCAGGAGCCGTATTTCGTCCCATCGGCTCGGCGAGAATTTGCGCTTTCGGGAGCTTGGGTAACTGCTTCAGAATCGCAGGACGAAGATCAGCGTTGCTGATGATCCAAATGTTTTTCGGCGAGGCCAGAGGCAGCAACCGCTTCACCGTCTGCTGAATCATCGTCTCTTTGCCGCCGTCAAGCGCCAACAACTGTTTGGCGTGTTTCTTCCGGCTGAGGGGCCAGAAGCGCGTACCGCGGCCACCCGCAAGGATTACAGGATAAAAGTTGGGATTCTTAGCCAAGTCTAGATTCTACGCGACTACATTCGCGTTTCGGGCTCCGGCAACTGCGCTTCCGGTACGCGTGCTCTCAGAAACTCCACCTTCCACTGCGGACGCACCGTGAACTTGTCGACCACAGCAGGAATCACGACGGCATCGCCCTTTGCCATGGTGACCGCTTCGGTCCCCCCCGCGTCCACCACACCACACCCCTCGACCACCACAAGAATTTGCGCGGAGCTCTTGCCGGAATCAGCGCGCGTGTCGAACTCCTGCGGTTCCTTCATCTCGAACATGTCCACGGCAAAATACGGAGCGGCAACCAGTACAGCCTGCCGGTTCGCGCCATCGCCGATTTGCACGGGCGCCGGCCTCACCACCTTACCCGACGCCGCGTTCGTCTTCACCGCCGCCAATCCGGCCTTAAGATGCAACTCGCGTGGACGCCCATAATCATACAGTCGATACGTGGTGTCGGACTGCTGTTGAGTCTCTACAATCACGGATCCAGGTCCGAGAGTGTGCACGGTTCCGCCCGCAACGTAAATCATGTCCCCGGTATACACGTTCAGCCAATTCAAGAATTCTTCGGCGCGATTCTCGGCGATCGCCGTTTCCAGTTGCGCAACTGTAACGCCCGGCTTCAATCCCAGGCCAATCTGCGCCCCCCGCTGGGCATGGGCTACATACCAGCACTCGGTCTTACCCCAGGGCTGGCCCACCCTCACCGCCTGCGCGTCATCGGGATGAACCTGCACCGAAAGTTTTTCGTGCGGAAAGAGAAACTTTAATAGCAGAGGAAATCGCCGGGCATCCCGCGCGCCATCGCCGACCAGCTGGCGTTGATAGCGTTCGCTTAATTGCGACAAAGTCTGCCCCTGGAGCGGCCCGTTCGCAACCTTGCAATCGTCGCCGGTCAACCAAGCTTCGCCGATCTTATCTTCGAACTTGCGATTGGGATAGATCGGCGACAAATCGTGCGTGCCCCACGGCCGTGAGTCGAAGGCGGGCAGCATCAGCAGGGGATACAGAGCGCTCATAAATAATCTTCTGCGAAAAAAGGCCGCTCGCGAAAGTACGGCCTGAAGGAATTCTTAGCCACAGGCTTTCGGGCTGCGCTACAGCGACGCGAAAAATTTATGCATGCGTTCCAGGCCGCGATCCAACTCCGCTTTCGAAGTCGCGTACGAAACCCGAATGTGGTCGCCGGTTCCGAAACCTTCTCCCGGCACCGTGGCAACGTGCGCTTCCCGAAGCAACCGTCCAGCCAAATCCGCAGCCGAGCGAACGTTGCCGCGCCCCAGGAAAGCCGAGATGTTAGGGTAGGCGTAAAACGCGCCTTCGGGCAGCGTGCAGGTCACGCCGGGAATCGAGCGCAAACCCTTTACGACATGGTCGCGCAGCTCGACATATTCGCGCCGCATGGCTTCGACGCACTCTTGCGGCCCTTTCAAAGCGACGACCGCAGCCTTCTGCACAATCGAAGTCGGATTCGAAGTCGACTGGCTCTGCAGCTTCGCCATCGCGCTCACCACCCCAGCCGGACCGAGCGCGTAGCCCAGCCGCCATCCCGTCATGGCGTAAGTTTTCGAGAGCGAACCCAGCACCACGACCCGCTCTTTATTCTCGCGCAACGATCCCACGGAAAAATTCGCGCCCGTGTAATTCAAATAGACGTAACATTCATCCGAGAGAACCCAAATGCCGCGCCGGTGAGCCAGGCGGACAACCTCGGTTAAATCTTCCGCGCTCATCACGGCGCCCGAGGGATTCGACGGAGAATTCAAGATGATGACCTTGGTGCGCGGTGTGATCAGGCGGGCAACCATCTCGGAGCTAACTCGGAAGCCCTGCGCTTCGTCGGAGTGCAACAAAACGCACTCGCCCCCGGCGTAGCGCACAATGTCTTTGAACGAAACCCAGTACGGCACCGGCAGAATCACTTCATCGCCGTGATCCACCAGAACCTGAATCACATTGAACAGGGCGTTCTTGCCGCCGGTCGATGCAATCGCCTCTTCGCGGCGGTAGTCGGAATCGAAGTCCACGGCATGCCGATGCACAATCGCGTCGCGCAACTCGGCTGTGCCGGCCACCGCCGTATACTTGGTGAAGTTGCCCTGAATGGCGGCGATCGCGGCGTCCTTGATATGTTGCGGCGTGGCGAAGTGCGGCTCCCCGGCTCCGAAATCGACCACGTCAATGCCCTGCGCCCGCAGTTTGTCGGCCTCGGCCACGACGGCCATCGTGGCGGAAGGCTCAATGCGATTGATGCGGTCGGTCAGGCGCAACGCTTCCGTGGTTGCAGCAGTCATAATTTCTTCTTCCTCTTCTTCTTCTCTTTTTCCTTGCTCGCCGAGACGCGTACTTCGGCCTCTTTAGGCTCGTCATGAAATCGGTATGCCGGCTCAAGTTTTGCGCGCAGTTTTTGCTCGACGATTTCAGGGACCAATCCCTTCACCGGGCCGCCAGCCTGCGCCACTTCGCGCACCAGCCGCGAGCTGACGTAAGAATATTTGTCGGCGGGCATCATGAAAACAGTTTCGAGCGTAGGCTCCAGCTTGCGATTCATCAACGCCATCTGCAACTCGTATTCGTAATCGCTGATCGCCCGAATGCCGCGCAGGATGCAAACCGCATTCAGCGATTTCGCATATTCCACCATCAGCCCGTCAAAAGTATCGATGCGAACATTCTTCAAATGCACGGTAAGTTCGCGCAACATCTCCAGCCGCTCGGCCACGCTGAACATTGGAGTCTTCTCCGAGTTGCGCAGGATCGCGACCACCAGCTCCTCGAAAATCTTAGCCCCCCGCTCCATCAGGTCAAGATGCCCATTGGTGGGCGGATCAAACGAGCCGGGATAGATCGCGATGCCTCGGTTCAAACGTCCTCACAGGAACGGGCGGAATACAAGATTCTATGCGGGCAGGAGTGGGAATGGCAATTAGGGAGTGTTTGTCATTGCTTGTCATGCCGACCAGGAACTCCTATGCCGGCGGCCCCAAGGGTTTGTCGTCCGAGACGTAGCCCTAGCGCTTCGCTGCGATTGGCGCCCTCGCCACTTCAGGAGCCGCGCTCGGCATGGTAGTAACTCGCGCCCCTTGCGGCGGAGTGTGGGGTGCAGCCGCAGGCTGCGCCGCGGGTGCGGCCGTTGCAATCAGCCCCAGCGCCTTGCGCACCTCCGTATCAAGCTTGGCCAAAGTGTCTTTGTTGTCTTTCAGGAACTGCCGCGCATTTTCGCGCCCTTGGCCGATGCGCTCCCCTTTATAGCTGAACCACGACCCCGATTTCTCCAGAATGTTGTTGGTTACGGCAATATCGATCAGGTCACCCTCGCGCGAAATGCCTTCGCCATAAAGAATGTCGAACTCCGCCTCGCGAAACGGCGCTGCCACTTTATTCTTCACGACCTTGACGCGAGTGCGCGAGCCTGTGACGACATCCCCATCTTTAATCGCTCCGATACGCCGGATATCGATGCGCACGGAAGAGTAAAATTTCAGCGCCTTTCCTCCCGTGGTAGTTTCGGGATTGCCGAACATCACGCCGATCTTTTCGCGGATCTGATTAATAAAGATCAGGCAGGTGCGCGACTTCGAAACCGTTCCCGTCAGCTTGCGCAGCGCCTGTGACATCAGCCGCGCCTGCAGGCCCATGTGGCTGTCTCCCATTTCGCCGTCGAGTTCCGCCTTAGGCACGAGCGCCGCTACCGAGTCGACCACCAGCACGTCAATCGCGTTCGAGCGCACCAGGGCTTCGGTGATCTCAAGCGCCTGCTCGCCATAGTCCGGTTGCGAAACCAGCAAGTTGTCCACATCGACGCCCAACTTCTTGGCGTAGCCGGGATCAAGCGCATGCTCGGCATCGACGAACGCAGCCATTCCCCCGGTCTTCTGCGCCTCGGCAATCACCTGCAAAGTAATCGTCGTCTTGCCGGAAGACTCCGGCCCAAACACCTCCACCACGCGCCCGCGCGGAAACCCGCCCACGCCCAGCGCCGCGTCGAACGAAATCGATCCCGTCGAAATCACCGAGATGGGGACGATCGCTTCCTTCGACCCCAACCGCATGATCGACCCTTTGCCGAACTGCTTCTCAATCTGCGCAAACGCCAACTCAATTGCCTTGCCCCGCTCATCTGCCATGGCAGTGTGGCTCCTTTAAGATCGCCGACTCAACTGAAAACCAAGCTGGCCGAATTATACATATGTGGGGAAGCGAATAAAAGGCGAATCTTGGAAATTGCTGTGAATAACGTTCCGAAATGGGCATCCACTGGATGGCGCGGGGGCAGGGAAGGAAAATCTCAAGTTTTCTCAGGTCGAGGTAAAACGGGACGGCGGTACCCGCATCTTGCCGCTGCCAGAACCGTGCGGCCGTCGCTCGCCCTACCTCTGCAGCAAATCCACCGGCGCGGTCACATCGTGCACGCGAAAATACTTGGCCAGCGCCGGATACTTCCGCGCCACGGCCTCATACATCGCATACGCCACGTTGCGATAAGAAACGTGGCCGGCTGGCGTGGTGCGCAGCTCCGAAATATAGACCGCCTCGGCGAAGTCCATCTTGAACAGCGCGCGCTTGCGATAGGCCAGCGGAATCGCGTACTGCGAATTCTCTTCCGCCTCGGCAGCGTTGCTCGCGGCCAGCCTCTCAACCGCCGCCTGCACCCGCCGCATCGCCGCATCGAAGCGCAAACGCATGCCCGCATCGTCTATATCGAGCAGCATCTCGTAACCGTGCTGCGTGGTAAAGCCCTGCATCACCTGGATGCAGCGCCGGTGCCGGTGCATGTCGCGAAAGCCGCCCGTATCCATCAGAATGTCGAAGCGGAACTGCTGCCCGGCGCGGAAGCCGCGCAGCATCTCGTCGTACTTGCCGCGATGCCGCAGGCCAAGGTCGATGACCTCGCGCCGATAGCGCTCGCCCGAAACCTGCAGCGCCTGCCGCACCTGGCGATAAGAAAAATGGCAGTGCTCGTACAGCAACGTGGTCGCGATCTCCACTTCGAGGGGCTCTTCGTCCAGCAGATCGACGATCGCCTTCGAGGGCGCAAGCTGCTCGCTCTTCATCAGCTCGCGCGCTGCCTGCCGCAATTCGCGCCGCGTCTCCATCTCATACGGATTCGGGTCGGCATACTTCACCAGTGTGGGCGCGACCCGAACTTCATGCAGCAACTCCTGCTCGGCCCGCGCGCCCAACTCCGGACTCAACTTGCGAATGTCGTCGACTAACGCGCGCAACGATTCTGCATTCACGTTGTAAGCCGCCGCCGCCGCCGCCTTCTTCAGCCGCGCGCCCAGACCGCGCACCTCTTTATGGGTGTGCGAAAGCAGATGAGCGACTTGGTTTTCCAAAGTTCGCGCATTCACAATCTCCCCCAGCGAAGTGTTCGTAGCCAGAGGCAGTAGATAGCGTGTGATGTCAAACGCCCGCGCCTTCAGCGAGCGCTCGTACCCCTCCTGCTTCATCTCGGCAGGCTTGGGCGTGATGCTGATCAAATGCTGCGTCATGTGCGCGGAGAGCGCTTCATACTCGGCAAAGAGAAAATCCAGGGTCTCGCCATAAAGCTTGCGGGCTTCGGCATCGGCGCCAAAGTCGGGGATGTAATATCCGCTCTTCTTGAAATCCTGATAGCGAGTCGAGCGCTCCTGCCCATCCCAGCGCGGCTCGTCGGCGAGTTCGATCGCGGCGAGAATCGACAGCCGCTCAACCGCCAGAGCGATATGTGCCAGGTCGGCAATCGAGCGATGACCGTACTGAAAGTAAAACGTGTTGAGAAACTTCTCCGCTTTCTGCGAACTGATCTCGCGCAGCGACTCCTTCATCGACAGCGCCGAGCGCGAATACTTCGCCATGGCGTAAGCCTGAATCTCCGGCTCAACCCCATACACCGCGAAGACTTCGGTGGAAGGCTCCGCGGGCGGCTCCTCGACCGCACTCGGCCCTTCGACCGCGGAAGCGCGCTGCGTCGAACCTCGCTGGGTCGAACGGTGTCCGGACGAATGGGCCTCGGCGGAGGATGAGTTCTGGCGGGAAGGCTCGGGCATCGCGATCACGTCATTCGTCACGGTTGGGGTCATAGGAGTGTCTGCATCTTAATTGGCAATCGCACGACGCGCAATCGTTAGAGAAATGACAACTCGGCCAGAATAAAGTTGTAGACTCTCCGGCCATGCGTAAGACCGGCGTGGGCTTGCTAATCATTTCGTATTCGCTGCTGATTTACACATCGTTGGCGGCGCCCGCTTACGCGCGAGCCCATCCGTATCTCGGCCCCTCTATGCTGGCAGCCTATGCGGCGCCATGGCCGGTGGCTCTGGCTTGTGCACTCGCGCTCGCCGGCAGCATGCTGGCCCTCATTCCGGTCCGTCGTCGTGACCGCTGGGCGATTTGGACGTCGCTGCTCATGTGGATCGTCCTTTTCTTCACGCGCATCAAGACCGACCCGCGCTGCCTGGGGGTGCTTGATCCGCACCAGCACGGCTGCCACTCCTTTATGATCGCGGCCCTGCTGGCGGTGATCGGCCTCGCGCTCGCCTGGCGCTAGCTGGGGCTAAACTGGTACGTGCATCCTCTGCTCGAAATAGTTGCGCACCGTCCCTGGCCTTTGCCGGCGGGGCCTTGGGTCATGCAGCAGACCTGGCACGATTTGCTTTTTGCCCACTGGCCGGTTGCGGCAGCGGCCCTACGTCCCCTGATTCCGACGCAACTGACTCTCGATACTTTCGCCGGACAATGCTGGGTCGGAGTCATTCCATTTCACATGAGCGATATCCGCCGTCGCGGAATTCCGCCCCTGCCTGGACTGTCGCACTTTCCCGAGCTGAACGTTCGCACCTATGTGAACTACGGCGACAAGCGGGGAGTTTATTTCTTCAGTCTCGATGCGGCAAACCGTGCAGCCGTGTGGGCAGCACGCACCTTCTATCATTTGCCCTACTTTCACGCCGACATGGCGACGCAGGAGCACGAGGGCTTCATTCATTATTCTTCTCGACGCGGCCGCGCCTCAGCAGAATTTCGAGGAACCTATCGCTCCACATCCGAAGTCAGTGTATCCAGCAAAGATTCAATCGAGCACTGGCTCACGGAACGCTATTGCCTCTACACCGAGCACCGCGGCAAACTCTACCGGGGAGACATTCATCACCGGCCTTGGCCTCTGGAGAAAGCCGAAGCGGAATTTGAAATCAATACCATGGCCGAGGCCGCGTGCCTCCCACTGCCGAAGGCAAATCCGCACCTGGTCCTGGCCCGCAAGCTGGAGGTCCTGATCTGGCCGCTTGTACGCGCCGAAGCGGCGGCGGGTATAATCTCACGTTCCGAAGTCGAAACTTCATCATCGAGCCGAAAAGTAAGTCAGGAGAACTCATGTCCCTTTCAGGGCGGGTGGCGTTTGTCACCGGCGCATCGCAAGGCATTGGACGCGCCTGCGCGGTAAAACTCGCCACCAGTGGCGCAGTAGTGGCCGTTGCCGCGCGTAATCGGGAGAAGCTGAACGAATTGGTGAACGAGATCGCCGCCGCGGGAAATAAAGCCGTGGCCTGCGTTCTCGACGTCACCGAGGAAGAGCAGGTCAAAGCCGCTATCAAAGGCGTCCTTGCCGACCATGGCAAGATCGACATTCTGGTCAACAACGCCGGCATCACCCGCGACCAGCTGGTCCTGCGCATGAAGCGCGCCGATTGGGACGCTGTATTGCAAACCAATCTCACCTCCGCTTATCTCTGCATCCAGCAAGTCACCAGCTCCATGCTCAAGCAGCGCTGGGGACGCATCATCAACATCGCCAGCGTCTTCGGCCAGATGGGGCAGGCGGGCCAGGCCAACTACTCGGCCTCAAAAGCCGGCCTGATCGGGCTGACCATGGCCATCGGCCGCGAGCTGGGATCGCGCAACATTACTTGCAACGCGGTCGCTCCCGGCTTCATCGAAACCGCCATGACGGAGGTTCTCGGCGAAGAGTTCAAACAAAACGCCGCCAGACAGATTCCTCTCGGGCGCGTGGGCACCCCCGCCGATGTGGCAAGCGCGGTCGCCTTCCTTGCCTCGGACGAAGCATCCTACATCACCGGCCACGTGCTCAACGTGAACGGCGGCATGCTGATGGGATAGAGAAAACCCTTAACCGCAGAAGACGCAGAGGTTCCGCCAGAAATGAACATGGACGCTAAGAGTTACCCTGTGACCTCCGTGCCCCCCGTGTTGAAGACTTTGACTTTGACGCAAGCAGAGTCCCCAAAGCAAGTTGCGCAAGCCCGGGAACTATTTCTAGAGTACGCGCAGTCGCTAGGCTTCAGCCTCTGCTTCCAGAATTTCGATCAAGAACTCGCCAGCTTGCCCGGCGATTACGCTCCGCCCGAGGGCCGGCTCATGCTGGGGGAATACGATGGCGAACTGGCAGCCTGCGGCGCTCTGCATAAACTGGATTCTGAGATCTGCGAGATGAAGCGGCTGTACCTGCGTCCCAATTTTCGCGGCAAAGGCCTGGGACGCGCCCTGGCCGAACGCATCGTCGCCGAAGCGCGCCAGATGGGCTATCGCCGCATGCGCCTTGACACCGTCGAGCCGCTGATGAAAGATGCGGTTGTCATGTATCGAAGGCTCGGGTTCAAGGAGATCGAACCCTACCGCGCAAACCCGATTGCCGGGGCGATGTACATGGAGTTGGAATTGTGACGAAGGGAAGAGTTCTCCGGATTTGCCTGATCCTCGTTGCGACCGATTGGTATGCATAGCGATTGGGAAGAAGCAAAGCGGGCTATTTTTTTTAGGGATGCGTGGCTTGGGGATGGATTTCCTGCTTCTGCTCGCCGTCGCTGGCTTCTACGTTTTTGGAGGGAGCGACAACTGATGAAGACGCTTTACTTGCCGTGGATTGTTTTGCTTTACGCTAGCTCTTTGTTAGCGGCGGATTCCAAGCCCGTATCCTACAAGAGCGGGGACGAAACCGTGCGCGCCATTCTTTATACGCCCGCCGGCAAGGGGCCGTTTCCCGCCATCATCGTCATCCACGAGTGGTGGGGACTGAACGATTGGGTCAAGGAGCAGGCCTCCAAGCTGGCCGATCAGGGCTACGGAGCGCTCGCCATCGATTTATACCGCGGCCAGGTTGCCACCACTCCCGACATGGCTCATGAGATCATGCGCGGAGTTCCCGAAGACCGCGCCAAGCGCGACCTGCACGCGGCCTTCGAGTTTTTGCAGTCGCAGCCCAACGTTAAAAAAGACCGCATCGGCGCCATCGGCTGGTGCATGGGCGGCGGTTACTCGCTCGATGTCGCACTCCAGGAGCCCACGCTCGCCGCCGACGTAATTAACTACGGCCACCTGATGACTGATTCCGCCGCGATGAAGAAAATTAACGCTCCCATCCTCGGATTATTCGGAGCCCAGGACCGCGGCATCAGCCCCGATGATGTACACAAGTTCGAAGCAGCCTTGAAACTACAAGGCAAAAAGAGCGACATCAAGATCTACGACGACGCCGGCCATGGCTTTGAAAATCCAAATAATAAAGATGGATACCGGGCCGCCGACGCCGCCGACGCGTGGAAACGCATCTCGGATTTTCTGGCCGAGAACTTGAAAAAGTAGCGCGAAACCCGTACCGGCTTTTGTCAAATCCTAGCCAAAAAACAGTTTCACGTATGGCACTAATTTCCACTTGCCAGAAAATGCCGAAGTGGTTACTATTTCGCATCCTGCAATGCTCCCTACGATCAACATCGGCGAGACCATCCGCAACTACCGGCTGCAGAAAGGCATGTCGCAGGGGGACATCGAAAAGCGCACCGGCCTGCTGCGCTGCTATCTTTCCCGCGTAGAGAACGGCCACACCATCCCTTCGCTCGACACCCTTTCTAAGATTGCCGGAGCCATGGAGATCGCGCTCTCCCAGTTCTTCTCCGAGTCCGGCCACAGCAACGGCTCCAAGGGACTGCCGCAGCTCTCCGACGACGAAGTCCGCTTCCTCAGCCAAGTCCGGCGCTACGCCGCCAATCTCAACGACAGCGACCGCAAGCTGGTGCTGGCTATGGTTAAAAAGATGGCGTCGAATTCGGGGAAGTGAACCTTCCGCCCTCAGCCTCAGCTAGGAATCGAGCACATTCGCTTCGCGCGGTATCGCCCTCTCTGCAACAAAGTTGGACGCAGGGTGCTCTCGCGCTGATAGCCGAGAGCCGAGAGCTTACTTTCGTACCATGACTTCGGTGACCACGAGGTACCTCGCCTCGAAGCCCGCTTCTCACTACACTGGTCACTTGGAGACTCGCGAGTGACCACCGACGAAGAACTCAACGTGCTCGAAACTCAGCTGCGGCGGCTGAAGATCGAGTACGAAGTCTATTTCAGCAACCCGACCAAACGGCCTCCCACCGACATTGAGTGGAAGGTCCTGTCGCTGTTGCGCAAGTTCTCCGACGGCGGCCGCATGAGCTTCTCGCAGCGCTTTCGCTACAACGAAATGGCGCAGCGCTATGCCATCTACAGCGACCTGTGGCGCAAGAAATCGCGCATCCGCGAGGAAGGCTACCGCCGGCCGCAGGATGCGCTCCTCGCCGTGCAAGGAGTTCGGCCGGATGTTGAAGAGCATAAGCCGCAGCACAATCCGGTGTACGGTTTGAGCCACGCGGCAGCAGCGGGTGCCGCGACCACTTCCGCGCCATCGCCTCAGCCCTTTACCTTGCACAGCGTCGATAAGACCGAACGCGAGCAAGTCGAGCGCCTTTACAACACGCTGGTAGCGGCGAAAAAGAAGGCGGGAGAAAATGTTTCCGGCAATCTCGATTCCTTCTCCACCTTCGTGCAGAAGAAGACCGAGCAGATTCGCAAACAGTACGCCTGCCAGGGCGTGGAATTCTCCGTGGAACTGGTTGACGGACACGTCAAGCTCAAGGCCAAAGCCAAAGCTTAGAGATACCGCCTGTCTCGTCACGCAAGCGAGCGCCCCAAGGCGAATGCGTTTTCCACAGCCGGAGCCGGTTTTGTGGCCCCAACACTACGTAATCAGCTATCCACGATCCACCCCTACCCTCTCTTAGAATCAGGGAGTTAGCAAGAAATTCTCCGCACAATACGTCTTACACAGGACTTGGCTGGCAAAATATGCCGAACACAAGGGTTACCGCCCGGGGTATTGCCGAACTCGAGCTTCCTTTTGTCGTCGTGCCTGGAGCCTGAGCTTGGGCAATGATGCAGCGTGCCGAGGGCTGTGCGCAAGGTCAGATTGTGACAGGCCAGGTTTGGGGATTTCAAAAGGGGTCTGTCACTTCCATCGCTCTTGCGTTCTCCGGGACGGGTTCCGATGTATCGACCCTTCCCCGGACTTACGTCCGAGGCTAAAATCTGCCGTCCCCTGGCGGGGCTGACCCTGGGCTGGCCGCCCTTCTTCTCTTGACCGGCTAGATATCCAAATTCTTCACATCGAGCGCGTTGTCTTCGATGAATTTGCGGCGGGCTTCTACGTCTTCGCCCATCAGGGTGGTGAAGATGGTTTCGCACTCGGCGATGTCTTCTAGTTTCACCGAGAGCAGGGTGCGGCGCTCGGGGTCCATGGTGGTCTCCCAGAGTTGGGGAGCGGTCATTTCGCCGAGGCCTTTGTAGCGCTGCACGTCGTAGCCGCGGCTGCCTTCTTTTTTCACGTAGTCGAAGAGTTCGCGGGCTGTGGCTTTTTCTACCGGCTCGACGGAAGCGCGACTTTTCGGAGCGGCCTTCGCGGTTTGCTTTCCTGACTTTGCGTCGGCCTCCGCAGAAGCGCTTTCGATGCCGTCTTCGTCCGCGGCTTCGTCGCCGTTGCCGCTCGCCGCTCCAGCTTTGGTGATAGCTTCGATGACGAAGGGCGGCTGGAGATATTCCTCGATCAGCTTGAACTTCGAGATCAGCTGGCGGCACTCGGCGCTCGAGGCCAGCTCCCAGTTGATGACGTGCTCGGAGCCCTGCGAGTTGACGATCTTCACCTCCCAGAGGTTGTGCTCTTCGTCGAAGACGGCTTCGACGCTCTTGAACTTGCGGTCTTTCTGCAGGCGTTTCAATTCTTTTTCCAGCCTCTCGATTTTCTTGGGCGGAGTTTTCTTATCACCTTCGAAATCGGCATGCTTGGAGAAATCCAGTTTGGGCAGGAACTCGGTGACGGCTTCGTCGCGCATGCGCTTGTTCACCTTGTCGAAGAAGTTGAGATACTCCTTCAGCACGCTCATGAAGCGCGTGAGGTTCGCGCCCTCGAGCTTGGCCGCGCCTTCGCCGTAGCGGACGATCAGGCCGTCGGCGGCGCGCTTCAGCATGACTTTATCGAAGGCGTCGTCGTCTTTGATGTACTGCATCGACTTGCCCTTCTTGATCGAGTAGAGCGGCGGCTGCGCGATGAATACGTTGCCGCGCTTGATCAGTTCTTGCATGTGCCTGAAGAAGAACGTCAGCAGCAGGGTGCGGATGTGAGAGCCGTCGACATCGGCGTCGGTCATTAAAATGATTTTGCCGTAGCGAACTTTGGTGGGGTCGAAATCGTCTTTGGCGATGCCGGTGCCGAGGGCGGTGATCATAGCGCGAATTTCTTCGTGGGCCAGCATCTTGTCGTAGCGGGCTTTTTCGACGTTGAGAATTTTTCCCTTGAGCGGCAGGATCGCCTGGAAGCGGCGATCACGACCTTGCTTGGCCGTGCCTCCGGCGGATTCGCCTTCGACCAGGAATAATTCGCAGCGATTAGGGTCGCGCTCGGAGCAATCGGCGAGCTTCCCGGGCAGGCCTCCGGAATCTAACGCGCCTTTGCGGCGGGTTAAATCTCGGGCTTTGCGGGCGGCTTCGCGGGCTCGGGCGGCGTCTACAGCTTTGTTGATGATCTTGCGCGCGACGGGGGCGTTCTGTTCGAAATACGCTCCCAGGCGCTCGTTGATGAAGGCCTGCACCACGCCGGCGATATCGGAATTCAGCTTGCCCTTGGTCTGGCCTTCGAACTGCGGCTGCGGCAGCTTTACGCTGATCACCGCGACTAACCCCTCGCGCACGTCGTCACCGGTGAGGTTTTCTTTCACGTCTTTGAACAAGCCCATCTGCTGGCCGGCGTAGTTGATGGTGCGGGTGAGCGCCATGCGGAAGCCGGAGAGATGCGTGCCTCCGTCAACGGTGTTGATGTTGTTGGCAAAGCTGAAGACGGATTCGGAGTAGGCGTCGTTGTATTGCAGACCAATCTCCATGGCAACGCCGCTGCGCTCGGCTTCCATGTAGATGGGTTTGTCGTGGAGAACCTGCTTGCCACGGTTGAGATGCTTGATGAATTCCGCGATGCCGCCGTTGTATTTGAACTCGGAGTGCTTGGCCCCGCCGGTCTTCGCGTCGGTCGCTCGCTCATCGGTCAGCGTAATCGACAAGCCCTTGTTCAGGAATGCGAGTTCGCGCAAGCGCTGCGCCAGGGTGTCGAAGTTGTATTCCGACGACGCGGTAAAAATGGTGCGGTCCGGCAGAAAGTGCACCTTCGTACCACGGTGCTTGCTGGCGCCGGTCTTTTTCAGCTTACTGGTGGGCTCGCCCTTGGAGTAGGTCTGCTCCCAGGTGAATCCGTCACGCCAGATCTCCAGATCGAGTTCTTCGCTAAGCGCGTTGACTACGGAAACTCCAACGCCGTGCAATCCGCCGGACACTTTGTAGCTGGAAGAATCGAATTTGCCGCCAGCATTGAGCGTGGTCATCACGACCTGCGCCGCAGAGACTTTTTCACCGTCGATTTCCATGTCGTCGACTGGAATGCCGCGTCCGTCATCGACAACGGTGATGCTGTTGTCGATGTGAATGGTTACGTTGATCTCTTTGGCGAATCCCGCGAGCGCTTCATCCACGGAGTTATCGACAACTTCGTACACCAGGTGATGCAACCCAACTTCCCCGGTCGATCCGATGTACATGGCGGGGCGCTTGCGCACATGTTCCATGCCGCTAAGGACTTTGATCGAGTCCGCGGTGTAATCGTTCTTGCCGCCGCCGTTGTTGCCGGTGATGGGGGTGACGGTTCCGTTTTTTGCTTTAGTTTCTGCGATGGGAGTATTGATCTCTTTGGTGGCCATTCCGCTCCGCGAGAAAATGCCCGATTTTTTCCGCTGCCGGATCGACCCTTTCGCGCCCCGAGAAGCGCACCATGGCTCGCACTTGCCGACCGCGACAGAGCTACCTTCAGTGAGACTTCAAGTTGTTGAAATGCCTTAACTTAGGATCGATTCCCGACTGTAGGAATTATACCACGAAAGAGCCTCTTGTTCCGAGCGCGAGAGTGACCAGAATCGCGGCAGTTAGCATCGTTTCGGGACCCATCGATTTCGCAAATCGCGGGTGCGTTGCGGCTGTTTTCAGTTGGTTTGACATGCTCCAGTTATACAATATTTGTGCTACGGCGGCTTCTGTGGCGACGTTTGCCCTGCGTTCCACTCAATGCGATAGCAACCACTCGGAGTATTCGTCTCCCACCGCGATGTTGGCGATTTCGATTTCGATTTCTTGCAGCAGTTGGATCCGGCGGGGCGAGTCCCGTTTTATCGGACCTGACTTCATCCGCAACCTGATAAGATACGTACAGGTCATACCCAGTCATGCCAGTTCCCGTTTCACAAATGTGGACCGTTTCGAGCTATGTGCTGCGGCAGAAGCTGGCCGGGCGCAAGCAATATCCTCTGGTGTTGATGCTGGAGCCTTTGTTTCGCTGCAACCTGGCTTGCGCGGGGTGCGGAAAGATTCAATATCCGGCTCACATCCTGAAGAAAGATCTTTCGCCGGAAGAATGTTTTTGCGCCGTGGAGGAATGCGGAGCGCCGATGGTGTCGATCCCGGGCGGCGAGCCGCTGATGCATCCGGAGATCGATAAGATCGTTGAGGGCTTGGTTGCGCGCAAGAAATACATTTATCTCTGCACCAACGCTTTGCTGCTGAAAGAGAAGATTCATCTCTTCACGCCCAGCAAATATCTGACCTTCAGCGTTCACCTGGACGGGCAGCGCGAAGAGCACGATCTGGCCGTGTGCCGCGAGGGCGGATATGACGCCGCGGTCGATGGAATCAAGGAAGCGCTTAGCCGCGGCTTCCGGGTTACGACGAATACGACTTTGTTTGACGGCGCCGATCCGAAATCGGTGCGCGCGTTTTTTGACGACATGATGGAGCTTGGTCTCGAAGGCATGATGCTCTCGCCCGGGTATTCCTACGATAAAGCTCCGGATCAGAAACATTTTCTGGGGCGGGCGCGCACGCGGCGGATGTTCCGGGCGATCTTGTCGAATCGCAAGAAGAGTTGGCGCTTCAATCTCTCGCCGCTGTTTCTGGAATTTCTGATGGGCAAGCGCACTTATCCCTGCACGCCGTGGGGGATGCCTACTTACAACGTTTTTGGATGGCAGAAACCTTGCTACTTGCTGCAGGATGGCTACGCCGAGACTTTCGACGAACTGCTATCGACTACGAATTGGAGCAACTACGGCACCGAGAGCGGCAACCCGGCCTGCGCCAATTGCATGGTGCACAGCGGATATGAGGCTTCGGCGGTGAATGCGACGTTCAGTTCGCTGGGGGGATTCCTGGCCACGGTGAAGGCGACTCTGTTTTCGAGCTATCGCGATAAGGAAGCCCTGCGCATGCTGGACGAGCCTTCGGCGCCGGTACATCCGCTGGTGCAAATTGGGGCCAGCAGAGATTCCTTGCAGCAATCCCGCGCATAAGGCTGTGTCGTCCCTGAAGGGACTATGTTCCACCGTCCTTTATCGCCCCCACTTACGTGCGGGGCGAATGGATACAGTCGCTTCGCGACTCTGGTCCCACTATGACTGGCAAAGAATCCGGCCACATCGACCACGAAGCGGCGCAAGCCGTGCCCCATGTAAATCCTGACGCGCTGGAGATCGCTCCCGGCACGGCGCATGAACATCTCGAAGGCTGGATTCCCCAGCTTGCCAGCGAGGAAGAAATCCGCAACGCGCTGGAAAAAGCTTTCGATTATCGCGGCGATGTAACGATCACGCGCAAGGACGGATCGAAAGTCGAAGGCTATCTTTTTGACCGGCGCACTGCGGCGACCTTGAAAAATTCTATGGTGCGGCTTTATCCCAAGAACGCGAACGACAAAATTTCTGTTTCTTATGCCGATATCGCTGCGCTGGCCTTTACCGGACGTGACACCGCCGCCGGCAAGAGCTGGGAAGCATGGATGAAAAAGTACGCTGCCAAAAAAGCTGCGGGCGAGACCAACATCGCGCTGGAGCCCGAACCCCTAGACTGATTTAGGATGGTTAGCGCAGTTCCCAACAGCAGAGGGCGTACCGCAGCCGCTCAAGCCCGGTTTGGTTTGTGATCGCCCTTTCAAATCGGCACCGCGATATGAGTTTTTTGGCGGCGCCGCAGTAGAAATCAGTCGTCCCTCCGGGACTGTTTTCGTTCCCCACCTTGCCCAGCGCCGAAGCGCTGGGCTATCTTCGGCCGCCCCTTCGGGGGCTTTGTCGTCGCCGCTTCGGCGTTTTCAGCGACCACCCCTGCGGTGCTCCCAGGGCGGAGGGACTTTGACCCACGCCATGCCCGCCGCTTTCGCGGCTTGGATGCCCATCTCTGTGTCCTCGAATACTAAGCAGTGTTCTCGGGCGACTCCGAGTTTCGCCGCCGCTGCCAAGAATGCTTCCGGGTCGGGCTTGCTCTTCGCATATTCTCCCGCGCAGACCATGGCGTCGAAGCGGTCGAGCAATTTCAACGTGACCAGCGACTTGGTCACCGATTCCCTCGTGCTTCCCGAGACCACCGCCAGAGGAATTCTGCCGTAAGCGATTTCGATATGCTCCAACACTTCTGGGACTGGTTTGAGTTCTGGGAGCAGCGCGAAATATAAATCTTCTTTTCGCCGGCTTACGGCTTCGACCGGCATGGCTAGCCCTTGCCGTTCATTCAGAGTCGAAATGATTTCGGCTACCGGCATTCCTCCCCAGGCGTAGAAGAGCTGCTCGTCGAATTCGCAATCTCTTTCCGCCAGCGCCTTTTTCCAGGCGCGGTAGTGCAGGGGCATGGAGTCGGCAATGGTGCCGTCGCAATCGAAGAGATAGGCTCGAAACGAACCCTGCGGCAATTTCAGTTTCATTTCTGTTGCACACCTTTTCGCCTTCGTCCGCCTTAACTTGTGCCCACGAAGACGGAGAACCACAAAGGGCACGAAGGTGCATTAAGGAAAAAAGGCCAACTACGGCCGCTTCGCTCCTGCCCCGAAACTTAGTCCGCCGATCAACTCTTCCACCTCATCTTCGGTGCCGCCGATAAACGTGAAGGAGACGGCATAGCCGCGGGCCAGCATGACGAGTGTCGATTGCAGCATCACGCGCGTGGCGACATCCTTTTGAAAATCTCCGCGCACCAGCGCCTTGGCGCCCACCGCGAATTCATACGGCTCGTTCGCGACTTCGAAATCCTGAGCCTTTGCGATCTCGCTCACCGGTCCAAAGTATTGCGCGGCATCTTTTAAACCGGGATAGGCGGCGGTGCTCTCCGCCGCAATCAGAATGGAAGCGTTCACGTCTTCGCCGCGCGCCTGCGGAGGCCGCGAAAAGGCCGCCAGCAAGACTCGCCCCGCGCTTCCCTCTTTCGCTTTGGCTCCGGCTGGGGCCTCCGGCGCTGCGTTGATTTCATCGGTGCGTAGAACCCATCCTGCCGGAATCTTGCAGGTGAAGCCGAAGGTTGGATTGCGGTAGCTGCCTTGGCCGATCGATCCGGCATCTGCGCGAGAGGCCACCACGGCCGGAGTTTTTCCATGAGGAGCGGAGGAAGAACTACCCGAAGACGCTGGCTGGCCTTGCTGAGCCTGGCTGGGCGGTACCAGCAAAACCATAGCGCTCGACAAAACGAAATGCCAGCCCCGACCTAGTTCCATTCTTGCATGTTACAGGAAGCATTAAGGACAGGTGAGTTGAGCCGTACCCAAAGCCGAGTTGCAGGGCGATTCGCCGAAGAGGCCGACGACAGAACAAGAAACTTTTGAGTTGGGATCCCTGAGATCCCAGGCTCCGATCCAGTAGACGCCCGAGGCCGCGGGTGTACATTGCGCCAGGCCGCTGGCATCGATGGCGACGGCGGTGGTGGGTCCGAGATTGGGAACGGCTGCCGCCCAAGTGGCCTGCAGCGGAGTCACCGGGCTCGGCGCCAGGTTGTAGACACCGGTGGCCGTGAACTGCACAGTGGTGCCGCCGCTCGGGGGACGCGCGCTGGCAGGGCTCACGCTGATGGTATCCAGTTGGCGAGCAGGTTTGCCGCCACAAGACAAGACGATAGCGGCTGCGATTACCAGGGAAAAAATCTTTGGGAAAAGCGAGCGAAACGAAGAGCCGTGAGAATTCATGCGGACCTCCTGCAGATGAGCAACCTGCCTGGTGGGAAAGTTTCGCTCATCCTGTCTGATTTTTACGACTCGGATTTAGGGCACGGTGCGCGGCGTCGGTTTTTCAGCCGCCGGTTTGTAATCTGCCGGATACAACACGACACAACGGTGCAGGCCTTCGCCATCGCTCTCGGTGCGCAGGTCGGTTTGGTCGCGAAGGGCGAGGTGAACGATGCGGCGCTCGCGCGACGACATGGGAGCGAAGTGAAAGGGGGTTCCGGTCTGGCGAACCTTTTCGGCGGCCACGGTGGCGGCCAGGCGGACTTCCTGCGTGCGAGCGAGGCGTTGGTTCTTGCAGTCGAAGAAAATTTTGTCGTGCTCGCCCGAGGGCAGGCGCAGGATTTCGATGGCCAGCAATTCCAGCGCACGGAGCAGTTCGCCGCCGCGATCGAGCAGCAACATGGAATCAGGGCCCGAGAAGTCGACGAAGATCTCCGGTTTCTCCCATTCGCTTAGGGCTGCGGGATCGACCACGATGCGGTATTTCAAGTGGAGGCCGCCATGGGTGACGACCGCCTGTAGAAATTCGTTGATGCGATTGGCGGAGGCGAGTTTGTCCATAAATCAGCTTTCAGCCATCAGCCGTCAGCTTTCAGCATGATCGGTGGCAGGCAGTGTAACACTTACAACTTCGAAACCAATTCTCATCTAGAATCTCCGCTCGATCCGGCTCCAAGCTGATGGCCGATCGCTGACGGCTGGACCCTACTTCTCTTTCTTCCGGGCGCGCTTCTCCATCATCTCGCGCATTTCGCGGCCCAACTTGGTGCGGTTCATCACCGCCTGTTGCGCCATCGAGATTAAATTACTCTCGGTGTAATACAGGTTCAAGCCGGCGGCGAGGTTGAAGAAGATGAAGCCCATCATCAACGGCATCATCACCGTCATCATTCTCTGTTGCGCCGGGTCCATGCCGGTTTGCGGAGTCATGCGCTGCATCAGGAACATGCTGGCGACCATCACGATCGGCAGGATGAAATAAGGATCGCGCGCGGAGAGATCGCTGATCCACAGCCAGTGCGCGTGGCGAAGATCGAGAGCAACCCCCAGCATTTTGTAGTAAGCGATAAGGAATGGGAACTGAATGAGAAGGGGCAAGCAGCCGCCCGCGGGATTCACCCCTTCTTTTTTATAGAGCGCGCTGATCTCTTCGTTCATCGCCGCCTTGCGCGGATCGCGCAGGCTGTACTTCTTGTACTTCTCCTGGATGGATTTGATCTGCGGGGCTACGCGCTGCATCTTCAACATCGACTTCATCTGCGTGATGCGCAGCGGTAGTAAGGCGATCGTAATGATTAACGTCTGAAGAACGATGGCCCAACCCCAGTTGGGGACGATGTGTTTGTAGGTCCATTGCAACCACAAAAACAGAGGGCGAGAAAGGATGCCAAACCAGCCGAAGTCGACGATGCCGCGCAGATCGCGGTTGTCGTTTCTGATGTTGGGAACGGGCACCGCATCGAGCACTCTGAGTTCTTTTGGTCCAACGAATACGCGCTCGCTGGTGGGGCCGCGCAGATCGCCAACGGCGGCACCGAGAATGTCCACTTTTGCGTTTTCGTTGGAGCCGGGCTTGGAGGGGATCTCCAGAGAGTTCCGCAGCGTGACCATGGCGGCGCTGGTGGGATCGTCCGGAATAAAAATTGCGGTGAAGTATTGATCGCCGGTGCCGGCCCACTCGAACGGACCTTTAACGGTGCCGCCGCCGGTGATGTTCTTTACCGCGAGCCGGGAAATATAGTTGGGGAAAAAAATATATCCGCTGCGTTCGGTGGAAGCGTCGTTGTGATAATCGATGCGGGCCGCGGCGTAGGCGGGAGGAGTGGCTTCGTCACCGAAGCCGGAGGGCCAGGAAGGCGCGGCGAAAACCTGCGCTCCTTTGTATACGACCGAGGTCTCGACGTTCACCACGTAGCTGTTGTGGTCGAAGTGGATCGATTTTCGCACCGCGAGATCCTGATCGGCATATTCGAAGGTGATCTGCGCCGGCGCGGTGAGCTGGCCTTCGTTCGAAGCCACGTAGAGAGCCGAACTCAGCTTGGCGCGTAGGCTTTCGTCGTAGGTCCACAGGGAGAACGGGTAGCCATATTTCTGGGCGGCGGCGGGATTGACCAGATCGAGCAATCCGTTCTGCGCGTCGTCATCGAATTTCTTCAGAATCCAGGACTTCACCTGCGCGCCGCGATTCGTGAAGGTAACTTTGTAGAGGTCGTTCTCGATCACGGTTTCAGTTTCCGCGGAGGCCTGCTTGCTCCCTGCGGTCGGCGGCACGCTCAACGCCACCGCTGCGGCCGAGGAAACAGCCGCGCTTGGCGCCGGCGCGGGATGAGTTTGGGGTTGCTGCGCGGCGGGCGGAGGCGTGGCCGGCACCAGCCCGAATTTCTTCAGCAGCGGCTGAAACACCATGAGCGCGACGAAGGTCAGCAGAAAAACTAGAAGCAGTTTGCGTTCGGCGCCGGGTTCCTGCTGAGGATTTTTGAATTCGGCCAAAGTTTGATTACCGTGAAACTCCGGAAGTATCGATATCGAGCGTGTGCAAGCTGGAGCCATTCGGCCCCGAAAGAACTTCCGAGTCAGCCCGCCTCGTGGTTCTCAGCACCGGATCGTGGCCGCCGCGGCCTAGGGGATGGCAGCGCAACAAGCGCTTCAGCGCCATCCATCCGCCGCGCAGGGCGCCGCAGCGCGCGACCGCTTCCATGGCATATTCGGAGCATGTCGGCACATAACGGCACGCCGGCGGCAGCAGCGGCGACACTGCCCACTTGTAAGCTCGCAGCAGTTGCAACGCGACGAATTGTGCGCTTCGGTTCAAGATCGGCTTCCGGCTTCCGGCTTCCGGCTTCCGGCGGCTTGCGCAACCGGCGAGTCGGGCTGCTTCGCTGACAACTTTTGTTCGATTCCTGCGAACGCCCGAGTGACTTCGTTCAACACCCTGGCAAAATCCACCGTGAGCAGCGATTTCTTCGGATTGATTACGACATCCGCTGCCACCCCATTCATCGGACGCGACATGCGCACCGCTTCGCGTAATCTGCGCTTCATGCGATTGCGCACGACCGCACCGCCCAGCGCGCGGCCGACCGTGAATCCAACGCGCAGCCCGGACGCGCGCGGCGCCTGCGCCCCGCCACGGCTCTCGAGCTTGGACTCCGGCCGCGCCAGATAAAAAACCGTCAGCGACGCGGAAAAATGCCGCCCTCCGGCTTTGTAAACACGCTCGAAATCGGCGTGGCGCAGAAGCCGTGAAGTGCGGGGAAAACGCGCTCTTTTCTTGGGCGGCATCGCGAGCTCGAGTCCGGTTCCAATCATGGCGTCGGCCAGCACGGCCTCGAAGCGCTGGCTGAAACTCTGGACTGTGGAGGTGTACGGCACCAGAAAAAGCTACTCGCGGAATCCGGGCTTTACCGAAACCCGTTTCCGCCCCTTGGCGCGGCGGCGTGATATCACCTTTTGGCCGCCCTGGGTCTTCATGCGCGTGCGAAAGCCGTGCTTCTTGCTTCGCCTGCGCCGGTTAGGTTGGAACGTACGCTTGGGCATGAAAGATCGCTACTCCTGGTTCCGTCGACAGTGTTAGGGCAAACGTAGAGTATAAACGACCGGGCGGCGTAAGGGCAAAGGGGCGCGCCTCGGCGGCCTCGGTAGTGGCTCCCTCTGAAACTTCCTCTGACTCTGATTGGCGTCACATTGAGAGCAGCCGCTTGGGAGGCGGAGCGAAGGATCTCCCGGGCGCGCGCTTGTGTGGGCACAAGAGATCCCTCGCCCGGCTGAACTGCGCCCGGATTTCGGGATGACGCTCCAAAAGCAGACAGAGTCAAACTGAGCCTCCACCCACGCCTCAGTTCACATTTCAGAGCACGTCGAGCTGCGCTCGATTGGACAGTCGAGGGCGGCTGTCCCACATAAAAACTTTTTCGCAGCCGAAAACAATTTCGCTTTCTGCACCGCTCTCGTTGCAGTTACATCTTCGCCACTTGACACGCGCCCCGCTTCGGGTTCCGAATGGGGTGTCAGAAAAAAATGGGCGCGAAGTTTTGCGCACGGCAAAAAATTTTTGTGCTACTATGCCGCACTGTCAGCTTTCGAAAAATCTCATTCAACATGACAACCGCGCAGCGTACGACCAGCGCTTTCCGCAGTACACTAAAAGTTCCATCAGCGAGTCGGTAAAACAATATTATTCACAGGCGCCCTCAGCCAGCCGCCGGGACGCCGCGGCGGATATTCATAATCTATGTCAGTTCCAAGCATGACACTCTCTCCCAATCCGTGGACTCGCATCCTTGACGCGCTGGAAAAAAAGATCAACCGGCACTCCTACGACACCTGGCTGAAACCTACGCGCTACTCCCACGCCAGCGGCGGAGTTCTTTTCATTCGCGTGCCCACCGTCGAGTTCCGCCACGCCGGCGATAAATATGCCGACCTGATCCAGGAAGCCATCGACAATCTGGGTCTCGAATTCAGCGACGTGAAATTCGTTACCCCGGAGGACGACCCCGCGGCCACCGCGGTTCGCCACAATGGCGGACTCTCCGCGCCACCGGCCGCCAGCGCGCCGGCGCAGGCGCGCTTCGACTGGGATGGAGCGGCGCAACTGAATCCGCGCTACACCTTCGACGCGTTTGTGATCGGCTCGGGTAACCAGTTCGCGCATGCGGCTTGCCAGGCCGTGGCCGAACGCCCTTCGAAGGCCTACAACCCGCTCTTCCTTTATGGCGGCGTGGGTATGGGCAAGACGCATCTGATGCAAGCCATCGGGCACGAGGTGAAGCGGCGGCAGCCGCAGGCGGCCATCTGCTACGTATCCAGCGAGAAGTTCACCAACGACATGATCAACTCCCTGCGCTACGACAAGATGACGACCTTCCGCGACAAGTTTCGCGGGGTGGACGTGCTGCTGATCGACGACATTCAATTTCTCGCCGGCAAAGAGCGCACGCAGGAAGAGTTCTTTCATACCTTCAATGCGCTACACGACACCATGAAGCAGATCGTGATCGCCAGCGACCGCTCGCCGAAAGAATTGGCCGAGATTGAAGATCGCTTGCGCAGCCGCTTCGAATGGGGACTGATTGCCGATATTCAGCCGCCGGACCTCGAAACCAAGGTGGCGATCCTGCAGAAGAAAGCGGAGCAGGAGAAGGTTACGCTTCCGACCGACGTGGCGTTATACGTGGCGCAGAATATTCGCTCCAATGTGCGCGAGTTGGAAGGCGCGCTCATTCGCCTGGTAGCGCACTCCTCGCTGATCGGCGCCGAAATTACTTTGCCGTATGCGCAGCAGGTTCTGAAGAATTTTATCGACTCGCAAGCTCGCAAGATCACCATCGAGTCGATTCAGAAGATGGTAGCGGAGCAGTTCGGTCTGCGGCTGGTCGAGATCAAAGCGAAAGATAATTCCCGCGCCATTGTGTATCCCCGGCAGATTGCGATGTATCTGGCCAAGCACATGACCGAGGCTTCGTTGCCGGAGATCGGCCGGCAGTTTGGCGGCAAGCATCACACCACGGTGCTGCACTCGGTCGAAAAGATCGAAGAAGTTCGCAAGAACGATAAAGATTTGAACAGGCTGCTGAACAAGTTGACCGAGCAATTAGGCGGATAATTCGAATTCATTTCGCGTTTTGCACCAGGCAGCACAGTTTTACTCGATCCGAGCTGTGAACGGCGTGTGGAAACTGTGCAAGGGGCGAGGGAATTGGCAGGCGAGGAAAACTTCTACCGTGGCCGGCTCCGAGTTATGGCGCGATTTGTCACACGAAGGGTCGGGGGCAAAACGGTGAGCGGAAACGCCTTGGGAAGAATTTCCACTTCTGCGCATCGCCTACTGTTACTGCTGTCTTAGTAGGTTTTGTATTTGATATAAGGGACGTAATAAAAGTAGCATTGGTTTTTGCCAAGCTGCACGGGAGGCGAAGTCTATGCCGGTGGAAGCGGCCGTCGCGGTAGGAACGATGGAGATCACGGTCAGCAAGTCGGAGTTGTTGCGGGAGTTGACCGCCACGCAGGGCGTGGTCGAGCGCAAGACCACGATTCCCATTCTCTCGAATTATCTCTTCGAGGCTTCGGAAGAAAAGCTGGCGATTACCGCGACGGACCTGGATCTGAGCCTGCGCACGTCGTGCCATGCCAAAGTAAAAAAGGAAGGCTCGTGCACCATCCCCGCGCGCAAGCTGCATGATTACGTCAAGCTGCTGCCCGATGCCGATATCACCATCAAGCTGCTGGAAAACCATTGGGTCAGCATTCGCTGCGGACGTTCGAACACCAAGATGGTGGGGATGGCGAAATCGAATTTCCCCAGCCTGCCGGTATTTCCCACCGCGGGAGTCGTCAAAATTCCGGGGCGGGTTTTGCGTGGACTGATCGCGCGCACCGGGTTTGCCATTTCCAGTGAAGAGTCGCGCTACACGCTGAACGGCGCGCTGATGCTGATAAAGCCGGAGTCGATCACCATGGTCGCTACCGACGGGCATCGCTTGGCGCACTGCGAGCGGGCGGGAGAAAAGTTTGAAGGTGTCTCGGGCGAGATGAAAACGCTGGTGCCGAAAAAGGCGATGGACGAACTGAAGTCTCTGCTCGATTCGATCGACGCCGAAACCGTCGAGTTTGCCAAAGACGAATCCACTTTATTTTTCCGTATCGGCTCGCGGCTGCTCACTTCGCGGCAACTCACGGGACAATTCCCCAACTTCGAGGCGGTGCTGCCCAAGGACAACAACAAGAGCATCGTGCTGAATAACTCGGACCTGAACGCGGCGATTCAGCGCGTCGCGCAGTTTGCCGACGAGCGCTCGCGCGCCGTGCGGCTGAAGCTGGAAAAGGGCGAGGTCAAAATCTCGGCTTCGTCGACCGAGGCCGGCGAATCTGAGGATTCTATCGAAGCGCCTTACGATGGCGAGGTTCTCACCATCGGCTTCAATGCGCTGTACTTGGTGGACTTCCTCAAAGCTGCCGGCACCAGCGACGTGCGGCTGGAGCTGAAGGATTCGCAATCGGCAGGGCAGCTGCGACCGGCGGAAGGCGACGATTATAAGTACCGATACATCGTCATGCCCATGAGGATTTGAGAAATGGATCCGAGAATGTCGGCGGCCTCATCGCCTGAGCTCAATTCTTCAATCGAAACCATGCCGCGACCATCATAGGTAAGGCTCCAGAGGCGAAGAATATCTCTGCCTTGGAGACGAGAGAGACGAGAGTAGGACGGCTTAGAAATGGCAACCCGCGGGAATGCCGTCGAAGTGTCTCGGTTTTGTTCCGGGAACCTTGCTCCAGCCGCGTGCTGAGGGTACGTGCCGGTATTTCTGCACTGAGGCCACCGTCACGAAACCAGTAGCGCGCAGCTTGCACGTCGTGGCCACTTCAGGTTTACAACGCCGATCGAAGCACCTGCATCGATTACAGCATTGACATCGAGGGCGCTAAATTCCGGGTCCACCCACGGATCTGCCGTTCTCCGAGTCAACGGAAGCAGCGTTGATTTCGATTCGTATGGCGCGGGCCGTTCTTCTCGAGATCGGAAGGCGTTTGAATGTTTGCTTGTGGACTGCCACGGGTTAGTAGATAACCAATACCGGCTCTTCTACGCACACATGCTGAATTAGAAACTCGCTTTGCACTCCGAACTGCCTCACACGGGCGCGCAACGCCTCGCCGTACCCATCAAAAAGCCGGCCAGGGTCTCTCGGTGGACCAGGACAACTTTCCCTCATGCAGGCGAAGCCACTCTTGACGGTGCGCTTCGAAAACCTCGAAGTCCGCCTTTAGACCTGTATGTTCATGGCTCATGGTTCATCGTTCATGGTTCTTCCCCCCTTCCATGACTGCCAGCCGCCGGACAAAGGCCATAGATTGTGCATTCAACGAAAAGATGCGCTAATGAAGCGATGAAGCGAACCCAGCCCTGTCTCGTCGCGAAAGTATGGGCTCAAACTGACGCTTGATCGCCCGGGCTAACGGGCTTCGGCCAGCGGCGAATCTTGTTGATCCCCAGATGCCTTTTTCGGATAAGCAGAAGTGTCGTTCCTCGCTGTCGTTCTTTGCTTGACCTTACTCCCGTCCTGTCGTACATTTGCCGCCAATCTTTCGGAGGAGTAAAAGAATGCTGGACGGCTTTAAAAAGTTCATCCTGCGCGGCAACGTAGTGGACATGGCCGTGGGTATCGTGATTGGCGCGGCTTTTGGCGGAGTGGTGACGGCGCTGGTGAAGTCTCTGATCGAACCACTGGTCGCGCTGCTCGTCGGCAAGCCCGATTTTACGGAGTTTGCCACCAAGATCGGCAGCACCACGTTTCCCTACGGGATCTTGATAACGGCGCTGGTAAATTTCCTTTTGATCGCCGCCGCGATTTATTTTTTTGTCGTGGTTCCCGTGAACGCCCTGATCGTGCGCATGCACAAGGGCGAGAGGCCGCCCGATCCCACTACCAAGAAATGTCCGGAGTGCCTGAGCGAGATACCCATCGACGCCCGGCGCTGCGCGCACTGCACTCAGCCGGTGCTGGGGCGCGCCGCTTAACGCTAACGATAAGACCGGCTGCGGTTTCTAAACTCCCTCGTCGGCCGAAGGCCCATACACCGAGGGCACGGCCACGCCATTGAGCCGAAGATAAACCCCCAATTGCGCGCGATGATGAATCATGTGATTCATCATCATGCGCCGCAGCGCGCCCATCCTCGGGCCGCAGTAGATTTTCTTTTCGCCGAACGCCAGCGTCCAGGTCTTTTCCAGATCCGCGTCGCTGGCGGCACCGAGCGCCGCGCGGAACTGCGCCACGTTTTTGTCGAATATCTCGAGCACGTGCCGCTGCGACTCTGCAACCGTCGGCTTACGCGAGGGATCGGCGCGGTTGGCCACGTCGAACAACTCACTCTGCAACACACGCACGCCCATGCCCGGCAGTTCCGCGATGTGCCCAGCCAGCCGTCCCAACGGCATCGACTTATCGTGCGGCTTCCAGGACAACTTGTCTTCCGGAATCCGTTCCAGCGTTTTTCGCGTGCTCACCATTTCCTGATCGAATTCCGCCAGCAGTCCTTCGCTCCTCGCCATCGCATCCTCCCACGATCCCGCAGGTTTTTTGTCACCCTTGCCTTGGATGTGCGCCTGACTCAGGTGGCTTCGCTAAGTTTGCAGAAAAGTGGACGGTCGCATGGATGCTAACGCAAAAAGCCTTCTTATGTCCCACTGCGCCCCACCGAAACAGGCTTGGGACCTAAGAGGGAACTGGTACGAAGATTGGAAAATGCGTTCGCGTTCCACTTTTACCAACTGGAGTCGCCCATCGTTCGTTGGGCGCGATTTCCACCCGGCGCCGTTTACGGCCGATCAGAAGGGGTAAAGCGCTGCAGAGAGCACACAGCCCTCCCACCTATTAACCATCAGGATGCGTGCCCGTTTCAGTTCGTTTGGACGAGGATTGTTGCCTGGGCTAAGGTCTTCTGCGGTCCGTGCGCTAGTGATGAGGAGACGGGCTACCTACCGGCCGCTGCTGCCGCCGGCATCATGCCCGCGATCTTCATGCCTTCGATGCGAGCCAGCACATGCTCCATGCTGCCGCCTGTGTCGGTGCAGGCATCGACATAGGGGTGGCGGCTGCCATCGGCGTGCATCACCAGAACCAGGGCCCCTGGTTGCGCCTTCTTGACTACGTAGGGCAGGTGATGCCGATCGTTGCGGGTGAGGCTCGCGCCCAGCACCACCAGGTCAAAGCCTCGCCGCTCGAGTGCGGCCACAACTTCCTTGCGCCCGAGTGCTTTTTCCAGCGCGTGGCCCGCGGCCTCGAATGCCGCTGCCGGAGCCGCTTGTGCCTCGGCCTCCCCTTCGCCGTAAAGAATATTCAGCTTCGCTGCTTTTGCCATTGCCCCCGTCCTTGCCCCAGTCGTGAATACTGCGGCAAGGTCACGGTAGCAACGGGAGCGTGGCCTGAGAACGTCACCGAAGGCCAACAACGAAAGGACCCGTCATCTTGTGAAAACACCTGACTGTGGAAACACCTCCGGTGTAGACAGCCCCGCGGCTGTCGCGTAGGGAGCGAAGCGATAGTAAAAGGCGAATGTCAGGTCGCGAATCGCTCCCAATCAAAAATCGAAGGGGAAAAGCCTTCCCCTGGAACGATTTCGGCGCTACACTTTTCGGCCAGAGGGGGATGCCATGCGGTGCGCGCGCTTCGCATTTGTTTTTACGGCCATTTTTTTTCTGGGTGCTCTGACTGCTCTGGGTGCGGGAGAGCCATCGGAGCCGTCTTCGACGGCGAGTTGTAATCTCGACGACGGCCGGCAGGTTTACATTCGCTACAATGCGGTGACCGCCAAGAGCGACAAGGCTCCGAACGGCAAGCCCTGGATGCCCGGAGGGACTGCCATGACCTTGTTCACCGAGGCTCCGCTGAACTTCGGCGGCTCGACGATCCCGGTGGGCGCCTATACCGTTTATCCGATCCCCGCGAAAGACAAATGGACTCTAGTGATCAACAGGAACGTAACCCAAGGAGCGGCTTACGATGAGAAGCAGGACTTGGCTCGGGCCCCCATGGAGACGGATCAGGTGAGCCAGGCCGCGGATGCGCTTGAGGTTGCCTTCGCCCACGTCGGCGATAAATGCACGCTGCGCATTTACTTTGGCAAGAGCGCTTCTTTCGCTCCGTTCATCGCCAAGTAGCGCAAGGCTTTGTTTCTGAGACAACTTTTCTAAATGCGAATCCTGCTGGCGCTTCCGGGGGCGGCCGCGGTGTTGCCGGCCAACGCGGGGCAGACCCAGCTCCCCATCGGCCTTAGCCCGTTCTGGTTTCCTGGCAGACTTCGTTTGCAGCCGGGTGTAAGTTTTTGCGCACCGGCTCGGCCACTGGCGACATCCAACCCTAAGACCATGTTCCAAGGTTCTTGGGCTTTGGCGCTCCGGGACGCCCGATTTGCGGTACACTCCTAGGAACGTGGGTAGAGCTATGTTCTCGCCGCATCCGAACCTCGCCGATGACGTTAACAGCGCCATCATCCAGTCCGAAATTGAGGGTGGAGTCTTTCTGCACGACCTGCCGCCGTCGACCGTGCTGGAGATTCAGACTTTGCACCACTGCTACACCGCGGTGCTACTGGGCGGGAGCGACGCGCTGATCTCGGGGCATCCTGAATTTTGCCCGGACCCGGTTCAGGTAGCGATCGCCGGCTCTACCTGGGGAGGGTCTATGCTCAAGCTGCAGTTCGTGGGGCGCGGCATGCATCTGGAATTTCACCATCCCGAGTACGCCACGCCCATCGTAACCTCGCCCATTCAGGAGATTCGTGACTCGCAACCGGTCGATGCCGCTCCGCGCCGGGCGTCTCTGAGCTATTAAATTTCGCCCGCCCCTGCCCCCTAACCACACCTAACCACAAACCTAACCACGGCAGCCATTGACTTGCAGCGCCGACCTATCTAACATTCCCGCCAAGGCCTAAGCTGTTTTTTGGAAGCCGAAGCCCGAAGCCGGAAAGCCGCCCCATGGACCTGAGCACGCGCGAAGTCAGCCACGTCACTATCGTCGATCTCTCCGGCCGCATCACGCTCGGCGACGAGACCGGCGCGCTGCGCGATACCGTCCGCAAGCTCATCTCCGCCGGGAAGAAAAAGATCATCCTGAATCTGGCGCAGGTCGACTACATCGATTCGTCCGGGGTCGGCGAATTGGTGAGCAGCTTTACCGCCGTGCGCAACGCCGGCGGAGAACTTAAGCTGCTCAACCTCACCAAGAAAGTCCATGACATTCTCAACGTGACCAAGCTTTATACCGTCTTCGACGTCAAGGAAGACGAGTTCAACGCGGTGAAGTCGTTCGATTATTTTTTTGCGAAGTAATCGCGATTTGAACTGAGGGAGTTTCTAAGCTTGGGCGAGGTCACGACGTTCAGAGGTTCCTGAAAAACTCTGCTTTGGGGTGGAGCAGCGCTGCAAGCGCCTCGAAATACGGCTTTAGCAGCATCGCGTAAAAATGCCCACTACCCGCGCACGGTATGATTTCTTGATCCGCGCCGCCTACCCCCGTTCAAAGGCGTGCTTCTTCTCTAACTCTTCGACCGCGGCCCGCATTGCGGCCTCAACTCTTTCCGCTTGGCTCATCAGGCCCGCCGTCGGCTCAGCCCACTCGCCTACCAGGCGCACGAGACCATTGCCTGCGGCGAATCGTCCGGCTACTTCGAGTAGGTGCGCGGTAGTGGTCTCCAAATACTGGGCGTCGGTGGGGTCGGCGATCCAAACTTTCTTTTCTGAAGCTGACTCGGAGGGGGAGTCTGACTTCAACTTCGCCTGCCAATAAACCTTGCGCTCCACGAAAGCCGCAATGGCATCGTCGCTAGCCTTGCCAAACACCCATTTCTCGCGCTTGAAGTCGTAATTCCGGCTGGAAAACGGCACGGGTATTAACTTGCCCGACTTCACGAACTCGACCTGCCTGCGGTCGACTTCTTTGCGCAGCGCATTGATGACTGGAGCCTCTGCGTCGTGCGGTTCGAGCGAGGGCAGCACTTGGCGAACCGTGGCCGATAAATTCACCGCTACCGGCGCATGCAGACCCTCCGAATTTTCGAGCCGGATATCGCCGTGCAGGACCCAGAAGTCTGCGCCTGAAGTTGAGCGATGAAAGGGCCACTCCAGAGCGATCGTCAGGGGCAAGCCCGTGAGCGTGATCCAAATCTTTTTTTGATCGTCTGCCTGAGTCATGTCTAACAGGTCCTTCGGCTACTTTTTCTTTAACTTAGTTCCCATGCGCAGCAGCTTGCGCACCGTCCCTGTCGGCAGGCTTTTCATCTGGTCGTGCAGTTCCGTTACGGCGTCAAAAAATCCTGCCATGGCGGCCAGCCGTTCGCGGGTGAAATCGGCTCCGGTTTCCCTTGGGTCGAGCTCCTCCAGGCTTCGGCGGAGCATCTCGCGCGTGGGATCGATCTCGCGGCGCTTGCGGTGTTCGATCACCAGCCGGAACATCTCCCACACGTCTTTCATGGACTCGTAATGCTCGCGGCGGTCGCCGAGCACATGTACGGCGCGAACGATTCCCCAGCCTTCGAGCTCTCGAATCGAGGTGCTTACGTTGGAGCGCGCGACGCTCAGGGTCTCGGCGATCTCCTCGGCTGGCAGCGCGCGCGGCGAGAGATAGAGCAGGGCGTGAATCTGCGCTACGGTGCGGTTGATGCCCCAGCGAGTTCCCATCTCGCCCCAGTGCAGGATGTATCCCTTCTGCACGCCGGTTAGAGTCGCCATATCGTTTCTTTCAGTTCAGACAGAATCTACAGAAAAAGCCGCCGCAATGTCAAACCGGCGCGGAGGCTCCCCTGTTTGGGCGTGCGGGGACAGCCGACCTCGGCTGTCCGGCGAGCGCTGTTCGCCTTGCTGCGTTCGGAGGCATACGACCTCCCGCGGACTATCGATGGCCTCCCCGCAAGATCGAGAAGCCAGTGTAGAAGACTCCGGAGTCGATTCCCGGATTCAGCGCCGCCTGATAGTTGTTGGAGAGATGAAAATATTTCCATCCCACCGTGAACGAACGTCCCGAGCGGCGGAAGAACTGCGCGCCAAATCCAATCGAAACCGTGTAATTGAATTGCGAGGAGCCGATAATAGGAACTTGCTGGCTGAAATATAAGAATCCTATGCTGCCGTTGGCGAACGGCTGAACGCTCTTGCGGCCAACATTGCCTTGAAAGCCGACGGGACTTGCCCCCGCCCCGTAGATCGTGCCCGAAGGATTGACCAGCGTCTCACCGCCGACGACGTAGAACTGCGTGGGTTGAATTTCCAGCGCGACCGGCACAATCTCGGCCGTGTATTTGACCGTAACCGGCGTGGTGGAAAAAAGGGTTCTCGCGTATTGCAGGTTCAACAGAAAAAGCTTGCGATCTTCGGACGTTCCCTTCAGCCTGAAGGAGAACGGAGAAAAGCCAGCCCATCCTCCGAACTCGTTGGTGCCGCGCCGGAGTGCGGGTTCGGCGTTGTTCTCGCTCTGATTCGGCGCTGACCGAGCGGCATCTTGTGCACTCGCTCCTGAAAGGAAGCTGAGGGCAAAGAAAAGCAAAGCTCCGGCCGCGTGAATTGTGGCACGACTCTTCGAGAGTAAGACTTTCCGCAACGGCCGAATAATCACGATTCCCTCGCCTCAACTTTATCGCGGACCACCAAAGGTCGAGTTTAAATAAGGGATGCCAAACTGCGATTCCTTGCGAAGTCGTCTCGATCCACTGTTATTCCATCCAACAGGGAGTATCCGCGTTCATGGAACTCGTAACCGTAAACACAAAATTTCAAGTCGTTGTCCCTCAGTGCATCCGCAAACGTGTGCATCTGGACATTGGTGTCTGCTGCAAGCCTCCTTCGACAACGGCAGGATCATTTTTACGCCGAAAACTGTCGGGGACCGTCATTCAGCCAAGAGCTTACAAGGATCTCGCGCAGGGACTCACCACGGTCCCTATCGATCCGCCGCTGCGGCGATTTCTGCGCTGGAGCGAGGGGCCAAGAGGCGAAACAATGGAGGCGAAACAACAGCGGCGAAACAACGGCGCGAGTAAACGGAAGTGAAAGTTCGCTCGGAGCGCGCTGACAGAGACTATGCGGCGCTGCCTCCTGGAGTGCGCATGAACGAAGCAAGGCGAGCGGCGCTCGCCGGACAGCCGAGGGCGGCTGTCCCCACACGGCCTCTGCGCAAGAGATAGAGGCGATTCTCTTCGCCCGTGGATGACCTGCAGTTCATCCACGCCTACTTCGATTTCGAACCTTCCGTGCTCATGATGAAAGCCGCGAGATTTTCGTGCAGTTCTTTCAGCGAGGCCTCGTGGGCGTAGACCATATGGCCCGACTCGTAGAATTTGAAGTCAATGTTTTTCTGCAGCGCTGTGGGAATCGGTAAATGCTGCATTTCGAAGATGGCTCCAAAGAACGGCGTCGCCAAATCGAAATAGCCTGCGTTGACGAGAACTCGCAAGCCTGGGTCATATTTCATGGCGCTGGCCAGATCGACCATCACATTGGCCGCCTGGGGAAGCGGGGTGAGAGCGCCCGGGGCCTCGTGCAGAAAATTCCAGTTCTTCTCGATATCGATTTCCGGCTTATATTCGCGGTTCTCGGTGAACTTCAAATCTTTGCGCACGTAATCGTTGAAGGCCGAGACGTAGGCCGATCCGATCGACGCCGCCTGCGGATCATAGTCCGCTTCCTTGCTCAAGGGATCGAGCGTCGGCCCCGAGAAGCGAGTGTCGAGCCGGCCGGCAGTCATGTCGCTGTCGCCTTTCAGCGTCTTCACGAATTCCCCAACGTTGACGCGCAAATCGGCTTTCTCAATGTAATCGGTGGGCAGGCCGGTGTATTGATGCAGCTTCGCAACGATGGCCTTCCGTTGCTCCGGCACAAGCGTGGCCCCAGCTGCCAGCGCTGCGGCATAATCCGTCATGGCGAAGCGTTCGACCTCGGCCAGCAGCGGCGCCAATTCTTTGGGAGCATCGGGCAGCTTGTGGTGATACCAGGCCGACGCAGTGTAGGTAGGCAGAGCGATCTCATAGGGGACGTCGACGCCAGGATTGAACTGCGGCGTGTCGGCATTATTGTCGTAGTTCAAAATCTGCGAGAGCAGAATCACACCATTGAAATCGATGAACTTTAGCGTTTCCAGTTCGTTGATCAGCACCGCCGACCTCGTGGTGCCATAGCTCTCGCCAAACAAATACTTCGGAGAATTCCAGCGCCCGTACTTGGTCAGGAATTGTGCAATAAAATCGGCGAAGGCGTCGGCATCGGCATCCACGCCATAGAATGCCTTATCGCGATCCTTGCCGCTGAGACGGCTGAACCCCGTGCCGGGGGCGTCGATAAACACCAGGTCGCTCACATCGAGCAGGCTGTAATCGTTATTGACGATGGGGTAGGGCGCAGCGGGAGTGTGGGAATTGTCGGCCGTGACCACCCGTTTCGGCCCAAACGCTCCCATGTGCAGCCAGACGGTCGACGAGCCCGGGCCGCCGTTGTAAAGAAAGGTGACGGGGCGCTGCGAATTCTCGCCCGACTTAATGTAAGCGACGTAGAACATGCTGGCCTCGGGCGGCGAACTCTTTTCGTCTTTATCCGCGTTCTGAGGGACGTCATCCCATCCCTTGGGATGGACCACCAGAGTGCCGGCAAAAGCGTCATAGGGAATCGCCTTCCCGTTGATCGTGACCGAGCCTTTGCTGGCGACCTGCTCGGGCTTGAAGCCCTCGCTCTTGGTGTCTTGCGTGTTCTGCTTACTCTGGGTGTCTGGCTTGCTCGGGGCGGCGTCATCTTTCGATTGCGCATGGACCGGCCCTAGAGAGGCTGCAGTCAAGATGGCGAGGATTGCACTTCCGAGCAGCAGTTTTCGCATCGGCGATATCTCCTGGAACACGCTTGATCTTGCGTCGACTCTACGAGCGCAACGAAGCCTATAACGGATGGACGTTGGATTTCAACTTTCAGGAGCGGTTCACATTTTGCGGGACGGAAGGGAGTCCTATTCAGACCAGCGCCGGAACAGCAGCGCCCCATTCGTGCCCCCGAAGCCAAAGGAGTTCGACATGGCGTAATCGACCTTGGCCTTGCGCGCCTGATTAGGGACGAAGTCCATGGCGTCGGTTTCCGGATCCTGATTCTCCAGGTTAATGGTGGGAGGCAGGATCTGATCGCGCAGGGCGAGAACGGTGATGCCCGCTTCAAGGCCGCCGGCGCCGCCGAGAAGATGGCCGGTCATCGACTTGGTGGAGCTTACGGGAATTCTGCGCTCGCCAAAAAAATTGCGAATCGCCTGGGCTTCGAGCGTATCGCCGATCGGAGTCGATGTGCCGTGTGCGTTGACGTAGTCGACTTTGTCGGCGCTGATGTGGGCGTCGCGCACGGCGTTGCGCATCACGCGGAAGCCGCCCTCGTGCTCTGGAGCGGGCTGGGTCATATGGTAGGCGTCGCCGGACATGCCGTAGCCGGCGACCTCGGCGAGAATCGGCGCGCCGCGCCGCTTGGCATGCTCGAGTTCCTCGAGCACCAGAATGCCGGCGCCTTCGCCCATCACAAAGCCGTCGCGATCTTTATCCCAGGGACGGCTGGCTTTTTCCGGGTCGTCGTTGCGGGTGGAAAGCGCGCGCATGGCGGCGAAGCCGCCCACGCCCATCGGCGTGATCGCGGCTTCGGAGCCGCCGGCGATCATCACATCGGCATCGTCGTGCTGAATGATGCGAAAAGAATCTCCCACGGAATGCGCGCTGGTGGTGCAGGCCGTGGCCGTGGCTTCGTTCGGGCCTTTGGCGCCGAAGCGCATGGAGACGTGGCCGGCTGCAAGATTAACGATGGCAGCGGGAATAAAAAAAGGAGAAATTTTGCGCGGTCCGCCTTCGAGCAAGGCCGCGTGTTCGCGCTCGATAATGTCGAATCCGCCAATGCCGGAGCCGATGTGCACGCCTACGCGTTCGTCGTTTTCCGGCGTGATTTTCAGGCCCGACATTTTGAACGCCTCATCCGCGGCGGCAATGGCGAGGTGGATGAAGCGCCCCATCTTCTTGACTTCTTTTTTCTCGATGAAGCTGAGAGGATCGAAATTCTTGACCTCGGCGGCGATCTGGCAGGCGAAGTTGCTGCTATCAAATTGGGTGATGCGGGCCACGCCGCTTTTGCCGGCGAGCAACGCCTGCCACACCTCTCCGGTGTTATTGCCCACGCCGCAGATCAGGCCGATGCCGGTAACGACGACCCTGCGTCCCAAACTACTTGCCACCTTTCGAGTGCTTGGAGATGTAATCGATGGCGTCCTGCACGGTGCGGATTTTTTCCGCGTCTTCGTCGGGTATCTCGATGTCGAAGGCTTCTTCGAAAGCCATCACCAATTCGACGGTGTCGAGCGAATCCGCGCCCAGGTCGTCCACGAACGACGCGCTGGAAGTCACTTCCCCTTCGTCCACGCCCAACTGCTCTACGATGATCTGTTTCACCTTCTCGTCAGCGGCTGCCATGTTTCTCCTCGCTTGCCTCGAATTTTATGTTAGCTGCCCGTGCGGGCCCGAACGCTTATCCGTAAGTTGCTCTGATTGGATGTTGCCGATCTCTCGCCCGACCGCGTCCATCTTTTCCGCAGACCTTTCCGGCGTCGGAAGCCACCGCTCCGACCGCTTTCAGAAAACCAAAAAACGGGAGTGTGTAGTGTAATCGTCCCGGGGAATGACTGTAAAGGAAGGGACCTGCCGCAATGGACTGAAACTCTTCCGGCCGTGAAATCGCACAGTCGGAATCCTAACGGCTCGGCGTTGGGATGGTCAAACCCAATGCGCCTCTTTCGCGCAGTTTATGATGTAGCGTCGTTGGTTCGGCAGGAGGGTGCCGGTGAGATATGCGTTGTGGTGGATGATTTTTTGCCCGTTCGCGTGGGCGGCGGGTTGTCCGGCGGGGCAAGCGAAGGATGCGAGCGTGCTGGCTGAAACTGAACAAAGTTGGGCTGGCGCTCTGGAACATAAAGACGTACAAGCCCTGGGCTGCATTCTGGCGGAGGAATTTCAGGACGTGGACCCGAAAGGAAATATTTCCGATCGCGCGACCACCCTGGCGAAGGCCGCCGATCACCGTCCTGCGCACAACGAATTGACCGAACTGAGCCCGCGTGTCTACGGCGACGTCGGATATATCCGTGGTCTGGCGACGGCCACGGACGCCCAGGGCAAAATCCTGGGTCAAGTGCGCTTCACCGACATTTATGTATATCGCGAGGGGCGATGGCAAGCGGTGGCGGCGCAGGAGTCCATGCTGCCCGCAACCCCCTAGACGGAGCTTGCAACGTATGCGCGCCGTGGTGCAGCGAGTAAGCCGAGCCCAAGTCACTAACGGAGGGAGAGATTGTCGGCCAGATCGGCTTATTCATAGGATTGCTGGTTCTGCTCTGTATTGGAGGGGACGACAGCGGGGCCGATGCAGCCGATCGGGCAGAAAAAATCGCGGGCCTGCGTGGGTTTGAGGACGACGAGGGCACAATGGATCGGAGTGTGAAAGATGTTAGCGGAAGCGGGCTGGCGGTTTCGCAATTCACATTGTAGGGAGAGGTACGGCGCGGCAAGCGCCCGTCATTCGATGCCGCAGCCCCGCCGGAAAAAGCGCAGCCGCTATGTCGCGCGCATCACGAGTTTCCCTCCGGTGTAAGATTTCGACGAGCGTAAAATCTAGCGGCTGTGGGTCGGCTGGGCAACTCAGCGGGCGCCGAGAATTGCATCCGCGACGCGTGCAGCGTCCACGCTGGCTTTCACATCGTGCGTGCGCAGGACGTGCGCGCCTTTGAGAATCAGGGTTGTCTGCGCGGCGATATTTGCGTAGAGACGGTCTGCGGGCGCGGCGTCTTTTCCATCTTTCGCCAGGGTGCGGCCGAGAAAGGATTTCCTCGACGTGCCCGCCAGGAGCGGGAATCCTAGAGATTGCAAATCCTGAAAATGCGACAGCAGCGGATAGTTTTGCTCGAAACTTTTCCCGAAGCCGAAGCCGGGGTCGAGCATGATGCGCTCGCGGCGGATGCCCGCCACCACTGCGGCTTCCGTCCAATCTCGCAGTTCGCGTTTGACTTGCAGTACGATGTCTCCGGGAGGCGGCAGGGTGCGCCATTCTTCGGGGCGGCCGCGCATGTGCATCAAGACGACGCCGCATTTTGTTTCCGCCAGCGTCTTGGCCATTTTTGGGTCCCAGCGCAGGCCGCTGACGTCGTTGACGATCTCGGCCCCAGCCAGCAGAGCGGCGCGGGCGACGCTGGCTTTGGATGTATCGATCGAGATGAGCGCATCGGGGCGGGTCTTCTTTAGAGCTGTGATCAGGGGCAGCACGCGCCGCATTTCTTCCTCGGCGCTGACGGAAGTTTTTTCACTCGCGGCACCCTTCGAGGAATCGGGCTGGGCTGCCCTTTTCTCATGCGCGTCAGAGGCCGCGACTTTCACACCGGGGCGCGTGGATTCACCACCCACATCGATGATGTCGGCGCCTTCGTCGAGCAATTGCAAGGCGTGGGCGGTGGCCTGTTCGGGATCGAGGTAGAGGCCGCCGTCGGAGAACGAGTCGGGCGTCACGTTCACGATGCCCATGATCAGGGTGCGCTTGCCTAGCTCCAGGGTGCGCCGGCCCAGATTCCACTGGAAGATCGCTCGCATGGGAAAATTCTAAATGAATAGGGAGTGTTCTCAGGTTGCTCCGGCGCGGTGGGCCAGGACGCCCCCGGACAGCCGGCGGGATGCCGTCGTTACTCTTTTTTTTGCTCTGCGCCTCGCCGCGGCTTCATTTCGGGTGTGGGATACTACTTACGGACAGATGAGAATGCTGGCAGCAATCGACTGGCAGCGTCGGGGCAGAAGACTGACGGGAATCTCTCCGGCGTTCGCCATCTCTGCTCTGGCAGCGCTTCTTGCCGTGGCTACGTTTTCGAGCTGCGACGTGGAGCGGCGGCGATCGGATGCGGAGCTTGGTCTCAACCCGCAACAGTCCGCGGGACGCAAGCTTTACGACGATCATTGCGATCGCTGCCATCGGCCTTATTCCACGAAGGGGCGGAAAGGCCCGGGGTTGAAGGGCGTTTTCCAGCATCCCTACCTTCCGCTGAGCGGGCTGCCGGCGAACGACGAGCGCGTCCGCGACATCATTCGCAGCGGGCGCCATGAGATGCCCGCGTATGGACAGATTCTGAGTCCGCAGGATTTGCAGGATTTGCTGGCCTACCTGCATACGCTTTAGCCAAAACTCGTGGGATAATCTTGCGGTGAAAAACGCCGTACTCTCGGAGCTTTTTCGCAAGCTGCCCGCCGTCGACGATGTGCTGCGCGAGCCTACGATTTCTGCGCTCGCGGTAAGCGATGGCCATGACCCGGTCGCCGAGGCGGCGCGGCTGGTGCTGGCGCGATTGCGGCGGGAGATTACCTCCGGGCGGCTCGACGAGCACGCGCTTGAGCTTGCTATCTCCGGGCTGCCGGGCGCGGTCGAAAGCCAGCTTCGCCGGGCGATGAGCTATTCTCTGCGACCGTTGATCAATGCTACCGGCGTGATTCTGCACACCAATCTGGGCCGGGCTCCGCTGGGCGAGGGGGCGATCGAGCACATCCGAGAGACCGCTGCGAGTTATTCCAATCTGGAGTTTGATCTTGAGGCCGGGGTGCGCGGGAAGCGGGATGCGCATGTGGACCGGCTGTTTCGGAAGTTGTTGAGCAGCGATTCGCTGATCGATTCTTCCATGAATACCGCTCAGCTCCGCCCTCGCGGGAGGGCCGAGGCGGTGGTCTCAACAGGTGCCGAGGCTGTCTCCGCAGGTGCGGAGCTGGGTGTTTCTAAACCTGGCGCTGTCTCTACCATCGCTGTAAACAACAACGCTGCTGCGGTGCTGCTGGCCTTGAACTCGCTGGCGGAGGGCGGAGAGGTTGTTGTTTCGCGCGGCGAGTTGGTCGAGATCGGCGGCTCGTTTCGCATTCCGGACGTGATGGCGAAGTCGGGGGCGATTCTGCGGGAAGTGGGCGCCACCAACCGGACTCGGATCGCCGACTATGCCCGCGCCATCCACGAAAAAACCAGGCTGCTGCTGCGCGTGCACCGCTCGAATTTTGAGATCACCGGCTTCACCGAGCAGCCTTCGACGGCCGAGTTGGTAGCCTTGGCGCGCGAACGTGGTATCCCGTTAATGGAGGATCTTGGCAGCGGCGCGCTCTTCGATCTGCGCTCTGTCGGAATTACCGGGGAACCCGGCGTGCTCGATAGTTTGCGCAGTGGCGTGCCGATCGTTACTTACAGCGGCGACAAACTGCTGGGCGGTCCGCAGGCGGGGTTGATCAGCGGCAGGTCGGAGTTGGTCGCGCGCATGCGATCGAATTCTTTGTTCCGCGCGCTGCGTGTGGATAAGCTGATTTACGCCGCGCTCGAAGCTACTCTGCTGGCCTACGTGCGGCGCGATCACGATGCGATCCCCACGCTGCGCATGATGCGGCTTTCGCGAGAGCAGATCGGCGCGCGAACTGAGGCTCTAGTGGCGCGAGTCCAGTCGCCGCGCTTGCGGGTTGAAATTGTGGATGGTGAATCTCTGCTCGGCGGAGGCGCCGCGCCCTCCTCAGCCCTGCCAACGCGGTTGGCCGCTCTGAGTTGCGAGGGTCTGAGTGCGGATGAACTGGCGGCGCGCCTGCGGTCGTCCGATCCGGCGATTATTGCGCGGGTCGAGGATGGCCGCGTGTTGCTGGATTTGCGAACCGTCTTTCCTGCACAAGATGCAGCCCTCGCAAGCGCTCTCGCAAAGATCGAACCGAAGGGGTAGTTTTTTGTCGAAGAGAGGAATCCGCGATCGACAGACTGGTCTACGCAATCCTGGTATGGCTGGTGGTGGCAGTCGCGAGCGTTTCCGGGCAGGAGGCCATCGATCGGCCAAGACGGAATCCAAGCGATCAGGAACACACAGATTGGATTGATCACGTGATGAAGTCCATTTCAACTGTCAAGCCTGGAATGACGCGAAGGGAGCTATTCACGGTATTCACCGAGGAGCGCGGAATTTCGACGCGTACACGGAAGAGATCCGTCTACGTGCACTGCCCCTACATAAAGGCGGATGTGGAGTTCTCTCCCGCGACCGACGTCGATCCGAATCCGGGTCCAGTGAGCCAGAACGCTGAAGACAGCGTCGTCAAGATCTCGCGACCTTGCGGGGAGGATTCGATCATGGACTAGCCCCCACCTAGCGATATACTCGGATCGGCTTCCACGAATGCTGTGGCTACTCTCTACACCATCGGACACTCGACTCGCTCGTGGGAAGATTTGGTCTCGACGCTTCAAGCCCACTCCATTCAAACTCTGGTGGATATTCGCGCCTTTCCCATGTCGCGGCGGCTGCCGCAATTCAATCGCGAATCTCTGGAGCAGAACTTGCCCGCGCTGGGCATCCCCTACGTCTGGATGAAGACGCTCGGCGGTTACCGGAAGAAGACTCGCGAAAAGTCCCCGCACATCGCGCTGCGCAATGCGAGCTTCCGGAATTATGCCGACCACATGTTGAGTGCGGAGTTTCAGAACGCGATGAAAGAATTAATTGCGCTGGCCGAGAGTTCGCGAACGGCGTATATGTGCGCCGAGCGGCTATACTTTCGCTGTCACCGCATGCTGGTTTCGGATTGGCTGGTGGCGCACGGGCGCGAGGTGCTGCATGTCGATGGGATGGGTCCGCCGAAGCCGCATCGGCTTACCGCCGAGGCGCGCATGATTGAGGGCGAATTGATTTATCGTGGCGACAGCCTCCTTTAGGGCGTGGATGCAGATATAAAGCGCTGCAGTTTCGCGACCCAGACCGTGGCAACCATGCTCATCATCTTTGGCGGACTGCCGGGAGTGGGAAAGACGACGATTGCCAGAGAGCTGGCTCGTCAGCTCGGCACGGTGTATTTGCGCATCGACTCCATCGAGCAAGCCATCCGTGATTGCGGCAAGACTTACGGATCCCTGGATGAATCTGGGTATTGCGTTGCCTACGCGGTCGCCAAAGACAATCTTCTCCTCGGTCGAACTGTGATTGCAGATTCCGTCAATCCAGTGCGAGTGACTCGCGAGGCTTGGGCTGAGGTCGCGAGTCTGGCCGGAGTGCATAAGTTTGAAGTCGAAGTTACTTGTTCTAGTCCGCAGCTGCATCGTCAACGCCTGGAAGCACGTCCCGCCGACATTGTGGGACCGCGCCTAACGTGGGAAGAAGTTCTCTCCCGCGAGTATGAGCCTTGGAACCGCGAGCATATCGTAATCGACACGGCTGCCACGAGCGTTGCGGAGGCGGTGGCGGAGTTGCGAAAAGCATTCGTAGAGCGAGCGACGTGAAAATATGATCGTCGGCACCGGTATTGATATCGCGGAGGTCCCGCGCATTCGGCAATCCATTGCGCGTTTCGGCGAGCGCTTTCTGCAGCGCATTTACACGCCCAGCGAAATTCGTTATTGCGATTCCAAGGCTAATCGGTTGGAGCGGTACGCCGCCCGCTTCGCGGCCAAAGAAGCGGCCATGAAGGCTCTGGGCACGGGCTGGAGCCGAGGCGTGCGCTGGCGGGATTGCGAAGTGGCGCGCCAGCCTGGAGGACGGCCCACCATTATTTTTCATGGAAAGGCCAGCGAGATCGCGGCCAAACTCGGCGTGAAACATGCCTCGCTCTCGATTTCTCACACTGCCGAGCAAGCCATCGCGCAAGTCATTCTGGAAAACTAACTGGCGGGAGACCTGCGGCCTTCTGCTAGACTGGCGCATTCCTTTTTGCTCATGTCCGCAACGCTACAGGCTGCCGCGCCGGTTTCCCTCTCCAACCAAATCCCCGAATGCACGCTGCTCCTAAGCTTGGGCCTCACCAGCTTTGCGGCGTTGTTGCTGGAGCTCGCGCTCACTCGATTGTTCTCGGTTGTGCTCTTCTACCACTTCGCTTTTTTGGCGATTTCGATCGCTCTACTGGGACTCGGCGCCGGCGGAGTCTGCGCTCATCTACTCAAGCCGCGTCTGGCGCTCATCGCGACGCGCACGCTTGCGGCCCGACTTTGTATCGCGAATTCGATTCTGGTATTGCTCGTGCTCGAAATCGTGCTGCACGTGCCGGTAGCGCTCGAGGTGACGGGCAAGAATTTTCTCGATCTCACGGTGCTGTACCTCGCGGCGGCAACGCCTTTCTTTCTGACGGGATTGCTGTTTTCGATTGTCTTCGCCCGCGAAACCTGGCGCGTGCAGCGGCTTTACGGGGCCGACCTGTGCGGCGGAGCTTTGGCCTGCCTGGCGATCGTGCCGCTGCTCAACTGGATCGGCGGCCCGAATACGATTCTGGCCTCCGCCGTGGTTATGGCTTTAGCCGCCGCTTTGTGGGCTGATTCTTCGAGGGTGCGCAAGGCTGCGGGCGCGTTGGCGGCCGCATTCGTCGTGCTGATCGCGGCCAACCATTCCGACCGGCTGATCGATGTGGTGTATGCCAAGGGCATGTTTCGCGATCCGGCCTGGGTGGAATTCTCCCGCTGGAATGCGCTCTCGCGCGTTGAAGTCGACCGCCAAGACGAAGCCAAGGCGATCGTGATCGACGCTGACGCTTCCACTTACATCATGAATTGCGATCTCGCGCACTGGAGCGGCTCGGAGTGGGAGCGCAATCTGATGTCGGCTGCGCCGGCGCTGGCCAATGTTCTGCGGCCGCGCGGCGAGTTCGCCATCATCGGACCGGGGGGCGGCGTCGACGTGCTGCGCGCGCTGGCCAACGGGAGTCCAAGCGTCACCGGCATCGAGATCAATCCCATCATCGCCGATACCGTCATGCGCGGGCGCTATGCCGATTATGCGCTTCACCTCTACGAACGCCCGCAGGTCCACATGCATGTGACCGACGGCCGCTCTTATCTTCGTTCGACGCCGCAGCAATTCGATGTGGTGCAAATGACGTTGGTCGATACGTGGGCTTCGACCGCGGCCGGCGCGTTCGCTCTCAGCGAAAACAATCTCTATACCGTGGAGGCCTTCAAGGAATATTTCGAGCACCTCAAGCCGGATGGCATGATCGCCATCACGCGCTGGGAATTTCGCCAGCCCCGCGAAGCGCTGCGCGTGGTTGCGGTGGCGATGGAGGCGTTGCATCGGCTGGGCGTGGCCAATCCGGCGCCGAACTTCATGGTGGCCTCGCAGGGCGAGTTGGATGAGGACGGAATCCCGGTGGTGGTGCTGGCCAAGAAAACTGCTTTCACCCGCCACGAACAGATGGCGGTGAGCGGTCATTTCCTCCAGCACAAGGAACTCGTTCCGCTCTATTTGCCTTACGCGATTTCTCAAGAGGCGACTTCGGACGATCGATCCGAATCTGCGACCAGCGAAGGCGAGCCGAATCCGTTCGCCGATTTGATTGCAGGCAACGAGCCTTATCGTTTCGCGCAGACGTATGCCTACAATGTTGCGCCAGTCACCGACAACGCGCCTTTCTTTTTTTTCACGCTGAAGGCCGGGCAAATCCTGGGACAGCAGGGGTTGCGGCAGGCGATCGACTGGAAAGTCAATCTGGGTGTGCTGGTATTGCTTCTGGTGCTGGCCATCTCGGTGGCGGCGGTGCTGGGATTTCTGATTTTGCCGCTGACCCTGCAAGGCAGCCGGCAGTCGCCGCTGCCGCTGCTTTATTTCGTCGCGGTGGGCCTGGGTTACATTCTGGTGGAGATCGCCTTCATCCAGCGCTTCGTGCTTTTTCTGGGGCACCCCACCTACGCGTTGACCGTGGTGATTTTTCTGCTGATGCTGTCGAGCGGCGCCGGCAGCCTGGCTTCGCGGCGCTGGCTTCCGCGCACGGAGATGGCGTGGGCGCCGCTTCTGCTGGCGATCGTAGCGTTGGTCGCCGACATCTTCATTCTGCCGCGGATTCTGCCGGCATGGGTCGGCTTGGCATTTGGCTTTCGTCTGGCCATCAGCGGATTGCTTTTAATTCCGCTTGGATTTCTGATGGGCATGCCGTTTCCTTCGGGGTTGCGAGCCTTGGCCGCGAAATCGGGTTTCGGCGCTGCCGGCGGGTTGAATGATGAAGAGAACGGGGTGGAGTGGGCCTGGGCCATGAACGCCGCTGCCAGCGTATTGGGATCGGTGCTGGCGATGGTGATTGCGATTCAATTCGGCTTGACCGCAACTTTAGCCTGCGGCATTGCGGCCTACGCGCTGGCTTTGCTGCTGCTGCCCACGCTGCGCCTTGGCCGCCGTAAGTAGGGGGGCGATTTGATATGATGCTGCGATGGCGTAGGCGCGCTTCGGGTAATCTCCGCCGCCGCCAAAGGACGGAAGCGGCGGTTTAAGGAAATCATTTGCCCAGCCAAAAGCAACTCAAGTGGTCGCAACTTCGCGTGGGCCTCACGGTAATTTTCGCCAGCCTCACGCTCGCCCTCCTGTTATTTCTGATGTCGGGAACCGGCGGCCTCTTCACCAAACGGATCACGCTGGTTTCATTCTTCGATAATGCCGGCGGGCTGCGCATAGGCGCGCCGGTGCGCCTGAGCGGCGTTGATATTGGCAACGTTTCGGCCATCCGCATCGTGGATGAAAAAGACAAACGTATCACGCCGGTCGAAATCGTGATGAAGGTCAGCACCAAGTACGGCTTCAATCTCCGCCGCGACTCCTTGACGTCGCTCGATACGGCCGGAGTGCTGGGCGAAACGTTTATCGATATCGATAGTTCGCAGGCGATTGGCCCGCCGGCGCGAGATGGAGACGCGTTGCCCATCCGCCAGCATCCTGATTTCAACGAGGTGGTGCGCTCCAGCCAGAGCACGTTGCAGAACATGGACGCGCTCCTGAAGCGCGCCGACCGCATCCTGGCCTTCGCCGAAAGCGGCAAGGGGTCGCTCGGTAAATTGATTTACGATCCCACGCTCTACGATCAGATCGAGCAGATGGTGAAACAGTTCGAAGGCGTGGTGGATGAGATCGCCAAGGGCCAGGGCAGCCTGGGCAAGCTCATCAGCAACGACGACGCCTACAAAAAGTTCGTCGCGACCCTCGACAAAATGAATGCGGTGGTGGATGATCTGCAGGCGGGCAAGGGCACCGCCGGGAAATTCTTGAAAGATCCTTCCCTTTATAACAACGCCAACGATACCATCGCGAACCTGAAGAAGGTCAGCGACGACATCAACGCCGGCAAAGGAACTCTGGGTAAGCTGGCCAAGGATGAGGAGCTGGCGAAGAAGATCGACACCACCGTGACCAAGCTGGCGCAGCTCACCAGCGAACTCGAAGATGGCAAGGGCACAGTCGGCAAGCTATTCAAGGATGACACGCTCTACAACAACGCCAACCACATGCTGGAGGAGACTCAGGGGCTGATCAAGGCGATCCGGGAGAACCCGAAGAAGTATCTGAGCATCAAGCTGCACATCTTCTAGGGAATTTTGTCATGGAGCAATCGAACGTTCTTCGGAGCCCGGTTTTGAATTACCCCATCACTAAGGTTCAGATGTCGACCTCGCCTTCCATATAAAAAACACACGATCCTTCCAGCTCGACGCGGCCATCGAACAGGCGGCAAACGATCTCTCCGCCGCGGCGTGATGCCTGGAAGGCTCGAAAGCTGCGCTTCCCCAGTCGCTGTGCCCAGTAGGGCGCCAGCATGCAATGAGCAGCGCCGGTGACTGGATCTTCCGGGATGCCTTTGGCCGGGGCGAAATAGCGACTGATGAAGTCGTAGGTGTCGTCCCCCGCTGCGGTCACGATTACTCCCGGGCGATCCAGGCTCGCAAGCGCCGTCATATCGGGAGCAAGGTGCCGAAGAATGGCAACATTTTCGAGCAGAGCCAGATAGTTGAAGGAGTTCACGAAGACTTCAACGGGTTCTACGCCCAACCCGTGGGCTAGACCAGGAGGCGGTGAGACGGGCGTGGACGGTCGCGACGGGAAGTCCATGACGTACCTGGCCCCCGAACGCTTCACGGTCAGGGGTCCGCTGGCGGAACGGAAGACCACGCTGCTGCGCCCTGGCTCCATTCGTTCCATAACCACGGCTGCGCTGGCGAGCGTGGCGTGGCCGCAAAGAGAGACCTCGACGTTCGGTGTGAACCATCGCAGGCGGTAGTCATCGCCTTCGCGCACTAGAAATGCGGTTTCCGATAGATTGTTTTCGGCAGCAATCGCCTGCAACGTCGCGGCCGGAGGAAAGCTCTTCATCGGCATGACTGCGGCGGGATTTCCGGCAAAGCGCCGCGTCGCGAAGGCATCAACCTGGAAGATTGGCGTTCGCATGCAAACGAGCTAGGACACAATCTGCGGCAAGCTGGTTGATTCGGCTTGCTCGTGCGCGTGATAGCTGGAGCGCACCATGGGGCCGGACTCGACGTGGCGAAAGCCGAAGCGCAGGGCTTCATCCCGCAGCTCGACGAACTCTTGCGGAGTGTAGAAGCGTGCGATGGGCAGGTGATCGCGGGACGGGCGCAGATACTGTCCGACCGTGAGAATGTCGACGCCGCGACTGCCGAGATCGCGGAATACTTCGATCAACTCTGCGGTCGATTCGCCGAGGCCAACCATCACCCCGCTTTTCGTCACCATGCCGGGAGAAAACTTCTTGGTGTTTTCGAGCAGATCGAGAGTGCGCTGGTAGCGCGCGCCGGAGCGCACCACGCGATAAAGGCGAGGCACGGTTTCCGTGTTGTGGTTGAGCACGTCGGGGCGCGCGGCGAGCACGATCTTGAGCGGTTCTTCCAAGCCTTGAAAGTCGGGAATCAGCACTTCGATGCGGCAATCGGAGATCAGTTCGCGAATTTCGCGAATGGTCTCGGCGAAAACGCTCGCGCCGCCGATGTTGTCGTCATCGCGATTCACGCTGGTCACAACCGCGTGCTTTAAGCCGAGCCTGGCCACGGCCTCGGCGACGCGGCGAGGTTCGTCCCGGTCGATGGGCTCCGGCCTGCCCTTAGGTACGGCGCAAAAGCCGCAGCGGCGGGTGCAGACGTTGCCCAGCAGCATGAAGGTTGCGGTCTTGTGATTCCAGCACTCGCCGATGTTGGGGCACTGCGCCGACTCGCAAACGGTGTGCAGATCGAGTCCGCGGGCGAGCTTCTTTAGATTGTGAAAGTTGTCGCCGACCGGGGCTTTCGCGCGAAGCCACTCCGGTTTGGGCAGGCGCAGGGGAGGGCCCACTTCGATCTGAATCAGTTGGGAAGGCCCTGCCATGACTACGATTCTACCAGTTCGACGGCGGGCGCTTCGATTTGAGTCAGTCCATCGGCTAGCGCCGCCGGAAAATCTCGAAGATTAGATTGAAGAGTTGAACGAGTGTGATCCCAATCGTTACATACACGGCGATCTCCAACCTGCGGCCGGTTTCCTGCGTGCCGCGCAGGAGGTCGGCGAGATCCTGGGTAGCGTGGTGAAGGGTGTCGGCCAACTGCTCGAAGTGCTGGGTCGAGGCCCGCATTTTCTCGGACACCCGCGACATGGCCAGAGACGCCTCCGCCACCTGCTGGCCATTGCGCAGCTCAAGCTCGGCCTTGCAGGCCGCCCACCACGGGCTGCCGGGGGCCCGGTCATACATGCGCCCACGGATCTCGGCGTAGGAGCGGCCGCGCAAGAGCTGGATCAGTTCTTCGGTGCGTCCGCCCGACTTGGTTGGGTCGGGCGATCGAGTGCCCGGGGCATCGATCGTTACCGGGGTCACCTGGAAAGCAGGCGGTTTGCGAGCGCCAGGGCTCAAGGGTGGGTTGATCGGCGGCGGAACTTTTCCAGACGCGGGCGAGACGGCTTCGTGGGGCAGGGCTGGCATCTCGGGCAGCCTAACAGCCGGGTGTTGCCCGAACAAATGCCCGAGGTTCACTGCGAAGTGGACCATTTCGCCAAGCTTCGACGCGGGTAATTGACCTTACCCCCTGTCCGAACGGCCAATTCTGCCGGGGCGTTGGGACGCGAAGGTCGTCTACAATCCCACTGTCTATGCAGCCCACGCGGATTGCCGAACTGCTCGAGCCTTTCTTAACGGGCAGCGCAAGTACTCGCTCCGAACCGGGCGGAAGCCTGGTTGAGGAAGCTGCCGCGCTCTCTTCGGCCCAACTCCAAGATATATCGACATACATCGATATGCTACTTCGCTGGAATGCCCGTATGAATCTCACCGCCATTCGCGATCCCGAAGAAATAGTCGTCCGGCACTTCGGCGAGTCCCTGTTCGCGGCGCGCCATCTGTTTCCGCGCGATACCTCTCGGTCCAACCAGTCCACGGTTGCAAAGGGTCGAGCGCGAGTGGCCGATATCGGCTCTGGCGCCGGCTTTCCCGGTATTCCCATCAAGTTGTGGGCGCCGGAGATTGCCTTGACTCTAGTCGAGTCCAACCAAAAGAAAGCCACGTTTCTGCGCGAAGTCGTCCGCTCGCTTACATTGACGGATATCGATATACAAAATGTGCGCGCCGAGAAGGTGGCTCCTCGGCCGGGCTTTGATGTCGTAATTCTACGTGCCGTGGAGCGCTTTGCGGAGGCTTTGCCGAAGGCTGGAAGCCTGGTGGCGGCTTCAGGACGTATCGGCCTCTTGATCGGGTCGGCGCAACTCGCAGCGCGGAACTTAGTCGGCGAATTATCTTGGGCAGAACCCGTCCCGGTTCCCATGTCGCGCGCTCGCGTGCTGGTTGTGGGTTACCGGGACCAAGAGAGTAAATAGGTGGAATGAGATGCCACCTTTATCGCATCGAGCCGCAAAAGAATTGGCCTCGGAAGCTAGGTGGTGGAACATATTGAGATCGTGATGAGCCTCTCCCACGCGACTGCCCGTTCGTGACCGCTTTGAGTTTTGTTCCAGTTGGAACATTCTTGGGGTGGCGCCAGCGAGCGTGCTGTCCCGAAAATCCGTGTCATAAATTCTCGTTGTCATCCTGAGCGCGCCTTTTGCGCGAAGGACCGATGTCATTGATTCGGCCCGTACGATCCCCGTGAGCGTTGCCCGCCCGGCGACGGGACGCATGCTGCGAACCTTGGTGACGCCATACTGGACTTCCTAGCATGTTCCGATTGGAACATCGGCATAGGATTTGGTCTCAGCCGGAGTTAGGCGATCAAAATTGGCACGGCGATGAATGTTCCCACGGGAACATCAGCTTAATCTGGCCGCAAATCGAAGTGTGGCATGAAACCCACGCCAACGGTCGAACAAAACTATCTCCCAGCCCCTCAGGGGCGGAATGAGAGAGCCCGACATGGCAGTGCCGGGTCCTCGCAAGTAAGGCAAGCTGAGTCCGCTTCAGCCGACGGCAGGAATTTCGTGACAGTCTAAGTTGAACGGAGTGCCGCAGCGGGCCACTCGAAGGGAGAGGCTTTGAATACCCAGCTCAAAAGTGTTCCCACCGGAACATCGGACTCCTTTTGCACACGAATTCAACACCGCGCCTCACATTCGACGTTGCAATCGAAATGCGAAGCGCATTATGCTGCCAGTGGCTCGGGCTTCCTCGCTAACTTATGGGACGCGTCATCGCTGTTGCCAATCAGAAGGGCGGCGTGGGTAAGACTACGACTGCCATCAACCTTGCCGCCTCCTTCGCGGCGGCCGAAGTGAACACGTTGCTGGTCGATTGCGATCCCCAGGCCAATGCCACCAGCGGCCTGGGGCTGGCCAAAGATCCCGACCGCGTTTCTACCTACCATCTTTTACTCGGGGCTGCCACCGGCGACGAGGCCCTGGCTACCACAGAACTCGAGCAGCTATGGCTGATTCCTTCGCACAAGAACTTGATCGGAGCCAACATCGAATTGGTCGAGGCCGAGCGCCGGGAGTTCCGTTTGCGGGATGCCATCGCCCCTTTACGGGAGCGCTTCCAGTACATCGTGGTTGACTGCCCGCCGGCGCTCGATCTACTGACGCTGAATGCGCTGGTGGCCGCCGATTCGGTTTTGATTCCCATGCAGGCCGAATATTTTGCGCTGGAAGGGATCAGCGAGCTGGTGGATACGGTGGAACGGATTCGCGCCGCGCTCAACCCGGAGCTGAAGATTGAAGGCGTGGTGCTAACCATGCTCGATGAACGCACCAACCTGGCGCAGCAGGTGACGGCAGAATTGAGAAGCTTCTTCGGTGAGAAGGTGTGCGCCGCGACTATCCCGCGGAACATTCGCCTGGCTGAGGCCCCCAGCCATGGCAAACCCGCGCTGATGTACGATCCCCGTTCGAAGGGGGCGGAGAGTTATATAAGGCTGGCTAAGGAGATTTTGGGGAGGCAGCTTTCGGCGGTCAGCTCTCAGCCCTCAGCCCGGAGCGCCTAGGCTAAGTATTGATCTCCGTCGATTGATAGATCGAAGATCATCAATGTAAGCGCATCTTCAACCCAGAGGGCACACAGGTTCACAGAGGAAACACGAATGACTACGGCAGCGGGGAATTTGGCGGAGAAGAAAGACGAGAAAGTGGAGAAGCGGCGGGCTTTGGGGCGCGGGCTGGCTTCTTTGTTGCCGGGACCTAGGGTGGTTGGTCCCGACTCGCGAGGCCCGAGTCTGGAGCGCGGCGGCGACGGGAGCCGGGGCGACGCCGGCGAACAGCAGGTTCCGCACTTCGTTCGGAATGACAAAAGTGAGGTGCGGAATGACAAGACGGAGAATTTTGACACGTCCGTGGAACTGCGGTCGGTGCAGCAAGAGAGTAGTCCTCGCAACGTGGTTGTGAGTCTGGCCCTTGATTCGATCGAGAAGAATCCGTACCAGACGCGGCAGGTTTTTGAAGAGGAAGCTCTGGTCGATTTGGCGGGTTCGATCAAAGAGCACGGGGTGGTGCAACCGGTCGTCGTGCGTCCCGGGCAACAGCAGGGCAGCTACATTCTTGTGCTGGGCGAGCGCCGTTTGCGGGCTTCGAAGATGGCCGGGAAAGACACGATTCCGGCGTCGGTGCGCCATCTTTCGCCGCAGCAGGCGGCGGAGATGACTGTGCTCGAAAATGTGCAGCGCGAAGATTTGAATAGCCTCGAGCAGGCGCAGGCCTTCCGCGTTCTCAGCCAGGAGTTCCATCTCACCCAGGCGCAGATTGCCGAGCGCATCGGCGTGTCCCGGGAGACGGTGGCGAATTACATGCGGCTGCTGCGGCTCCCGGAAAAAGTTAAGGGCTACATGCTGGAAGATCGGCTGAACTTCAGCGATGCCCGCGAGCTTTTGCGGCTGGAGAACGAAGAGCACATTGTGCAAGTAGCGGAAGAGATCGTCAACAAGCGCCTGAAGTGGGATGAGATTGAAGAGCGCGTCATGCGGCTGAATGGATCGTTCGCGGTGCTGCCGGGGCAGGCGGCAGGCACTCCAAAAAAGGGGCGAGGGGCGCGCTGGATCGATCCCAACGTGAGGGCGGCGCAAATGGAGATGGAACGCACTCTGGGCATGCGAGTAAGGATTCGCGACCGCAATGGCAAGGGCCGGATCGTGATCGAGTACGCGTCGGTGGATGATTACGAGCGCGTGGTCGAGATGCTGGGGAAGAAGTAGCGAATACACCTTGCACTGTTTTTCCGCTCAACGCTTGACCGCGTTTCCCCTATCGCTCGGAACCATGGTGGTAACAGTGGAATGGGAACGATCTTTTTCCCTGGTGTCGGATTCTACACTTGTGTCTCTGCGGCGGGATTAGCCCGTTCAGTGGGATACTCTGCGCTAACCATCAACATAGCAAAGCAATAGCTTCCCTGGACTGTAGCGAGATCCTTTCCCACCGAAGAAAAAGTTGCCCTCAGGCGGAAGGCAGGCGAATTGGGGGCGCGAATGTCGGAACGTTGCCGGGCTCTTTCGAGTAGGGCTTGGCCGCGTGGTTGAGCATCTTCGGCCCGGGCAAGAGCGCAGAGAGCGCTCGGGCAGAGGGGGGTCAGGCGTGGCCTCAGAGCCGAGATAGAACGGCCGGTCTCGGCCATACGTAAACGATACATCAACGGATACTGTAAAAATCAAAGGGAAAATCATTGCTCTTTGGGTCCGATCTTGAGTCGGCGCAGAATCAAATTAGTTACGAATCCAGATCGATAACGCGTGGGGGCCCGCCCAGAAATCTTTGAATGAATCCCAGCAAAGCACTTTTGTCTCCTGCGAAAGTGGGAGATACTTTGACGGATCTCGAGCAAGCCTTACGATCAGTGGCCGCTCAGCTCATGAGCGGCGAGATCGTTGTTCTGGATGACCGGAAGATTCCCGTGAAGAGGGCGGGAAGCGGGTGCCTGTGGATGGTTCAGTTCAAGCTCAACGGCCGGACGCTGGAGGCGATTGAGCAAAACCCGGAAAAACCCAGCCGGTGGGGAAAGCGAGCGCGGGAGAAGCATCAGGTGGTGCAGTGTCTCGAGGTGGAAACTCATAAGTATGTCGCGGTGCCGGTGGATGCAGAGGTGAAGGAGTATGAATCGAATGAGGGAGCCAAGGAGCCGATTCTCGGCGCGCTGCGCACAACTCTCGTGTGAGGACGGATGGGACTCTAGCGGAACTTCGGAAGTCAAGCTCGATCGCGATGGCCATGGGCATGGGCTCGCCGTTGCAAATGGCGGGTTTCAAGCGCCAGGCCCGGAGGGTACTCAAGGCCGCCTCATCGAAGCCGGCGCCACCCGAAGTCACGATCTTAACGTTTTGAGGCTTGCCCTTCCTATCGACGACAATTAACAAGGTCACCACCGATCTCGTGAGGCGAAGGGGACTCTGGGATGGGGAGCGTTGATTGCGCGAGAGCAGGCTGAAGTTGTGCCTGCCATACCCTCCCTCAATTGCTTGAGGGGGGCGGCGCGAACGGAGCCGGATCGGGTGTGGCTCGAAAGAAAGCTCAATGACCTTTGCGCGGAGTTTGCGATGACGATCCTCGAAACCGACCACCTCCCTTGGAAACCGGTACCCGCCGAACCTTTGGAAAAGGCCGTAATCGCAAGCGTAGTCCACTGTGTTTTGTGGCCGCTTCTCGAGCTGGATCGTTCCTAGTAGAAATCCATTGTCGCAACAGGCGGCTGATTGCAGGTGTTGGGAGTTCGCTGATCGCGCACTCGGCCGGGGGGTCGAACTCCGGGTGTTCGGAGATCAGGGCGCTGGCGAGCCTTATCCGTCGTGCCTTCGGCCCGCTGCTGAGTGTTCTGCGGTTGGGCGGGCGAGCCCAACGGGATCAGGCACAGGCACAGGATCAGAATTGAGATGGAGCTGTGAGCCAAGCGATGCGCAACATCGTAGTAGAATGCGGCGGCGAGTGAAAGTTAGTTCTGGGTCCTTTGCTGGAGGAGAGTCTATGAATCTGACGGAAGAACCCGAGATTGTAACCTGGCCGCAGACGCGCTACGTTTTCATCGAGAGCGTTGGGCTTTTTCAAGAGACAGCACCGAAGGCATGGCAGGCTTTGCATCAACTTATTCCGAGAATAGCCGAGCACAACCAGATCAAGGGATATATGAGCTTGTACAAAGCGGCTCCGAAGATCTATCGCGCGGGCGTGTCGCTGGCGGCCGAGCCTCGCGATCTGCCGGAGGGCGTGAACTACTCTCATTTCGCGGGAGGGAAATACAGTCGATTTGTTTTGACGGGACCTTACCCGCAGTTGGGCGAAGCAACCGGCAGGGTTTTTCAGCTCGTGGACGAGAAGAAGATTCCGATTCGGGATGACTATTGCATCGAGAACTATGTCAACGATCCGCGGACTACGCCGGAGGAGCAGCTGATTACGGAGATCCTGATTCCTAGGCTCTAATCGTCGGAACCTTGCCCACCGCGGGAGAACAGTCCCCAGCAGAATCTTGGTGCGATGGCGTAATTGAGTTGGACCAATACAATGGCGGCGATGCTGCAATACGTATTGAAGAAGCAGAGCAGGGCGCCGGCAGCGTAGAGAGATTGCGCAATCACGATTCGCCGCACTACGGCAGGATGCACTTCGGGTGGCAGATCGTCCGCCAGGAGATGGGCGCGGTTGGCGTAGCTCCAGCTCCAGAAAAGGGTGAGTCCGAGCAGGAGAATGTTGCTCCAATAGATCAGCAGCGCGGTGCGATACTCGATGAACTCAGCCAGCAGTGCTGTGGAAAATGGGGTCAAGCAAATGGCGCACAGAAAAGCGATGTGAATCCAGGCCAAGTTGCGGTCCGAGCGGGCAAAACAATTGAGTTGAGTTTGTTGGCCGACCCAGAAAATGCCGTTGGTCATGATGCTCATGAGGAAGACAAGTAAGCGAGGCGCGAGCGCCATCAGGGCGCGGCGAAGGTCCGGCTCGGAGTGGATGGCAGCGGCCGCGGGGACGCGCAGATCGAGAACCAGCAGAGTCATCGATACCGCAAAGATGCCGTCGCTCAGCGCGGCCAGGCGGTCCACGTTTTGACCTGCAACACGGTTATAAAGCGAGCGCATCCAACGGAGTCTAGCATTGCCTGGCTTGCCGGTCGTTTAGAGTTAAGTTCTAAGGCTTAACACAAGGCACAGGGTCCACAAACGCAGGGCGGCTTGCTGGGGGAGATGAGCTTGGGGAAGAGAACTGGCGGCTTGCTGTTGATGCTGTGCGGCTTCGCGGCGATCGCTACGGCCAGAATCTGGGCGCAAAGCGCGGCGCCCGAAGAGCAGTCCCAATCGCAGTCCCAACCTTCGGCCCTGCCGTCCGGTCAGGATCCGCGACAGAGCGACCCGCAGTCGCCAAAGACCCCTGGGCAAACTCCGACGCCACAAACCTCCAACGAGGGGCCGAAAAACGAAGAGCCCCAGAAAGACGAGAGCGGAAATCCCGTGCAGGCCGTGGCCGTGATGACCAAAGACGCGGCTACCGCCGGGCTGTTGCGGGCGCGCGATTGGGAGTCGGGCTGGATCGCCGGGGTCTATGTCGGCCGCAGGCGAATGCTGGTCACACTGACTGCGTCGCAGCGGCGGGAAATTTATCTGCGGCAGACCTTGATTACCCCGGAAGCTTACATGAAGCGAATGTTTGGCGCGGGCATCGATCAGGCGCGCGGCGTACCTCCGCAGTGGGACGATGGCTGGGCGGGTTACCTGGAAAGGTTTGCATCGCGCGAAGGCCAGTTCATCACCGCGAACACATTAGCCTACATAGGCAACGCCAAGCTCGGCTACGAAGTTCGTTACGATCAATGCAAGTGCAAAGGATGGCCACGGGTCAAGCACGCGGTCATGAGAAATTTCCTAACTTACGATCGCAGCGAGGACAATTTGCGTCCGCAATGGGCGTTGTACGGCGGCGCCTTCGCCGGAGGCCTGGTGGCGACCTCATGGAAGCCGCGATCGCAGAGCGCGCTGGTCAACGCGGGGTGGGGTGTGGTGGGGCAGGCGGTGTATGGGACCGTGCTCAACCTGGTGACAGAGTTCTCGCGCGAGATTAATCGCAAGCAGGGAGTGAAATAGCTTCCCGGATCGGGGGATGCCTGGGCGGGACGCCCGCGCGACAGCCGCCGGGACTGCGGCGCGACTGTCTGGCTACTTTGGAGTCTTTGTTCCTTCCTCCGGGCTCGGAAGTAGTCCGAACACTCCCACGCCGGTCGTAGTCCCCACGTAGACGTTTCCGTCGATAATCACCGGCGTGATGAACTTGTTGCCGGCGCCGAATTGGTCGCGATGATTGGGGGCTTGCTCGCTGTTGTAAATTTCCTGCAGATTGGCGTTGTTGCAGTGATAAGTGAGAACGTCCTGGCAGAGGGCGGAAGGCGCTCCGCTCGCCAGCAGACCCAGGAGGAGGAGCGCGGCGAGGGGCGCGGCGGCGAATTTGAGCACAGGCTTTCACAGACTCCAGTGGCGCTGCAGCGGGGCTGAGTCCCCCTCTAAATTTCTCGCTTGGACTGACTGTGGATCGAGCGGTAAGCCGAGCGAACCTAAGCTGAGACTCTTCTCTTGCACTGACAGTGCCGCGGATTATTGCAGAGATCGGAGAGTCGGACAATATGGTCTTTCTTCTTTAGATGGAAAGATGAGAATGTAAACCGGAGATGAATGGATGGATTTAGGCAAGCTGCTCATGTTGCTCGGAGCCGTGCTGCTGGCGGCCGGTGCTTTGGTGATGTTGCTGGGGAACATAAATCTACCTCTCGGCCGGCTGCCGGGCGACTTCCTGTATCGGGGAAAGAACGCTACCGTTTACTTTCCCCTGGCGACTTCGGTGGTACTCAGCGTGGTGTTGTCGGTGGTGCTGTATTTGGTGAGCCGATGGCGCCGCTAGGAACTTCTTCCGAGGAAGTCATCCTGAGCCCAGCCGCATTTCGGGCGGAGCGAAGGATCACAGATCTCAGATGGCGCATGCCTTTGCGTGCTGGGAGATCCCCCGGCTGCACTACGCCAGGTTTCGGGATGACTCTCCCCAAAAAGAGACTGAGTCAAACCGAGCTCCTACTGCCGGGTGCAAAACCGCGACTCTGATCGGGCGCCGGTATATAGTTGTGCGTCAGTTGAACCCCGTCGATAAAAAGGATGATTCCTTGAACCGAGTCCGTGAGCGTTGCTTCTTTCCGGCGATCCTTCCGGCGCTGATCGCCACATTATTGTTTTTCACGATCCCTTCACTGCTGTGGGCGCAGAACTCTGCCGAGCGGATTTTCTTCCACGCCAAGGTGTTCACCGCCGATCCGCAAAATCCCTACGCGGAGGCCGTGGCCATTCGCGGCGATAAGGTTATCGCAGTAGGCAGCCTGGCCGACGTCACGAAGGTCGCCTCGTCGCAGGCGGAGCGCATCGATCTCGAAGGGAAAACACTTTTTCCCGGCTTCATCGATTCGCACAGCCACTCGATTGACGGCGGCCTCAATCTGATTTCCGCCGATGCGAGTGAGAAAGTCTACAAGCTCGCTCAGCTTCCCACTTTCGTGGCCGGAGCGAAGAAGAGTGGCTCAGGCATGCGCGGCGACATTCTCGAGGTTCTCGGCATCCCGCTCGAATTCTGGTCGCATACCGACTTGCTCAACGCCGAGTTCAGCGGGGGCGCTTACGAGAAGCAAAGCGTTTTGCTGCGCGGGATGGACGGCCATACTTCCTGGGCGAATCGTGCGCTGCTGCAGCGCGCCGGCATCACGGCTGATTTTCTAAAGAGGCTTTCGCCCGACGAGCGCAGCTATTACGGCTCCGACAAAAACCTGCAGCCCAACGGATTTCTGGTGGACGCCGGCGAAGAGAAAATCGATGCGCTGCTGCCCGAGCCGACCGACGAGCGCTTGCTGGCGGCGGCGCGCGCCGCTGTGCATTATGAATACAGCCTGGGCATTACGGCGTGGCTCGATCCTCTGGCCAGCGATTATGTTTTGAAGGCCTACAAAATGCTGGCCGATCACGGTGAATTGGTTTCGCAGGTGGTGGCATTTCCGCAGGTGTTGGCAAGAGATCCCGCGGCGGAGTTGGCTGCGGTGCAGGCCACCCGCGAGGCTTATAAGAATGTTCTCAACCTGCACGTGACCGGAATCAAGGTGTTTGCCGATGGCGTGGTGGAGTTTCCGTCGCAGACCGCTCACCTGACCAAGCCGTACAAAAATACCGGCCACAACGGAGATCTGCTGTTCGATCCGAAGAGGTTTGCCGAGCTGTGTGTGGCCGCGGACAAGCAAGGGCTGATCATTCACGTCCACGCCATTGGCGACCGAGCGGTGAAAGAAGCTCTGGACGGCATTGCGGCGGCGCGCAAAGCCAACGGCGATTCCGGTTTGCCGCATACGCTCACGCATGAGCAGTTCGTGCAGCCTGAGGATTTTCCGCGCTTCCGCGAGCTGGGAGTGATCAGCGCGCTGCAGCTTTTCTGGGCCGAGGCCAGTCCGGATACGATCGAGATCGTGAAGCCCTATCTCGATCCGGAGATTTACCAGTGGCAATATCCGGCGCGATCGCTGCTCGACAATGGCGCCATGATTTCGGGCGCGAGCGACTGGCCGGTTTCGACCCCAAATGTCTTTCGGGCCATTTATCAGGCGGAGACGCGGAAGGGGCCGGAGGGGGTGCTCGATCCGTCGCAGGCGATGCCGCGCGAGGCGATGTTCTATGCTTATACACGGAATTCGGCGCGGGCGATGAATCTTGATTCCATTGGAAGTATCGCCGCCGGAAAGAGCGCGGATTTGATTTTGCTGGATCGCGATGTGCTAACCGACTCTCCCGAAGACATGCGGGAGACCAAGGTGTTGTGGACCATCGTTGCGGGGAAGATCGTTTACCAGGCGAAGTAGCTGGGACCGCCGCTACTTTAGAAAATCGAGCTGCGCTCGAAGGACGGCCGGGGGGCGGCTGTCCCCACATTTTTGATCAAAGCTTTTTACGTCGGAGTGGAGGAGAGATGATTCGGACTATTTTTTTAGCCGTGATCGCATGGCTCAGTTCGCCGCTCTTCGGGCAAACGCCAATACCGGAGCCGGATTGGGTTGCCGTAAGCAACAGCTACACCAAGAAGCTGCTGGCGGTGCAGATGAAGCATCAGCCGGAATACGGTTCGGAGGAAGGACTCACCGAGTACGATACCCGCGTCTCTCAACCCACGCTGGCCGATGACGATCAGCAGCGGCAGGAACTGGAAGCGTTAGTAGCGGAGTTGAAGGGTGCGATCCCGCAGCAAAAGGACAAGGCGGTCGTGCAGGATCTGCAGATTGTCATCCGCAAGGTGGAACTCCTTTATCGGCAGGACGACTACGAACGAGCCCATGAAGTTCCTTTCATGAATGCGAGCGGCGATGTGTTTCAGGGGTTGCACATCCTGCTCGATGACCAAACGGCGGCCGAACGCCGTCCGGCTGCGGTGGTCCGCATCCGCGAATACGCCGGCTTAGAGAGTGGCTACAAGCCGCTGACCGAGATTCTGAAGCAGCGCGTGCTGGAGCAGATGGCGAAGCCGGGTGTGTTGTATCCCGCGAAGACAGAAATTGAAACCGAGATGGGGCGGAATTCGAATTATCTGGAAGGCATCGCCACTCTGCTCGAAAAATACAAATTGAAAGACTGGCAGGAGCCTTACGCGAAGCTGAAACAGCAGCTCATCGATTACGACGCCTGGACACGCACCAATGTTCTCCCCAAGGCGCGAACCGATTTTCGGCTTCCGCCCGAGGACTATTCCCTGCGCCTGGAAAATTACGGAATCGACCTTCCGCCCGCGCAACTGGCGGGCATGGCGCATCAAGCCTTCACCGAGATTCAGGACGAGATGAAGCCGATCGCGGCGCAGATTGCCAAAGAGCGTCACCTGCCCTCCAGCGATTATCGCGATGTGATCCATGAATTAAAAAAACAGCAACTCGTGGGCGAAGCGATCCTGCCTTTTTACGAGAACCGCCTAAAGCAGATCGAGCACATCGTGGTGGAACAACAAATCGTGACTTTGCCCGATCGTCCGGCGAAGATTCGCATCGCCACCGCTGCCGAAACCGCGCAGCAACCGGCGCCGCACATGCAGCCGCCGCCGTTTCTGCACAACACCGGGCAGAAGGGAGTGTTCGTGCTGCCGCTCAACATTCCCTCCTCGCCGGGAGAAAAGCCTGCAGAAAAGTACGACGATTTCACCTACGACGCAGCGGCCTGGACCTTGACCGCGCATGAAGCGCGCCCGGGGCACGAGTTGCAATTTGATTCCATGCTGGAGCACGGCGTGTCGCTGGCGCGAGTTCGCTATGCCTTCAACAGCACTAACGTCGAGGGCTGGGGTTTGTACTCCGAATATTTGATCGAGCCGTACATGCCGGCGGAGGGTCAACTGATCTCGCTCGATCTGCGCTTGCAGCGGGCGGCAAGGGCGTTTCTCGATCCGGAATTGCAGGCCGGAAAAATTCAGCCCGCCGACGCCTTTCGCGTGATGGAGCAGGATGTGGTGCTGTCGCATGCCTTCGCTCAGGAAGAAGTAGAGCGCTTCACCTATCGCGCGCCCGGGCAGGCCAACAGTTATTTCTATGGTTACACCAAGTTGCTCGCGCTGCGCAAAGATGCCGAACAGGCGCTGGGCGCGAAGTTTAACCAGAAGAAGTTTCATGACTTCATCCTGGCCCAGGGACTCCTACCGCCCGATCTGATGCGGGACGCGGTGATGAATGTATTCGTTCCGCAGCAGCGGACGGCGAATTAGGCCGCAGTTTTCGACCGATCCGCAGCTTTCTTAAAAGCCGGTGGTTTCAAAACAGATTCGTATCAGGACATGCCTTCAGGCATGCCGCCGGATCGATTTCGATGCGAATCCGGGCGCTTTACCGTAGGCCTTCCGGCAATTTTGAACGTGCCCATACCCTACACCGCAGCTCGTCCCAAAAAGCACTCTAAGCGTGTCCTAACGTGACTTGTCAGGCCCTTTACTCCGCTTTATCGTTCTCCTACCGAAACTTTCCGTGAGAATTTCTTCTGCGTTTTCGCTCAAACCAGCAACAAACATGCACGCCCTTCGCCAGCCTTAGCGCGCTCAGGCGCTAACCGGCGAGTCCCAAGGAGGTTTCACCGTGATATCCCTCAAGTTTCCCTTTCTTCGAGTCAACCCATTTGCCGCCATCATCTGCCTTCTTACCTTTATGAGTGCGAGCCCCCGCGCATTTTCCGAGGACGTGCTCACTTACCACAACAACAACGCCCGCACCGGGCTCAACTCCGCAGAGACCACGCTCACTCTGAGCAACGTGAACTCAACTTCGTTCGGGAAGCTGTTCACTTTATCGGTAGATGGCCCGGTGGACGCCGAGCCTTTATATCTGTCGGCGGTGCCGATCTCGGGAAACGGGACGCACAATGTATTGATCGTGGTCACGGAAAACGATTCGGTCTACGCCTTCGACGCCGACAGTGGTGCCGAGATCTGGCAGATCACTGCGCTGAAAGCCGGCGAAACTCCCTCCGACGATCGCGGCTGCGGCCAGGTTTCGCCGCAAATTGGAATCACCTCGACTCCGGTGATCGGCCGACCTTCCCGCTCCAATGGCGTGATTTATGTGGTGGCCATGTCGAAGGATTCCTCCGGCCACTATCATCAGCGCCTGCATGCGATCGATGCCGCCACCGGCGACGAACTCTATAAAGGACCGGTCGACATCGCCGCAAAATATCCCGGGATCGGCGATAGCAGCTCAGGCGGATATGTGGTCTTTGACCCGGCGCAATATAAAGAGCGCTCCGGCCTGCTACTACTGAGCGGCGTGGTTTATCTGGCCTGGGCTTCGCACTGCGACATTCGGCCCTACACGGGCTGGATCATGGCCTACGACGCGACCACGCTGGCGCAGAAATCGGTGCTCAACGTCACGCCCAACGGCAATGAAGGCGCGATCTGGGGCTCGGGCGGCGGGCTTACGGCGGATAGCGGCGGCAACATTTATTTCCTCGACGCCAACGGCATCTTCGACACCACTCTGAATTCCAAGGGCTTTCCCAGCCGCGGCGACTACGGCAATGCGTTTATCAAACTCGCAACCAAAGGCGGCCTGGCGGTCGCGGATTACTTCGAAATGGAAAACGGGCCGCAGGAAAGCAGCGGCGACGTCGATCTCGGTTCCGGCGGAGCGATTATCGTCCCCGAGATGAAAGATACTTCCGGAACCGAATGGCATCTCGCGGCAGGCGCCGGCAAAGATAACAACATGTACGTCGTGAACCGCCAATCCATGGGCAAGTTCAATCCAGACAGCAACAATAACTATCAGTTCTTGTCCGGAGTGCTGCCCGGCGGTATCTGGTCGATGCCTGCCTACTTCAATGGCAAGCTTTACTTCGGCCCGGTAAGCCAGCCGATTCTCGGCTTTCAGTTCAGCGACGCGAAGTTAGGAACTGGCGCGGCAGTGCAGACCAGCAACAGCTTTGGATACCCCGGGGCCACGCCCAGCATCTCTTCCAACGAAAATAAAAACGGCATCGTCTGGGCAGCCGAGAATACCAATCCCGCCGTGCTGCACGCCTACAATGCGGAGACCTTGCTTGAGCTATACAACACCAGCCAGGCTTCCGGAGGCCGCGACCAGTTCGGAGCCGGCAACAAGTTCATCACTCCCATGATCGTCAACGGGAAAGTGTATGTCGGCACGACCAGCGGAGTGGGGGTGTTTGGATTGTTGTCGGGCAAGTGAAACTCTGCCAAGTGAGAGACGCCGAGGCAGCCCCACGGGTTGCAACGCACGGAGGGCAACTTTTCCACTCCCTTGTTCCCGCTCCAAACGCGGAAGTCATAAAATCGCTTCTGCCACATATGCTCCGGGTGGCCATTGCGGACCCAGTGAGCTTGCCACCCGGCCCGGCGCGCATACTTCAATCAGGGCCTTTCTTACGCTGCTGCCCTCTCCTCTTCCCGCCGCCAAATTGAGATCGATTGGGCCCCCAGCGCCAACGCTCCAAGACCTGGCCCCGAAGGCTCGGTTTTGCCAAGATCGCTCCCCGGCGCCAAGAGAGCGTCGTCGGCGCCCGCAGTGGCCCCGGCGAGGATGGGAATGTTGGGGGTGGTCTCGTACGCGTATCCGGTGAGCACTGCCGTCAGCTTTGTCTGTCTGTTGGCTGAAACACTGAGCCGCGCCCATCCGTAGTGGGTCTCGCCGTTCATCTGGAATTTCAATCCGAGATAGCGGTTCTTGACGTTGGGCCATCGGCCGCCCACCCGGAAGCTGGTTCCGATGAAAGTACCGAGTGAGGCCAGCAGAAAACCGTTAAACTTCCGGGAGCTGCCGATAGGCTGGCCCGCAGGCAGGGCCGGAACACTTCTGCCGTAGCCTACGGCGGCGTTGCCTTGGGCCGCAGCTTTCACAAATAGCCTTGAAGTTCCTCCCGACGTGTCGATGCTCTCCTCAAAGTTCGCGTCGATGAAAAAATCTGTGATCCCGTTATTCGCCAGGTCGAGGGCGTAGCTCTGCAGGATCCCCGCGCCAATCTCGACTTTGACCGGGGTGTAAACGATCTCGGCCTTTGCCGGCTGCGCCATCGCCAGCAAACTAACTCCGGTGGCCCCGGCGGCCGCGGAGTACATGTGCAGTTGTGATTTGAGGTGTTCGGAAAGTGGGTGCGCTGTTCGTGCTGCAGTCGAAGCAGGCTGCATGGGTCACCTCCTCATGCCCCGCATGTTGCTACGGAAAGTAGGGGCTGTCAAGCTCCCAGGCTCTGCTCCGCTCTGCTCCCAGGCTCTGATTTTGCAATTTATTAACAGGAGATTCTTTTCGGTTGCACGGCATCCCAACCCGCCGAAAAGCTGTACGCGTACCTGAGATAGCCTCCACGCCGATTGTTCGACAAACCGATAGCCAGTGGCAAGGGTGGGATTCGGAAAGGGCGGCAGCAGCGACAGCTACGCTGTTTGGCCGCGCCTCAGCTCTGCTTCTGGCCATTGATTGATGCGCTCGAGTCGAGGCGCGCTGCGCCCTTTTGAAACATCCGCTCACGAACCTCCTCCCTCAGCCTGCTAGACTCCTAGTGTTCCCATGTCTCTCGCCGACCAACTCGGGTTCCGCTTCGCTCCGCCAGAGCGGCGCGTGTGGACAGTGCGGGCGCTCGTCGTCGCCGTGCGCACGCTGGTCGAGCGCGAATATTCCGATGCCTGGGTGGAGGGCGAGATCTCGAACTTTCGCGCGCCGGATTCGGGCCATCTTTATTTCACGCTGAAAGACGGCAACGCCCAGATCAAGGTTGTGATGTTCAGTTCCAAAGCGCGGCTCTTGCGCTTTCGTCCCACCGACGGGATGCAAGTCCTCGTGCGCGGGCGGGTGACGATCTATGAAGATCGCGGCGACTTGCAGATCGCGGCGGAATATATCGAGCCCAAGGGCGCCGGAGGCTTGCAGGTCGCGTTCGAGCAATTAAAAGCGAAGCTCGAGGCGGAAGGATTATTTGCGCCGGAGCGCAAGAAAGCCATTCCAACCCTGCCGGCGCGAATTGGGATCGTCACTTCGCCGCAAGCTGCGGCGCTGCGGGACATCCTGAACATTCTGCAGCGCCGCCATCGCACGGTGAATACGGTGATTTATCCCGCGCAAGTGCAGGGCGACTCGGCCGCCGCCGAGGTGGCGAGCGGGGTGCGATACTTCAACCAGACCCACAGTGTGGAAGTGATTATTGTGGGACGCGGCGGCGGCTCGGCGGAAGACCTGGCCGCGTTCAACGATGAAGCGCTGGCGCGAATCGTGGCCGCGTCGGAGATTCCGGTGATCTCGGCGGTGGGGCACGAAACCGATTTCACGATTGTAGATTTCGTGGCAGACTTGCGCGCGCCCACGCCTTCGGCGGCAGCGGAGTTGGTGATCCGCTCGCGCGTGGAAGTGGAAAATCAGGCGGAGGCGGTGCGCGAGCGTCTGGTGCGCGCTATGGAGCGGCGTCTGCTTGAGGCGCGGCACGCACTGGTAGAGCGGGCCCAGCATGGCGCATTCGCGCGCATGATGGATTTGATCCGGCGCCGACAGCAGCAGCGGGATGACCTGACTTACCGCCTGGAGCGCGGCGAGCGCCAGGCGTTAGAAAAAATGCGCCGGCGCTGGGAGGCGGTCGCCGCGGCCGTCCGCCATTATGACGCTCGGCGTGTGCTGGCCGGCATCCGAGGTGAGTTCGAGGCCGGGACGACGGCCCTGGCGGCCGTAATGTGCAACCAACTCCTACAGAATAAACTGCGTCTCGAGCGCATGGGCCGCGCGCTGGAGGCGCTCTCGCCGCTGGCGATTCTGGAGCGAGGCTACGCGCTGGTCTTCGATGAAGCGGGGCAGTTGGTGAAAGATGCGGCGCGATTGACGCCGGGGGATCCAATCAGGGCGCGTGTGGCGCAAGGCGAGATCCACGCCCTGGTCACCAAAGCAGCCCCGGACAAAGCCGGCAGACACAAAACCTAGTCTCTTCTCCGCATCCTCCGCGCGTTTTCACTCCGCGCGCTCCGCGATCAAAGCTTTAAAAGCCTTCAACGCGGAGTTCGAGAAGAACCGCCGCGCGGAGGCGCAGAGAAGCAGTCCATTTCTGCATTAGAATATAAAGTTCCAAGAGCTTCGAACGCGAGAAAGCGAGATTCCGGTGACGCAATTGCTGGCGCCATGGATGCGAGTGTCGTTTACGGTGCTCGACATTCTGCTGGTGGCGCTCATCATCTACGAAGTGCTGGTGATGATCCGGGGCACACGCGCCGCGCCCATGCTGGCGGGCTTGACGGCGGTTGCGGTTGCGTTCTATCTGGCGCGAATTGGCGAGTTAGTCACATTGAACTGGCTGGTCAGCCGTCTGCTGCCGTACGTGGTGTTTGCGCTGATCGTAGTTTTCCAGTCGGAGATTCGGCACGTACTGTCGGATGTTGGCCGGCGCGTAAGTTTTCTGCGCGGCTCGTCGGCCGAGGGCGATTCCTACGACGACATCGTCCTGGCGGCGAATTTATTTTCCCAGCATCAGACCGGAGCGCTCATCGTGATCGAGCGCGAGATCGGATTGCGGACCTACGTGGAAAGCGGCGTCGCCATGGATGCCAAGCTCTCCTACGATCTGCTGGCAACGATTTTCCGCCCTAGCGCTCCCTTACACGATGGAGCCGTGATCATTCAGAAAGACCGCTTGGCGGCCGCCGCGTGCTTTTTGCCGCTCTCGATGAATCCCGTGTTGTCGACGCAGATGGGCACTCGTCACCGTGCCGGTATCGGCATCACCGAAGAAACCGACGCCATTGCCGTGATCGTGTCGGAAGAGTCGGGCGCGATCAGCATCGCGGTGGGCGGCAAAATCGATCGCGACCTCAGCGTAGAACAGTTGCGCGAACGCCTGAGCCAGGAGTTGCGGCGGTACGTTTCGCCGGTGGCGCTGCCCACGGTGGTGCCCCGCGAAGACCTGAGAGACGACGAATCGGACGCGGCCCAGGAATCGCCCCTGCGATTAGGGGCCTCGATGGGAGCGGACGGCGATTCCGATGCAGACGGGGAGCGGCCGTTATGAACATCGTGCGGCGCTGGGTGCTGCATAACTTCTGGTTGAAAGTTCTATCGCTGCTGCTCGCGACCGGATTGTGGATGGCGATCTCTCCCGACGAAGAGTCGGCCGAAGTTGCGGTGCGCGTACCCATCGAGTTTCAGCACGTTCCTCAGCATCTGGAGATCAGCTCGATCACAATTCCAGAAGCGCAAATTCGCGTGCGCGGGCCGGAGCGGGTGATTCGCCAACTGAGGTCGACCGACATTCATGCCGAACTCGAATTGAAAGACGCCAAACCGGGTGAGCGCACCTTCGATCTTTCCGCCGAGCAGATTCGCCACCAGCGCGATCTGCATGTGGTGCAAGTCGTGCCCGGGCAAGTGCATCTCACCTTTGATATGCGGCTCACGCGCGACGTGGAGATTCATCCGCGCGTGACCGGAACTTTTGCCGCGGGCGAGCAGATTTCCAAAGTGATCGTCACTCCCGAGCGAATTACCATCACCGGCCCGCAGCATCACGTGGAGCTGGTGGATGCGGCCACCACCGATCCCGTGGACGCGTCGGGCACGAAGACTACCGCGACCTTTTCCACCAACGTGTATGTGCCCGACCCCCTGGTGCAGGTGGTGCAGCCGACTCCGATCCGCGTGACCGTGATCATGGAAAAGTCCACGCCCTCGCCGAACGGCCATTGAGACGCGTTCTTCCGAGTCTGCAACTTTTCACCGTGTCAGTTATGATCCTCGGTTCGATGTTTTCGTGAGAGCGTCCAGCTTCCTACACACACCATCTATGAGCGATCAGCGCAGGCAACTTTTTGGCACGGACGGAATACGAGGCGTGGCCGGTGACTTCCCTCTGACCAAGGAAAGCACATTCTTGATCGGGCGTGCCTTGGGCCAAGACTTGATTCGTAGCACGCAGAAGCCCAAGGCCGTGCTGGGCCAGGACACGCGCGAATCCAGCGGCTGGATCGCGGATCGCGTCGCCTCGGGCCTGGCCGCGGTGGGCGTGGACGTGCACAGCGCGGGCGTGATCACGACGCCGGGCGTGGCCTACCTGGCGCGCACACGCGGTTTCGCCGCAGGGGTCGTGATCTCCGCTTCGCACAATCCCTGGACGGACAACGGCATCAAGGTTTTCTCCGGAGATGGTTTCAAGTTGCCCGATGCGCGCGAACTCACCATCGAGCAGGATATTTTCGTTCTACTGGCGCGGCCGGGCGCGGCCGATGACACAGCCATGAGAATTGCGGGGCCGTCGCTGCCGGGCGAAGCCGGTCTGCGCAAGGCTTATATCGAGTCGTTGGCGGGCAGCGTGTCGTCCGATTTGAGCGGCCTGCGCGTGCTGGTCGATTGCGCCAATGGAGCCGCAACCGCGGAGGCTCCGGATTTGTTCCGAGGCTTGGGAGTTCAGGCCACATTTATTTGTATCGCGCCCGACGGAAAAAATATTAACGACGGCTGCGGCGCGCTGCATCCCGAGGCCTTGGGTAAGGCCGTGGCTGCGTCGAGCGGGAACTTCGATCTGGGCGTGACCTTCGACGGCGACGCCGATCGAGCCTTGTTCTGCGATCGTGAAGGACGCGTGGTGAATGGAGATGGAGTGCTGCTACTGACGGCGCGCGATTTGCAGTCCCGCGGAACATTAGCGGAGTCGACAGTTGTGGCGACGACGATGTCAAACATGGGAGTCGAGATCGCCCTGAAAAATTCTGGCATCCGCATGTTGCGAGCCAACGTCGGCGATAAATATGTGCTGGAAGAAATGCTGAAGACGGGCGCAACGCTCGGCGGCGAACAATCGGGACACATTATTTTCCGCGATATCGACGCGACCACCGGCGACGGCTTGCTGACTGCGCTGCGTGTGATGGATGTGATCGCGCGCTCGCGAAAGTCGCTGGCGGAGTTGGTGAGCGACCTCAAAGTGTTCCCGCAGAAAATTCAAAATGTGCGGGTGCGAGAGAAGATTCCATTCGTGCAGGTGCCCGAAGTGCAGCGCGCCATCGAAGCCGCCGAGCGCGACTTGGATGGAAATGGCCGCCTCGTGGTGCGGTATTCAGGGACCGAGGCCCTGGCGCGGGTGATGGTCGAGGCGGAATCAGAGGAAAAGATGCAGGCGATTACCGCGAAGATCGCCGGGGAGATTCAGAAGGCACTGGGGTCTGAGCGGTAGTTGTTGTCGATCACTCGATCCCGCTCACTCGAAAATCGGCAAAACTCTCGCCAGCACGGCATTCATGATTTCGTATCGAGAGCGCGGGGCTGGTTGCATCAAATAATCCCGCAGTCTTGGTTCCGCCCTCCGTCAAGGACACGGCGAAGTCCGCCATGCGCGCGAAATTGCCGCGGCTCGTGATCGGCAGAGCCACCGGCACTTCCGTGATGCGATTGAAGGCGGAGCTTAAATGCAATCAAGGATTACAGTGGGTGTCGATCTCGCTTCTCCGGCAAAGCGTACACGGACTTGTGAGATCGCTTGGAGCCTTGGGCCCGCGGATGTCACCTGGATTGAGGTTGGGGTTGACGACGATAATTTGAAAAGGCCGCTGGGCTCGGATGGAATAGACAAGGTCGGCATCGATACTGCCCTCGGTTGGCCGGCAAATTAATGGAGGAGATTCCCGTTAGGTACCAAGACCGGGCTTCTCCTGAGGGATGGATCACTCTGCCTAAGCCGGAAAGCCTCAATAGACTTCCCCACCCGCAGCCTGCCTATTCTAAATCTCTCCAGTTGGGGCCAATCCCCATCTCCACCAGCAGGGGCACCGCCAATGCGTGAACTTTCTCCATCTCCTCGCGAACCAGGGACCGCATAATTTCTGCTTCCATCTCCGGTACCTCAAAGACCAGTTCGTCATGCACCTGCAAGGTCATTCTCGATTTCAGGTCACGCTCCCGCATCGCTTCATCGATGTGAATCATCGCCACCTTAATCAAATCCGCGGCCGTGCCCTGCAGCGGCGTGTTCACGGCGGTGCGCTCGGCGAAGCCGCGTTGGGTGAAATTCTTGCTGTTGATGTCGGGGATGGGGCGGATGCGACCGTGCAGCGTTCTTACTTTCAAATCGCGCCGGGCTTCGGCGAGCGTTTTGTCGATGAAGGCGCGCACGCCGGCATACTTCTCGAAATACGCGGCGATGAATTGCCTGGCTTCGGCCGGCTCGATGCCCAGATTCTGCGACAGGCCAAACGGCGAGAGGCCATACACGATTCCGAAGTTGACGACCTTGGCGGCGCGGCGGTGTTCGGGCGTCACCATTAACGGCGGGACGCCAAAGACCTGCGAAGCGGTTAGAGTGTGAATGTCGTCGCCGCGGCGGTAGGCCTCGACCAGCAGCGGGTCGCGCGAGAAGTGCGCCAGCAGGCGCAGTTCGATCTGCGAATAATCGGCGGTCAAAAGAACATGTCCCGGCTCGGCGGTGAAGGCGGCGCGAATGCCGCGCCCGAGTTCGGTGCGGATAGGAATGTTCTGCAGATTCGGATTCGCCGAAGACAGGCGCCCCGTCGCCGTCCCCGCTTGGTAAAAGGTGGTGTGCAATCGTCCCGTAGAACGATGGATCAGCGCGGGCAGCGTATCGACATAGGTCGATTTCAGCTTGGTGAGCTGGCGGTGGTCGAGGACCATGCGCGCGATGGGATGGTCCTCCGCCAAAGTTTCGAGAACATCGACGGCGGTCGATAGGGTGCGGCCCTTGCCATATTTCACGGGCTTGGGCAGATTCATCCGGTTGAAGAGAACGTCGCCTAACTGTTTGGGCGAGCCAATGTTGAATTCCGCTCCCGCGACCTCGTAAATCGCTGCGGCTTTGGTTTTTATCTCACGCTCGAGTTCGGTGGACATTTTTGCGAGCGCAGACGTGTCGATCTTCACTCCGGCCTGCTCCATGCGCGCCAGAACCGGGACCAGCGGCAAGTCAATTTCTTCGTAGAGCTGGCTCAGCCCCGCTTGCTTGACGTCTTCGCGCAGCGCATTCGTCAGCTTGCCGGTAACGTCGGCGGCTTCGGCCAGATCGCCACTGAGCCTGAGATTGAAGCGCCGCAAAGCCACTTCTGGCAAACGATGCGAGGAATACGTAGGATCGAGCAGGTAGGAGTACAGCATGGAATCGTGCCGCACGCCCTGCAGATCTATGCCTTGAGCGGCCAACGCATGGATCGCGGATTTGTAATCGTGAACGGACTTGGGCATCGAAGTCGAAGTGGCGAGAATCGACCGCAGCTTCGCGGCTGCCGGACCGGAGTCCAGTTTTATGATTGTGGCTGAACCGGCGGCTGCAGAAATCGCGACTCGGTGCGCAGCGGGCTCGACTGCGGCGGGCGGTGTGCCTTCGGCAAGGGGCAGCATCGCCTCCTGGATTTCTTCTTCAATGACTTCCTCTTCGCCTTCCACGGCAGCCTCGAATGGTTCCAAGTCCACGGCGATTGCCAGGGTGCCGTCGCCTGCCACGGAGTTGAGCACCGCTTCTAGCTCCGCGGCCGATCCCGCCTCGCCGTAATGAGTTTCGCTGATCTGTACTTCGGGCAGCAATTCTTTCAGCAGCGAAGTGAACTCCAGTTCCGTAAAAAGCTGGCGCAGCAGGTCGAGGTCGGGTTCGCCGGCGCGCATGGCCTCGACATCCAACTCGACGGGGACGTTGCAGTCGATGGTCGCCATGCTCTTGCTGAAAAGAATGGTGTCGCGATTGTTCTGCAGCGATTCGCGGTAAGTCTTTTTCTCGACTTCTGCTGCGCGTTCGAGAGCCTGCTCAACGCTGCCGAAGCGCTTGATCAGTTCCACCGAACCTTTGTCGCCGATCCCAGGCGCCCCGGGAATGTTGTCGATGCCATCGCCGCGGAGCGCCATGACATCGACAACGCGCTGCGGCGGCACGCCCAGAATTTCTTCCACCTTGGCGGCGTCGCAGATCAAGTTGTCCTTGGGAGGATTCAGAATGTGAACTTGATCGTTCACCAGTTGCATCATGTCCTTGTCGCTCGAGACCACGTAGACGGGTAGCGCTGTTGCCGCCGCTTTGCGCGCCAGCGTGCCAATCACATCGTCGGCCTCGAAGCCCGAGAGTTCCAGGATGGGGATGCGATACGCTTCGAGAGCGCGGCGGATGTAGGGAATCTGCTGCGCCAGATCCTCGGGCATGGCCTTGCGATTGGCTTTGTAGCCATCGTAGGCGACCTCGGTGAAGGTCTGCGTTTTGATATCGAACTTGCGAACAGTGGTGATCGATTCCGCTTGCGTATCGCGGAAGGTGGGCGCAGCTACGTCGAAAACCGCGGCGAGATAGTTGGGGGAGAAATCGTCGCGCAGTTTGCGCAGCATGTTAACGAAGACGTAAATCGCGGCCGTGGGTAGTCCGGCTTTCGTCGACATCGAGCGCTGCCGCGCCATGGCGTGATAGGCGCGGAAGATGAACGACATGGTGTCGATGAGGAAAATCCGAGCGGCGTCGGGGGAAGCGCCGCGCGTCGGCGATGTTCTCTTCGGAGGCAAGAAATTAGTTTAGCAGCGCGGCAAGGGTAGTGAGGCTGCCCCCGTGAATCGACGTGAATCGGACCAGGCGGAGTCGCATACGAGAAAGGATGTGGGGCCGGCCCCCGCCGCCGTCTCGGCGAGCACAGAGAGGCGGCTTTCACGCACTCCTCTTGCACCCAATCTGTGTGCTTTTAGAAATCTACCGTGAAGTCCGCCTGGACCAACTTTTTGGCTGCGCCCCCTGGGCTATTGTGAAAAACCAGGTAATACTTCTGAGCATGATCCTGCGTGGGCGGCAGGCCGAAGTTCACGTTTTGGGCATGCGAGGCGTCGGCCGAGAAGATCGCTTCACTGCCGCCGCCGCGCACAAAGTCGGCGTACTGCGCGGCATTCAGGATCAAAAAATCGACGTTGGCAATGTCTTCGTCGTCCTGAATTCCAAGCTGTTTTACATAGGAGCGGTAGGTGCCATGCAATTGCGGCCGGAAGGCATAGGCGGGGATTTCAAAAGGAAAGTTCGCCGAAGCGGTAAGGGTGAACGTCCTGTGCAGAATCACGCTGCTGGTGCCGACGGCGGATCTCCCGATGTAAGGGCTGGAATGGGGTTTCACCGGGTCGGGTTGGCGCAGAGGATTGATCTTCTCGGCCTTATCCATGAGCTCGGCTAGAGGCCCCACGACCTTGACGGCTGGCTCGCCCTCTTGCGCCGGTGCTTTCGCTTCGGTCTCTTCGGCCTGCTGGTCGGCCTTCGCGCTTGCGGTGCTGAGATGATTTCGCCAGTAAGAATATCCTCCCGCTAAAACGGCACAGAGTAGCAGCGGCGTAATCCATTTTTGCACGCGATCCTCCTCCCAACTCTTTACGTTACTCCGAGCAGGCGTTGCCATCGTCAGCCTTTCGTCTCGTGGAGTTACTTCGGTTTTCGCCGCTTGAGTTACCCGATCGATGAAAATCATGCAATGAACATGCAGTCGCCGTAGGAATAGAAGCGATAGCGCTGGACCACCGCATGCTCGTAAGCGCGCAAGATCTTCTCCCTTCCGGCAAAGGCGCTGACCAGCATGAGCAGAGTCGATTGCGGCAGATGGAAATTGGTGAGCATGGCACCGACCACTTTGAACTCAAAGCCGGGGTAGGTAAACAAATCCGCTTCGGCGCTGCCAGCCACGATAGTTCCGGCCCCACGGCGCTGCGCGTGCTCTAAGCATCTCACCGTGGTTGTACCTATGGCGACGACGCGCCGGGAATCCTGCAGCGCGGAGTTAATGGCGGAAGCCGCAGCCGGCGAGATCGAGTACGGCTCGGAATGAATCTGATGATCTTCGACGCGCTCCACCCGAACCGGCTGAAATGTTCCCAGGCCAACGTGCAAGGTAATTTCGACGGTTTGAATTCCGCGCCGGCGAATGCGATCCAAAATTTCCGGCGTGAAATGTAGTCCCGCCGTGGGAGCCGCAACCGACCCGCTGTGCTTCGCGTAGACCGTCTGATAACGCTCGCGATCGCGAGAAGAATCCGGACGCCCGACATAGGGCGGCAGCGGGACATGGCCGATGTGATCGAGGGCGGCAAAGAAATCGTCGACCGGCTCAAAGCGAATAGTCCGCTCGCCGAATTCCCCGCGACCCAGCACCTCAGCCTGCAACTCGTCGTCCAAGCCGAAAAACAAATGTTCTCCGACTCCGATCTTACGCCCAGGACGAACTAGGCACTCCCAATCGTTGGGCTGGCTCGAAAGCTGGCGCGTTAGCAGGACCTCGATGCGCCCCGCAAGAACATCAAGGGCAGCGGAATTACGCGCCGGCTGCGCCCGCGCGCCCCCGCGGCGGCCATAAAGTCGCGCAGGCATGACGCGGGTGTTGTTGAAAACCATCACATCGCCAGGCCGCAAGAGTTGGGGGAGATCCCTAAACATTTTGTCGTACCAGTCTCCCGCGCTTCGCTGAAGATGCAACATCCGAGAAGAATCGCGGGCTGCGGCCGGTTCCTGGGCGATGAGTTCTTCGGGGAGTTGGAAATTGAAGTCCGAGACCAACACCGTTTCAGAATATAGGATTCCGCTGCCGGTAAGAGCCGTGCTCTTTCCAATCCATTGGTTCGAGATCTATTAAGAAGTTCCGCGCCGGTGCGCCAGCGCCGCCAGGCAAACCCGGTTGCGCCCCGCTTGCTTGGCGGCGTAGAGCGCCGTATCCGCGGCTTTCACCAAGTCGTCGCGCGTCGTGCCATGGTCGGGCAGCGCCGCCGTTCCGGCGCTGATGGTCACCGTGCGCGGCACGCCGGGAAACTGCCAGTTCGCCACCATCTTTCGCAACTTCTCGGCCACGCTCATGGCATGGTCTGCGTTCGTTTGCGTCAGTAGAATGCCGAACTCTTCGCCGCCGTAGCGGCACACCACGTCGATCTTCCGCAGTTGCTGGTGAAACAGGGATGAAACTTGCCGCAGCACCTCGTCGCCCAGCACATGACCGAACTCGTCGTTCAGGCGCTTGAACTGGTCGATGTCGGCCATAATCACGGCCATGCCGCTGCCGTAACGCTTGGCGCGTTCAATTTCCTCGGTGATGCGCAGTTCGAAGAAGCGCCGGTTAAAAATTCCGGTGAGTCCGTCGAGATAAGCCAATTGCTTCACCCGCTCGACGTAATGCGCATTCTGGATTGCCGTGGCGCAGATGTCGGCGACGGATTCGAGCGACTGCAAATCGCCCTCGCGGAAAGCGTCGGGCTTGTCGCTGTCCAGCGAAATCACCCCCAGCGTCTGCCCGAACGAGACCAGGGGAATGCAAATGCGCGAAGCCGATTCGGCGAAGAATTTCGTGCCCGCGGCTGCATCGCAAAGGTTTTTCTCCAGCACCGTTCCACTCGCCGATAAGATCGCCGACCAGGGTTCGGCGCTGGCCAGGAAGCGCCCTCCTTGTTGAATGCGAGGCGTAAGGGTGCCGTGGTGCGCCCGCAACACCAAATCATGGTCTTCGCGCAAAAAGAGGGAGACGTGCGATACCTGAAACGCATTCTGGATCAGCCCGCAGACCCGGCTCAACAACTCTTCGAGATCCAGCACTGCCGTAGTTTGCTGGGCGATGGCATTGATCGCCTGCAGTTGCCGCGCCCGTTGCTGCTCCAGGGAATAAAGCCGGGCGTTCTGCAGCGCCATCGACGCTTGCGTCGAGAACAAAGTCAGCAAATCGATGGTTTCGGGGTTGAAGTGGTCCAGGCGATCGCTCTGGCAATCCAGCACGCCCACCACTTCGTCGCGCACCATCAAGGGGATGGCCAGTTCCGAGCGCGTCGATTTGGCCGAGCAAAAATAACGGGAATCCTGGCTGACATCGGGCGCATACACGGGCTGCTTCTTCAGCGCCGCGGCCCCGGTCAGCCCTTCGCCAAGCCCCATGCGCACCTGATCCTGGCCTTCATCCCAGCCAATCTGCGAGCGGACGTAAAGCCGCTGCGTCTGAGCGTCGAGCAGAACGATGGCCACATTGCGCAGATGAAAATAGTCATGCGCGATCGCTAGGATGCGCTGCAGCACCTCATCCAAATCAAAAGTGGAGAGCACCGCCTGCCCGGCGTCGTACAAGACTGCGATTTTATTCATAGTGAGAAACAGGTCCGCAATCGGGGTACTATGCGGATATGGTAACGTGCCCGAGCCGATTGACCGAGTGCCCAAAGTAACGTGTCGCCGGCCCAATCGTGGATATTTGAAGGGGCTTTGGCGGAATGAAGCCGTCGAGATACGGCCCCGGAGGGGCGCACGAACCGCAGCGCTTCAGCCCTGGGAAACATCGGGAAAAACAACCTCGTCCCGTAGGGACGACGGAGTTCTCCCCTGCGCTCTTCAGCCCCTTGAGGGGACGCGCGCAAATCCAAATCAACTACGCTCTGGGACATGGATGCCCTACTTCCACCGTCGAGCGCTGCGAATCAGCCCATACGCTACCACGCAAAACCAGAAGTCCACGACCAGCCCCCAATCCATCTGAAAGGGCCGGTGGCGCGGCAGATGAAACATGGGTCCGATGAAGAAGTAGGCGACATTACCCACAATAATGGCGCACAGAGCTTGGAGCAAATTCACCAGCATGCTGGATTTAGACGCCGCTTGATCCGACTACGGCTGATCTGCATCGAATGGTTCGACAAAGGGCGCGGCTTCTGAATTGCCCGGTCTCTATCTCGGTCGCACCATCGGAGCAGCCCCGAGCCGCAGACCGGCGACGGAACCTGCGATGGCGCACAGCAACCGGTCAGGCAAAGGGGTCCGGTTGGTTGCAGGCCAGAAGTACCTGCAGGGGTTCGTTCGCAAAGCCAACGAAAAGCGTTCCTCTCTTTCGACTTATCGAGCAACGTTGTATAGAAAGCTTTTGCGGTCTGCTGGTCACGCACCGGCTTTCGATCCAGGAGCCCTGCTCGACGGTATGCGGAGCTCTATTCGCAGACCGCTTCATGAGTTGAGCATGAATGTCCTGCGACACCTCCTCGGTAGTTCCATGCGAGAACCGGACTGCTGCGGAATGTTGTTACGCCGCATAATGTAACTCGCGCGAGTCGATCGCGATTTCACAGAAAAACGTCCAGGCCACCGTGCCCCAACTCCCTGCTAACATTCCTCTGGTACCTCCGCCATGCTTGAACTCACCACGCCGGTCCAATACGTCAAGGGCGTTGGTCCGCGGCTGGCCGAGATTCTTGCCACCAAGGGCATTGCCACGGTCGGCGATCTGCTGAATTACCTGCCGTTTCGGTATGAAGACCGTCTGAATCCGCGCGGGATCGCGGAGCTGCGTCCCGGCGAGATGGCTACCGTGATCGGCGAAGTGCGCAACTCCGGCCTGTTTCGCACCCGCAAGATGCCGATCTTCCAACTCACCGTCGGCCAAGGACGATCGCGCCTGAAGTGCCTCTGGTTCCACGGCGCGTTCTTGCAGGATAAATTCAAGCCCGGCCAGTTGATCGCTCTCTACGGCAAAGTCGAGCAGGACCCGCACAGCGGCGAGATGCAGATCATCCAGCCGCAGTTCGAAATGCTGGGCGAGGCCACGGGAGGGACGGCCGGAGAAGCCGCGGAAGACAAAGCCGCAACCTCGCTCGAGGTCGGGCGCATCGTGCCCATCTACGAGTCGGCGGGGCAAGGCCGCGTAACTGCGCGCTGGTTTCGCCGCATCATCCGCACCGCTCTGGAAGATTTAACTCCCGAACTGGCCGAGACTATTCCGCAAGCCGTGCGCGAGCGCCTGGCGCTGGTCTCCGAGCGCGAGGCGCTGTGGAAAGTGCATTGGCCCGAGGCTGGAGAGAGCTTCGAGGATCTGCAATCGGCGCGCACTCCGGCGCACATCCGGCTGATCTTTGAAGAATTATTCTTCATCGAACTGGGTCTCGAAATGAAGCGCCGCCAGCAGAAGGTGCGAACCGGCATCGCCTTTCAGCTGGACGACCGCGTGCGCCAGGCGATCAAGAACATTCTGCCCTTCCATCCCACCGCGGCCCAGAAGCGCGTCCTGAAAGAAATCGCCGACGATATGCAAAAGCCTCATCCCATGCGGCGCTTGCTGCAAGGAGACGTCGGCTCCGGCAAAACCATCATCGGCTTTCAGGCGGCGATCATCGCTATAGAAAACGGCTGCCAGGTGGCATTGATGGCGCCCACGGAAATTCTGGCGCAGCAACATTATTTTTCCGCGCGCAGGATTCTCGAAAACGCCGGCTACCGCATCGTGCTGCTCACCGGCTCGCTTGAGTCCGACCGCAAGCGCGAAATCCGCCGCCACATCGCGCAAGGAAACGCGCAGCTGGTGATCGGCACGCACGCCCTGCTCGAAGAAAACGTCGAGTTCGCCAAACCAGGCCTGGTGATCGTCGACGAGCAACACCGCTTCGGCGTGTTGCAACGCCTAAAGCTGATGAAAAAATCGGCCGAAGGCAGCGATGCTCGTGGGGCAGCAACTCATGGGCGGACAGCCGCCCTGGGCTGCCCCCCCGAGCGCAGCTCGGCTGCTGATCCCGCCTCGACCCTCGCCGAGCCGGATGTCTTAGTAATGACCGCCACTCCAATCCCGCGCACGCTCGCGCTCACCCTCTACGGCGATCTCGATCTCAGCGTGCTCGACGAACTTCCCCCCGGCCGCACTCCGATCGTCACCCGAAAAGTCACCGACGACCGCAGCGCCGAGGTCTGGGACTTCGTGCGCAAACAGGTAGCCAAAGGCCATCAAGCGTACGTGGTCTACCCGGTCATCTCTGAGAGCGAAGAGAGCGAACTGAAGGCCGCGATCAAGATGTATCGCGAGCTGAGCGGAAAAGTTTTCGCCGACATTCAAGTCGGTCTGCTGCACGGCCGCCTCGATTCTGAATTGAAAGATCAAGTGATGCGCATGTTTCAGAAAGGAGAATTGCAGATTCTGGTCGCGACCACCGTGATTGAAGTTGGCGTGGATGTACCCAATGCCACCGTGATGGTGATCGAGCATGCCGAGCGCTTCGGACTGGCGCAGCTGCACCAACTGCGCGGCCGCATCGGACGCGGCGCCGCGAAATCGTTCTGCATTCTGATGACCGGCGGCAAAGTCACGGAGGAAGGCGAGCGCCGCCTGGACGCCATGGTGCGCACCCATGACGGCTTCCAGATCGCCGAACTCGATCTCGAATTGCGCGGCCCCGGAGAATTTTTCGGAACGCGCCAGGCGGGCATGCCGAGTTTCCGCGTGGCTAATCTCATCCGCGACCGCCCATTGCTGGAGCTGGCCAAGCGCGAAGCCGCCGCGCTAATGGCGGGTCCGAACCAAGAGATCACGCAAGTCGAAATCAGCCGCGCCTTGGTCGCGCTACGCAGCCGCTGGCAGCACACGTATGGATTAGTGGAAGTTGGGTGAAAGCTGCCAGACGAGCCTTACATGGCCTCGCTTTGTGGCTTGGGAAAAGGCGTCAGCCGCTTCGCGCGCGCTGGTCGAAATGACAAATGTTCCGGGCTAGGAGCTACACGCCAGAAGCTAAATTTAAAAGCTCCCCCTCCCACGTCTCCACCCCAGCGGGAACTCGCCCCTCCAGCAGGCCCACGAACGCTGCAAGCGTCTTGCGGGCGTCGCCGATCTGATAATAAAAAGCCTCCCAATGATCGCTGTCTTCGCCATCGTGATTTGGAATCACATGTTGGAAGTGCGGCGCCTCTTGCAACTCACGGTAGGCGCCGGATGCGCGCGTCTCGATGTCTTCCAGATCCTTGGCCGAGAGCTCTCCCTTCTGCCGCCGGGTGCGGCGCAGTAGCTTGCGGCGCATCACATCGGTAAGAAAATCTTGCAGCGCGACATTGCGCTCCGGCGCTTTCAAGTAAACGATTTCCTCCCGCGAAAGCGGAGAAAGGAAAATGCTCAGCCGTGCCGCCCCGGCCAGCCGCGAATGCGTCTGCAGCGCCCGGCCCACCGTTGGATTCCCTTCGAAGAAAACGTCACCACGCTGCAGCAGAGCCTCAAGCTCCGGAATATTCAGCGCCTGCAGATCGCTGCGCGCTGGCAACACCGCGTAGCGATCGTCGGCCCGCAACGCTTCCACCTGAGCGCGGGGGCGAAAATGGTAGTCGACGCCATCGACTTCGCCGGGTCGCGGAGCACGGCTATTTACCAACACCAGCTTATGAAACTGGGCATACAAATCGGGATGGAACTTCCCGAGTGACTTGATCAGCGGACTCTTGCCCACACACGAAGGCCCGCTAAGAATTACCAGGCGTCCAGTCCGAGAGCTCATGCGTTACCCCTTTCCAGCACCGCCAGTCCAGCCCCGGTAATGATACTTTTGTACCCGCCCCTTTGCCCATTCGGGTCTTTCCATTGGCGCCGCCCCGCGCCACAATAAAACTTTGTACTGAACTGGGCCCTGAACATGGAAAACGCCTTCGGAACTGCATTTGCACCCGCTCCCTCCAACAAAAAGGCGGCGCGCGCCGCGCTGGTCGATCTAAAGGAATCGTCGAGATCGCTGCTGGCCGATTGTTTCCGCCAATTCGGAATCGAGACCGTGGTTACGGCCTCGGCCTCCGAGCGCCTGCGCCAGGAAAAATTCGAGGCCTGCGTGCTTCGCCTGGGCCCCGGCGCCGAGCAGGTGATGGAAGTGGCGCGCTCCTCGCCTTCCAACAGCCGCATCGTGCTTTACGGCCTCGGCGGCAACGCGCAGGAGGCGATGCGCTACTCCAAGTTCGGCGTCAACGCCATGTTTCAGGAGCCTCTGGAGCGTCCCGCTGCGCTCAAATTAGTTCGCGCCACGCACATGCTCGTGCTCCACGAATTTCGCCGCTACGTGCGCATCCCGGTGATGACCGAGGTCACGGTCGTCAGCCACGACGGACACCGCCTGAGCGCCTCCAGCATCGAGATCAGCGCCGGCGGCATGTCGCTCAAAAGCTCCGAAGACATGCCCGCCGGCACCAACGTAGACATATCTTTTTCGCTCATGACCCTGCCCCGCGTAAACGTTCGCGGCGTAGTCACCTGGCGCAAAAGCAAATCCTTCGGAGTGCGCTTCGAAGCCGCCGACGAACGCCGCCAAAAAATCAAAGACTGGATCGAAACCTACCTGGAAAGCTAACCCGCATCGTCGCGTAAACCTTCAGACTCAGTGAGGCATCTCACGCCCGCCCCGTTTCCGGCGGTTGAGCGATCCCGCGCCTTGCTCTCCACTATGGTTTTTCAACGAGCACCGTGCCATGATTCCCCGGATGCATTCGCAAAAATCGGACCTTAAACTTTTCTGCTCGAACCATGGGATCCACTCGTCCCACCCCCTACCGTCTGGCTACTCTTCATCGGCACTTTCGCCGTTCTCACGCTACACTCCCCAGCGCAAGCTCAGAGCTTCACCGACAAAGTGATCGACAGTTTTAACGGAGGAGCAGACGGCAATGAGCCTCTGTGTTCGGGCGTTGTCCGAGATGAAACGGGAAACTTCTACGGCACCACCTGCGCAGGCGGAGCTTCCACGTCCCGCCGAGCCAAGCGAGGCGCACTCCAGTACGAATCCGAGGCCTAAGCGCTGAGGCCTAGCGCCTGGCACGAGCGAGAGTAAAAGGGTGGAGCAGGTGTTTTCAGGCCTGCGTCCAGAAACCTCATCATTATTGCTGGGCTTCAGCCCCGGAGGGACCTATGCGAACTCTCTCCCATTACAATATCCCCGTGCCCCCAGCCAGCACGCGCGAAGCGCCCGCAGCCGAAGTCCCACCCCGCCGCTTCAGCCTCCGCCAAAGAATCATCCTGCGCATAATAATCACGCTAGGCTACTGGTTCATCCGCCTAATCGGCCCCACTCTTCGAGTCTGCGTCTCACGCGAAGAAGGCGCGCAGCAAAATGTCGGCCAGCGCCCGCTGATCGGTTCCTTCTGGCACGCCTGCATCATTCCCTCGACTTACTTCTGCCGCGACCTCGGCATCCGCGTGATGAGCAGCAACAGCTACGACGGCGAATACATGGGACGCATCATCCGCCAATTCGGCTTCGTCGCCGTCAAAGGCTCCAGCAGCCGCAACGCCGTGCGCGCCCTGCTGGGCCTGCGCCGCGCCTTGCAAGATGGCTGGACGGTCGCCTTCAGCATCGACGGCCCCCGCGGCCCGCGCCGCAAAGTAAAGCCCGGCCCCGTAGCCCTGGCGCGCTCCTCGGGCGTGCCCCTGACCATGTATCACATGGCCGTCGACCGCGCCTGGGTGCTCCACACCTGGGATCGCCTGATCATTCCCAAGCCGTTTTCTCGCGTCCTAATGCGCTTCGGCAAGATGATTCCAGTCCCGCCAGATGCCAGCGATGAGGATCTAGAGCGCTACCAGCAGCAGCTACAGGATGCGCTAGACCGAGTCTGCGAATTCGCCGAGGCCAATGTGCAGAGAGTGGGCGAGGCGGAATTTCCTTACTACGAAAGAAGTTGAAGCCTCACCGCGAGATGGAGACTGAGCGGCTGGCCCAGCGAAGGCATTCGCCCGATGAAGCGGCTGCCCCCGTGGTGGTTTCACGGGTGGGCCGCGGCGAACCCTCCTCTCATGTTCAAGGATAAGGCCGTCCCCGGCCCGCCCCTTGCTTTACGCAGGGCATCAGAATGTCGGCCCACCAGCAACTTTTTCACTCCACGCGCGTATATCCCAGTAGTGCGAACGCCATCGCTTAAGTCCGGATTGCCGCTTATGGAGGTATTTCAATGACGGCGAAGATGCTCGAGCATACGACGATCAATGTGGATCAGAAGCTGTGGTATCGCGTGGGCGGTGTCGCCGCACTCGTGCTCGGCCTCGGCTACATCGTCATCATTCCCTTGTACGCCCACGTCGGAGCTCCTCCGGCCGGTGGCGGTGAGGCTTGGTTCCAGTACCTTCCCGGCAAGACGAGAGTCTGGTGGGCGATTCTTGGCCTCTCCGTCCTGACCGACTTCCTCTTCGTACCCCTTGCCTTTGCTCTTTACTTGGCGTTGGAAAAGGCCAACCGAAACGCGATGCTGCTCGCCAGCGCATTTGTGGGGCTGTTTATCGTCTTAGATTTGGCGGTTACGTGGTCGCATTACGCCTCATTGCTCGTTCTCTTCGAGAGCTACTCGAAAGCCACCGATACGGTTCAGCGGATGGGTTATATCGCGGCCGCCAACTACGGATCCGCGGTCCTGAGGTCCCCCCTGGAAATCGTGTACGCAATCGTAACCCTCTCGTTCGGAATCCTGGTAACCGGCTACGTCATGCTACGGGGCGTGTTCAACAGGATCACCGCCTATTTGGGGCTGGCCACCGGCATCCTTGGGATCGTCGCCCTGACGGGCCTCGCTCTGGCCATAATCATGAATGCCCTCTTTGCCACGGCCTGGATCCTGGTCGTGGGTTACAGACTCTGCCAACTTGCTCAGAAGCGATCCCCCGAGCCTTAGTAGGGGGCTGGATGCCCCACCCGTGGCCCTTTCACGGGTGGGCCGCGATAGCGATGGCGCAAGGGATTTTGCGGATGCGAAGCTCCGCTTTCCAGGGATATCGAGGATTAAAATAACGAAAGGCCAAGCCACCCCCTCCACCTATGACACGACCAAACACTTCCGCAATTTCACCGTTCTTCATCGTCAGCAACGTCGACCAAACCATCGCTTTTTACCACGAAAAGCTGGGCTTCGAGACCAGATTCCAGCAGCCAGACCGTAACCCTTTTTTCGCCATCATCGGCCGCGAGGGAGCCCAAATCCTTATCAAGTCTGAGAAAGACGTGCCGCCGCTGCCCAACCACAAGCGTCATCCCCACCTGCGCTGGGATGCCTTCGTCTACGCCCCCGACCCGGACGCACTCGCCGCCGAATTCGCCGTTCGCTTCGCCGATGATGAAGCAGCCTTCAGCGCCCCACTCAAAGATACCCACGACGGCCTTCGCGGCTTCGAGATTTCCGACCCTAACGGCTACGTACTGTTCTTCGGTCGACCCAGGTAGACGGAGTGCAGCGATGCGGGGGCGGCGAGCGTAAACGCCTGGTTACGCTCGTTACTTCCGCGTGGCCTTTCGTCCTTGGAATAATCCAATGTGGGGTGAGAAATCCCAACAGCTGTGCGGTAGAAAATCAGAATCCCCACTTGGTGTGGATCTCTACTGATCAAGTGAGGTACTCGCGGGCGGGGAGCGATTTGGAAACCATGCACTGTTTTGCTAATCCAGTGCTGCTTGAATGGGAGCAGTCGATTCCCTGGTGCGACGCCGAACGGCAGCGGGGCTACGAAGCGCTGTTGCATTTGATGCGGCGTGTGGCGACTCGAGCCGTGCCTATGGGGGCCGCACTTTTTGCGATTGGCTTCTGGTGGATCGGCCGAATTCCCGGCGGCGGCGGGCCTTTATCTTACCTTTGGCAGCTGCAATTGGCGGGGCCGTTGCTCCTCTTCTGGTTGCTCCCGTATGTGGCGCTTCGACTCGGATTTGCTAAATCAACGCGCGGTACTTGCGTGCGTGTGCGGCTTCTCCGGCGCGGAATACAGTTCGTCGAGGCAAGCGGTACCGTTCAGCAGATCGACTGGTGCAGATTTGACGCTTTTGACTTTCGTAGATGGAACGGCTTTGACGTGCTCAAGCTGCGTTTTCGTGGCGGTTGGCTTTCGAGGAGATGTGCGCGGCACGGCGTCGTAGTAGAATTCGGGGCGGCGCAAGTATCTGCGTCTTCGATAAGAGGAGTACTCCAAGATCGTGGCCTATGCGAGGAGCCACTGGGTGAGCGACTGGGCCAGCCCTCAAAGCACGATGACACTATTTGGGCTGCATGGTGACTTGCACATCCTTTCTCTCGCCAGATCCAAGATGCAAAGTTGGGTCCGATGGATCGGCCGGGTTCGAATAGAACCAACTCTTGTAGCCCTTCGCGGTTACTCCGAGGAGGACATCAAACAGCCGGCTAACCGGGACCTCCCAGTCTGCTTCGGTGGTTTGCGGGAAATCTGCTCTGCCGCCTCCAGCAACGAGACCTTCGGCCCCGAACGTCCCGACCATAAAGCCCTCGACCGCTTTGCCGGTGGTGTGGTCACTCACGGTGAGTACCAACACGCCTGGTTTGGGGCCCACCTTCAGCACAACATGGGCAGTGAGATTCGCCGCGGTCAGGATAACCGTCTGCCTGTATGGGCTCGCCTGGTTGTGCAGTAACCTGATAAGCGCGCCGAAGCGTTCAGTGCAACATTTCCGAGAGCCAGCCGAGTTCGTTCGAACTCTCCGCTCGCAGCGTTCGAGCCCGCACACACTCAACCTTGCTCATCTCTCCGCTATATCAGAAAATAAGTTTGTAGCTCCGGAATGAATCAGCGCAGCAATAAACCGTGAGCGCGGCCGGGGTATGGTTATCTCTCGTGAGAAAGGAAACTCCCATGACGAACTCAACCCGTCGGGCCCTGCTGCGGGATGGCGGTGCCGCCCTCGGAACGGCCACACTCATCTCGCTCAATTCGCCGCAAGCGGCGAGAGCGGAAAGCGACCCCGCCAACGTTTTTCACGTCTTCGCCTTTCAGTGGAAGCCCGGGACATCCCAAGCTCAAATCGACCGGGCCACGAAAGAGATTTCCGCTTTCCAGGGAGTCATCCCCGGACTGCTTCAAACCCACGTGGGGCCAAACATTTCACCGCGCGGAAAAGGCTACACCTTTGGCGGCATCATGCAATTCAAGGACAAAGCTGCGCTCGCCGATTATGTTCGGCATCCCGCGCATCAAGCGCTGCTGGCCTGGCTCGTCCCGCTGATCGATGCCATCGAGTTGGACCTGCGCGCTTAATTACAAATATCAAGCGGATGCCGCCTAAATTGTCGGGTTACGCTCGATCTAGGTCGCCGCAGAATCCGCCGAGCCATACTTCAGGCCGACTTTCTGCAATCCCTGCAGGAGATGTTCTACCTCCTCGTTGTCCGGGTCCCACATCCGAATATCTTCGCGGACATTTCTGAGGTCGAGAAACGTTGGACTGTATTTGCGCACAGACGCAATGGAGGCGCGAGCTTCCTCATGCCGCCCCAGCATGCCGCACGCGGCCGCGGCGGTCAGGTGGCTCCAGTGGAACTCCGGCATGTTGATCTTCTTGGCGGCTTGCAGGGCGGCCTCGTAGTCGCGTTTGCGATAGTGATGGTGAAAGAAGATAAGGTGATTCCAGCCGGGATGATGGCGATTGAGATCAATCGCTCTTTGCGCCAGGGCCACGCCGCGCTCCCAGTCGCCGGAGAAGGCCATCATGAGCGCCATATACGCCAGGGTGGTGCCGTCCCGCGGATTGAGCGCCAGGGCCCGCTCCGCAGTCTCGCGAAAAGCGGTGAAATCCCGGCTAAAAAATTGCACCGTCGCGAGTTCTTTCCAGCCCATCTGGCAAGCCGGGTCGATCTTCACAGCCTTCCAAGCCGCCTCGCGGGCGCGCTCCAATGGTTTCTCCCGGGGATTGAAGCGGTCGTAATACTCCAATTGGTAGAGGCCCGAAAGGCAGGCCCAGGCGGGGGCATGGTTGGGTTCGCGTTCTAGCGCCCGTTCCAGGCCGGCGCGCAGCACGGCATGTTCCTGGGGGCTGAATTGCTGCAGGAATGCGTAATGGCGCAAGACCAGTTCGGACGCGCTGAGTTCTTCCACGTTTCGCTCTCGAATGGGCGCGGCCATGGAGCGGACCAGAACTCCATACCCATCCGCGACGGTGGTCACGATGTGGTCGGTGAGGTCGTCCTGCACCTCGAATGTGCCCGCGTCGCTGCCCTGGCTATCAATGAGTTCGCGGTCATAAGCATCCGCCCAAAGCTGCGTGCCGCTCAGGGCGTCCATCAGCTGCGCACTGACGCGAAGAGCGCGGCCTCTTCTGCGTAGGCTGCCCTCAACCACATAGCGCGCGCCCAGCGCGCGGCCCACCGTGCGGATGTCCGCTGCGCGGCCTTTGTAAACCATCGCTGAATTGTGGGCGATGACGAGAAGATACGGAAATCGCGAAAGCCCCGTGGTGATGTCTTCCGTTAAGCCGTCGGCCAGAGCTTCGAGTACGGCATCGCCGCTCGCCCCGCGGAACGGCAGGACGGCAACCCAGAAGCCTTCGTCTCCTCGAATATCGGCGCGAGCCGCGGCGGACGTCGCTTTCGCGGAAGAATGCGACTCATCGAGCGCCCGTACCCCGGCTTCCTCGTTGGGGGCAATTTCCAGACCCGCCTTGCGCCAACCGTCCATCAGGTGCGCACCATGCTCGGCGTCGAACCACTTCACGGCCTCGCGCCGGATCGTCTTGCCAATGTCCGGCCGCAAGCGGCGCAGTTCCTGCAGCGCCTTGCTGGCTGCTTCGCGCTCGCCGAGCTGCCCGCAGGCGGCGGCCATTAACGCGTGCCGTCCCCAGTTCTCGGTCATGTTGCTTTTGAGGATGAGATTGAGCGCTCCCCGGTAATCGCCCCGGCGGTAGGCATCGTTGAAGTTGACGTGCCAATACCAGCCAGGATGATTCGGATTGAGTTGCTTGGCGCGACCGGCGAGCGCCAAGCCGCGCTCCGCGTCCCCGGAGTAGGTGAAGAACTCCGCCAGCAAAGCCAGCGAGTTCCCATCCATGGGATTCAGTTCTACGGCGCGTTCCGCCGCATTTCGAAAGCTCGGAAATTCTCTCTCAAAAAACAGCGCCTGGGCCAGACTGAAATGAGCCAGAGGACTCGATGGTGCCGCAGCAACGGCCCGTCGCGCCGCGTTTGTTCCTCGGGTCAGCGCATCGGCCTGCACGCCGAATCCCTGCGCATAGTCCTGCACGTGCAACAGCGCCAGCATCGCCCATGCATCGCCATAAGTGGGCGCTTTGCGTACCGCTGCTTCCAACCCAGACCGAGCGGCTGCCAGATCTTCCGGGGTAACTCGTTCAAAGTAGCCAAAGCTGCGCAGCACAGCCTCGTAGGGACTCAACTCCTCGGGTTCGTGACTGCGCACCGCCTCGCTCATGCTCCGCGGCAGCATCCCGTTCATATCCGCAACCGTCGAGACAATCCGAGGAACCAACTCGTCCTGCAACTCGAAGATGGCTTCCGGGCTAAAGGTGCGCTCATAGCTCTCCGCCCACAGATGAGTGCCGCTGGCGGCGTCGACAAGCTGCACCGCGAGGCGCAACTTCGTTCCAGCCTGGCGCAGACTGCCTTCCATCAGATAGCGGGCGCCCAGTTCTTTGCCGATGGCGCGAATATCGCCCGACTCGCCGGAATGTTTCGCGGCCGGCCCGCGCGCGATCACCCGCAGGTAGGAAAATCGCGAAAGACCGGTGATGACTTCTTCGGATAATCCCTCAGCCAGAGCCTTGAGAGCCGCATCGCCTCCCGTGTATTTGAAGGGCAGGACGGCCACCCAGAAGCCTTCGCCTCCCCCAATATCGGCGCGAGCGGCGCTGGAGTCGGGCTGTTCCTGCGTCCGGCCGGGAGCGCTTGCGATCTTTTTCCCGGCCCCCTCTACGGCTTCCGGAATTTCGAGCCCAGCTTTGCGCAAGCCTTCGAGAAAACGCTCGCCATATTCCGCGTTCCACACTTTTGTGACCTGCTTGCGCAGCAACGCGGGAAGTTCGGGGCGGAATTTCAGCAATTCCGCCACCGCTTTCGCCGCCGTGTCGCGCTCCCCAAGGTGACCGGCAGCCGTGGCGATGAACATGGGTGCCAATGGGTTACCCCGCAGCTTGCATTTGAGCCCGAAAGCGAGCGCGCCGCGGTAATCGCCCAGGGAAAACGCGTGGTAAAAATCAGGGTACCAATATGTGCCGGGGTGATTCGGGTTGAGCCGCTTGGCGCGCTCGGCCAATTGCATGCCGCGTTCGGCGTCGCCGGCATAGGTCAGCAGCTCGCCGAGAAGGGATACCGAATTGCCGTCCATGGGGTTGAGCGCGAGCGCCCGCTCGGCGGCATCCCGGAAGGAATCGAAATCTTTCTGGTAGGACAGAACCTGGGCCAGGCTGAAATACGCGAGGGGATTCGCCGGACTCAGTTCGACGGCCCGCCGCGCCGCTGAAGCTGCGTGGTCGAGGGCATGGGCTTGCAGTTCATAGCCCTGCACATAATCCTGGGCGCACAAGTACGAAAGCATAGCCCAGGCATCCGCATAGGCCGGAGACTTTCGCACCGCCGCTTCCAATCCGGCCCGCGCAGCGGACAGTTCTTGGGGAGTGTATCGTTCAAAATAGGCGAAGCTGCGCAGCACCGCCTCGTACGGGCTCAGTTGGTCTGGAGCTTGGTTGCGCACGGCCTCGGCCATGCTGCGCGGCAGTGCACCGTTCATGTCGGCGACGGTGGAGACGATGCGCGGAACCAAGTCGTCTTGTAACTCGAATACCGCGTCGGGACTGAATGCGCGTTCATAGTTCTCGGCCCAGAGATGCGCCCCGGAGAGCGCATCGACGAGCTGTACCGCGAGGCGCAACTTGGTTCCCGCCTGCCGCAGGCTGCCTTCCATCACATAGCGCGCGCCCAATTCTTTTCCGATGGTTCGAACGTCGCCCGATTCGCCAGAGTATTTTGTCGTCGATCCGCGTGCGATCACGCGCAGGTAGGAAAAGCGCGAAAGGCCCGTGACGATTTCTTCCGACAGTCCATCCGCCAGAGCTTTCAGTTCCGCACTCGCGCCCGCATATTTGAACGGCAGCACAGCAACCCAGAAGCCTTCGGGTTCTCGAACCGCGGCGTGCGTGGCGCCCGAGTCCGTACCTTTCAACGCAGCCGAGGCTTCTGCGCGGTCGACGATCTGCAACCCAGCTTTGTGGAGGCCTTCCACATAGTGTTCGGTCAGCTCATCGTCGAACCACTTTCCGAACTCTTCGCGCGCGGCTCGGGCGAAGTCTGGACGAATGACAAGGAGCTCCTTCAGAGCTTTCTGCGCCTGGGTGTGCTCGCCCAACTGCCCGAAGGCCGCGGCGGAGGTGGCAGGTCCCCAGAAATAGCCCGGCATATGGATTCGCAGAGCGACGCCGGCCGAGGCGCGGTAGTCACGCTGGCGATAGGCATTGAAGACGGAAGTGCACCAGTACCAGCCGGGGTGATGCGGATTGAGCCGAATGGCGGCATCCACCAGGGCGCAGCCGCGTTCCCACTCGCCCGCCAGTGCGATCAGCATTCCAATAAAAGCGTTGAGGGCGCCATCGGCGCGATTCAGAGCGACGGTACGCTCGGCAATGGGACGAAAAGCCTGCCATTCCCGGCGGAAGAACAAGCTCTGGGCCAGAGCCTGGTGAGCCAGCGAACTCGAGGGCGCCAGCTCGATCGCTCGCTGTGCGGCTTTCTGCGCTCGACCCAGCGGATCGGGTTCACCGCTGAAGCCGAACATATACTCGTCGGCATAGAGCGTCGCGAGCATGGCCCAACACTCGCCCTCGCTGGGGGCGGTTTGCACGGTGCGCTCCAGCAGCGCCCGCACGCCGGCGTGCTCCTCTGGGGACATCCTTTCGTGAAAGCTGAACACCCGCAGGAGGGCCTCGTAGGGACTCAACTGATCGTCGGGCTTGTTGCGGATGAGGTTGCTCAGGCTGTGCGGCAACACGCCGTGCTGATCCGCGACAGTCGAGACAATGAGAAGCACAAGTTCGTCCTGCAGTTCGAAGATGGCCTCGGCGGCGAAGGTTCGTTCGTAGGTCTCGGCCCACATTTGAGCGTTGGATACTGCGTCCACCAGTTGCACCGCAAGGCGCAGTTTCGCTCCCGCCTGGTGCACGCTGCCCTCCATCACATAGCGCGCGCCGAGTTCCTTTCCCATGGTTCGTAAATCGCTTGATTCGCGAGAATACTTTGCGGTCGACCCGCGGGCGATCACGCGAAGATACGAGAAGCGCGAAAGCCCCGTGACAATTTCTTCCGACAGGCCATCGGCCAGGGCTTTCAGGTCTGCACTCGGGCCCGCATATTTGAAGGGCAGCACCGCGACCCAGAAGCCTTCGTTTTCTCGAACATCGTCTCGAACATCGGCTCGCGCGGCGCCGGAATCGGGGACCGTTCCTGTGCGCAGCGCCAAAGAGGTGGGCTGCTCTGAACTCTTCTGGCTCGCGCTCGCTCCGGCTTGAGGAATCTCCAGTCCCGCTTTGCGCAGGCCTTCGATCAAGTGCCCCTGCAGTTCTTCGTCATGCCACTTTCTCAGTTCGCCGGGCGCGGCCACCGCAAAGTTGGGTCGGATGCGCAACAGTTCCTGGACCGCATTGTCCGCCGCCGCCCGTTCGCCTAATTGCCCGTTCGCGGCTGCGAGTATAAGTTGAGTCCGCCAGAAGCCCGGCATGTTGACCTTGAGCGCCGTCTCGAGCGCTCCCCGGTAATCGCGCTGCCGGTAGGCGTCCAGCGCCCGAGGGAACCAATACCAGCCGGGATGGTTTGGGTTCAGTTGCATGGCCCGGTCCGCCAGGGCGCAACCGCGCTCCCAGTCGCCGCTATAGGCAATCAGCATCCCGAGGTAAGCAAGCGTATAACCTTCCAGAGGGTTCAAGGCGATGGCCCGCTCGGCGGCGCCGCGGAAACCGGGCACGTCGTGTTGGAAGAACAGGGTCGAGGCCAGGGCGGCATGAGCCAGGTGGTTGGAGGGCCCCGCGTCGAGGGCGCGACGGGAAGCCGCCAGCGCCCGCCCCAAAGGATCGGGCAGCAGATTAAAACCGTGGGTAAACTCTTCGCGGTAAAGCCAGGCCAGTACGGCCCAGCAATCGGCGCGATCGGGCGGCTGTGTGACCGCATGTTCCAACGCCGTTCTCGCGGCCAGGTGCTCGGTCACGTTAATGCGTTGATGATGTCCGAAGCTGCGCAGCACCGCCTCATAGGGTGTAAGCGTTTCGGGGTCGCGGTGGCGGAGAGCATCGGTCATGCTATGCGCGAGAACGCCCTGCGTGTCGGCAACGGTGGATACGATGCGGGGGACAATCTCGTCCAAAAGCTCGAGTATCGCCTCCGCCTGAAACGGGCGATCGTAGGTTTCCGCCCAGAGGCTCGCACCGGAAGTGGCGTCCACGAGCTGGGCGGCGATACGAACCTTGGCGCCGGCCTGCCGGATGCTGCCTTCCATGACGTAGCGCGCGCCCAGGTCTCTGGCTACCCCGCGCACGTCCACTGCCTGGTGGGCATAGCGTGCGGTGGAACTGCGCGCAATGACGCGAAGATAAGAGAATTTCGATAAACCGGTGAGAATGTCGTCGGAGAGGCCGTCGGCCAAAGACGTAAGATCGGCATTGCTGCCCGCATACTTGAACGGCAGCACCGCGACCCAGAAGCCTTCATCGGCGCGAGTCGTCCCCGAGTCGGGCGGCGGAGCCATCCTCGGCGCCCCAGTAGAAATAGACTTCTGGCCGGAGGTAGTTCGCGCCAGATCGCGAAACTCGTTGCTGACGTCGCGCGCAGTCTGCAGGCGGTGGCGCGGATCTTTCTCCAGACAACGGCGCACGATGCGGGCCAGGTCGCCAGGCAGCTCGGGGCGAACGTCTGTAACCGACGCTGGAGTGTCGCGCAAAATAGAAGAGACCAACTCGGCCGACGATGTCCCCTCGAACGGCCGCCGCCCCGTAGACATCTCATGCAGCAGGACGCCGAGAGAAAAAATGTCGGTGCGATGATCGAGCGGCCGGCCCGAGGTTTGCTCGGGAGACATGTACGCCGGCGTGCCCATGACCACGCCGATTTGGGTGCGGCTGTCCGAAGTCATGGTGGCGTCGCTCAGTTCAGCCGCGCGGATATCCTTCGCTAATCCGAAGTCCAGCACTTTGACCCGGCCTTCCTTCGAGACCATGACATTGGCCGGCTTCAGGTCGCGATGCACGATGCCTTTTTCATGTGCCGCCGCCAGCGCGTCGCTAAGAGCGCCGGCAATCCCGACGATCTGCTCGACCGCCATTCCGCCCGCGCAGATGAGCCGGTCGAGCGCCTGGCCTTCGACGAGCTGCATGGTCAGGAAATGGACGCCGTCGCATTCCTCGACCGAGTAAATGGTGACGATGTTGGGATGGTCGAGTTGAGCGAGAGTCTTGGCCTCGCGGCGAAAACGGGCCAGCCGGTCGGGATCTTGAGCCATTTCGGCGGGCAGGACTTTGAGGGCGACGTCGCGGCCGAGCTTGGTATCGCTGGCGCGATACACCTCGCCCATGCCGCCGGCGCCAAGAGGTGATTGGATTTCATACGCGCCGAGTCTTGAGCCGGAGAGGAGTGCCACGCGCCCGGATTATACGCTTTTGGGCTCGTGTCCAAAGGCCGTCGCCGCCACACTGTGAAACACTGTGAGGCTCGGGATTGACTTCCGCGGCCCCATCCCAGTAAATTTCAGACACCATAATTTTCCGTTCTTTCAAATGCCCTCGGTTGGCGCGTCTTTGCCTTGCGGCGAAGACAGGGAAGCGGGTGCAATTCCCGCGCTGCCGCGCAACTGTAAGCGAGGAAATCGCAGCCGGTCACTGGAAGCAATTCCGGGAAGGCCGACTGCAAAAATCCGGATGTGGCGTCTGGCGTGGCACGTGTCCGCAAGGCCAAGTGCTAATTGCTAACTGCCAATTGCTGCTCCACGCATCCTTACTCGCAAAGCCAGGAGACCGGCGCGAACCGTCACCAGGAACCCCTTTCGCGTGAAAAGGAGGATGGTTATGCGCGCTCTATGTTCTGGCGCCTGGTTTTTCTTTTGCGTCTCTCTCGTAGCGGCCTCCGCCGCCGATCTCAAGGTCAAGGTCATCGATCCTCAATCCGCCGCGGTCGCTGGGGCGCAGGTTTCTTTGTTTTCAAAAGGAAGCGACACTGCTCTCGAAAACTCAACGACCTCTGCCGAAGGAATCGCCACCTTCGGTGAATTTCCCTCCGGCCGTTATCGCATTCAAGTCTTGGCAGCGGGCTTTGCCACCCGTACCGAAGATATCGCCTCCGTTCACCCAGAGGTCATCCTGCTGCAACTGCGCCTCGCCACGGCATCGCAGACCGTAGTCGTCACTGCCACCGGGACGCTAGTGCCCGCGGAAGAAAGCGGCGCCAGCATTTCGACGATCGAGAGCGCCCAGCTCGAAACCATGCAGCCCATCGCGGCGGACGATGCGGTCCGTTTTCTACCCGGGGCGGTGGTCAACACGGCCGGCCAGCGCGGCGGACTCTCTTCGCTCTTTGTGCGCGGCGGCCAATCCACGTACAACAAAGTGATTGTCGATGGCGTCGCCGTCGACAACCCAGGCGAAACTTTTGACTTCGGCACTCTGCCCTTGACGGAGGCGGATCGAGTGGAATTTCTGCGCGGCACGCAGAGCACCTTGTATGGCTCCGATGCCATGACCAGCGTGGTGCAGGTATGGACGCGCACCGGAAGCACGCAGGTCCCCGAACTGCGGTTCGGCGCCGAGGGAGGAAACTTCGGAACCGCCAATGGCTACGCGTCCCTGGCCGGGGCTCGCGGGCGCTTCGACTACAACCTCTTCGGCGACCAGTTTGACAGCAACGGGCTGGGCGTGAACGACGCTTACTCGGATTCGCTGGCGGGCGCAAACGTCGGCATGGCCCTGAGCGATCGCGCCGCACTGCGCATGCGCGTCCGCCACTCCAACAGTCAGACTGGTTTGCCGGGAGAGTGGAATTTCAACGGCGATCCGCTGCTCGCTCCCGACCCCAGCGAATCGGCGCACCTGAACAGCCTGCTCGGCAGCGTGGAGCTTACCGTGGCGGCACCCTCGGGCTGGCAGCATCGCTTAGCCGCTTTTGATTATCTCTACCGTTACACCGACGTGAATCTAAACAGCAATCCTGCCAGCTACGATTCCTTCCCGGATAAATACGGCACTCACGTAAATCGCGTGGGATTCGAGTATCAGGGAGACCATTCGGAGCGAACGTGGGCGCACACCACCTTCGGATATCGCATCGAGAATGAAACCGGCCTCGTCAACGACACGGATTTCCCTCCTCCCGCCTTGGGGCAGCGTTTGGATCAGGATGGCTATCTGCAACAGCAGGTCACGCTCGGCAGACTCTCCATGATCGCGGGCGGTCGTTTCGTACACAGCAGCGCCTACGGCAATACGGGCGTGCCCCGAGTTGCGCTTACTCTCTTAGCGTTACGCGGCGGAGAAGTGTTTTCCGGAACGCGCCTGCGTTTTTCCTATGCCACCGGATTTATGGAACCCGCCCTTTACGAAACCTTTGGCGAGCCAGGATATGGTTACGCCCCCAATCATGGCCTCCTGCCGGAGCGCACTCGCGCCTTCGAAGCGGGTATCGAGCAAAGTCTGTTGGCTGGCCGCTGGGCCCTGAACGCAACGTACTTCAATAATCTTTTTCACGACCAGATTGAGGCCATACCCAATCCCACGGGCGAGTACCAGTTCTTCAACCTGGAACAGTCGTTCGGCCAGGGCGCCGAAGTTGAGTGGCAGGGTCGAATCCGCTCGAAATTGTCGCTGAACGCTGCCTACACGTACACTTCGACGGAGATCCTGGAAAATCCGCAGTGCACGCCGGCAACTCCCTGTGGGTTTCCGTATGCTCCGGGAAGTCCCTTGTTGCTTCGCCCCAAGCATTCTGCGACCACTCTGCTCAGTTACCTGGGGAAGCGGTGGGCCGCGAATCTGGCAGGAAGTTTCGTAAGTGCGCGCCCCGATTCCGACTTCGACGGTTTCAAGATCAACCACGCCGCGGGCTACGTTCGCGCTGATTTCGGTGGATGGTACGCCATCAACTCAAGGATGACGGCGTATGCGAACGTGGAGAATGCGCTCGATCGCCGCTACAACGAAGTGCTCGGCTATCCAGCGCTGCCGCTAAACTTTCGCGCCGGCTTCCGCTTTCGCATCGGCGGAGAATAATCAGAAAGGCAATCAAGTCAATTGTGTGGCGACCGCCGCCTCGGCTCTGCCGCCGAGGGCAGCGCGGCGTTGCCCGGAAGTTTGGGAATTCACCTTGCAATGGAGTACGGATGGAAGCCAGTTTCAGCTGACTTTTTCGGGAGGCCTGGCCATGGCGATGGGCATCGACGCGGCGGACTTGGCTCCGAAATATTTGGTCCGCGCCAGCAACAGCTTTTCGATGTCAACCCCGGTCAGCGGCTGTTGCCGGCCGAGCAGATGCGTGACCAGCGCGATCTGCGCGAAGTGTTCGACCGTCTCCATCTTCATGTAGGCGTGCTCGATCGTGTCTCCGTAGGTCACGACGCCGTGATTCGACATAAGAATGGCGTCGTAGTGGGGCACGTAGGGTTCGAGCGTCTGGGCCAACTCTGAGGTGCCAGGAGTGCCGTACCGGGCCAGCGGAATGCATCCGAGACCCATCACCACCTCGCACACCAGCGGTTCCGTCAGCGCCATGCCCGCGGCGGCGAATCCGGTCGCCGTGGGCGGATGAGCGTGCACAATCGCCTGAATGTCAGGCCGGGTGCGGTAGATCAGCAGGTGCATTCCGATCTCGCTGGTCACGTTGCGCCGCCCCGCGACTCGCTCGCCGTTCAAATCGACGATCACCATGTCCGCAGCGCGCATCGCCCCTTTACTCACGCAGGTGGGCGTCACCAGCACGCGCTCGCCGCCCAAGCGCACCGATAGATTGCCATCCATGGCAGCCACGAAGCCGCGATTATGCAGCATGCGCCCGTAGTGGACGATTTCTTCCCTGTATTTACGTTCCGTGGACATGGAAAAACTCTCTCAGGGGGAGCGACGAAAGCGGCAACCCCCGCATAGTACCGCAGGCGGCGGGAAGAGACAAACAAATTTACAAAGAAAAAACGTTAACCTAAAGGGAAATTGACTTTGCCGGAGCGCAGGCGGTCGGACCACGGGGATGGCTTGCGGCGCGGCGGATGCAGCCGGGTCGTCGAGGAGAGACGCCGATGACACCCTGTCGCTCTCGCGGGCCGCGCTGCCACCTAAATATCCAGCGCTCCCATCTGAATATGACGCCGCAGCTGTTCCATCTGCTCGCGATTTTTCTCCTGGCTCTTGCGGAATTCCTCGCTGGCCTTGCGCAGGTCTTCCCGCTCCATCGTCTGCGACTGTTCGCGCAGCTGCTTCTGCTGATGGCACAGAGTCTTGCGCATTTCCTCGGAAGCCTGGCGGGCTTGTTCGCGGGCCAACTCCATCTGCGGGCGCAGTTTTGCAATCTCGTTTTTCACTTGGCTGAGTTCGATCTCAGTCTCCGCGCTGATTTCAGGCATGTCGGAACTTTCCTCAAGCACATCCCCGGATTCCTTGAGTTGCGGCAGCGTCAGGGTAAGGGTCTGCTCCTTCTTGTCGCGGATCACGCTCACGCCCACCGATCCGGCGGCGTGCGAGTGCAGGGCATGGGTGAAGTCGCTGGTGTCGTGGACTGGCTGATCGGCGACGCGGGTAATCACATCGCCGGCGCGCAATCCGGCCTTATCGGCGCGGCTGCCCTTCTCCACCGAGCGCACCAGCACACCATTACCATCTTTTGCCCCGAAGAACTCGCCCAACTGCGGGGTGAGATTTTCCACCATCAAGCCGCTGCGCCGCGACGAACGCACCACCACCACGTTGATCTCGGGAAGATCGAAATCGGCAACGTTCGGCAGAGGCGGAATTTGAATGTCGATATTATCTTTGCCCTTGGCAATGCGCGGAAACTCCTGATGCCGGTCGCCAAGCTGCACTTTGATGCTCACGGGCTGCCCATCGCGGCTTAAGCCCAGCGTGACTACGCGCCCTGGCGGGGTCTCGTGAATCATGCGCTGCAACTGCGTCTTGCTCTCGATGGCGGTTCCGTTCATGGTCAAAATCACGTCGTGCTCTTTGATTCCGGCTTTGCCCGCGGGAGCATCCTGATCGACCATGGTGACTTCGGCGCCCTGTTCTTCCCTGAGCTTGAGCGCTCCGAGGCGGTCGGCGGTGATATCCGAGATGTCAACGCCCAGGTAGGAACTCGGCCCCGAGTCTTCGCTCCAAATGCCGGAGGGCTGAGGCGAATCGACCGTCCGGCTCTGAGCGTCGGGGGAACAGTTGAGCAGCAAAGGCAGCAAAGCAACCGTCGTCAAAATATATTTCCGCATAACCTATCTCCTAAAGTAGCGCCCTCGAGACCACTGGCGAGGAGGACGGCACTACTCGCTATTAATTCACTCGCTTGAAGCAAATGTCTCCGGTGGTGGTGCGAACTTTGAGCACCGGGCCGCCGCCGTTTAACTTGCCCTCCGCGTTGAGCGATCTTGGACCCCACTTGTCGCCCTCGCTGGCCACGTGGACGTCGGGAAAGTCGGAAGTGATGTGGTGCCCATTGCCCAGATCAACGCTGGCGCGCACCGAGATGGCCACGTCGGACGCAATGTAGACGGTGATATCGCCCGCGTTGGTCTCCAGCATGGAATCGTTGCTTTCGTTGCCGGCCTTAATCAACTTCACGGTAATTTCGCCGGCGCTGGTCTCCACGCGTGCCGAAGGCACGCCCAACAGATCGATGCTGCCGCCGCCGGTCTGCGCCCGCACCAATCCCTTCGCCGAAGCCAGGTGGATGCTGCCGCCGCCGGTATTCACCTCGGCCGCGCCGCCCACATCGCCCACATTAATATTTCCACCGCCGGTGTTGACCTTGACTCTTCCCAAGCAGCGCTTAACTTCCACATTGCCGCCGCCCGCCTGGATGATCGCGCCCTGTTCGCCGGAGAGCACGGTCACGTCGCCGCCGCCAGTCTCTGCGATGATCGCTCCCTTGGCCGATCGAATCGTGATGCCGCCCCCGCCCGTGCGCAGCTTCAGGTCGCCGCCCACGCTGCCCACATCGATGATGTCGCCGCCGGTCTCCGCCTTCACCGCACCGCCTATATCGTCGACGTGGATACTGCCGCCGCCGCACTCAATTTCCACGCGCCCGGAAATTCCCTTGGCGTCCACTCCCCCTCCGCCGGTCTCGATATTCACCAGTTCGGTATCGTGCGGAACGTTGATCACGAACTCGCCGGAAAATTTATGACTGGAGCCGGTATCGATCGTTACCCGCGCCGGTCCCACCTTGATGTGATGCGCACCTTGCCACTCGCCCACCACCCATGCGGTATCGCCGCGAGTATAAGTTGTGACTTTGTAGTTTTGGAATTGATGGCGAGCTTCTTCTTCGGATGCGGTGTGAGCGGACATGTGAAAGGTGTAATCGATTCCCGAACGGGGCCCGCCGCGCAGCACCACCGAACCGGCGTCCACTCGGACTTTCAGGTTCTTGACGCCAGCCAGCGAGCCGGTCATCACCTGGCTCCAGACGCTGCCCTCGCGGGTGACCTGGGTCTCTTGCGCCGGAACCAGCGGAGCCAGCGCGGCCAGCAGGCAAAGCAGGCCGGCGAATTGTTGCGAACGTTTCAAATATCCCCCTTCATTTCGAATCGCGAATCTATCCTAATCGCGAATCAGCGCATCTCAATCGATCTCCGGCAACTGCGCCAGCATGGTGCGCGCCTGCGACCTTATGTACGTGCTCTGATCTTTTTCCGCCAGCGTCATCAGCACCCCGCGCACGCTGCCGTCGGCCATCGCGGGCGCAATCAAACGCATCGCCTCGGTGCGCACACCGGGATTCGAATCGTTCACCAGCGCCTCCAGCACCACGTCGCGCACCCGCGCATCCTCTTTCACAAAACCGCCCAGGCCATCCAAAGCTTTCAGCCGCACGCCCGGATTGCTGTCGTAACGCAGCGCATACACCAGCGCCTCGCGCACCTGGGAGACATCAGGCTTCTGCGTGAGCAGATCCACCGAATCCATGCGCACGCCGGAGTTGTAATTGTTGCGCGCGGCAAACAGCAGCAACTGCTGGATGCGCTGGTCGTTCAGCGACCCCTGCGTCTCTAGCGTCGAAACGGTGTTGTACTTGATGTTGATCTGATTCGTCCCCGGCTGCTGCGTGATGGACTGGATGCCGGTAATCGAAGCTTCAGAGGGAGCGGCGGCGGAACCGGGAGTCGAAATCTGAGGCGAGTGCGCAAATATTTTGTAAGATGTGCCCACGCCGCCGGCGAAGCCGAGAATCAAAATCGCGGAAGCCAGCGCGGGCGAGAAGCGCACTTGCCGCAGCCAGTTCGCGGGGTCGAGCGCCAGCCGCTGCCAGAGGCCGCCCTGCTCGGCGGTCTCGAGCGCTTCTTGCAGGCGCATGCGCGAGGCCGCCAACAAATTCGGCGTAGGCTCAGCCGAGCGATCCCCGCTGAGCAGAGCGTGAAACTCCTGCTCTGCCTTGAGTTCGGCGGCGCAGTCGGCGCAGCGCTCAGCATGCTGCTCCAGTTCATGGCGAGCATCGTCGGCCAACTCGCCATAAACCATGAGCGTGATATTTTCCCGTACCCATTCGCACTTCATAGTTCAACCCCCTCGGGGGAAAGTCTTTCCGTTTCATGTGGGGACAGCCGCCCTCGGCTGTCCGCCGGGTGCCCCATTTCTCGCGTCTTTTGCGAGAGGTGGGGATCTTTCACCTCATATCCGCCAACTGCCCGCGCAATTTCTGCGTGGCTCGAAACAAAGTATTCTTCGCGGTCTCTTCCGTGGTGTGCAAAATCTCGCCCACAGTGCGCAACTTTAGTCCGTGATAGTGCTTCAACTCAAACACCATGCGCTCGCGCGGAGTCAATTTCTCGAGCGCACCGGAAATCCGCGCGCCTAACTGCCGCCGCATCAAATCGCGCTCCGGGTTCGCTCCCGCCCGAACATCGGCGACCTGATCCAGCAGGTCATATTCGCCGCCGTTGCCGTCCTTCGCCACGGGCGCATCTTCCTTGCGGACGTTTTTCTTGCGCAGGTGATCCAGGCAAAGATTGCTCACGATGCGGTAAATCCAGGTGTAGAAAGAACACTCGAAGCGAAAGCTGCCAATGTTCTTGTACGCCTTGAGGAAGGCGTCCTGATAAACGTCCTGCGCATCGTGCTCGGTGCCGGTGAGGTGCAACGCCAGCCGCAGCACCGACTGGTCGTAGTGCCGCACCAGTTCCTCGAAGGCGGCGCGATTGCCGCGCTGCGCCTCGCGGATCAAGATCGTATCGTCGATGCGGCGTTCTTGCCCGGCCATGCGGTCCCGCGTCGGGGGATTCTGGTTACCGCTGACTCTTTCCACTCTCTCGTGCTTCGTTGCTGAGCGGGCCCGTGCGCCAACCGCAAGCGGTACTACCCAAACATCGGCCGGCATTCTTTGTCGTTTCCTCTACCAGACACGGCGTTCTGCCCTACCCGGGCTGGCACTGGAATAGACGGACGATCAGAGCAAGCGTGAGCAGGAATTATAGGCTGGGGAGAGGGATTTGTGCTTGAGGCTCAACAGCTTGGATCTATAGGACAACCGACAAACGATCAGCAAACGTGGGGACAGCCGCCTGGGCTGTCCGGTCGAGCGAGCCAGTCGTAGCGTTGGCCGGAAAGGTGATACGAACGTCCGACCTGGTGGCGGGAGGCCGGAGTCGAGAAACCGAGTCCGCTTCAGCGGGCGGCGAGAGCGGTGAATCACCCCGATATCCTAAACGTGCCGCCACGTGCTAGCGTCAGTCCATGGACAAGAAAGAAATCAACTCGCCAAAGATGACCTTGAACTTCCTGATCTGGGTTGGCGGCGTGTTTATGCTGCTGCTGTTTATGCTGCTGGCGCACTTCGTCTGGCGGATTTTCTAGCGTGAAGCTGGAGGCGCGGGCTGCGTCCGCTGGACAGCCCCCTCGGCTTCGCTCAGGGCAGGATCAGGCGGCTGTCCCCGCACAACATCTTTACGTCCTCCGCACAAAAAATGCGGCCCCATTGCTGGGGCCACGTTTTCAAAGAGGCAAAGTTGGTGGGCGAAGTCAGGAAAGGCGATGGAAGCGCCCGCTCCACGGGGAACGGCACTTCGGGAAATGTTGAGAAGGAACGAGAGTGAAGGTCATAGCTGGTTGCGGCCTCTTTGTTACATCGGGAAGAAGCATTTGCCGAGCCAAAGACCGGGGACTCGTAGTTGGGACCGCCTAAGCCCATAAGTAGTTGATGGAGTGAGGCTTAGCACCGGCTCGTCCCCGGAAGGCAGCGGGAGTTGGACGGATGCAGCGCCGGCGAAGTGCATAAGCATGCATATTGAGTGCACGGGGATTTGCCAGCCACGGGGGCAACGCAATGCGCGCGGTTCCTGAAGTGTGATCTTCAAGAAATCGGCATGCGCAGGATTCAACAGGACATTCCATTCTCCGCGAATCGCCGCTGACAAAACGATCGAGCCCACCGTTTTCCCGGCTTGCACCCATTCTTCTCCGAAGCGGCGCAGGGACTCATCCCTCGTCGATGGAGACGAGGTACGCCGGTCGCAGATTCGGCTCCAGATTCACAAATGTTTCGACACCTCGGCGGCGGTCAACCGGGAGCCGTGGCTCAGACGGCGAGTCATGGTCCGCAATGGAATCCCGAGTTTCCGCGAGAGGGCCGTGCTCCCCAGATCCAACTTTTCCGCTAGCACAATAACGGATGTTGCCGGTAAGCCCTCGCGGACAAGCTTGGCCAAATCGCCAGGCTTCTTGATCACTCTGTGAAGCAGCTTGCGGCCACCCAAGGCTTCCGCAATGGCCTCCGTTCCCATATCGGCCTCCTGGCCTAACTTCATATGCCATGTGGCTACCAACTACGGCAGTGGATGGACGGGCGGCGCTGCTGGATTTAAAGGGCGAAGCTTGATTGCCGGAGGAGATCAAAATCCCCACCCTCTCGCAAGAAGCGCGAGAAGAGTGGGGCATCCGAATTTCCGGGGATACGGCTAGCTGTTGCCGGCTACGGTACGCAGCTTCCCGGGCAGGAAGTGGTAGGGCGGCCAGGGTCCGCTGATGGCCACTTGGCAGTTCTTTAACTGCTTGGCGGCCGTGGAGTAGCGGTTTTGGTATTTTTCCACCGACTTGGAGTCGATGAGGTGGGCGATGTCGATGAGCATGCCCTGCGGAGCGACCTTCTTGCAGCTTACTTCTTCTTCCAGCGGGTTAAACAGCTTGTGCACCTGCACCGAAAGCGCGCGGGCCTTGGTTTGGCGCTCGCGCTCCCGCGAAGCTTTGACGCGAAGCTTCGAAAGGTAGTCGCCGCCGACCGTGTCGGGCAGTATGACATCGATCATGGCTTCGCGCAGCGAGCCGTCGGTGACGGTGAGCTTAATATGCATCTCCGACTTGCCGCGCAGCCTGGCCACGCTGGTGCCGAAGGCGCGCCGGTTGACCCGGACCGCCTGCCGCAGCGCGTCGTCGCTTTCAAAGATCGTTCCAAAACGGAACGGCAATACGGTGGAGTTACGGAAGCAGCCGCTCACCACGCGGGCGTGGTCAATGGCAGCTTTATGATCAAGCGGTCCTGCGTTTTGGTCGTATTCGCTCACTATCACAGCAAATTCGCCGCTGGGATAGCTGAGGACGGGGGCTCCGTTCACGCCTTGGACATTTTCGATTACAAAGGGGCGTCGGGAACGGGTGCCATTGGGGAGGGTCTGGTGCTCGGTAAGGCAGTATGCGTACCACGACATATTCAACTCTCCGAACCGGGACGGAGGTGGACGAACCACCTCTTATGTTCTAGCCAAGCTGAACTGCAATTTTGGAAGTTGGACCAGCGGTACAGGTTTGGAACCGGGAAACCTTACTTTCGTACTCCGTAGGGCATATTACTTCGGAGTGACCCTAAATTGCAACTTTTTCGTTGCAAGCCGCATCGCTGTGGATTTTCCAGCTTTGGAACCGGGTTTTCCGGGGATGGAACGGCATTTTCCGGCTTCGGAAGACAGCGGCAACGATGGGGCGCACGTAGCCAACGCAGAAAAAGGAAGACATGCTGGCCATGGGAACCCTGATTGGCGAATTTGTGCCGCAGGCAGGGGAATCTTAACGTCCGCAAAGGTGACCACAGTTTCCGCGCCCTTCCGAGTGTAACCTTAGGGGTGTTTCGGAGTGTAGCCTTAAAAGTTTGGAAGTGTCCTAAATCCGCGTTGCGCTTGCATTCTTGGACTGGACAGCGCCCGCCGTGGCGCTACTCCAGCCTATTTCGCAATGTCCGGCCCGAGCCTGGAAGGTGTAAACTGCTCGCAGGAGGATGACATGGAAACGGCGCGACCGGCAGGCATTTTTATAGCCCTTTTTGTGAGCATTCTTGTAACCTTTTTCCTCAGTTTTCTCCCGCTGATTCTGTCGGGATTTAAAGCCGCGGAGGACAAGGCGCGCGCGCGCCGTCTAGCTGACGCCAGGATGAATGCAAGACTCCTGCGACTCAACATCTGAAGCGTCCCTAAAGGCTCTCCTTAACAGGCTGCTGAAAAACGATTTTTCGTAGCTTGTCGCGTCAAGACATTGGATCACTGGCAATGAGCAATCACAATATATTGTGGTCGTTTATGCCGACAGGGTTTTCGGCAGCCTGACAGGGTCTCGAAGAAGGTCTCCCAAAAGGTTCGCCGGAGAGGTCCACGCGCTGTCGTCTTAATCAGGGCAATAGAAGGTTGCAAACCGATCAACGCAGATTTAGGACGCGACCAAAAGTTTGCTCTACTCATACCGCAAGCTCTCAACCGGATCCAACTGCGCCGCCCGCGCCGCCGGCAGCGTCCCGAAAATGACTCCCACCAGCGACGAGACGAAGATGGCGATGATGGCAGACAGTCCCGAAATCGGAATGCGGTATTCGGTGAGGAAGCGTACCGAATAAGGAATGGCAAGGCCGATCACGATGCCGGCGAAGCCTCCAATCAGCGAGATCAGCATGGCCTCGGCTAGAAATTGAAAGCGGATTTCGCGATTGGTCGCCCCCACCGCTTTGCGGATGCCGATCTCGCGGATGCGCGAGGTTACGGTGGCCAGCATGATGTTCATGATGCCGATCCCGCTAACCACCAGCGTGACCATCGAAATCAGCAGCAGGACCCACGTCAGTCCGGTGGCGATGCGGTCCGCCATCGCTAGCACGGCGGTAAGGTTGGCGACGCCGTAAACGGATTCGGACCGGTGCCGCGCCTGCAAGACCCGCTTGATCTGCGCCGTGGCGGAGATCACCATGGAGGGATCCTGCATGGAAAAATACAGGAGCTTGACGCTCGGCGTTTCCATGAAATAGCGGCTGACGGAATACGGGATCAGCATGGTGTTATCGACGATCTCCGTCTGGCCAAAAGTTTCGACGCGCTCTTTGAAGGTTCCGATGATATAGAAAGGTAACCCAGTCAGCTTGATGACCTTGCCCACGGCCGCTTGCGGCGAACCGTAAATCTCGATCGCCATTTTCTCGGTAATCACGCCAACCTTGTTGTGCGCCTGAGAATCCTGCTGATCGAAAAATCTTCCCGAAGGCACCAGCAGGTTGCGCACGCGCACGTATTCGGGATCGACCCCGAGAATGGTGACATCCTTTTCCCTGCCGTTGCCAACGGGAATGCGATCGGAAAGTTGGGTTACGGGAGACGAGGCGACGATGCCCGGCACCACCTGCTCAACGGCTTGCAGATCGTCGACGGTGAGCGGGTCAGGATTGGAATTGCTGATGTGGGGCGCACCGCCCTGATATTCAGCCCAAATCTCGTTGGTGCCGATGGCCTGAATCTGATTCAGCACGAACTGGCGCCCGGTCATGCCGATGGTGACGACCAGAATCAGCGACGCCGTGCCGATTACCATGCCCAGCGCCGTCAAGATGAAGCGCACCTTATTACTGCAGAAGGTGTCGTAGGCGAAGGCGATGATCTCGCCCAAGGCCATCTGCGGCCGAAGGCGTTCGGGGATGAGGGCGGCGGCCATCTTTATTAAATGCTACGTAGCGCAGGGCAAACGCGCAAGCTCTCGAACCTCGCTCTTAGGACTCTCGCCGGACTTCGGCGCTTCTGGCTCAGGGGCAACGCCAGCGCTGTGCCGTACATTCTCGTTTTCTCTTTTTTGCTGTAATTTATTATCTGACCCCATCGTGAGGATGACGACCGGCGGCCGTGTCGATCCTCAGTTTGTAGGGCTGTCGAGCGACGCGCGTTCGCGGCCTGGATTCCGGAGACAGCAGAGCGGAGCCGAAATCCTGCTGGAAGTTGCCGTCGCGACCGGGGAGCCAACGAAAATGGCTAGCGAAATTGTCCTGACAAAATTCGACTGACGAAATCGGACGAACGAAATTCCTTCCTCGAACCATAAGACGTTCGGCACTCTGCTGCTGCTGACGGCTGGGGCGGTGCTGGTGCAGGGATATCATCCTTACGCCGAAGACGCGGAAATCTACCTGCCCGGCGTCGAAAGAATTCTGCATCCCGAACTTTTTCCCGTGGGCCGCGAATTCTTCGCGTCGCATGCCAGCCTCACACTTTTTCCCAATCTCATCGCCTTCGGCATCCGCGCAACTCACCTGCCCATGGAGTGGGCTTTGGCGCTGGGGCAGGTAGCATCGATTTTTCTTCTTCTGCTCGCCTGTTGGGAGTTGGGCAGCCTGTGCTTTCCCAATCCCAGAGCGCGTTGGTGCGGAGTTTGCCTCGTAGCGGCGCTCTTGACCCTGCCCGTCGCTGGCACGGCCCTGTACATCATGGACCAGTATTTGAACCCGCGAAATCTCGCCGCCTTCTCGGGAATTTTCATGGTGGTCCGCACTCTGGAGAAAAGGTATGTGCAGGCGATACTGTGGCTCGTATTCGCAGCCTGCATGCACCCCATGATGTGGGTGTTTCCCTTCTCGTTTTGCATTTTGCTGCTGGTGATGGAAAGGTTGGAAAAAAGCCGGAGCGAGCCCGCCGCGACCACCGTCCTGGCTTCCCTTGGGATGCCTTTGGCTCCCGCAACCTCTGCGGCCTATCACGAAGCCGCGAAGAAGCATGGCTTTCATTACATCCAACATTGGGCCTGGTATGAAGTATTGGGCATCATCGCTCCGCTGGCGCTGTTTTGGTGGTTTGCACAAATCGCGCGCCGCCAGCGGCTGCCGGTGGCGGAGCGCGTGAGCCAGGCCTTCCTGATCTATGGCCCGGTCTACGCGGCATTGGCGTTAATCGTCGATCTCCCCGCCCGCTTCGAAAGCCTGGCGCGCCTGCAACCGCTGCGCAGCCTGCACTTTCTCTACCTCGTAATGTTTGTCCTGATGGGCGGCTTCCTCGGAGAGTACGTGCTGAAAAACCGCGTCTGGCGCTGGCTCGCGCTCTTCGTGCCTTTGTGCGCAGGAATGCTTTTCGGGCAGCGCGCGCTTTTTCCCGCGAGCTCGCATGTGGAATTCCCCGGAGGGATGCCCAAGAATCCGTGGGCGCAGGCGTTTCTCTGGATCCGGAATAATACGCCGGCGGATGCACTCTTCGCTCTCGACCCCGACTACATGCACATCCCCGGCGAAGATAACCTCGGATTTCGCTGCCTCGCCCAGCGCAGCCGCCTGGCCGACGCCGTCAAAGACAACGGCGTAGTCAGCATGTTTCCTCCCCTGGCCGAAGCATGGTGGTCGCAGGTGCAGGCGCAAACCCCGTGGAAAAGCTTTAGGCAAGAGGACTTCGCGCGATTACGCAAACAATACGGTGTGAGTTGGCTGGTCGTGCAACAAGCAGGCGTCGCGGGAATGGATTGCCCCTATAAGAACGAAGCCGTGCAGGTTTGCCGGCTTCCCTAAAGGATTACAAAGGGAAACAGCATGTCTGCGCTCGCCGATCCTCGGGGAGCGATTTGAAAAAAATTCGTATCCGGGCACCGCTGCAGCGATACCGCGTTTGCATTGTCTCCGGACCACACCGCTGCATCTGCGCCCTTGCCAAACGAGTAGCGGTTTAGAGTCCCGGCCCTTCCGGATACGCCGGCAAATCGGGTGGACGATCGGGCAGCTTCTTCGGGTGCTCGTGGATTTCTTTCATTACCAGCTCGATCGCCTTTTCCAGTTGCGGATCGCGTCCTTCTCGCACCAGGTCGGGACGGTTATCGACTTCAATATCGGGCGCCACGCCGCGGTTTTCTATTTCCCACTTGCGGTCGAGGCCGTAGAGGGCGAATTCGGGGCGGGTCAGGTAGCCGCCATCCATCAGCGGAATCTCGCCGCGGATGCCGCGCACGCCGCCCCAGGTGCGCTCGCCGATGAGCGGCCCGAGTTTATAGACTTTGAAGAAGTAGCTGAAGAAATCGCCGTCAGACGCGGCGTAATGATTGGTGACGCAGGCCATGTGCCCGTAGAAAACATTGTTGGGCACCGTGTCCGACTCCCAGTTGCGCGCCGATTCCATCCCCGCCAGCACCCGCCGCAGTCGTTCGAAAATGATCTGATCGACGAAGCCGCCGCCGTTGTAGCGAACGTCGAAGATCATTCCTTCTTTGCGAATCTGCGGAAAATATTGCTTCACGAACTGGTTGAGGCCGCTGGCGCCCATGTCCGGCAGGTAAACATACCCGATCTTGCCGCCGCTGGCCTGCTCCACTTTGCGGCGGTTGGTTTCAATCCAGTTCAACTCGTGCAGGGTGAACTCGCTCGGAATCGGCCTTATCACCACGTTGTGCGCACCCTGCTCGCTGGGCTTGCTGTTGATCGAGAGAGTGGTGGTCTGGTTCACCGTGTTGATAAAGAATTCGTCGGGATTCTGCGGAACCCGCAACGGACGCCCGTTCACCGCCAGCAGGTAGTCTCCTTCTTTCGCCATCACGCCGGGCTCGGTGAGCGGAGAGCGCACGCTCCGGTCCCAGTTTTCGCCGAGATAAATCTTGGCCAGCTTGTACATGCCGCTTTTGGCGTCGGGTTCGAGATCGGCGCCGAGAAGTCCGACATTCACCGTATCGATCTCTGGGTAATCGCCTCCGCCCACGTAAACGTGCGAGTTGGAAAGTTCGCCGGCCAATTCTCCCAGGACATAGGTCAGGCTAAAGCGGTCGGCCACGTAAGGCAGAAGCTGGGCGTACTTGTCGCGCTCTTTTTGCCAGTCGACGCCGTTCATCGCCGGCTCATAGAAATAATCGCGCTCCTGCCGCCAGGTCTCGTTGAAAATCTGCTTCCACTCGGCCGGAGGGTCGACTTCCATTCTCATGGAATCCAGCTTCAGCGCGCCTTCTCCAGCGTGCGCCAGAGATTTCGGCGCTTCGCCTTCTTTCCCGGCCTCCGCAGGTTTCGCATCGACGATGCCCCAGTTGTGCTCGGGAATCATCGCGCCCTCATCTCCACCCTCCTTGGGAGTTCCATACAAGATTTTTTTGCCGTCGAAGGAGAGTGCATACCGGTCGGCGCCTTCGAGAAAGGTGGTGTCCTTGTGCTCTTTCAAATCGAAAGCATGGATGGCGGGAGGTTCGCCGGGGAGCGGGCCCGACAATCCTTGCACCGGCGCAACGACATAAAAGACGAGATTTTTGGCCGCGGTGAGATTTTGCAGATTGCCGGGAGGGATCGGCAGCGCGACGATGCGATTGGGAATGCCATCGACATCGATGTGAAAATTCTTGAGCACGGGGCGCGTTCCCGGCTTTTCTCCTTTTTCAGCTTCGGTCGCGGGTTTCGATTCAGGTGCTCCGGCCTCTGGCTTCGCGGTAGGAGTTTTGGGCTTCTTCGTGGGCTGCTCGGGCGGCTTCTGGCTGGGGGCGGAGGTCCCCGGAGGTGCCAGCAAAACGTCCGGTGCTTGCACCGTCACTTCGTCGCTCAACACTGGAAACGGAGAAAGCTCATCGGCGCGCAGGGTCGCGACATACACGCGGCTCGCTTTCGGATTCGAGAACTCGATGTCGAAGACTCCGAGCACTTCGTTATAGTCGCGGCTCGATAGGAAATAAAGATATTTGCCCTCCGGATCGAAGTAAGGCGCTGTGCTGTCGTAGGCCTCGGTGGTCACGGGAGCAATCTTCTTATCGGCGAGGCCATAGAGATAGATGACTCCGTTTTTATTCACCGCTTGTTTGGAGTACGCCACCCAGTTGCTATCGGGAGACCAGTTGTAATCCGTGATCTCGAAATATTGACCCCGATCGATCTGGACCGGCTTCTTCTCACTGATGTCGACGTAGAAAAGGCGCGTGTCTTTGTCGGCAAATAAGAGTTTCTTGCTGTCGGGCGACCACGCGACGGGCAAGCGAAATACCTTGCCGTCAGAAGTAATTCTCTGTTCCTGTCCCAGCCCATCTTGCGGAGCGATGTAAAGTTCATCCTCGCCGGTGCGATCCGACATGTAAGCGACCCAGCGTCCGTCGGGCGACCACACCGAATATTTCTCGCGAACTCCCGGGCTGTGCGTGAGATTGCGAATGCTGCCTTCTTTCGCGGGCACGGTGAAGACGTCGCCGCGTGCCGTGAACACCGCGCGCTTGCCATCCGGAGAAATATCGTAGTCGGTGATCAGTTTGCTCGCGTTCGCCCAGTGTTTGCGGGCGAGATCGCGATCTCCGGGAGTGTAGATGGTGAGCTTGTGCTCTTTCTGCGCGTCCAGATCGAACAAATAGAGATAGCCGCCGTTCTCGAAGACGATGGAGTCGGGGCCGAGGCTTGGCCAATTTACGTCGAACTCGCTGAAGTGCGTGAGCTGCTTGATCTCGTGCGACTTGAGGCTGTAGCTGTAGAGATTGAGGCGGTGCTCGGGGCCGCGATCGGAATCGAAATAAATGGTGTCGCCATGCCACATGGGAAAAGTGTCAGTCCAATCCGTGTGCGGCATCTGCTCGATGTGGTTGGCTTTGAGATCGTAAATCCAGATGTCCTGCGCCATGCCTCCGGTGTAGCGCTTCCAGGTGCGGAAATTCCGGAAGATGCGGTTGTAGGCGATGCTGTTTCCGTCGGGAGAAAAAGAGGTGAGGCCGCCTTTGTCGAGGGGCAGCGCCTCGGGCATGCCGCCCTCGATGCTTACGCTGTAGAGTCGGCCGAACCAATCGTTGTAGGTGTCGCGGCGCGTGAGAAATACGATGCGCTTGCTGTCGGGCGTCCAGGTAATGACTTGGTTGTGGATGCCCATGCGCTCACTGATGTGGTCGCCGCCGGGATGAAAGGTCAACTGCCTGGGGTCGCCGCCCTCGGCGGGCATGATGTAGACATTGTGGTTGCCGTCGTATTGCCCGGTGAAGGCGAGCCACTTTCCGTCGGGAGAAAACTTCGCAAATAACTCCTGCCCGGGATGGCTGGTGATGCGCTGCGCCACTCCGCCCTCCCGCGAAACCAGCCAGAGATCGCCGCCGTAGCTGAAGGCGATTTTATCTTTGGAAACGTCAGGGAAGCGCAGCAGCCGGCCTTCCGGCAGGCTCTGCGCAATTGCAACCGAGGCAACGCACAAAATAAAAATGGCGAGAACGGAACGCGACGACATGAGCGACTACCTCCTCAACGACAAAACATCACATTGTAAGCCAAAGTAGATGCGCAGGGTTTGGGGTAGCGGACGGCGCATGTGGTCATGTGGGGACAGCCGCCCCGGCTGTGTGGAGTGCGGCGCGACAATTTCCTTTGTCAGCCAGAACCAAGAAAAGCACTGTAACCGGGCGAGCCTTTGCTCGACAATCGACGTAGCTCCACTTGAGTCGCTCGTTGGCGCGCCCACGGCGCAGATCTTTCCGGGCCGCAGGGTGAAAGCAGCTTACACTCGGGGGAATTCTTATGTCCGGGCAAGTCATTTTGTATTTCGAGGATCAGGAAGACGCGCTGCGCTTCGCCTTGGCCGCCGGTTCGGTGATGGCCGGCGAAGGCGCGAAAGTTACGGAGGACTTGGTCCAGGAGACGGCGCGCGTAAACCGCATCCGCCTGGATGCCGCGAACTCAGAAAAACCTGAGGGGTCAACGCCGGAGCGGGTTGCCTGAAGTAGAATTTCGTTCGAGCCATCCGTGCGGCCCGCCGTACGTCAACCCCTGCCCTTCATGAGCTCATATCGAAGTTTCTCCAACTTCGCCTCGAGCTCTTGAGAGCGGTCTCCGAAAAAAAAACCTTTTCGGCTGCTGAAGCAACCGGGACGAGAGCACTGCCGACGGGTAGTGTCGCTTCATGTGCTCGGGCATGCCCCGCGGACCAAAGATATCGAACCTCTGGACCTCAAGTGCAGTGGCGATCCCAACGGTCGCGCTCGTCGTAGTCAAGAAGTATGGCTCTCTTCCCGAAGAGAGAGGAAGTAGCCGCGACATCCACTCCCTCGAAAGCGCACCGCCAGTATGAATCGGAATCACGTCTTTGCCCGGCTTTTCCCATTCAATCCAAGCCCTGGCACCTAGAAGCGAGCCGTAAAGATAAGCGAAAGGAGAGAAGAGCCGATGCAGGAGAATTGACAGGTGGAAGTCAAGGAAGAAGAAAGGGATCAGCAGCTAGAAGGGGACTTTTCGATGAGTTTCTTTCACCCGAATGGATTCCCTGTGGAACGGGAAACCATTGTGCAAGAGGAAGGGGGACATCATCGCCACCATGTCTCAAGCGAATTACCAGCCTAACCTATCGGTGCGGGTAGAGCTAGCCTGTCTTGCGGGACGAAAGCAAATTCAAAATCTCGCGCAGACCCTGGCGGATGTGCTGAATTTCTACCGACGATTGCGCCGGAAAGGGAATCGCGGCCTGGCCCTTGTCATTCTTGGCCTCGGAGCGGAGTTGCTGGCGTGCGCCCACGATGGTGAATCCCTGTTCGTAAAGCAGTTGCTTGATGCGCAGAACGCTTTCCACGTCGCGCCGGCGGTACATGCGCTGCCCTGTGCTGCTCTTCACCGGCTTTAGTTGCGGGAACTCGCTCTCCCAGAAGCGCAGCACGTACGCGGGCAGGCGGCAAAGAGTGGCGACTTCGCCGATGCGGAAGTAAAGCTTGTCGGGGATGAAGACTTCGTCCGGTTTGCTCTTGGCTCCGCTCTTCTTTTTGACAGTCATGGATTGAACTCATCTGACGCAGGTTCCCGGCGCCGTTTTTACTGTCGTTCAATTTTGCTGCAATCTCGTTATTGTGACATACCTCGGGCGCGGAGCAGAAGAATTTCGCAGTCCTCAAGGGCGTAGTGCCGCCGTCGGCGGGGTCGGGCCCGCCTCGCCTGAGCCCCGGCGATTACAATAGCCCGGCATGCTTCCGGAAGATCGCTCGACAAATCCCGTTACCGAAGCCGAGGCGGGGCGCCTGGCTCGCGAACTTTATGGCCTGGAAGGGTCGGTCAAGCGCCTGCCCGGCGAGTACGACGACAATTTTCATCTGCAGGGTGATGATGGAGGCGCTTTCGTGCTCAAGGTCATGCATCCGGCGCGCGAAGAATCTTTCATCGATATGCAGGTGCGGGCCCTGCAGCATCTGGCGAAGCGGTTGCCGCACCGCCGGTTGCCGCGGGTTCAGCCGACCCGCAGCGGCTTGCTTTTTTCTGCCGGGCGTATGGATGCTTCCAAAAACGCTGCGCAGAGTTTTGTTTGGCTTCTGAATTTTGTCGAGGGAACCGTACTGGCTGAGGCTCGGCCGCAGTCGCCGGAACTTCTGCGGAGCGTGGGACGGCTGCTCGGCGAAATGGACGCAGCCTTAGCGGAATTTTCGCATCCCGCCGCGCACCGGGAGTTGAAGTGGGATTCGGCGCGCGCCGCCTGGATTCGCGAATTTATTCCGCGCATAGAAGGCCCGCGACAGCGGAAGTTAGTCGAACACTTTCTCGACCTGTTCGAATCGCAAGTGATTCCAGCGCTGCCGAGCCTGCGCCGCAGTGTAATTCACGGCGACGCCAACGATTACAACGTTCTGATTAGTCCGCCGTGGCCGCAGCCGCGCGAGGCGGTCGCCGTGATCGACTTCGGCGACATGCATCACGGCATCACGGCATCGGAACCGGCAATTGCGGCGGCTTATGCGATCCTGGGAAAGGAGAGTCCGTTACCGTCTGCGGCAGCGGTTATCTCCGGATATCACAGCGCCCATCCCTTGCTGGAAAGCGAACTCGCTGTTCTTTACGCGCTGATTGGCATGCGGCTCGCAGTGAGCGTAGTCAATTCGGCGTATCGCAAAACGTTCAAGCCGAACGACGCCTACGTTACGGTCAGCGAGGCTCCGGCGTGGGAGGCGCTCGAAAAGCTTTCGAAGATTCATCCGCGCTTCGCGCGCTACACGTTGCGTTCGGCGTGCGGACTTCCGCCGGTGCCCCAGGCCTCAGCCGTTCGCCGCAGACTGCAAGGCTGCACCAAGGAAGCGGCTTCTCCGGTGGATATTTCCTGCGGCAATCTTCGCGCGGCGCCACTGCATGTTTTCGATCTAAGCGTGGGCAGCGCATTTCTGGGAGCCGATCCCGCCCGCTCGCAGATGCCGGCCGCGAGCCACGCAATGTTCGGAGAAATGCGGCGCTGCGCTGCGACCGTTGGAATCGGACGCTACAACGAGGCGCGCGCCTTCTACACTTCGCCCCGGTTCGCCACCGGCGACCGGTCCACCGACGAACGCCGCACGGTTCATCTCGGCATGGACTTCTTTGCCAAACCGGGCACCCAGGTCTGCGCGCCGCTCGAAGGGAAAGTTCATGCCTTCGCGAACAATCGCGCCCACTTCGATTACGGCCCGGTGGTCATTCTCGCGCACGCGGAGGTGGAAGGCGCTGCCTTGTTCACCTTGTATGGCCATCTTTCGGAAGACTCTCTGCACGACTTAGAGATCGGGCAGCGCCTCAGTCGCGGGCAAGCGTTCGCAAAAATTGGGGCTTCGACGGAGAACGGGGGCTGGCCCCCTCACCTGCACTTTCAGGTCATCACCGATCTGCTCGACCTCGGTACCGATTTTCCCGGACTCGCCCCGGCTTCGGAGCGCGAGGTTTGGACCAACCTCTGCCCCGATCCCAATCTTCTGCTCGGCATTGCCGCGGAACGATTTCCGCCTGCGGAACCTTCGCGCGACGAAACCCTTGCGCAGCGCCGCGCTACGATGGGACAGAATCTCAGCCTCTCCTACCAACAGCCGCTGAAAATCGTGCGCGGCTGGATGCAGTATCTCTACGACGAAACCGGCCGCGCCTTTCTCGATGTGTACAACAACGTGCCGCTGGTCGGCCACAGCCACCCGCGCGTGGTTGAGGCCACGTCGGCGCAGCTCGCGCTGCTGAACACGAACACGCGTTATCTGCACGACCATGTGAACCGTTACGCAGAACGCCTCACGCGCTTGCTGCCCGAGCCCTTGCGCGTTTGCTTCTTCGTAAACTCAGGCAGCGAGGCCAACGAGCTGGGGTTGCGCCTGGCACGAACTTATACGCGCCGCGAAGATGTGATCGTGCTGGAGCATGCTTACCACGGTCACACCACGACGCTGATCGACATTAGTCCGTACAAATTCGACGGACCGGGAGGCTCGGGACGGAAACCGTGGGTACACGTCGCGCCTTTGGCTGACGATTATCGTGGGCCTTATCGCCGCGACGATCCGGAAGCGGGCAGGAAGTTCGCGCAGCATGTGGCCGAGATTCTTGAGCAGGCGCACGCGAGCGGACGAAGCATCGCCTGTTTCATCGGGGAAACTCTTCCCAGCGTTGGCGGCCAAATAGTTTTTCCGCGCGGCTATCTCGGCCAGGTGTATCGTCACGTGCGCGCGGCGGGAGCGGTCTGCATCGCCGACGAAGTTCAGGTTGGCTTTGGACGCCTGGGCACGCACTTCTGGGGCTTTGAAACGCAAGGGGTGGTTCCGGACATCGTCGTTCTTGGCAAGCCGATCGGCAACGGCTTTCCCCTGGCCGCCGTTGTTACCACGCGCGAGATCGCGGCCTCTTTTGCCAACGGCATGGAATTTTTTAGCACCTTCGGCGGAAATCCGGTGGCTAGCGCCGCTGGCCTTGCGGTGTTAGATGTCCTTGAAAAAGAGCGCCTGCAGGAAAATGCTCTGCGCGTGGGCGCGTATCTCAAGAATAAGCTGGTGGCGCTGCAGGGGTCCCATCCGCTCCTTGGAGATGTACGCGGGATGGGATTATTTCTTGGCGTCGATCTTGTGCTCGACCGTGCGACGCGGGCGCCGGCCACGAAGCAGGCCAGCTACATTGTGAAACGTCTGCGCGAATGCGGCATTCTGGCTGGAACCGACGGCCCTCACCACAACGTGCTCAAGCTTCGGCCACCGCTGATTTTTTCCGAGGCGGATGCGGATCTTTTTGCGGACACCCTGGACGCCGCGCTTCGCGAAGATGCCTGTCGCGTGGTCGAGCCCCGGGTGGGCCAGCGCGGGCGGGTTTAGCCGCGAAGCGGCGCCAGAATGCAGCCCACGGCCTAAGCCGTTCAAACGCCGGGCGAGTTTCGTGCGTGCCCCCGGGATGCTGTCGAGCTTCGCTCGACGGACAGCCAGGGCCGGCTGTCCCCACATAACCCTCTTTACGCGGAGCTCTTTGCATGAGCACCTTTGCATGAGCACCATTTGCAAACTGTCGCGGCGATTGCCTCTTTTCAGTCCGTTAGGCGGAACTCGCCGTGCAGCGCTGCAGTTGAGTCTCCCCCTACCCACACGTCGAACTGTTCGAGTTCTACGACCCACGTTTTTTCGGCGGGACTCCAGAACTGCAACTCGTCCTTTCCCAGCGTGAAGTGCACCGTACGCTTCGCGCCCGCCTCGAGAGCGACGCGTTCGAAGCCCTTCAGCTGCCGCACCGGGCGGGAGGCGCTGCCGGCGCGCTGGTGGATGTAGAGTTGAACCACGGCATCGCCCGCGCGGTTGCCCGTATTGGTGACGTCGGCTGAGACCTCGATGGTGTTGCCGACTTTCGCGCTTGGCGTCACTTGTATGTTGTCGAACGAGAACGTCGTGTAACTGAGGCCATACCCGAAGGGATAGAGCGGCGTGCTGGGCAGGTCCCAATAGCGCGACTTGAAGTCGGGCTCGGTCTCCGGATTTTGCGTGAGGTTGTGGTTGTAATAAAGAGGAAGCTGTCCGGTGCTGCGCGGCCAACTTACGGGCAAGTGGCCGGCAGGATTGGCGTCGCCGAAGAGCACGTCGGCGACTCCGTTGCCGCCCTGGCTTCCGGGATACCAGACTTCGAGAATGGCGGGCACGTGCTCGGAGGCCCAGGAAATATCCAGCGGGCGTCCGTTTACGAGCACCAGGACAACGGGTTTGCCTGTGGCAAAAACCGCCTCCAGCAGTTCTTCCTGGCCGTTGGAAAGTTTGAGCGAAGAGCGCGAGGCGTACTCGCCGCTCATCAAATCAATCTCGCCCAGCACCAGGATGGCCACATCGCTCTGCGTGGCCAACGCCACGGCATCGGCGATGGATTGCTTAACCTCCTGATCGGTCTGCGCCGGCTGCTCCTTTACGTTTTCGGTTAAAGGATTGCCTTCAAAGGGCGAGGGAATTACGCGCCTCAGGTTTGGCCCGTGCGCGAAGGCGACGTGGATGGCGGACCCGGCCTTATCCTGAATGCCCTGCAAAATTGTGACCGTAGGACCGGGCTTGGTCAGCGCTCCCCACAACGACAGCAGATCGTTGTGCGCATCGCCGAGCGAGCCGATCACCGCGATGGAGTGGATGGTCTTGCCGCTCTTATCCAGAGGTAACAGCCCGCCTTGATTGCGCATCAATACTGCCGAGCGCGTGATCGCGGTGCGCGCCAGTTGCTGGTGCGCGGGATCGTCGAGCGTTGGCTCGATGCGCGATTCGTCGAAGTACGGGTGCTCGAATAATCCCAGGCGGTATTTTGTTTCGAGAATCGGCAGCACGGCCGCGTCGATCTGTTCCATCGACGTGTGGTTTTGCTGAAGGTCCATGGGCAAGTACTTGAGGTAAGTGCCGCTGGCCATGTCCATGTTCAGGCCGGCGGTGAAGGCTTTGTGGGCGGCATCCTGCGGGTCGCTGGCGTAGCCGTGAACTCTCAAGCTTCGGACCGCGAAGGCATCGCTCACCACGAATCCCTGAAATTTCCAGGTGTCGCGCAGCACGTCGTGCAGCAACCAGCGATTGCCGCTCGCCGGCACGTCGTTCAGATCCATATACGCGCTCATCAAGCTGCCGGCGCCGGCATCGAGGGCCGCTTTGAAGGGTGGCAGATAGGTGTTCCACATCTGCTCTTCGGGAATATAAGAAGAATCGTAGTCGCGTCCCCCATCGGCCGCTCCATAACCGGCGAAATGCTTGGCGCAGGCCAGCACATGCTCGGGAGCGCCTAAATGCTCGCCCTGAAATCCCAAGACTTGCGCGCGCGCCATGGCGGCCCCCAGGTATGGATCTTCGCCCGCGCCTTCGACCATGCGTCCCCAGCGGGCGTCGCGTGCGATATCCACCATGGGCCCGAAGGTCCATTGAATTCCAACCGCGCGAGCCTCCTGTGCGGCCACGGTCTGCGCCGCTTCCACCATCTTTGTATCCCACGACGAAGCCATGGCGATCGGGGCCGGGAAGATGGTGTGGTAGCCATGAATCACATCGAGCCCGAAGAGCACCGGAATGTGCAGCCGGGTTTGCTCGACCGCGATGTGCTGCAAGCGGTTGATCTCCTTAGGATCGGAAATCCACAGAATCGAACCCGCGCCCACCTGCTTGAGCAATTCCTCCAGGGGCTGCTTTACGTTTTCTTTGAATTCGGGAGCGTCAATTCCGGGAAGCTGCGATAACTGCGCGACTTTCTCTTCGAGAGTCATCTGCCGCAGCAGGCTTGCAGCTTTCTCGCGGATTTGCGCCTCGCGCAGCGGGTTGGACGAGGCGGCTTCCTGGGTTGGCGATGAACTCGTTTGTGCTGCGATTTGAATTTGCGGGCAGAAAAGAATTGCGAATGCGATCCCGGTGTACAGCAAACAGCGCCTTTGCGTTCCCATGGTGAGCCCCCTGCGGCGGCCCGCGCCGCAACCGCTGGGAGTATACACTCGCGAGGGTGTGACCCATCAAGCGCTGGTCTTTCGCGCAGGTTAGGTAGCGCCGGCATCTTGCCGGCTGTCCGGAGGGGGCGTCGTCGCCCTCGCCGCGGCAGGCCTGACGCCCGCCGCACAGCCGCCGGGACGGCGGCGCTACGGTCAGGCCGCGGAAGCGAGCCACCTACCTTATCTTCCGGCCCTTCCCAAACCAGTCTCAAAGTTAGTTTTTTCGCGGCCCGCCACCTGGTTCGTGACTCTCGTTACCTCCGGCGGGCATACCATCCCTCAAGTACTCCGCCCCTTGGCCGATGGAATCTGACAGCCCGCGGTTTGTCCCGGAGGCCGGATGTCACTTCCTTTTGTCGCTTTCTGGCAGCGTCGCGCATTTTCTTTCTTGCTCTTGATTTTCGCCCTGCCAGCGCTTTCCCCGCATCTCTCCGCTCGCGCGCAGGCCAACGACCGCATCACCGGCTTCATCGACGACGAGCAGCGCATCGTGCTGCGCGGCAATGTGCATCCCATGGCTATCGCCCGCTACGACAAGGGCGCGGTGGCCGCCGATTTTCCCATGGAGCACATGCTCCTGACCCTTCTGCCCGATCCGTCACAGCAAGACGCGCTCAATCAGTTGGTGGAGGCGCAACAGAACCCCGAGTCCGCCCTGTACCACAAGTGGCTCACACCCGAGCAGTACGGCGAGCGCTTCGGCGTCTCCGCGGGTGACGTGGCCCAGATCGCCGGTTGGTTGCAAGAACACGGCATGGTGGTCGATGAGGTCACGCCGGGCCGGCGCGCAATGATCTTCAGCGGCACCGCCGCGCAGGTCTCGGCCGCGTTCCACACTCAGATTCATGCCTACAAGATTGGCGAAGAGCTGCACCATGCCAATGTGAAAGATCCCGAAATTCCCGCCGCGCTGGTTCGGGTTGTGGGCGGCGTGGCCTCGCTGCACGACTTTCACAGCCGGCCCACTCATCGATCCGGGCGGAAAGTCTCTCCCGATCTCACCAGCGGCGGCGCGTATTATCTTGCGCCCGCCGATTTTGCCACCATCTATGACTTAGCCCCGCTTTACCAGGAATCGATCAGCGGCGGCGGACAGGCAGTGGCCATCGTAGCTCGCTCGAATATCAACCTCGCGGACGTGCGCGAATTCCGCACCACATTTGGCCTGCCCACCAACGATCCGCAGATCGTCGTCAACGGAACCGACCCTGGCATCTGGAATTCCGACGAAGAAACCGAGGCCGATCTCGACGTGGAGTGGTCCGGCGCCGTGGCGACGAGCGCCACGATCAAATTTGTGGTTTCGAAGTCGACCAATACCACCGACGGCGTGGATCTCTCCGCGCAGTACATCGTCAGCAACAACATGGCGCCGGTGATGAGCACCAGCTTCGGCCTGTGCGAGCAGTGGCTGGGCGCTTCGGGAAACAGCTTTCTGAATAGCCTGTGGCAGCAGGCGGCGGCGCAAGGGATCACGGTGTTCGTTTCTTCGGGAGACAGCGGCGCGGCGGGCTGCGATTCGTCTTCGGCTGCGACGGCGACCAATGGACTCGGAGTCAACGGCCTGTGCTCCACGCCCTACAGCGTTTGCGTGGGCGGAAACGAATTCAACGATACTGCGAATCCTTCTCTCTATTGGTCGGCCTCGAATGCATCCGGCACGCAGGCATCGGCGATCACTTACATTCCGGAAGTTGTGTGGAACGAGAGCGGGTCAAGCGGATTATGGGCGAGCGGCGGCGGCGCGAGCACTATTTATGCCAAGCCCTCGTGGCAGACGGGCACGGGCGTTCCGGCGGATGGCAAGCGCGACGTGCCTGATGTGTCCGTCACCGCGGCGGGGCACGATGGCTACCTGATCGTTCAGGAAGGCGGACTGTATGTGGTGGGCGGGACCTCGGCGGCATCACCGTCGTTTGCCGGGATCATGGCTCTGGTGGTGCAGAACGCATCGGCGCGGCAGGGCAATGCGAGTAATGTGCTGTATCCGCTTGCGACGAAACAAGCGGCAGGCGGAGCGGCGGTTTTTCACGACATCACCAGCGGCAATAATAGCGTTCCGGGACAGGCCGGCTTCAGCGCGACTCCGGGCTACGATCAGGCCACTGGCCTCGGCTCGGTCGACGCTTCGGTTCTGGTGAATCATTGGAGCGACGGCACGATCGCTCCGGCTTTTCAAGCGGCTGCTTCGGCGAGCTCGATCTCAGTTGTCCCCGGATCGAACAACAGCGTGAATCTGAATGCGACGGTCAGCGGGGGCTTCAGCGCAGCGGTCGCCTTCTCTATCACCGGATTGCCCAGCGGAGTCACCGCTGTATTTACGCCCACGACGCTGCCTGCTCCAGGCTCCGGTAGCAGCACTCTCAAGCTCACAGCCGCCAGCGGCGCTGCGCCGGGGATTTACGCCGCCACTGTGTCTGCGACCAGCGGATCTACTACGCATCAAGTTGCACTTTCGGTCACCGTAGCCGCGGCTCCCGCATTCGTGTTGTCGGGCGCAAGCTCCATCGCAGTGGCGGCGGGAAGCTTCAATTCGGTTACGTTCACGAGCACACCGAATTCAACCTTCAACAACGCAGTATCTTTTTCCGTGACGGGATTGCCATCGGGAGTGACGGCGGCGTTCACGCCGGCAACCTTGCCCGCTCCGGGCTCCGGCAGCAGCGTTCTTAAACTCACGGCCAAAGGCAGCGCCGCGCCGGGAAGCTATTCCGCGAGCGTCTCTGCGGGCGGCGGAACGATCACGAAGCTGCTGCCGCTCACGGTGACGATTGCGCCCGCTCCCGCGTTTGCTCTGGCTGCGGGGGAGAATTCGGTGAATGTCCCTCCGGGCGGCTCCAACAGCGTGAGCTTCACAACGACCACGGACTCCGGCTTCAATGCGCAGGTTACGCTCACCGTGAGCGGATTGCCCACGGGCGTAACCACGCGCTTTTCGCCATCAAACGAGGTCACTGCGCCGGGATCGGGAACGGTCTCGGTCGCGTTTCTTGCCGCGCCGACTACAGCCCCGAAAGCTCATTCCGTGATCGTTTCCGCGAGCGGCGGCAGCATCACGCGTGAACTTACTCTGACGCTGAATATTCCGGGCTTCTCGCTCGCCTCCAGCGCGAGCAGCGTGCTTGTCAGCTCAAGCGCGAAGGGAACGCTGAAGCTGACGCTCGCCGCTCTTGGCGGCTTCGACTCCGCGGTTGCACTCTCAGTCTCGGGATTGCCTACTGGCATTACCGCGAGCTTCAGTCCGGCGACTGTGGCCGTGCCAGGCAACGGATCGTCCACCTTGACGTTGACCAAAGGTGTGGGCGCAACCGCCGGCGCCTCGCACTTTACCGTGATGGCCAGCGGGGTGTCCTTCACCCAAAGCGCCAGCATTGCACTGACGGTGAAATAAACGTCGTATTCAACGCCGCGGCAACACGGGCGAGCTCAACCTGCGCCCTATTGTTACAATGTGAATCGGTTCCTCACCGATGCGCCTGGTTAGTCCACTGCTGAAGCACGCCCTCTATCCAGCGCTGCACCACAGCGGATGGTTAAAGGGCATGATGCCGGCGGCAGGCTTCGCCGTGGTCAACTACCACGGAGTGATTCCGGCCGACCACGCCCGCGACCCGGCCGGCCAGGACAGTTTTCTCGATGCGAACTTGACGCGCCCTGACGAATTCAGAAAGCAACTCAGATTCCTCAAAGACCGCTATCACGTAATCCATCCAGAAGATTTTCGAGCCTATGTCGAGCAAGGCTCTCCGCTGCCCGCGCGCGCCGTACTGCTGACCTGCGATGACGGCCTGCTCAACGCCTTCACCGACCTGCTTCCGGTGCTGCAGAGCGAGAAGGTGTCCTGCCTTTTCTTTGTGACCTCGGCTTCGTGCGCCGATCAGCCAGGCATGCTCTGGTACGAGGAGCTTTATCGCTGCATGCGTTCGAAGGCTTTGACCGACGAAGATCTTCAGCTTCCGGGCAACGGAGCAACCAGGCCCGCCGCCGCAGAAGCGTTCCAAGGCCGGTGGTGGAGCGCGGTCCAACGAGCGTCGCGACTCGACGCGAATGAGCGCAGGCGTTGGCTGGCTCAGCTTCGCCAGCGCTGCCACCCGATGCCGAATCTTGGTTCCGAGAAACGCTGGCGGCTCCTGAACGCCACGGAGTTGCGACAGCTGGCGGCGGCTGAAGTGAGCATCGGAGCGCACACTCGCTTCCATCCCATCTTGTCGCTGTGCGGAGAAGAACAAGCGCGCCGTGAGATTTATGAAAGCAAGATCGAGATTGAGCGCGCCCTGGGGCGGCCAGTGTGGGCGTTCGCTTATCCTTTTGGAAACCCCTCCACCATGGGAGAGCGGGAAGTTCGCCTGGCTCGCGAAGCCGGCTATCACTGCGCCTTTCTGAACGTAGAGCATTGGGATATCGCGCAGGAGAAAAGTGAACCCAGGGATGGGTATGCTCTCAATCGCTTTGCCCTGCCCAGAATCCACGTGTCGAGCAACACCACCGTTGCCGAGCTCGCCGCTCATTTGAGCGGACTGCATATGCGCCTGCAGCGTGCCGTGGGCAATTAAAGGGATTCCTCGCGCGCCGCGACGTAGCGCCGCCGTCTCGGCGGCTGTCCGGCGGGCGTCCCGCCGCGCCGATAGCGAGCACGCCCTCAGGACAACCGGCACGGATAGCAGGCGCTCCGCGAAAGCAACTGGTTGCGCGGCGGCTTGGAATCAGGCATTCTTATTCCTCTGCAGCCCAGGCTGGCTTCCTTTATCGTTTTTCGTTGATTCGGCGTAGCAAGCTGGGACGCGCCACCTTCACGCGCCGGGACCATGAAGCCTCGATCACGGAGCGGGCATGATTGCCTCAGCGAGATGTTGGCGCGGCCGGATCTTCGAAGCGCCGATTTTCCCAGCGGATCGCGAATCCCCGATCGATCGCAATGCTCGTTTCGTCCCATTTGCGTTTACAATTTGAGATTCTGCGGGCAATCAGCCCGCCGAGGTCTTGCCCCTGCAATCCGACAACCCGATTTTCGTCGCGGTAGTGGGCGTGGGCGTTTTCGGGCGTAACCACGCCCGCGTCTATCACGAGCTGGAGCAGCAGGGCGAAGCCGTGCGCCTGGTGGGCGTGGTCGATAGCAATCTTGACCGCGCCGACGCCGTGGCCCGTGAGTTCGGCTGCCGCGCCTTCGGGTCGATCGCGCAGATGCTGACCACGCACAGCGAAATCCAGGCTGCCTCCGTGGCCACACCCACGGTTCATCATCTGGAGGCGGCGCGGCAACTGCTGGAAGCCGGCGTCGATGTCCTGGTCGAGAAGCCGCTGGCCTCATCGCGGACCGAAGCCGATGCCCTCGTGCAACTCGCGGCATCGCAAAAGCGCATCGCACAGGCCGGACACCTCGAACGCTTCAACCCCGCCGTCCGCGCCACTCTGCCGCTGCTTACCCAACCTATGTTTTTCGAGGTGCATCGCCTCAGCGTTTTCACTCCGCGCTCCCTCGATGTCGACGTGGTGCTCGACCTGATGATTCACGATCTCGATATCGTGCTCTCCTTCGCGAATTCTCCAGTGAAGGAAGTTCGCGCCGTGGGCCTGCCGATTCTCTCCGGCAAAGTCGATATCGCGAACGTACGCCTCGAATTCGAATCCGGATGCGTGGCCAACTTCACCGCCAGCCGCGTCTCCACCGAGCGCGTGCGCAAGCTGCGCTTCTTCCAGCCCCGGCAATATGTCTCGGTCGACTACGGACGCCAGGAGGTGCTCGTCTTCACCATCGGCGACGACGGTCCAGCCGCTGGCACGCCCAGCGTCAACCCGCAGATTAAAGTCGGCAAGCCCGTCGTGACTTCGGAAGAACCTCTGCACGCGGAGTTGAGATCCTTTCTGCACTCCGTGCGCGGGCGCTCGACGCCGGTCGTGCCGCTCGAAGATGGACGCCAAGCGCTGGCTCTCGCGCTCGATATTGTGGAATCGATTCGCGAGCATGGCAAGAAAGCGGGACTCGCGGCCATGGCGAAGGGAAGAATCGGGCAATAGGTTTCGGCCGATCACGGATCCAAGGCCTCTTGTTCATCAACGGATCTTCTCGGATTGTTTTCGATGTCCCAACGCGCACTCACGGAACTGCTCCACGGCAAGGGCTCGCACGTCGATCCGCTGGCCTGCGTCGAAGACCTTTCGTCCGAGCTGGCCGACCATCGCGTCGCAGGTTTTCCCCATTCCATCGCAGAACTCGTCTTCCACATGAATTACTGGATGGACTACGAGCTGCGCCGAATCCGTGGCCAGCGGCCCGCCTATCCCGCGCACAACGCGGAAACCTTTCCGCCAGCATCGCCCGCGCCCGAGGCCCAGGATTGGGATCGGCTACGAGAACGCTTTGCCGATCTGCTTGATGATTACGGCACTCTGGCGAAATCCTCGGCGGAAGAAATGCGGCGGCAGATCGAGAGCTCACACGCCGGAGATACAAAGCTCGCGGGAACGCTGGAAGCCGTGCTCTGGCAAATGGTCGCGCACAACAGCTACCACACCGGCCAGATTGCGATGATCCGCCGCATGTTGGGAGCATGGCCGCCGCGCCGAGGCGGAGACACGTGGTAGGAAAGCCGTCGTTGGTCGTTCGTCGTTGGCCACCCTGGTTCGTTTCTCGCTAAGCTAAGATGGATGGGGAATAAAAGTCTTAGCCAACCACTAACGGCCAACGACGAACGACCAACGACCGCCCTCATGCTTTCCGACTCGACCATCCTGAAACACATCGCGCGCCAACCCAAGCGTTCCGCCGGATTCAAGCAACTGGTGCGCGAGCTAGGCTTGCACGGAGAAGCTCGCGCCGATCTCAACCGCCGCCTGCTCCAGCTCGCGAAGCGGGGAGAAATCGTCCAGGTCGAATCCGACCGCTACGCGCTGCCCTCCGCCGCCGCCGAAAAAAATCTCGTCGCCGGACGCCTTACCATGCACCGCGACGGCTTCGGCTTCGTGATTCCAGAGGCCAGTTCGTTGAGCCCCGCGATGAAGGCGCGTCTGACGGGCGACATTTTCATCGCGCCCCACGCCATCGGCAATGCCATGCACGGCGACCGCGTTCTGGTCGACATCGTCGCCACACGCCCCGACGGGCGAGGCGAAGGCCGCATCCTGCGTTCGGTGGTCCGCAGTCATCCCACCGTAGTTGGAACATTCCACTACGGCAGCGGCCACAACTACGTGAAGCCCATCGACAGCAAGATCACACAGGAAATCGTGATCCCGCCAGGTGCAGAGTATCCGCAGGCCAGCCCCGCGTCCCGCCCCCGCTCCCGAAGCCAAGATGCGGCGGCGAAGGTCGGTGGGACCCCGGCGCGACAATCCGTAGACCGCGTGCTGGGCGAGGAAGCCGCCCGCAACGCGCAAGGGGACGATCTCGAAAGCGTAGTAGTCGATGTAGAAATCACCGACTGGCCCACGCCCACGCAAAATCCGCGCGGCCGCGTTACCGAGATCCTAGGCCGACAGGACGACTTCGGCGTAGACGTCGAAATCACCATTCGAAAATTTCACCTGCCACACCGCTTCCCCGCCGCGACGCTGGAAGAGGCGCAGAAGGTCTCGCCCATAATCCCGGCGGAAGAGCTGCGCCATCGCCGCGATTTTCGCGCGCTACCTGTCGTCACCATCGACGGCGAAACGGCGCGCGACTTCGACGACGCGGTCACAGTGCGCCACCTCGCTAACGGAAATTTCGAATTGCAAGTCCACATCGCCGACGTGGCGCAATATGTCACGCCCGACTCTGCCCTCGATCAGGAAGCGCGTCTGCGCGGCACCAGCGCATATTTTCCCGACCGCGCCGTGCCCATGCTCCCCCTCGAATTGTCCACCGACATTTGCAGCCTGCGCCCGCATCTCGACCGGCTGGTGCTCTCCTGCGTGATGCAGGTCGATCCCCGCGGCGAAATCGTCGGCTGCGAATTGAGCGAAGGCGTGATCCGCTCGGCCGAGCGCATGACTTACACCGCGGTCAACGCCGTGCTCGAAGGCGATGCGGGCGCTCGCGAGCGTTACGCCGCGCTGGTCCCGACTTTCGAACTTATGCGCGACCTCGCCCTGATTCTCAACCGCAAGCGCCAGCGCCGCGGCTCGATTGACTTCGATCTTCCCGAGCCGGTCATCGAGTTCGACGAATTCGGCCTGATGAAGAGCATCACGCGTTCGGAGCGCAATATCGCAAATCGCCTGATCGAAGAATTCATGCTCTCGGCGAACGAGTGCGTCGCCCACTATCTGGAATCGAAACGCATCGCGTCGTTGTATCGCATTCACGAAAAACCCGACGCCAAACGGGTCTACGACTTCGAAACCATCGCCGCCACTTTTGGCTACTCGCTGGGCGTGGGCGCACTGCCCATCCATCGCGTGCAATTCAAAAGCGACCGCCGCGCCGCGCGCGGCACGGGCAAGCAGGCGCGCACCATCGAAGTTCCCAAGGATGTCCACATCACGCCGCGCATGTACCAGAAGCTTGCCGCCAAAATCGACGGCAAGCCCGAAGAGCGCATCGTGAGCTACCTGATGCTGCGCTCGCTAAAGCAGGCGCGCTACTCGGAAGAGAATCATGGCCACTTCGCGCTAGCGGCCACGAGCTACACGCACTTCACGTCGCCGATCCGCCGCTACCCGGATTTGATCGTGCACCGCATCTTGAAAGACGTGCTGCGCGACTCGGCGGAGAAACGCGACGGAGATGTGCCGGTTGGAGTTTTGGCCGCGTTCGAAGACGACGATTCCCGAGAGCCACAGGACGCTGGCGCCGCTCCCTGGTCCAAGCGCCGCGACCGCGCCGCACATCGCGAATCACACGTGCCGCTAGGTGGGCCAGTTAACATCGACGAACTGCACAACATCGCCGAAGAGTCCAGCCAGTCCGAGCGCCGCGCCGACGAGGCCGAGCGCGAACTCATGGAATGGAAAAAAGTGAAGTTCATGCAGGACCGCGTGGGCGAAGAGTTCGACGGCCTCATCACCAGCGTCACCAAGTTCGGCTTCTTCGTCGAACTCACCGATCTGTTCGTCGAAGGCCTCGTCCCGCTGCATACGCTCAGCGACGACTATTACACCTACCACGAGAACACGCGCCAGATCATCGGCCAGCGCTCACACAAGACCTACAGCCTGGGACAGCGTATTCGCGTACTTGTCGACCGCATCGATCCCGTGGAAAAGAAAATACAGTTCGCAATTCTGGAAGAGAAAGCGCTCCCGAAGCGCAAGCGAAAGAAGAGTTAGAAGAGTTAAACGAGAAGTCATGTCGATACGGAATGTTGGCGAGAGGCTGCCGGCCGCCTTGCTGCTGGTGTGCCTAATCGCGGCGCGCGGAATCATCGCAACCAAGGCTCGCGCAAACGAGAATCGGGCGCAATCTCCCGCCTGCCAATTGGTCTCTTTCAAGGCGGTGCTCGACGCCGGCGACAACTTCGAACGCGAGTTGGGAGGCGGATTGCTGTTTCGGGTAAGGAGCCAGAAAGATCCGAACTGGTTCCTCGACATCGTTCCCGCCGAAGCCAACACGCAGGACTACATCTACCCGGTAAACCTGCCGTTGCGGCTTAATCCAAACCAGACCCTGGGCCCGGGAAACGGCGAGACCGTCAAGTCCTCCTTAGCGCATCCCCATCAAATGCGCTTTCTGCTGAACCGTTCCGACTATGATCGGGTTTTCGGCCTGATCGGCAATGTTCTATGGTCTTATCAGACCTCGGACCCGGATAAGGCACTCACCGACTACACGAACGCAGTCGACGACGCAAGCAAGGGTTGGCTCAAAGTCACGGTCTCTTCCTATAAAACGGATGCGAAGGGGGCGCTGACTCGCATCAAGCTGCGCGTGGAGATAACGACTCCCCCGGATTTCCAGTTTGCCCCCCACCTGAACCCATTTCCCTGGCCCTGCCATCCCTGAAAAAATCGCGCAAAGTCGGGGAGTGGCTTCGTTCGACTCTGTCTCTTTTTGAGGGGCGTCATCCCGAAACCCAGCGCAGTTCAGCCGGGTGAGGGATCTCGCGCGCACTCAGCCGCACGCGCCGTGGGAGATCCTTCGCCCCGCCTGAAAAAGCGGCTGCGCTTCAGGATGACGCCATCCGAAGAAATTCAAAGTGAGACAAAAATCGAGCGCGCACGAACCGAACTTCCCCGCAAGTGTTAAGATTCTGAAGTTAACCCCATCCGCTGCAGATGCGACGCGGCGGGTTCCTTCCGAGTCGGGACGTGGCTCAGCCTGGTAGAGCACTCGCTTGGGGTGCGAGGGGTCGGCAGTTCAAATCTGCCCGTCCCGACCAA
>JBEKWC010000007.1:0-159268 GCA_049513475.1 Candidatus Sulfotelmatobacter sp. | reverse complement strand
CTCTGTTCTGGTACATAATCGTGTCTCCGTTGGTTGAATTTCCCGTTGTTGCTCGGGTCACACTGGGCGAAGCCTGGCGAGTGGGTCCGGCTCCCAAGGCCGAAGGTCTGCTTTCTCGGAGGTGCCCGAAAGAAGTTTGCACGGCGTTCTTTGCCGTCGTTTTGCAAACTTGTTTTGGGAGGAGCCGAGACCCCGAAGGGGCGCAGAAGGCGAAGCAGAAGACCGAGCGCCGCCGGGCGCCGGGAGAACCCCGAAGCGGTGACCGAGCATAAGACGGGATACATAACGGCAGACACGCGCCAGAGCAGAGTTGTCCTCGGTGCGTTGGCTGCGGAAGCCCGCGGTAATCGCAGCCCGATACGAGCGGGCTTGTCCGCCGCAAGAAGGACGCAATCCGCCACCTTCGTTGCTCGTCGAAAAGTCCGCGATAGCCCGCTCGACAAGGCACGGGAACAAGTGGGGAAAGCCAGCCGGATTGGCAGCAAGAAACGACATGAATGAGCCTCTGAGATCGCCGGTTCTCTTCGTCCTTAGCTGAACGCATGGTCGGCCCCGAAGCGCACGATGGTCAGACCGAGTGGGTTTACGGCCAGCTCATTGTTCTTCACGCTGTCGCGGAAGACATAGGTAACGCTGGCTGTCCATCGCTCCCGCATGAGTTCGGAGTGATCCGCGGGATTGGTGTACACCGCAATGCCGGTTCCGGCGGCAACGCCGGCCAGCGCCTTTTTTGCGTCTGGTTCCCCGTGCGCGAATCCATAGCCGCCGATCACGATCGCTACCAGACTTGCAACCTTCGCGATGGTGCCGCTAAAGAGAGTCTGGATGGCGGTAAAGCCGGTGTCGAACGGCGAACCTTGTGCCAGCGCTCCCACGGGCATCAGTAGAAGTAGGGCGAGAAGAGCAGCGGCGAGAACCGCCGACTTTGCCAGAGGGACTTGTTTGATTGGGCGGATGAGACCGACTGAAAACCAACGTTGCATTTGCACCTCCCCCGCAGCACTCAGATCGGCTGCTTGTGCGGCAAACGTAACCCGACTCGATTTCGATGTCTAACAACTTCTCGTCCGCGTGATATTCCTGCCAGGAATAACAGACGAACTAGTGTCGGAATCAAATAAACCGGGCGGTTCGGTCTGATTCGTTGAATGACTGTGCTCCCTAGAAAAAAAATTTTCGTCGGCTAATGAGAGTAATGCACCGCCTCAAAGATTACGTCTCCAAGCGGTCTAGGTACGCGTTGCGATGACGGGGCTGCTGGTCGCGTTACAGGCAAATGTATGTCCAAGCATCTGCTATTTAAGTAGATAAGGTTGTCGGTTTCTGCTCGACGCTTTATCGCTAAAAGGCGGCGCGATCTCCGCGAAGTGACCGGACCAAAGGAATTTGAAGTAGCGAATCAGCTTCGCGCTCTCTGATATTCCCCGCAGGAATAACAGAGCGACGAGAAGTTGTTGGACATGACGGCCGGAATGAATCAAATTGATTCAATATCGCCGTACCGTCGATCGGAGGTTGCTGTGGCAGTTCTATCGCGAAGGATAGGGAATCGATTCGTCGGAACGCAGGCCGCCGCCGAATATTCTGGCATTCCAGCCGGCACGCTGAGGGCTTGGACGCGCATTGTATGATATTGCAGATCTGGATGAGTTCATCCGATCTGGCATCCGTGTTTCCTCTGTGCGCGCAAGCAAGGAGGAACGGAATGTCTATCTACCTACGGGGTGATGTCTGGTACTACCTCTTCTACGTGAACGGGAGGCGTTACCGAGGCAGCACCAAAACCAAGAACAGGAAACAAGCGGAGCGAATCGAAGCTAAAGCGAGGGTCGCTGCGGAGTCGCGAGAATCGTTACAGCCGAAGCGAGCCCCGCTGATTCAAGATTTCGCCAAACAATTCTTGGAATGGCTCGACAAGACCACGCTTGAGCAGAAAACCAAGAACGATTACAAGAACGGTCGCCGTTTGATTCTGCACTCCGCGCTGTGCGGAATGCGGATGGATCAAATTACGTCGGATGATGTTGAGACCACGAAATTTCACGAGTCGCCCTACAGCAGGAATTGCGCTATCCGGACATTGCGCCGGATGTTGGGCAAGGCCCGCGACTGGAAGCTGATTCGTGAAGTGCCAAGAATTAAGTCGCTCAAAGTCTTCCCCAGGGATCGCATGGTGACTTTGGACGACGAAAGACAACTCTTGGCATCGTGTCCACGACCGCTGAAAGACGTTTTGATCATTATGCTGGACTCTGGCTTGAGAAACGGGGAAGTGATCAGAATGCGCTTGGAGCATATCAACTGGGACAGCGCTTTTTATTTCAACCCCAAGGGCAAGACACGCAAAGCTCGCCGGCTGGTGCCGTTGAGCGAGCGCGTCATCGCTCTGCTCAGGAACATTCAGCTGGAACAATTGGGGCAAAGGGAGGGCTGGGTTTTTCCCTCCAAGAAATCTACATCAGGTTACATTGGGCTGAGCGGGATCGAGCACACGTTCCGAAAGCTTGCTCGAAAGCTCGGAATCCCAGATGCCTTGAAGCTGTACTGCGCCCGCCACACATTTGGCACGGTGGCAATGGCGGAGACGAGGAATCCGGGACTGGTCAAAGAAGTCATGGGGCACGAGAGCCTGGACACGACGATGGGCTATCTCCACCCCGAGACATCTCAGATCAAAGTGGTCATTGATCGACTCAACCAGCAGAAGTACGTGATGTAGTCACAGCCACAAAAACAGCCACAGTCGGCAAGAGGGATGGATGGCGACCAACCGCAAGTTGTTGATAAAGATGGTGAGCGCGGTAGGAATCGAACCTACAACCTACTGATTAAGAGTCAGTTGCTCTGCCAATTGAGCTACGCGCCCGGGTGGGAACCGGATTGCTGAGACAATTTTTGATTGTAGCATTTCTGGCGCGTGCGGTGCGGCTCGGCTACACTGGCTTGAACATCCTCGAGCGCAAGCAGGCCAATGCGATGCGAAAAATTTCTTGTCTTGCCATTCTTACCGCTCTCATCTTCGCCGGTGCGGTCGTCGTTGCCGGGCAAAGCGCACCGCCGGCTTCTCCTGTTCCACCGCCCAGCGCCCGTCAGGAGCCCTGCTGGCGGAAGGCCGGGATCGACCGCACAATCATGGAGCAGCGGCGCAGCATTGAGCGCGACGCGCACTACCGGGTCGATGCGGTGTGCGAAAATTCTTCTCTCACTCCGCAGCAGAGGCGACAGCAAGCCCGAGAAATTCGCGAGCGGGCCAAAGAAAAATCGGATGCGCTTATCACTTCAGATCAGCGCAGCGCACTACAGGCGTGCCAGCAAGATCGGACGGAATATCAAGCGAGTCGGGGCCATCCCGGGGGCCGGGACCCTTGCCGTAATCACGAGGCGAACCCGGGCCCGGTATCTCCTGAACCAAACAGCCCGGCGGGGAAAGCCGGCGGCAGCAGTCCGCAGGCTCCGGAAAACAACCGGCAGAATTGAAAGTTGGAATTAAGAGCGCTGCTGGCGCAGTTCCGCAGTGAGCGCGGCAGCGTTCGATGCGGCCACTTCGCTGGCGACGGGACGGCGTGGCGGCAAAGAATCCAAGCCCATGTTCGGGCGCTTCTCAACCGTGCCGATCACCGGAGCATCTTCCAAGCCGTCGGCGTAGGCCATCGAAACAAATCTTTGCTCGGAGCACAAACGGTCGATGAGCCGCTTTTGCCCACGACTGAGCACGGCGTGAGGAAGGATGGGAAAGTTGCGGAACATCCAAAGGAAATACACTCTCTGCAGAAAAGAGGGCATTACGTAGCGCGGGCCAATGGCAGTTTGCACCTGCACAATGCCGTCCGCCAATTTATCGATCCACATAGACGAGTCCTGCCTAATTACCCAAGTCTGATCCAGAGCAATCCCAGGGCCGTAATTATTGCACTAAAATCGAGGCAAGGGGAAGGCTTTTTCGTTGATTTTTAAGAATTTTCTCGAAAATGCCAGTTTTTGGCGGGGCAGTCTCTGCCGGAGACATGGGCAGAATTGTGCGCATTTTGGGTTCAATTCGGGACATCCTGGTTGGGATCGGAGGTCGGACGCGGCTTGCTGGAAGAAGCCTTCCGAGGATTCGCTCGAATGCATTTGCCGGCAGGGTCTACCCGGCAAGCTCCGGCAAAACTTCTATGCGCCGGATCTCGGCCGCCACGCCAAACGCCTGCCCCGCGCCCGGTTCCACGCGCAAGACCCGGGCGTGGCAGCAGACCCAGCACTTCTCTCCCAAGGTTATTTCCGGGGGAAGAATGAGGATGAGTTCGACCTCCGAGCCTGCTTCGAGCCGGGATTGGGTGTAAAGAAATACGCCATTGGTGCTGACGTCGCGGGTCTGGGCGGTGACCTCTGTGCTCCCCGTAGCGGTGCGGACGCGGACCGGCAGTTCGGTGACGATTCGCTTGCCGGAACGGCGATCAATCTTAGTATCCATTAATTGCACTCTTGGAAATTCATAATAGACTTGGAAGCGAGGAGTGGCTAGCGGTTTCAGTGAACCGAGTACCGAGTCGCGCGTGCCCAGCGGCCGTCACCTAATAGGAGCCGGTAACCAGTGACATTTGTGATCCAGGAGTATGAATTCTAGCGGAGCGATCCAGCTTCTTCGGAGTTGCTTCAACCGTTTTTCTGGGCACTCGGGACTCGATACTAGATTTCAGGGCGGCGCGAGCGGGCGGCTGGGACCACTAGCGCCTGCTCCATGGTTGGGACGTTTGTGCCGCGCAGAATCGCTTCGGCCTCGTGCAGTTTCTCGGACTGGTTGGTCTGATAGTAGGCCTGGACCAACAACTCCAGAGTGAGAGGATTGTCGCGGTCTTCTTCCAGATGCGGTATGGCCTCTTCGTATTTTTTCTGCTCCATCAGCAGGGTTCCCGCCGCGCCGTTGTAGGAGCATTGCAGCACGCGATTGCGGTTTGAATTCGCCAGCGCTTCCAGCTGCTTTAACGAGTTGTCGGCCAGGGCGGCGTCGCCAGCGCGTGCGGCGCGGACTACGCGGGTACGCAGGACGTGTGACAGTTCCTCGTCTTTATCCGACCTCGCGATGTTGCGATGGCTTAGTGCCTCTTCGGCCGCCTGCAGATATCTCAAGCCTGCGTTGTCGTCGCTTTGATATTCGGCCAAGTGACGGTATGCGACGGCTTCCTGCAGATCCTGTTCTTTGGCGTGAGCGGTATCGGCGATCTCCTGGAATTTTTTATCGGCTTCGGCGAAGTCTCCCTCGCGCACCCATGTCATCGCCCGCTGCATGCAGTAGGTGAGGCGGTCGGCCTCATTGTGCGCATAGCGAATCGCCTTGTCGTACTCGATGCGCGCCAACTCCTGCTTACCCATGAGCGCGTAGGTGTCGCCCAGGCCAACTTGCGAGGTCACGAAGTCGGGGTCGATCTTCAGCGCGGCGCGATAGTGCTGCAGTGATCCTTCAAAGTTTCCCGCCATGCGCAGGATCTCGCCGTAGGAGTCCTGTGGATTCGGCTCATTAGGTAGCAGTGCGGCATAGCGCTCCATGGCGGCGAAAGCTTTGTCGAAGTTGCGCTCGCGCGCCTGGACATAGGCAACATCATTCAGGACGGCGGGGAAATTCTTATCTATTGCAAGTGCCCGGCCAAACAGGCGCAGGGCCTGCTCGTTGCCATTCTTGTCCATCACCCAATTGCCCGCAAAGTAAAGCAGGTGCTTGTCTTTGGGATACATCTCCAGCATGTCGTTCATGGCGGAGATGCCGCCGATAAAATCTCCCTCCTGAATCTTGACGATCCAGCTGACCAGCAATTGCTCGCCCGGAGTGAGCTTAGGCGCGAGCGCCTGGGCTTTCTCGCGGGCGGTGGCCGCTTCTTCGGGACTGCCGCTCTCAAAGGCGATCCACGCCCAGGCCAGCCCGAAGTTGGGATCGGCTTTGACCGCCGCGCGCCACTCGCCAACTGCGCGCTCCACATAGAGGTTCTCAAGTTCAGTTATGCCCTTCTGATAGAGTGCGCCGGCCTCGGGCGATGAAGAAGTCACCGGCAGCGAGGCCGTAGCGGCGCGTTGAAGGTGGTGAGCGTGGGCAGGCACGGCCCAGCCGACGGCAATAATAATGAGGATCGAAATCAAGGCGAGGCAAAACGAGCGACGCATCAAGGTCTCCGGGGACAAGGCTTTTGGAGAAGATTTATGAGAGCAGCCTAACATCGTGGAACTAAGGTTACCTAGTAACCGAAGTCACCCAGTCACCCGGCTGGATTTCGCGCGGCAGGTCCGTGTGGCGCGGACAATCCTGCCCGCGACTGCCAGGCACAAAAAACACAGTTTCGAGTTCTGAGTTAAAAAGGCTGCGGAAATAAAAAATCCCTACCGCTTTTGTGACAGGGATTTCTTGAGCTGAGAACTAGAACTTGAAGATGGCAGCGAACTGCACACCTCTAGGCCCTCCACCGCCCAGAAACGGGTTGCCGATGCCTACGTCGCCGGTCGCTGTGATCGGGTAGTAGGCGCCAGGGCCATAGCCTCCCGTGGCGGCATTCGGCGCTCCGATATCGGCAATGAAATTGGGCAGGAACGGATTCACGAAGTTGGGATGGTTGACCAGATTAAAGAACTCCGCCCGGAGCGTCATCGTGACATGCTCTGCGAGCGATGTATCTTTGAAGACGGAGAAGTTAAACTCCTTGAAGCTAGGACCATGCAGAGAGTTACGGCCTTCGCTGCCGAAATGGCGAGTGCCGGGAATGCAGTTGGTTTCATCCGAGGAGCCGTCGTTTTTAGGGTTACCCCAGGTGCAGGGGGCGGCAAAGGCCGACAGATTCAAGTACTGCGCTGGATTGCTCGAATACTGCGGCTTGGAGATCTCGTCTGGCCGATCAAAACCCTCACCCGAGCCAGAATAGTCTCCCTCAAACTCGTAGTTCAGGTGCCAGGGTTGGCCGTCCTGCAGGTTAAGGATACCGTCCAGACCCCAGCCGTTCTTTAACTTCTGCATCGATCCGCTCATCTTGGGGAACTGATAGGTGAAGTTCCAGGTAAAGCGGCGGCGGATATCGAAGCTGGAGTTTCCGCGGTCCCCGGCTGGATTGGTGCTATTTGTGGGCTGCGACTCGTTAGGCTCGAAATCCTCGAGGTCGCTGGCGGTGTCGATAGAATGCGACCAGACGAAGTTGGCCTGAGAGGCTAAACCATGCCAGTTGCTGGTACGCAGACTGGCCTGTAGCGAATGGTAGTTTGAGTTGGCCGATGATTTCTCCTGATTGAGATAGTAGAAATTAGGCGCGACCGCTCGCGGCACGCTTCCACTGTTGATGCAATCGCAAGCAAGATCAGCAGCCGTGATTTGCGCCTGACTAGGCTGATTGATATCCAGGAACTGGAACAACTTGATTCCTATTGAACCTACGTAGCCGACCTGCAGAACTGTCCTGCTGCCCAACTGCTGTTGGAGGTTCAGATTGAAGTTCTGCACATAAGGCGTGCGCAGGTGCGGATCGACGGAAAAGAAATCTCCTTCGGGACCGAATCCTGAGTAAACCGGAACTCCGGGTGTAATCACGCCACCGGTCGCGCTACCCTCCCCCAAAGCATTCGGTCCCAAGCCGGGATAGGCCGGCCCTGGACAGAAGATGCAATTCCAGGGCAGATGCCCCAAGAATATGTCTTGGGAAAAGGCGTCGTAAAATAATCCCCATCCGGCGCGAACCACGGTCTTTCCCTGGCCGGTCACGTCATAAGCGAGGGCGACGCGAGGAGCGAAATTGTTCAGGTCCTTGCCATACAATTGGCTGGTCGGAACGTTACTTCCGCCGTTCGCGTAATCGACGGTGTAGAACTGACCACTCTTTCCTCCCGTCACTCCGAAATAATCCCAGCGCATTCCGTAATTCAATGTCAGCCGCGGAGTGGCGCGGAAACTATCTTGAATAAACAATCCATGACTATTCTGGTACGTGTGTCTCTCCGAATCCCCGTTTATTTGGCTTCCGCCATCGTCGGGTATCCCTTCCAGAAAGGTCGTCAGGCCGGAAAAACCCAGCGTGCCCCGGTAGTCGTGATCGAAGACCTGCGCGATGGTGGTACGCCGGAATTCGTAGCCGAACTTCACATCATGCTTTCCCGCCTTCCACGAGTAGTTGTCCACGAAGTGCCAGTTGGCGTCCACGCGATTTTTTGCCAGGGAACTGGTAGCGCCAATCTGCGAGAAGGAACCGACGCTGATCGCCGGAAGACCGCCGTTATAAGCAGTGACCCCCGTATCCAGACCAATCGAGTTGGGGATGAAGCTTTGGTCTTCGGGAAAGAATCCCTCCGCGAATCGATTCCATCCCAGGCGCGCTTCGTTAACTTGGCTCGAGTTAACCACCTTCACGTAGGAAATCGATACCAGTTGGACCCGCGTCGGGGTCACGGTATTGAACCCCGGCAACAGGCCTCCGGCCAACTGTGCGAAGGGAAAACTCTGGTGGCTATTGCCGAAGTAATAGCGGCCGGTGAGGAGGTTGTTAGCGTTGAAGTTGTGGTCGACCTTGGCGATCAGGCTGTCCACACGGTTGAAAAACTTAGTTGAAGAGGAGAGGTTGTTGCCGTTCGGACACCCCGAATCGAAGGCGCCGTTCGGCCCAAGAAGTTGGCCCGGTTGCGGACCCGCGCTGGCAATGTTGGGTGCCGGATACGGGTTGCGCGCCAGAAGAGCCGCGATTACCGAATTCGGGGCTCCATTCGCGGACTCATCTGCTGCGATCTGCGCGGGATCGGGAACGCAGGTGTTTCCGGCTTGGGCGCCGTTTTCAGTCTGGCCTTCATAATCCACGTAGAAAAATGTGTTGTCTTTGACGACCGGCCCGCCCAGCGATCCGCCAAATTGATTGTTATTGAAGGGATTCTTCGGATTGGGATCGAGGTTGAAATAGTTGCGCGCGCCCAGCTTGCCCGAACGGAAGTACTCCAACAACGAACCGTGCAGTTTGTTGGTGCCGCTCTTGGTTACGATGTTGATCACAGCGCCGCTATTGCGGCCATATTCCGCCTCGTAGTTGGAAATTACTTTCAGCTCCGCGACGGCATCGAGCGGCAGAATCGTGGCTGGATCGCCAAACACGCCGGCCTCATTGATGGCCGGGTCGTTACGGTAGCCGTCGTTCATGTCGGTGCCGTCTAGCAGGAAGTTGTTCGAACGCCCACGCGAGCCATTCATCGAAAAAACACCGTAGGAACCCGGAGAGTCAGTGATCTGATCTGGAGAGCCGGCAATTCCGGGATTCAGGTAAATGAGCTTCTGGTAATCGCGTCCGTTGACCGGGAGAGCCTCGATCGTTTCCGCAGTCAAGGTTCCACCGAGTTCAGCTGAGGTGGTTTCCACTTGGGGCAAAAGTTCGCCCGACACTTCCACAACGCTCGAAACTTGGCCCGGCTTCATCGCAGCATCCACACGCCGTTCGCCGGAAACGTCCACGGTCACCCCGGTGGTTTCGAAAGTCTGAAAGCCAGTCAGCACGACCTTCACCGTGTACGTTCCAATAGGCAACTCGGGCAGGGCGTAGCTGCCGTCGGCGCTGGTCTCCGTGCTGCGCTCTAATCCTGTGGCTACGTTCTTCACGGTCACCTTGGCGCCGGAGACGACCGCGCCCTGGGCGTCGGTGACGGTGCCTAAAATGGTGCCGCGGAAGGTTTGTGCCGAAAGACTCACCGCGGCCAGAAGCACAAACACCAGGAGTATGCGCGCTCTCATAGACTCTCCTTGTAGCTGATGTGGGTCAATACCGATTTTCTAAAAACCCATTTTATAAATGATGATCTTCCAAACGCCGGTCGTTTACTCGCTGGTCATTTTCGGCTGATCTCGAATCAAGGCTGGGAGCGGCTTTGTTGCGGCGGCCAGATGCTTCGCCACTCCTCAGAATGCGTCCGCAATCGCTTGCTTGCGAGTAGGATGCAGCAGTGCGACTGCGTAAGGTCCAGACAAACCTTACCGAATGCTTATCCCGACAGTCAACCACTGAGTTCCGATAGGAGCGATAGATTTTATAACTAAGGTAATGGGAGGGGACTTCCAGGTTCTAGCGAAGACGATGCGGATACCAAGAATTCTACATATCGACTTTTCTTTCGCCTTTTCGGCTGTTTCGACAGGCTCTCCAGAAACCAAACGCGCAAGTCGTTTAGTTTCCGTGCCGGCGGTTCCGAGACCGTCTTTTCCTACCGCGCCTACGGAGTGCGCGTGAGAACTCAGAGCATCCTCGGGGGGACGCAGTTGTTTTTCGCACTTAGCACTCAGCGCCGGCGCGCTGGGCTATTGGCAGTAGCCCCTCCGCGTCGATTCCTTCGACGACTGCAGAGAAGCTGGACGGCTAGGACTCAGCTTCCGCGAGTCCCGACGGTCCGAAGACTGTCTTTTGCTCGGGGCAAGACATGGGGTGCATTCTTTCGCCGCTGCGTGACTCGCGGCGAGTGCTTCGCACCTGCGGTCGTGCCACGCTTGTGGCATAACCACCGTAGGGTAACGGTGCGGGGCAAACTCAAGCCCCAGTAACATTTGTTTTCTTACCGGAGACGAAGGGGTTGCCGGCGAGGAAAAAGCGCAGAGGCCGGTCGGCGGCTTTGGTGATTCCGATACGGGGAGAGATCTGAATATTACGGGCGCGAAAGTTGTCGTCACCGATCCATAAACTGGAGTGGGGGGAAGTGAGATCGCATCCATTGTCGCGGGTGCGGGTGATGCCGAAGGCTTCTGCCAGTCGGCCGGGGCCGCTCGTGAGTTTCGGGAGGTCGGCAGTTTTTTGCAATTTTATGGTTCTGGCTCGCGCCATTTGTTCGACGCCGAGGAGGGGTTCGAGGGCGCGGAACAGGACCGATCCAGCCTTGCCTTCCGGCTCACAGGAAACGTTCAGGCAGTAGTGATTGCCGTAGATGAAATATACATAGGCGTGGCCGGGTGGGCCGAAGAGAACGGAGGTGCGGGCGGTGATGCCGGCGAAGGCGTGGGCGGCGGGGTCGGCCTCCCCGAGGTAGGCTTCGACCTCGACGATGCGAGCTCGGAGAGGAACTTTTTGGTTTCGCACCAGCACTTTGCCAAGAAGGTCGCGGGCAACGCGCTGGGGGTGGCGGGCGAAGAAGGCGCGGGGTAGGGGGATGGGGGAGTCGGGTTGGGTGGTGGCGAGCAAGGGTACGCTATTTTTACAATCCGGATTTGTTCGAAGCGAATAGGGCACTACTTAGAATTGGCGCGCCGGCGCGGCGGACGAGGACGCCCGCTGGACCGCCGCCGGGACGGCGGCGCTACTATCTATTGGGCGCTACCTTTCGCATTTGAGTTACGCTGCGCCTTTGGCCGATTCTTTCAGGTGGGCCAGGACTTCTGCGGCGTGGCCTTCGGGTTTTACTTTGCAAAAGATGTGCGTGATCTTGCCATCTGGGCCGATCACGAAAGTGGTGCGGGATACCCCCATCACTTTTTTGCCGTACATGTTTTTTTCCTGGACTACGCCAAAAGCGTCGGCGACTTTCTTGTCGGCGTCGGCTAGCAGGGAAAAGGGTAGGCTGAATTTGTCTTGAAACTTCTTTTGCGCCTTGGGAGTGTCGGGCGAGATGCCGAGTAACACGGCGCCGGTTTTTTGCATCTGCTTGTAAGTATCGCGAAATTCGCAGGCCTCAACCGTGCATCCGGGAGTGTCGGCGCGCGGGTAGAAATACAGGACTACAACCTTGCCGCGGAGACTTTTCAGCGAGATTTCTTTTCCGTTCTCATCCTGTAGAGTGAAGTCGGGAGCTTTATCATTGACGTTAAGATTCATGATCGCCTCGTGGCTCGAGAAGTTAGATAAAACCGTATCACAGCGGTTGAACCGGCTGCGGGAAAAATGGCGCCGAGGCTGGAAGTTTAGCTCGGGCGCTAAAGCGCGGACTTTTGAACGACTTGGCGGCACGGCTGAAAGAGGCTGCGGAAAGAGCCGATGTCACGCACCTCAGCGGCTGAAGCCGCCCTTGGAATCGAAGCCTTCCACGCAGCGCTGGAAGCGCTACTCCACCCAAATCCAGAGTTACGAAGGCAGATCCCACGATTTGCGATACCGCAATTTAGGGCAGGGCGTCATTGTCGTCTTGATTCTGATGGGGCTTTTGGGGTGGGCGGTACCGCGGAGTGTGGCGCAGGATAAACCGCAACTGAAGCGGCCGCATGACACTGTGGACGAAAAACCTGCCCAGCCTAAGAAGAAGAGCGTCAAGGGTCCGCGGGCGATCGGAGTTTTGCAACTGACGAGCGCTGGCAAGGGGTCGCTGATTCCGGTGGCGATTTTGATCGACGGCAAATTTTACGATGCGGGAGCTTATAAGGCCGATCCGGTGCCGATGGCTCTGGAATCGGGCACGGTTTACGAGGCCGAGCAGGCGGGCGATTCGCTGGGACTATTCACCGTGATTGGAGCGTTGCACAGCAAAAGCGTAGCGAGCCCGAATCCGTGGGTGGGCACGGGTTCGTTCTTGCCGCACGGGGCGGAAGTTGCGAAGACTACCCATCAGGCGGAAGACGTTCCGGTGGGGCTGGATAACAGTGATGAACCTCCGCCACGGTTGACGAAAAAGAGCGCCGCTGCTGCGAGTGCGCCCTCTGCCGGGTCGGACGGTCCGGCTTCGTCAACATCTGCGGGCAAATCTGCGGAACAGGTTGAACAGAAGTCATCTTCGCCGTCAGGTGCCGCTACGCCTTCCGATAAGTCAGCAGCTTCGGATAAGCCCGTCGGCGCTGGGAACCAGAACCAGAAACCGGAAGGTGCAAACGCGAAAGGGCAGACGGAAGGTGCATCGGCTGGGGCTGATGCAGGGACGGCGAATCAAAGCTCGGTTGGGTCGCCGGGGGAGTATTACCGTCCGACGCTGCGTCGGGGTAAGCCTACGGAGCCTGCGCCGGAGGAAGAAAAGCCTCCGGTGAAAGCGAGCGTGGCCAAAGCCGATTCTTCTGAGAGCGCAAAAACTAGCAGAGGCGAGAGTGTCCAACTGGTGCCGGCGATATCGGATGCGGGCGGGCCGGATCCGCGATCCTATAGGTTCTTCTGGAAGCCCGGGGAGGAAGAGGAGAAGCGCAGCCTGATGCTGGCTCTGGCGGCACGGGAGGTCCGCGCTTATGCTGCGGAACAGGCTAAGAATCAGATTCCAGCGAAGCCTGCGGCGGCGAAAGCCGGGGTGCGCAAAGCGGCGGCCAAGCCGGTCGAGCCGGTATTCGAGAAAGTGCAGTTTCATGCCTATGACGTGTGGGTGAACAATCAGCCGGTGATGATCCTAACTGCGGAGGGGCACTTTCCAGCCGCGGCCGGAGCGCCTGCAGCGGGTCAGACCTATAGCATCGCGTTGGTGGCGCGCACCGATATTTACGGCGATCTGCGAAAACTGTATTCGGGCGTTACCGACAAGTTTCATTTGGATGTTACACCGGCGCTAGATTTGGTCGATGTGGTGGATGCGGACGGGGATGGACGAGGGGAGTTGTTGTTTCACGAAACTTCAGATGCCGGAAGCGGGTATGTGATTTATCGGGCGACCGCGGATAAGCTTTGGAAGATGTTCGATAGCTTGAACGCGATGTAGGAAGATGTTGGGATCGACCAGATGGCATGATGTCGCCAGAGCAGGCCGTGACCGCAGCGCCTGAAGCCGGTATCCATGGGAGCAAACATGGCAGCGCTGAAGCGCTGCGCCACACAAAATCTCAAGGCGTCTAGGTTTCGAGGCCGATGTGACAGACTCGGCCGACGATGTAGTCGGAGGCCGACTTGCCTTCGTCCATGGCCACTACTTCGACGGGATAGGCTTGGTTTTGCGGGCGCAGAATCAAGTTGTTACCGGCGGTTTCGACGTATTTTACGGTGCAGTTCTGGTTTTTGAGAACGGCGTACATGTTACATTCGCCCCTGCGATAGGGCTTGAGAGAGTTGTAATGACGGTCGATTAAAAGGGTGGCGCCGGGCAGGAGCCGGGGGTACATACTCATGCCCTCGCCGGCGTCGGCCTTGATGAGCACGAAGCGCTCCCATTGCTCGCGATCGCCTTCGGTTTCAGCTTTCAGTTTCTTGAGAAAGCTCTTCTTGAATTTCAGGATTTCCTTGACTTTCATGCTGGTGACGAGAGGTTGGGTAGCGGCGACGGCGCCGTCGACGACGAGGACATTCTGAAATTCGTCGTTGCTGGGAGGCATGATGGAGGCGCGCTTGTTGACCTCGGAGGGGTCGAGCAGATCGAGCACGGAAAGATGCTGCACGGCCAGGACGCGATCCATGCCCTCGAGGCTGAGGCCGCGTTTGCGATTCAGGAAATTGGAGATGTGAGCCTGCTTGAAGCCCGTCTGTTCGGCAAGACGAAGGCCAGTGAGGCCGCCTTCCTCGATGCGCTCCCAGAGAGTTTCGCGAAGATTTTCCTGCAGCACCCTGAATTTCATAGCTGGGAGTATAGCACGCAAGGTATAGCAATGCGCTAACTCAAGAAGACTTACATAACCTGCTGGGTATAACAACCTTGACTGATAAAATCGGCGGCTATAGGATTCGCACAGTCGTGTAACTCAATAGCTTCTCCTGGGGATCAGGCAGTCACGCCGAGCGAGGATCGCTAGAACGAAGAAAAGAGCTTTGTCGAGTTCCGCCGGAAGGGGCGCGGAGCTGAGGTTCTTTCCGCAGCCATGGAACAGCGATTGAAGTCGTCCAACTTCAGCGGCCGAGTCAGTTCCGCGGCAGAGATGACCAGTGGGGTGATTGAGCAGGCCCGGACGGCGCAATTAGCTGCGGCGACATATCTGTTTGAAGTCGCCGGACTGCATTCGTTGATGGAGGAAACGGCTGGGAATCCGGAAGAAAGATTCTTCGGCGCAGAGTCTTTTGGGAGCGGATGGGGCTACTGATCGACGGTGGAAGTGCCGGGGCGGAGCAAGCGTTCGGCCAAACCACCGGAGCGGGCGAGAAGCTGGATGAAGCGGGCGCGCAGGATGACAAGTAGAGCTGCAAGCGGAAGAGTTCGGTTTCCAGAGGCGGGTGAAGTCAGGATTCGGATGCCGCATTTTGTGGCTGACGTGCGAGGCGACGAGAATGCCGTAGAATAAAACGGAGTTCCGGGCAGGGGAGGGGCCGACGGTGCTGAGTGTGGGTCCGGCGGCTCCCGGATTGCTTGGGAGCGGCCGGAAGATTCGGGCGAATGAGAAGGTTCGCCTCGCACGACGCAGGGTGGGGATGGATATTACGTGGGTGACCGACCGGATCGCGGTCGGGGGCGGAATCTGGACGGCGGATAATATGGCGGCGGTGGCACGCGCCGGAATTACGCATATCATCGACATGCAAATTGAGTTCGATGACACGGCATTGGCGGAGCCGCATGAAATCAAAGTTTGCTGGAATCCGATTGACGACGATTTTGAGGCGAAGCCCGCCGAAGTGTTCGTGCGAGGCGTGGCTTTCGGCCTGGCGGCTTTGGATGAGCCTCAGGCGAAGGTATTTGTACACTGCGCAGCTGGGGTGCACCGGGCGCCGATGATGGCGCTGGCGCTGTTGGGTGTATTGGGGTGGACGCTGGAAGACGCCATGGATTTGATTGAGACGCGACGGCCGGCGGCGGATTTTGCCGACGTTTACGTGCGGAGCGTGGAGAGGTATTTGCAAGGGTTGTAGGGTTTATTCCGATGGGGAGAGAGCGGGCGAGACGCCGGCGCACGGTCTGGCCGACGTCGGCGCGACGGTTTATAAACCGGAGGAAATATGCTTGAGTCGAGCCGCCCCTGGAGGCGGATTTTTTATTGGGTGGTGGCTTTGGGGATTGGGACAGTGGGTGGATAGGGGGAATTGGGGCAAGCAGTGCGTCCGGAAACGGGATTACCGATGACGCGAATAATGGCGTGACCGTCAACAACCGCGTGGTTCAGGGCTTCGGGATGTGGGGAATTAACTCGCAGAGGTTGCTGCGAAGTTTTGGAGCCACGGAGTCGGACAATGTTTACATGGAAGAGGGAGCAGGGCCGTGCGTGGATCCTTATGCGGGGAGTTACTTCGGTGCCGTGGGATTTATCTGGTTTGGCAATTTGCAGCCGCTCATCATAAACGGTCGAGAACAAGCGGGGGCGCACATACCGCAATTCGCCAATGGGGAGAGCACGCCATACAACGATTACGTGGTGGCGAATGACACCAACGGAAGCAGCCCCGTGCACAGCCTTGCGCTACCCCACCTCTTCGTTCCAATCTTCTAAATTTTTCTTGACCAAGGCCATGAACTGGTCGGCTACCGCGCCGTCAATCACGCGGTGGTCGTAGCCGAGGGTGAGATGAACGACGGAACGAATAGCGATCGAGTCGTTGCCCTCTTTGTCCGTGACCACAAGAGGCTGCTTGGTAATGCCGCCGACTCCCATGATCGCCGAGTTGGGCTGATTGATGATGGGCAGACCGAACACCGCGCCGAACTGGCCGGGGTTGGTCACGGTAAAGGTTGAACCTTCGACGTCTTCCGGTTTGAGTTTCTTGCTGCGAGCGCGCTCGCCGAGGTCAGTGATGCCACGCTGCAGGCCGAGGAAGTTGAGGTCGCCGGCGTTTTTCAGGACGGGCACAATAAGTCCCCAGTCGAGGGCCACGGCGATGCCAACGTTGATCTGGCGGTGGTAGCGGATGCTCTCTCCTTCAAGCGATGCGTTGATGATCGGCCACTGCTGCACCGCAAGGATCGCGGCGCGTACGAAGAACGGCATGAAGGTGAGGCGGACGCCGTGCCGCTGCTCGAATCCATTCTTGTGTTTCGCGCGCAACGAAACGATGCGCGTGAAATCCACTTCGTACATGCAGTGAACATGGGCGCTGGTGCGGCGCGACTCGATCATGCGCTGGGCGATGATCTTGCGCATGTTGGTCATGGGGACGAGGTCGCCGGGGAATGCGGCCGGGGCAGCCGGCGGCGTGGTACGCGCAACGGTCGCCGGGGCTGGCTCAGGGGGAGCGGCAGAACTCGACGCCAACGGGGTAGGAGCTACGGCCGCCGGTGATTGGGCCTCGATAAAGGAGAGAATGTCCTGCTTGGTGATGCGGCCGCCGAGCCCCGTTCCTGAAACTTGTGAGAGATGCACTCCATGCTCGCGCGCAATCTTACGTACCAGAGGAGAGGAGCGAGCCTCTTCCTCCTCAGCGGACTCCTGCGCCGGAGCGCTGGAGCTCGGTGTGAGCTTCGAGGCAACCGGCTTTTTGTCTTCTTGTTTTTCTGGCTGGCCTTGAGCTCCAATTGCCGCGGAACTGGCCTTCGCCGGCGCCGAAGCCGCTTCGCCCTCAGCGGCAATCGTACCCACTATCGTATTTACACCAACCGTCGTGCCTTCTGAAACTCTGATTTCCTGCAGAACACCAGCGGCAGGTGCGGGAATTTCCGCGTCAACCTTGTCGGTCGAGATTTCAAAGAGGGGCTCGTCGCGCTGCACTTTATCGCCGGGCTTTTTCAGCCACTTGGTGATGGTGCCCTCGACGATGGATTCCCCCATCTGGGGCATAATGATGTCAGTCGGCATGATTTCCTTCCGCGCGGCCACGGTTCGCAACCGCAGCTGAACGCAACCCAATATTATAACGGGTGCGAGAGGTCGGCTGCAGAACGACGGCTCGCCAGCTTCGGCGGCCTGTTTTCTTAATAGCTTTCACCAGCGACGGCGCGTGCCGGATCCGTTCGCGGACTATTTGCTATCTTCACCGCTTGGCGCGGCCACGCCGAAGTTTTTCTTCCAATAGTCCTGAACCGTGGGCGGGAGTTTTTGCAAGTGCGAGAGCAGGCTGGCGATCTTCCACATATCTTGCTCACTCAAGTTTTTGTCCCAGGCAGGCATCGCGGTGTAACGCACACCGGTGCGAATGGTGTAGTAGATGTGCCACTCGGGATCGTCGGGCGGGTCGGAGATGAGATTCGGCGCCGGCGGATAGAACGAGTTCGCGAGCGAGGCCGGCTTGCGGTCGAAATCGCCGTGGCATAGCGCACAGTTCATGGTGTAGAGCTTCATGCCATCCTCAAAAGTTTGATCGGTCGGTGAGAGCGGGTCGGTCACGCGGGGAGCATGGCGTTCCATCGAGGCGTCGACTGCAGCGTTCGCCAAGTGGCGCTCCCAGTGCGGCGGAGCGACATTAGCGGCGGTGGGAATGAAACCGAGCGTGGCCAGACCGAGCCCGCCGAGGACGACTACAAGAAGAGCTACGATAACGCCGAGAATGAACTTACCCATGAAATCCTCCGAGGCTATTGTGGCAGATGGAGCAGTTGCGGCGCTAGTTTTTGGAGATCATGAGCAGAGGACCGTTTTTGATTTCCACGAAAACGAAGCTGACCCTCTACCAGACTAGGTTGTTCGCAGATCCCGGGGGTGCCGATCCTTTTCGCGCAGACCCGAGGTGCGCTTCACTTCGCTCGGCAGACAGCCAAACCGGCTGTCCCCACAGGATTCCGAATAGATTTTTTCGAATGTCAGTACGCTTTCAACCACCGTGCCTCGCGCACAACGTCGCTTACCTTTGGCAGGTAGTGCTGTTCTTGCGGGGGCGAGAATGGAATTGCGGAGTCGAGACCTGCGATGCGGACGATCGGGCCATCAAGGTCGTCGAAGGCCTCTTCGTTAATGATGGCCGCGATCTCGCCCGCCAAACCTCCGGTACGCGAATGCTCGTGCAGGATAATCACTTTGTTTGTCTTCTTCACGGTTTGCACGATGGCTGCGCGATCGAGCGGCGAGACGGTGCGAAGGTCCAGGATTTCAAGATCGATCCCTTCTTGATTAAGAATCTCGGCGGCTTCGAGCGCAGCGTGCACCATCGCAGCATAAGTAATGATGCTGAGGTCGCGGCCTTCGCGAACGATATTCGCTTTACCGATGGGGACGACGTAATCTTCCGCGGGAACTTCGCCTTTGATGCGGCGATAAAGATATTTGTGTTCGAAGAAGATGCAGGGGTTGTTGTCGCGGATGGCAGCCTTGATCAGGCCTTTGGCGTCGTAGGGCGTGGCCGGGCAGATTACTTTGAGGCCAGGATTGTGGACGAACCACATCTCGGGATTCTGCGAGTGGAAGGGGCCGCCGTGGACGTATCCGCCGCTGGGGCCGCGGAGAACGAGCGGAGCGGGCGCCCCCCATAGGTAATGCGTCTTCGCGACCATGTTGCTGATCTGGTTGAAGGCGCAGCCGATGAAATCCATAAACTGGAACTCGGCGACGGGGCGCATGCCGGTGAGCGACGCCCCGAAGGCCGCGCCCACAATGGCGGATTCGGCGATGGGCGTGTCGATGACGCGCTCGGTGCCGAAGCGGTCGATGAAACCGTCGGTGACTTTGAACGCACCGCCGTAGATGCCAATGTCTTCGCCGAGGCAAAAGACAGAGGGGTCGCGGTCCATTTCTTCCCAGATTCCCTGCCGGATGGCTTCGAGGTAGGTTAGCTGCATAGAGTTTAGCCCGGCTTCTTTTGCCACGGATTTACGCGGATTTTCCGATCAGCAAAAATTGTACAAAATATGAAACTACACGTTCAGTACAGACTCATGCCTGCCAAACTGACTGCCAGCCTCGCCAGGCAAAACTTTTCGGATATTCTTAGCCGAGCCGAATATCGCGGCGAAAGAGTTATCGTACACCGCGGCAAGAAAGCTGTCGCCGCCGTGGTGCCAATCGAGGACGTAGAACTCTTGGAGAGTCTGGAAGACGAAATCGATATGGCGGCGGCCCGCGAAGCGCTAACTAAAAGATCCGCGCACGATTCTCTGGGAGAAGATGAAGAATTAAGAAAGACTTCAAGCTGTAGGATCGGCGGCGGTTGTGGCCCATACGATTCAGTGCAAGCCTCTGGCGCTTCGCCAACTGGAAAAACTCCCGCGCGAAGCGCAGCGACGATTGTCCGCCAAGATTGAAGTTCTGCGTGACGATCCGTTTCCGCCAGGATGCAAGAAGGATGGGCGCTGTCCCTGAAACTTGTAGGATTCGAGCCGGCGACTATCGAGTTGTATTATCAAGTGCAGCGCGGGCTGTTGCTCGTCCTTGTGCTTACGGTTGGGCATCGGCGGGGTGCTTACCGGTGTTTACCGATGATTGGTTCGGCAGTTCGGCTTTGGGTGCTACTCTGCACCGCATGGTCCGCGACGCCAGCCATCCCGACAATTCGCACCCGGCTGACCAGAAATTCCTCGCTCCGATCGAGACTCATGGATGGAACGTGACCAACGTTTTCCGACGCCAGGGCGAGACGGGACCTGAGTGGTCGTTTTCCACTGGCCTGTTTCACCCTTACCCGCGTCCTGAGATCGTCATCTTCGGGCTTAAACTCGACAATATATGCAGAAGATCGTCAACACCATCGGTTCAGAGATAAGGAATGGAGCGAAATACCAGCCTGGGAAGGAATATCACGATATCTTCGCGCGACGCGGTTGTCAGTTCCGCCGCTTCGATACTGCTCACTATCGGTACTATTTAGGCTGGGCGATCTGGTTCTATAACGGCGAGTCTTTCCCCGTCCGGCAATGTTTCTGGCCAGACCTTCAGGGACATTATCCTTGGGACCCCGAGTGTTCGCCGGGTGTCGTCGCTCTCCAACCGTTGCTCTTCAAGCCCTCCTGACTATTTCAAATGCACCGCCGCTTCCGTCTCCTTGAAGCCGCCCGTACTCTTCTTCACCTTCGGCATCCCATACTTCGGCCGAATCGCATGGCAGCCATCCTCGCAGAACACTCCGCCTTCGGCTGATTCCGGCGTTGGCATCGGCGAGCTCACGGCAATCTCGCGTTCGGCTTCGATCACGAGCTCGACTTCTGAGATCAATTCCGCATTCTCTTTCGCCGTTAGCCACTTTTTTTCTTTCACCAGGTAATTCTCGAAGCGCGCGATCGGGTCGCGCTTCTTCCAAAAGTCGAACATCGGCTTGGGCACGTATGCGGCGGCGTCGTGGATGGCGTGGCCTTTCATGCGCATCATTTTGGCTTCGACTATGGTGGGGCCTTCCCCGCGGTGGGCGCGCTCGACGGCGTCGCGGGCGGCGTCGTAGACCTGGCAGGCGTCGGTGCCGTCGACGATCACGCCGGGGATGCCGTATGCGATGGCGCGTTCGGCGAGATCTTTACAGCGGTACTGCATTTCCGACGGCGTGGAGTAGGCCCAGAGATTCGATTCGACGAAGAGCACGAGGCCGAGATTCTGCACGGCGGCGAAGTTGATGCCTTCGTAGGTGACGCCGGTGGACTGGCCGCCGTCGCCGATGTAGGTCATGACGGCGAGGTTGCGCCCCTGCAGGCGCGCGCCCAGCGCTACTCCGGAGAGCACTGGAATTAAATCGCCGAGCATGGAGATGGGCGAGACCATATTGCGCTTATCGATGTCGCCGAAGTGCGAGGTGCCGTCGCGGCCGCGCGTGGGCGAATCGGCCTTGGCCATGTACTGCATCATGGTGTCGGAGGCGCGAAAGCCGCGCACCAGCAGCGAGCCCTGGTTGCGGATCATGGGCGCAAACCAGTCGTCCTTAGCGAGCGCGTAGGCGGAGGCGCAAGAGCAGGCCTCCTGGCCCAGTCCGAAGTAAACTCCGCCAACCACTTTGCCTTGCTTGTAGAGATTTTCGAGCGCGACCTCCATCTTGCGGTTGAGCAGCATGTAGCGGTAGATCTCGATGCACTGCTTCTTGTCGAGATACTTCGAGTCGCGGATGGGCGGGACGGGCGCATCGAGGTTGCCGCTAACTTCGTAGCGAACGTGCTCGGTGCCGTCTTTGTCTTTCTCTGTCGACTGGCGGACGGAGAGATCGGGATGCTCGAGGCGCGTGTCGGGGATGGAGTAAGTGCGAAGTTGCGGGTCTCTGGCCTTCCCAAGAAAAGTGGGTGCCCCATTTCTCGCGTCTTTTGCGAGAAGTCGGGATTTCGAAGCGGAGGCGCCGTTGCGGGAGCGACTTCCGTTGGAATTTGCCTTGGACTTGGTTTTCTTGTTTGCCATGTACGCCGCGCAGAAGCGCGACGTACTGATGGTAACGCGAGAGCAGCCAAAACGGCTAGGGGAGGTGGGGTGGCTGGGGGTGGCTTCAAACGGCTCCTTGCCCGCCGGTTTTATACGCCCAAGTCGCGAGATAGTCGGGATCAACGATCACTTCTCCCGTGGCTCGTAGTCGATCGGTGCCCGGTTTCGCCGGGTTGATTCCACGCCGATCGGGAGCCAAAGTGCACAGATCGTCCGAGCCTCAGATTTTGATACTGATGCCGCGCCTTTTGTCGAACGTCATGATTGTGCCGAACCATTGACGCTGTCCGATCAGATTTTCTTCGTGATCGACGTAAGTAACACTCCGCAAAAAAGTCTCGCCGATATACTCGTCCGCTTTCGAATCGAGAAGCGGTTTTTCCATGTCTGGAGTCAGGCAATGCGGGTTTACACCCAGGTTGTGTCTTCTTCACGATGAATCCGGCGGAGTTCGGAAGGCGGCTTCATTGGAATTCCGACCTTGCGACCGAGCAGCGCATCGAGAGTATCCACCCAAAGCATCTGGCTGGAAAACACCGTGCCGAAGTTGCGGGAGATGGATTCGACGACGGCGTTCAGGCCGAGGGGCTTGCCGAGTTCCTGCTGCATCGACGTGACCGACTTTGCCGCGATGCCGCAGGGGACGATCAGGTTGAAATAACTCAGGTCGGTGTTCACGTTGAGGGCGAAGCCGTGCGAGGTGACGAAGCGGGAGATGTGGATGCCGATGGCGGCGAGCTTGGCCTCGGAGCCGCCAGTGCCCACGTGGGGACGGACGGGTTCGTCCGTCGCCGGTTCGCTGCATGCTGCCGAGCGTGCTTCCGACCTGTCCGACGAAGCGGGGCGGACGAATGCGTCCGCCTCTACGTGGTTCGTGGCTGGTTCGCGGCCGGTCCAAACGCCAGTCAATCCCGCAAATCGCTTTGCTGGAATGGCGAAGTCGGCGCAGGTGCGGATCAGAACTTCCTCCAGGCGGCGGACGAATTCGACGGCGCCTAGGCTCTTTCGCAGGATAGCCGGGGCGTCCGCTGCTCCACGAGCGAAACCGCGCAGATCGAAGATGGGATAGCCGACGATCTGGCCGGGGCCGTGAAAGGTGACGTCGCCGCCGCGGTCGCATTCGAAAAGCTCGACGCCGCGCTGGGCAAGCAGTTCGCGCGACGCGATTATGTTGGCAGCTTTTGCATTGCGGCCCAGCGTAATGACCGGACTATGTTCCAGCAGAAGCAGTAGGTCGCCGATCTTCTCTTCCTTACGCAGAGTGACCAATTGCCGCTGCAGGCCCAGGCCCGCAGCGTAATCGACGGTCCCGAGTTGGAGAAGAGAGATCAAAATTCAATCGCCACGGATCTTCGCGGATTACAGGAATCGAGGCGGAGAGAATTGCTGAGCCTGTGCGGGAACCTCTGCGTATGCAGAGTATGTGCCCGGCGCGGGAATGGGCTCGCCGCTTTGAGCCATGCCTTCCAAGTCAAACGCAATCGCCTCCTGCATCTCTCGCTCCACTGCGTCGCCGGTCTTGCCGGTTGCGACGCACCCATCCAGATCGGGCGAGTAGGCGGAATACCCAGTGCCTGTTTTCTCGACCACGATCAAATACCTTTTCATTTCTCGAGCCCCGCCACCGTAACTATTCCGGCTTCGTGGAGCGCTTGCACTGCCGATGAATGCCGCGCGGGCGGTCGAGATACCAGCCGTCGCGTTCCAGTTCTTTGATCACATCTCGTTACATCTCGTGCTTTCATTTTACGCCGACGGGCAAGTTATCACGCGTTAATCGCGATCCCATACACGCTGTTCGCCGCATCCAGCATGGCTTCCGCAAGCGTGGGATGCGAGTGTATCGTCCACATCAAATCTTCCACGGTGGCTTCGAGTTCCATGGCGACGACCGCTTCGGCGATCAACTCCGTTGCCTGCGGCCCGATGATATGAACACCGAGAATCTCGCCGTACTCCGCGTCGGAGATTATCTTGATGAATCCTTCATGCTGGCCGACGATGCTGGCCCGCGAGTTCGCCGTGAAGGGAAACTTTCCAATCTTCAAGTTGTAGCCAGCTTCGCGCGCCTTGACCTCGGTAAGGCCCACGCTGCCGATTTCCGGATGACAATAGGTCGCACCCGGAATGTGTTCGGGATTAATGGGCTTGCCCGGTTTGCCCGCGATTTTGGCTACAGCTACGACCGCTTCCATGGCTCCGACGTGAGCGAGTTGCGGCGACCCGAGCACGATGTCGCCGATGGCAAAAATTCCGGGCTCGGCGGTCTGCATCCAGGAATCGGTTTTGAGAAACTCTCGCTCCGGCTTGATCTTGGTGCGCTCCAGGCCGATATTTTCCGTGCGGGGCTTGCGCCCGATCGCGATCAGGATTCTTTCCGCCTCAATCTTCTGCTGCTTGCCCTCGACGCTGATGGTCACGGCAATCCCATTCTTCGTATTTTCGATATTTTCGACTCTGGCACTGGTGTGAAAGTTGATGCCACGCTTGCGGTACACACGAGCCAGTTCCTTCGAGACTTCCTCGTCTTCCACAGGAACCAGTCGCGGAAGCATCTCGACGATGGTCACTTCCGCGTCGAACGAGCGGTAGATCGAGGCAAACTCCACTCCGACGGCCCCCGCCCCAACGATCACCAGCGATTTCGGAATTTCTTTCAAGCTGAGAATCTCGATGTTGGTAAGAATGCGATCGCTCGGTTGAAGTCCCGGCAACATGCGCGCTTCCGAGCCAGTGGCCAGAATCACATTTTTGGTTTTAAGCAGGCTGGTCTTGCCTTCGTTCGTGACTTCGACTGTGTGTACGCCGTTTTTCGACGGCCCGGTCAACTTCCCATAGCCCCGAATCCGCTCCACCTTATTCTTCTTCACCAGGAATTCGAGGCCCTTGGTGTGCTTGGCGACGATCTTCGATTTTCGATCCTGGATGGCGGCCCAATTCAACTTGCGTGCATCCACGCCTTCGATGCCGAATTCCTTCGCATCTCTCAGATGGTCCCACAGTTCGGCATTGAACAACAGGGCTTTCGTGGGGATGCAGCCCACGTGCAGGCAGGTTCCGCCGAGCATGGAATCTTTCTCGATGAGCGCCGCTTTCAGTCCATACTGCCCGGCGCGAAATGCAGCCGTATACCCCGCGGGTCCGCTGCCGATGATGGCCACGTCATAGATAGTTTCTGGCAAGGGAATCGTCCTCTGTAGGAAGAGATGATTAAAAGCAAACGGATGATTCTAGAACAGGTCTGAGCGCAGGCCAAACTGAGGGCTGGCTTCCACAGAAAATGGAAAGGCCGCTCCTGAAAGCGGCCTTCGAAAAGTCGGCTCTGGCTTAACCGCATGTTGCTTCTCAGTTGTTCTCGTTGCTCGCTCTCTTCCACGAGATCAACTCGCCGATGGTCGAACTGGTGCTGGAAACCGGCTGCTTGTAGGCCTCCACTTCGGAGCGCGAAGCCTCCTCACCGACCGCGCGGATGCTGAGCCCAACTTTCTTATCTTCCGGACTCATCTTGATGATCTTGAAGTCGTGCTCGACCCCAGGCTCAAGATGCAAAGGCTGGCCATTTCCATCTACGGCTTCAGACTTATGGCACAAGCCCTCAACACCCTCCGCGATTTCAACGAAGGCTCCAAAAGCCGCCACCCGCAGCACTTTGCCGTGGATCACATCGCCCACATGATGCGTTTCGAAGAAAGTCTCCCAAATATCTGGCTGCAGTTGCTTCACACCCAGCGAGAGCCGCCGCTTATCGGGCTCGATCGCCAGCACAATCGCTTTCACGCGATCGCCCTTCTTCAAAATCTCCGAAGGATGTTTCACGCGCTTGGTCCAACTCAGATTGCTGACATGCACCAACCCATCGATGCCATCTTCGATTTCGATGAAAGCGCCGAAGTCGGTCAGATTGCGCACCCGGCCTTCTACGGTCATACCCACGGGATACTTGTCATGCAGCGCATCCCATGGATTCGCGGCCAATTGCCGCATGCCCAGAGAAATGCGCCGCTCCGTGGGATTCACATTCAGCACCACGCACTCCACTTGATCGCCCACATTCACCAGCTTCGAAGGGTGCTTCATGCGCTTCGACCACGTCATCTCGCTCACGTGCACAAGGCCTTCGATGCCTTGCTCGAGTTCGACGAACGCGCCGTAATCGGTCACGCTGATCACCCGCCCCGAAACGTGCGCGCCCACGGGATAGCGATGTTCCGCATCCAGCCAGGGATCGGGAGTCAACTGCTTGAAGCCCAGCGAAACCCGCTGCTTCTCTTTGTCGTACTTGAGCACCTTCACCTGGATCTGATCGCCGACATTCACCAGATCGCGCGGGTGCGTAAGCCTGCCCCACGACATATCGGTGATATGCAGCAGACCATCCAGGCCTCCCAAATCCACGAACGCGCCGTATTCGGTAAGGTTCTTGACTACGCCGGTAAGAATCGAGCCTTCTTCCAGATGCTCCAGCGTCTTGCTGCGCTTCTCGTTCTGCTCGCCCTCGAGCAGTTCTTTGCGCGAGACCACAATGTTACCGCGCTTTTTATTGAGCTTGATGACGGTGACTTCGAGAGTTTGCCCCTTCATGCCGTCGAGATTCCGAATCGGCCGCAGATCCACTTGCGACCCCGGCAAGAACGCCCGTACGCCCAAAATGTCAACCGTGAGTCCACCCTTGGTCCGCTCAATCACCACGGCCTGAATTGGCCGTTTCTCATGATGAGCCTTTTCCACTTCATCCCAGGCGTGCAGGCGCGCCGCCTTTTGATGGGAGAGGTTGACGTAACCTTCCTCCGTCTGCCCCTTTTCGCGCATCACTTCAATTTCGTCGCCCGGCTTCACCTTCGGATTGCCTTCGTGATCCAGCACTTCCGACAGCGGCAGCATGCCTTCGGACTTCGTGCCGATATCGACCACCACATGGGTCGAAGTCAGCTTCAGCACGGTACCTTTAATTACGCGGTCCTCTCCCACGGCCTCTTCGGTCTCGGTGGTGAAGTTCTCCAGCGCCGAGGCAAAATCCTCATTGGCGGGCTTCTCTTCCGCGGCGGAAGACGCATGCAGGGCCTCCTCCTTCTTAGACACGGAAGAAGACGTGGATGTGGATACCAAACTCGTAGACGCCGGACTCTTCTCAGCTGCACTCGAGTCAAGCAAAGGTTCAGGCTGCTCGGAAAAATTATGCTCGCTGACCATCGGTTCTGTTTCGGTTGCGACGGCGCTGTTGGATTCGGAGTTGTGGGCGGTGGTATCGTCGAACAAGGTTATGCCTCTCTACTGAAACCTCGCACATCCGTGCGGGGAGGATACGGGTCCTGCTGGCGGACTGCTGGCGTGAGTCGTTTGGTTGTGGTGGGCTCACCCTGGCGAGTGAGCTTGGACAATCCCAGCTGCCGGACGTTTACAGTTACCCGCGTCCAAAGGGAACACTTCGACTATAGCAACGCCCCGCAAACAGTGTCAAACTCAAATGTTCACGCAGGTTACGCCAGTGTTTCAATGCTTTCGCACGGGTGCGGTAGCGCGCAAAGAGCGTGTGGGGACGGCCGCCTCGGCCGTCCAGCCGAGCCCGGCGGGGCCTCGAAATTTGATGTCTTCGTGTAAGCCAGGAGCTAGCCTCAGTTTCGCCTCGCTCCAACATCTGCTACCCTGCCCTTGCGATGGATTACCTCTGGACCCCCTGGCGCTACGCCTATGTCTCCAGCAGAGAACGCTCGACCTGCGTGTTCTGCGACGCCGCCCAATCCGCCGACGATGCGAAATCGCTAATCGTTCATCGCGGCCAGCACTGCTTCATAATCCTGAACGCGTATCCCTACACTCCGGGCCATGTCATGGTAGTCCCCTACGCCCATCTCGACGAGCTGCAAAAGTTGCCGATCGATGCCGCCAATGAAATGATCCAGCTCTCGCAGCGTATGGAAACTCTGCTGCGCCAACTCTACACTCCCGACGGCATCAATCTCGGCATGAACATCGGCAAAGCCGCCGGCGCCGGCATCGCCGGACACATCCACATGCACGTACTCCCGCGCTGGGTCGCGGACGCGAACTTCGTATCGGTAGTGTGTGAGACGCGCATTCTACCGCAGACGCTGGAGGAGACGTGGAAGAGGATGACCAAGGCACTAAAGAAATAGATCCCAGCCTGACTGAGATGGATGCTGGATTCGAGGACGCATGGTTTTGGGGCTGGCTCCGAGGTTGGGGAGCCGGTGGCGCGTGAATGGGGGCGCTTCGCGAAGGAATAACGGCTTTTTTAAGACCATGAATATCCCGCTTGTCGTGCGGGGTATTCACGGCAGATTTTTGACTTCGCCTTCGCGAATTTCGCCAACGGCATCACCGCCACCTTCTGCCCAGCGCATAAGTCTTGTGCCCCGGATACAAAACATAAAGATGATCGAGTTTGAGATCAGCAAGCGCCGTCCGCATCGACGTCGTCAGGGCGGGCGCGTCGGCGCGCTTGCATCGACGCCGATGCGCCGCCTGTTCTTGAATCAGAGCAAGTCTAACTCCGCTCCGTTGTAGGTCGCCCCGTAGTACGCGTCGTCGGGACGAAACGATTTCAGCACGCCGGGCCAGGCTTTGCGGGTCTTCCAAGTCGAAATAATTGAGCGAAGCGGGTGATACAAACTGCCGCGCCAGCGAAGTTTTGCCGCCCGGCGAGGCCCCAATCGGGCGACTACACGGCTCCGCCGCAGCGCGGCCCGGATCAGAACTAAGGCCGGTTCTACGGTCAATCACAAAAATATACGACCCGTGAATATCCCGCATCGTGTGCGGGCTATTCATGGTCGCTAATTTTCGCGCTTCAGCAGTTCCGCCATCTCCTTTTCGCCGATCACGCTCACTCCCAACTCCTTCGCCTTATCCAGCTTCGACCCCGCATCCGCCCCCGCCACCACATAATCCGTCTTCTTGCTGACCGAGCCGGCAACTTTCCCGCCGGCATCCTCGATCAGCTTCTTTGCTTGGTCGCGAGTGAAGTGTGCCAGAGTCCCGGTCAACACGAACGTTTTCCCGGCAAGCTTAATCCCCCGTTCCTTCTTCTGTCCTTTCCATGTAAGCCCGGCCTCGCGCAACCGGTCGACCAACTTACGGTTCGCCGCGATGCCGAAAAACTCGACGATGCTTTCTGCGATGCGCGGGCCAACTTCATTCACATTCTGCAATTCTTCCACGCCGGCCTTTTCCAGCGCTTCCATCGATCCAAAATGCTCGGCGAGAAACTGCGCCGTACGCTCTCCCACCATGCGGATGCCAAGGCCGTAGATCACCCGCTCCAGCGGCAGCTTCTTCGAAGCTTCGATCTCATCGAGAATGTTCTGCGCCGACCGGTCGCCCATGCGCTCCAGGCCGAGCAGGTCGGCTTTCTTCAGCTTGTAAATATCGGCGACATTCTTCACCAGCCCGTGATCGGTAAGCTGCGTCACCAGCGCTTCGCCCATGCCGTCAATATTCATGACCCCGCGCGAGGCAAAATGCAGAATCGTTTCGCGCAACTTCGCCGGACAGTTCGCATTCACGCAGCGATAGTCCACCTCGCCCGCTGTCCGCACAACCTTAGTTCCGCACACCGGACACTTCTCCGGCATCTCAAATACCCGCGTGCCCCTCGGATGATCTTTATCCTCGATGACCTTGGCCACCTTCGGAATCACATCGCCGCCGCGCTCCACCTGCACCCAGTCGCCGACCTTGACTCCCAGGCGCTCAATTTCATCCATGTTGTGCAGCGTGGCGTTGCGCACCGTGGTGCCGCCGATCAAAACCGGAGCCAGCATCGCCACCGGAGTGAGCTTGCCCGTTCGCCCCACCTGCACTCGAATGTCTTCCAGCTTCGTAATCCCGGCCCGCGCCGCATACTTGTAAGCGATCGCCCAGCGCGGGGCTTTTCCCGTGAATCCCAACTCGTCCTGCAGAGCGGTGCGATCGACCTTGATAACGATGCCATCGATCTCGTACGGCAGCGAGTCGCGCTTTGCCTCCCAATGCCTTATAAACGCCCAAGCTTCGTCGATGTCGTGAACCAGCTTGCGATTCTGATTCACTTTGAATCCCGCCGCTACAAGTGCATCGAGAGTTTTCCAGTGTCGATCGAAATAGGTGCGCCCGTTCTCGAGCAAGACATAAGGAAAGAAGTCCATGCGGCGTTCCGCCGTAACATTTGCATCTAACTGCCGCACGGTACCCGCAGTGAAATTGCGGGGATTGGCGAATGTCGCGAGCCCCTGGCGTTCTCGTTCCTCATTCACTTTCTTGAAAGCCGCCGTCGGCATCAGCAGCTCGCCGCGCACTTCGAAATCCCCAGGGATGCCAGCCTTCTTCAGTCTCTCCTTCGGAATCGACAGCGGTACCGAGCGCACCGTACGCACATTCAGCGTGACGTCCTCGCCCACGCTGCCATCCCCGCGCGTAATCCCCCCGACGAGCTTTCCATCTTCATAGAGCAGCGCCAGCGACATGCCGTCCAGCTTCAACTCGCAAATATAATCCACGTCGGTGCGCCCGCTCAGCTCTTGCACGCGCCGCTCCCAGTCGCGCAGCTCTTCCTCGTTGTACGTGTTATCCAGCGACAACATGGGAGACGAGTGCGGCACCTTGACGAAGCCTTCGCGCGGCTTGCCACCCACGCGCTGCGTAGGCGAATCCGCCGTTATCAGCTCCGGATACGCCGCCTCCAGATCTTTCAGCTGCCGCATCAGCTTGTCGAATTCGGTGTCGCTAATCTCGGGCTGATCGATCGCGTAATACAAATATTCGTGCTGCCGTATCTTCTCCCGAAGCGCTTCGAGATGCTTTTGGACGTCTTTGTTCACGGAAACCATCGCGCAGATTATAGTCGGAACCGGGATCAGTCCCCCACCGCGCCCATGCCAATCCTCGAAACCCCACGCCTGATCCTGCGCGAGTTCCAACTCAAAGATGTCGACTCTTTAGCCCTGATCCTGTCCGACTCTGAAACCATGCGCTTCTATCCCAAGCCCTTGGACCATCGCGGAGTGGCAGAGTGGATCGCCCGCAACCGCCAGCGCTACACCAAAGACGGCCACGGACTCTGGGCGATGATTCTCAAGGCAAGCGGCGAACTCATCGGCGACTGCGGTCTCGTTCGACAGGAAGTGGACGGCGCCGACGAAATCGAAATCGGCTACCACGTACGCCGCGATCATTGGGGACAAGGCCTGGCGACCGAAGCCGCCCGCGCCTGCCGCGACTTCGGCTTTGAACAACTGAAAGTCGAGCGCCTGATTTCGCTCATCCGTCTCGAGAACGTCGCTTCGCGTCGAATCGCGGAGAGGAATGGCATGACCGTCTGGAAAGAAATTACCAGAGTCGGACTACCGCACTTGGTTTACTCGATTCGACGAGATCACAAGGGCAACCGGGAGCCATAATCTCGCTTCCACGACAAAACGGGACCGGCAAAGACCGGCCCCGCAATCCCTCAAGCTTGTTAGAGCATCGCCGCCTACACCAAATCCTCCAGTTTCAGTTCCTGCTTGCCCTTCCAGGAAGTCTCAAACTGCTTCTGGATAAATCCGGCGTCGTAGTCGCGCTTCTGCTCCAGCAGTGCCTGGCGCAAACCGAACAGCGAGCGCGGATTGCGCGGGTTGCGCTCGAGATCGGCGCGAAATACGGCTTCCGCTCCCGGGGCATCAGCGTTCATCAGCATCGCCGCCCCCAGCGACTCGCGCACCGGAAAAAACCAGTCCGGTGGCTCGCCATACTTTAGCGTGTCCTGAATGGCCACCGCCGCCTGCAGCCTCTGAATCGCTCCGGCATTATCTTTCTTCGCCATGGCGAGCTTCGCTCCGAGAAGATCCTCGGCGATCTTCAAAATGTCTTTGGTCTTGTTATTAATCGGCATCTGAAAAATGACGTCGGGAGGCGTCGCCGCTTCCGTCTCGGAAAGAAATTTGTATTCGGCTTCCGCTTCGTTCACTTTTCCGGTGCCCACCAAAGCCATGCCGAGGGCAAAGTGCCAGAATACGGTCGTGGTCTTCATGCCGGGGTCGGGTTTGGGTGTCCGCAAAATGTCATCCCAGCGATGAAAGCGAATATCCACGGCCAGTGGAACGGTCATGAAGCCTTCGAGCGGCGGCATGGCTTTGACGTCAGGCGCTACGTGCGCCGCCAGCATGTCGGCACTCTTCTTGGATTCGGAGTAGTTCCCGTTCATGGCCGAGCACATGGCGATGAAGTGCAGGTTGTGGCTGTAGTACATCATCGGATAAATTCCCTGCACTCCCGTAGCCTTCAAATAGGCGCGGTCGACTTCAGCGGCCTGCTCGTTCACTTTCACGGCGGCTTCATAATCCCCGGTGCGAATGTAAACGTGCGCCGGCATGTGCACGATATGCCCCGCGGCCGGCGCCAGAGTCGCCAGTTTGTTGGCACCCGCCAGCGCGCGCTCGGGATTCGACGAAGCCTCCACCGCGTGAATGTAATAATGAATTGCCCCCAACTGATTAGGATCGCGCTTCAACACCGACTCCAGCGTAGCCACGATCTCATCCGTGCCGGCTTCCGGCGTGCCATCGACGTGCCACAACCCCCACGGGTGTAAATTCATGCCGGCCTCGGCAAAAAGCGTGGCCGCGTCCAGATCGTCAGGAAACTCGCGCACCAGTTCGCGCATGGCATCGCGATACTCCTCGGCGGCTTTCCTTCGATCGGGATTCGGATCGGCGGGAAAGCGCTTGGCCAGCGCACGAATGTAAGCCTGGTCGCTGGGCGACGCCGAACCTGAAAGATCCACCGCCTTCTGCACCGCATCATGGGCCTGCTTGTAGCGCTCGGGATCGGCTGGATCGTTATAGTTAGGACCCACGGCCTCGGCCACGCCCCAGTAGGCCATCGCCAGTTTCGGATCGAGTTCCGCTGCGTGTTGAAACGATCGCGCGGCCTCGTCGTGGTTGAAGGCGTAGATGAAACGCAAACCTTGATCGAAGAATTCCTGAGCCTGCGAATTGTGGGTGGCAACCGGATGATGCGCGTCGCCGATGCCCGCGACCAGCGCGACGGGGCGGCTCTCAGCCCTGGTGAGGTGATCCTGAGCCGAAGCCGCGCCCAGGCCAAGAATCGCTCCGCAGAGAACGTACGAAAGGGTCTTCATCTGCTCAATCCTCCTGCATTGAATTGTGAGAGGAAGGCGCTCGAGGGGACGTCACAGGGAGGAGCACCCTTCCCAAGCAGCCCCAGCATATTCCAAACTCCGATGGCTTGCAAAGCATCTTTAGACGAGAAAACGACTCAGGGTACAATCCATTTTCGATTCGCCATGCGCAAGGCAGCCCTGCTCTATAATCCCGACTCCGGTGGAAGCCGCAAACGCTATTCCGAGTTAGAGTCGGTGCTCGCGGTTTTGCGCCATGCCCGAGTCCAAGCCGATCTCATCCTTACCAACTCCCGTGCCCACGCCGAAGAGCAAGCCCGCCGAGCGGTCCTCGCTGGTTGCGACACGATCTTTGCCTGCGGCGGCGACGGCACCATTCACAACATCATTCAGGTGCTGGCCCATACCCAGGTCGCGCTCGCCGTTCTTCCCCTAGGCACAGCCAACGCCCTGGCTCACGATCTCGGTTTGCCCATGACCTCGCTTGCCGCGGCCACCGAGGCCCTCCACGCGGCTCGGCGGCGGGTCGCACTCGGCCGCATTCGATATCGCGATTTCGAAGGTAATCCCGGCGACCGTTATTTCATCATCACTGCCGGGGCCGGCGTCGACGCTCACCTCTTCTACAAACTGGATCGCGGCACCAAGCATCGCCTCGGCATGGCGGCTTATTACGCGAAAGCGTGGCATCTCTGGTTTAGCTATCCCATGACGCGCTTTCGGGTCGAGTATGCGAAGCCTGATGAGAGCAATCCCAAGTCGGATGATCTCACTCGCGCCGAGGTCACGGAGATGATGGCAGTTCGCATCCGTGACTTCGGCGGCGTCCTGCAGGAGCTGGCTCCTGGTGCCTCGCTTGATCGCGACGACTTGCGTCTCGTCCTCTGCCGCACCGCCAGCCGCTTCGCCTATCTCTCCTACGTGACGCGCGGCCTGTTGCGCCGCCATTGGAATGTGAGAGGCATTGACCTCACCTATGCAAGAAAAGTTGCGTGCGATTATTCCTCCGCCGCAACCGTCGCTTCCTCCAAGATTTACGTGGAGGCTGACGGCGAACTACTAGGCACGCTACCGGCTGAAATAACAGTCGTACCCAACGCCCTAACGCTGCTCGCCCCAGCGCGATGAAGAGCGATCGCTGTGCCAGCCCACATCCCACGCGGAGACAGCCGCGCTCGGCTGACCGCCGAGCACAGCGAGGCGCGTCACCGAATTCTCCTAATCACCCTCACTGGCATTTCCCAACCCCGCCAAATAGAATCCCACCAGACCTTGGAACCCGTCACCCACTTCCTGACCGGCGCCTGCCTCGGACGCGCCGGCCTCAACCGCAAGACTGCGTTAGCCACTCTCACGTTAACCCTCGCTGCCGAGGCGCCCGATCTCGACGTTCTCGGCCGCGTTCGCGGACCCGCCTTCGGTTTCGCCCATCATCGCGGCTTCACCCACTCTTTCCTCGGCATCGTTGTGATAGCTGCAGTCGTGGTGGGGTTCGTGTACCTGATCTGGCGCCTTCGCGGGCCCAAGTTGCGTGACCCCAACCTGCCGCCGCGCTGGGGGCTGCTTTTCCTCTATGCCTGCCTCGCCGGCTTAAGCCACATTCTGCTCGATTACACCAACAACTACGGCGTACGCCCCTTCTGGCCATTCTCCGAGAAGTGGTACTCCTGGGATATTGTTTTCATCTTCGAGCCGGTGATGTTCGCCTTCCTGCTGCTCGGGCTGATCGTGCCTTCGTTCTTCGGATTGATCGACAAAGAAATTGGCGCTCGACAGAGCGGGCCCAGAGGCCGCCTCGCCGCCACCGTTGCCCTGATCGCGATCGCGCTGCTGTGGGGAGTGCGCGACTATGAACATCGCCGCGCCGTGAATGCGCTCGCAGCCCGCAGCTACAACGGCGTTGATCCTCGGCGCGCGTCCGCGTTCCCCACCATGATCACCCCGTTCCGTTGGTACGGCGTGGTCGAGACGCCAGCCTTCTTCGCTTTAGCGCCGGTGAATTCCTTAGGCCCGGAAGTCGATCCAGAGGGCAGGCTGCGGATCCTCTACAAGCCGGAAGAAACTCCGATCACGCAGGCCGCAAAGCGATCTTATTTAGGACGCGTTTATCTCGACTGGGCTCAATATCCCATCACAGAGACCGAAAGCGTGGAAGGCCCGCCTCCAGGTTACATCGTCCATTTTCAGGATCTCCGCTTCGTGCAGTTGCCTCGCCTACTGAACCGCAACGGAGACACCCGCAGAGCCCTAGGCGCAGGCGTGAAGCTGGATCGCAATCTCCACGTGATCGGCGACGTCTACGGCACCGACGAAAATCAAGTGATCGTCCCAGAGCCGTAAGCGCAGAGCAAATGTGGAAACCAACAGTATGGGGACGGCCGCCCGGCCGTCCAGCCGAGCGGAGCGAGGGAGCGAGGCGACTTTTCCCCTGTGGCGCAGGCACTCCTGCCCGCGAAATCGAACCCCCGGGCAAGAATGCAATAGCCTCGGAGGACGAAAGCATTCGAGCCTGCAACAAAGCTTGACGTATCCGCCGCTCACGCCCAGAATAATGTCTGGCTATCTGAGGTGTCCATGCTCGCTTACTTATTCGTTCTATTAGCCGTCGCGATCCGATTCCTGCCCTTCGCCGGGCCGCTGAATTTCATCCCGCACGCCTGGCACTTCACCCCCGTGGCAGCCTCGCTGCTATTCTTCGGAGCCCGCGCCTCGCGCCGCCAAATGTGGGTGCCTCTATCGCTTTTCGCCGCAGCCGATGTCGCGCTGACCAAGCTCATCTATTCTTATCCGCTCACCTGGGACCACCTAGTGACTTGGGCTTGGTACGCAGCCATCCTGTGGTTGGGAACGAATCTCCGCGACAAATCCGGACCGGTCCGCGTGATGAGCGCCGCCCTGGCCAGCTCCGTTTCGTTCTTTCTGCTTAGCAATTTTGCCGCCTGGGCGGCCTGGCCCGATATGTACCCCCGCAGCTTCAACGGCTTGATCATGTCCTACACCGCCGGACTACCATTTTTCCGCGGCACCGTGGAGAGCGACCTGTTCTTCTCGGTGGCCATGTTCGGCACACCCGTCTTCCTGCATGCCCTCTCCGGCTGGTTCAGCCGTGCGGCTGGCGACCACGCAGCCTCCGCCTAGCTATCGCGCCATGGCGTGATCGGGCGATTGAAAACCTAGTCCTTGGGTGATTGAGCGATTGGACGATCGACCAAAACCACGATGTTTCAATCGCCCAGTCCTCCATTCCCTCCTCAAACATCCGAAACTTCCTCCCGCCTCGTAACTCTAATCAGGGAAAGCAGAGAGTAGTTCCGGGAGGTGGGATTATGTCCAAAATTTCGTTGCGGTTGACGGCGATGATTCTTACGGTGTTGGCGGGCGCCTTGGCCTGCCAGACTGGCAACGCGGCGGCTGTGCCGGCTCCGGCGGCCGATGAGCCGCGAGCGGCCGTCTCCACCAAGCAAACGGCGGTGGTTGCAGGCGGATGTTTCTGGGGCATCCAGGCGGTCTTCCAGCATGTGAAAGGCGTGGTTAGCGCGACCTCGGGATACTCCGGCGGAACCGTGAAGAATCCTGACTACGAAACCGTGAGCAGCGGCAGCACGGGCCATGCCGAGTCGGTAAAGATTGTTTACGATCCCTCGAAGGTGACTTACGGAGAGTTGCTGCGCGTGTTCTTCTCGGTGGCGTTGGATCCGACCGAACTGAACCGCCAGGGCCCCGACGAAGGCACGCAATACCGTTCGGTGATCTTCTATACGAGCGACGAGCAGAAGCGAATTGCCCAGTCCTACATCGCGCAACTCGATCAGGCGAAGACCTTTCCCCGCCCGATCGTGACGCAGGTGGTGCCGCTGCAGGCCTTTTATCCAGCCGAAGCCTATCACCAGAACTATGCCACGCTCCATCCGGATAATCCGTACATCGTCTACAACGACGCCCCGAAGGTGGCAAACTTGCGCCGCGAATTCCCCGATCTCTACAGCGGAAAATAATGAAGCAATCGTCGCTTGGGCGCGATCGCTTGAACTGAGAACTGAGAACTCAGAACTCAGAACTGACAGGAGGAAATCATGTTTGAAACCCATCGCGGACAAGAAGTCAACCACGGCCGCCGCCTGTTTCTGTTCGGAGCGGGCGCAGCCCTCGGTGGCGCCGCTCTATGGTCGTGGCACAAGCCGCACCTGATCGAGGCGGCCGCGAAAAGCGAACCGGGAGAAGTCACCATCGTGCAATTCTCCGACACCGGTAAGCGCCTGGCAAAAGTGAAGATCGCAAAAGTGGTCAAGACGGACGCGGAGTGGCGCAGCCAGCTTCCGTCCAGCGTCTTCGATATCACACGTCACGCCGACACGGAGATTGCCTATAGCGGCAAGTATTGGAACCTCCACGACACGGGCATCTATCGCTGTATCTGCTGCGATAACGCGCTGTTCAGTTCGGCCACCAAGTTCGACTCCGGCACTGGTTGGCCCAGCTTCTGGGAGCCGATTGCCAAAGAGAATGTTCGGGAAATTTCCGACACCAGCATCGGCATGGTGCGCACCGCGGTTTCCTGCACCGAGTGCGACGCCCACCTGGGCCACGTCTTCGACGACGGCCCCCGGCCCACGGGACTGCGCTACTGCATGAATTCGGCCTCGCTGCGCTTGGTGAAAACGACCTAGCCGCGCGTGTACAATTCTCCGCATGAGCTCGGAGCCCGTTTTTCGCCCGCCGACGCCGTTGGAAAAGGTCTTTAACAGCGCCTACGGATTTCTGGTCGGAATCGGCCTCGGCTTTTCCTACAACTACCTTCTGCAGGTCCGAGGCCGCAAGAGCGGAAGACTCTATTCGACGCCGGTCAACCGGCTGGAGTGGAACGGTAAACAATATCTGGTGGCGCCCCGCGGCCGCGCGCAATGGGTCCGCAACGCCGAAGCCGCCGGCAAGATCACGCTCAAGAAGGGAAGCTGGCGGCAAAATTTTCGGCTTCGAGGCCTCGACGAAAATGAAAAGCTGGAGATCCTGAAGGGTTACCTCGACACCTTCAAGCGCGAGGTGCAAGGCTACTTTCCGGTGCCCGCCGGCTCGCCAAAAGAAGCCTTCGTTGCGATTACGGACAACTATCCCGCGTTTGAGTTGCTGCGAGTCGTTTCCAAGCAGGTTTCATAGCGCTCCCAAACAATAAAAATGGAGGATCAGGCTGCGTCGCCCGTCCTCCATCTCGTCGTTCAACCTTCGTGTCCAACTTCTTCGAGGGGTGAGGTTGGTGATGTTATTTGGTGTCGCCGTCATGGTCGACGTCACCCGCGCTCTTCAAGCTCACAGTGTCCGCAGGGAGCGGAGTGCTCTTCTGCGTCTGCTGAGGCTTGGGGGCGGCGGTATGACTCGCGGCGGTCGCTTGACTCGCGTTTGCGCTGCTTACGGTACTAATCATGGATCTGAGATCGGCGCGATATCGCGAAACTTTATTTTCCTGAGGCCTAAACCCAAATCTTTGGTAACGATTACCGGGCTAACGAGGCTGGCGAAAGCGTGAGCCGCGCGGCGACGATGGAAAAGGCCGACTCCTTGTCCGCCTCTCCCATCGTCAGCCGCATCCACGGGTTGCATGGTCGGGACCCAAGTGCTGAGCCCCGCACCATTAGTTTAGTAACGAGTGGCGAAATTAAGCGCGACCGCATCCGATGGCGAATATTCTCCTGCCACTTCCGTCTCCGCCGACGATTTTGGAAGCTCCCTTCCAATCTCGTTTCCAGCTTCCCAGATCTGCGACAGGAAATAGCGTTCGCTGTAACGGTTAAAAATTAGCTTCACAGCACCGGATACTTGCCGGGATTCCACCGAGTTGGTCGCGATGCTGGTCAGGACCCGCCCCTTCTGATTGCGCAGCAACGTAGTGTTTGAAAGCAACGGCGCCAGCGTGTATTCCCCGGCCGAAAAACGTTGCACCCCGACGTTAAAATCAAAAGGAATATTGACTCGGATGACGCGAGATTCCGATTGCGCCTGGCCGACTCCGGAGGCCAGTAGCACCAACCAAACTAACATCGCTTGCTGCAAAATATAGCCCTGCTTTTTCATAACGATTCTCCTCGCGCGGCGAGCCAGCGGCCACGCCGGTCGCCTGTTAAATTGCGAAAAAAGTTGGACACTTTAGATTCGTTCGCCGAAGCGATCGACTCCGCCGGTTTTACGCGGCTGTGCCCGCCAATTTGGAGGTTGAAGACCATTTTGCGATTGCCGTGACGGGTTGAATCCTTGAGTGGACGTTTTCGTGACGAGCTTCACTGCTTCGAACGAGTGTTTCAGCGCATGGGAGGCAGGATCGGCGGAAGGCTGAAGAACTTTAGCGGATCATTCCGATTTAAGACATATTTAACCAAACTGCGATTACTCAGCTGCGATTTTCGCAAAGGCTCACCTGCAGACAGACCCTCGGCTGTCTGCCGAGAGCGGCTCGGCCAGCTTTTGGATGCACTCCCACACTTACTCGAGCACCCGGTCTTCGCGCCGCCATTGCGCCCATTTTGACGCGGCCTGCACGAAGGCGCTCACCACGGGATGCGGCGCGCTTTCGCTGGAAGATAGTTGCGGCTGGAAGAGCGTGGCAATAAAAAAGCGATGAGCGGGGGATTCGATGGCGCGGACTTCTCCCTGCGCGCCACGCGCCACCACCGGAAAGCCGGCTTCCATAGCGCACCATTCGTACTCAGGATTGACCTCGAAATTGCAGAAAAATTCTTCGCTCACTACTTCCTTGTCCTTGCCATAAAAAGACTGCAAGTACGAGCCAGGGCGCAGGCGAATCTCAGGAACCACGCCCGATAACTTCGGAGCATCCCCCGCTCGCCCGCCCACCGCGCAAGCCACCGGATAAATGACGATGTTCTGCGAGCCGGAATTATTTTCCGCGCTATCGGCGTCCGCAATGCCGAGCACGTTGCGCGCGAACTCGATCAAGGCGCATTGAAATCCTCCGCACGTGCCCAGAAAGGGCCAGTCGCAGCGGCGCGCAAACTCAATGCCCTTGAGCATGCCGTCAAAGCTTTTATAGGGGCTGCCGGGCGCGGCCCAGAGGGCATCGAATGTTTCGAGAATTTTATCCCCGCCCTCGGACACCGAGGAGGTGGGGATCCACTCCGACTCCACTTCCAGGTCTAAGTTTCGGGCGGAATGCCGCAACGAATCGGAGGTTGCGTGGTGGGAACGGAACTCGGCATTGAAGTCGCCCAGAATTCCGATGCGAATGCCATGACTCACGTCAGCATTGTACTAGAGTATAAAAGCCAGCCCTGAGCAGGTCTCGGACTTCGGGTTCGGACTTATCCCAGAACAATCTCTAGTGCCGAGCCATATTGCAGCTGAAGTCCGAGGCCCGATGCCCGATGCCCCGGTTCACTCCACATTCCAGCCGGAAACCCCCACGACGGGCTGCGCCCCGTTCAATTCGCGAGTTCGGTAGGTCGCGCTCACTTCGCGCGTCTCGCCGGGCAGCAGCGAGATGTAGTTATCCTGCCAGATCACCGGAAGAATCTCATCGTCGCTGCCTTGACGCTTGACCTGCAGGCGAATAAAGAACGCCAGACTCCGGCTAGGATTCTCCAGGGAAACATGCGTGACGGATTCCTCGCCCCGCACTTCGGTGTGTTCCCTAACTTTAAGCGTTACCTTGGGCAATTGCGCCAGAGCTGTGTAGTCGGCAAACGAACGGGTAGGCGTCGTAAACCAACTGGATTTCGCCCAGTTCAGCGTTTCCGGCTTGGTTGAGAGCCAGTAAAAATTTGAGCCCACGAGTTTGCCGGCGGAATCCCACAACCGCAAGGCGACGAAATATACCGGGCTCAGGCCTTGCAGCTCCGGCAGAGTGAAGATCTTGGCTGTGCTGTCGGCGGGTGCGTCAACAGAATCCTCGTGGGAGAATTTCTCGCTCATATCCAAGTCGTAAATCTTTGTGCTCAACTTCAGCCCTTGAGCGTCCTCATACTGGCTGCTGACCAGCCAGATGGAACGATCATCGTAGCCATACAGCGGATGCAGCCGCTCCATGGCGCGCTTGGCGCCGAAGTAGCCCCCACCCGGGCGCAGGTAATAATCGTACAAATGCCAGATCATCGACGGCCACGCATTGTTCAGCATCCACTGGATCACGCCCGTCGACTCATACTTATTGCGGCTGTAGGCTTCGTACATGACGCGCACGCCCTCGTACGTCTGCAGTTGAGACTTCAGAGCGAACTCCTCTACGCTGTTGGATTTTCCATATCGGCGCGCAAGGGCGTCGCTGAAGATGTGAATGTCTTTGAAGTTTCCCCCGCCGGCATGGAAATTCCACACCTCGTCGATGGGCCAGAGGTGTTCTTTCCCCACCATGGCGCGAATGCTCTCGAGCGGGGGAACCGCCGCCCCCATGCTGGTTTCCGTGTTGAAGCCGTAGGCCCCGCCACAGCCCCCAGGATTGCACTCTTTGCGATGTGGCGGGCCTCGCGGCGTGTCCTCCTCCCAATAGCTCGGAGCGACGTATTCGTAGGGCCCAGTCATCTTGACTCCGCTGTCTCCACTCACCGGAGTCGCTTTACCGGTCGCTGAAGAAACTATGGGGTTCGGCCAAAGCAGCCGCTTCTCGACCTCAAGATACATTTCCTCCACCTTCGGTGGAGGATGATGATCGCTGCCATTCAGCCACATCACCAGGCTAGGATGGCTGCGCAGGCGATAAATCTGATCCCGCAGAGATTCCTGCGCGATCGTGAAATCCTCGGGCTTCCAGTGCCGCCATTGCTCCCAGAAATCGCAGCAGCACCAGCCCGCCATCACCAGGATTCCCTCGCGGTCCGCCAAGTCGAAAAACTCCTCAGGCTCGAGTTTGCCCTCCAGTCGAATCGTGTTCAACCCCAGATCGCGGACATAGCGGAACTCATCGCGCAAGCGCTGCGAGTTTTCGCGAAGCATCATGTCGGGCGACCAGCCGCCGCCACGGATCAGGATATTCTTGCCGTTAACATGAAATTCGCGCCGCCCGGTTGCATTGATCTCCGAAGTGATCTCGCGAATGCCGAACTGGGTCCGTGATTCGTCGCTCACGACTCCGGTGACTTCAAATTTCATTGTCAGCGAATACAGATGCGGCTCGCCCATTTGCGCCGGCCACCAAAGCCGCGGATGGGCGATTACAAGTTGCGGGAATTGTTGGGAGGTGAAGGTCACATCTTTTATTTCGTGCGCGCCGAGTTCCACTTCCTGCTCGAAAGCCACGCCTTCGATCTCGCCTCTCAGTTTTCCTTTCACCGCTTGATCGCTGTCATTTTTTGCCTGCGCCGTCACCGTAAGCTGCGCAGAATCATTCGCCGGAGAGTTAAGTTTCGAAACAACGCTGGGATATCGCAACGCCACCCGCCCGCTCGCCGTGAGGTAGACCTCGCGCCACAGTCCCATATTTTTATCCGGCGGAGCCGGGTTCCAGTCGACGAACGTAACCGCCAGATCTTTTTCTGTCGGCGCAAAGACTTGCACCGCGAGCACATTCTCTCCACCGGCCTTAACAGCTGCGGTCACGTTGAATTCGTAAGTGCGCCATGCTCCCGCCACATCGTTATCGTTGGCGATCTGTTTCCCGTTAAGCCACACGTTGGCGCGGTAATTGATCCCTTCGAAATTCAGCCATATGATTTTTCCAGCATAATACGCGGGCGCCGCGAACTGCCGGCGATACCACCATGACACCGCATACGGACTGTCGCGCGCCATGCGAATGTTAGAAAAATTTGCCCCGACCGGGTAGGACACACCCGGAAGCTGTCGCAGGTTCATCGCAAAGACAGGGTCGGGCAGGGTCTTATCTCTTACCAGCGCTGCCACCACGGTCGTGGGAACCGTGGCTTCATGCCAACCCTGCGGAGCGAAGCTTGGGGTCGAGATGACGTCGCCCTTGGCGGCTACGTTCGCCGAAGATTGCAGATTCCAATGATCCCGAAGAGCGAGTCGCTCCGCGTTCTCATTCGCGGCGCTCGGGCTGGCGGGTGCCGAACCCTGGGCCGACGCGGTTAGGCGTGCGCCGAGGCCGAGGATGATCGCCAGGGCTACTGGAAGAAGTAAGATTGAGCGCTTCATCTTGCTCCGTTCGCGATCTCGAGCACCAGCCGTCGAGAACTGAATGCCAACAGGTTTTTGGTGGATGCTAGCCAACCCCCCCAAACGCTTAAGAGGAATAGCATGTTTATTGATACGTTTCAATCGACGCTTTTTATGGATTTTCTACCAGTCAGCCGAGGCTGGCTGCCGCGCCGTTCGCAAATTACCATCGTCCCCGAAATTACGATCGCAATCGTTGGTTTATAATGAAGAATTCCGCTTATCGCTCCTGGAGTGACAATTCCCATGATTCGTTTTCTGCAGACCGAAGGACCTTTCAAGAAGATTGTGCTTAGCGGCTTGCTCTTGCTGATTTGCGCGGCCATGGTCATTGCCTTTATCCCCGGTGATCTGGGCGCGGGACTAACGGGCACCCCCGGTAAGGGCGTGGTCGCCAAAGTGAGCGGCGAGGACATCACCGCCGAGCAGGTGCGCGAGCAGGCGCGGCAAATGCTGCAGCAGCAGGGCGCAAACCTGGGTCCCAATGCCGCCGCGCTGCTGCCATTCTTCACGGGCCGCGCGGCCGATCAACTGATCGACCGGCAAGCCGAACTGAGTGAAGCCCAACATTTGGGCCTGAAGGCCACGCCGCAGGAAGTGAAGGACGAACTCCAGCACGGCCGCTACTCCGCCTATTTTTTCCCCGGCGGAAACTTCGTCGGCGAGGCCGAATACGAAAGCATGCTGCAGCGCGCCAACCTTACTCCTGCGATTTTCGAAGACAGCGTCGCCAAGCAAATCCTGATCAGCAAGTTGCAGGCTCTAATCACCGGCGGAGCCTCGGTGAGCGATACCGCCATCCGCAAAGAATTCGAAAAGCAAAATACCAAGGTGAAGTTCGAGTACGCCGTCCTCAAGCAAGACGACATAAAAAAAAGTTTGCACCCCACTACCGAAGAGCTCAAGGCTTTCTACGACAGCCATCAGAAAAACTTCACCAACTCGATTCCTGAAAAGCGCAAAATCAAGTACGCCGCCATCGACACCGGAAAAATTCAAGACAAAGTCCAGGTCAGCCAGGACGATCTGCAGGCTTACTACAATCAGCACCGCGATCAGTACCGCGTGGCCGAGCAGGTCAAAGTCAGTCACATTCTGATTAAAACGCCGCTTCCGGGGTCCGACGGCAAGGTCGACGAAAAAGGCGTGACCGAAGCCCAGCATCGCGCCGAAGATTTGCTTAAGCAGTTGAAGAGCGGCGCCAACTTCGAAGACTTAGCCAAGAAAAATTCGGAAGACCCGGGCAGCGCCAAGCAAGGCGGATCGCTGGGCTGGATCGGCAAAGGCCGCACTGTCCCCGAGTTTGAAAAGGCCGCTTTTTCGTTGCCCAAAGGCCAGATCAGCGACCTGGTGAAGAGCAGCTACGGCTTCCACATCATTCGCGTCGACGATAAGCAGGACGCGCATATGAAGACGCTCGATGAAGTCAAAGCCGAAATCGAGCCTCTTCTGAAGCAACAAAAAGCGCAGCAATTGGCGCAGAAGCAAGCCGAAGACTTGCTGCAAGCCGCCAAGGCGCAGGGACTGGACGCCGCCGCCGCGGCCAAGGGGCTGCCGGTGGTCACTTCAGACTTCTTTGGCCGCAAAGATCTTGTCCCCGGTTTAGGCCCAGCGCCTCAGTTGATGGATGCCGTGTTCACCGCGTCTGAGAAGTCCCCTCCAGAACTGGCTTCCACGTCGCAAGGCGTCGCGGTATTTCAACTGCTCGCGGTGAAGCCACAGTCCACGCCCACCTTCGAAGAAATTCGCGGCAAGGTGGAGCAGGAATTTTTGAACGAACGCTCCAACATTCTTCTGACTCAGAAAACTCAAGAACTTTCCGACCGCGCCAAGACCGAGCATGATCTGAAGAAGGCGGCCAAAGAGTTGAGCGCAGAAATAAAAACCAGCGACTTTGTCCTGCCCGATGGCCAGGTTCCCGATATCGGCTCCATGACCGGCGCGGCCTCCGTAGCCTTCAGCCTGAAGCCCGGAGACATCAGCGGTCCCATCAACAGCGGCAGTGACGGCGCAGTCCTCCAAATGCTGGAGGTGCAGGCGCCCTCCGACACCGATTTCGCCGCCAGGCGCGACCAGATTCGCGATGCGCTTCTGCAAGGCAAGGAGCAAGAGTTGTTCGAATTGTTCGTCACCAACCTGCGCGATCAGATGCAGAAAGCCGGCAAAATTAAAATTAACCAGGACGAACTGAAGACTCTGACCCGCGCGGGTAGCGAACCGGGAATATAGGGTAGAGTCTAGTTTCATGCCCTTCCCCCGCGCTGCAGGCGTTTTGTTACATCCCACGTCGTTACCCTCGCGCGGCGGCATCGGCGACTTCGGTCCCGCCGCTTACCAGTTCGTGGACTCGCTGGCCGCGGCTCGCCAGGCGCTCTGGCAGGTTCTGCCCCTAGGCCCGCTGGGCCACGGCAATTCGCCCTACTCCTCCACCTCGGCCTTTGCTGGCAATCCTCTGCTCATCAGTCTGGAGCGTCTCTCCCAGCACGGATGGATCGATCCCGGCAGGCTTTCCGCTCTCGCCTCCGATCACGGTGCGGTTGAGTACAACCAAGTCTTCGCCAAAAAATTGCCGCTGCTGTTCGAAGCCGGGCGCAATTTTATTGCCAAGGCATCGCCCGCCGCGCGCACGCGCTTCACTCGCTTTTGCTCGGAGAATGCCTGGTGGCTCGACGACTTCGTTCTCTTCGACGCGCTGCGCTCCCAGCAAAAATTGGCAGGGTGGAAAGAGTGGCCGGCCGCACTCGCCTGCCGTAAAACCGCAGCCCTGGAGAAAGCCCGCAAAGATCTAGCGGTCGATTTACAAATTCGCAGCGCCTTGCAGTTCGCCTTCTATGAGCAGTGGCAGGCCCTTCGCCGCTATTGCGCGCAACGCTCCATCCGTATCGTGGGCGACGTGGCCATCTTCGTGAACTACGATAGCGCCGATGTCTGGATGCACCGCGATCTTTTCCGCCTCAACGACGAGCTCGAGCCCGAGGTAGTCTCCGGCGTGCCTCCCGACTTTTTCAGCAAGACCGGCCAGCGCTGGGGCAATCCGCTCTATCGCTGGGACGTGATGAAAGCTCAAGGCTACGACTGGTGGGTACGTCGCTTGCGCTGGGCTACGTGGAACTGCGACTACATCCGCCTCGATCACTTTCGCGGCTTCGATCAGTGTTGGGAGATTCCCGCCAGCGATCCCACAGCGATGAACGGCCGCTGGGTGGATGGTCCGCGCGACGACTTATTTCACAAGCTTCGCGAGGCCCTCGGCGGCTTGCCCTTCTTCGCCGAGGATCTGGGCTACATCACTCCGGAGGTCCACGCTCTGCGCGAGCGCTTGCAGATTCCGGGCATCGCCGTGCTGCAATTCGGTCTTAGCGATGAGGGCGCTCACATCTATTTGCCGCATCGCGCCGCTGGCAAGGTGATCTACACAGGAACCCATGACAACGAAACCACCGTCGGCTGGTTTCACTCCGGAGCCACCGAGCAGGAATGCCGCAACGCCGAGTGCTATTTCGGCCGCTGCGAAGACGGCATGAACTGGGCTTTCATCCGCGCCGCGCAAACCTCGGCCGCAGACTTCGCCATCACCCCGCTGCAGGATGTTCTCGGCCTCGGCAACGAAGCTCGCATGAACACTCCCAGCCAGCACGAGGGCAACTGGCAATGGCGCGTCGCCCCGGGCGATTTCACTTCCGCGCTCGCCGCCAAACTCGCGCAGCTCGCCGAAGTCACCGATCGACTTCCTCAACCCGTAGCCGTTCCGCCGGAAGAAGAGTTCGCCGCTTGACTCGCTTTTCGAAGCAGATAATTATTGCGGGTATTGGGATCGTCGTGCTGCCAGTAACGCACCAGTTGCAAGCCAGCATCCTCCGCCATAGCGATAAACTCTTGCGCGGTTGCATAGAAAGAGATTGCAGCCCCGTCCCGTATGACAGGTTCCTTTCCGGTGAGGCTCCAATACGCCATTCTGCGAAGCATTCCGAACCACGTCCTGAAGCCGTAGGTCTGGTAGAGATAAGAGAGCGCTTCGCGCCGCGTATTCAATCTTGGGTCCGGTGCGGGGTTTTGAACGAACGGAATTTCTCCCACCAAAATGCGCGCTCCGGGCTTTGCGATTCTATAAATCTCGCGCAGGCTGGCTCGAATCTTCTCTCGAGGAACCACCAACAACACGTTGTTGCAAACCACCACGGATGCGCTTTTTTCGGCGATGGGCAGATCGTCTGTGAACCCTTGTTTTACGTGCAGGCCAGTCGGACGCAGTAACTCAACCTCTTCCTCGGTGGCCAGCAATCCCACGGCGCTCTTCACTCCCAGGCGCCCAGCCATCGCTAACAGCGTCCCATCTCCGCAGCCGATGTCGACGAGGTCATCTTCCCTTTGTAAGCCAACCGCTTCAACGATGCGCTCGTGAATCCGCCGCGTGATTTCCTGCTTATTGCGCCCACGCAAGGCTAAATCCTGCAGATTCCTGACGCGCTTCGCAGTCTCCCGGCAGTATTCCACGTAGTCGTCGGAGTACGTGATGTTCGAGCGTGCCCTCATGCGTGCGATTCTAACCGAGCCGGCCGCAGGGGCTTGGGGAAAATGAACAAAGCTCGAATGCGTGTGTGGCTCAATTTTGATTTCACGGGATGGCGTCATCCTTAGCGCACCCGCTTTTCAGGCGAAGCAAAGGATCTCCTTCGCCACGTGCCTTCGTCCACATGGGAGATCCCTCACCGGGGGCTGAACTGCTCCGGGTTTCGGTACGACGCTCATCAAAAAGAGACGGCAGCATCGGACAGAGCCATTACTCGCCCTCTCGCGGCTTCCCGTCTACGCTGGGATCGTGTATAGAAGTTAGGGAGACATTTCTGGTGAGCGAAGCCATCGTTCAAGCTCGGGCCATTGAAAAGTCCTATCCCCAGCCGGATGGAAGCCGCATTCAAGTAGTTGGCCTCACCGACTTCAGCATCGAGCCCGGAAAAATTGTAGCGCTGCTCGGCGCCTCGGGCTGCGGCAAGTCGACTTTGCTGCGTATTCTTAGCGGACTTTCGCAACCCTCGTCGGGAGCGATTTTCTGGCACGGCAAGCCCCTGGGTGCGGAGTCGCCGAACGTCGCCATCGTATTCCAGAGCTTCGCCCTATTCCCCTGGCTCACGGTTCTGGAAAACGTTGAGGCGCCGCTCGAAGCGCGCGGCGTGCCCGCCGTGGAGCGCCGCAAACGCGCTCTGCGCACGCTCGACACGGTCGGCCTCGATGGCTTCGAGACCGCTTATCCCAAAGAACTTTCCGGTGGCATGAAGCAGCGCGTCGGCTTTGCCCGGGCCTTGGTGGTCGAGCCCGAAGTGCTCTTCATGGACGAACCTTTTTCCGCTCTCGACGTGCTCACCGCGGAAAATCTGCGCGGTGAACTGCTCGAGCTGTGGCTCAACAAAAAAATGCCCACCAGCGCGATCTTCATTGTGACCCATAACATTGAGGAGGCGGTAATCCTCGCCGACCGCATCGTGGTGCTGGGCAGAAATCCGGCGCGCATCCGCGCCGATTTCAACGTCCGCCTGCCCCAGCCTCGCGATCGCAAGTCCCCGCGCTTTGTGGAACTCGTCGATTACATCTACAAAGTGATGACCGAACCCGATGTCGAGCACGCCCTGCCCGATCCCGAAAGCACGGGAGAAATTGTTGTGCCTCCGGGAGGGCCGAAAAGTAAGGGTCCGGTGCGCACCAGTAAATATCAGATTCTCCCCCACGCCCGCGTTGGCGGAATCGCCGGTCTCGTCGAACTACTGCACGATCGCGCCGGGCGCGAAGATCTTTTCCGCCTAAGCGAAGACCTGGTGATGAACGTCGAGGATCTGCTGCCCATCCTCGAGGCCTGCCAGTTGCTCGGTTTCGGCTGGTTGAAAGAGGGCGATGTGCAACTCTCGCAAGCCGGAGCCCAGTTTGCCGAGGCCGACATTCAAGCTCGCAAGATTCTCTTCCGGCAAGCAGCGCTTGAACATGTGACCATCCTGAAGCAGATCGACAGCATCCTCAAGCGCAAGTCCGATCACTCCATCCACGACGAATTTTTCCGCGATGTCTTGGATGAGCACTTCTCCGAAGACGAAGTGCAACGGCAATTCGACACCGCCATGAACTGGGGACGCTATGCCGAGATTTTCGATTACGACCGCGAAAGCGGCCGCCTTACCCTAACCGAGGCAGCGCAGCTCGAAGCTGTGCCAACCGAAGTTGCGCAGGCTGCGGCGCTCAAGCAAACTCCCGAGCCCGTGCGTGCGGATGGTAACGATCCAGCTTCCTCGTCGAAAGGGGATCCTGGCTCCGTTTGAAAATCTTCGACGATTGCCCTACTCCGGCGTCATCCCGAAGGCCCGCGCTTTTCCCAGCGGGACGAGGGATCTCGCGCGCGCACACCTCTGCCCTTTTCAAACCGTTCCTACTCGAAGGTGAGATAGCGCGCCCATGAAAAGAAGTCTCACCTGGCGCGGATTCTCCGCCTATCAACTCTGGTCGCAATTGCCGCGCCTCGAAACTTCGCACCTGCCCGATATCGTTATGTTCGGCGCGGGCATCGCACTCTTCTATAGCGTGATCACGGTGGGCCGCTCCTGGTTCGGCCCCTTCACTCCCACCGTCGAAATTTCGCGCCGTCTAAGCGCGCTTCCCGCCTACGCCGGATATTCGTTGTTGCGCATCACCATCGCCTACTTGCTGAGCCTCGTTTTCACTTTGGTTTATGGCTATGCCGCCGCCTACAACCCGCGCGCCGAGCGCTTTATGATCCCTCTGCTCGACGTGCTCCAATCGATCCCCGTCCTAAGTTTTCTTCCCGGAGTAATGCTGGCCATGGTGGCATTGTTCCCCGGGCGCCAACTCGGCGTAGAACTGGGTGCGATCCTCCTGATTTTTACCGGTCAAGTCTGGAACATGGCCTTCAGCTTCTACTCCTCACTGAAGAGCATTCCGAAAGATATGCGCGAAGCCGCGACCATCTACCGCTTCAGTTGGTGGCAGCGCTTCACGCAGATGGAATTGCCGTTCTCGGCCATCGGGCTGGTATGGAACTCCATGATGTCGGTCGCCGGAGGCTGGTTTGCGTTGATGGTCTGCGAAATGTTCGTCCTCGGATCGCGCGATTTTCGCTTGCCCGGCCTCGGCTCCTATCTCCAAACCGCAGCCAGCGCCGGCGATACCGCTTCGATCCTTTGGGGCATTGCCACCATGGTTGCGGTGATCGTATTGCTCGACCAATTTATCTGGCGTCCAGTCATCGCCTGGGCGGAAAAATTCAAAGTCGAGCAGATCGAGAGCACCGACACCCCGCGCTCCTGGGTGCTCAATCTGGTGCAGCACTCCGCCGGCTTGGCCAAGCTTCGCCAAAAAACCTTGCAGCCTCTAAGCGAGAATCTGCTTCTGTACTTTGCCAATAAACCTACGCAGGAAGCTCCCCAGCACGATGAGCCAGCCGCGTGGCGAGAATGGCTGCTTCGCATGGTGGCGGTGCTGGCGCTGCTGGGCATCGGCTACGCCGTGGTTCGCGTGGCACTCATCGTGAGCGGTCTCGGCAAAGCCGAATTGCGCGAAGCTGCTCTCGGCCTGGGAGCGACTTTCCTACGCGTGAATCTCGCGCTGCTAATCGGTGCCCTGTGGACCATTCCTGCCGGCGTCGCCATCGGCTTCAATCCCCGGCTGGCCCGCATCGCGCAACCGCTCGCGCAAATCGCAGCATCGGTCCCCGCAACGGCACTGTTGCCCGTGATCCTGCTGGTGCTGATTAGAATCGGTGGCGGACTCGGCCTCGCCTCCATCGTGGTCTTGCTACTGGGCACGCAATGGTACGTCTTATTCAATGTGATCGCCGGAGCCATGGCAATCCCAACGGACTTGAAAGAGTGCTGCTCGGTTTTCCAGATGCGAGGCCTCGAGCGTTGGAAGAAATTGATCCTCCCGGGAATCTTTCCTTACCTCGTAACCGGCCTTGTCACGGCCTCGGGAGGCGCGTGGAACGCCAGCATCGTAGCCGAGTATTTTCATTTCAAAGGCCACATCTACACGACCACTGGATTGGGCGCAACCATCCAGCAGGCCACCGACAGCGGCGATTTCCACCTCCTTCTAGCCGCCACCATGATGATGGCAGCCACCGTGGTCACCATCAACCGCCTGGTCTGGCGCAGGCTCTACGGCTTGGCCGAAACGCGTTTCCGCTTGGAAACGTAAACGCAGTGGCCCGTCATCGGTGGTCAGTGGTCTCTTCTCTCTGGCCACTGGTTCATGACTACCGGCCTTTCTAGTTACTTTCGAGTTTCCCGCAGCATCGCATTCATGAGCTTTTAACCTCTTCTTCACGCCCCTGCAAACTGCCTGCGCTATTTTCTCTAGCATGCCCTCCGACCAATTGCACGGAGACAGAGCGCGGGAACAACCGTGGCCGCACATCGCTGAAGTTCCAACGATAACGGCCTTGGCCGAGAGGTTCTTTCGCGTAGACAAAATGCGCGAGTTGCATCAGCGGCTGCAGCAATCTAGGAAGGGTCTGGGGCTTGAGAATCTGTTAGCCGCGATGCGTGTGGAACTGCGCGTCGATGCGGCGGACGCAACCAGAATTCCAGCGACCGGCGCGGTGGTAGTCGTTGCCAACCATCCCTTCGGCATGCTCGATGGAGCCGTACTGGCCGTTCTGTTGACGCGCGCCCGCCCGGACGTGAAGGTCATGGCGACCTTTCCATGGAGCGACGTCCCAGAAATCTCTGGCCACTGCATCGCAATCGATCCTGGGCCCGACAACCATGGCGATTCCAACTGCCCGGCAGCAAATCAGCGCGCGCTCGCCGAGGCACAAGGCTGGTTGCAAGCCGGAGGAATGCTGGCGCTGTTTCCTGCGGCCGAAGTTTCGCAGTGGCAATTTCCCCAGGCGGCAATCTCCGATCCGCAGTGGAGGCATATCGCCGTGCGCATGATTCGTCAAACCGGCGCTGCCGCGCTGCCAGTCTACTTCTGTGGCCGAAACAACATGAGCTTCCATCTTTTCGGCATGATTCACCCCCGCCTGCGCTCGGCGTTTCTGCTGCAAGAGTTCTTGAACCACGAAGGTCGCAGCGTGGAAGTGCGCGTGGGCAGCCAAATTTCCAGCGGTGGTATCGCCAGCATTGCTGACGATCAGGAAGCCACCGACTATTTACGCTGGCGAACTTACCTGCTGGCGCGCCGCCGCAGAGAAACTTCCCGGCCAGTGGCTTCGCGTTCGAAGCTCTCGGTGAACGCGCAGCAAACGCTCGCCTCCGCCGAGCCGCAGGAGTTGTTGGCAGCGGAATTGAGTCGGCTCGCGGAAGATCGCTGTCTCGCACAAAGCGGAGACCTCGCGGTCTACCTCGTCAAAGCCAACGAGACGCCTCGCCTTTTGCAGGAAGTGGGACGCTTGCGCGAAGTAACGTTTTGCGCCGTGCGCGAAGGCACTGGCAAATCCCGCGACCTCGACCGCTTCGACCGCTATTATTGGCATCTCCTTCTCTGGCATCGAAAGAAACAGGAGCTTGTCGGCGGCTATCGCGCCGGCAACACTTCCGAGATCCTCGCCGAACGCGGCGTGCGCGGCCTCTACACCAGCACGCTCTTCCGCTACGATGCACAGGTTTTCGAGAAGATTGGACCGGCCCTCGAATTGGGACGTTCCTTCGTAAGGCCGGAATACCAGCGCCAGTACGCGCCTCTACTCCTGTTGTGGAAGGGAATCGCGCGCTTGCTGGTCACGCATCCCCAGACTCCGATACTGTTTGGCGCAGTCAGTATCAGCAACGGCTACAACCAAGTTTCTCGCGAAATGATCTATCGCTTCTTCGAAGCTCGCATGCGCGAAGAAGAGGCCACCGGCTCGATCGAGCCGAATATGATCGAACCAGGAATGATCGCACCGCGCCGCCCTTTCCGTCCCGCATGGCTGCGCCCTTGGGATTGCCGCGCCATGAGCCACATTCTGCGCGATCTCGAAGAACTCTCCGAGCCTATCACCGATGTGGAAGGCGATGGCAAAGGCGTGCCGATCTTACTCCGGAAATACGCGAAAATTGGCGGCAAGCTCCTGGGCTTCAACGTTGACCGCAGATTTTCCAACGTGCTCGATGGCTTGGTGATGGTCGACCTTCGCCGAACCGAAGCCGCAGTCCTAGAACGGTTCATGGGGAAAGACGGAGCCGAAAAGTTCCTGCGCTACCACGGCTGGCAATCGTAACTTACCCAATGCCCTCTATCTTCGGGCTTTGACCCGCGTTGCCTCGCTCGTTAAAAGGCAGGATTTTCCGGCCTCTCCGAGAGCGGCTTCCAGTTTTACTCCCAGCTCTGCGAGTTGCCCCGCAGTCAGCAACTGTTGCAGCCGCTCGAAGAGTTGGCGTTCCTCCTTGCGAATGTGCGCAGAAAGCTTGCCGCCGAAAGCGACCATACGTTCCACCGACAGGCTCCGCGCCGCCGCCTCGGAAAAGCATCCGCGCAATTCGGCATGCTCGACTCGCAGCTCTTCCACTAGCGCAATCAACTCCCCGAAACCAAGGGCAACCGGAAAAATCGCAGACTCTTCGGCTGCAAAGTGAAAGTCGATTTCCCGCCGAAAAAGCTGATCGATTTCCGCCTGCCAGGCGTCGAGATTTTTTTCCGGGATCGGCTGCGCCCGATCGATTCGCACGCACAAAGCCAAAGACCGCTGGTGCTGGTGAGACAGCGGAATCAAGCTCTTATCGCGGAGCATAGTGGAAGATGTGTTGCGGAAGCGGCTTTCGCAATCAAGGCAAAACGCTAACGGGTTCCGAGGCTTCGGGGTTGGCAGCGCGCACCGTGAGCCAGTCCGTGCGAACCCGCTCCCACTCCTGAATCAGCATGCCATTCGCCTCGAAAAAGCTGCGGATGCGGAAGCGCTCCCACCCAGCGACCTCTTCCAGAATCGGCGCCAGCACCGCGAGCGCGCTGGTGCTCAGCACGGTGCGCTTGGCGATCTGCGAAACGTGGCGCGACTCCGAAACCGCAATCGTCAGGCCATCGCGCGCATTCACGTGCAGCATCACATGCACGTCGGAGCTGCCATCCCCGGTATAAATCACATGATCGGGTCCGGTCACGTGTTGGGTCAGCAACTGGTCGAGCACAAACACTTTGCCATAACCGGCGGTAGCCCGCACCAGCGTATCGATTTCGCCCGATGCCTTGTAGCGGAACTCCGTGCCAAAAATATGATCCTGAGGCACGACCCCCTCCAGCGCCGAATAAATCACCTCAACGGGCGCCGCCGACAGAACATAAAAATCGAACGAGTGTCCGTCAATGCCCGCCTCCAAAAGCTGGTAAAGGAGTTGAATGTTTTCCTTGAGCCGAATTCGCTTGCCGACCTCGTACAGATGTTCCTTCCGCACCTTGGATCTGAACTCGGGATCATGCAGCAGCAAATACGCGAGCTCCGCCCCCTGCTGCACCAAGTTGATCTTCGCCATGCCCTTGGCCTTGCGTTCGAACTCTTCCGTGGAAATGCCCACCAGCTCCGCCAGCACGTAGCCGGAATCATTGAAGGTGAGCGTCTGATCGAAGTCGCTTGCGAAAATGTAGTGCTTCAAAGGTTTCTCTGCCATGGCCATTCGATTGAACTCAGAGCTCTCAAGACCCATTGAAAGATTCGATTGAGATTATAGGCTGTTCCGGTGGATTCGCCGTTCACAAAAAGCAAAATAGTCTCACTGTGGGCCCACGATCTCACCGATCTCACCGCCTCCGCCTTTACTAAATTCGCCGGCGCGTCCAGAATAGAAGGTCGGTCTGCGTGTTTTCGCGTATGTTCTTTGCAACCTCGGAGACCGCGGCAAAGGCGCATCGCCTTCCGAAAGCTGACCAAAATACAGGAGCCCTCATGCTTGCATCTGGTGAACTGATCCGATCGATGAATTACGTGGAAGATATCACCACTACCCTCCGCCGCATCTGCATCTCCATTCCTGCCATGAACGTCGAGGAACGCAAGCGTCTGGCGGATAGCTTGCGCACCGCCGGTATCGCTCTGAATGACGCCATTAAAGATCTGGAGAAAGAAAAAGTGGTGGCTCAGTAGTGGCAACCGTGAACACTGTCGCGGTCATCGGCGCCGGAATCATGGGCCGCGGCATCGCGCACGCTGCAGCCATCGGCGGTTACCGCACGATTTTAGAAGACCTGCTGCCCATGGCGCTGCGCCGCGCCGAGAGCGAGATTCGTGCCCATCTGGATAAAGCCGTAGAGTTAGGAAAAGTTCAAGCCCCAGACGCCGATGCCGCCTTTCGCCGCCTCGAATACGCCGGTTCCGTCGAAGAGGCGGCGCGCGAAGCCGATCTCGTGATCGAAGCCGTTCCCGAGGAGATGGAGTCGAAAATCGAGATCTTCACCCTCCTCGATAAAATCTGCCGCCCCACCACCGTTCTCGCCTCGAACACTTCTTCTTTAAGCATTACCGAGATTGCCAGCGTCACTTATCGAGCCCGGAAGTGCGTGGGCATGCACTTCTTCAATCCCGTGCACAAAATGAAACTGCTCGAGGTCGTACGCGCGTTGGAAACCGACGACGATACTCTCGCTACGGCCGTCGAAGTCGGCCAGCGCATGGGCAAAGAAGTGGTTGTGATCAAAGAGTCTCCCGGCTTCATCACCAGCCGCATCAACGCCATGATCGGCAATGAAGCGTTCCACATGCTGCAAGAGGGCATCGCTTCAGCTTCCGACATCGACAAAGCGCTCAAGCTCGGCCTCAATCATCCCATGGGTCCTTTCGAACTTGTCGATCTGGTCGGCCTCGATACGCGGCTAAATATCCTCGAGTATCTCCACAAAACGCTGGGAGAAAAATATCGCCCCGCTCCGCTGCTTGTGCAATATGTAAAAGCGGGCCGCCTCGGACGCAAGTCCGGCCGCGGCGTCCATGAATATCCCGAAGCTGCCGCCGATGCGAAGCCCGCTAAACCGGCCCCCACCGATAAAAACGCGTCAGCGCTCTTGGCGGCAGTCAAGCGCTAGCGGCGTTCGTCATCGATCGCTCGGCGGCCAACGTTGAATCCTGCCAGAGAAGTCGGCCTTTCCGGCTCGACTCCTTGCTGGCAATCAGCACCTGAAAGCTTTCGCCCATTCCCGCGGGCGTGATCAGATGCTTGAGTTGCAGCGCAACCTTGGCCCGCTCTTGCGGTAAGCGGCATTCTTCGAAGGCGTCGGCAAACTGGTTGGCCTCGCCGATGCCCATCAGGAATTGCGATTGGGTGAGAAGCTTCTGCGTTTGCATGCCATTCCCTTCGGCAGTCGCAGCCAGCGCCGTGAAGTTCACATCAGCCGTAATGTCCTGCTCTCCGGGAGCTTCGTAAGGGTCGGCACCGATCGAATGCTGCCGTATCGCCTTGAGTGTCCCCCGATGCCGCCCCGCAAGTTGCTGTTCGCGCGTATATCCGTAGTCGATTGCGATCACAAATCCGCGCTGGACGCCTCCAGCGACGCGACCCATGAATCGCTGCGCCGCGAGAGGAACTTCAACACGTTCGCCCTCTTCGGGATGAATCGAGTATCGATCCAGAAATTCCAACTCCTCCGGCGCAGGTTGCGCCCAGGCTTCCACAAAACGCTCGTCATGAGTATCGACGCGCAAGGCGCCGTCGGGACTGAGAATCTCGACCGGCAGCGCGTCGAAGAATTCGTTGGCGAAGATAATGACAGGAGTGTCGCGAACCGAAGCTTTGTTCGAATCCTGCGAATGCACATCACGAAACTCAGTTTTTCCGCCTTCAAAATATCGTGCCAGCGTCACTTCCATTCGCCGCCGCAATGCAGCCGAACTCTCGATCAGAACGTAGCGCAGAGCGCGAAAGAAATCCGGAAACTTCTTTTCCGACCAGTCCAGCACATCTTGCGCAAACAGCCCGCGGCCGGCGCCGAGTTCCACCAATTCAATCTGGCCGGGGGAGCCCAGCACTCGCCACATCTCCTCGAACTGCCGCGCCAGCAGCCGTCCGAAGACGGCGTGCACGTCGCTCGAAGTGTAGAAATCCCCAGCCTTTCCGAACTGCAAAGCGTTGCGCGCGTAGTAGCCAAGCTCGAGATCGTAAAGGCAAAGTTCCATATAGCGCGAGAAAGCGATGGGTCCCCGCTCCCGAATTTCGCGCTCGATTTTCTGCCGTAGAAGCTTCACAATTCCTGCCGGCGTCGCTCGGCCCGGTCCTGCGGCGTGCGGATGAACATCTCCACGAAATAATCGTGCAGCGCGTCGTAAAGCTGCCGCTGGAATCCCCATTCAAACTGCGGATGGTCGAGATCGCGAGGATGAAGTTCAAGATAATAGGTATGCACTGGAATGGACGCATCCTTGAACTGAATCACAAGTTCCACGCCCTGGCCCTTACCACGCGCGGAAAAATTCAGCAGAGGATGTTCGTAGAGCCGAAGTTGGGTGAGAACTCGGTCCAGGCGGGAAGCGGCAGTTTCAGGCACAGAGGGATTGTAAAGCAGGCGCTGGATGCCCTCGCTGTAAAGCGATAAAACATCTCCGTACGGGATCCCTGTGCTACAACCAGAGGTGCGCTGTGACCGAAACCACCTACACCAACCTCCGCCAGAGCCTGGCCTCCGTTTTGGACCGCGTTGCCAACGACCGCGAAGGCGTAATCGTTGTCCGGAAGGGGCAAAGGCAAGTCGCCATGGTTCCAGGGGATGAATTGGCAGGGCTCATTGAGAGCGCGCACCGGTTGCGTTCTCCCAAGAATGCCCGCCGGCTGTTAACCGCGTCGCCCGAATCGCTAAACAAAGTGCGCCGGGAGCTGGGACTTGCCACGCAATCCTGACCGGGAAGCGATCTTTCATCCCGAGTTTCGTCGAGAGCTGCGCTACTGGATCGAGAACGACCGCAAGGTCGGCGTCCGAGCCTTTGATCTAATCGAGGACGTGTTGCGCGATCCCTTCGCTGGTGTCGGAAAACCGGAAGCGCTGAAGTATGTGCTGGCCGGTTGCTGGTCGCGCCGCATCACCCAGGAGCATCGTCGGGTACATCGAGTAAGCGATCGACGCGTCGATTGTTTGCAGGCGCGCTACCACCATGAGGAAATACCTTTGCCGCCGCCCGTCATTCGTAGCGCAGCGCCTCAATCGGATTCAGCCGCGCCGCCTTGATCGCCGGCAACATGCCGCTGATAATCCCCACGAAGCTCAGAATGGCCGTCGACCACAGCAGCGTAGCCGAGTCGATATAGAGATGAATATCGCCCTCGCTCGCATTCTCCTCAAACGCGCTCCACAAAGTGAGCGAGCCCACGCTCCACGAAACCAGATAAGCCAGCGCCACGCCAAGCAGTCCGCCCAGAGCCGTAATCACCAGCGCTTCCATAAGAAATTGAAACAAAATATGCCAGCGATGCGCCCCTAAAGCTTTCTCCACGCCAATTTCGCGCGTGCGCTGCGTCACCGAAACCAGCATGATGTTCATCAAGCCCACGCCGCCAATGCTCAGCGTAAGCAAGCCGATAAATCCCAGCAGGATTTTAATTCCGGTGCTGATCACCTGCAGATCGAGCAAATCCGCGAAGACGTCGAAAACAAAAATCGCACGCTGATCCTTGGGATCGAAGTTGTGATGAAAGGCCATCGCATCGCGCACCGCTTTCACCACCTTGGCGTGGTCGCCCTCATATTCCATCACCACCGCATTCAGGTAATAGGTCTTGGCCAGATCGCTCATCGCGCTGAATGGAATATAAACGTGCGCGTTAATATTGTCGTCGCCATTGATGACCTGATGCTTGAGCACCCCGATGACCTGATAAGAAACGCCATCCAGGCGAACGCTTTCTCCCAGCACATTCTGCCCAGAGAAGAGTTTCTTCCTCACGTCCGATCCAATCACCGCCACCCGCGTGTGCGTAAAATCGTCCGCTTCGCTGAAAAAGCTGCCTTCCTCTGTATCCATCTTCCGCATGCGCCCATACGACGCATACACGCCGCTCACACCATAGGTCGCGCTGCGCGTGCTATACGCCACCAGGGTCTGCTTGGCGACCTCCGGCGACACGTGCTTAAGCAGCGGAACTTCATTCCGAATGGAGTCGAGATCGTCGACGGTCAACTTAACTTCGGTGCCGGCCTTGGTTCCTCCGGCCTGCAGTTCGGTTCGCCCCGGAAAAATAAAGACCAGATTCGTCCCAAACGACCGGAACGCTGCCCACACCCCGCGCTCGAAGCCCGACCCGTAAGCCAGCAAGATGACCACGGTAGCGATTCCCCAAGCCATACCCAGCATGGTCAGCAGGCTGCGGCTGCGATTGTGCCCCAGCGCATTGAAAGCCTGCCGCCCCAGATCCGTAATCATAAGACTCCAAAAAACCGTACCCAGTGAGCCTCTGTGCCCCCCCGTTAAAGCTTTTGACCGAAGTTTCTCGTCACTCCTGCCGCAAAGCCTCCACCGGTTCCATCAAAGCAGCCTTGCGCGCTGGATAAAGCCCAGCGGAAATGCCAGCCAAAGCCAGCGACCCAATCGCCACCAGCGCCGACGCAGGAATGATTCGCGGCGTATCAAAGCCCTCAGGCGAAGGAAGCATAGCCAGCAGCGTGACCAAGCCCGTCACTAAAGCCAGTCCAATCGCGCCGCTGAAAACTGTAAGAAATGCGCCCTCCACAAAAAACTGCGTAAGAATATTTCGATGAGTCGCGCCCAGAGCTTTTCGCAATCCAATTTCCTTCGTGCGCTCGCTCACCGAGACCAGCATGATGTTAATGATCCCAATCGCCCCCAGCCCGAGCGTGACCACGCCCACCACGCCCAGAAACCAATCCATCGCCTCGAAGATTCTCGCCACCCGCTGCATATTCTCGATGGTGTCCCAGTCTTCGAAAGCGTCCTCCAGCTTGGGATCGAATCCGTGCCGCTCGGCGATGATCTGATGAATTTCGTTCTTAGCCTCGGCATGCAGGTCTTTGCGGATAGGCTGATAGTTGATGAACGAGATTGCATCTTCCGAGTTCGCCTTGGTCAAGCGAAACAGATTCCGCATCGTATCGATGGGGATGAAAATCCGCGAGTTGGTCCCGTTGTTGCCGTCGCGCCCAACTTTTTCCACCACGCCAATCACGTCGAAGCTGATGCCGTTCAAGAGAATCGTCGAGCCCACCGCGGGCCGTCCGGGGAACATATTCTTGAGCAGTTCCCATCCCACAATCGCCACCCGCCGCCGCTCCGCATTATCCTTCTCGTTGAACCAGCGCCCCGGATTGATCGGTACGTTGCGAATCTGGTTGTAATCGGAAGCCACTCCGAAAACCTGTCCATTGGTCGAGCCGTAGTCGCTGACCGCGCGAATATCTTCGCGATTCAACACGGGAGAAACCGCCCCCACCAACTTAGCCTGCTGCCGCACCACCACGGCGTCGGCATAAGTAAAGTAATAAGTTTGCCCCGACTGCGTGCTCCCCGGCACCGCCGGAATGCGCCCGGGAAACATGAACATGATGTTCTGCCCTAAATTCGCCAGCTCTCGTTCCTGCCCGCTGCGAAAGCCTTCGCCCAGGCCCACCAGCAGCAGAAGCGAACCCACGCCCCAGGCAATTCCAAACATGGTGAGAAATGAGCGCAGCTTATGCGCCCACAAAGTGGCGAGCGACTGCCGCACGATGTCGACCAGTATTCGCATGCTTTCACCGTCCCCACGCATCCGGGCGATGCGTGGGGACAACGTTCAGGCGAGGGGTCTCAATCCCGCCCAACGATCTGATGGTTAATACGCAGCCGGACGATGCGAAGTTCCCTGCTGCTGCTAGATTCTTACCTGCCCATGGTGCCAGCACAGTTCGTATCGGGGCACGCATTGCATGCGTGCCGTAAGCTTCGCCTTATCGGCGCGCCTTTAGGCGCTGCTTCGCGGAGGAGCTTCACCACGGGCTGTCAGTTTAGACCAAGGCGGGAAGAAAAAGTGAGCTCCGGCGGGAGAGAAATTGCAGCCTCGAGACTAAGAGGGTAAGCGTCTTATCAGAATTCGAAGTATCCCCCAGATGGCTGGGCTCGAGACGCTCCCTCGGTCCCGGTCGCCGGAAGCAGGCTCAATACGCCGCTCAAGCTCTCCCACGCCGCCTGGTTCAGCGCCGGGTCGGAACCCACGAGATCGCGAATCATATCCCACGCCGCCATATTCAAAGCTCCCTCCGGCGGTGGCCCCATGGCAAGCGAAACCGAACACTGCGGACAGAACGAAATGCGATGCGCACCCGACTTCTGCCGCGGCTTGATCCCAACAGTCTGCGCAAACATATACAGCGCCACCGATTTGCTCCCGGCCTCGATTTCACGATTACAGCGCAAGCAATGCATGATTTCCAATGGATGCTCCAGGTTCCGGAATCGGGCCCTCGATCGAAGCCTAAATTCTGGCTTCCCGTGCGGCACAAGCACAAGTACGCAGAAGGATTCCCGCGAAGTGCGTTGATGCTGATAGGGTGGAAAGGGCGCGACGCGGCTCAGAGCGCAGCCCCGAAGGAGCCGCCTGGGGAACGACCGGCACGGCTGTGCCGGGACCGACCCCAGAAAGCTGAGCCTGTCCCGAAGGGACGGCATGATTTCCCACCACAGCCGCTCAAGCTTGGCAAACTCAGCCAGATCTTGAACCACATGAACCACAATGGGTTCTAGGCAGAGGCCAGTCTTATCAGGCAAGCTGTTCGGATGAGCAGGAAATCTCCGGCAGGAGACCCGCGATCCCAAGCCGCAAGTTACTCGGAAACCGGGTCTTTCATTCCCCTATCTCACCTCCGCAGACTGCGCGATTGCGAACAGGTCGCCGCAGTGTGCTATCGCACGCGCAGGGGCGAGATCGAGTTTCTGCTGGTGAGAACCCGCGACCGCGGACGCTGGACTTTTCCGAAAGGCAGCGCCGAACCGGGACTAACCCACGCTCAGGCTGCCGCTCTTGAAGCCTTCGAAGAAGCGGGCGTTCATGGCCGCATCGAAGAAGTCGCCTTTGCGCGATACTTCCGCAAGCGCCTCCGCGACTCCCTCCCAAGCAGCGCTAAAAAAAAGTTCGCCGTGCACGCTCACCTTTGCGAAGTCCTGAGGCTAAGCCCTCCAAAAGAGCGCAACCGAAGTCGCAGCTGGTTCTCGGTAGAGGACGCGCGCCGTCACCTCCGCGAAGGCCGCGAAACTGAAGATGGCGCCGAGTTCGCCCGCGTGGTCGACCAAGCCGCCGCTCGCATCCTGCAATCACGCACAACATCAATCATCAGCGATGCCCGCTCGCATGAACGCCGCCTGCAAAGCACACTGTATCGTGGTGCATCGCCGAAAGACCCGCTGCAAAACGTGCGCTTCGAGGCTGTTCACGAAGCTGGCGTCGCGCCCTACGTAGCGAGATTGATCGGTCGCCCGAGTCCCGACTCGCCGCAATCGATCATAGCGGCTCCGCGCCGCAAGCTCTTAGAATGCGAGATCCTGCCCTTCCGCGCACGCTGGAAGAAAATCAAAGCCCTGGGAACGGGAGCAAAGAGGTGAGGTGAACTACAAGCAAACTGATTTTGGGTAGCGCGGCGCTGTGGTAAACCGAAATCGCAGCCCTATTCCTTGTTCTTAGGCCGCTCAAAAGCCTTGGCCAGATACCTCCGCGCCTCTTCGAGCGCCCCAAAAGTGTCGTCATTGGTCTGAATCGCCTGCCGGTATTCGTTGATGGCGCGCTCGCGTTGCCCGGTGATATCGAAAATCTTTCCCAGCTGAATGTGGCTCCAGACCTCAGTCCAGCGCGGCTCGCCGTTGCCGTTAATCGCCGAGCGATAGGAGTTCGCCGACGACTGATAATTCCTCTGCAGAAAGAAAATTTCCGCGATGCGGTAATGCGCGAGCGAGCTGTTCTTATTCTGATCGAGCGCCTTGTTGAACTCGGCGAGCGCGCCCGCGAGATCGCCCTGCTGCTGCAAAGCCTGGCCGCGCAGAATCGACGAGCGCAGCTTCACCTCCGAGGAATTCGTCAGCACTCGATGATCCGGATCCACCGCAATCCGCCGCGGCCGCCCGAACGTCTCCACCGTAAAAGGCGAATTCGTCCCCACCACTTCTATCTTCTTGTCTTCCGTTTTTCCATCGGTATCGATGCGCAAGTCCACCGGCATCCGGAACAAATCGAGATCCTGAGAAATTTCTCCGGTCACGCGAAAGCCCTTATTACTGCCCAGCCGGTAAGTCGTGTACTTCACCTTGAATTCCGGAGCCCCCGTAGAATCCAGCCACTGCGAGAAAAACCAGGTCAGCTGCTCGCCGTAATTCTTCTCCGCGATGGCGCGAAAATCGTCCATCGTGGCCGATTTCCCGGCATAGGTCTCGGCGAACTCCCGCATCGTCTTCAAGTATTTATCCTCGCCCAGAACCCAGCGCAGCATGTGCAGAATCATCGCGCCCTTGTCGGTCACCAGCGACTGAAACTCCGTCGAGAACGGATCCAACTTGCTCGCGCTCGAGAGCGGCACCGTATCGTACGCCAACGCCCCCACCGACATATCCTTGATTGCTTCTTCCAGCCCAGCCGCCCCGGCGGCGTTCTCCACATACATCGCTTCGGAGTATCGCGAGAATCCATCCGTCAACCACCAATCGTCTTTCGACGCTGGACTCACCGAAACTCCCCACCACTGGTGCGCAATCGCATTGGCCAGCAACCGGTAATTCGTCTTCTCGGTGATCGACGGTCCCGCCAAACCAGCGATCTCCGGAGCCCAAGCGTAAGGCACCGTATCCCCCGGCAGCTCAATCACGCTCAACCTTTGGTTCAGCGGAGTTCCGTAGAGCGTAATGAAGTACGTGAACTCCTGCACCGCGGTCGTCGTGTATTGCGGAGCCAATCTCTCGTGGTCAGGCTTGAAGTAAACGTGCAGATCAAGACCGGCGTCGTCGCTTCTATATTCCTGAAAAATTCCGGCAACGATCGTGCCGGGAAAGCTCGGCTTGTTGTAAATGAACTTAAATGTCTTGGTCGGAAGCCCGTTGGTATTCGGTTTCGCCGAAGCCGGATTATCGACCACCGTCTGCTTGCCGCTCCCGATCACCAGCATGTGCGCCGGAACCGTAACGCTGATGTTCGCCGTAAAACGATTAAGGCCGTAACCACTCACCGGAAACCAGCGCCCCGAGTACAGCAGATAACTGGTGTCGTCGCCGATGTAAGCCAGCTTCAGTCCCGGTACCGGACTATCGTCCGCGCTCTCAAGGTTGCCTTCGTATTCAAAGGTAAGAGTTGAGGAGGCGCCCTTAGCCAGCCCCGCCGGCAGCGGCACGCGCACGGTCGAATCCTGCGTCACTCGCTCTGCCGAAAGCGGCTGGTTCTTCTCGTCGAGCACCCGCGTAACCCGCAAGCCATTGTGCAATTCGAAGATGGCCGTATTCAGATCCTGCAAGGCCGTGAATTTGACCTTAGCCGTGGCTGAAATCTGGTGGAGATGAGGCGTCAACTCCGCTTCGATCTGGTAATCGTCGACGTGCAGGCGGACCTTTTCGGCGCCCCAGGAAGGCATCGCGGCCAGCAGCAAAAGCAGAAGGGCAAGAGAACTCGGCAGGACGCCGTGGCCGCGCCGACGGTAAATCTGCATTAAGGAGAATCTCCCGGAAACGGGCTAACCATTCCCTATGATGAAGATTCTCACCTAAAAGATGCTGAGGCACAAGCGCATCGCGATGCTTCCGTGGGCAAGACTCGACTTACTTTTCCAGGGCGGTCATCCCGATGCTCGCGCTTTCAGCAGCGGGGCGAGGGATCTCGCGGCATCGCCACTGTCTTTGTCTACCACTGAGCTATCGCCATCCATTACTGGCGAGCGCTGGCATGAACTGCCTCCTGCGGGGGAACATGCGGAGTAAGCCTCCTCAGAAAAAACTCCTGAATGACATTCCCGACCGCGCCAAAGCCCGTGCCAATCGCTGCATTCTCGAAGGTCAACGCCGCTCCATTCCGATTCTCCGCCGGATAATAGAGATTCGAAATGCCACCTGCGGCCAGCCCTCCGATAATGCCCGAATAATTCGCCTGCCAGCGGCCGTTGTCGCCCTTGCAGATCACGGCATTGGCCACGGCATAGAAAAAACGCGAAGTCTTGCTCCCGCTGCCCTTCCAGAAGTAACGCGGATCCTGCTTCCACAGCGCAGGCAATATCGCTCCCCCGATAAAAGTCCCCGAGATGAAGTCGCCATATGCGGCGCCAAAACGCCTGCCATAGCCCGCTGCGCCCTGCCCATATCCGCTGAAGGCATTGTCGGATTGCTCGATCCCGGCGATGCCCCCGGTAATCAGCAGCGAAACCGGATTCGTGGTCGTCTTCCATGCCAACTGAAATTTAAGCCGCGGCGTGAGCGGGGCCGCGTGCGGAACGTAGCTCACATAATAATTCGGTATTACGCCGAGAAGCTTCTGCTGTTCCTCAACCTTCACCTGTTCTTCCGCCACCTGCTCGGAAGAAAGCCTCACTTCCACGTCAACATCGGCGCGGGCCACTGCCAGAGCGACCTCGGGGACCACATAATCCTCTCCCGCATGCACCACGCCCGACATCTCTTGATTGGCGAAGCCCACCGCCGCGAAAGCCAGGTGAAACGCTCCCGGCGACACACCCGCAAAAGCAAAGCGTCCGTTGTTGTCGGAAATAGCGACCGTTTTCGGGGCGCTTTTCTCGAAGCCCGACTGCGACAATGTGATTTTCACATTGCCCACCAGCGCCCCGGATTGATCCACCACCGTGCCGCTAATGCTGGCCGCTTGCGGCGCGGCTTCGGACTCGTTGCCTGCGCTTCCAGAGCTTGGGTTCTTAGACAGGACCTGGCCCTGCGCGGCGCCAGTGTCGGCCAGAAGATTGCTGGGTACGCCGCTGATCGAAACCAACAGCAGGCCCGTCCAAAATAGTGAGCTCCACCGCGCGCCTCTTCTGTATGCCTCTCCCCAACCCGTCAAAACGAATCCTTCCATCCCAGCGTCTTGCGTCCGCAAAACCGGCCCCCGGGAATAGTTTTAGCCTATTCAAAGACCGCCTCTTTTACCAAGTTACCTTATGTCTGATGCGCGAAAGGTAATTCAGGCTATCTGGAGATCCTACGGTGGATTGCTGCGAAAAAAAATCCGCGAGACGGACCAAGATTTTTGTTATTCCGAGCGTAGGATTTTTCATTACTAAATTTTGCCCGGATCTTTGTCATTCCGAACGGGCGCCAGCCCGAAGGGAAACTGCTTGCCGCGGGTGACCCCAACTCCGGTTTTCAGCGCGACTCCCCTCACGACTTTCTTGCCATGGCCCAAATGATCCTGGCCGGGCGATCCGCCGGACGCCGAGATCCATCGCCGGCGGGCCCATCATTATCGCGACCCGGCGCGCGCAGTCGCTCCTTCACCCGGCCCAGTCCTTCCAGCATGCGCGCGCGCGCGCCCCCCTCCGGCAGAATCTCTCCCATCCGCGCCACGACATTTGCTGCCGTAAAGTCCCCCTGCACCAACTCCGGCACAACTTCCTCTCCCGCCATTAAATTCACCATGGCGAAGTGCGGAACCTTCACCCGCGGCTTTCCCAGCAGATAGGTAAGCCGCGAAACCCGGTAAACCATCACAAACGGCGTGCGCATCATCGCGGCTTCCACTGTAGCCGTCCCGCTGGCGATGATTCCCGCCCGCGAATGCCAAAGCGCCGGCGCAGACGTCGGAACCAGCCGGATACGCCGCTCACCCATGAAACTCTGAAGGAAGCCCAGATTCAGCGTAGGCGCGACGGGCAGCAGAAATTCGTAAGCCTCGCCCAGTAGATCTGCAGCTTCGAGAATTGTCGGCAAATTCATCCCCACTTCCTTAACCCGGCTCCCCGGCATCAAAGTGATCCAAGGTTTAGCCGGATCAAGGCGAAACTGCGTGGCGTACTCTAGGCGAGAGATCACGGGCTCCGGCAGCCCCGCTAATGGATGGCCGACAAACGTAGCATCCACTCCCCTGTCGCGGTAGAACTTTTCTTCAAAAGGAAAAATCACCAACGCCTTGTCGACGTAGTCGCGCAGCAACCGCACCCTCCCTTGCCGCCAGGCCCAAAACTGCGGCGCAACGTAATAAACCACTGGAATGCCGCGCCTCTTCATCTGCCGCGCCACCCGCCAATTAAATGCCGGTGAATCGATCACGACGGCAAGATCCGGTCTGCGCTTATCGGCCTCGGCGATCAGACGCCGGTAGCGGCTATAGATCGTGGGCAGATGGCCGAGAATTTCGGTGATGCCTACCACCGAGAGATCCCTGGAGTCAACCACGGTATCGCATCCAGCCGCCCGCATCCGCTCCCCACCCACGCCAAAGAATTCAAGCGGAGATAATCCCGAGCTCTGAGAGGATGCAGACGATGCACAGGTGGAGACAGCCGCCTCGGCTATCGAGCGAGCGGTGCGAGCGCTAACCTCGGCAGCCCGCCGCAAAGCCTCGATAAGCTCCGCCCCATACATCTCCCCCGAAGCTTCGCCCGCCGATATCAGAATCCGCAAGAGAGCATTGTAAGGCCAGGACACGGCAGCTGAGCAGCCTTGAGAGGTAAGCTTCCGCCCGTGACGCCACCTTTTCCCCAGCCGGCTAGTCTAGGGCCCCAGCCGCTCTGGCATGGCGAAGAATGCCTTAATCATCCGCGCTGGCCGTGACCTCTGAATTCGAGGCCGCCTTTGCCCCGCCGATCTCCTGATCCTTATACTGCAGTTGGTAAAGCTTGAAGTAAATCCCGCGCTGCGCCAGCAGTTGCTGGTGCGTTCCCATCTCGCGCACCTGGCCCTTGTGCATCACGACGATCTTATCGGCGCGCTGCACCGTAGAAAGGCGGTGCGCGATGATCAGCGACGTTCGCCCCTCAACCATATGGCGCAATGCGTCGCGCACCCGGAATTCGGTTTCCGTATCCACGCTCGAGGTAGCTTCGTCGAGAATGAGAATCTTCGGCTCGTGCGCCAGCGCCCGCGCAAACGAAATGAGCTGCTTCTGCCCCGTCGAAAGCGTGGACCCGCGTTCGCGCACTTCTTCGTCGAAGCCCTTGGGCAGCGCGCGAATGAAGTCGGCGAGGTTCACGTCAGCCGCGGCCTTCTCCACATCGGCGTCTCGAATGCGTTGCGTGCCCAGCCGGATATTTCCGCCGATCGTCCCGCTGAACAGAAACGGATCTTGCAGCACCACGCCAAAGCGGCTGCGCAAGTCAGCCAGATCCATTTCTCTCACGTCAAGCCCGTCGATGCGCACCGCGCCCTTCTGCACGTCATAAAACCGCAGCAGCAACGAGATCAGCGTAGTCTTGCCTGCGCCAGTATGGCCGACGATCGCGACGGTTTCGCCCGGCTCGATGGCAAAGCTAACGTCGCGCAGCACCCAATCGGAAGTGGCCGCCCCATCGTTGTTCTCGTCGGAGTTCGGCGGCGCCTCGCGATAGGCGAACCAGACATGATCGAACTCGATGCGGCCCGCGCCCTGCGGACGTTTCGTCACCACCGGCGACAGCACTTCGACCGGGCTATCCAGCAGCTTGAAGATGCGTTCGCTCGCCGCCATCGCCGATTGCAGGATGTTGTATTTCTCGCTGAAGTCCATGATCGGCCGGAAGAAGCGCTGCGCGTACATGATGAACGCCACCAGCACGCCCAGCGACGCCACCGTAGGCACCAGCCGGAAAGACACCAGCGTTCTCCAGTTGAATTGCACGGCCACGCTGTTCACGGAAGTATGCCGCATCGCGTCGCCGCCGCCGAACCAGATCACGCACGCAATGGCGATGGCCGACAGTATCTCGACCACGGGGTAGTAGACCGAGTAGGCCATGATCGCGTCTTTATACGCTTCCATGTGATCGCGATTGATCTCGGAGAAGCGGGTGTAAGCCTTGCGCTCGCGATTGAAAAGTTGCAGCACCACCATCCCGCTGATGTGCTCCTGCAGATAGGAGTTGATGCGGGCGATGGCCAAGCGAATCCGCCGATAAGAGTCGCGCACCCGGTCCCGGAAAATCCGGGTTGCGATCACAATGAATGGCAGCACGGCAAAGGTAATCAGCGCCAGCTTCCAGTTCATGCACAGCATCACGCCCAGAATTCCGCCCAGCACAAACAGGTCTTCGAAAATCGAGACCACGCCGGAGGTGAACATTTCGTTCAACTGATCCACATCGGTGGTCACGCGCGTCACCAGGCGGCCGACCGGATTTTTATCGAAGAAGGCAACGTGCAGCAGCTGCAGGTGGCGAAAGATCTGCCGCCGTAGATCGAACATCACTTTCTGCCCCGTCCACTGCATGAAATAAGTCTGCAGAAAATCGAGGCCAAAGCCCAACCCCAACAGTCCCACATAAATCGCCGCGATCTGCGCGATCCCGGTGGTCGCGCGCGGACTCAGCCAACTCCATATCCCGGCTACGTTCCCCCGAGCGGGAGCGAGATAACGATCAATCGCAACTTTGGTGAGATAAGGCCCAAGAACGTCGGCGAAAGATTTCAGCAGAATCGAAAGCAGCGCGATCGTCACTTGCCGGCGATAAGGGCGCAGATATTTCAGCAGCCGCGCCATCAGCCGGCTGTCATAGGCTTTACCCAGTACTTCTTCTTCGTGAGCCATCCGGTTTCTGAGAATCGAGCCCTAGCGCGGGCTGCTAACAGGGTAACTCAAGATCCATGGCCGAGGCTGCCAGCGGAGGAACCAGCGGAGCTATTTCTTGCGTTCGTCGCGCTCGACCACGCCATCCTTGATATTTACGATGCGGTGGGCGTATTCGGCGATGTCGTGCTCGTGCGTTACCAGAACAATCGTATTTCCCTCGCCGTGCAGTCGATCGAACAAGGCCATAATTTCGTTTCCGGTGGCGGAGTCGAGGTTGCCGGTGGGTTCGTCGGCAAGAATGATGGAAGGTTTATTGACTAAAGCGCGAGCGACCGCGACTCTTTGCCGCTGGCCGCCGGAGAGTTCGTTGGGCTTGTGGGTCATGCGCGACTCCATGCCCACCGCGGTGAGCGCGCCTTTGGCGCGCTCGATGCGCTCGGCCGTCGGAACTCCAGCGTAGATCAAAGGTAGTTCCACGTTATGCAGGGCAGTGGCGCGGGCCAGCAGGTTGAAGGTTTGGAAGACGAATCCGATTTCTTTGTTGCGGATGCGCGCCAGTTCGTCGTCGTCGAGTTGGCTCACCAGTTGGCTGTTGAGCCAGTATTCGCCTTTGGTGGGGGTGTCGAGGCAGCCGATCAAGTTCATCAGCGTAGATTTGCCCGAGCCGGAGGGTCCCATGATGGCTACGTACTCGCCGCGCTCGATGCGCAGGTTGACGCCGCGCAGGGCGTGGACTTGCTGCTCCGAACCCATGTCGTAGGTCTTCCAGAGATCGACGGCCGCGATCATGCAGGACTGCGGCGGGGCAGCGACTTCGGTGCGGGGCATGCTAAGCACTTCTGCGATAGCCATATTTTTCACCGGCTCTTTCTGTTGCGGTTGCGGTTGCTGCTCCGGGGCCACTGGCTTCTCCGCGATTGAATTCGACTCCGTGAGCTCCGTACTTGTGTGCGATCACCACTGGTGCCGTCCGCTGAAGCGGACTTTTCTTTTCTGCTTCCACCTTGCCGGCACTTCCGTGCCGGGCTTTCCTACGCCGCCCTTCGGGGCTGCACTCAGGGCAGGCTCTTCGGGGTGGGACTGCAGTTGGACGGTCAAATCCCGCAAACGTTATGTCGATGCCTGCTTACGTCTCGTCTTCCTTCTTCGGGACCGAGTTATCGATCTTCACGCTGCTGCCGGAGCGCAGCGTGCGCAGAACTTTGTAACTGCCGGTGATGACTTCATCGCCGTCGTTCAGGCCGCTTACGACTTCCACGTCGCTGGTGCCGGTGATGCCGGTGGCCACGGGCACGAACTCGGCTTTTTTCTTGCGAATCACGAAGACTCCCTGCACGTCCTGCTTGGAGTTTTTGTCTTTGTCTTTATCTTTATCTTTATCCGTATGCTTGGATGCTGCCTCCGACGCTGCCTGCACCGTGCCAGGCGCTGATTTTTCCATCTCCAGCTGCGCCTTGGTGCGAATGGCCAGGGCCTGAATCGGAATCGAGAGCACATTGCTGCGCGCCGCCGTCGTGATCTTTGCCGTGGTAGACAGGCCGGGACGCAGATCCTGCGGCGGATCGTTCACCGTGACCACCACTTTGAAATCTTTGGCTTCTTCGCTGGCGCTGGTCTGCTGCGAGGTGGCTACCCCAGTCGAACGCACGATGGCATTGTCGCCAATCTCGGAGACCGTGCCATGGAAAACCCTCTTGGGGATGGCATCGATGGTGACTTCGGCGGGTTGGCCGACGTGAACGTTGACGATGTCCGTCTCATCGACCTTCACTTCCGCCGTAATCACCGACATATCGGCCAGCGTAAGCAAAGTGCTGCCGAGGGCATTCTGGATGCCGATGACGACGGATTCGCCTTCGCGCACCGGCAAGTTCGTGACGACTCCATCATAGGGAGCGGAATACGTTGTTTTCTCGAGCACGTCGGCCACGCGCCTCAGGTTGGCGCGCGCCTGCGACACGTGGCGATCGGCGGAATCTTTTTGCGCCTTGGCCTGGGCGACGCGAGCCTTGGCTTGCACCAGTCCGGAGTCAGCCGTGGCCCAGGCATTCTGGCGGCTATCGAAATCCGATTTTGCGATGAGGCCGTCTTTATACAAATTCTGCGCCCGCTCCCAATCCATTTTGTTGCGCGCGTAGTCCGCCTGAGCGCGCAGCAGGTCGGCGTCGGAGGTCTTCAGCGCGGCATCGGCGGCGATGGCATCGGTTTCCGCGGCCTGCACCGAGGCTTGATTGGCGCTCACGTCCGCCGTGGATTGCACGTTCTCCAGTTGCGCCAGCAATTGTCCCTTCTTTACCTGGTCGCCCTCCTTCACATAGAGGTGGGTGATCTTGCCGTAAGCATTGGCGCCGATGTTCACATACGTCTTGGGCTTGATTTCGCCCGAGGCGCTCACCACCGCGGCCAGGTCCTGCCGTTGCACTTTGCCGGTCTGCACCGTGACCACGTTCTTGCCGCTCTGGTAGACCGTCACGCTGACGATGACCACCAGCAGGATCAACACGCCCACGCCAATCGCAATTTTTTTCCAGGCTTTCATGCTTCCGTCACCAACCGATGTCAGCGCTTTCGAACTAACCAACCCTTTCGCAGCCCTAGCGGCAGTTCGGGGCTTGACGGACACACATCCTGAGATACGATCCTGACGGCAGGAAAGTTCCAGTCTGAAATGGAGGGTCAAACCCTGGGAAATCTGGAGCGTGGCGCGCCCTTGGATGTCAAATTGTTCTAACTTGGGATTATAGCTTGCGGGATTGGGATTTTCGAAATATTTGCGTTTCCCCTCGGGCAACTCGGCGGGGCTGCCGGCGCGTCGAATGGAAGGCTTGTTTGGGCAGTCAATCCATTCTTTTTAATTGACTTAACCTTGCTTTCGGCCGGCGAAGAGCCTAAAATAACCGCACTAAAGGTGGTCGTTGCAGGAGACCCTGTCATGTTCCCGGTTGTTTCGCGTTCCATTTTAGTCTTGTTTACTCGACCGGCTCGATCGCGGGCGCTCGTCACGATTATCAGCATGGTCTTGGCGTGTGCTTGGGCGGCGGCCCAGAACGACAAACCGGCCGCTTCCGCGACTCCCAATTCGGGCGCAACCGTGAACGGTTCGCAGAGCCAAGGCGACGAAGCCGATCCCCTCAAACGCCCCCTGACCGAAAAGCAAAAAAAGCAGCAACGAAAAAATCTGAACGTCGAGCTTAGCAAGACCTACAAAAAGTGGCTGAATGAGGACGTGGTCTGGATTATCACCGACGAAGAGCGCGCGGCCTTCAAACAGCTCTCCAACGACGAAGAGCGCGACAACTTTATCGAAGCCTTCTGGCAGCGCCGCGATCCCACCCCCGACACCGAAGAAAACGAATATAAGGAAGAGCACTACGCCCGCATTGCCTATGCCAACGAGCATTTTGCCGCCGGCATTCCCGGTTGGAAGACCGACCGCGGCCGCATTTACATCATGTACGGCAAGCCCGACGAAATCGACGCTCATCCCTCCGGCGGAACCTACGACCGCCCCATCGACGAAGGCGGCGGCCAGACTTCCACTTTCCCGTTCGAGGACTGGCGTTATCGTTATATCGAAGGGATCGGACAGGAAGTTATCATCGAATTCGTCGACACCTGCATGTGCGGCGCCTACGAGATGACCCTGGATCGCTCGAAAAAAGACGCGCTGCTTTACACTCCCAACGCGGGCTTGACTCTCTATGAGTCGATGGGCATGGCCAGCAAAGCGAACCGCTTCACCAACGGCGGTTTGGAAAACCTTGGGACCGGCCCCAACAGTTCGAGCCAACAGGGCAAGGAGTTTGATCGCCTGGAGCAGTTCGCGAAGTTGCAGGCGCCTCCGCCGGTGAAATACAAGGATCTGGAAGAAATCGTCAACACGAAGATCATCACCAACCTGATGCCCTTCGATGTGCGCACCGATTTTGTGAAGGTCACCGGGGACACGGTTCTGGTTCCGGTCACGATTCAAGTGAAGTATCGCGACATCACCTTCGTCAACAAAGACGGCATCCAGCGCGGCACAATCAATATTTTTGGCCGGGTGTCGTCCTTGACCGGGCGCGTAGTGCAGACCTTCGAAGATCCGGCGCAGATTGATGTACCTACGGAGTTGCTGCCCCGCATGGCGGAGAACTCGTCGGTGTATTGGAAGGCGCTGCCGCTGCGGCCGGGGCGCTATAAGGTCGAGATTGCCGTGAAGGATGTGAATGGCGATCGCAAAGGCTTGTGGAGCCGCGGCATCGTCGTTCCGGAGTACTCCGACGATAAGCTCTCGGCGTCGTCGCTGATCGTCGCCGACGTAATGGAGCCGGTGCCTACAAAAGATGTGAGCACGGGCAGTTTTGTAATCGGATTGAACAAAGTTCGTCCGCGCGTGGCTCCCGCCGATGGCAAGCCCGCTCTCTTCAAGCGCAATAAAGACCAGAAAGTAAACTTTTGGGTGCAAGTCTACAACTTGGGCGTGGACGAAAAGACGCACAAGCCTTCGGCGACCTTCGAGTACGACATCGTCAACGTCACGACCAACAAGGCTGTGGTCCAGCAAGTGGACTCCACCGAGAAGATGGGCAACATCGGCGAGCAGGTCACGCTGCAAAAGTCGATCGCTTCCGCGAACCTGCAGCCGGGTGTTTACAAGATCGAAATTAAGGTGAACGACAACATCTCCAAGCAAACCGTTGATCCCACAGCTACCTTTGCTGTAGAGTGACGGGCTGCTTGCTTTCCCCGGGGGTTGGAGTGAATCTACGCCGGCTCGGAGCTTGGGCGGTGATGATCGTAGTTGCTATCCCAGCGTGGGCCGCGGACCGGCCGGGCGCAATCTCGGGGTACGTTCGCGACGCCTCGGGTACTCCGCAAATGGGCGCGGTGGTCGAGGTCATCGGTACCGCGGCGCGCACTCTCACCGTATTCACCGACGGCGCGGGTTTTTATTACGCCAGCGATCTCCTTCCCGGCCTCTACAGCGTTAAGGTTTCCGCGCCCTCTTTCCTTCCGGCGTGGCGCGACAAAATTGGGCTGCACGCCGGCGCCGCTACCCATCTCAATATCACGCTGAATACGCTGCTGAATTCCATGAACGTGGGTCCGGCTCGCGGCAGCTCCGACGATGACGATTGGAAGTGGACGCTCCGTTCGGTGGCCAATCGCCCGGTGCTGCGGGTCTTCGACGATCCCAGCGTGGACGACCCTGGCGTGTACGCGCACAGTCAAAGCCCCGAAAATCAAGATCACGATCTGAAAGCCAGCCTTTCGTTCTTAGCCGGCTCCGACGCCGTCGGTTATGGCAGCGGCTCGGACATGAACACAGCTTTTTCCGTGCAGCGCTCGATCTTCTCTGCGGACCGCGTCGGATTAACCGGCAACGTAGGTTACGGCGACGGTTTGCCCGTCGCCGCCCTGCGCGCCAGCTACTCCCACATTCTGCCCGATGGCTCCGGGCCGTCCATGGCGGTTACGGTGCACCGCTTCGCCCCTTCGGACCCGAATCTGCATAACGCTTCGCTGCAGGCGCTGGCAGTTTCCGCGGGCGACGATTTTGCCGTGGGAGACGTTGTCGAGCTTCGCTTCGGCAGCGAACTGCAGACCATTCAATTCCTCGGTCGCGTGACCGCCTTCCGTCCTTATGGTTCTCTGGACGCTCACATCTCGCCGAATACAGTGGTCGGTTACGCCTATTCGACTTCCCGCCCCAACACGCGCGCCGAGAAGGGCTTCGATTCCACGCCCTCGGATTTGAGCGAAACCGACCCTCGCGTCAGCCTGGCCAACTTCAGCACTCAAGTGGAAAGCGCCCATCATCAGGAGCTGAACGTCTCCCACCGCTCCGGGAAAAATAACATGCAACTCGCGGTCTTCAGCGATCGCGTGGACAACACCGCGCTGCTAGGCACCGGCGAAGTCACTGCGGCGGGCGGATACCTGCTGCCCGATGTGAACTCCGGAACCTTCACCTACGCCGGCGATACTTTGCGCTCCCGAGGCCTGCGGGTGGTGCTCGAGCGCAAGTTCAGCTCCGACCTCAGCGCGACGCTAGACTACGCTTACGGCGGAGTTCTCGACCTCGGCAAGGCCGACGTGGAGCTGCAAAACGCCGCGCAATATATCGGCGCGCAACACCGCCACGCCGTCACGGCCAAACTCAGCGGCACGTTGCCGCACACTCACACCCGCTGGATCACTTCCTACCGCTGGATGAATGGCGGCGGATTGACGCCGGTGGATATGTTCAACGCCTCGCCCGGGCAAAGCGATCCTTACCTAAATGTGTTTATCCGCCAGCCCGTGCCCACTCTCGGTTTCCTCCCCGCGCACATGGAAGCGATCATTGACCTGCACAACCTTCTGGCCCAAGGCTACGTGCCGGTGCTGGGCCAGGACGGCCAGACCGTGTATCTGGTCCAGTCCGCCCGCGCGGTTCGCGCCGGAGTCACGATTAATTTCTAGTGACGCTAGCTCCCAGCCTCTAGCTCTTTGCTCTTCGCTTCCAGCCTCCCAACTCGGGGTGTGTGTCAAGAAAATTAGGGTGGTGCAAAGATTTGCACAGCTTGAAATCGTCTAAGCGTCGCGACAAATGGGTGTAAACTGTGCCTCGGGTCGATTCGTGAAAAAAGGACGCGCGAAAAGCGGCTCTGCTCAAGCCGATTGCCCGATACCGAAGAGCGGAACACTTCTCCCCGCATCCTCCTCCCCGCACAACTCATCTCAGGTGAAAGAGAATCCGTTGCCCGCTTCCGCGACATTCCGCCCTGCCGTAGCGGCGATCACAGTGCTGGTTGCAGTTCTGCCCTCGCTCGCGCAACCAGCCAGTACCCCTTTGCGCCACGGCCTGGGGCAAGAAGAAACTCAGTCGGCATCCAACATCGTAATCGGATTCGTGGGCGGCTTCGTCTCGCGTGACAATCCCCACCATGGGCCGGTTCAGTTGGCGCAACGAATCCGCTCCACCGTTCCCAAGGGCACGTATATCCGCGTTTTTGAAAACCGCCATAGAAGACTGGCCTACAACGCGGTGTTCCGCCTGCTTGATGCTGATCACGACGGAACTCTTTCCGACCAAGAAAAATCCCGCGCCCGCATCGTACTTTTCGGCCACAGTTGGGGTGCGGCCGCCGCCGTAGCCTTGGCACGCGATCTGCAGCGCCAGGGCGTCCCGGTTTTGCTCACGGTGCAGGTAGATAGCGTAGCCAAAGCCTGGCAGAACGATGCCATCATCCCTGGAAATGTGGCCGAGGCTGTGAACTTTTATCAGACCCAGGGCGTCATCCACGGGCGCAAGGAGATAGTCGCCGCCGACCCCGCGAAAACCGAAATCCTAGGAAACTTCCGCATGGACTACAAAACGGATCCCGTCAAGTGCCCCGAAGCCTCGTGGTGGGAGCACATCCTAACCCCCGGCCATATGCAAAGCGAATGCGACCCCCGCCTCTGGTCGCAAATCGAAAACCTGGTCCAGCAACGCCTATCTCTCCCGACGGCGAATGAAGTCGTCGAAAATACCGCCCCGTAGGCGATAGACGATAGCCCGACGCCACGGGCGTTGTTAGGAAACGCAAGCGCCCCGCCCCGACCCTGGGACAAAATCCCCCCAGCCCCGCGGGGACGGGATGTGAAAGCCAGGCACGGCAGTGCCAGGAGGCCGCGGTCGAACAAACCAAATCCGCTTCAGCGAACGGCACGAGCTTCGTAACAGACTCCTCGGCGCTGGAAAAACCTAAGATTAAGAAAACCGCGCCGCGTAGGAGTCTGTGTCGTGGCTTGAATGTTCCTGCGACGAGGTGTAGCAACGCGGCCGGCTTCAGCCGCGAAGCGGCGCCAGAATGCAGCCCACTGCGCAAGCCGTGGGTACAGAGCGGGCAAACGAACCAGCCCCGAAGCTAGACAAGCTCCGACACAGACTTCGTGGTTGCGACTGAGTTCTCACCCACACTCTCCAGCCGCGCCACAATTGGCCTGTACAATGGAGCTGCGGTTTAGCGCCCGAGGATAAGCGGCTTTTCGACGATACCTCAGCCCTCAAATCTCCCTAACACCAAATTATCGATCAGGCGCGTACTCCCCACAAACGCGGCCACCGCCACCAGCGCGCCCTCGCCTGCCTTTTCGACCGGGTCCAGAGTGTCTGCATCGACGATCTGAAAATAATCCAAGCGCACCGAATCCTCATTCACAAATTCAGGGAGTCCCGCCGCCAGCAGCCTAGACGCCTCGCGCTCGCCGCTTTCCCATACCCCGTTCACCCGCAGCAGCGCGCGACGCAAAACCGGCGCCTGCTTTCTCTGTCGCGGATCGAGATAAGCATTACGCGAGCTCATCGCCAGCCCATCCGGCTCCCGCACAATGGGACACGCAATAATCTGCACAGGAAAATTCAAATCGCGCACCATGCGCCGAATAATCGCCAGCTGCGCCGCGTCTTTCTGTCCGAAAAAAGCCGCATCCGGTTCGACGATGTGAAATAGCTTCGCCACCACTGTAGTCACGCCACGAAAGTGCCCGGGCCGCGAACGCCCGTCCAGCTTATCACTCAGCCCGTCCACCGTAATCCAAGTAGCGGCTCTAGCCGGGTACATCTCTTCCACCGACGGGGCGAACAGCAACTCCACTCCCTCTTGCGCCAGTAAATCACGGTCGCGCTCAAAATTTCGCGGATACTTTTCGAGATCCTCGGTGGGACCGAACTGCGTAGGATTCACAAAAATGGAAGCCGCCACCAAGTCCCACGCGGCCCGGGCCGCGCGCACCAGCGACAAATGCCCTTCATGCAGCGCGCCCATGGTGGGCACAAACGCGAGCCTCCTGCCCCCGCTCCGGCCAGCGCGGCAAGCGGCCCGCATTTCCTCGATGGTCGTGCAGATTTTCAATCGCAGGAAACGTTCAACGCACCATCATCGGAACGTCGGTCTTGACCGCCCAAACCAGCGCCACCACCCAGCCGATCAAGCTCCACCCCAAAAAGAAATTCAGCAGCAAAATCGAGCCGGTGTCGCGTTTGCTCCGTGCGAAGGCGAGAATCGTCGGCAGAAAATACATCACGAACCCGAAACCAAAGATCGGAAAGAAGAACAACGCAGGGAGAATCGTCAGCAGAATCATATCTGCCTCCTTTCAACCAATCGCCTAGCCCGCTGTGAAAGCCTCCCAACGGTTTTATCCGCGCAATCCGCGAAAATCCGTGGCTCGTTGTCTCAGCGTTGCATAGCCCGTTTGCGCGCCAGCACGGTCTCTAACCCAGCCCGAATCTCTTTCGGCAGATGATAGGACTCCTCGTCCGACGGATACTGCGCCGATTTCACGTCGGCGCGAAACTCCCGCACCGCTTTCGAAATGAGAGCCGACGCATCCCCATATCTTCGCGCGAATTTCGCCGGCGCCGCAAACGTCAGATTGAGCAGATCGTGAATCACCAGCACCTGGCCGTCGCACTCCGGACCCGCGCCAATTCCAATCGTCGGCGTGCTCACCTCGGCGGTAATCATAGCCGCTACCTCGCGCGGAATCCCTTCCAGCACCAGGCACGCCACTCCCGCGCGATCCAGCGCTACCGCATCGCGCATCAGCTGCTCAATGCCGCTTAGATTCTTCCCCTGCACCTTGTACCCGCCCATCACGTTCACCGACTGCGGCGTCAACCCGATATGCCCAGCCACCGGAATCTCCGCGTCGATGATTCGCCGGATCAAGTCGGCGCGCTTTTCGCCGCCCTCGATCTTCACCACCTCCGCGCCGCCTTCTTTCACAAAGCGCGTCGCATTCCGCAGCCCGTCGTCGGCATCCACCTGGTAAGACCCATAAGGCATGTCGGCCAGCAGCAGCGCGAGCTTAACACCGCGCCGCACAGCCTTCACATGATGCAGCATCTCGTCCACCGTAACCGAGAGCGTGTTTTCGTAGCCCAACATCGTCTGCGCCAGCGAATCGCCCACCAGCACCATCTCGATGCCCGCCTCATCCACCAGGCGCGCCGTGGCGTAGTCGTAGGCTGTGAGGCAAGTGATAGGTTCGTGCCGGAGTTTTTGTTCGCGCAGAGAGGAAGTAGTGACCTTTTGGCGGCAATCGTCTGGGAGGCTGCCGCTCATCGCCGTGACGCTCATCATGTCCTCCAGTGCCCCTCCGGCCTGCCGGATAGAGCCTGTCCGCATCGTCAAGGATGCTAAGCGGTATTGTAGGCGCAGCAAGGTCATCCGTCGAGGACCTTTTTCGCCATCTTAATTCGGGGTCGGCGACCGGACAGGAGCGGGCTTCCTTCAGTCAGCCCTACCCCGTGAACCTCAATGTCCCCTGTGTTCAAGGTTTTGACTTTAACAGTCAGGGATGAGCACCCGAACAGCGTGCCGTTGCCAAAAAAAATGACGCCGGAATCTACCGGCGCCACGAGTCCAGAGGGCTCGCGAGATGCGTTCAAGCGAGGTCAAGAACTCCAATCAAACTTATTTGCTCTCCGCGATGGGGCTCGCCCCAAAGTCGCGGCGATTATTGGCTGCAGTGCGCGCCGCGCGGGCAGCGGGCAGACCCGCAGCCGCCGCTCCGTAACGCTCCAGCAGAACCGGCGCCATGGTGTTCTCGGCTTCTTTCACGAAGATCATCTGACTCTCCGAAGCCATATCCACGCGCACAAAATCTCCCAGCTTCACCTGGCTGGTGGCCACCAGATTCGCCAGCGGGAACACCAGATGCCGTTCGATCGCGCGCTTCAAGTGACGCGCGCCATATCGCGGATCGGTGCCTTCCCGCAACAAGAACTGCTTGACGCCCGGAGTGCAGTTAAAAACAAACTGGTTGGTGCCCGCGGCCATGAGCACGCGCTGCTGCACCATGCCCAGTTCGATCTCGAGAATCTGCGCCAGATGCTCATCGCGCAAGGTCTTAAACACCACCGTCTTGTCGATGCGGTTCATGAACTCCGGCGTGAACTTGCGGCGCGCCGCTTCCACCGCGGTGCGCTGAATCTTGTCGTCGAAGCTGTTGTCGACCTCCACCGCCTTCGGCGCAAAGCCGAAGCCGCCATCGACAAGATTCGTCATCTCAGCGGCGCCCAGGTTCGAAGTCAGGATGATGATGCACTGCGAAAGATCGACGCGGCGATTATCGCCCAGCGTAAGCGTGGCCTTGTCCAGAATTCCAAGCAGCAATTGCCACAAGGAATCGCTCGCCTTCTCAATCTCGTCGAACAGCAGAATCGAAAGCTTCAGCTTGTCCGTGAACCACTGGTTCAGCGCTTCCTGCGTGAGCAGGGGATGAGTCTCGCGATGCCCAAGGTATCCCGGAGGCGAACCAATCAGCTTGGCAATCTCGTGCGAATGCTGAAACTCCGCGCAGTCAATCTTGATGCAGGCGCGGGCATCGCCGAAGAGCGACTCCGCCATGGCCTCTACCACGCGTGTCTTACCCGAGCCGGTCGGCCCCAGAAAAAGCAGATTGCCCACCGGACGGCCGGGCGCGTTCAGCCCCGCCAGAAACATCTGGTAGATCTCGGCGACCTTCTCGACCGCCTGATCTTGTCCTACGATGCGGCGGCGCAACGCGGCTTCAAACTCTCCAGCATCGTTACTGCGACGGTTCGGATCGAGCACGGTAGCAAGGTTCGTTCTCATAAGGTAGTTGTCCGGCTTGCGCCGAACCTTTGATCCTTTCCTGATCGGCCTCGGTCCCCGGCCTTTTGCCAGCATTTACCCCGGACGGTTCAGGCTTTTGCTAAGGGGCTCCCCCCGTTCCAGCGGTGACAAAATTTGTCCACTGAAACAGCCGCCGCCCTGCCCGACCCCATTTCCCTATCCAGGTCCTGCACAGGAATAAGCAAGCCTCTGGCCAAGCACTGCCGCCGCTTGGTGAGAGCGAAAACCATGCATCCGCGGGACTTACGGATCAGCCCACAGATTAGAACAGAGACGCGATGGAAAGTTAAGAGAGCGGAAGAGAAATTGTTTGCGCAAGCCCTCGCTCTCCAAATGAGCCTCGCCACCAACCCACTCAAAGTAATCAGGGACTTAGTTCTCCAACCGTCTCTAGGAAATTTGCTCAGCCACTACCCCCGCGACACTTCAAGACCGAAACAGCTCCACCAGCGGCCACTCAAGGGGGAGATGACCGGGAGTAACTAGCGGCTTCAGCAGCGGACCGCTAGCATCGCGCTGAGACCTTCGGAGGACCTCTTGCGCCGCTCTTCTATTCTCATCATCCTTGCCATCTCCTCTTTCCTTTTCGCCGCCGCCGCCCTGCGCCTCAACCCGAGCTTCTCTTCGGCTTTAGCTGCGCAGCCGCAAGCTGCGCAGCCGCAGCCGACAGCAGGCGCGCCTCCGCAAGATTCTCTACTGCGCAACGCCAAACTTGGGGCCGCGGTTCAACCAGCCGACATTCCATCCGTGCCATCTCCGTCGCCATTCTCCGCTTCGCCGGCTACCGAGACTTATACCGCCAAGCGTGGCGAAACCATCACCGCCCTGGCTCGCCAGTATTTAAAGAAGACATCCTATCTCACGTCCTCCGAGCTCGCGGAAGCGATTCGCAAAGGCAACGGAGATCGCGCCGGCAACATTCTGAAGGCCGGTGAGCAGATCACCATCCCCGGAATTCTTCCCGCGCCGATCGTCGAAAAAACTGTTCCCGTGCCTAAGGATTTTGAAGTCCGCGCCATCTACCTGACCGGCATCATGGCGGCCAGCGACCACGGTCTCCGCATCATCCGCCACTGGCGCCAAGTCGGCGGCAATGCCGTGGTCTTCGACATCAAAGATAGCGACGGCAGCGTCAACATTCCCTTCGACGATCCCCTCCTTGGCAAGCATCCGGTGTATATCCACGACCTGCCCAAGTTCGTCCACTTCCTGCACTCTGAGAATATGCACGCCATCGCGCGCATCGCCATCTTCCGCGACGAGCGACTGGTGGTCGAGCATCCCGAACTCGCGGTCAAGTCGAGGAAGACCGGCCAGCCGTGGCGCGAGAACGGCAAGCTGGTCTGGACCGATCCATCGCAACCCAAGGTGCAGGAGTACGACATTGCTCTAGCCAAGTTCGTGGCGCAATCCGGAGCCGACGAAATTCAGTTCGACTACGTCCGCTTCCCCGCCGAAGGCGACCAGAAAGACGCGAGCTTTTTCTACCAGGGTGAACGTCCGGATGTAAATCCGGATTCATCTTTACTGCTAGCAGCTGAGAAGAAATCAGCGGAATGCCCAGACGCGAGCACAATCTCAACCCCAGCCCCGAAGGGGCAAAAGAATGGGGCCCACGGCGCAAACCGTGGGAGAGACGGTAAGACCCAACCAGTTCCGGAGGGTCGCAAGACCGGATGCAGCGCGGCAAATCGCGGCGTGCAGCGCTCCGACGTCATCACCGGCTTCCTCAAAAAAGCCTATGCCGAACTTCATCCCACCGGCGTCCTGCTCTCGCTCGATGTCTTCGGCGTGATGGCCTGGCAGCGTCCTGTCGACCTCTCCCACACCGGACAAGACATCGTCGGCATGGCGAAATATTGCGACGTGCTCTCGCCCATGATCTATCCCTCGCATTTCTTCGGCATGGACAACATCGAACATCCCGGCGACGCTCCCGAGCACTTCATCGGCGAATCCATGCAGCGCTTCGAGCTCATCACCAGAGGCAGTGGAGTGGTAATCCGCCCGTGGCTGCAAGCCTTCCGCTGGCGCACCAAAACATATTCTCCTGAATACATTAAGGTGCAGGTAGCCACCGCCAAAGAAAAAGGCGGCATCGGCTTCTTGTTCTGGAACGCCGCCAACGACTACGGCAAGCCCTACGAAGCCATGCCGGAGATGAATGCCGCAAAGGATAAGTTCTTTCGCGGCGATGAGTTGCCTGGTGCGACAGTAAAAGCCAGCCTAACGCCGGCAGCCGTTCCCGCGACACCGCGCAATCCCTAAAAACTCTTTGTCATTCCGAGCCGGGCGCCAGGCCCGGTGACGAACCTGCTGTCCCCGCCCCCGCTCCCTGCCATCTCGCCACCACGAAAGTGCTTGGCGCTTCTTGCTGCACAACAGTGAAAACAAACCCGACTGTGAGGGGGCGACGGCTATGCCGTGGCCTTTTTGTCTTTGGGTCTCGAGAAGAGGAAAAGAGGACATGTGGCCGAGAAACCGAATCGTCCGAGCAAGGCGCGAGAGGACGAGGGAGTTGCGGTCGCGAGCATCGCGATTTGGGAAATCGCCTGGCTGGCGCAGCACCGGCGCATCGTGGTCACGGGCAGCGTGGAATCGTTTGTGCGCGAGCCGGTGGCGCGGGTGATTCTGAAACCTGTCACTGCTGAGATCGCAGGCCTTGCGGTGCGCCTGCCAGATCGATTCCCCAAGGATCCGGCGGACCGCTTGATTGCCGCCACGGCGCTGGCTAAGGGGATGCGGCTGATTACGGCAGATGCGCGCATTCGGCAGGCTAAGGTGGTGGACACGGTAGGGTGAAGTGTTTGAGGCGGAAGCAAGCGGCCCGATGAACCTGGGCCGCCGGACAGCCGAGGCCGCCCGTCCCACAGGTTAGAGATCCCACTTTTCGCGGAAAACGCGAGCAGTCAGGTACCCACGATCAACCCTTGCGCGCGCCTCAGCTATAATGTTCTGTAACGCTGGTTGGGTTTCGCGCCTCCGCCCCCTGCACGTGCCAGAGGGAAGATTCAGCCCCGTTACAACGCTCCACAAACCTCGCTGAAGGAGTTGGCATGGCGATCGAAAAATCAGAAAACATCTGGCATAACGGCAAACTCATCCCGTGGAATGAGGCCACCATTCACGTGATGTCGCACGTGATCCACTATGGCTCCTCGGTGTTCGAGGGGATACGCTGCTACGCGCCGGCTTCGGGGCCCGCGATTTTCCGCGCCCACGAGCACATGCAGCGACTGCTCGATTCCGCCAAGGTTTACCGCATCGACGTAGACTACACGCGCGACCAACTCGTGAAAGCCATGGTAGAAACCGTCGCCAGCAACGGCGCGTGGCCGTGCTACGTGCGGCCCATCGTCTTACGCGGCTATGGCGAGGCGGGGGTGAATCCTTTCAACTCGCCGACCGAGGTTTACATCATTAATTATCCGTGGGGAAAATATCTGGGCGGGGAGGGCGAAGGCTGCGACGCCTGCGTTTCGTCATGGACGCGCCTGGCTCCCAACACCCTGCCGGCGATGGCCAAGGCAGGCGCGAATTACATGAACTCGCAGCTCATCAAGATGGAGGCAATCGTCAACGGTTACGCCGAGGGCATTGCGCTCGATGTGAACGGATATGTGAGCGAAGGTTCGGGCGAGAATGTTTTTCTGGTGCATCGCGACAAGCTAATCACGGCGCCCTTGGGCAACTCTGTGCTGCCCGGCATCACGCGCGATTCCATCCTGCAGATTGCTCGCGATCTGAATATTGCGATTGTGGAGCAGATGATCCCGCGCGAGATGCTCTACATCGCCGACGAGGCCTTCTTCACCGGGACCGCGGCAGAGGTGACTCCGATTCGATCGGTCGACAAAATTAAGGTGGGGAAGGGCGCGATGGGGCCGGTTACCAAGGCGATCCAGAAAGAGTTTTATGCCATCGTGCATGGCGAGAAAAACGATCGCCACGGCTGGCTGACGCCCGTGCCGGTGCGCAGCAAGCAGCCGGTCGGCGTATAATCCGATTGCTTCAGGAGGTGGAATTTATGACCGATCAACACGCTCCCACGCCGGAGTTCGCCCTGGGCTACCGCGCTCTTATGCTTGACGGCCTTGGCCGCGAAGCGGAAGTCACCAAGAACGTAATCGCCGCGGTTCCCGACGCGAAGTCGGACTACCGTCCCGACCCCAACGCGCGCACTGCCTGGGAACTGGCCTGGCATCTGGCCAACACCGACGTTCAATTCATGACTGGAATCGCGGACTTGAACTTCAAAATGCAAAGCCCAGAACACAAGCCCAAGACCGCAGCCGAGTTGGTGCAATGGTACGACACGAACTTCAAAAGCGCGGCCGCGCGAGTGGCGGCGTTAAGCGCGGAGCAATTGCTGACTCCCGTGAACTTCATGGGAGTGTTCAATTTTCCGGTGGTCTTCTATCTGGGATTTCTAAACAATCACTCGATTCACCATCGCGGCGAGTTGGCCACTTATCTTCGCCCCATGGGGTCGAAGGTGCCGAAGATCTACGGCGGCAGCTACGACGAGCCGTTTCAGATGCCTGAACCCGCGAGCAGCGCGGCATAGGCAGGTTCACAACGTCTCCCAGAGGCCGCCTGCGCGGCGGCCTTTTATTTTTGGGGAGAACTTCTTTACGATCCGCTATTCTCCGCACCACAGAATCTCCACCGGATGCTTTTGGAAATGCGGTCGGCGGTAAGGATCGTCATCTTCTCCAGAATCCCCTTCGCGATGAACCGGCGGTCGAAGCGACCGGCATGATGCAGGGCAAGGTCGTATACCTTCAGAGTGTGATCCTGGGTGATGGAAAGTGGTCGGATCGATTGCGTCGCCATCCTGCGGCGCACATAAGGGCCGGGCGCCTGTGGCAAATTGAATTTCCCTATCTTTGCCTTGCTCGCAACTTCCCAGGGACTTACCGCGGAGAGATCAATGTCCTCGCCTCCGCGCTTAAGAACTTCAAGTCCGGCGGGCGCGATATTTTCGGTAGAACCCACGCTCCACAGCCAGACCATCGTATCCCGTAGGAACTTCCTTTGCGCTTGCGCCGCTTGGGCTCTGGCTTGGGAATTTCTCCGTCATAGAACGCTTTGAGGAGGTCATCGGGCAAGGGGGCGTCGAAGTCGTCGGCAATCCAAATGCGACCGCGATCGAATCCCAGGGGGTCTTGTTCTTGGATGCGATGGCCATCCGTGGCGCGACCGGCGTGCCCGCGCGAGCAATGGTGACTCCTCCCCGGCGGCAACTGTTTGGAGCAGCCCAGAGAGGTGCGTTTTGGCCTCGTGGATGTTCCCATTTCATGCAACCGATGCGAGACCAAGTCAGTAAACTACGCCAACTCGACGAAGCTCGTGAAGAGTCGGAGAGGCGACTTTGTTACCGCCCGAAGCGATAAGCTGAGACGCGCGCGCCCATCACTTGGTCGGTAAAGATGCGGGATCCTAAATCGTTTCCGGCGGCGCCGGCCGCGACCATCAGCGGCAGCAGGTGGTCTTCGCGGGGATGTGCAGTGCGCGCGAATGGTGCCATCTGCCATTGTGCGAGCCTGGTATTGCGCGTTTGAGCATCGGGAGAACAGACCGCCCCGGTCAGCCAGGAGTCAAACTCCTCCGCCGCCGGGCCGAATCGATCCGCGAAGCCGCGCAGGTTGTGATAGCTCATGCCGCTGCCCACGATCAACACCCCTTGGCTGCGCAGCGATTGCAGCGCTCGGCCGATCTCGATGTGGGTTTGCGCATCGAGCCCCGCCTGCAGCGAAAGCTGGACGATGGGAATGCAGGCTTCCGGAAAAGCTACCTTCAGCGGAATAAATACTCCGTGATCGAAGCCGCGAGCAGGATCGATTTGGGCGGAAAAGCCAGCCGCAGCCAGAAGATCGACGATCTGCCGAGCGAGCGCCGGCGAACCGGGAGCAGGATATTGCAATTTGTAGGTATCAGGAGGAAATCCGGAATAGTCGTAGAGAAGCGGCGGGTGGCTAGACCCCGTGATGGAAATTTTTTCGGCCTCCCAGTGGCCAGAGATCACGACGAGGGCCCGCGGTGTAACGCCAATCGCCGCGGGCAACTCTGCCAACCACGCTGTCATCTTGCGCCAGGTGTCGGGCGGGTCCCACTCCATGAAGAAGCAAGGCCCGCCTCCGTGCGGGATGAACAGCGTGGGCAGAGATTGGGCTTGAGTTGACAGGTTCAAGTTTGGATCCTCTGGTCTAGCAAAGCAGAAGGCCTACTCTGCGCTGCCTGGAACGGCTGCAGCCGCGGCTTCGAATCCAACTTTGCTGTGACTTCCGTCGCAGAACGGCTTGTTGGTGGAAGCGCCGCAACGGCAGAGCGCGATTTTTTCTTCGGTCTGGATTTTATTTCCGCTGGCGTCAAGCAGGTTGACCTTCCCCGCAACCAGATAAGGACCTTTGGACAAAATCTGAATCGTTGGATCCGGCATTTTTCCCTCCAGTAACACAGTTTGTAAACGTTGAAAAGCGTTGAGTGCATGCGAGCGCTTATTTCCCGCGCGCGTCCAAACTCCACGGCCCGGAGCCCAGTTGCGTAATGATCAGCGCCGCGCCCAGCATGGAAGCGTTTTTCATAAACATAATCATCTGCGTCTGCGCCATCATGGGATCGGAAACTCCCCAGAAGCGGTGCATCATCGGGGTCACGCCCACCAGAAAGAGCGCGATAAGCCAGGCGCCGATTTTCGCGTGATAGCCAAGCAGAATGGAAAGGCCGCCAACGAGTGCGAGCAGGCCGGAGGCAGGAACCACGATCGAGGCCAGGGGCACGCCCTGCGCGCCCGCGTAAGCGATGGTCGAACTCATAAAGTGCCGCGGCCCCGAAATCACGAAAATCAGCGAAAAAAGAAAGCGGCCCAGCAGGACAATCGGTCCGGCGGCCGCGGGACCGGCGGTTTGCGATCGAAGCGGATAAGTTGAAGCAGCTGACATTTTGATCTCCTTGAATTTATAGGTTAAGTCTACGGAACCAGCATTCAAATCACTCCTTACGCGAGCGCCTCGGAGGCGATGGCGAGCTGATTCGAGGCCAGCGCCGCCTGGTGCAGTTGCTCGATGGCCGCCGCTCGCGAGGCTTCGCCCAACTCTCCGGGCTTCTGATTCTCCGCGTGGATAAAGGTAAGGTCGTTAAGCCCGATGAAGCCGAGGATGTGGCGCAGGTAGGGCTCCTGGTGGTCGTATTGCGCCGTGTGCGTGCCGGGACGGTAGGCTCCGCCGCGCGAAGTGAGAACAAATACCTGCTTTCCTTTGAGAGCGCCTTCGGGGCCATTGGGCTTGTAAAACACAGTTCGGCCGACACGCACCACCTGGTCGATCCAGCCCTTTAAGGGAGCGGAGACGGTGAGGTTGTACATGGGCGCGCCAATCACAATAACGTCGGCGGCCATTAGCTCTTCGATCATCGCTTCGGAAAGCGCCAGCGTCTGGTGCTGGGCGGGAGTTCGGGTCGTGAGGTCGGAAAAAGCAGCCATGGTCCACTCGTCGGTGATGAGCGGCAAGGGTGTGATGGCGAGGTCACGTTCCACCACGACTCCCGCGGGGTTCTGTTTCTTCCACGTTTGCACGAACTTTTCGGTGAGCTGGCGCGAAACCGAATTGCGCCGGGCGCTGGAGTCGATGCGCAGCAGTTTCATAACAATCTCCTTGGTCTCGCGGCTCCGGCTTTCTGCCAGTCCGCCTACAGAAGCATTCGATCGAGGAGGATGCCGATTGGTTACAATAAATAACTATATGCACTTTACACAGCAGGAACTTCGTAGTAACCTAGTAACAATATGAGCGTAAGACGATCATCTCAGGCCCCGTCGCCGTGCATGATCGGAAGCCTGCTGGAACTGCTGACACGCCCCTGGACGATGCACATACTCTGGGTCCTGAGCAACAGCGGTCCCCTGCGCTTTGGCGTTCTCCGGCGGCAGATCGAAGGCATCTCCTCCCGAGTGCTAACCGAGCGCCTGCGCACCCTCGAGGAGGCTCGCTTCATCTATCGCCACTACCAGCCCACCATCCCTCCCGCAGTCACCTACGGAATCACCGATCGCATGAAAGACATTGAAAAGGTTCTGCATCAGCTCGATGAGCTGTCGCGGACGTGGCAAGAAGAAGGACCGGAGGCCGGCAACGGCCGCGCAGTTGCCGCAAAGACGGAGATAAAGACAAAGACAAAGATAAGCGCCAGCGCGTAGGGAATAACGGGCCAAGGGGACGGTCTCAACCAGTGAAACCGTCCCGGCTTGCCAGCCTATCAGTCTCCAAGCTGGAAGACCTTCCTCTCAGAGGCTCCCTGCGTCGCCAAGAGCGGCCGACTACCTTGCCGTAAACGTCACCGACTTCGAGACGTAGCTGTCGAAGCTATCCACGACTACAAACGAGGCCGTATGGTTTCCAGGTTGCAGGGTCGTGGTGACGTTCAGTTGATCCTCCAGATTCTGGCCAATCTTCACCCCGTCGATCCAGAGTTCCATGCGCTTAGCGATTCCGTTGAAGGCGTTTCCCGCCCCTTTGAAAGTGTAAGTTTTGTCAACCAAAGCGCCGCGCTTCGGCGCGCAAATATTCACGCCCAGAGCGTTGGCTGGCGGAGGAGCGCAGTTCGGGGTCGCGTTGTCGTTGATCAGCACCTCGCCCCCGCCGTTGTCATCCACCACGCTTCCCCATGCCACCGACACGTCGTGACGCGAGTCCAGATTCAGGTCCCGAACCACGGAGAACTGGAAGGCGTTCCCTTGCGGATCAGAGGGAGCATTTTCTGGCGCTTGAAACGTGCCGTTGCCATTGCCCAACATGTACTGAGTGAAGGCGCTCTCGTAATAGCCACCTCCTGTGATGAACACATCGTCGATAAAATCCCCGTTGAGGTCGCCGCCGGAAATGAACGTCGGCCCCTCCGCAACTGGGCCGGTAACCCGATTTTGAGGTCCCACTTGCAACTGGCCATTCGAGTACTGCAGTGTCACCAGATAGGTTGCGTCGTTTTCGTCCGGAAAGCCCACGCTGGAAAGCGCTGCCAGGCTTTGAATGCGGTCGTTATAGAAATCGCCGACCGCCAGGCCGGTCACGTCGTTCACGGTTGCCAGAACCGGGGCACCCAGCGTTCCGCTGCCATCGCCCAGAAAAACGCCAACTGTACTGCCGCCACTTCCGTATCCCGAGGCAAACGCCACATCCTGTTTCCCATCGGCATTGAAGTCGCCGGCGACCAGCGAATTGCCGCCGTATTTCTGGGTGTCCGCCAAAGTGAAGGTGCCATCGCCTTTTCCCAGGTAAACCCAGGTGTATCCGGCCTGTCCATCGGAAACTGCCAGATCGGGGATGCGATCGCCGTTGAAATCGGCCAGAGCGATGGCCGATGCCACCCCCGCTCCGCTGTCGGTGTTGACGGTTACATTTTGCCCCGCTGTGAAGGTCCCATCCCCATTCCCCAGCATGATGGTGACCGGGCCCGATGACGCCAAGCCGGCAGAGACGGCCAAGTCGAGCTTGCCATCGCCGTTGAAATCAGCGGCGAAGGCAAGTCCATCTGCAGTGGTTCCATTCAGTGGCGTGTTCACGGGAGTCGTCGAGAATCTCCTGTCTCCCAGCCCCTTAAAGAAAGAAATTTCCGCTGCGGTCGTGGGTAGTTCGTTGATCGTCACAACATCGAGAATGCCGTCATGGTCGAAATCCCCGGTCACGATGACCGAGCTATTCCCGTTGTTGTAGGGGGCGGTGCCGATGGGAAGATCGTGTTGCGTAAACTTAAGGGCCGTGACTTCGGCAGCGTTCAATTGCGCCGATGCCACACCCGGAATCGTCAGGAGAAGGCTGGTGAGACTGAGTAGAAGGGTCGACGAAGAGGCGAGAGACGAACCGCACGATCTGCGAACCATAGAAACCTCACTGCAAGTTTTGGAGCGGAGACCATCAGATGCCCAATTGCAGCGCAGGTTTGGCAGCCACAAACAACCCAATTTACCTAGGGTGATTCCGCACTTTTTCTAAGGTATTTGGGCAGGGCTCGACATTGAGAACCCGTAGGATTCGCCAGGTGCGGTGGATTGTCCGAACTGGTTTCGACATCTCGTTTGCGAAATTCGCCCAGGGAGCGTTCTCGGGTCTCGTCGAGCAGACATTGAGGTGGTAGCCAAGGTCGTGGCCTTTGATGGCTAGACGGGGCGGGACGGCGCGAGCGATTCGGTCGCCAGAGCGGACAACCGCCGCAAGTCGGCGGAGAATTGTTGTCCCAACGTTTTTGCATCGAGATCGCTCTGGCCCTCCGCCGCTAGGCGCGCCAAACGCATGAGGGTCTGCAACGGATTGCCGATGGTGTGCGCCAATCTGTTCGCCGTCTCAGCGGCGGAGGCGGCTTTGGCCTGCTGCAACAGCGCCTGCTGTTGCCGCTGATGCCGAACGGCCATGGCTGCGAAGTCCGCCAGCACTCGCATCATCCGTCCGTCGTCTTTGTCGAATGCCTCGGTACGGCCGTGAGCCATGATGAAGATGGTCCCTCGTGTCTCCTGCACTTGCCACGGAAGGAGAATGCCATCGGTCACCAGCGGGGCTTCGATCCCCAGGATGTCGAAGAAACGCTGCCCCACGCGAAACAGTTGGGGCTTGCCGCGCTCCAGGCAGATGCCGCAGGCGCTGGGATAGCGTGGCAGCGCCGCGTTCAGGAATGCGTTGTATTGTCCGGCCGCCGCAACCCACTGGTAATAGTTCGCGTCACTCTTCTCTTCGGTTTCGAAGCTGATCCCGGCGCTATCGGCGCCGCACAGATCGACCGCGGCATTGGCCAACTCTTGCAGGATGGTCTCGGGACTCTGCACGAACGAGTGCGTAAGCCGGCGCAGCCCCTCCATTTGCAAAGAGAGGTCGCGGGGGTGAAGCCTGCGGGCCGCGAACTCGGTGTGAGTGTCGAGGTCGAGCACCTCGAGCCCCGTATCCTCCGAAACGCTGGCGGCGCCAGCCCCGTTCCGCAGGACAGAGAGAGCGCGACGTACTCTGCCGCCGATCGTATCCACCGGTAAACCCGTTTCTTCGGCAATCTCGACCGCCGTTTTTCTGTCGAAGAAAGCCATCTCCAACACCTGGCGATCCGCATCGGGCAGCAGCAAGACCAGAGCATGCGGCTTCTGCATCAATCGGGCTACTTCCGCGTGCGGGATGGGATCGAAAGAACGCGTTGGGGAAGCCTGCTCACCGGGTTGGCCGGCTGTGCGCTTTCGCACCGACTCGGTGGCAAGATTCCGCGCTAAAAGTCCAAGCCTTGCCTCGAGGCTTCCGGGCACCGAGGCAAACTGCTGCGGCGCCAGCCAAATCTGCATGAAGACATTTTGCAGGATCTCTTCTGCCGAGGCTGAATCGCGACACACCTTGAGCGCGACGGTATAGACCACATCGGAATGCCGGTCATAGAGCGAGGCCATGGCCTGCTGTTCGCCCGACCCGATCCGCGCCAGCAAGTCTGCATCCTGCGGGTTTATGTTTTGCGAGGTCGACGTTTTGGACGCGACTGGAGATGTTGCCGCGATCTTTTCCGGGTGCGGTGCGGAAGACACAGTCCCTGCGCGCTCTTCATCCTCGCGCTGAAGCGATTGCGGCAGAGGGAAAACCGGCACGATGGCTCGGACCGTCGTTCCCTGACCATTCGACTCTACTTCAAGCGTTCCGGTCAGCTCGTACATGCGCTCGCGCATTCCGGACAGGCCGACCCCCACCTTCGCATTCGCTTGGCGCAAGTGCGTCAGGCACTCGGGGGAAATACCTCGTCCGAAGTCTCGTATCTCCAGGATGACACCTTGCGTCTCCCGCTGAAAACTCACTTGAATGGATTTCGCGCCCGAGTGGCGGTGCGCGTTCGTAAGGCTTTCCTGCAGAACCCGGAAAAGAGCCAGCTCCATTTTCTTCGGCATCCGCGGGCCCTTGGAAAAGTCCGCGCTTACTTTGATCCCGCTCCGCTTGGCAAAGCCTTCAACGTACCACTCTGCCGCGGAAGCAAAACCCACCTCATCCAAAAGCGGTGGATGCAGCAGATAGGTCATGGTTCGAATTTCCTGAATCGCCTGATCCGCCAGGGACTCAACCTCGGCTACCAGGGCACGTGCCTTCGGGTCCGCCTGACAGGTCGCCTGGAGAAACGAAACGTTAATCTTCAGCGCAGCCAGCGTTTGTCCGGTGCTGTCATGCAAGTCGCGCGCGATTTTCCGCCGCTCCTCATCCTGCACCTTGAGCAGGCGCTGAGAAAGCTTCTGTAGCTCTGCGGTGCGTTCCGTAGCCATCGTTTCAAGCTCTGAGTAGGCGTTCGCCAGCCTCAAATGCTTGGCAATCCACATTCAGTCCCCCTTTAGGGCGGTAGGAGAAGGCAACGGCGCCTTTCATTGCGGTTCTTGCATGTTTGCATTGTGAGGATCAAAGAGTCTGGTCAATATTGCACACAACACTTGGCCGGCGCAGCGGTCCTCGCTCGAGAATCCTTAGGCCGGAGGGAACCCCGACGAGGAGCGGTGGCGGGGGATAGAGGCGAAAATGGCTCGCCGGAAAAACGTCGGGTGAGCATTTCTGCTCAGACCCCGACTGCCGTCCCCTGATACGTTCCGCCAGGAATCACGGGCAAACAATTATGAACCCATTTCGCATTCTGCTGGCTGACGACCATCCCATCTTCCTTTTAGGTTTGCGCTCGGTCCTCGCCTCTCACGAAGGTTGGGAGGTTTGCGCCGAGGCCGCGGACGGACAGGATGCGATCACGCAGTGTGCGCAATTAAAGCCGGATCTTATGATCCTGGACATTTGCATCCCAAAACTAAATGGTTTGGACGGGGTGCGGCAGATCCTGAAGGAGAACCCGGAACAAAGAATACTGATCCTTACCGACGCCGACTCGGAGAAAATGGTCCGAATCTGTTTGCGGGCAGGAGTGTGCGGATGGATTCTCCGATCCGACGGAATTCTGGACCTGACGAAAGCCGTCGAAGCTGTGCGTGAACCACACGAAACGCTGGGCCTACGCACATCGCCAACGCTGGTGGGTGGACGGTGGAGGGCAACGCCGGCTCCCACCAAAGCCCAATCTCCTCATTTGTCGCCTCGGGAACGCGAGGTATTGCAACTGGTGGCGGAGGGAAAGAAGTGTAAGGAGGTCGCTGTAATTTTGAACATCTCCGTGAGGACAGCGGACACACATCGATCCAATCTCATGTCCAAGCTGAACCTCCATTCCGTCGCCCAATTAGTGGTCTATGCGGTGCGCAACGAAGTCATCCGGGTGCAGGTTCCAGCCAGAGATCATCGCAATTGCCAGGACCCGGGACAGAGCGGGGAATCACCGGCGGAAATTTTCGGCGCATAGAAACACGCGGCCGCTGTGCGCCCCAGACCTCGTCCAGGTAAATGGCGAACGGCGAGCTGGTTTTCACACTGGTCCGTATTGCTCAGTTTGCAATTGGCTTTCACGCTACCCTGCTTGTGGCCGTCCAAAGGAGGCATTTATGGGTGGTCACCCTTTCCCAGAAATATTCTGCACAATTTGTAATAAGACCGTAGATTTGAGCGTGGACCTCAATGCCAACGAAAGCGGCAAGGCCGTCCACGAGGAGTGCTACGTCGAGCACATCACGGCCGCCCACCGCCAACCTCGATTAGACTCGACCCCACAATCGTAAGCCTTCCGCTAGGGGGGCATACCCGGCGCGCTCCCAGCCTTAAGGTCCTGTCCACTTGCCGGTTTGGGTTCATTACCTAGGTCATCTTGGGCAAGGTGACGATTGGGTTCATCATACGGAGAGCTTGTGGGCCAACCGCTCATACAAGCGGACCCAGGACCATCTTCGTATGAATATCGACGACCTGCTGCGCATCGCTACAGAACGTAAAGCGTCAGACTTGCATTTGAAGGTGGGAAACTATCCTCACCTGCGCATCGACGGCGAACTGGTGCCCTTGACCGACCAGCCCCGCGTGAGCGCCGAAGACATGCTGACCATGGCGTTCAGCATGATGTCGGCTCGCCAGAAACAAAAGTTCAAAGAGACCACGGAAATCGACATGGCCTACGGCGTAGCCGGGCTCGGCCGCTTCCGTGTGAACATTTTCCAGCAGCGCGGCAACGTGGGATTAGTGCTGCGCGTCATCCCCACAAAAATCCGCGCCCTCGACGAGTTGTTTCTGCCCAAGGTCGTGGAACAAATTTGCGAAATGCCGCGCGGTCTCGTGCTCGTAACCGGCGTGACCGGCTCCGGTAAGTCGACCACGCTGGCTGCCATGGTCGATCGCGTGAACGCCAGCCGCGCCGAGCACATCATCACCATCGAAGACCCCATCGAATTCTTGCATCGCGATAAAAAAGGTTACGTGAACCAACGCGAGATTGGGGTGGACACGCCTTCGTTCAGCGCAGCCCTGCGCGCTTCTCTCCGTCAGGATCCCGACGTCATTCTGGTCGGCGAAATGCGCGACCTCGAAACCATCTCGACGGCCCTGCACGCCGCCGAAACCGGCCACATGGTCTTCTCCACGCTGCATACTCTGGATGCCGTGGAAACCGTGAACCGCATCATCTCCATCTTTCCGCCGCCGGAGCAAAAACAGATTCGCCTGCAGTTGGCCGCAGTCCTGCGCGCCATCGTGAGCCAAAGATTGGTCCGGCGCTGCGATGCCGAAGGCCGCGTGCCTGCAGTGGAAGTGATGATCAACACGGCCTTCATCCGCGAATGCGTGCTCATGCCGGAGAAAACCCGCTCCATTCGGGACGCCATCGCCGCCGGGACTTCGCAATACGGCATGCAAACCTTCGATCAATCGCTCTGGGATTTGTTTCAGGCCGGTCTCGTCAACTACGAAACCGCGCTCGAAAACGCCTCCAACGCCGACGACTTCAAGCTGCGCATGCAAGGCATCGCCTCCACCGCCGATATCTCGCGGCAGTCAATGCAGTCTGCTGGCTTTGGCGGAAGGTAGAAGAGCGGGCTTCGGCTCTCGGATTCCGGGCTTCGGGCTTCCGGCCTCCGCCATCGTGCTTCGGACGGATCGCTGCCGGACTTCTCCTTCTTGGAATCTTGATCATTTGCCGAAGCCGGTGGCCGAAGCCCGAAGCCTGCTTTTGCGCTATCGTGACTGCATGGCTTTCCCTCGACCGAAGAAAAAATTCTACTCCGAAGATGAACTTTACGAATATGCCGTGGGAGCGTTGTCGCGGCGCATGCGCACAGTTGCGGAATTGAAGCGTCTGCTGCGTGCGCGCGTGGAAGACGCCGAGTCGGAGTACGGACGCACCCTGATCGAACTCATCGTGCGCCGGCTGAAAGATCGCGGCTATCTGAACGATTCGCAATACGCCGCCTTCTTTTCTTCGTTACGGCGGGACAATCAGAAATTTGGCCGCAGGCGCGTGATCACAGATTTGAAGGTGAAAGGCGTGCACGGAGAGGTGATCGACAAGGCCGTGACCGCCGCCTACGAAGAAGTAAGCGAAGAAAAACAGGCTCGCGAATATCTGCGCCGGAAGCGGCTGGTAAAGCCGAAAGATCGCGACAAGAAGCAGACGGCACGCATCTTCCGCCAACTGGTGCGCGCGGGGTTTGGAACGAAGACGATTTTCAGCATCCTGAAGAAGTGGGATGTGGATGAAGAAATCCTCAGCGCTTTAGAAGGCGAGATCGCCTGACCGCAGCTAGCTTCATGTGGGGACAGCCGCCCGCGGCAGTCCGTTTTTTCTATGAGCCGGCAAGACAAATTCGGCTACGCATTCACTTGGCAAAGGCCCCTCCGATGGTGCATACTGCATAGCCGACCCCGAATACCGTTTCTCAGGAGAACATTATGAAGTTGCGAAAAACCATGCTCGCCGCGCTGCTTTTCTGCGCGGTACCGATGGCGCTGGCTCAGGACGCAGCCACAGACGTGAAAAAGGCCGCGGATAAAACCGGCTCCGCTACCGAAAAAGCCGCCAAGACCACCGGACAAGCCACCAAGAAGGCGGCCACCACCACCGGAAAAGACACCGAAAAAGCCGCCGACAAAACCGGCCATGAAACCAAAGTCGCCGCCAAAGACACCGCGAAAGGCACAGAAAAAGTTGCCGACAAAACCGGACACGAAACCAAAGTCGTAGCCAAAGACACGGCAAAAGACACCGACAAGGCCGCCAAGAAAACCGGCAGCGCCATCAAGAAGGGCACCCTGGCCACCGGCCACGAAGTGAAAAAGGCCGGGGAGAAAACCGAAGACGCGGTGAAGTAGCTTTTCGGGAGCGTACCAGACGAAACAGCGGGCACAAAGGTCCGCAGGGGGTTTACCCTGCGCGTTCCTCTGTGCCCTCTGTGTTTAATTTTCGGATGCTAAGATTGAGCGTGTCCTCATATGCTGACTGGTTCTGAAATCCGCCGGAAATTCTTGGACTTTTTTGTGCAAAAAGGGCACAAGGAGGTTCATTCTTCGTCCCTGGTGCCGGCGAACGACCCCACGCTGCTGTTCACCAACGCGGGCATGAATCAGTTCAAAGACGTTTTTCTGGGCCTCGAAAAACGCGACTACTCCCGCGCCACCACTTCGCAGAAGTGCGTGCGCGCCGGCGGCAAGCACAACGATCTGGAGAATGTCGGCTTCACCAATCGCCATCACACATTCTTCGAGATGCTGGGGAATTTTTCCTTCGGCGACTACTTCAAGAAAGACGCCATCGCGTATGCCTGGGAGCTGATCACTTCTCCAGAGTGGTTCGGGATTGATAAAGATAAGTTGTACGTGACGATCTTCGAAGGCTCGGGCGAGCCCATGCCGGTATCGCGCGACATTGAAGCCTACGACCTGTGGATTGCGCAAGGAGTGGCGAAAGAACGGATTTTCGACGGCGGCCTGAAAGATAATTTCTGGCAGATGGGCGATTCCGGCCCCTGCGGACCCTGCAGCGAGATTCACTACGACATGGGCCCGGCCGCCTCCGATCAAGGACACACGGATTGCAGGTTCCCCTGCGACTGCGGGCGCTACGTCGAGATTTGGAATCTAGTGTTCATGCAGTTCGACCGCGACACCAGCGGAAAACTGAGTCCGCTACCGAAGCCGTCGATCGACACCGGCATGGGACTGGAGCGCGCGACGGCAGTGCTTCAGGGCGTGATTTCGAATTACGACACGGACTTGTTCACCCCGCTGATCAAACGCGCTGCGGAGTTGACCGGAGCGTCGCTCACGAAAGAATTGGAAAAGGAAGCCAGCGCACAATCGGCGGCTTCCTTGCGAGTGATTGCGGACCACTCGCGGGCGGCAACATTTTTGATTTCGGACGGCCTGCGGCCTGACAATCTCGGGCGCGGCTATACCCTTCGGAAGATCATACGACGTGCCGTCCGCCACGCGACACTTTTGGGGCAGAAGAAGCCTTGCCTGCATGCCATGGTTCGGACCGTTGTTGAAATCATGAAGGACGCGTACCCGGAGCTTATTGAAAGCGCCGATCGTGTAGCCAGCGTGATCGAAAAGGAAGAGAGGAGGTTTCTGGAACTGCTGCGATCTACCCAGGACCTCCTGGACGACGAGATTCGGCGTATCGTAACGGATTCCGAAAAACTCCGCCGAGAGGGTACTTTCGAGCAGGTCTTCGACGCTCAGCGCAATGCGGTCTCGGAACTCAGAAAAAGCTCGAGGGAGGTCTGGGAAACATGGGGCGGCGCCCACGGCGCGCGGCCGACATTTTCGTGGCAGGACCAGGTCGAGTTTCGGAACGCTTTGAGCACGGACTGGGTGGACCTAATTCCCACCACCATGGGACTCCTAAATGCTCGCTCGGATCCTGATCGCGATTTCCAATCGGACAATAGGAGGCCAAAATCATTTTTCTTGGGGGAACAAGCCTTCTATTTGTTCTCTACTCACGGACTCCCTCGTGATTTCATAGAGGACGCGGCCCGGGACGCTCGTGTTTTTTTTGACTCGGAGGGATTTGAATGGGCGCTAGAGGCCGAACAGGCCCGTGCGCGCGCGTCTTGGAAAGGCGGGTCCAAGCAAACCGCGAACCCCGTCTACCAGCAACTCCCTAAATCCCTCTTTGAGGGCTACCGCCAGACTCGCTCCGAGGGCTGCGAAGTACTCGCGATCATCGTCAATAACAGCCAGGGAGTGGAGGAGCTTGCGCCCGGGGCTGAGGGCGAGATAATCCTCGACCACACACCGTTCTATGCGACTTCGGGCGGGCAGGTCGGCGACAAGGGCTGGTTGACGCTCACGGGAAGTTATCTTCCGAGCGGAGGTTCTCAGAAAATCCGTATGGAGTATTTCGGGCTCCCATCGCAGCCTTATGTGGTCGCCGAAGTCACCGGCTGCTATTCGCCCATCCAGGGCGTACGGTCGCATCAAGTCATCGCGAAGCGAGCGATTCGCGTGGGCGACAAAGTCGATGCCGTGGTGAATGCCGACGTTCGCAATTCGACCATGCGGAATCATACGGCGACGCATCTGCTTCATGCCGGGCTGCGGGAAGTTCTAGGCAAGCATGTAAAGCAAGCGGGGTCCCTGGTCGCGCCGAATCATCTGCGCTTTGATTTCTCGCACTTCGCCGCGGTCGAAGATGAAGAATTGCAAGATATCGAAGACTTTATCAACAAGGAAGTGCTGCGCAATCAGATCGTCGAAACCATCACCGACGTCCCTATCGACGAAGCAATCAACCAGTATCACGCCATGGCGCTCTTCGGGGAAAAGTATGGCGACAAGGTGCGCGTGGTGCGGATCGGCGATTTCTCCACCGAGCTTTGCGGCGGCACACACACCGGCGCGACCGGCGAGATCGGTCTGATCAAGATTCTGAAGGAAGGCAGCGTTTCGTCCGGCGTGCGGCGGGTGGAGGCGGTTACGGGGGAAGGTTCTTTGCGGCACTTCCGCAAGGATCACGAACTCGAGAAAGTGGTATCGGCGTTCGCTTCACCCACCCTCGCGCAAAGACCACGCAAGGATGCGGCTTCCTCGGCGGGCGATCTTTACGCCCACGCGGAAACAGTATCTCCGGCTGAAGCCCTGAAGTCCGAACTCGAAAAGAAAGATACCGAGATCAAGCGCCTTACGCGCGAACTTGACCAGGCTCGGATGAAATCGGCGTCATCGAGCACGGCCAACATCGGCGACCAGATCAAAGAAGTCAAAGGGGTGAAGGTTCTCGCCCATCGCGTCGACAATCTCGAGCGGACGCAGATGCGCGCGCTGGTCGACCAACTACGCGACAAGATCGGCTCGGGTGTCGTGGTGCTGGGTTCGACCTCGAATGGAAGCGTCTCGCTGATCGTGGCCGTGACCAAAGATCTCACGAGCCGAATTCAGGCCGGCAAAGTAATTGCTCCGGTGGCGCAACGAGTGGGCGGCAAGGGCGGAGGCCGCCCTGACCTCGCCGAAGCCGGCGGAAAAGATCCGGGCGCCCTGGACTCCGCACTCGCGCAAGTGTATACAGTCGTGGAATCGCTTTTGGCGAATTAAGCGTTCGCCGGTGCACGCCATGGAAGACCGCATCCGCTATGTCGAACACCAAGGCCGGCAAATCTTGCTGGTCGATATGTCGCATTGCTCCCCCCGCGAAGTCGAAAAGATCTCGCAGTTGGTTCCCACCTATGTCACTGTGGAGCCGCGCGGCTCCGTGCTGCTACTCGCCGATTTTACCGGGGCGGAGTTTGACCGCATTGCCATCGAGCGCCTGAAAGAGAGCGCGGTTTTCGATCGTCCTCACCTGAAGCGTTCGGCTTGGGTGGGCATTGAAGGATTGCCGCACATTTTTTTCGAGCACATCAAGAATTTCTCCCAGCGCGACCTGCCCGCTTTTGGAACGCGCGAGGAAGCGATGGACTGGCTGGTGAGTGACCAAGAACTGCGGCTGCCGGATGCCACTTTAGGCGACCTCCCCAAGCGGCGGCGCCCCAGCTAGCGAAACGTCTAGATAAAAAGAAACGAGAGCCCAAAACCCGAAATCCTGTGCCAGGAGATGCGAAAGTGGCAGTCGGGCGCACATGTAATCCTTGTTTCAGATTCGCTACCTTAGATCGCTATCGTTCCATCGATATGCAAGGCAGCGTGGCCGACGCCAAAAACAGGCTGCCGGATGGATTAAGGCTGTCGGGGGCGAGTGAGTACGCCGGTGCTGCTGGATACGGCGGTTTTTGTTTTTGTCCTCGAGTTCCCTCGACGCCTCAGCGCACGAGCGCTCGCGGTCTTGAAGAATCCGGAGAATATTCGCGAGATGAGTTTCCGTCTCGCTTACCGAGATCGCCATCCAGGAGACCCCTGGCAAGCTGAATATCTCTGCCGAGGATGCCCGCCAGGCAATTCAGGATATGGACATTCGCATTCCGCCTTTCACCGCCGATCACGCTTTTCGCTTGTTCGAGTTGCCGCCGCACCACCTCGATCCCTTTGACCGGCAGATCATAGCCCAGCCGTTTGCGGAAGATATGAAGATATCCCCGTCGTAACTTCGGATGACAAGTTCGTCTTGTATAAAGGCCTGAGGCTGATGTGGGGATCTGATCTGCTGATCTTGGCGGGCGAGCGTGCCCGCGCCACTTAACTTCTCCACTTCAGCGTAACCGGACCGTTCATGGGATGCTGCATCCCACAGCCGGTGCGCTTCGCTTCAAGGTGCGCGGCCTTCAATTGAAAGTACCATTTGGCGGGGCGGTCGGCGTCATCGATCAGCATGAGGTGTGGATTGTGCCGCAAGCCTTCGGCCTGCAGTTCCATGGTGCGGCGGTCTTGTTCGACAAACTTTGCAAAGACAAACTTCAGCAACTCCGCGCCAAACGGCATCCAACGAAAAATGTTCCAAGCCGCGACCACGTCAATGCGGCATTGATTGCGCGTGATGGGGGTCACTGTGGTCAGCGACGAAAACCAGTACCTCCCCGCTCGAACAATTTCCCGGCGCAGGTTCGGCAGGACGAAATCAATCGTGGTCGTGATGGAATCGGCATCCGCATAAAGCCGAAGAAGCTTGTAGGGCGCGGAGTTTGAGCTGGGCGTATGCGCGCTCATGCGAAAACCGTTTGGAATCGGCTCGAAGTGTTTCTCCTTCTCGTGAATGCTATGGCGGCTGCGCCACCACCACGCCTGGTGAACGAAGGGTCCGTGGGCGGGATCCATGAGTCCAATGATGCCGTGATCGATGCTGACCGGCATCTCGGCGGTGAGGTAAGCGAGTTTGTATTTCCCGCTGGAAGTTTCTTCGAACTTGTCGATTTGAGGAGCCGGCTCCGGCGCTTCCTCGGGCGCGGTGAAACCCGCGCCCGGCGGCCCAGTATCTGGAATGTATACCCAGATAAATCCATCCCGTTCTTCGCAGGGATAGCTGCCGGCATAGATGCGCTCGACTTTCAGTTTTTGGTCCGCGGTGAGTGATGGAATCAGCTGGCATTGGCCATTGTGAGCGTCAAACTGCCAGCCGTGATACGAGCACTCGACATTTTCTCCATCGAAGCGGCCACAGTGCAGGGGCATGCCGCGGTGCGGGCAAGCGTCGCGCAGGGCGAAGGCACGGCCGTCGCGGTCGCGGCCCACGACCAGCGGAATCTCGAGCAGCATAGCCTGGTGCAGCCGATTGCGGTCCACGCGATCCAAGGGCAGCGCGCGATACCAGAAGCCGGTGAGCATGAGCGAGTCCGGCGCCTGGCGTTGGAGAAGTTCGCTGTCAGTCATGGGACGAGCGCGGTCGGATGCCTCGCGGATCGAAAGCCTATGCTAGCATCCGCCGGAATTTTCGGCGCGCGATTGTAGCGCCGCCATCTCGGCGGCCGCTGGGCGGGCGTCACGCTCGCCCAGCCAAGAGCAAGCACACCCTTCGACAAGCTCCAGGCAATGCTGTCATGACTGTGGGCAAGGATACCGGCGCCACATGTGAGGCTAACTCGCGAGCGCGGCGTGAGCGGCCGCTGCTTTCGCAACCTCGAAGGCACGCTCCTTTTCTCCCACTTCGTCCAATTGAAGATGCTTGGTCTCGGGAGAGAAGCGCAGGCTAATGAAAGTCATGGCCGCGCCGATCGTCAGAATCACCGCCGGCGACAACCACATATCCTGCTTCTCAACGGCGGCGATAAACGGGATTTTGTGAGCCCACCACACGTAGGCGCTGAACCAGGCGCCCAGCAAGGCGCCGGAAGAATATCCAAAGCCCACTCCCGCAGCCCGGCGCCGAGTGGGAAAGCGTTCACAGAGATAAGCTGGGACCACTCCCCAGGCGAGCTTGAGCATGGCTGCCATCACGGTGCCAACAATCGCCATCCAAAGATTGCGCGCGACGGCCGCATGATAGAGCACGTAGAACACAGGAATTCCAAAGACGACCAAGAACGCGCAATACCACTGCGTCAGAATCTTCCTTCCAGTTTTATCCGAGAGCCAGCCGTAAAAGTTGTAACCGAGGAATGCCATGAACAGGGCGAAGCCGTAGATCAAACTATAAGTGGTAGTGTCGAAGCCTCGGCCTTTCAGGGTAAGAATGTTGGGCAGAAAACCATACACCGAGTAATCGGTAAGAAAGAGGCCAGTCATAAAGAAAAAGACCTGCAGAAAATCGAAAAGTTGCGGGGGCTTGAACAGGCTCAAGAAAGGAGATTTTTCGATCTTGCCGCGGGCTTTGGCCTTTTCGAATTCCGGCGACTCGTGCAGATTCTTGCGAATGTAAAGCGCCAGGAAAACCGGGATTACGCCAGTCATAAAAACAATGCGCCAGCCGTACGCAAGCATGGTTTCTTTGGTAGTGAGGAAGGAGACCAGGGCGAAAACGAGAGAACCGAAAACATAGCCGAGCGGGAATCCGGATTGGATGAAGCCGCCGATCAGCCCGCGCTTTTTCTGCGGAGCGTACTCAATCGCGAAAGTGTGGCCCACGGCATATTCGCCGCCGAAGAAGACCCCCATGAATAAACGAAGCGTGCAGAAGATCACATAGGACCAAACCCCGACCTGCGCGTAGGTGGGCAGAAAGCCCCCGAGCAGCGACATGAGCCCCACGCCGCCGATGGTAAAGACCAGGAGAAACTGCCGTCCAATTCTGTCGGCGAAGCGGCCAAAGATCGCCGAACCAATCGGCCTCGCGGCCATGGTGATCGAATACGTGAAAACGATCACGATGTACTGCCACGCGGCGCTACCTTTCGGGGAGATGAACACTTTGATTAGAATTGGCGCCATGATGAGAACCAGCGCCATATCGTAGGCGTCGAGCATGAAGCCCAAAAACTGCGATATCATAGCCATCTTTGCATCTTTGGACAGGAACGATTGAGTCTCGGACATGGAGAACTCCAGCAGCGCGCAGGACCTGTTGCGGAGGTAGATATATCACGCTCGCCGGAGCAAATTTGCGATTTCCGTCACTCTACTTTGTGATCTGTGGGCGCGTCTGATGTGACGTGCAAACACTGGGAATTTGGAGGAGTGAATTTCCATGGAATTTATCGGCCACTTTCGGCGGCTGACACCGGTGCAGCGCAATACTTTCATCGCCTGCTTTCTGGGCTGGTCGCTGGACGCATTCGACTTTTTCATTCTGACTTTTTGTGTGAGCGCGATCGCCACTCAGTTCCAGGCAAAAGTTTCCGCTGTTGCGGAGGCGATTTTCCTTACCCTGGCGATGCGTCCGGTAGGCGCGTTTTTGTTTGGAGTCATGGCCGACCGCTACGGCCGGCGACTTACACTCATGGTCGATATCGTCGCCTACTCGGTTTTCGAGCTGGCTTCGGCCTTCGCGCCCTCGCTCAAAGCGCTGCTGATGATGCGCGCATTGTTCGGGATCGCCATGGGCGGCGAATGGGGAGTGGGTGCGGCGCTCGCGTTTGAAACACTGCCCGCAGAGGGCCGTGGATTTTTCTCCGGGCTTTTGCAGGAAGGTTATGCGGTGGGCTATCTCATGGCCGCCCTCGTGTACCGCACTCTGTTCCCCGCCTTCGGCTGGCGCGGGATGTTCATTGTCGGCGCGCTGCCGGCTTTTCTCGTGATCTACATCCGCACCAAAGTCGACGAATCCCCCGCGTGGCTGCAAGGCAAGACGGCCAGAGACACCGAAAGCCGCCTGGGCAAGGACATCCTCACTTATGTAGGCACGTTCGTTTTTCTGGTCGTGCTCATGTTCAGTTTCAATTCCTTCAGCCACGGCACCCAGGATCTTTATCCCACATTCCTGCAGAAGGACCATCATTTCACGCCCCAAACCGTCGGTCTGATTGCGATCATCGCGAACGTCGGCGCTCTGCTGGGTGGAATTGTGTTCGGGACCTGGTCGGAAAAAATCGGGCGGCGGAGGGCGATAGTGATCGCAGCTTTGCTGGCGATCCCGGTGATTCCGCTGTGGGCGTATTCCCATACCGTGCCCATGCTGGCCCTGGGAGGTTTCGTGATGCAATTCATGGTGCAGGGCGCGTGGGGCGTGGTCCCGGCGCACTTGAACGAACTCTCGCCCTCCTCGGTTCGGGGAACGTTTCCCGGCTTCGCCTATCAGATTGGCAACCTGCTCTCTTCGCGCAATGTGGTGGTGCAGGCCAAACTTGCCGAGCAACGCTATGGAGGCATTTTCGCCCCGGTGCTGGCCTGGACCGTCTTGATTGTTGCAACCCTGGTCGCCCTGGTCAGCGGAAGTGGACGGGAAAAGAAAGGCATAGACCTCTCAAGCACGATTCGCGAACACGGCTCGGCCTGACTGCGCTCGAACCATCCCGCCCCGGCAGGAAAAGCTTGGGATGCAAGATTCAGCACACTGCCGGGTGAGTGCCTGGATACCCTCCCCAAAGCGGCATTGTCATTGCTCCATTCCTGTGGTACGGTAGGTGAAATTTCAAGCCTTCGTAAACACATTCTCAAGGGCCTCTTCAAGGTGCGGTTTCGCGCGAATGCGTGTCCGGGGGTAGCGCCGCTATGAAAGAAACAATGGACTCGATCCCAGCCAGATCTGCAGACGATCAGGATAATTTTGCCAATCGCAAGTTGATCCGTCCGGCGCTGCCGCGCCTCGATCACAACCAAGGCAATCACGGCAACCACAATCCCAACCATCTGAATGCCAATCAGTTTCCGGGCGTGGAACATCGCGACCGCCCCCGCCATGACCGCTCGGAGCGCGGCGAACGGCGCGAGCGCGGCGAACGCAACGATCGTTCCACGGGCGAAGGTGGACGCAAAGCCGCGCCTCCGGAGCAAACCAACGCTGAGAATTTCTATTACCAAAAGCAGATGCAGTCGAGAACCCCTATGGTGATCGTGCTGCGCGACGGCGAAGAGATTCACGGCATCATCGAGTGGTACGACAAAAGCTGCATCAAGGTCATTCGCGAAGATGGCAACCCCAATCTGATGATCTACAAGCCCGCCATCAAGTACATGTTCAAGGAAGAGGAGAACTAGGGCAGCCTCGAGTAATGGAGAAATTTAGTCATCGGAAAATCTGAGAACACCCCTAGCAAAATCGTCCTTCCAATACATCATTTCTAAATTACTCAATTTTCCGGAATTGCGTTAATGCCGCTGGTCCTCCCGTTTGACAATCTCTCTTATCTCCCATAGCATCAATCACTTGAGAGATTTTCCGAGTCTGCATCCGGGAGCCGCGCGTGATTAAGCTCGATATCATCAACGAAGTCGTAGCCAGAACCGGCATCACCAAGACCAAAGCTGAGTTGGCGGTGGAAACCGTTTTTGAGAGCATGAAGAAGGCGCTTGCCCACGGCCATCGCATCGAACTGCGCGGATTCGGCGTCTTCAATGTGCGCCCGCGCAAGACCGGAATCGGCCGCAATCCGCGCACCGGCGCCGAAGTATCCATCCCGCCCGGCAAAGCCGTGCGCTTCAAGCCCGGCAAAGAATTACAGTCCATCGATTGACAGGGACAAACTTCCAGTGTGCTGTCCCGCGAATTCGTGTCATAAATTCTCGTTGTCATCGAGAGCGCGTTTTTTGCGCGAAGGACCTGTGTCATGGATTCGACCCAGCTAACGCCCCGTTTGACTCCCGCCGAACGTAGTAGCATCTAGGAGAAGGCTTTCGGAAAAATCCTGAAGGCTAAAATAGGATGTCGGAACCCGCATGTCGGATCCCAGTATCCCTCTAGCTTCTTCCACCCTCGAATATTACCGGACGCTGCCGGCGCCCGCTCCGCCCCGGCCGCGGCCGCGTTATTGGCTGCACGCGTTCCTGCTGCTCGCCACCGCCTTCACCACGCTGGTCATGGGGGCGCGCATGCAGTACAACTTCGAACAAGGCCGGCCGGCGCTTTCCTTAGACGATGCCACCGACCTCTCCTCCTACTTCCCCGAGAACTGGCCCGCCCGCCTGCTCGGTGGCGTGCCCTTTATGGCCGCGGTCATGTTGTTTTTTCTGGCCCACGAAATGGGCCACTACTTATATTGCCGCCATTACGGGGTGCACGCGACTCTGCCTTTTTTCATTCCCATGCCCACGCTGATCGGCACCATGGGAGCGGTCATTCTCATACGTTCGCGGATTCGTTCCCGTACAGCTCTCTTCGACATAGGCATCGCCGGACCCATCGCCGGCTTCGTAGTCGCTCTCGCGGTCCTCACAATTTCGCTGGCATGGTCCAAGCCGATGCATGCCGGGCTGGCTCCGGCGGATTATGAACTTGGTTATCCCTTGATCTTCTCGTTGCTTCAGCACTTGCTGGTATCGCTGGGCGTGTTGCGTGGAGTCGCCGCTCTTCCCTTCAGCCGCGTGCTCTTGCATCCCACGGTGATTGCGGCCTGGGTCGGAATGTTCGCCACGTCGTTGAACCTGCTCCCTGGCGGCCAACTCGATGGCGGCCACATCGTTTTTTCCATCGCTCCAAAAGCCCACAAGCTGATCTCGCGGCTAACGATTTTGATCCTTCTACCCATGGCCTACTATTTCTGGGCGGGATGGTTCGTATGGGCGATTCTTCTGCAGTTAAGCAGCCTGCGCCATCCCCAAGTCGCGGAGTGGCCACGAGTCACGGGGGGCAGAATTTGGCTCGCAGTCCTGGCCTTGGTGATACTGGTCCTTACGGTGACTCCCGCACCCTTTGGACATGCGTCTCTGCCCGAAGCGATCCGCCAGTTGCGCGGCCGCTAGAGACCCGACCTTCGATTTCGTTTCGGATCCCGAGCGCCGCCTCGTATAATCAGCCTACTCAATCGTTTTAATGCTGATGCGAAGGTGTTCTGCCTTGAATACATGGCCTCCCTTGAAGGCGATGATCCCTGCCCTGCTAGGCACGGCAAGTTTTTTTTCTCTCGTTTTTTCCTGCGCCGCCCAGACCATCGAAGTCGACGCCTCGCATCCCACCAATCATTTCGTGCCCAAAGAAACTCTGGGAGCGGGCATCGATCGCATTCCGGTGGAAGCCATCGACAAGGATCTGCTGCAACCGACGCTCGAAAAAACTCTGGCCTCGGGATGGCAACCCGTAACCTACCGCCAGAATACCGAACTAGCCGTCGAGGCCTGGCATTGGAATCCGCAAGGGACATGGAGCAACAGTGGCGACAGAAGCGGCGCAAGCGGCAAAGGCTACTTCACCGGCTCCGCGACTCCCACGGGAATGATTCGCTACTCCTACGGCTACGCCTTGCCCCGCCGCGGCTTCACTCGCAACGACGGCACCGACAACGTTGGCTTCTCGCGGCTCACGGATGGCGATCTGGAAACTTTCTGGAAGAGTAATCCATACCTCACGCAGCACTTCACCGGCGAGAGCGACGCGATGCATCCCCAATGGGTATTGCTCGATCTGGCGCAGGCGCAGGCCGTGAACGGCATTCGCATCGCATGGGGAGAGCCTTACGCGCGACGCTACGTGGTGCAGTACTTTAGCGGCGACGATCCCATCAAGGCCGCGACCCGCGGAGTCTGGCAAACCTTTTCCCAAGGAACCGTCGGCGCTGGAAAAGGCGGCACGGAAACGATTCGCTTGAGCGGCAGCCCCTCGAACGTTCGATTCGTGCGCGTCTGGATGACCGAATCCTCGAACTCCTGCGACGCCGATGGCTCCGCCGATCTGCGAAATTGCGTGGGCTACGCCATCCGCGAACTATATCTAGGCACCATCACCGGCGACGGCGCGTTTCACGACATTCTTCGACACACGCCGGATCAAGAACAGACCGCGACCTATTGCTCGTCAGTCGACCCCTGGCATCGACCGTCTGACCTCGCTTCGACCAAACAGGCGCAGATGGGCTTCGATCTTTTCTTCACCAGCGGCATAACCCGCGGACTGCCCGCTATGATTCCGGTCGCGATGCTGTACGACACTCCCGACAACGCCGCAGCTGAGATTGCCTATCTCAAGGAGCGCGGCTATCCCATCTCCTACGTCGAGATGGGTGAAGAAGCCGACGGCCAGGACATGTTGCCGGAAGACTATGCCGCTCTCTACCTGCAATGGGCGACGGCCATTCATCGCGTCGATCCCGAACTAAAGCTCGGCGGCCCCTCGTTCCAAGGCGTGAATAAAGACATAGAAATCTGGCCGAACGCCGACGGAAAAGTTTCCTGGACGGGCCGCTTCGTCGATTACCTGAAACAGCACGGCCGCATGAACGATCTGGCATTCTTTTCCTTCGAGCACTATCCCTACGACGCCTGCAAAACCCCGTGGGGTGTGCTCTACGACGAACCCGAGTTGGTAAGCCATATCACGCAGGTGTGGCACGAAGACGGCATCCCCGCCGATACGCCCATGTTCATCACCGAAGGAAATCTCTCGCCCGGAGCCAGCGAGACTTATCAGGATCTTTTCTCCGGACTCTGGCTCGCCGACTATATTGGATCGTTTCTAAACGCAGGCGGCAAAGGCATTTACTTCTTCCACTATTTGCCGCTGCAGATGGAGCCCGGCTGCAACAATTCTCCGGGCACCTTCGGTATGTTCACCGTTGACGCCGATTATCAGATTCAGCAGCCGCTGGCACAGTTCTTCGTGGCGCAGTTGATCAACCGGAATTGGGTCCAACCGGAAGGCGGAGACCATCAGGTTTTTGCGGCCAAGAGCGATCTGGAAGACGGCGCCGATCACGAACTGGTGACGGCCTATGCGGTGAAGCGTCCCGACGGGAACTGGGCACTGCTGGCCGTGAATCGCGATCAGCAGAATTCGCACCGCGTACGAATCGCGTTTGACGGCGGGGAGAAAGATAGAAGCTTCTTCGACGGGCAAGTCGAGATTTCAACTTTCGGCAGCGCGCAGTATCGATGGCATCCCGCGCAAACGCGCTTCATGGCCCACGCGGAGGCTGGAGCGGAACACACCATCGTCGCCGTAAGCGGCGGCCATGCCGACCCCGACGGCCCCGTGTTTCGTACAACCATAATCGCAGCACCAGACACGATGTTCGATTTGCCGCCGGCGTCGGTAGTAGTGATTCGCGGCAGCATTGGCCAGAAGTAACCTTCACTTCTTTCTCGGCGAGCGGGTGAGTGCGGGCAGAGTTCGCCCGTGTTCACAGTATCCTATGAGTTCGGCCAGGCGCTTACGTTTGGTTTCCTCTTTCTTAGCGCTGATCACCCACCAGTTGCAGGTTCTGCGGTACCACGGGGCCTGGTCTTGAAAAAAATTCCACGCCCCTGGGTTGGCGCGAAACGTCTTCCGATAGGCGACGGGCAGCTCCGCCGTTTTCCTTTGCTCGTAGGAATAGCTCTCGGTCCGCTGTCCTTCGCGCTGCTCAAACGCCGCCAGGCCCGTCGCGTGCATGAGTCCCCTGGCGGAAAGCTCGCTCGCACGTCGCACGTTAACCGCGCTCCAAACACTCCCCGGTCTGCGCGGCGTAAAGCGAATCGTATAGCTGATCGGACTCACGCTTTTGCGGATGCCGTCGATCCAGCCGAAACATAGAGCGCCATCGACCGCCTCCGGCCAGGTGATGCTGGGTCGCCCGGATTCGCGTTTGTACAGGCCGACCCAAAGTTCTGCGGCGTCCTTATGATGTTCTTTCAGCCATGCTCGCCAGTGCGCAGGCGATGGAAAGAAATGAGGCTTTGGAGCCATAAATAGGATTATCCCCCAGCTCCAGCCCTTGCGCTAAGAACTAAGAGCTACTTGCCAAGAGCTTCTTCTCACATCAGCCACAATGCATCTACATCAACAATCACCTGTGTCCGCGGAATCTTCTGCTGCGCCGCGTAGGCCAGCATGGCGCGCAAGGTGGCGTTCAGCCTTTCCCGGCTCGGCGATTTCAACACGAAATGATAACGGTAGTCGCGCTTCAGTCGCATGATCGGCGCGGTCGCCGGACCGAGCACGCGCACCCCCTCATGACGATTTTGCTCGAACCATCGTCCCAAGGTTCCCGACCATTGCAGCGCTTCGTCAAGTTTATCGCTGCGAATGAGAACGTTGGCCAGCGCGGAATAGGGCGGATAGTGCATCCAACTGCGGAAGCGCAATTCCTTCTCATAGAATCCGGTGAAGTCGTGGCGGGCCGCATACTGCACCGCGTAGTGATCCTGAAAATAAGTTTGCAGAATCACTTTGCCGGGAGATTGCCCGCGCCCGGCTCGCCCCGCCACCTGCGTCAGCAACTGGAAGGTGCGCTCGGCGGCGCGAAAATCGGGCAACCCCAGCGCGCTGTCGGCGCCCACCACGCCGACCAGCGTAACTCCGTGAATATCGTGACCCTTGGCGATCATCTGCGTGCCCACCAGCAGATCGAGTTCACCTTCGCTGAGCGCGTTCAGCGTGCGCTCGAAATCTTCATTTCCGCGCACCGTGTCGCGATCAAGCCGCGCGATGCGAGCCTGCGGGAACATGCCATGCAGTATTTCTTCCAGCTTTTCCGATCCTGTCCCAAGAAAATAAACATACTCGCTGCCGCACTCAGCGCAGGCTTTCGGCACCGGCGCGGTGAATCCGCAGTAATGGCAAACCATCTTGTGTTCGCGCTTGTGATGGGTCATCGAGATCGCGCAGTTCCTGCACTGCAACGTCTTGCCGCAGGTGCGGCACAGCACCACCGGCGAATATCCGCGGCGGTTCAGCAGCACCATGACTTGCTCATTTCGGTCGAAGCGCTCCTTGATCTCCGCGGCGAGTTTGCGCGAGATTACTTGCTCGTGGTCGGTCTCCTGAAATTCCTGGCGCATGTCGATAATCTCGACCTCCGGCAGCGGCCGCCGCTCCACGCGGTCAGGCAACTCCACCAGCGCATATTTATTCTTCGTGGCGTTGAAATAAGATTCGAGCGAGGGCGTCGCCGAGCCCAGCACCACGGCCGCATTCGCCATCTTGGCCCGCATCACCGCGATGTCGCGAGCATGATAGCGCGGCGTCTCCTCCTGCTTGTAGGAAGAATCGTGTTCCTCGTCGACGATGATCAGCGCCAGATCGGCAACCGGCGCGAACACCGCCGAGCGCGTGCCCACAACCATCCGCGCATCCCCGCTCTTGATGCGATGCCACTGTTGCGCCCGCTCTTTGTCCGATAAGGCCGAATGCAGAATAGCGACTTCATCGCCGAAGATCTGATGCAGATCGGCCGCGACCGCAGGCGTGAGGCCGATCTCCGGGACGAGAAGAATCGCAGAGCGTCCGGCCTCGAGCACGGAACGCATGCCCGCAAGATACACCGCGGTCTTGCCCGAACCCGTAACTCCATGCAGAAGCATGCCGGAAAACTTGCTTGAATCCACGGCTTCGCGCAGCCGCGTCAGGGCGGATTGCTGCGCCGAATTCAACTCGAATGCAAAAGGCGAGGCTCGCGGCTTGCTGCGCGAGATGGCGAAGTCCGCCGGCTCTTCGCTCACTTCGACGATCTCACGCTTCACCAGCGTGCTGAGAGTCGTGCGGGGAACGTCCAGAGCCTGCAGCGTTTCCGTCGGAACGCGCCCTCCAGAGGCACTCAAAATCTCTACCAGCTTCCGCTGATTGTCGTTAAGTTTGCCCTCAGCACTCTTGAGCACCGCGATCTTGATTGTTCGGCTTGCGTCCCGCACCGCCGACACATCTTCCCGCGCCAACCATTTCTTTCGTACCATGCCGCCAAGGATTGCTTTCGACGCGCGAGTGGCGGAGCGCAGGGTTTGTTCGCGAACCGGACGAGAATCTTCCGATGCATCTTCTTGTGCCGAGAGATAGTCGAGCACACGAAATTCGGCGGCTTGCTCCTCGGGCGTACGCCGCGAGCGCGCCGAAGATCCAGACATGCCGGCTCGGTGCAGCGCCAGTCGGCCTTCTTTCGTGATGCGATAGGCGCCGGCGCGTTTGAACTCAGCGTTCAGCGGCAGCATGGTTCGGAATACGTCACCGATCGGAGCGAGGTAATAATCGGCGATCCAGCGCCCCAGCCGTAGCAACTGCTCATCCAGCACCGGCTCCGCGTCAAGCACACCCTGAATGGCTTTGGTCGCAACCGACGGTTTGCGATCATGCAGCTCAACCACGATGCCGGCCATCCGCTGTTGACGGAACGGCACCAGCACGCGGCCGCCAACCACCGGAGCGGCCTCGGCTGGGACACGGTAGGTAAATGCCATGTCGAGCGGCACCGGCAAGGCAACATCGCAGAACTCGGGCATCGATTGGAAGGATAACTCAGCGGCGACTGCAGATCTCGACCCCGCCGCTGAGTCCAGGTCTTGTCATTTCAGGCCTTGTCATTTCAGGCCTTGTCATCCCGAGCAAAGCCCGGGACCCTGGTTTTCGTTGGCGACGGCAAGTCGGATAGCAGCAGAAAAAAATTTTAAACTCGATCACTCCTCAGCTTTTTTCGGCGGCACGATACCAAGATATTTCATCACCATCTGCAAGTCCTTCCAGGTCTCGCCCTTCTGCCGCGGATCGCGCAGCAGGAAAGCGGGATGATAGGTGACGGCAAGGCGCGCCCCGGGCCACGAAGGATCGCTGCTGCGAACGCCCGCGGGTTTGAAGTCGTACCAGCGCCCGCGCAACTCAGACATCGGCGCGTTGATGGCCAAAAGATTCTTCGCCGCCACCGCGCCCAGCGCAACAATCACCTTCGGTTGTATCGTGGCAATCTGCCGCATCAGAAATGGCGAGCAGGTTTCGCACTCGTCGCGCTCGGGCGTGCGATTGCCCGGGGGGCGGCACTTGACGATATTCGCGATGTACACCTCTTCGCGCCGCAGGCCCATGGCTTTGATCATGTTGTTGAGCAACTGTCCGGCGCGACCCACGAAAGGCTCGCCTTGCGCATCTTCGTCGGCACCAGGGCCTTCGCCCACGAACGTTAATTCCGCGCGCGGATTGCCCACCCCGAACACAATCTGCTTGCGGCCCTGCAAGTGAAGCTTGCAGCGCGTGCAGTCGCCCAGGTCTTCGCGAATCACTTGAAGGGCGGCGCTGGGGTCGGCGACTCCATATTCCGGCTTCGGCGAAATGATTTCGAAAACATTCGGTCCGGCGATAACCGGAACCACCGTGGATTTTCTGGCGGACATTTCCTCTCGCATTTCCATTGGATTTGACGGCGCTGCGGTCAGAGCTGCCGGAGTTGCTTCAACCTCATCCGGCGCGGAGGCGGCCTGTGCGGGCGAACTCTCGCGCCGGTAAAAATCGTAAATGCCCAGCTCATGGTAGTAGCGCAGGCGCTCGGCCAGCGCGCGCCGCAATTCCGGATCGAGGGTGGGGGGCATTCGTGCTTCGATTGTAATGCAGAGACGAGAACGGCGCCTTCAGGCTTTCACCGGCGATTTGCGCTGCTGGCGAATTCGCACGACCTGGTCAAGCACGCGCTGCGCCACTTCCCACTTGCTGGTTTCCGGCACTTCGACCAGTTCATCGTGAGTAATGATAGTGACTTGGTTACGCTCCGAATCGAAGCCGATGCCTTCGCGCGAAACATCATTTACGACGATCGCATCGAGATTCTTAGCCGCAAGTTTCTGGCGGGCGTTCTCCAGAACATTTTCGGTTTCGGCGGCGAAACCGACGACGATCTGCGCTTGCTTGCGCGCAGAGATTTCTTTGAGAATATCGGCGGTCGGCTCCAGTTCGAGCGTGACCGGTCCTTTGCGCTTCATCTTCTGCGGGAAAATCACCTTCGCGCGGTAGTCCGAAACCGCGGCACTCTTGATAACAATCGTGGCCTGCGGCAAAAGATTCAGCACCGCATCCCGCATCTGCTCGGCCGATTCCACGCGCGTGATCTCGGCTGCTCCCGGCGGCGTAAGCGCCGTTGGTCCACTCACCAGCTGCACGCGTGCGCCTCGCCGCAACGCCGCCTCGGCCAAGGCGTAGCCCATGCGACCGCTGGAGCGGTTGGTCAGGTAGCGGGCGGGATCGATTTTCTCGCGCGTCGGTCCAGCGGTAATCAAAACAGTTTCGCCGCTCAAGTCCTGCGCTGCGCCGAGCGCCTCAAGAACGGCGGAAACGATGGCCTCATGTTCCGCCAGCCGCCCCGACCCGGTCATGCCGCAAGCGAGATAACCCGCGCCCGGCTCGACAATCCTCACGCCCCGTCGGCGCAGGACATCCAAATTCGACTGCGTCGCTGCATGATTCCACATGTTGACGTTCATCGCCGGAGCGATCACGACGGGAGCGGTCGTGGCGAGATAGAGCGTGGTCAGAAAATCGCCGGCAATGCCCTGCGCGAAGTGCGCCAGAACATCGGCGGTGGCGGGGGCAACGACAAGAGCGTCAATCGACTGAGCCACGGCTATGTGCTCAATGGCGGAGTCGATGTTGGCGGACTCTTGCTCACCCGGCGAAAACATCTCAGTAATCACTTTTTCGCCAGTGAGCGCAGCGAAGGTGAGCGGACGAATAAACTCCTGGGCAGCGCGCGTCATGACGACCTGCACGCGAAGCCCGCGATCCTGCAGCAGCCGCACAATCTCGGCCGCTTTGTAGGCCGCGATGCCGCCAGTCACTCCCAGAGCAACTTTCATAAGCCGCTAGGCGTCGCCGAAAGCCTTATCGAAGACTTCAGCAGCCTGCTCGACCGCGCTGCGAGTTTCGGGAATTTCCCATTTCACTTTGCCCGCGCGGATTTCGTCTTGTGCGATGCGGCAGGGTTTGCGGGAGTTGGTTTGAACCACCGGCGGGGCTCCCGATTGCAATTGACGGGCGCGCCGGGCGGCCACCAGGATGTAGCGATAGTTGCTGTCGAAGCCTTCGATCAATTTCATAAATTCTCTCCCCGATGCCGGGATGCAAGATTTGGATTGCCGAAGTGATGCGCTTCGTTCGTCGGCGGGGGAAGGCCGAGAACTGCTCCACTATTTTCCCACGAAATTCAACTTTGCGGGGGCGGCGGGCCGCACAAACAGGTTACCGAGGTCTGGCGCTACTCCGACGACCGAAAAGAGTCCAGTATCGGTCGCAAGCGCTGCTGAACGTTCGCCAAGCGGCAGCACTCCGCGAGGCTGACAGTTTTTTTCTCTTCTTCCGAAAGCGCCCCTCCCGCGCGCAACAGGCGTTCGCCGCGCACCACCGCCCGCAGTAACTTGATCGAATCTTCCAGTTGATCGTTCACCAGAATATAGTTGTAGCGATCATAATTCTCGATTTCGCGAGTGGCAGTATCGAGTCTGCGCTGGATGACCTCTTCGCGATCCTCGCTGCGCTTCCGCAAGCGCTCTTCGAGCGTTCTGCGATTCGGAGGCAAAATAAAAATGCCGGTGGCCTGCGGCAGCTTGTCTTGAATTTGCCTTGCGCCCTGGACATCGATGTCGAGCAGAAGATCGCGCCCATGCTTTTCTGCCTGATGCAGAAACCGGCGCGCGGTGCCGTAGTAATTTCCGAACACCTCGGCATGTTCGAGAAATGCATCTTCGCGAATCATCTTTTCGAACTCCTCCCGCGAAACAAAAAAGTATTGCCGGCCGTTGACTTCACTGCCGCGCGGTGCCCGCGTGGTGTAGGAGATGGAAAACTCCAGATCGCTGACTTTCTTCAACAGCTCATTCACCAGCGTCGATTTACCCGAGCCCGAGGGGGCGGAGATGATGTAAATCAGGGGCTGGTGGAGGGGAGAATTCATTCCAGGTTCTGCACCTGTTCGCGCGATTTTTCGATCTCCGCTTTCATGACAAGTCCCGCCTCGGTGATTTTCAGCGCCTCGCCTGCCAAGCCGGAGGTCTTCGAGAGTAGCGTGTTCGCCTCGCGATTCATCTCCTGCAAGAGAAAATCCAGCTTCTTGCCGACCTCTCCGTTTTCATCGAGCAGCCCCAGAAAATGCTGCACGTGGTTCTCCATGCGCACGATTTCCTCCTGGATATCGCTGCGGTCCACCAAAAGTGCGGCTTCTTGGAGGACTCGTTCCTTATCGGCGCTGGAACCGAGCAACTCCTCGATCCGCGTCTGCAGCCGCTCCAGATAACTCTGCAGCATCGAACGCCGGTGCTGTTGGACGACCCTCACGGCCGCAAGTAGATGTTCCATACGCTGGCGGAGTTCGCGCTCAATGCCGCGGCCCTCTTGCTCGCGCATTTCATTCAGGCGCGCGAGCGCTTGTTCGACGGTTGCCATCACCGCGGATTCGAGCACGCCATCTTCCGGATCGCTGGGCGCATCGAGCGCGCCCGGGATGCGGAGAATCGCATTAAGATCGGGCTCGGCCGGCACTCCGAACTCGCCGGCGGCCGCGCGAAACGCCGCGATATAAGCACTCACCAACGGACGATTCAGCGCCAGAGTTCCGCCGCTGCCGCGCTCCAGGCTCAGCACCACCTCGATGTGTCCGCGGGCAAGCTTTGCTTTCAACAAGCGACGAAGTTGCATCTCGATCGAATCGGAACCGGACGGCAAACGAAAGTGCAGATCGAGAAAACGATGATTTACCGACTTCAACGCCAGCAGAAAGGCGAGATGTCCTCGACCATGCGAGGAGGGGGACGCGCCATCCCCTCCTGAAGGGCTCACGATTTCGCCTTTGACCTGGGCAAATCCCGTCATCGAACGGATCGGCATATTGATTCGCAGTCTCTCGTTAAACCATCGCGGCCAAGCAAGCACTGCTTAATCTCTTAGAAACACTTTAGCTGGGTCGAGCCGGTTCCAGTTTCTGCTCAAAGTCTGCGAACTGCAACTCGTAGAGACGCCGGTATGTGCCCAACTTCGTCATCAGTTCTTCATGAGCGCCGATATCGGCGATGGCGCCGTTTTCAATCACCACGATGCGATCAGCGCGACGCACAGTAGAGAGACGGTGCGCGATCACGAAAACGGTGCGCCCGCTCATCAAATTGTGCAACGCGGATTGCACCAGCGCCTCCGACTCGCTATCCAGCGCCGAGGTGGCCTCATCCAGAATCAAGATAGGCGCGTTCTTAAGGAGCGCGCGGGCAATGGCAATGCGCTGCCGCTCTCCGCCTGAAAGCCGTACGCCGCGCTCCCCGATCACCTCGTTGTAGCCTGCAGGCAGGGCGCGGATGAAATCGTGCGCCAGTGCAGCCCGAGCTGCAGCTTCTACCTCTTTCAAGGGAACATGGGGCTGGCCGTAGGCGATGTTGTTGCGCACCGTGTCGTTGAACAAAACCGTTTCTTGCGTCACGATTCCGACTTGCTGGCGCAACGAAGCCAGAGTCACATCCCGCACATCGTAGCCATCGATCAGCAGCCGACCCTCACTGGGATCGAAGAAGCGCGGGATCAAATGCACCAGCGTGCTCTTGCCCGAGCCACTGGACCCGACGATGGCAACCACTTCTCCACGCCGAACTTCGAGTTTGATGTCGTGCAAAACCCGAGCGTCGTCGCCCTCGCCACCATAAGTAAAACTCACGTGATCGAATTGGACAGTGTTCGAAAATGCAGGCAAGCGCCGTGCGCGCGGCTTTTCACGGACCTCGTCTTCCACATCCATAAACTTGAAGATCTCGCTTGAGGCGCCGAGGGCCTGCTGGAAGTTGTTGTTGAAGAGGGCAAATTTGCGCACGGGGTTATACAGGCTGAACACCGCAGTGATGAAGGCCAGGAAAACTCCCGGTTTCATTTGATTGTGCGCGATCCGGTCACGCCCGATCAACAGCAGCATCGCGATTCCGACGGCGCCAAAGATATCCATCAGCGGCGAACTGAGAGCCGTGGCGGCGACGGAACGCAGATTGGCGCGAAAGAGCCGCCGGGCAGCGCCGCGAAAGCGGGAGATCTCCCATTTCTCGCTGTTGAAAGCCTTGACAATGCGATTGCCGGTAATGGTTTCGTGGAGAATATTTTGGATTTCGGCCAGCTTGTCTTGCCCCTGCCGCGTTGTGCTACGCACTCGCGAGCCAATCTTGCGCGAAGAGTAAATGATCGCGGGAAGAAACAGCAACAGCACCCAAGCGAGCTTGCCGCCGAGAACGACAACCACAGCCGCGACCGCCAGAAAGGTGAAGAACTGCTGCAGGAATTCTGCCAGCACAGTGGACATGGCGTACTGCACACGCTCAATGTCGTTGATGATGGCGGAGAGGAGAGTCCCCGTGGCATTCTTGGAGAAGAAAGCCGTCGACCGACGCATGATCGCGTTGTAGAGATCGTCGCGCAGGTCGGTGATCATGCCGAAGCCAGCGTGGTTTACCAGGTACGTGCCGGTGTAATCGAAAATTCCCTTCAGCACGGTGGACCCGACCAAGGCAACCGCCACCATGGTCCAGGCATTCGTGAAGTGAGACGGCACCAACCGTTGTAAATAGACCGGCTGGTGCGTGACCGGAATGACAAAGAGCTGAATATCTTTCGATCCGGTGGAAGGATTCAGCACGCGATCAAACACGGGCCCCACCAGCAAATATTTGAACGCGTCCAGCACCCCCACGAGAGCCATCAACACTACCGAAGACAGGATTTGCCACCAGTACGGGAGCGCGTAGCGGATGAGGCGCGTCAGTTGGCGCATACAACTCCGGGTCGAACGCAACCGCCTACGGGCTGTGGCATTGGCATGCTGTGCAAGGGCTTATTTTAGCGCCGTCGCTGGTCGTTTGTCGTTGGCCGTCAACCGCTCCTCTCTATGGACGACGCGATTACAGGAGTCCCCAGCGGGCCAACGACGAACGACCAACGACCGACGACCGACCTTTCACTTCGGCATATCCCGGTGCACCACCTTCACCCTGTATCCCGCTTTGTGCATGCGTTTCCCAACCTCTTCGGCAATCATCACCGAACGGTGCTGGCCGCCCGTGCAACCGAAGCTGATCGTTAAATAGCTCTTGCCTTCGTGGATGTAATGCGGCAACAGATACACCAGCAGATCCGAGATGCGCCTAATAAATTCCTGCGTCTGCGGAAACGAGCGAATGTATTTGGCCACGCGGGGATGGCGGCCGGTGAAGGGCCGGAACGCGGGCACGAAGTGCGGGTTTGGCAGAAAACGAACGTCGAACACCAGATCGGCCTCTTCGGGTACGCCGTGGCGGAAGCCGAAACTCACGCACGACACCAGTATGCTTTTCTCTCCAGGCTGCTCGCGAAAGCGCTCGGTGACGTGAGCGCGCAATTCGTGCACGTTGAACTTGGAGGTGTCGATGACGAAGTCGGCGACCGCGCGGATCGCCGCCAGATGCCGCCGTTCGGCTTTAATCGAGGCATTCACCGGTGTATCGGTGCCCAGCGGATGCGGGCGGCGGGTCTCGCTGAAGCGCCGCATCAAGACCGCATCGGATGCCTCGAGGAATGCGACCTTCGTGGGAATCATGCGCCGCACCGCCTTCAGAATGCCGGGCAGTTGTTCGAGCTTCGAGCCTTCGCGCACGTCGACCACCAGCGCGGTGCGCCGAATCTCGGCCGACTGCAGCGCCATCTCGGCGAAGCGCGGGATTAACTCGACCGGAAGATTATCGACGCAGTAGTAGCCCAAGTCCTCGAAGGCCTTGAGCACCGAGGCCTTGCCCGAACCACTCATCCCCGTAATGATCACCAGTTCCGCGGCATGCTGCGAAGCGTGCGCAGGCGTCGGCGCTTTCTTCCCTCTGCGCTTCGCGAGGCTGCGCTTTTTGGGCGAAGACGATTTCCGCAGCGTCATGCTCAGGATAGTAGCAGGAGATGCTCTTTCTGGGACAGCGACTCGGCGCCTGCTGCGCCTGCTCTCTGCGTTCGCCGGACAGCCGAGGCGGCTGTCTCCACATCGGTCGCGGCTCGCTTCATCGCGAATTTTTCTATTTGTCTCTGGACCGCTCGGACAGGTAATCTAGGTCGCCATGAAGAAGTTTCAAGAACTCACCGAACGCGAAGTACTGGCTTTAGCGATTGCTCTGGAAGAAGAAGACGAGCGCGTGTACTCAGACTTCGCCGAAGGATTGCGGCAGGATTATCCCGCCTCGGCGGCGATGTTTGAAGGCATGCGCGAGGAAGAATCCGGTCACCGGCGAAGACTGATTGAACTTTATCGGCAGAAGTTTGGCGAACATATTCCATTGATCCGCAGGCAGGACGTGCGCGGATTTGTGGAGCGCCCGGCGCTGTGGTTGATTCGTCCCTTGCGCATCGAGGCCGTGCGCAAAGAAGCCAGCACGATGGAAGTGGAGACGCGGCGCTTCTACGAAAAGGCTGTGGCGCGCACCCAGGATGCCAGCGTCCGGCAACTGCTCGACGATCTCATCAATGAAGAGCGCGAGCACGAAGAGCGCGCGCAGGAACTGGATAAAGAAAAACTTCCGGCCAACGTGAAGGAAGATGAAGAGCGGGCGCAGCGCCGTCTTTTCGTGTTGCAGATTGTCCAGCCTGGGTTGGCGGGGCTGATGGATGGTTCGGTCTCCACGCTCGCGCCCGTGTTCGCCGCGGCCTTCGCCACCAAGAATAGTCATGAGGCGTTTCTCGTGGGCCTTGCCGCATCGGCTGGAGCGGGCATCAGCATGGGCTTTGCCGAGGCGCTTTCGGACGATGGCAGCCTCACGGGACGCGGACATCCGTGGGTCCGCGGGGTGATCTGCGGAGCTATGACTGCACTCGGCGGAATCGGGCACACGCTGCCTTTCATGCTCAGCGACTTCCGCATGGCCCTGTGGGCTGCGGGCGCAGTAGTGATTGCCGAGTTGGCTGTGATCACCTGGATTCGACGACGTTATATGGATACTCCGTGGGTTTCGGCGGCGCTGCAAGTCGGGTTGGGGGGAGTGCTGGTTTTTATTACTGGCGTTTTGATTGGCAATTCTTGATCCGGTTTTCCGACAGCAGAGACGTAGCCAAGCTGCGCGTCTTCGAATTTGGCGCGAATCGTTGCAATTCCCTCACCACCAGGCATCTGGGGCTGGAGCTGTTGCTCCGGCCCCAGAGCTGAACACCCTCGCTTATTTCAAGTAAATTTCCTGCATCAACTCTGAGCTGACGATCTCGCGGATTTCGGCGCGCTTCTCGCCCAGTTGCTGGCCCTGCGCTTTGCCGCCGAGGATTTTGTCGCGCATTTCTTCGCCTTTGGCTGTCAGGCCGTCCATGGCCGCGTGGTTCTTGTATTCGATGGCCACGCAGATATCCCAATCCTCGGGGCTGACCTTGGTCTCCTTCAGAAAAACCTTGTAGTCCATGATGATGCCCTGCTTCTTCTCTTCCTCGATCAGGGGCTTGGTGGACTTGCGCAGGCTGGTGAGGTACTCATCCATGTGGGTGGGCTTCACCCGGATCAACTGCACGCGCCAGACGGGGCCTTCGGTGTAATGCTCTTGCGCGAGCAGGGACGGGGCGAGCAACAGCAGAAACACGACTGGACCACACAGCTTCTTCATAGTCATCTCCAGATTGTTGTGAGTTTACGGCGGGAGGATTGTACGCTTTGTTCTCTGCATACAAAAGTCGCTTTCCCTTCTCGGCTTCCAGCTTCCGGCTTCGGCTTGCGGGCTTCGGCTCCGGCGCTCTCACTTTCGTGGAGATCGGCTCGTGGAGATCGGTTCTGGATTTCCTGCTGTCGTGCCGCCCGATACGGCTGGGCCGCTAGACAGCCGGAGGCGGCTGTTTCCCGCACCGCAAGACTGTCCCATTGCCCCCAGCAATCGAACCACTCTTTCGAGCGAACTCGTTAGAATCACCTTCCATGCTCAACCCCGCCGCAACCCTAATCCGCGATTGGCTGCAGCAGATCGGCCTCACCGTTCGCCTAGCGTCCCCAGCCGCCGACACCTTCCTGCCTGGAGTCACCCTCGAGCCTGTTGGTTCAATCCTCGACCCCGAGCGCGCCTGCTCTACCCCGGTGATCTCCTTCACGAAGCCGGCCACCTCGCCACCATGCCGCCCGCGCAACGCGCCACCACCGTCTCGAATGCCGGCTCCGACATGGGAGACGAGATCGCCGCCCAGACCTGGTCCTACGCCGCCGCCCTCCACCTCGGAGTGGCGCCCGAGCTGGTCTTCCACTCCTCCGTCTACAAAGGCGCAGCCGAAAGCCTGATCCAGATCGACCGCGCTCGCTGCCGACGACTAGGGACCAGTGTTGCGTCGCCAAAGTTCGCACCATAAGTCCGGGGGGCGCAGCCGGGCGTGCCTATGGGGGCTCGGGCGCGCCGAATCGACTGCATAGGTCCTTCGCGCAAGAAGCGCGCTCAAGATAACGAGGGCGCGTAGACCCACGGCGGCAGTCTTCAAGCCCGCTTTGGGATTGCGCCTTTTCCCGGAAGCGCACACTTTCGTGCTGAGTCGCTTTCCGCCGCGTTTGAGCTTCCTCTAACTAGAATCGGGCTGTGATTAAGGTCCACCCATGAGAATTCTGATAGCGGAAGACGATACGGCTTTGGCTGGATTTGTGCGGCAAGGCTTGCTGGGGGAGCACTATGCGGTCGATGTGGTTGAGGATGGCGAGCAGGCGCGAGCCATGGGGAGCGAGTTCGATTATGACCTGGTCATCCTCGACCTGAACCTGCCGAAGCTGGATGGGGTGAGTGTGCTGCGGCACCTGCGGCTGCGGCGGCCGAGTTTGCCGGTGCTGGTCCTGACCCAGCGCAGCCGGGTGGAAGACCGGGTGCAGTGCCTCGACACCGGCGCGGACGATTATCTTCCGAAGCCGTTTTCCTTCAGCGAACTTTCGGCGCGCATCCGGGCGCTATTGCGGAGAAGCCATCTGCCCTCGGAATCGGTGCTGGTGGTGGAAGACCTCAAGCTGGACCGGGTGGAACACCGCGCGGAGCGAGCCGGCCGGCGCATCGACCTGACAGCCAAAGAATTTTCCCTGCTGGAATACCTGATGCGCAACGCGGGGCGCAGAGTATCGCGGGCGATGATCATCGAGCACGTGTGGAATCTGACCTACGACACGACAACGAATGTGGTGGATGTTTATATCAATTACCTGCGGCGCAAGGTGGACGATGGGCATCCGCGCAAGCTGATTCATACCGTGCGCGGCGTGGGCTATGAACTGAGCAGCGGGGCGGAGGTGCCGGCATGAGTGCCGCACAGACGAAAATCGCGCCCCCGCCGATAGCGAAGATCGCGATCAACGAAATTAAAAACGGGGAGATTAAAAGCGACGAGATCAAGCCGGAAGATCTCAGGAATCGCAGCCCGCTGGCGCAACTGCTGCACGCGCTGAACCAGCCGCTGACCGGGTTGCAATGCTCAATGGAGGTGGCAGTGGCGAGTCCGCGCACGGTCGAGCAATATGTGCGCGGGTTGCGCCAGGGGCTGGAGTTGACGGAGCGCATGCGGGCGCTGGTGGAAGCCATTCGTGAAGTGGCGGATGGACTGGATGAGGCCGATGCGGAGCGCGAAGTTCGAGAGACAGTCGAGCTGGAAGCTGCGCTGGGAGGCGTGGTTGACGAACTGGCTCCGGTGGCCGAGGCCAAGAGCGTGAGCCTGGTTGTCGTCGGCTCGGCTGCCGCGCCACTCCTGGTATGCGCCGCGCGGCGGGCTCTGACCGGGCTGCTGTTCCGGCTGCTGGAATCGGCTTTAAGCCTGGCAGCGCAGGGCAGCTTAATGAAGATTGAGACCGGAGGGGCCGAGCAGGGAGCGGCAGCGGGCGCCCGATCGCTTCGCGTGCGCTGGCAGGGGGAAGAGGCAGAGAGGGCAGCATCGCGAGCGGAACCTGACTCCCGCGCCGAACTCGGATTGCTGGTGGCGCAGGCGGCCTGCGAACGCGCCGCGGGGCGGTGGGAGCGCGAGCGCAGCGGCGAGTGGGAGAGCGTCACGGTCCAGTTGCCGGGGGCGGCGGCCAGCCCGGGAAACTTCTAAAACGATTTGGATGGGCTCGTCTCTCGCTTCGTCTTTCATAATCGTCTTTTGTAATCGTGTTTTTTCGTCCCTCAACCGCAACCGTGTTTCTTGATCCCTTCTCGCTTCTGGATCGATTAACGATTCGTCACGCAGGTGAACCTTTCTCATTGGAATTGGCACTCTGGAGCCGCAAGAATGATGGTCATGACAAGCTTTCCGGCGATTGCCGGCTGGGCGGGGGGAGCGCTGATTGCGAGTCCGAGCAGCGCTTTTCGCGAACGCGTGGCGCATAAATTGAACGGGCTCTGCCGCCCGGTGCAGCAGGCGGTGGGCGGCGCCGAGGCACTAGGCAAGCTGGAGAAGGGGGACTGGCAGGTGCTGGTGCTCGACCGGCGGGTGGCGGACCTCGATAGCGACGAACTGATCGCGATCATCCAGCGCAGGTTCCCCGGGATTCAGGTGGTGCTGCTCGATTCCGATGCGGGATTTGCCGGCGAGGAGACGAAGCGGGAGGCGGAGCGGGACGGTTGGAACGCGGCCCCGGAATCTCCATTCGAGAGCGCAGAAGAAGCGCTGCCGGCGAAGATGGAAGAGCGCATCACGCCGGCGAATGGAGCCTGGAAGGCGGCGGAGAATCGAGCGGAAGCGCGGCGGGCGGAGCCGCTGCCGGGCATGATTGGCGAGAGTGAGGCCATGCAGCGGGTGTATCGCATGGCGCGGCTGGTGGCGCCGCGGGCGACCACGGTGCTCATCGCGGGACCGACGGGAAGCGGCAAGGAGTTGGTGGCACGGGCGCTGCACACGCTGAGTCCGCGTGCGGCACGACCCTTTGTGGCGGTGAACTGCGCGGCCATTCCGGAGGCGCTGCTGGAGTCGGAGCTTTTTGGCTTCTCGAGGGGAGCGTTTACCGGAGCGGTGCAGGCGCAGGTGGGGCGCATCCCGGCGGCGCATGGGGGAACGCTGTTTCTCGACGAGGTCAGCGAGTTGCCGCTGGCCATGCAGGCCAAGCTGTTGCGCTTTCTGGAACAAAAAGAAGTGCAGCGCCTGGGCACGGCCGAGCTGACCCGGGTGGACGTGCGGGTGATCGCGGCCAGCAACGTGGATCTGGCGGGGCGCGCCGGGCGGGGAGAATTTCGCGAGGACTTGTTCTACCGCCTGTCCGCCTTTCCGGTGGAGCTGCCGCCGCTGGCGGAGCGGCGCGGCGATATCATCCCGCTGGCCGAACACTTTCTGGCATGCATGGCGGAGGCCATGGATATGCCATGCCCGCGGCTGGCGAGGGAGGCGGCGCACATTCTCGAAGGCCACTTGTGGCAGGGCAATGTGCGCGAACTGCAGCACGTGATGGAGCGGGCGTCAATTCTGGTCGAGAGCGGGGACACAGTTCTGGGCGATCATCTCTACTTCCCTTTTCAGGCCTTCCGCTTTCCGCAGCCCAGGAACCTTTCGTGCTCGGGGCGGGCCGGCTGAGCACAATCTGAGCCACATCTCAGAAGCAGTGGCCCGAACCGTGCACATGCTGCCTCGTCATCATGATGGATTTGCCCACCTCCGCCTGCCTTCCGGCAAACTTGTCTGCGGCCTTTTCGCTTCCCGTTCTCGAGGAGCCGGAACGCGGGGCCGGCGAGAAGCAGCAGTTTCTGCTGGAGGCCTTTCGCTCCTTTGCCGACGCGGCCGTCTCGCTCGAACATTCTTATGCCCTGCTGCGCTCCGAAGTGGTGCGGCTGCACGGCGAGCTGGAGCAGAGCAACGCAGGGCTGGGGCGAAGCCTCGAAGAGAACCGCCGAATGCGGGAGCATCTGGACAGGATACTCGATGGGCTACCCTGCGGGGTGCTGGTGGAGGAGTGCGAGGGCGCGATCTCAAGGCTGAATCCGGAGGGGCGGAGATTGCTGGCTGAGATTGCGGGGGTCAATGCGATTGCGCTCGATTCGCCGTCGATCTCTTCCGTGCCGGCTGGGCTGCGCGATCTACTGGACCGGGCCCGCTCCGAGGCCGGGGAGCATGAGCAATGTTTTCCCGACGGCGCCGCGGGCGAGCTCTGGCTGGCGGCGCGGCACGCCGCGGTTCCCGGGCAGCCTGAACATAAAGACCAAGGTGTTGGCGGCGTCGGCGTATCGATCTTCATCCTGCGCGACGTGAGCGACGCCCAGCGGCTGCGGCGGGAGCGGGAAAAATTGCGCCGCGAGCAGGCTCTGGCGGAGATGGCGGCGGTGCTGGCGCACGAGGTGCGCAATCCGCTGGGCAGCTTGGAACTGTTTGCCGGCCTGCTGGCCGGGGCGGGGCTTTCGGCGGAGTGTACTGCGTGGGTGGAGCAGGTGCAGGCCGGACTGCGGACGCTGGCTGCCACGGTCAATAACGTTTTGCACTTCCACAGCCTGCCGGCGCCAGAGCGCGCTCCCATCGATTTGGGCGCGCTGCTCGACTGGGCGGGCGGATTTCTGGTGCCCATGGCGCGGCAGGCGCGGGTGGAGTTGTGCCTGCGCAACCGGCTGCGCGGGGTGTGGTTCGCAGCCGACCGTCATCGCCTGGAACAGGTGCTGCTGAATCTGGTGCTGAATGCGCTGCGGGCGATGCCGGGCGGAGGCTGGGTGGAAATCTGCGGGCAACGAAGCGCCGATGGCGATGCCGCAGCCGTGATCTCGATCAGCGACACCGGGCCGGGCATCCAGCCCGAGCCGGCCGAAAAAATCTTTGAGCCGGGATTCAGCACCCGGGCGGGCGGTCCGGGGCTGGGCCTCGCGGTATCGCGCAAGATCGTCGAGCAGCATGGCGGAGAACTCATCGCCGCGAATCGCGCCGGGTCGGGAGCGATGTTCACCTTGACGCTTCCGCTGGGAAGCGGGCATCTGGGGCGAGAACTGCGGCAAGATTTTCCGAAAGATTTTCGGAAAGATTTTCAAGAAGGGATGGCGGGATGAATCGAGTCCTAGTAGTTGACGACGAAGCCGGCATGCGCGCGGCCCTGGAAGCCCATTTTTTGCGCCGCGACTGGAGCGTGGATACGGCTTCGAATGCTCGCGAGGCGCTGGAAAAATTCCGCCGCGGGCTGCATCCGCTGGTGGTGACGGACATTCGCATGCCCGGGGCGGATGGCTTTGCCGTAATGCGGGAGGCGCGCGCCCTGGCTCCGCACACCGCCGTGGTGCTGCTGACGGCGTTTGGCAACGTGCCCGACGCGGTCGCGGCGATGAAAGACGGGGCCTGCGATTACCTGGTGAAGCCGGTGTCGTTTGAGCACCTGGAGCAAGCGGCGGAGCGGATTCTGGCCCAGGCGGGGAGCGAGGCGGAGGCCACGGCCAAAACCAGAGAAGGTTTGGCGGGGCACGCTCCCAGTTGGCTGCGAGCGCTGGAGCGGGCCCGGCAGGCTGCAGCGAGCGGCGCCGACGTGCTGATCGAAGCCGAGAGCGGGACGGGAAAAGAGCTGGTGGCGCGGCTGATTCATCGGCTCAGCCCGCGCCGCGATCATCCGTTTGTAGCCGTGAACTGCGCGGCCTTTCCCGAGACCTTGCTCGAAAGCGAACTGTTCGGCTACGCCCGCGGCGCTTTTACCGGAGCGATTGCGGCCAAGCCGGGGCGCTTCGAGTTGGCCCACCGGGGCACGCTCTTGCTGGACGAAGTCGGGGAGATGCCGATGAGCTTGCAGCCGAAGCTGCTGCGGGCGCTGCAAGAGCGCGAATTCGAGCGCCTGGGCGATACCCGCACCGTGCACGTGGATCTGCGCGTGATCTCCACCACCAATCGCGCCCTGGCCGAGATGGTGCGCGAGGGAAAGTTCCGCGCCGACCTTTTTTACCGGCTGAACGTGATTCCGCTGAGCCTGCCGCCGTTACGGGAGCGGGGAGCCGACATCCGGGAGTTGGCGGAATACTTTCTGCGGCAGTACGGCCCGCACAACAAGAGCCTGCGGCTGAGCGAGGAATTTCTGGAGCGCCTCGAACGCCATCGCTGGCCGGGCAATGTGCGCGAGCTGTCGAACTGCCTGCGCCGGGCGGTCGCCCTGGCTGCGGGCACCGAGATCGGCTGCGAGGGTCTCGAAGACTGGGGTTGGGAGGAAGCTGAATCCAGCGGCGGGCGGCACGCGGTCAATGCAGTGGACGACGATCGCGGCAACGCGCAGAACGAAAATGAAAACGAAAACCAAAAAGACGACCGCCTGCGCGCCGGCATCTCGCTCGAAGCCATGGAGCGCCGGCTGCTGGAGATGACGCTGGTCGCGACTGGCGGAAACCGCTCGCGGGCTGCGGGCCTGCTGGGCGTAAGCCTGCGTACGGTCAGAAATAAGATTCGCAGCTACGGGCTGCCCAGTTGGAGCAGTTATGTCCATGATTGACGATCCCATGGTGGAGGCGCTCGGCCGTTTTCTGGACGTCGACGTGTCCCGGCACAAGCTGATCACGGCGAACCTGGCAAACATCGATACTCCGGGCTATCGCACCCGCGATCTCGACTTCCATGCCGAACTGGCGCGGGCGAGCGTAGAGGCCGTGCGCGACCAGTGGGCGTCCTATGCGGGTTATGGAGAAAGTTACACGGGCGCAATGCCCAATGGCTCGACGCCGGTGGTGAAGCGGGTGCGGGGGCTGCTGGAGCGTCCCGACGGCAATAACGTGAACGTGGAGCGCGAGAGCCTGCTGCTGGCGGAAAGTCAGCTGAAATTCAATCTCGGGATTCAGCTGATCCGGGATCAGTTTCACGGCATCTCGCAGGCCATCAATTCGGGAGGGACTTCGTCATGAACCTGTTCGGCATGTTAGAGCTGAGCGGCTCGGCGCTGGGCGCGGAGCGCTGGCGGGCGGAAGTGGTGGCGGCCAATATGGCGAACGCCGAGACCACGCGCACCGCGGCCGGCGGGGCCTATCGCAGGCAGATGCTGGTCTTCCGGGCGCAGCCCCAGCCGCGCTTTCCCGCCATGATGAGCCTGGCCGTGGCGCGCATGAACAAGACTCCGGAGGGCGGGGTGCGGGTGGAGCGCGTGGTGGACGACGTCACGCCGCAGCCGCGGCGCTATGAGCCGGGGCATCCCGATGCGGATGGCTTGGGGTATGTCACGTACCCGAATGTGAATCCGGTGATGGAGATGGCCGACTTGCTGGGCGCGGTGCGGGCCTATCAGTTGAATGCGGCGGCGGTGCAGGCGGCGAAAAGCATGCTGCAACAGTCGCTGCAGATTTTGACCTAGGTCGGCTGGGGGGAAACTGGCGCCGAAGGGCAAAGGGGAGATTTTGAGAGTGAATAGAAAGGAAACGGGTGGGGCGCGATGAGCAGCCCGGTGTCTTCGTTGCGAATTCTGCCCGCCGAAGCGGAGAGTCCGCTGGAAGCGGAAAGCCTGGCTCCGGCGGAGGCCGGGGGAGGCTTCGCGGACAGCTTGCGCGGGGCGATCGACGAGATGGGTCAACTCAGCTCGCAAGCCGATACCAAGGTGGCGAGCGTGCTCGAAGGCAGCGGCACCGACGTGCACAGCGCCTTGATCGCGGTGGAGAAGGCCGACCTGTCTTTCCAGCTGATGATGCAGGTGCGCAATAAGATCGTCTCGGCCTATCAGGAGATTTCGCGCATGCAGTTTTAGGGCGGTTCAGGTTTCACACGGGGAGGGCAAGACCTTCAACATAGAGGACACGGAGGGTCACAGGGTAAATCGGCGGCTCTCGACGACATCGCCAAACCCAGGCCAGAGCGGAGCGTAACCCAGGCTAGAGCGACCCAGGCACAGCGATGGCCGAGAACAAAATCCAATCCTTCGAGGACCTGAGCCACCGCCTGGGCGCGTTCTTCAAAGGGCTGAGCTTCCAGCAGCGCCTGTGGCTTGGGGCCGGCGCCGTGCTGGTGGCGGCCACGGTGTGGATTTTTGTGGCCTTGCTCGGCACCGCGAAGTTTGTGACGCTGTATTCGGGATTGCGGCCGGAGGACGCGCAGGCGCTGGGGACAAAGCTGGCAGCGAAAAACATTCCGCACCAGGTTTCGCCCGACGGCGGCACCCTGCTGGTGCCCGAGGACAAACTCGACGCGGCGCGCCTGGAGACCGCGGCGGCCGGGCTGCCGCGCGGGGCGCGCCTGGGCTTCGAATTGTTCGACACGCCGAATTGGGCGGGGTCGGATTTTACCGAGAAGGTCAACTACCAGCGCGCCCTCGAAGGCGAACTGGAACGTACGCTGGGTACGCTGACCGAAGTGGAAGCGGTGCGGGTGCATCTGGTGATGCCGCAGGAGTCGCTGTTTACCGAGCAGGAGCACGACGCCAAGGCGGCGGTGATCCTAAAGACGCGCAGCGGAAGGTTGTCGGAACAGGCCCAGCTCGCGATTCCGCAACTGGTGGCGAGCGCGGTCGACCGCCTGCGTCCGGAGAACGTCACGGTGGTCGATGCCGACAGCAATCTGCCGCTGGTGCACGGGCGGAATGGGCTGGGTGGTCGCGTTTTCGCCTCGGATGAGGAGCTGGCGAAGACTCTGGTGCGCACCCTCGAACCCGTGGTGGGAGCGGATCATGTGCGGGCGAGCGTGCATGTGGAGTATGACCCGGGCACGAGCGAAGAGACGCAGGAGACTTACGATCCGAAGACCACCACGCCGCTGACCACGGAGCACTCCGAGGAGAGTTCGACGGGAAGCGCTCCCGCGGGAGTTCCCGGCACCGCCAGCAACGTGCCGGCACCCTCGGCGCCACCACCGCCGCCTGCGCCCGGCGCCCCCACGACTCCGCCCGCCGCGAGCACGGCATCGAGCTTGGGGACGGAGCAGTCGAATTCGAAATCCGAGGCCACCACGTATGCCATCAGCAAGAGCCTGCATCGGACGCTGGAGCCGGCGGGGCGGATTCGGCGCATCGCGGCGGCTGTGCTCGTCGACGATGCCGTCGATGTCACGGACGTGGCTGGCAAGCGCACTTCGACGCGGCGCAAGCGCACGCCCGACGAAATGAAGCAACTCGAGCAACTGGCCAGCGCGGCCATCGGCCTGGATACGCAGCGCGGCGATGTGCTGGCGGTGGAGAACATTTCGTTCCAGGAGTTGCCGCTGGACATTCCGGCGGCTCCGTCGAAGTGGGAGAAGTGGCGGCGGCTGCTCGAACCCTGGCTGTGGACGCTGCGTTATCTGGGCATCGTGGCGCTGTTTCTGGTGGTCTATTTCCTGATTTTGCGTCCAGTGAAGAAGCAGGCGGTGGCGGCCTTCAAAGAGCTGCCGGGGAAGGGGAAAGCGGCGGCCTTATCCGCGCGCGGAGCGGCCGGCTCGCTGCAGGAGGGGCAAGGGCAGGCTGAGAATCAGGGTTCCCCCGACGTGCAGCGCGCCACTGATTTGAAGAAGATGCTGACGGAGAAGGTGAAAGCCGAGCCAGCCGCGGCCAGCCGCCTGGTCGAATCCTGGGTGCGCGAGGAGGATCGTTCGTGAGCGGCCCCATCACCGGATTGCGCAAGGCCGCCATCCTGATGGTGCTTTTGGGAGAAGATGCCGCCGGGGAGGTGTATCGCCATCTCTCGCAGAAAGAAGTGGAGCAGATCACGGCGGAGATCACCACCATCAGCCAGGTCGAGCCCGAGGCCGGGCTAGCGGTGCTCGAGGAATTCGACCGCCTGATTCTGACCGGAGACTATATCACCTCGGCCGGAATGGACTATGCCAACAAGGTGCTGGTCAAGGCCTTTGGCAAGGAGGGCGCGGCGGACCTGCTGCGCCAGGTTTCGCGGGCCGCCGAGATCAGCGGCACCAAGCTGGATTCGCTGAAGAAGGCCGATCCGCAGCAGCTGGCGAAATTCATCGAAGACGAGCATCCTCAGACGATCGCGCTGATCCTGGCCCATCTGGAGTCGAAAATGGCTTCGACCGTGCTCATGAAGCTGCCCCCGGAGTTGCGGGCGGAGCCCATCAAGCGCTTGGCCCAGCTGCGGCAATTCGCTCCCGAGATGGCGGAGCGGGTTTCGGTCGTGCTGCATAAGCGGCTGGAAGCTCTGGGAGAACAAAGCCGGCGGGCCTACCAGGGACTGCGCGGGGTGGCCGACCTGATGAACCGGCTCGATGTGGTGGTGGGCAAGAGCATCCTGGAGTCGATCGAAGGCGAAGATCCCAAACTGGCGCTTTCGATCCGCAACCTGATGTTCACCTTCGAAGACCTGCTGACCATTCCGGAGACCGGGATTCGCGAACTGCTGGGGCAGATGGATAAGAAGATGCTGGCGACGGCCTTGAAGGGAGCGTCGGAGGAGTTGAAGACTTACATCTTTAAGTCGATGTCATCGCGCGCGGTGGAAATGCTGAAGGAAGATATGGACGTGCTGGGGCCGGTGAAGGCGCGGCAGATCAGCACGGCGCAACTGGAGGCGGTGGCGATCGCGCGCAAGCTGGAGGCGGAGGGCAAACTGTCGCTGACTCCGGAGGTGGAGGGCGAGGATGAGCTCGTCACCTAGCCGGGCGCGGGAGAAGGAGAAGCAGGGGCCAACTGCGCCGCAGCCGGAAGCGGCTCCGGCGCCCGAGGGAGTGCCATTCGTGTATGGCGAAGTGGCCGCGCCAGCCCCAGGCGCCAAGGCTGCTTTGAACCTTCCAGCCACGGTGGGCAAGAAAACCTCCGAAGCGGCCTTGGCGGCGCGCGCAGGCGAGCAGGAAGCGCAGGCGCGGCAGCAGGGCCGGCAGCAGGGGGAGGCTGAGTCGCGCGCCAAGTTCGAAGAACAACTGGGGCGCGAACGCCAGGCGGTGGCGAAGGCGGTGGCGGACTTCGCCCATGACCGGGCCGCGTTCTATCGCAAGCTGGAGGACGCGGCGGTGCGGCTGGCCTTGAGCATTGCGCGTAAAATTCTGCATCGCGAGACGCAGGTCGATCCCCTGCTGTTGATGGGCATTGTGCGGGCGGCGCTGGAGAAGATCGAAGGCGCGACCGGGGTGACGCTGGTGGTCAATCCCAAACAGGTGGCGGAGTGGCGGCAATATTTTGCGGAGCGCCCGGAGCTGGCTGCGCCGGATATCGTGGAGGATGCGGCCATGCCTGGCGATCAATGCGGGTTGAAGACCGCGATGGGCACGACCGAGATTGGGGTCGAAATGCAGTTGAAAGAAATTGAGCAGCGATTGATGGATCTGCTGGCGGCGCGGCCGCAAGATGAGGAAAAGGGGAAGAAGCCATGAGCTTCTCAGCGAGCTCGGAGACAGGATTGCTGGCTCCCTACTTCGCGCGGGTGGAAGCCTGCGCCGCCTTGCGCTGGCGGGGACGGGTGACGCAGGTCATTGGGCCGCTGGTCGAATCCGCAGGGCCGTTTTGCTCGGTGGGGGAAGTTTGCGAGATCGCGGACTCGCAGGGCCGCGTGCTGGCAGGCGAGATCGTAGGCTTTCGGGGCACGACAGTGTTGTCGATGCCGCTGGAGTCGCCGCGCGGAGTGCGCTACGGCGACGGGGTCTCGACCTGGGGCGCGCGCCCGACGATTCGCGTGGGCGAGGGGATGCTGGGGCGGGTGATCGATGGCGGAGGACAGCCCATCGATTCGCAGGGAGATTATGGCGGGAGCCAATCGCGGGTGCTGGATGCGGCGGCGCCGCTGCCGCTGGAGCGGGTTTCGATCACCGAACCGTTGGCCTGCGGGATTCGCGCGGTGGATGCGTTTATCACCTGCGGGCGGGGGCAGCGCGTGGGCATTTTCGGGGGCAGCGGCGTGGGCAAGAGCACTCTGATCGGGATGATGGCGCGCAACACCAGCGCCGATCTCACGGTGCTGGGGCTGGTGGGGGAGCGCGGGCGTGAGGTGCGCGACTTCCTCGAAAACGCGCTGGGAGTGGAGGGCTGCAAGCGGGCTTGCGTGGTGGTATCGACTTCGGACCAGTCTCCGCTGCTGCGGATTCGGGCGGCGCTGGCGGCGACCTCCATCGCAGAATACTTTTGCTCGCGGGGCAAGAACGTGCTGCTGGTCGTGGATTCGCTGACCCGGCTGGCGATGGCGCAGCGCGAGATTGGACTTGCGGCGGGCGAGCCTCCGACGGCGAAAGGCTATACCCCGTCCTGCTTCACCATGATGGCGCGCCTGATCGAACGCGCGGGGCGTTTTGGCACGGGCAGCATCACGGCTTTTTATACCGTGCTGATGGAAGGGGACGACGAGCAGGATCCACTGGTGGATGGAGCGCGCGCCTTGCTCGATGGGCACGTCATGCTCGACCGGCGGCTGGCGGTGCGCAGCCACTATCCTCCGATTGCTGTGCTGAACAGCGTGAGCCGGCTGATGTCGGCGGTGGCGGCGCCGGCGCACTTGCAGAAGGCGCAGGCTGTGCGGCGGCTGCTGGCGGCGTACACCGCTTCGGAAGATTTGGTGCGCATCGGCGCTTATCAGAAGGGCGGCGACTCGACTCTCGACAAAGCCCTGACGCTGATTCCGGAGCTGGATCATTTTCTGATGCAGAAGCCCGGGGAAGCCGCGCCGTTGGCGGGAACCATCGGCAAGCTGCTGGCGCTGCCGAGTTGATTTAGCGAGTTGAAATCCATGCCTTTCCAATTTCCGCTGCAGGACGTCTTGCATTTCCGGCAAAGCATCGAGCACCAGCAGGAGTTGCGGCTGCGGGCGGCGAACCAGCAAGTGGCACGAGTGCAGCACTTGATCGAAGAGGCGGACGCACAACGCCAAAATCTATACGCCAATCGAAGTCAAGAGTTGAGCCAGGGCGTAAGCGCGGCGGAACTGCAATTTGGATTGCTTTATGAAAAGGATCTGCTGCGGCAGCGGAAGGAACTCGAGCCCCAACTGGCGCAATCGCAACAACTGCGCGACCAGCAGCGGGAAATTTTTCGCCGGGCGCGGCAGGCGCGGGAAACGTTGGAGAGCGTGCGCGACCGGCAACTCGAACTCTATAAGAAAGACGCCGCGCGGCGGGAGCAGCGCAGCCTGGACGATCTGTTTCTGTTGCGGCGGGAATATTTGCGGCGTGGCTAAAGTTTGCCGGGACGGGTGGTCAGAGGTTGCCCAGTGAAGATTCGCCGGCTCTGTGCGTTTCTTCGGCAGGATTTGGATTCGCTTGAATGCGGTGGGTTTGATCGCGTGGTCGCGGCGACCGGTCGCCTCTCTCTTCATGGCTACACGAGTGCAACAGCAGCGGCGAGCTTACAGAGATTGACGTGAGCCGGTCCCCGTGAATCCGATTCTGGAATCCATTTCGAATAGCGTTTCCGAGCTGCCGGCGGTGGCCTCGATTGCGCAACCGCTTTCGGCTCGGGGCTCGGGGCCGAACGCGCCCCGCGGATTTGCCTTCACCCTGGCAGCGGCAAAAAGTCTGACCGCATCCGCACCAGACGGAACGGCTCAGGGACAAACCTCGGCCCAGATTTCCGGGCAGAGTCTGGTCGGCGGAGGCACTTTGCATGCGGGTCCGCTCGCAGGGAATGTTTCGCCTAAGAAGCCGGGCGGTGCGGCACAGCCTGCGAGCACCACGGCTACGGCCGGTCCCATAGGTCAGGGCTTGGTTCCGGCGGCTGTGAATTCGATTCCGTTGCCGCCTGCTCCCCGGAGCCTTTCGCTATTCGGGGTTCTGCAGGAGAGCCCTTCGCCGAACACTTTGCCATCTGCGGCCGCCGCCCCGGCGCCGGCCTTTACGGCTCCGGCCGCAACGCTTTCGAGTACAGGGGCCATCCCATGGGCGCTTCCATCCAATTTGGCTGCGACCAGTTTGAAGGGAGCAACTTGCGTCCAAAATTCAGGTAGACCTGCTTCGAGTGGAGTTGTTTCCAGCGGGCCGAGTTCGAGCGGAGCGAACTCCGGTGGACCTGGAACAAGTTCGACGGCCTCAAGCTCATTGGTCTCGGCTCCAACGGGAGCGGTTTCAATTGGACTAGCTGGCATAGGATTGGCTTCCGGCGAAAGACCGGGAAGTGTCCCGGGGCCCATCCCGCCGGCCTCTAACGATGCGACGGCGAGTGCATCTGGATTCTATTCCGCGCCGGCGCCGGGACGATTTCCTTTGCCTGGCGCGCCGGCTGATGAGGGGCTAAGTGGGAACACAAATCCGACGGCCAACCCCGGCAGCGGTGCGGAATCCACAAAGGCTGAGGTTGGGCGATCGAATACGATCAACTTCCAGGCGGGCGATTCCCAGCCAGCCAGCCAAAATGTGTTACCGAGCATTTCGCCGACGGGAGAGAGAATCCATCTCGCTGCCGCCGACCCTTCGCCGAGCACGGTCCCGGAACCCCTGGCGATTGCGAACGGGAAGGGATGGCTTGCATCCCCAATAGCGGTTCCTAGTTTGACCGTTTCTGTTCCGCTTAGCGCTTCTCCTGCCCCTTCAGCTTCCACCAATTCCCCTTCCGCTGGGGCACCCGCATCGACTGCCATCCCGTTAGATGGGAATCAAAATCACCAGGCTCCTTCTCTTGCAATCGATTCGGCAACGAGCGCAGCGGTGCTGGCTCAACCCAGCGTAACTCCATCGCCGGTGACTGTGGCGGCGGAACCGAAACCGGCGCAGGGCGAGTCCGGAGGGCTGACGACAGCGGCGATTCAGAGTCCGTCGATTGAAACTGCCAGCGCCTCGCCGATTCTGCTGGCCAGCGCAGTGCCGGCCAACGAGCCGCTCGAGCCGGCAAACTCCTCCGCGGCTCCTGCGGTCGATAATGCGCCCTCAGAGGCTTCGGCTGCGGAGATTGCGGCGCAATCGGCCGCCTCCGTCGATAGCGCCCGGGGAACGGAGACATCGGAGCCGTCGGCCGGAATTGTCGCAGGCCAGAGTGAGGCCTCGCCGGAGCTACTGGCCGCGCTTGCCAGCCCGGCGGTGCCGGCGCTTTCGGGAAAAGCGGGAGTACGGCTGGCGGCGGGCAGCAGCGTTCGGTCTGCAAACGCTAGCCCGGGCGCTCCAACTGAGTTGAAAGAAACCTCGAGCGTGCCGGCGCAGCCGGCCTTGGAGAATGGTTTGAGCGCCGCGCCGACACCATTTTCCGTGTTCTTCTCCGGCGGCGGATCCGGGGCACAATCGGCGGCTTCGGCTTTGCCGCATTTGATCGCACCGGCGGTGAATTCGGCGTTGCGAGAAAACCATGGCCTTGGCGCCGCGAGCGCGACTACCGCGACGGCGGCTGGGCCGCAGAGTAACGGCAACAATAGTAACAATGTCCTGGAAAAGTCCTCCCCGCAGAGCGTCAAAGAGCCGCAGGCGGCGGGCGACAGCGCGGGATCGGGCACGGCACAAACTCTTCATCGGGATGCGGATTTAAGCGCGGTGGCGAGTGTACCGGTCAGTGCTCTGCAAGCAGGAGCGGGGGCTCCCGCGGCGCCGGCTTCGACTGGAATTACCGCGGCCTTGGGCGTCCAGGCTGCGGTTCCGCCAGATTCGCCGGCGAAGCCGGAGACTCTTCCGAATCCAGTTCCTGACCCTTCGGCAAACGGGGCGCAGGCTCCGCCAACTTCGGCAGCGGCGGCTCCGGGGCCGGTGCAAATCGCGCAGATGGTGAGCCGTGCGGAAAATTCCGAGATGCGGATCGGGATGAACACTTCGGCATTCGGCAGCGTGGAAGTGCGCACGGTGGTGCACGCGAGCGATGTGGGGATGACAATCGGCAGCGAAAAGGGAGACTTGCGCGGGCTACTGGCGAACGATCTGCCGACGATCACGAACACGCTGCAGCAGCAGAATCTGCGGCTGACCGGAGTGAATTTTACCCAGGGCTTCGCGTCGTCCAGTAATTCTTCCGGGGGCGGGGGCAATGCGCAGCAACGTTCGTTTGCGCCCATGCGGCCGATCGCAGATCCCATTTTGTCCGAGGCTGCCGTGGAGGATTCCCCTGCGACTTTGAACGCGTGGGAGTCCGGCGGCGGAGCCGGTTTGAGCATTCTGGCATGAAGGAGAAATCATTATGAGCACAACTCCGGTTCCACCACCCACCAGCGGCACGGGAACCAGCGGTACGACGAATGGCCTGCCCACCGGGCAAAGCCTGAACAACATGTTCCTGCAGTTGCTGGTGGCGCAACTGCAGAATCAGGATCCGACCAGCCCGGTCGATCCCTCGACCTTCGTGGGGCAATTGGCGCAATTCAGCGAGTTGAGCGAGGTCACGTCGATTTATCAACTGATGCAGACGTTGGTTCCGGCGTCGGGGAGCTCGGGGACAGGATCGAGTGGAAGCGGCTCGTCGACGGGCGGAAGCGCGAGTAGTGCGGCCAGCAATGCGGCCGCTGTCTCTGCCGCGAAGGCAGCCAGCAATGCAGGATCTGCTGCGGCCGCGAGTTCCGTGCCCGGCGCGATTTCTCCAGCGAGTACAGCCTTGCCGAGCTCTTCTTCGTCGAGCGTCGCTTCGCCGAACTTTGTTTCACCGAACATTTCTCAACTCGTCACCAGCAAGATTCAAGGAGCGTTCTAATGCCTAATTTTTCGATTCCACTTTCCGGGCTGACGGCGGAGTCAACGGATCTGTCCGCCATCGCCAACAATCTCTCCAACCAGAACACGCCCGGCTACAAGACCACGCAAGCGCTCTTCAGCGACTTGTTCTATCAGAACCTAGGCACCACCGGGGCGGGAGATCCGGAGCAGCTGGGAGCGGGCACAGAGATCGGAGCCTTGCCTTCGCTGTTCACGCAAGGCAGCGTGAGTGCGACGGGCGTGCCGACCGATGTTGCCATTCAGGGAAATGGATTTTTCGCGGTGCAGAATGCGAATGGCACCATCAATTACACGCGGGCAGGGGATTTTTCGGTGAACAACACAAACTTCCTGGTCACTTCTGCCGGACAGCAGGTGCTGGGATATCCCGCGGTGAATGGAGTGGTCAACACCGGAGCTGGAATCGCGCCGCTGGCGCTGGGCGCCGGGACCATTAATCCGCCGACGCCAACGGCGAATGCGCAGCTGACCGCCAACCTGAGCGCCTCGGCCGGATTGGGCACAACGTTCTCCACTCCGGAGACGATTTACGACTCGCTGGGCGCGCCCCACCAGCTGACCTACAACTTCACCAACACGGGTCCGAACACGTGGAGCTACAGTTTGAATATTCCGCCGGCCGATCTGAACGCGGCCGGAGGGGTAGCGCCCACGGGAATATTGGCCACGGGCACGCTGACGTTTAACGGCAACGGAGTGCTGATCGGAGATTCCGGAGGCGCCGGAACTACTGTGGTCGGGACCAACACCGGAAATGGAACCATCTCGGGGGTGGCAGCGACGGCGGCGACGGCGACCCAGAATTTCGTGATTACGGCGACCAGCGCGACCACGTTCTCGGTGGTGGGCTCGGTTTCGGGAGCGCTGGGAACGGCGACGGTGGGAGTGCCCTTCACTTCACCACAACTCGATTTCACACTGACCGCGGGATCCACGGCTTTCGCCATCGGAGATAAGTTCACGGTGCCCACGACGCCGGTCGGGCTCGCCGACGTCAAGGCGATTCCGATCACGGGATTCATGGACGGCGCCTCCAATCAGACTTTTAACTGGAATGTGCTCAGCGGAACGGCACCGGTGCTTACGCAGGTTGCCGGGGCAAGCACGGCCACGGCTTTGTCGCAGGATGGAAGCAGCAGCGGTTCGCTGGTGAGCTTCAGCATCGGCTCGGACGGAACCGTGACCGGTTCGTTCAGCAACGACAAGACGCAGGCGCTGGGGCAACTGGTGTTGGCCAACTTCGCCAACGTCAACGGACTGCAACTCGACGGCAGCACCAACTTCTCGCCCACGCTGGCCAGCGGGCCGGCGGTGGTAGGCGTACCCGGGCAGGGTGTACTGGGAACACTCTCCGGCGGTTCGCTGGAACTTTCGAACGTGGATATTGCCACCGAGTTCGCCAACCTGATCGTAGCGCAGCGAGGATTTGAGGCCGACGCCAAAGCGGTGACGACCTTCGACCAGATTACGCAAGACACGATTGCGCTGAAACAGTAAGCGCGGCAAGTTCGCGTCCAACTGGTTTCTTTGTCTTCAATTTGTATCTCTGTCTTGATCTTGCGAGGGGATTCTCATGAGAGCTTTCATGAGAATCCCCTCAAAGCGAAAGATCTTTCTGACCGCGGATTGGCGCTGGCGCGAACTTGTTGGCGCGAGAAGCGGATTTCCCCGCTGAATCATGAGCCTTTGACGCGAAGCGATCCACGCCGCGACCCCATCCCTTCTGTGCGTCTCCACGGTCTCCCGATTGCTTTTTTCCCTCGCGAGGTCATCTGCACTAACGATCCAAACAGGCAAGCGGCATGACCGAAGACATGCCGTGGCACGAATCCGGGGACGGGTAAGCCATGGGGACGGCATTGGAAGTCAGTCCCACGCCGGCGGCCGCAGGTGCGGAAGGCGCCGCCGCTGGGGTGGAAGAGGATGCGCGGTGGCAACGCGTATTGGCTTTGCCGTGCTTGCTCACGGTGGATCTGCCGCTGCCGGATTTCACCATCGCCGACCTGCTGAAATTGCGCGTCGGGTCGGTCATCAATGCGCGCTGGCGCATTGCGCGGGACGTTCCCCTGCGTTTGAACGGAACGATGCTGGGCCTGACCGAGTTTGAGGTGGTGGGCGAGAACCTGGCGGTGCGCGTGACGGAACTGGAATGAGAATTCAGGAATACAAAAACGAAGCACGGGGAAACGAAGCGCGGGGAGACGAGCACCCGGCGAACCGAATGGGCGCTCTGCGGGGGCCGAGGGCAGGGGGTGGGGCGCGGGCTGGGCTGGGGCGTGAAATACATCGGCTCTGGCAAAAGCTTTTGCGCTTTCGCCAGCGTTCCCCCAAGCGTTTGCGGCTGTGCGAGAGCTTGCCGCTCGGCGAGCGGCGCTTCGTCGCCGTGGTGGAGTTCGATGCGGAGCGTTTTCTGGTGGGGGGAACGCCGTCATCGATGGTGCTACTGTCGCGCCTGGCCGATGGCCGGGCGCAGGGAGAAGAGCGGGAGAGTCCGGCGAAAAATGCGGAGACGGCAGTGAAGGAGAATGGCCTGGGGAAGCGATGGTGAGCGCCGTCTTTGGCCACAGCCTGACGGAAGTTCTCCCGCACCTGATGGCGCGCTGGCACGGCGAGGCGGGAGTTGCGGTCTGGCTGGTGCGGCCGCGGCATCACTCCACCGGATTGAACTGGTCGGGGCCGGGCGGGTCGAGCGGGTCGGTGCCGTGGAACATCGTGGTGCTGCTGAGCCTGCTGTCGCTGTTGCCGGCGCTGCTGGTGGCGGTGACTCCATTTACGCGCCTGCTGGTGGTGTTTCATTTTTTGCGGCAGGCGTTGGGCACGCAGACCGCGCCCAGCAATCAGACGCTGATCGGGCTGTCGCTGGTGCTGACCTATTTCCTGATGCAGCCGGTGGGCAGCGCGATTTATCAGGCCGCGGTGGTGCCCTTTCAGCGCGGGCAGGTGGACGCGCTGGCGGCGGTGGAGTTGGGAGCGCCGCCGCTGCGGCACTTCATGCTGAAGTATGCCCGGGAAAAAGATCTGGTGCTGTTTCTCGAGCTGGCGAAGGCGCCGCGCCCGGCGCGGGCCGAAGACGTGCCCATGCGGGTGGTGGTGCCGGCCTACATCCTTTCGGAGCTAAAGACCGGATTCCAGATTGGCGTGGCGCTGTTCTTGCCGTTCCTGGTGATCGATTTGGTGGTGGCGGCGGTGACCACATCGATCGGCATGATGCAGTTGCCGCCGGTGATCATTTCGACTCCGCTCAAGATTCTGCTGTTCGTGATGGTCGACGGCTGGAATTTGCTGGTGGGATCGCTGATGAAGAGCTTTGCCTGAGGAGACGGCGTTATGGGAACGGACCAGATCATCGCTCTGCTGCAGCACACCATCGAGACCGCGCTGTGGATGGGCGCTCCGCTGCTGATTGCGGCGGTGGCGGTGGGGTTGCTGGTCAACGTGGTGCAGGTGTTGACCTCGCTGCAGGATATGACGGTGGCGACCGTGCCCCGGCTGGCGGCAGTGGCAGTGGCCGTGCTGCTGCTGATGCCGTGGATGGTGCGGAGGATCGGGATCTTTACGCTGCAACTGTTTTCGGATTTCCATCCCTTTGTTCGGTGAGTCGCGAGCGAGTCGCGAGTCCCGAGTTACCTAGTACCTGGTGCTCGGGAGGGGAGTGCTCCACTGGGCGCAACCTACTGCGATGGCTGAAGCCGAGTTTTAGTTTGGGTTGGTTGCGGCGCGCTTAAAGCCGCGACCTTTCAAACCAACCGACGGCTTGCCCATGGCAAAGATCGGAACGCCGGTCGCCAATGGCTAAGGGTAAAAGCCGAAAGCTAGCAGGTAGTAGCTAGTCACTAAGTGCTTCAACATGACCGACGGGCTGCATCTCGAGGAGTTGCTGGCAGCGGCGCTGTTTACCGGGGCTCGGGTGTCGGGGTTAATGGTGTTCTGCCCGGTTCTCGGCAGCGACGCGGTGCCGATTCCGTTGAAGGCGGGGCTGACGGTGCTGTTGACTCTGATCTTGCATCCGCTGCACGGGCCAGTGGGGCTGGCGCTCAGTTCGTGGCAGTGGCTGCAGGTGGGGCTGAGCGAGGTCGTGATCGGGGTGGTGCTGGGATTGGCCGCGAATTTTCTCTTCGAGGCAGCGCTGATGGCGGGGCAGATTTTGGGAGTGCAGATCGGCTATTCGCTGGCGAATGTGTTCGATCCCCAGACGCAGGCGGATACGCCGGTGCTATCGGAGTTTCATCGGCTGGCGGCGCTGCTGATTTTCCTGCAACTCGACGTGCACTACTGGCTGTTGCGCTCGCTGGTGCACAGCTTTGCCTACCTGCCGCCGGGGGCGGCGTCGGCAACGCTTGGGATGGCGACGGGACTGCTGCACGCCGCCGGCGGAATTTTTTTAGCGGGAGTGCAGATCGCGGCACCCTCGCTGGTAGCCACGCTGGTGGCGGACATGGCTTTGGGATTCTTGGGGAAGGCCTCGCCGCAACTGCCGGTGCTGTTCATCGGTTTAGCGGTGAAAAATCTGGTGGGCCTGACCGTGCTGATTGCGGCGATGGCGTACTGGCCGCGGATGTTCAACCAGGGGTTCGCCAAGGCAATTCGCGTGGCCGAGGGGCTGCTGCATCTGGCGCGGTGAATGCGAGCGGACTTCGGACGTCGGACGTCAGGCTTCCGGCTTCGGGCTTCGCCGTTTAGGTCGCGGCAAGGACGAGTTTTTCGCAATCGATAAAAAACGATAGCTAGAAGCTAAGGGCTAAAAGCTAAAAGCTAAGAGCTAAGAGCTAAGAGCGAAATACTGCTGCCGATGGCCGATCAGAGCAAGACCGAGAAAGCCTCCCCGCGGAAGCGGCAGAAGGCGCGCGAAGAGGGGCAGGTTCCGCGCAGCCGCGATCTTACCGCAGGCCTTTCGGCCATGACTGCGGTGATGTTTCTGGCGGCGCAGATGCCGGCCTTCGCGACCCAGTGGCGCGGGCTGCTGCGCCAGGAACTGGAGATGTCGGCCACGCATCCGGAGCAGTTGATGCCGGTGTGGCGCAACGCCTGGCCGGTGTTTTCCGGAGTGGCGCTGGCGGCGGCGATGAGCTGGGTAGTCGGCACGGTGGGCGGGCTGGCGCAGGGCGGGATCGTGTTCGCTCCCAAGGCGCTGGCCCCGAACTGGAAGCGTCTGGATCCGGTAAGCCACGTGCAGCAACTGTTCTCGCTGGCCGCGCTGAGCCGATTATTGAAGTCGCTGCTGCCGACCGCCGTGGTGGTCTATTTCGCGGTGGGAGTGCTGGTGCGCGACTTCCGTTTTTTTCCCGCACTGCTCCACGGCAACCGCCAGCGGCTGATGGCGTTCGCGGTGGGGCGGATGTATGAGGTGGCGTGGAAGGGCTCGCTGGTGCTGCTGCTGTGGGCGGGCGCGGATTATTTTCTGGAGCGGCAGCGCCACGAAAACGATTTGAAGATGAGCAAGCAGGATCAGAAGGATGAGTTCAAGGAGATGGAAGGAAATCCCGTGATCAAACAGCGCATCCGGCGGCTGCAGCGGCAGGCGCGGCGGCGGCGCATGTTGAAGGACGTGGAGCGAGCGGCGGTGGTGATCACGAATCCCACCGAGTATGCCATCGCGCTCGAATACCGCGTGGACATGGATGCGCCGGTGGTGGTGGCCAAGGGAAGAAACCTGGTGGCGGCGCAGATCCGCGAGATCGCGCGCTGGAAAGGGATTCCGTTGGTGGAAAATCCTCCGCTGGCGCATGCGCTCTATCGCGCGGTCGAGGTGGGGCAGGCGATTCCGGCGAAACTCTACACCGTGGTGGCGGAGATTCTGGCAGCCATCTGGCGGGCGCAGACGCGGGCGGCGCAAAGCTCCGGCGCCGGCGGGAGGGGGTAAACGATGGGCCCCACTGCGGCGACCGCGACCATGGTTTCGCGTTCCAAGAGCACGCGGTCGGAGTGGATCATGCCGACCGCGGCCGTGGGTTTGATCTTCGTGATGCTGGTGCCGCTGCCGAGTTTTCTGCTCGACATCCTGCTGGCGGCCAGCATGACCATCAGCGTGCTGGTGCTGTTGTCCGCGATCCAGATTCTGCGGCCTTCGCAGTTCTCGGTGTTTCCCAGCCTCTTGTTGCTGCTGACCTTGTTCCGCCTGTCGCTGAATCTGGCGTCGAGCCGGCGCATCCTGTTGCACGGCAACGAAGGCGCGTCCGCGGCGGGGAACGTGATCGAAGCCTTCGGGCAGTTTGTAGTGGGCGGCAACTACGTGGTGGGCTTCGTGCTGTTCATGGCCTTGATCGCGATTCAGTATCTGGTGGTGGCCCATGGGGCGGTGCGCACCGCGGAGGTAACGGCGCGCTTCACCCTCGACGCCATGCCGGGCAAGCAGATGGCGATCGACGCCGACCTGAACGCCGGACTAATCAACGAAGCCCAGGCGCGGGCGCGGCGCGAGCAGGTGGCGCACGACGCCGAGTTTTACGGCGCCATGGACGGCGCGGCGCGCTTTAATCAGCGCGACGCGATCGCGACCATCCTGATTACCGCGATCAATATCGTGGCCGGATTCCTGATTGGAGTGTTTCAGCTCGACATCCCCTTTCGCGAGGCGCTGAAGACTTACACCGTACTCACGGTGGGCGATGGCCTGGTGACCATGATCCCGTCGCTGCTGGTGTCGATGGCGGGCGGCATCGTGGTGACGCGGGCCTCTTCGGATGCGACTTTGTCGGTGGACGTTGGTAGACAGGTGTTGTCGAAGCGGCGTCCGCTGATCATAGCGGCGTGCGTGATGCTGGTGCTGGCGGCAATTCCGGGGCTGCCCAAGTTTTCCTTCTTCCTGCTGGCGGCGGGAACTGCGTTTCTGGCGTGGCGGGCGCCGAAGCTGACCGATGACCTGGCGGGTGCGGCCGCCGCAGGGGCGGCCGCGGCGGAAAAAAAGCCGGCGAAGGATTCCGTCGAAGAGCTGCTGAAGCTCGACGAGCTGAGCCTCGAGGTGGGCTACGGGCTGGTGGCGCTGGTGGATGTCAATCAAGGCGGGCAGCTGCTGGCGCGGGTGAAGGCGCTGCGGCAGAACCTGGCGCAGCAGCTGGGCTTCATCGTTCCCCCGGTGCACATCACCGACAACGTGCGCCTGAAGCCGAAGGAGTATACGGTCTCGCTGCGCGGGGTCGAGATCGCGCGCTGGGAGCTGTATCAGGACAACCTTCTCGCGATCAGCTCGGAGGGCTCGCCGCGTCCGCTGCCCGGGATCGCCACCAAGGAGCCGGCCTTCGGCGTAGCCGCGGTTTGGATCGCGCCGGCGCTGCAGAATCAGGCGCTGGCTGCAGGCTACGCGGTGGTGGATCAGACTTCGGTGCTGGCCACGCATCTGGCGGAGGTGGTGAAGCAGCATGCCCACGAACTGCTGACCCGGCAGGAGACCAAGCGCCTGCTCGACCGGCTGGCGGAGAGCCATCCCAAGCTGGTGGAAGAGCTGGTGCCAAAGGTGTTGAGTCTCGGCGAAGTGCAGAAGGTGTTGCTGCAGCTTTTGCGGGAGCAGGTCTCGATCCGCGATCTCTCGACGATTCTCGAAACCTTGCTCGACATGGCGCCGGCGAACAAGAATCCGGTGCTGCTGGTCGAGTCGGTGCGGCAGGCCCTGGGGCGCTCGCTGGTGCGGCCGCTGTTGTCGGAAAGCGGAGGCCTGCGGGTGGTCACGCTCGACCGCGCGCTCGAAGAGGAACTGGGCCGAGCCTTCGGCGGTGCCGGGTCGGCGGGAGGCGGCGGACTGCAGCCCAATTTTACCCGGCGCATTCTCGATGGCCTGCGCCGTTTGGCCGGGGAGCAGGTCGCCGTGGCCACTCCCGTGCTGCTCTGTGCCACGCCCGCGCGCTACTACCTGAAGCGGCTGCTCGAACCTTTTTTGCCCAAGGTGGTGGTGCTGTCTCCGATGGAGGTGCCGCCGGTGGTCGAGGTGCAGTCGGTCGGAGTGCTGCATTGAGGAAGGTGGTCGACATAAAACCCGATTCCGGAATTGAGCCCCAAAGAGAAAGAGCGAAGCGGCGCAAAAGGGAAGACGAGCAGAAAGAACCGTCCCGGGAGGAGATCAAGGGGCAGGATCGAAGGAAGAAGGCAGGGTCGTAATTTCGCGAGCGAAAGCCGTTAACCGCGAAGGGCGCGAAGGTTGGCCAAGGCCGCGAAGAAAGCGATGTGAGCTTAGGCACTCGCGGAAAAAAGACAAGATGGAGCGCAACCCGAGAGAGCGGAAGAAGAGAGAGCGGAAGAAGATCTTTAATGGAAGCGAGAGACGGAAGCATGAGCAAGAACACGGCCGCAGCCTACACCACCTGGCAGGATAAGGAAGAGCGCGACCGCATCCTGCTGGAGCAATTGCCCCAGGTGCGCTACCTGGCGCGGCGCATTCACGAGCGGCTGCCGCGCCATGTGCCGCTCGAGGATCTGGTGCATGCCGGGGTGCTGGGGCTGATTGATGCGCTGAATAAATTCGACCGCTCCAAGCACGTGCAATTCGGTTCGTACGCCAAGTTCCGCATTCGAGGGGCGATTCTTGACAGCCTGCGGGAGATGGATTGGGGGCCGCGGGAGTTGCGGCGCAAGGCGCGGGGCGTCGAAGAGGCGCAGCGCAAGCTCAGCATGGCGCTCAGCCGCGCGCCCACGGAAGTCGAAATCGCCGCCGAGTTGCATCTGGAGTTGCGGGAATTCCAGCGGCTGCTGACCGAACTGGACGGCCTCGAAATCGGCAGCCTGCATCTGGAGTCTCCCTGGGACGGCAAGGAGGAGGATCTGTGCGACTACCTGCCGAACGCGCCCGAAGATACTCCATTTTTTCGCTGCATGCGTTCGGAGATGAAAGAACTTCTGGCCCGGGCAGTGGCCGAGTTGCCGGAAAAGCAGCAGCAGGTGTTGTCGCTTTATTACTTCGAAGAGCTGACCATGAAGGAAGTGGGGGCGGTGCTCGGGATCGGGGAGTCGCGGGTTTCGCAGATACATTCGCTCGCGGTGGTGCGCCTGCGCTCGCGCCTGGACGATCTGATGACGGCGGCGAAGCCACAGGCGCGGGCGGCCGAGGCGGGGGGATGAAGCGGCGGAGGCGGCTGCGGGGAGCGTCTGCTTTGGGTGAGGCAGTGTTCCGCAGCGGCTAAGGGGGCTGCGGAAAAAGTGGATTCACGCACCCAGCGGGAAGCCGTCCTTAGAACCAAAGTCTTTAACGCAGCGCTGGAAGCGCTGCTCCACCCAAAACCAGAGTTTTTCAGCGACCGCTAAAGCCGCGGTTGATTTTGGCCTTACGGCGCGGTTGAAAACCGCGCCCTTTCAAAACCAGCAGAGGAAGCGAAGCGCGTGCAGAACGAACTCAATCAAGAACAAATCGACGCCATGGTAAGGGCGGCCCGCAGTGGCGGAGCCGAGGCCAGCAAGGGTGCGGGCAAGGAGCCGAAGGTCGAGGCCTGGGACGTTCGCCGCGCCGGCACCATCGGCCGCGAGCAACTGAAAGCGATCACGCAACTGCATGAGGGCTTTGCCCGGAATCTGACGCATTCCCTGGGCGCATATCTGCGGGTGGTGTTTGAGGCGACGCTGGTTTCCGCCGAGCATCTGACCTTCCGCGAATTTCTGGAGCGGGTGCCGGAAATCACTTATCTGGCCAGCTGCAAACTGGAGCCGATGGGAGTGAGCGGGGCGCTGCAACTGGATCTGAAGGTCGCGCTCCCCATCGTCGATCTGCTGCTGGGGGGCCAGGGTAAAGGCGTTGCGGCCACGCGGGAGATCACCGAGATCGAAGAGCAGATTGTGGAGAGCGTGGCCCGCATCGTGTGCCGGGAGTTGGGCGCGGCATGGCAGGCGGTGGATCTGCAAGTCGACTTCGACCGGCGGATATCGCTGGCCGAGGCCTACCGGGTGATTCCGGCGGAGGAAAAAACTTTGTCGCTGAGTTTTGAAATTACCATGCTCGACGTGCGCGGGGGATTGAACCTGGCGGTTCCGGTCTCGGTCTCGCACGCGCTGCTGCGCAAGATCTCGGCGGAGTGGAGCGACCGGCCAAAGGGCCGCAACATTTGGCGGGAGAGGGTGAAGCATCGCTTGCTGGAGTGCCCCTTTCAAGTAGAGTTGGGAGTCGACGGTTTGCGCGCTTCGGTGCGCGAGCTGACTGATTTGCTTCCCGGGCAACTGCTGCCACTGCGCCGCACGGTGTCCGAGCCCGCGTCCTTGCTGGTCGCCGGAGTGGAAATGTTCAGCGCGTCACCGGCGCGCCTTGGGGAGACGCGCGCGGCGCACATCCTGGAGCCTATCGCGGAACAGGAGGCCACGCTCGATCCCGCTTCGTCGAAAGATGGAAGGAGAAAGGAGGCGAAGCAGCCATGAGCGAAGCTACCGCTACCGCTGCCGCTGCCGCCCCTGAACCGGGACCGGCGGAATTTCTGCAGATTTGGGCGGAAAGTTTTTCCCAAGTCATGGGCCAGATTACGGGGTCGCCGGTGGCAAGTGCCATGGCGGCGGAGGCTCCGCCGGATCTCGCGCCCGCAGCGGAAAGCGATTTTTGGGCGATGGTGACGAGCACGGGAGGGTTGCGGGGCGAGATGGCGATGCGCCTCGGGGCGGCCACTGTGCTGCGTCTGGCGCAGGCCTTCATGAGCGAGCCGGCAGCGCCGGACGTCGAGCTGACGGGCGATCACCGCGAGGCCGTGATCGAATTGCTGCGCCAGATTGCGGGCATCGTCGCGAGCGGGGCCAAGGCGCGCTGGGGCGAGATTCAATTGCGGGTCGAGGTAGCGCCGGCGGCTCCGTCCTGGCCCTCGGCGGCAACGTTGTGGTTGCAGGCCGGAGAAGAGGGTCCGGCGCGCATGACGCTGGAGTTTGCCTGCAGCGCGGCGCTGGCGGCCGAGCTGCGGGCGGAGAAGGCGGAAGCCGCGAAGGCTGCGCCTGCCGAAGCCGCGCCCGCAATTTCCAACTCCGCAGCCAGTGCGCCTCCCGCCGACTCCGGGCAGGAGACGGGTGCGCTCGATATGTTGATGGACGTGCAGTTAACCATGACCATGCGCTTTGGGTCGCGGCAAATGCTGCTGCGGGATGTGCTCGACCTGAATCCGGGCGCGGTGGTGGAACTGGATCGCCGAGTGCAGGAGCCGGTCGATTTGCTGCTCGATGGCAAGCTGGTGGCGCGCGGCGAAGTAGTGGTGATCGACGGCAGCTACGGGCTGCGGATAACGGATGTGACGGCACTGGGCCCGCCCCGGGCGCAATGACGGCGATGGTCACCTCGGCGACGCATCTCCCGCAGCGCGGACTGGCATCCTGGTTGGCGGCCTGCAGCGATGTTCGCGAGAGGCTGGCGCCGCGCTGCGGATATTCGGGTTGCTCCTTCGCGGAGAGCACTTGGCGGCGAATGCGGCGCAGGTGGCGGGGCACGCGCATGCAGGGCAAATGGTATTGTCGGCCGGAGTGCCTGGAGCGGATTCTCGGCGAAAACCTGCGCCGGGCGCGGGTGCTTTCGCGGCCGGGGGCAACGCTGTCGCACCGGATTCCGCTCGGTTTGTTGCTGCTCTCGCGCGAGCAACTGACCGGGTTGCAACTGCGCAGGGCGTTGGATGCGCAACGGGCCGCGGGGCGGGGGAAGATTGGGCAGTGGTTGCAGGAACTGGGCTTCGCCACCGAACTGCAGGTCACGGCGGCGCTGGCGCGGCAGTGGTCGTGTCCGGTGCTGCGCCACAGCGCCGAAGCGCTGAGCACCGGGAGCTTCGCCGCGGTTCCGCTGCGCCTGCTGGAAACCTTTCAAATGATCCCAGTGCAGTTTGTGGAGAGCACGGGAACGCTGGTGATGGCCTTCAGCGAAGGCATCGACTATACCGTGCTCTATGCGGTGGAACAGATGCTGGGATGCCACACGGTGCCGTGCCTGGTGTGCCCGAGCGTTCTGCAGCTGAGTTTGCGGGCGCTGGAGCAGCGGCGAGAGACGGGCGATGTGGTGTTTGAGCGCATGGAAGCGAGCGGTGAGTGTGCCCACATTATCGGGAGTTACATCGCCAAACTCAGAGCTCAGGAAGTTCGCCTGTCGAGATGCGGAGAATATTTCTGGGTGCGGCTGGAACGGCTGCGCCAGCCAGCGGTAAACCTGGTGCTGCGGGCGCTAGGTGACAATCCATCCCTCGTGAGCGCAAGTTCCGCCTCGATGGCTGATTCCGCGCCGTAAAGTTGGGCGCGAGCGTCGCCGATGTTTGCCTTGAAACGCGCGAAAAAAATACGGGAACGCGTTCCCCGCATGACTGCAGCCGAAGCCCGCTTGAGGCGGAAGATTTTGCCGCAGGAGCCTTGCTGCCCGGCAAGATTTGCAGCGCATCGGTCGAATTCTTGACCATCGCCTGCGATTCCTTTCGTCGTCCTGCAGATTCCTCGACTCCTAGTGAGTGCGATCCCGTTCACGGATGGACCGCCGAGTGCTCTTCTATTTCCGGAAGTGAGCACATCATGGACAGCGGATACTACGCAGCGTGCACCGGGCTGGCGGCGCAGAGCCAGGCCCTCGAATTGGTCGCGCACAATATCGCCAACCTTACGACCGCAGGATATCGCGGGCAGCAGACTACGTTTCGTTCGCTATTTTTGGGAAACGGAGCGGTGCGGGCGAATGGGTTGAATACCGCAATCAACGACTACGCCACGCTGAGTGGCAGCCGGCTGGATCTGACGCCGGGCAGCCTTGCAGCGACGGGAAACCCGCTGGATGTGGGGCTGGCGGGGAGCGGATTTTTCCAGGTGCAATCCGGCAACGATGTGCTTTACACGCGCAACGGAAATTTTCATGTTACCTCCACGGGAAAACTCGTGACCAGCCAGGGGAATGCCGTGCTGGGTGAGCAGGGGCCGATCACACTGCCGAATGGAAGCGTGGCCATTGGCTCCGACGGGACTATCTCGGTGGAGGGCGCGGTGGTGGAGAAATTGAAGCTGGCGGAATTCTCTCCGGCGACCAATCTCACGGCGCTGGGCGAGTCCACGTATACGGCGCCGGCAAACTCGGCGCTGATCGCTTCGGGAACGACGGTGCATCAGGGCATGCTGGAGGGCTCGAACGTGAGCCCGACGGAAGGCGTGGTGCAGTTGATCACGGTGCAGCGCAACGCGGAGATGATGTCGCGGGCGCTCACGGCGATCGACGGCCAATTGAATCAGACCGCGGTGCAGGATTTGCCGAAGGTCTAAATTAAAAATCCGGTCAAGGAACCGGGAAGGGAAAATGGTTCCGCCACGCACGAGATCCCTCGCCCCGCTGGAGAAAGCGCGGGGCTTCGGATGACGCCCCTTGAAAACAGGATTCGAATTTTGCCAACCGTTCCACGGCTAAGACGCTTGGTCGGGATCACTCTTTAACACAGAGAGGAAGCTATGATTCGCGCACTCTATACCGCCGCGAGCGGCATGACTGCTCAGGAGTTGAACCTGGATAACATCGCCAACAATCTGGCCAACTCGAGCACGGCTGGCTTTCGCAGCCGGAGGTTGCAGTTTGAAGATCTCATTTATCAGAACCTTATTATGCCCGGGGCGGCGGCGACGCAGCAGACCACGCTTGTGGCCGGATTACAGGTGGGACTGGGAACGCGCTCGGCGGCGTCGGAGGTGATTCAGTTGCAAGGCGACTTCAGCCAGACGGGCAATCCTCTCGATTTAACGATTCAGGGACAAGGATTTTTTCAGGTGCTCTTGCCCGATGGGCAGACGGCGTACACGCGGGCGGGAAGTTTTCACACCGATGGGCAAGGGAATCTGGTAACGCAGGATGGCAACCCGATTCAGCCTTCGATCACGATTCCCACGGGCGCGCTTTCGGTGACGGTGGGCTCGGATGGCACGGTGAGCGTGACCTTGGCGGGGCAAACGGCGGCGCAGCAGGTGGGCGCGTTGCAGTTGGCGCTGTTCAACAATCCCGGCGGGCTGAACAGTACGGGCAGCAATCTGCTGCTGGCGACGACGGCCTCGGGCGATCCGATTGTGGGGCCGCCGGGGGGAAGCGAAGGCTTGGGCAGCGTGGTGCAGGGCATGCTCGAGCAATCGAACGTGAGCGTGGTGACGGAGTTCGTGAACATGATCGTGGCGCAGCGGTCGTATGAAGCCAGCTCGCGCGTGGTGAATGCCGCCGATCAGATGTTGCAGACCATCAACAACCTGGGCCGGTAGGAGCGGGCATAAACCGTAAAGCGTCAGTCGTAAAACGTCAGTGGTAGCGGGGGCGTCGAAACATGTCAGGGGTGAGGTGCAGTTGCCATGAAATTGAGCGCCGTATTGATCGGTGGAATGTTGGTAATGGCAGCCGGACAATGCGGGGCTTTACCCGCCTGCGCGGAAGTCGTGGTGCCGCCCAGCGTTGAGGTCGCGGAGGGGACGTTTACCCTCGCGGACCTGATGGCGGGAACGGCTTGCGGCAGGATGCGCGAGGCGGCCGCTCAGGTGAATCTTGGAGTGTCTCCGCGGGCCGGGAGGGTGCGTGTGTTTGAGGGCCAGCAGGTGCGCGAGTTGGTGGCAGGATTGGCGGGGTACAAAGTTGGCGACGGAAAGTCCACTGCAGCGCCCATCCCGATGCAAGTTCCCGAGCGCGTTGCGGTGCGGCGCGCTGGGATGATGAAGACTTGCGGGGAGATCGCCGAATCTCTGGCGCGTTCCGCACTCTGGCGGGATAGCGATGGCGATGGCGTGCAGTTGCGGCAGCATCTGGATTGCGCCGCGGCGGGCGGCGTTCCGGAAGAAGCCCAGCTTGAACTGATCCGGGCAAATCGGAATGAAGCGCTGCAGCGCTGGGAGTTTTCGCTGCGCTGTGCCAAACCCGAAACCTGTGTTCCGTTCATGGTTTGGACCCAAGAAGAAGAGCCGCACCGGGAAGGCCCGGCGCAGCGGCGCGAGCCCGGATTGGCGGCGCAAGGCAAGGGCGAATCTTTGCTGGTAAGGCCCGGGCAGACAGCGACTCTTATCTGGGACAAGGGCGGGATTCGGGTGATATTGCCGGTGACCTGCCTGGAAGCGGGAGCACGGGGTCAGGTGGTTCGAGTGCGGCTGAAGAATGTTGTGCGAACCTTGCGGGCCGAGGTGATGGAGGACGGGACGTTGCAGGTGAGGCTGTGAGCGGCAGACCAGGCAAGGTGCCTAAGAGACCTTGGGCCGAGCTCGGAAAAGCCGCCAGCCGAAAAAGAAAAACCGAAGGCGTCGAACGCCTGGCATTGCTGGTGGTGTTTGTGCTCGGGCTGGCGACCGGGGCCGAAGCGGTTCCGAAGAAAAAAACCGCTCCCCTGAAGCGCGACGCGCTAAGCGAATATATCCAGCGTGTGACCGGGCCGATGCCGGTAGCCGCGCCCACGACGGTGGGCAGCTTGTGGGTCGACAACGGCCGGCTGGCCAACATGGTGGCCGACTACAAGGCCTCGCGGGTGGGCGATCTGGTGACCATCAGCATCTCGCAGAACTTGTCGGCGACGAGCACCGGTAATGTGGCCACCAGCCGCAATTTCTCGGCGAGTTCGGGGATCTCGGCCTTGCCTGGAAAATTAAAAACGGGGGGCATCACCAACCTGTTTTCGCCAACCTCGGCGCAGGCTCTGACCGGTAAGGGGCAGGCCTCTTCGACGACTGCGCTAACTACCGTGCTGACCGGCCGCGTGGTGGCGATACTGCCGGGAGGAACTCTGGTGATCGAGGCGGAGCGGCAGATCGTGATGAGCGAGCAACGCGAGACGGTAATCCTGCGCGGCCTGGTGCGCCCCGGCGACATGGACGCGACGAACACGGTGACCTCGAATCAAGTGGGCGATCTCGAAGTTGAAGTGAAAGGCAAAGGCGTTCTCACCGAAAGCACGCACGCGCCGAACCCAGTTATGAAATGGATTTTGCGAGTGTTTAACTTCTAGTTTTTAATTTTTGGGAGAGAGCATGCGGGGGAGGAATCTTCGCTCGGCATCGGCATGCGCGTCTGTGGTCATGGCGCTTGGCCTATGCGATCTACCCGTCGCGGCGCAGAGCGCAATGGCTGCCATCTCTCCGGCTTCGACTGCTTCGACCACGTCGGCGGAAAGCAATCACAAGGTGCTGATCCGCGATGTGTCCACGGTGGAGGGGATTCGCTACAACTCGCTGATCGGCTACGGGCTGGTGGTGGGGCTAAAGGGGACGGGCGACAAGCAGCAGACGTATTTCACGATTCAGACGCTGGCCAGCATCCTACAGCGCATGGGGGTGGAGATTCCTCCGTCGGTGGTGCAGTCCACGGTGCAGGTGAAGAATGTGGCGGCGGTGTTTGTGACCGCGAACCTGCCTCCGTTTGCCCGGCCGGGGATGCCGCTCGACGTGATCGTGTCCTCTGCCGGAGACGCTCGCAGCCTGGAAGGCGGGTTGCTGTTATTGACTCCGATGTACGCGGCCGATGGCCTGGTGTATGCGGCGGCGCAGGGGCCGCTGGTGGTGGGAGGATATGCGGTGGGCTCCGCGGCCAACTCGAAGCAGGTCAATCATCCCACTGTAGGACGGATTGCGAATGGAGGATTGGTCGAGCGCGACAGCTCGATCGATCTCACCAAGATGCAGCATTTGTCTTTGCTGCTAAACGAAGTCAGCTTCACCACCGCGGAGGAGGTCGCGGCCGTGATTAATAAAGAACTGGACACTCCGGCGGCCGCGGTGATCGACAGCCGGCGGGTGGAAGTGCAGATGACGAGCCCGAAGCCGGGGGACATTCCGGCGCTCATGGCGCGCCTCGAGAATCTGGAGGTGCGGGTGCACCGCAAAGCCAAAGTGGTGGTCAACGAACGCACGGGCACGGTGGTGATGGGCCAGGACGTACACCTGGGGGCGGTCTCGATTCTGCATGGAACGTTTTCGATCGAGGTAACGACCGTCTATGCGGCCTCGCAGCCTCATCCCCTGGCCGGCGGGCAGACGGAGGTGTTGCCGGAGACGAAAATTAAGGCGGTGGAGACTCCGGCGCGGAATGTGGAGTTACGCGAAGGCGCCAGCGTGGAGGAGTTGGTCACGCGCCTGCAGGCGATCGGTGCGACCGCACGCGACGTAGTGTCGATCTTGCAGGCGATCAAAGCGGCGGGCGCGCTTGAGGCGGACATCGAGGTGATCTGATGAGCATGAATGCTGGTGGAATCTCGTTGTCGGTTTCCGGGGGGGCCCTGCTGCCGGCGGCGAGCCCGGCGCTAGGCAGGGGGCAGAAGGCGGCGCGGGAGTTTGAGGCGCAGCTGATCGGCCAGATGCTAGGGTCGATGGAGAAGACTTTTGCGAATCTTCCCGGGCAAGGGGAGGTGGCCGGGGAGGATAACTACAATTATCTGGGGACGCAGGCGCTGGCCCAGGCAATTGCCGCCGGCGGTGGCTTCGGCATCGCGAAGCTGATCGGGCAACATCTGGGAAAACAAGCCAAATAGCTTCTCCGGACGCCCCCGAAACCCACTCCTGACACAGATCAAGAGTTGCAGGAGTGCGCTCCAGTATCACCGCCCCAGCGCGAGGGTCGCCCTATTAGGCGTTTCTTGGCTTGAACGTTACCTCCCTTTCCTAAATCAGAAGAGCTTCTCTGATCCGGGTCACGGCTTTGTGCATCTCCGTCGTGGGCGATTAACTTTCTTCTGCACATCTTCGGCAGATAGCAATTACTATCAATCACGAAAAACCGAGATAGTAATTAAGACTGGATCAATCAACGAAAAGCCACATCGGGCGTGTTGTTGGCTCACGGCTCGCTCGATCCGAACGATCCGAAACCACGAGGGAACCGTCGTCTACCGAATGGAGCGCTGGCCCGGAGCCGCCTCTCGACTTGCTTGACGATGTGCCGCCCCTTTCTTCCGTAGTAGCTCGGCCCGGGGTCCTCATCTTCCTCCGCTCCTCTGCCACGATCTTATGGTAGTTTGCTGCGACGGTCGTCGCGTCCATCTTCGACTCTACCGTTTGAGGGTTGATCTTCTGCATCTCTGCGATGCGATCACTCACCCGCCGATCCAAGGGCTTCGAACTCGGTGCAGGATGCGAAAGTAGCAGGTACTTGCAGGCGTCGACCGCAGTGATTCAGTTCCGATTCGCAAAGCGCCGGGAAGTGGGCGGAGGAGATGATGAGGAAAGTGGATAGCGTGTGCGGAATGCTTCTGGTTTCGGGAAATCGATTCCTACCTTAGTGTCGATGCCGGGCAGTTAGACCTTTCCCCGTCCCCTCCAGAGATTTAGCCTCAAGTCTGAGTCAACCCCACAAATGATCTCATTCCTGAGGCAGCGAGGCTAGAGGCGATGCGACTCTCTCATGTTCGCAAAAATATCGCGGGCGCAGTACCAACGTTGCTCGCCTGGTCGAGGTATTCACCCCGCGATCCAGTTAATTTCGTGTTCTCAAACCCGCTCATGCGGCCCGCGCAGGTGGCGGCTGAATTCCGACGCTTTGGAGAAATTGTATCCTCCGCCCGGCCAAAGGCCGTCCTGGAGATTGGAACTCTGCGCGGCGGCACTCTCTTCGTTTTATGCAAACTTTCCGATCCCTCCGCAACCATCATTAGCGTCGATCTTCCTGGAGGGCCCTATGGCGGCGGTTACAACTTCATCCAGGCATCGCTATACCGCCGGTTCAGGAACTCGCAGCAATCGGTCCATCTGCTGCGCGCGAACTCTCATCTAGAGTCGACGAAAGACGCTGTGCGGCAGATTTCCCCGCAGCTCGATTTGCTTTTCATTGACGGCGACCATACGCACGCTGGGGTGAAGCGAGACTTCGAACTCTACTCTCCGCTGGTACGCAGTGGAGGCATGGTCGTCTTTCATGACATCGTTCCTCATGACATGAGTAAATTTCCGTCCGAGAAGCCTTGTGAAGTTGACCGCTTCTGGCGTGAGATTAAGGCCTCCTATGGCCACATCGAGATCATTGACGATCCCCACCAGGGTTGGGCGGGAATAGGAATTCTCAATTTTTAATCACGCCGCGTTGGGAAAGTAATGGATGTAACCGGGCCGATACCGCTCATTGAGGGTGAGCGCGATGTTTCAACAAGGAATCGCGCAGGTATTTCGGGATTGCATTTCGACCGTCGCTTCGTTCGCTTTGTAGCGGTCCTGTACCATCCGGAAAACTTGTGGTGAGGTGTCAACGGAGGTCGCTGCTATGTATTTCCGGCTCTCCTTTTGGACTGTGGCGACGGCCTATATTTCCTTCCTTCTTGCCAGCTTTGAGCTGGGAACCGGTCTTTCATCGCCGGGCGTCATGCTCACGGTAGCATTGTTCGGAGCCATAGTGGGTTTGGCCCTGGCGAGCATTGCCGGCCGGGTTAAACGTAAGACACTGCTGCGAGGATCTGCCTTTATCGCATGGTACAACGTCAAACCGGCGCGAAGAGGAACGCACTCTTCTCCAAAGATGGACCTTCACAGCTCCCGTTCCAGGTTTAACGAGTGTTCAGGATTTGTCACCAATTGCGTGTCACGAGTGAACGTTCGGCCGTGGAAATTCGGAAGGCCAGACGCAGCTACCACGACTCGCGACTCCACGCGATTGGCATCTTATGCCGCCGGGCAGGGAGGAATCTATAACCCGAAAAAGCCGAATACTGCCGCTCTTGATGCTGGCCTGTTC
>JBEKWC010000006.1:0-168421 GCA_049513475.1 Candidatus Sulfotelmatobacter sp. | reverse complement strand
CTGATGTGGGTTTAATGCACGTCGATCAGAGGCAAAGCACTTGACGGCTTGCTTCGCTGTTCCTCGTACCCGGATGTCGGATAATTGAGAAGGTGTCAGCAATCCACAGGCGTGGGGAATCCACTGCTGCCTTTGACGCAATGGGAGAATTCTCGCCAACAAAATTGAACGGCGACTGCGACGAGATCGCCAACCCTTCCACCGCATATGGTCGGCGGCGGCGCAACTGGATTGACGCACACGGCTCGGTCCCAGCCGGGCAGGTTGTCGATGCGTCGTGCGGCAATCGCCACTGCATCGCGCTGCGCCATTCCTATCTTCGTCCGCGAGTGGAGCAACCGGGCAAGTACCCAAAGATTGCCAAGCGTGTTGGCAGGCTCAAAATCGGTCAGCACTTCGATGTTCCGGGTATTGGCACAGACGAGAGGAGCCGTAACCGATTTCGATCTGGCTTGTATGCGGCTGTCCGGTTGGATAAGGTCTCAGTAAAAGGTCTGCCGGATGGGAGCGTGCGGGTCACGAAAGTTGGGGAATGGGCTGGGGTGCGAGCCTAAAGGCGGAACGATCCGTGCCCCTGCGGTTCGGGAAAGAAATTCAAGAAGTGCTGCGGCGGGGTGAGGGTGAACCGATACCCCGGTCAAACGGAGGCGGCGGCTTAAAGGCTCGCGAACGTCGGACTCCGGTAAATTGGGTGTAATCGGTTGAGCGCCACCCTCGCGGTTTAGCACTCTTGCAACTCCCGATTCGGCTCCCGTTAAACCTCTATCTTTGCGGTGATTTGGGTTACTTGGCAGTCCCCGCGTGTTGAGGGACTTCGATCTGGGGCGGCGCATGGGGTGCGCCGGCGAGGCGGATTAGGTTTTCTAGGGGCCGTGCGATCCGCCCGCAACAACCTCTTTGAAGCTAAATCAAAAATTTGCATCCAACGACTTCGGGCGACCGAAGTCTGAACCACGCCTCGCATCGCGAGACATGGCACGTGCAGCCTGGGGACCGATCCAATGAAAGTGCGGCGTTCCGCGAAGGTTTGGCGGGGAGCGGCGCTGCTCTGTTTCTCGGCGCTGCTGGCGGCGTGCCATTCGCGGCAAGCCGAGGCCGGACCGCAGATTGAATTCATCAAGATTCCGCCGAATGCGCAGGGCGGCCGCGAGCGGGTCGATACCATCTCCGGGCGCGTCATCGGCGCGCGGCCGGGGCAGCACATTGTCATTTATGCGCGCAGCGGACCCTGGTGGGTGCAGCTTTGGCCCGACCAATGCCTGATTCCGATTCAATCCGACTCCACCTGGACGACGCCCACGCACCTGGGTTTCGAATACGCCGCGCTGCTGGTGGACCCTGGATATAAGCCCCCGCCGACGCTGGACGTTCCGCCCTCGCCAGGCGGATTGGTGGCGACCGTCAAGATTGTCCAGGGGGTCGGCCCGGCGCAATATGCGAATGTCAAGCCGCTGCGCTTCAGCGGCTACGATTGGGGAGTGAGAACGATTCGCGCCGATCGCGGCGGCATGAATAATCCTTACGACCCCGACAACGTGTTCACCGACGCCGACGGAGCGCTGCACCTGCGCATCGCCAGGAAAAATGGGGTCTGGAATTGCAGCGAGCTGCATGCCATGCGCAGCCTTGGTTACGGCACCTATGTGATGACCATGCGCGACATTTCCAAGCTGGAGCCGGCCGCCGTTTTCAGCATGCACACCTGGGATGATTTTGGCGACGAACACTACCGCGAGATGGACGTAGAGATCGGACGTTGGGGCGACCCGGAGAACAAGAACAACGCGCAATACGGAATCCAGCCCTTTTATGTGCCGGGAAATTTGGCGGAGTTCTCCGAGCCGGCCGGCATCTTGACTCATTCGCTGCGCTGGGAATCGGGACGCGCTTCTTTCAAAACCGTGCGCGGACCCTCCATGAATGCCGTGGCGCCGGTGGTCTATGAACATGTCTTCACCTCCGGAGTTCCCACCGCCGGGGATGCGAATATTGTGATCGATCTGTGCCTGGTGCCGAGCCATACTCCGCTGCAGAAAGAAGCGGAAGTGGTGGTGGATAAGTTTGAGTACTTGCCGTGAATGCCGCGCATGATTATCGAGGCCGGACGCGTAGGCGAACGCACTTGCTCGCGCTCGCACTGGCCGGGATTTTTCTGGCCAATCTCTGTTGCGCCAACTTGGCTTATGCCATCGACCCGCAGCGCACGCTCTCGCAATATATTCGCGACCGCTGGGACAGTGAAAAAGGCTTTCCCGGCGGCATCGTGCATGCTATTGCGCAAACTCCCGACGGATATTTGTGGATCGGAGGCGAGAAAGGCCTGGTTCGCTTCGATGGCCTGAGCTTCCTTCTTTTTCAGCAGGCGACGCCGAGTTCTATGGCCATCGGTCCGGTGCTGGGGCTGGCGGCGGATTCGGACGGAAATCTATGGATCCGGCTGCAGAGTACGAAGGTTCTCCGTTACCGCGATGGCAAGTTCGAACCCGGCCACGATGAAGCGGAGTTCAGCATCACCGCCATGCACAAGGGGTCGAATGGCGATTTTCTGCTCTCCTCGCTAACCTACGGGCCTTTGCGTTACGCAGGCGGAAGGTTTGCCACCGTGATGGCGCACGAAGAATTGCCCAGCCTGCAGGCGAACGCCCCGCTTGAGAGCAACAGCAGCGTGGCTACCCGCTCCGATTGGTCCAGCGGTTACGTGACCCATCGCCTGGCCCCGCCCTACTCGCCGGTGACTTCCCTGGCCGAAACTGCCGACGGCAGAGTTTGGTTGGGCACGCGCGATAAAGGCTTGTTCTATGTGCAAGGCGGAAAGATCGCCGCCATCGCTGGCAAACTGCCGGGCCAGAAAGTCAATTGCATGTTGGCCGCCAGCGAGAGCGACTTATGGATCGGCACCGACGACGGAGTCTTCCGCTGGAATGGCAGCGAACTCACCCGCGGAGGGCTTCCGCCGGCGCTGCAGCACGCCCAGGTTCTCACTTTAGTGAAGGACCGCGATGCCAATATCTGGGCGGGAACCGCTGCAGGTCTGGAACGCATCAATGCCGGCGGCGTGGTGAGCGACGAAGGGGGATCGCGGCATGATATGCCCATCGCCGCGCTCTTTGAAGATCGCGAGGGCAACATCTGGGCCGGCGGCGCGCGCGGCATCGAGCGCCTGCGCGACAGCGCCTTCGTCAGTTATTCGGCGGCCGACGGCTTGCCCGAAAGCAATGGGCCGGTCTACGTCGACGCCGCGCAGAGAACATGGTTCGCTCCGCTCGAGGGCGGACTCTATTGGCTGCAGCACGGGCAAGTCGGCCACGTGACCGAGGCTGGCCTCGGAAAAGACGTAGTGTATTCGATCGCGGGCGATGGCAGCGATCTCTGGCTTGGCCGCCAACTGGGTGGACTCACGCGCTTGCACTTTTCCGGCGGCTCGACCAGCGCCAACACTTACACGCAGGCCGAGGGCTTGGCCCAGAACAGCGTTTACGCGGTGCATCGCAACTCGGACGGAAGCGTGTGGGCGGGAACTCTCAGCGGCGGCGTTAGCCAGTTGCGCAATGGGCGCTTCACCACGTACACCACCGCCAACGGCATGGCGTCAAACACCGTGAATGCGATTGCGGAAACGGCTGACGGAACTTTGTGGTTCGCCACGCCCAATGGTCTAAATGCCCTGTCGACCGGAGCGATGAAAAGCTATGGGGTCCGCGAAGGCTTGTTATCGCCCTATGTTTCCTGCCTGCTGGTGGACTCTGCCGGGATCCTCTGGATTGGCGGCGGCGCCGGCCTCGCTTATTTTTCTTCCAATAGAATTCAAATCCCGCTGCAATTGCCGGAGGCGTTGCGCGAGCAGATACTCGGCATGGCGGAAGATCGCAGCGGCACGCTTTGGATTGCGACTTCCAATCACGTGCTGCGGGTGAAGCGCGCCGAACTACTTGCTGGACCGGCGAGTAACGCGGATGAACGCGAGTACGGACTCGACGATGGCCTGCTGGGATTGGAGGGCGTGAAACGCTATCGATCGGTGGTGGCGGATCCGCAGGGCCGCATCTGGTTCTCCATGAACCGCGGACTTTCCATGGTCGATCCCAGCCGCACCAACACTGTGTCCGCGCCGGCGCTGGTCCACGTCGAAGCCACCTCGGCGGATGGCAATGCCATCGAGGCGCGGGGCGTGGTGCGCGCAGCGGCGCGAGAGAGAATCAGCTTCACCTACACGGGCTTGAGTCTTTCCAATCCAGAGCGCATCCGATACCGGTATCGGCTGGAAGGTTTTGACCGCGACTGGAGCGAGCCGACGGTGACCCGAACGGCAATCTACACCAATCTTAATCCAGGCACGTATCACTTTCGCGTGGTCGCCAGCAACAGCGACGGTCTGTGGAATGGGGCGGAAGCGTCGTTTCCTTTTGAAGTCGAGCCCATGTGGTGGCAGACGTGGTGGTTCCGGCTTGGGCTGTTGCTCACCGCTGGGTTTGCAGCTTTAACCGCTTACCGTTTGCATATGCGGCAGTTGACCGCGCAATTGAATGTGCGCTTCGAAGAGCGGCTGGCGGAGCGCACGCGCATCGCTCAGGATTTGCACGACACTTTATTGCAGGGATTTCTAAGCGCTTCCATGCAACTCGATGTGGCTAACGATCGCCTGGAAGAGACTTCGCCGGCGAAACCCATCGTGACTCGCGTGATTCAACTGGTCGGGCAGGTGATTGAAGATGGCCGCAGAACGGTGCGCGGGCTGCGCTCCTCCGACGGCGGCTCGGATAGTCTGGAGCAATCTTTTTCGCGAGTTCCGCAGGAACTGGCGGTGCAGGCCGTCGATTTTCGCGTGATCGTTGAGGGGCAGGTGCGCACCGTGCATCCTTTTATTCGCGACGAGGTGTATCGTATTGGGCGCGAGGCCCTGGCCAACGCCTTTCGGCACTCGGGCGGCGACAAAGTTGAGATTGAACTGGATTACACCGACCGGCAGATGCGCGTTCTGGTTCGCGACAACGGCCGCGGCATCGATCCCGAGGTATTGAAATCGGGCCGCGACGGGCATTGGGGCTTGTCGGGCATGCGTGAGCGCGCCAGGAGAATCGGCGCGAAAATAAAAGTCTGGAGCCGCGACGCCGGCGGAACGGAAGTCGAACTGACCGTTCCCGGTCGCGTGGCGTTCCGCTTCCAATCCTCCGATCGCATGTCGCAATGGTTCGTGCATCGGCGAAAAGCCGGGCGCGGCGGGGCCATGAGAAAGGAAAAGTGAAATGAACGAATCCGCTCGCATTCGAGTGCTGTGCGTCGATGATCATCCTCTGCTGCGCGAAGGCATCGCGACCGTCATCAACAATCAGAGCGATATGGTGATGGCGGCCGAAGCCGCCAATTCGCGCGAGGCCATCGAGCAGTTTCGCAAGCACAAGCCCGATGTCACGCTCATGGACCTCAGGCTTCCGGATTTGAATGGCATCGATACCATGATTGCCATTCTTGCGGATTTTCCCCAGGCGCGCATCGTCATCCTGACCACCTTCGAAGGCGATGTGGAGATTCAGCGCGCGCTGCAAGCCGGAGCCCGCGCCTACATGCTCAAGAACATGCCTCCCAAAGAAATGGTGGAGACCATTCGGCAGATTCACTCCGGCCACAAGCGCATCCCGCCAGAAATTATGACGCACCTCGCCGAGCACTATAACGAGGAAGCGTTGACCACGCGGGAGGTCGAGGTTCTGCGCCACATTGCCGGAGGAAATCGCAACCGCGACATTGCCGAAAAACTTTTTATTTCGGAAGAGACCGTGAAAGTTCACATCAAGCACGTGATGGAAAAACTCGGCGCCAGCGATCGCACTCAGGCGGTCGCAATTGGCGTACGTCGCGGAATTATTCAACTTTGAAGGCCCCCCAGTTCGTTCCTCTACTACCCCGTAAGTGGTAGGGAAAGATTCCGCCTTGTAGGGATTCGCGCAGCCCTCGCAACTCGTATGCTTTTGTAGATTGTTGCCAAACACTGCAACCGATGCGAGGAGGCGCGGCCTGCAACGCAATTTTTCCACCTTTCCGGATGGGCGGGCAGGGCTCGGCCTGTTGCTCTTACGGGTGGCGCTCGGCGCCGTGCTGGTCGCACAGGGAGTTATTTATCTGTTGAACCGGCACGATCTGGGCGGCTCGGCCTGGGCGGTTGGCTTGCTAGCGGCGGGAAGCGGAGTGCTTCTGCTGGTCGGCTACGCCACTGCGTTCGCCAGCGTGTTGGCGGCGGTGATCGCCTTGGGTAGCGCGCTCTCTTGGTTGCGAGCCCCGGGCTTGGATTTGTTCGAATCGAAACTGGCGTCTTCTCTGGTAGCGGCGATCGCGGTTGCGATTGCGTGCCTGGGCGCGGGAGCGTTCTCCATCGACGCCCGCCTGTTTGGCCCGCGAGAGATTATTATTCCGAGCGATCCGCGCGCGCCCGAGGAGTGAGGCCGGATTCTCACGCGTTGTTGGTTAGTCGCAGGCAAAGTTCGGGCCGGCGGCCAGCGCTCTCGGCATGTGCTTCAAGCCAGTGCAGCGCGAAGGCGGCCGTCGATGTTCATCCTTTGGCCTTCTTCTGATTCGCCGTAACTCCGCTTTCGCGAGTAAGGCTTTGCTGCCTTCGTCGCTCTAGTTTCGGGCCGAGCGGGCGGCAGATCGGCTTCCTTAGCGGCTAATTGCAGGGCTCCGATGCAGTCCTCGATTCGGCTTGGGACTCAGGGAGCAGGCAACGCCGAGGAGAACGCATCCGGCTCGGCAACGCCCATCACGCCGTTATCTTGGTTGCGGTACTCCGTCCGCGAACTTCGGATTGTCGATTCTCTACCGGGCGTGCGCGGCGGCATCTTCGATGAGAGCGGCCACTTCCTTCGCCCGGGAAATGTAAACGCAGTGACTGGCGCCTCGCGCTTCCACCTTGTGGCTGTTGGCTCGTGTGGCGTACCAGCGTTCGAGATCAGGGTTAATGGTGCGATCGCCTCCGGCCACTAGCATCCAACTGGGTTTGCTCCTCCATGCGGGGGTGGTGATGCCTGCCTTGAAATTTTCCGCTTTGTTCGGCACTTGCGAATGCGCCATGAAAGCGGCTTGCTCGGCAGAAAGGTCGGCCGCGAAATATTCGTGAAACTGGGCGGGGTCGATGTAGGTGAAACCGTCGGCGGTTTTCTTGATCGCGCCGGATTTGCTGAGGTCGCTGGGAAAACGTTTACCGTCGTCGGCCTCGTTCTCTCCCGCATCCGGCATGTGAGCCGCGATGTAGACCAAACCCGCGACGGACGGCTCCGTCCCGGCTTCGGTGATCACCGCTCCGCCATAGCTGTGAGCTACCAGAATGCACGGACCATCTTGCATGGCGATCGCGCGCTTCGTGGCTGCGACATCGTCCTGAAAGCTCGTCTCAGGTTCTTGCACGACGCTGACGTTGTAGCCGTCTTTCACGAGAATGTCGTAGACGCCCTTCCAGCCCGAGCCGTCTGCCCACGCACCGTGAACCAGAACAACATTTCGAATGCCCGGTCCCTGGCCGCTGTTGGTTTGCGCCAAGAGCACAGGGCAGGTTAACAGCAGCAGTAGTGCGTAGCGGTAGGAGCAAGCGACGCGCCCTATCGGTCGAACGTACTTTACGAATGGGATCATCTTTGTTTCCTTTTTGCGGGTATTAGCGAAAATTCCGCGATCTCTGCCTTCCCTATCCTGCAACAGTGGAGCCGATCGCGCATCACGCGATGCGGTGTTTTTTGCCTAACTAAACTAGGAAGGCTGACGCAGGGATAATACATTCGGGCGAGCGCTGAAGCTATCCGAAATGTCGCTTACTAGCTCGCAGTCGCCGAGCCCATATAAGGGCCGGCCCAGAGTGCCAGCTGCAACTGGATTGATTTGGTCCATGCCAAATGCATCCTGGCGACCTCTTCCGCAGAATGTCCTTTTGCGGCCAGGTAGGGCTTGATGGTTTCATTCATGACAGCGACAAACGCAATTACGTCGCGAAAGGGAACGTAGGGCGTCGAACGAACCCCGTCGGTTAGATTCTTTTTCGCGCGCGTGTGCCGTAGAGCGATCTCCTGCTGGTAGTTGAGCCAGTCTTGATCGTAGGGCCGCAGGCAGGTGTCGAGGATCCACTGCTGAAAGCGGAGGTTGCTCTTCGCTAAATATTCCGGGATCGGATTTCCTTCGGGCGTGCGCGAGTGCCTGGCCAGATGGGGAATCGCGGCGATGATGCTGCTGCGCCAGTGAGCGACGATCTCTCTGGTTTGATCGGCCAGCACGCCGCCGGCCAGGCGCAGGTAGCGCTCGTCCTCCTGGGTGAATCCTGCGCTGACTTTCAAGTCCTCCAGTTCGCTCAGCGAAATCGGCGACTTGGCAACTTCGTGTGTTCCGTATGAGTATCCCGGAACGTCTTCATGGACCTTCTTCATACCGTTCCCCTATGCGCGGGCCTCTGTCACTTTAACACTCGTCGAGAAACCCTTGTTGATAACGCTCTGGTACACCAATCCAACAAACCACGCGGGATCAATGAATGCGTTGCCCCACTCGACCTCATAGCGAGCGCCGGGTTTGGTGGCGACGATCTCCGCTAGAGTCCTGCCCTGCCCTTTAAGAGCCACTAGTTTGTCGCGTATCTCAACCAGCACATCGCGGAACAAAACCAGGTCTGCTTTGCCGCCTACGGCACCGTGTCCGGGAATGACGATCGTCTTGCCGGTCACTCGGCAAGGTTCATTTCCGCCGCGCGAATGTGGCCGTCGATGCTGCCACCGGTGTGTGCGCAGGCGGGTTCCGACTGCGCTGGAATGCTGGCCCCCGGTTCATGCAGCCAAGCGTTGCCGCCGGGTGATCGAAGTGCCAGTGGCGTTGATCAATTGCTTGATGGGATCCGCGTTGATGCTCGCCAGAGCCGCAAAAACGTTCGGACGCGCGGTCACACTTTCGGCGTCGACGACGAGCTTCCCGTCCGGACCGCTGAGAACGGCAATATTTCCGCCCGGACCCAGAAGAACGTTCACATCGCGCCGCAGGGTTTGAACGGCGATCTTTGCGCTAGCCGATTCCTTTAGCGCGCCTTGGCGAGGTTCGGGGTTTGAGCGAACAGATGCCCCGGGGCAAGACAGGTCGCGGCAGCCGTTAGACCCCCGGCAACCGGGAACTGCTGGCGTGAGATTTCCGGTGAAAGAGTGGTCATCATAGATTCTCCTAGCGCAGACGTTGTTCATGGAAAATTCTTCACTCTTCTCCTCACTGCATTTACAACCCCAGCTCGGTCAATCCCGGGTGCTGATCCGGGCGGCGGCCCAGCGGCAACGAAACCGGCGGTCCCGCTCTTTGATCGGAAGGTCGTTGATGCTGGCGTGCCGGATTTGCGACAGCCCGGCGGCATTGAACGCCCAGTTCTCATTGCCATAGGACCGGTGCCATTGGCCGGAGTGGTCGTGTGATTCATAGGCAAACCGGACCGCAATGCGGTTTTCATCGAAGGCCCAAATCTCTTTGATGAGGCGGTAATCCAGTTCTGCCGCCCACTTCCGAGTGAGAAAGGCAACCACTTCCTCTCGCCCGCGAATAAATTCGGAGCGATTGCGCCAATAGCAATCGACGGCGTAAGCGCGCGCGACGCGCTCCGGGTCGCGTGAATTCCAGTTATCTTCGACAGCGCGGACTTTCAGAATGGCAGTCTCGCGCGTAAACGGCGGTGCGAGCGTGATCATCGTTGTCGGCTGTGCATTCATATTCAACTCCTCTCGTCCCACCCTTGATGAAACCTGCGCAAGAGTGCCCGGTATCCTCAGAGCGCGAGCGACGCGGCGGAAAATCCCCCCAGGGGCTGAAGCCGTCGTCTTTGCTCGCCCTGGGCGGCACGGCTGGAAGCCGTGCCCTTCCCAATCCCGATTTATAAAATGGGCACCGAGTCGGAGAGTTTACATCCCACCCCTAGCTGCGAACCACTCAGTACTCGAGACTCGGGGCTGGGTACTCCTCGGAACTAATTCCGCGCGACCCGCGCGACTCTCCGCCACTGGCGGGAGAACCATTGCAAAACGCGATCGGAAGACTGCAAGCGGAAGGCGACACTGCTGGGTACGATGAGCTCCACTTCGGTTCCGCCCTCCGCGGGGCGGTAGACTTTGATCCTGGCGCCGATGCGCCCGGCGCGCTCGCGCATGCCCGATAAACCCCAGTGACCCTCGCGGCCGGCGCGCAAGACCTGCGGATCGATGCCGCAGCCGTCGTCGCGCACCAGAACTCGCAATTGGTGAACTGCATAATCGAGTTCGACCTCCACGCTCTGCGCCCGCGAGTGGCGGAAGGCATTGGCCAAAGCTTCGCGGCCGATGCGATAGACTTCGTCGCGAATGAAAGGATGCACGGGCTGCGCCTCGCCTTCGACGGCCACGCGAAAATAGATTCCCAGAGGCACCGCCAGTTCCTGCGGAATGCGAGAGAACGCTTCCTCCAGATTGCTGCGCCCGCCATCGGAGGAGCGCAGTCCGCGCACCGTTCTGCGGCCGTCTTCGATGACCGGACCGACGAGCTTCAGCACGCGGGCCACGATCGGCTTTGCCGGAGAACTCTCGTCGATACGATCGTTGGCGACGTCGAGTTGCATGGCTGCGCTGAGAAACCCTTGCAGCAGGGTGTCATGCAAATCCTGCGCGATGCGCGTACGCTCGGCGAGCCGTTCTTCGAAGCGCACGTTCAATTGCCGCGTCAACTGCCGCAGCCGCAGGCGATAAGCCGTCAGAGCGATTAATCCAGCGACCAGCAGGATCGCGAGGCGAAACCACCAGCTCTGCCACCACGAAGGCTCGACCGTGAAAGCGAACGAAGCCTCCGCTCCGTTCCATAAGCCGTCGCTGTTACTCGCGATCACGCGAAAACGATACGAACCCGGGCTCAGATTCGTGTAGACCGCGGTGCGAGCCGCGGTGGGCTCGCTCCAGTTGCGGTCGAAACCCTCGAGCCGATAGCGATAACGAACGCGCTCGGGATTGGCCAGGCTCAAGCCCGCATAAGCGATGCTCACTCTTTTTTTCGCCGAAGGAATGCTTGCGGGGGCCTGCGTGCCGAGGGGCGCGCCGTCCGCGGAGACCGCCTCAAAACGCACCAGCGCGGGCGCCGAACTGCCGATGCTTCGATTCGGGTCCACCACAGAGATGCCGCGGCTCATGGAAAACCAAATCCGTCCCAGCGAATCGGCCACCAGCGATCGATAACGCTTTACTCCTTCCAATCCGTGCAGGCCATCGGCCAGGCCATACTCGCGCAGGTTGGGGTTTGGGATGCCGGCAAGCAGATCGGCGCGTTTTACGCGCAGCACGTGATTGGAGGTCGCGATCCACAGCCCGCCACTTTTGTCTTCCGCAATTCCGAAAATTTGTTCGCGCAGAGGCTCCGGCGCGTCGCGTGGAATTTCGATATGGCCCGAAGCTAGAAAAGCGAGGCCGGAAGAACTTCCAATCCAAAGTATCCCGGCTGAATCCACCAGGAGGCAGTTGAGATTCGCGGAGGGCAAACCGTCCCGGACGCCAAAGACGCGCCATTGGTCCTTCGACAGCGAATTCAGACCATCCGGCGTAGCGAACCACATCGTCCCGTCGGGGCTCTCCGCGATCGAACTCACGGTGTTCGAGGAGAGGCCGTTGGCGGTTGTGTAATTCGTGAATCGGCCATTGCGCAACTCGCTGAGGCCGCCGCTGAGGGTTCCCGCCCACACGGTTCGATCGTGCGCACGATGCACGGCATAAACGCTATTTTGCGCGAGGCCGTCGGACTGCGTATAGGTGTGAGTTGCGATCGAGCCACCCGAAAATTGCAGGTGGGTCAGCCCGCCTTGCTGCCGCCCGATCCACAACTCGTCTTCGCCGCCGGAGATCGAATAGATCACGTCCCGCCCCAGCCCATCGTCTGTAATGCTTCCACGGCGCCCATCCTGAAGCCAGCGCAGCCCGCCTTCCAGGGGAGCGAACCAGGCGCGGCCGTCATGGTCGACGTAGATCGGTCCGTTGCTTTCTGAGGGCAATCCGTCCGCGCTTGAATAAGTCACAAACGCGCTGTCGCGCAAGCGTTCGATGCCCTGGGAAGTTCCAATCCAAAGGTTGCCTTCGCGGTCTTCGAACAGCGCATTAATTTTTGGGTTGAGGCGGGGGCCTTCACCATCCCATGCGACGCCCTGCGCGTTCATGCGCACCAGCGCGCCCGCTGTTCCCACCCAGAGGTTCGCATCGCGATCGCGCATCAGGGAAAGAATCGGCGTGTGCAACAGAGCGGCGGGAACGCTCGCCGACGTGATCTCTCTTCCGTTCCAGCGCAGCAGACCGGAGTCGGTTCCGATCCACAACTCGTGGCCCTCCATGGCGAGCAGGCAGTTAATTTTCTGATTGCGTAGTTTCTCGCCCGCGGGAAAAACTTTTCCTTGCTGCAGGTAGAAGAGACCCTTATCTCGCGTACCCAGCCACACTTTGCCGTCGCTGGTTTCGGCCATGGCAATGACGGCGGAGTTCGGTTCGGCAAAGCGATGCGGCACGAGGCCGATCGCCCAGCTCAGCCGCGTCGCCCGGTCGTCGGCTTCCGTCGTAGCGGTTTCCGCTGGGCGCGCCGGTTCGGAAGAGGTTGTGAGGGCTTGAAATTTTTCCGCACGGTAGGCGAGCGCGCCCAAAGCAAGCGACGAAAACAGAAGCGTGCCATCCTCTCGGCGGCTGACGGAGGTGATGCCGAACTCGGCCTCCTCGCGGCCAAGATCAAACTTCCCCTCGCGGTAACGCAAAATCTTGGTGCTCTCGAGAAGAACCCAAAGATTGCCCTCCGCATCGGCCATCAGCGCCTGCACCGGACCGATGGGCAGCGAGTTCGGAACCGCTTGTTGAAACCAGCGGAAATTCAATCCATCGAAGCGAATCAAACCCTTCTGGGTCCCGATCCACAGATAGCCGTCGCTGGTTTGCGCGATCGAAGAAACCGAGCCGCCGGGAAATCCGTTATCGCTGCCCCATCGGTCTCGAATATATTGCGAGAGGGCGCGGTTGGGATCGACCGCCCACAGCGGTTGAGTCAGGCCTACTAGCGCGATCGCCGCGATCCAACATCTGCTGCGCCAACGCCACGCGCTCCGCGCCTCACGGAAGGTATTCGAATTTCTCAACCACAACCTCACTTTCTTTCTGGAGTGGAGTTTTATCGCTGGCGACCACGTAAAACGCGAGATAGATTTTTTCCTGGCCCGGCGAGGGCACGCCGGAGGTGAAGTCGTGTTCGGAAACTACAGGCCCTCCCGTTTGCGTGAAAGATCCGCGCACAGTTTTGAAAGAAGCTCGCCCTGACTCCCAATGCATGGAATGCGTCAGCGTGCCAGCAGGTGCGGTGAAGGGAGCCACATTGCCGGGAACATAGAAAGGCTGAATTTCAAACTGCGCGTTGCTTTTGCTGCCAGCATCGCCCCAGCGGCTGAAGGCAACGTCCAGTTCGCGAAAGTTCTGCTCGCCGGCCCACTCGTCGAAGGTGTTCATGCTGAGCACGGCGGCCGGCTCGAGATGAGAAGTATCTCGCGTTACCAGGATGTAAGTTCCGTAGCCCAGGCTACGCGTGAGCACGACTTCGGCGCACGACCAGCGGCCATCTCTCTTCTTAATGCGAAGATGCAAAGCTCCGTTGGCATCGGTCCAGGCGTTATCGGCGCCGTAGAGATTGTTTTTTCCGCCGCGATCGCTGGCGATAGTGCGGACTGTCCAATCATATCCGCTGAATTGCAGCGGCTTGGTGGGCGCCAGTTGGATGGGGCCTTCGCCCTTCACGATTTCTACGGCGACGACCGACCCGCCCTGAGTTGGAGCGACATCCATAGTCGGCGGCGGATGATAGCCGGGATCGACCAGCAGGGCGGCGTATTCGTATCCCAGGTGAGTGGGCGTGCTCCAGGTTGAATCGGGTTGAATCGGGATGAAAGGTTTGTCGGGCCAGGGCTGCACCCACCAGGTTCCGCTTCTGGCAAACACCACGATCTGCTGGCCAGGGCGCGCGCCCGCCACCCGCCCCGAGATCACGTCGACTCTCTCCCGCCCACCCTGCGCAGCGGGAGGGATTTTTGTGAACTCTACGGTGGGGGTGGAAGTGGTTTGCCGCGAATGGCAACTGTTGAGCAGCACAGATGCTGATGCAAAGAAGAGCAGCAGCAGAGCCGCGTTCCATCTGGGAACGGCACACCTCCACGAACGCATTCCGCACGGTCCTTATTCACGTGAAGGATACTGCCGCCGTGCGCGAATCGAATCCCACGGTCTTGGGATCTTTCGTTACCACTTTTTAGGTATGGCATCGCCGGATTCGAAGCCTGCAAAAACTCTCCCCGCAAGCGCTCACCGAACCGGACCCCCAATCTCTCTAAATCACGGTCGCTCGAGGCAAACTGCTCCACTGCAACGTTTCCGACTCTTGCCTAGGGCTTTGGTTGCTTAGTCAGGAAAGGCCGACTCTTTATTTCCGCCGGCGCACAAGTACTCAGAAGCAAGAGTTGCCTCATGGCAACGATGTCCAACCTAGTCCGTCAACTCGGTCGCCGTCGGCGATTAGGTTCTTTATCGACCAATCGGAAAGGCTTATAGCGGCGGTTCAGTACTTTTTCTTTTCCACCTTGCACGGCCTTTACGACGGAATCGTGGAACGCCTTCTCAAGACTGCCAATCAAGGCGAGCACGATGGCGTTCTTGTTTGGAAAATATTGATGCAGCCACCCGACGCTCACGGCGGCGCGGACGGAAGAGAGTTGGCGGTGATCGATATCGGCTCACCGCGCCCACGCGCGAAAGGTTACGCCGCTATCTTAGAGCATGGCTACCAAGTAGCGGCGGGATGAAGGTGGCATGCGATTTCTCCTCGGAAGTAAGCTTTAAGTTAAGCAGGTCTGAAGGCGGGGCTGCCCGGTCGTCCCGCGTTGAATATGAATTTTATTTCCCCGTATAGCTGATCCTCCAGATGGAGTTGGACCCATCGTCGCTCACCAGCAGCGAGCCGTCCGTGGCCTCGGTCATTCCCACAGGTCGCCCCCAAACATTTCCATCGGGCAGCACGAAGCCGGTGAGAAAGTCCTCGTACTCGCCACTGGCGTCCGCCTTCTGATGCAGAGGCACTCGAATCACTTCATAACCTGCGCGCACGGCTCTATTCCAGGAGCCGTGCTCGGAGGCGAATATGTCTCCCTTATATTCAGCAGGGAACTGCTTGCCATCGTAAAAAGCAAATTCGAGCGAAGCATTGTGCGGCTGCAAGAGCACATCGGGCACGATGATTTTATCTTTCAATTCGGGGTGCGCACCGGAGTGCCGAGGATCCTGATGCGCTCCCATGTACCACCAGGGCCAGCCGTAGAAGCCGCCCTCCTGCACATGCGTGATGTAATCGGGAACGAGGTTGTCGCCGAGTCCGTCACGCTCATTGACCGAGCACCACAACTCTCCTGTGTCCGGATTGACCGCAATGCCGCCGCCCGCGTTGCGAATGCCGTAGGCATAGACGCGGAGTTGGCAACTCGCGGAATCGCACGCCAGGATGTCGGCGCGATTCTTTTCCCGCGGATGGGTGTCGGGATCATCGACGTTCGAGCCGGAGCCGACCGCGACAAACATTCTCTTGCCATCCTGCGAGAACGCGACGGCGCGCGTCGAGTGTCCGCCGCCGCCCGGCAGATCGGCAACATGCTCCGGCTTGCCGGCGGCCTTCAAATCGCCGTTGTGATAGGGAATGCGCGTCACTTCGGTTTCGCTGCCCACATATAGCCATTGCGGGTCAGGCCCAGGAGGATAGAACGCCAGTCCATACGGACGCTGGAATCCGGTGGCGTAAGTGGCGGTCTGCTCCGGCTTGCCGTCGGCGGTCATGCCGCGAAATACCAGGATGTTGCCGGGATCGGTTTCCGCAACAAGAATATCGCCGTTGGGCGCGGTGCGCAGGGTTCGCGGATTGTCCAAATCTTTTGCGTACAACTCGACCTTAAATCCCTCGGGCGCCGCGGGCCACACTTTGTCGGGACGCGCCACCAGCTTCGGCCCATTGCTAGCCGACTCCGTGGCGTAAGGTTTGGGAAGATCAGCGACCGTAATCTTGCGAACCGTTCCCGGCTTCTGGTAGCGGAAATCGGTGAAGGGCGCCGTGGGCGCTGCCGCCTTGAGCTTCGAAGTGCCGGCGTCGGCGGCCGCGGCCGTGCTGGTGGCGGGCGCGGCTGCAGCCGTGCCCAACGATTTCACATAGCTCACCAGTTGCCAGCGCTGTTTTTCCGGCAACGCCGCCCATGAGGGCATGCCGTTATCTTTGTCGCCCTTGGTGATGAACCAGAAAACTTCTCCCGGCTTCACCGCAGCCAACGTGTCTCCGGCGAGCGCGGGCACGTTGCCCGTGCCTTTTCCAAGCTTGCCGTGGCACGACAAACAATTGCGTGCGTACAACGTCTCTCCGGCCTTGACCGCGGCAGCCTGACCTTCGAACGGATTCTTCATTTTTTGCGCGGAAGCGGGCGCGTCGTGGAATTTGGTGTCTAGGTCGGCGGCGAACAGCAGAGCGGCGGAAAGCACAACACCGACTGCGAAAAATGCGGATGGGCGCATAGGTCCTCCCAGATTTTTGATTGCAGATGATTTTACCCTGAGTTTGGATGCAGTTCGTTGACGCCAGGATTGAGCAAATCGCCGATCCGTTCTGCCGCTGTTGGCCCCGAGGGCGGGGCGGACCTCGGGGCTGCCGGCGAGACACCGGCGCTACTTTTATTTCGGGGGCATCGGTTTGACCACTTTTTCGTACCACAGGCGATGATGGGTTCTCGCCCAGGCAGTCGAGACTTCACCGCGGATGATCGAACTGAATCCGCCGCGCACCATGGCCGTGCTCATGTAGACGTGGATGATGAAGCCGCCGATGGTCGCCAGCGCCGCGACCACATGAACCGTGACCGCCAGATAGCGCAGCCAGCGCAGGCTCCATGGGATCGATTCGACGAACCACAAGCCGACTCCAGAGATCACCAGCAGAATCACTCCGTACAACATTAACCAGAAATATATCTTCTGGCCGTAGTTGAAGCGGCCTTCGGGCGGAAGATTCTGATCGTCGTTTTCGATGTAGTGCTTGATCGCTTTTTTCCAGCGCCGGTCGGCGTCGGTGATGCGCATATCACTCCACCACATTTTGTACATCCATAACATCGACCCGGCGAAGCCCAGGCCGAACCACGGGTGCCAGAAGCGTGCCGTCGGCGCGCCGCCCACCAGCACCGCCAGCCAAAACAGGTAAGGCGACCAGAAGGCAAGCCCGGTGACGAGGCAGTAGAGGTAAAAGAAGAAGCCAATCCAATGATGAATCCGCTCGCTCAGCGTGTAGCGAAGAACGTTGCCGCCGGGTTCGCCCGTGGTGCGGGTCGGGGAGAGGACATGCGTGCTCACGGCTTTCCTCCACTCTCGGTGTTGGGCTCGTGCACTTCCTTCGGTCCGTAACGCAAATAGTGCAGCGTCACGCCGATGAGGCCGCCCAGCATGGCGAGATTTCCAATCCACTTCGCTGGACCCTTCCAGAAGCGCACCACCCATGGGATGTGCGGATCTTTGGGCAAGCCGCCATAGGCTTCGGGATTGGTAACGTCGTGCAGCACATAAATCACGCCCGTGCCGTTCACGCCCGCGGGATCGTACACGCCGGCCTTCTCGAAGTTGAAGTGCTCGCGTAGTTGCTGGGCGCGAGTTTCGGCGAGCTCCTTCATGTCGTCTTTGCTGCCGAAGTGCAGGCAGCCGGTGGGGCACGACTTGATGCAGGCGGGCTCCAGCCCCTCGCTCACGCGGTCGACGCAGAGCGTGCACTTGAACATCTTCTTCGTAGTGGGATTGAACTTAGGAATATCGAAGGGGCATCCGCTCACGCAGTAGCCGCAGCCAATGCAGTTCTGCTGCTGAAAATCGACGATGCCATTGGTGTACTGCACGATCGCGCCATCGGCGGGACAGGCCGCCAGGCAGCCGGGTTCGGCGCAGTGCATGCATTGATCTTTGCGCATGAGCAGTTGCAGCGTGCCATCTTCGCGTTCGTGCTCGTTGAACTTGATCAGGTTCCAGTAATTCCATGCCGTCGAAGGCATGGTCTGGTAGCTGTTGTCGAAGAAGGTCTCGGTGAACGAATAGCCGTTCCACTCGAGGCACGCGACCTCGCAAGCTTTGCAGCCGATGCACGTGGTGGTGTCAATCAGCTTGCAAACCTGGTAGTCGCGCTCGACATCCTCGCCCGGGGCGGCTCCGGCGTGCCCAGAAATTCTGCGAATTGATAATGTGGACTGACTCATAAACATTGAGTGATTGAACGATTGACTGATTCAGCCATTGGAAACCCGAAAATCGCCGCTGCGGTTTTCAAATTACTCAATGACCCAATCGCTCAATCACTCAATCTCCTTACGCTTTCTCCAGCTTCACCATAAATCCCTTGAACTCCGGGGTGTAGGCGTTGGGGTCAACTACCGTGGGCGAGAGGCGGTTGAGCAGCGTTCTCGCGTCGCGGTCGGCGTCTTCCTGAATGCCGCGATAACCCTGGTGGAGCGGAATGCCGATCTGGTAAACCTTTTTGCCGTCGATGGTCATCGGCTTGATTCGTTTGGTTACGAACGCTTTGGCAACGTAATAGCTACGTGCGCTGGTGACTTTCACTTTGTCGTTGCCCTTGATGCCCAGCTCAGCGGCTAACTCCACGGGAATCTCCACGAACGGTTCCGGAATCAACTGCACATTCATCTGGTTGTTCTTGGTCCAATAGTGGTAATGCTCGGTGAGCCGATATGTGGTGCAGACGATATTGAAGCCGTCGCCCGGAGACGAGTATTTATCCATGGCTGTCTTCAGTTTCTTCACCACCGGATTATTCTGCTGATTCGGGTGCAGCGCATTCTGGACCGGGCTTTCCATCGGTTCATAAAACTCGGGGAACGGCCCATCGGCAAACGCGCCCAGCGGCGCGAACAGTTTGCCGACGCCCTCGGCGTTCATGATGAACGGTCCCATGTGATCTTTGGGATTGGAATCGGCTTTAAAGTCGGGAACATCGTTTCCCACCCAACTCTGCGCCGACTCATTCCACCAAACTTGCTTGCGCGTGGGATCGTAGGGCTTGCCCGACGGGTCGCAAGACGCGCGGTTGTAGAGCACGCGCCGATTCGCCGGCCACGACCACGCCCAGTTCTGGTAGATGCCCTGGCTCGACGGGTCTTCGGTGCCGCGGCGGATCATCTGGTTTCCTGCTTCAGTCCAGCACCCGGCGTAAATCCAGATCCCGCACGCGGTCGTGCCGTCGTCTTTCAGCCAGGCGAAGCCCGGCAGTTGCTGTCCTCTCTTGACCACGACTTGCGTCTTGGGATCGGTCAGATCGGCCAGAGCCTTGCCGTTCATCTCCTTGGCCAGATCTCCGAGCGCGGGATGCTGCGCATTCACGTAAGGCCAGGTCAGATTCAAGATGGGATCGGGGAACTTTCCTCCCTCTTTCTGGTAGAGCTCACGCACCTTGAGAAATATTTCCGCCACGATGTCCTGATCCAGACGGCACTCGCCCGGAGGCGGAACGGCTGTGTTCTTCCACTGCAGCCAGCGCGCCGAGTTGGTCATCGATCCATCTTTCTCGGCGAAGCCGGCGCAGGCCAGGCGGTAGACCGTGGTGTTGATGGTCTTCATTTCATCGGGCGTGATGCCCGGCGACTTCCAGAATTCGCTGGTCTCATCAGGATAAATCTCGCCGACCACAAGAAAGTCGGCTTTCTTGAGCGCATCGATATTTTTCTGCGAGTCCGGCCCGATGGCCACGCCGTTCATGCCGAAGGCGAGCATCCCCTTCACCGAGCCGCGATACATGTTGTCCCAGATTTGTGTCCAGGAATAATTCCGATCCACCTTCGGCATGTATTGGAAGGCGAAGTCGTTTTCTTTCGTGGCCGCGTCGCCGAACAGCGTCTTCAGGTAGGAGATGGCAAACTTCGGCGTGTTCGAGTAGTAGTTGAACGAATCCCAGGGCGCCGGCTTGGATGCGGTCGGCGTGATCCGTTTCAACCAGGTGGCCAGGTCAACATCGGTGGGATTCGGCACTTTCAAGTAACCGGGCAACGAATCGAATACCCCGCCCATGTCGGTGGCGCCCTGAATGTTGGAGTGGCCGCGCAGAGCGTTCACTCCGCCTCCCGCGCGCCCCACGTTGCCTAGCAGCATCTGCAGCATGGCTGCGGTACGGATGATCTGGGTTCCGAAGCTGTGGTGCGTCCATCCCACGGCATATAGGATGGTGGCCACCTTCTTCATATCGCCATCTTTGCGAACGGAAGTGAAGGTGTCGGCAGCCTTCAGGAACTGATCTCTCGGAATGCCGGTAATGCGCTCCACCATCTCCGGCGTGTAACGCGAGAATTGCTGCTTCAATAGCTGAAAAACGCACCGGGGATGCTGCAAGGTCAGGTCATACGCGACCTTAGGCGGCAGTCCGGGCAAAGGCTTCGCCGAACCTGCCGGCGGCGCGGTTCCCGCCGGAGTGGCCGGAGCCGGTGCCGCAGCGGGTGCTGCAGCAACCCCGCCGACGTCGTTGCCGTACTCATAATTCCACGAAGACCGATCATACGTCTGGGAGCCGGCGTCGAAGCCCGAGTACAGCCCATCTTCCGGCAGCTTGAAGCCTTCCTGCACAATGAAGGCGGCGTTAGTGTAGTTGACGAGATATTCCCTGGCGATGCGGTTGTTCTCGATGGCGTAGTGGATCACTCCGCCCAGAAACGCAATGTCGGCTCCGGCGCGAATCTGACAGAACAAATCGGAAGTGGCGGCCGTGCGCGTGAAGCGCGGATCGACCACGATCATCTTTGCATTGCGAGTTCGCTTGGCTTCAATGGCCCACTTGAAGCCGCAGGGGTGGTTCTCGGCGGGATTCCCGCCCATGATCAACATCATGTCGGTGTTCTTGATGTCGACCCAGCCATTGGTCATGGCCCCGCGTCCGAAAGTTGGTCCCAAACTTGAGACCGTGGGGCCGTGTCAAACCCTGGCCTGGTTTTCTATATAGGTGAGCCCCAGGCTGCGCATGGTCTTGACCACCAGGAAGTTGAATTCGTTGGTGTCGGTGCAGCCGCCGATCCATGCCATGCTTTCGCAACGGTTCACGGTGCGGCCCAGCGCATCTTTTTCGATGAAAGTTTGATCACGGGTCTTCTTGATCCAGTGCCCGATCTCGTCGATGGCCTGCTCCCAGCCAATGTCATCCCAGTGGTCGGAGCCCGGCCGGCGCACCTGCGGCTTCAGCAGCCGCCGAGGATTCAGAATGTCCTGCTCGAGCGATGCCCCCTTGGGGCAAAGCGTGCCGCGATTGATGGGATGATCGGGATCGCCCTCGACGTGAATCACCTGCGGCGTGACATTCTTCGCCTTGTCGCCGATCGTGTATATAAGGATGCCGCAACTCACGGAACAATAAGGACAGGTCGATCGCGTCTCGGTCGCGCGGGCAATCTTGAGCTCTTTCAACTGCGCCACTGCGGGAGTCAGATCGAAACCGAGAAGAGAGAAGCCCGCGCCACCGACCAGCGCGCCTCTGAGGAAGTTTCTGCGGGAAAGTTCCATTGCGCATCCTCCGACTACTGTGCCCAAGCTCCAGCCGGACTGCACGCCAACTTTCTGCGAACTATAGACCGGCGCTGTACTCCGAGTCAATGCCGCAGATGCCGTATGGCGGACGATAGAAAGGAGAGCCTGCGAGACTTCAGCATTTGCCTGCGGCGGCTCGAAGCCCCATAATCGCCGCGTGGGAAATACACCGTGGCGGCAGCGAATCAAGCGAGCGGAAAAATTGGCCGCGCAGCATTCTTTCGCCGCGGAAATCCTCACTTTTTATGTGCAGGTAGCGGGCTTTCAGGAACGTCTCTACCAGCGCATCGCGCGCTCTTCAGCGAACAGCAGCTCTGGCGGCCCGTCGACAGGCTCAGGGCAGGCTCCGCCGGCGGTCGAGTCGGCGACCCGCCGACTCCTGAGCGTGAAAAATGTCGTCGCCACCCATCCGATACTCCTCGAAGCCTTCCCCAAGTTTCTGTCTCTTATCGAACAAAACGCCCCGGCGCGCCTGCAGCAAGTCGCGCACGATCTGCGCCATGCCGGCTCCCGTTCGTTGACCGACCTGCTCACGCGCTCCTGGTCCGACACCGATTTCCCCACCGAGCCGCAAGAATTCCTCGCGCTAGCTTTTCTGCAGCCCTACGCCGAATTCATCCGCAGCCAAGCTCAATTGCAACTCGAGGGCTATAACTCTTCGTTTTGCCCATTATGTAACCGCCAGCCCGTCTGCAGCATCCTGCGCCCGCTGGGCGATGGCGGACGCCGCAACCTGTTCTGCGGCTTCTGCCTGACCGAGTGGGAGTTCCGCCGCATCGTCTGCCCCGGCTGCGGCCAGGAGGATAACGCCAAGCTCCCTGTCTATACCGCCGAGGCCTTCCCTCACATTCGCGTGGAGTGCTGCGACGCCTGCCAGACCTATATAAAGTCCATCGACATGACCAAAGCCGGCCTCGCCGAGCCGATCGTCGACGAGCTCGCCGCCATCCCGCTCGACCTTTGGGCGCAAGAGCGCGGCTACCGCAAGCTCCGCCCCAACCTGCTGGGCATGTGACCTTCCGAACAAGACAAAATCTTTAAAACGGTGGGCACCGGGGCTCACAGGGTAAAAACCCGCTATACCATACGAAACATGCGGACCCGCTGAAGTCTGAACGCTCTCTGCAGATTGGTTTCGCTGGATTTTTTCTGGCACGGGTGCGGCAATGCCTGCGGAGGCCTGGGCATGGCAGTCGTCGACCCAAACCATTGCCCACTGGCCCAAGAATCGATTTGCAGCAAAGGGAGCGGAAAGTCACTCTGTCTTGATAGAACTCGTTCAGTGTGGGATGTCGTAGGTGATGCGATCAGGTCGGAGCGAAAGAGGGCTAGTTTTTCGGCATTTGCATCCCTACGGAAGTCCTCCCTGCGCCGGACCATAATCCGGAGTTGGGATGCTCAGCAGCCAGGCAAATGCTGTTTCGGGAACCTCAGGGAGCGGGACCCGCGGCGGACCGCGTGGTTCGCCGCCCGGTCTCATGCGAGCTTTTGGCGCAGCGTCTCCCGGTCTAACTCGTGCTCCCAGCGCGCCACGACGAGCGTGGCTACACCGTTGCCGATCATGTTGACCAGGCCGCGGAACATGCTCATGAAGCGGTCGATGCCGAGGACGAGCGCCATGCCTGCTACTGGAATTGCCGGCACCACTGACAGCGTGGCTACCAGCGCGATGAACGAGGCTCCCTGCACGCCGCTGGCGCCTTTTGAGGTTAACGTGGCTACCGAGAAGATGGTCATCTGTTGCAGCAGCGTCAAGTGCGTGTTCGTGGCCTGGGCTACGAACAAGGCGGCCAGCGTCATGTAGAGGCCGCTGCCGTCGGTGTTGAAGGTGTAGCCGGTGGGGACTACCAATCCCACCAGAGAGCGCGAGCAGCCAAGCTTTTCGAGCTTTTCCATCAGCGTGGGGATGGCGGTTTCGGAGGAACTGGTGGCCAGCACCAGCAGAATTTCTTCTTTGATGTGGAGCAGAAATTTCACGATGCTGAAGCCCGCGAGCCGGCAAATCACTCCCAGTACGATTAGCACGAAGAGAATCGACGTGATCCAAAACGTGGCGATCAGCCTGGCCAGCGGCCCGAGCGAGGCCAGGCCGTACTTGCCAATGGTAAAGGCCATGGCTCCGAATGCACCGATGGGGGCGAAGATCATTAGGATATTTACCACGCGGAAGACCACCTGAGTTAACGATTCAAGCAGCGCGGTGATTGGCTTGCCGCGTGGCCCCGTCGACGACAGGGCGAAGCCGAAGAGAATCGAAACCAAAACCACTTGCAGGATGTCGCCTTTGGCGAAGGCGTCCGTGACCGTGGTGGGGATGATGTGCATCAGGAATTCGACTACGCCCTGAGCTTTGGCTTGTCCGGCATAATCGGCGACGGCTTTCGCGTCAAGCGAGGAGGCGTTTACGTTGAAGCCGCTGCCGGGCTTGACCACGTTGCCGACTACCAATCCGATGGCGAGCGCGATGGTCGAAACAATTTCAAAGTAGAACAGCGCCTTGCCGCCCACGCGGCCTACTTTTTTTAGGTCCTGCATGCCGGCGATGCCGGTGACCACGGTGCAGAAGATGAGCACGGTGATGATCATGGTGATCATGCGGATGAAAGCGTCGCCCAGAGGCTTCATGGCTACGGCGCGGGCGGGGGAGACGTAGCCGAGGATTAGGGCCAGCAGCATGGCTAGGAGTACTTGCGCCCAGAGCGAGGCGTAGAAGGGCTTGCGGCGCGGGGAGGCGGGAGGGACGTTGAGTTCTGAGGTTCGGATGGGAGCGGGCATAGTTTGCGTTGTTGTGGCTGTGCGATTTTCGATTCGTATCAGGGCATCGCTTTGGCGATGCCGCAGAGATTCCAAAGTTCAAAGGCGCGCTGCGCCTGAAGGCGCGGTTGATTTCGGACGAATATGCGGCCCACCGGAAGGCGTGCTCTGATACGTACCTACTACATCGGATCTGAGCCGCTTGGGCTTAGCCCTCGCGGCGCAGCCGAGGCGGCGGTCTCCAGATGGGCCTTGAATACGCTAATTCGGCGGCGGCTGGAGCGTTTTTACCAGCCACGGGATTATCACTTCTTTGAAGATGCGGGGGTCGGGCCAGACTCCTACCTGGCGGCCCAGATGTCCGCCGCGCGGGTTGATCCAGGCTTCTTTGGGGACGTCGCCCTTGCTCAGTAACAGGTATTCGTCGTCGATGGGAACCTGCGTGTCGTTGACTCCCGCGAGAATCAGCATCGGCGACATGGGCTTGCCCAGCAGACCCTGAGCGACGAGTGACATTTTCGGCAGATCATCGCCTAGCTGGTCCAGGGTGTGGACGTTTTCCAGGATGTTCATCAACGCGGGGACTTGATCGAACAAGTATTCCCGATTGCCTAGAAGCGAATTCATCAGAAATTCTTTTTGAAAAAACTTGTCCACCGGCGGGGATTGCGCGCTGCAGCCGCGCAGGCGCGCGTGCTCGACGATGGCCATCTTCGTTGCCCAGTAGGCTCCCCAGCTTACGCCGTGCATGGCGATGCGGCCCTTGTCGATCTCAGGGCGTGACTGGGCGTAGTCGAGTACGCGCGAGAGCATGCGATCGGCGGTCTCACTCACTTTGATTGGATTCTGGCCGGTGCCGGGGCCATCGACGGCCAGATAGCCGATGCCGAAGGGAAGAATCGCGCTGAAGCTTTCCGTGAGATCCTCTTTGCGGCTGTCTAAGCCATTGACCGCAATCACCAGCGGCACCGGGCCTTTCGGATTTTTCGGCAGGCGCAAGTAGGCGATGATCTCTTTGCCTTCGAAGGGAATGTGGACGACCTCGAGCGGCGGGTCGAAGAACCTGGCGTGGTCGAGGAAGGCTTCGAGGGCCATTTCATACGAGCGCTGCTTGCCGGGAGAGGCTGGAATCGGCCAGCGTCCGAAGGAGTAGAGTCGCCAGGCGCGGGTGTAATCGGCGTTGGCTTTGGCGGGATCGGATTTCTCCAGCGATTTTGCTTCGTTGAAGTAGCGGTCGGCTACGCGCATGAAGCCGGCGGCCCATTCGTCTTTGTCGGGGGTGTGGATGGTTTCGAACGCTTCTTTGACGTCGGCGGGATCGAGGCCGATCAGAGGATACTGGCCGACCTCGGCGCGGTGGATGGCCTCGGTTTTTATTTCGCCGATGGTGCGCTCGCGGCGCGGTTCTTGTTGGGCGGAGGCGGATAACGCGAGGAATAGAAGAAACACAATTGCGAAAGGATTTGTTCTCATAGCTGGGGCCCCATGATCCCGCATACGTTGGTGAATGACGAGTTTCCGGTATCGCTTAGCCGTCCCTACGGGACCCGTTGATACTTAGGCGATTGAGCCGGCGTTGAAACGCCGGGCTGTTGTCGGTTGCCCTCCGGGGCAGGATTCGCGATGGCAATCGTGCACCAAACCCTTTCCAGAGAGCGTCCCGCGTTGGCTAAACCGGCTGCTGAAGAGGTCGATTTACACACCGCAGCGGCTGAAGCCGTGCTTGAACCCGAAGAGCTTAACCCAGCGTTTGAAGCGCTGCTCCACCCGAAACTACCACCCAGAACCACCGCCAAAAACCACCGCCAAAAACAGAGTTGTTCCGCGCAAACTTAGAAGGTGAACTTCAGGCCCAATTGCACGGAACGCGGCCCGCCGGAGCCGACTGCCGGGTTGGCCGCTGCGATGTCCGGCGTGGCGCAGCCGCAGCCGAAGGTGCCTGGGGCGCCGGGATCGTTGTTGCCGTAGCCGTTCTGGCCTCCGTAGGGATTGGCGAAGTTGGGATGGTTGAGGATGTTGAAGAACTCCACGCGGAACTGGGCGCGCAGGCGTTCGCCGAAATGCCAGTTCTTGGCGATGGAGAAATCCAGATTGTGGAAGCCGGCGTCCGGGAACAGGTTGCGTCCCATGGTTCCGAACACGCCCTCGGCCGGCGGAGTCATGACCGAATTGCCTTTTTGATAGCAGCCCCATGTCGTGAGCGATGCCAACAGGGCCGGCGTGGTGGCCTGGGAGACGCAAGCCGGATCGCTGGTGCCGGGGAAGTATGGAATCGGAGTCGAGCCCGACTTGAAGTCGGAAGGCTTGCCCACAAAATTCCAGCGCTGCGGCGTGGCCTGCGGTGGACTTACCGGCAAGCCCCCGAGGCCCGTGAGATCGGTGGTGAGATCGATCGGCCCCCAGGGTTGCGAACTCTCGACGGTTGCGATGGTGTTGATCTCCCAGCCTTCGCGCATCTGGAAGTAGCCGGGCTTCCCGGGGATGGCGTAGGTCAGTGACACGGTGAGGCGATGGCGGATATCGAAATCGCTATTGGCGTATTCGCGGCCGACGTTGTTTGAATCCTGGGGCAGGCCGTAGCCGGCGCCGAAATCCCAATTGGCGCCTACGTCGTCGAGCGCATGAGAATAGGTGTACCCCAACACCATGCTGAGGCCGTGATAATTACGGGCATTCAGCGTGGTTTGCAGGCCGTCATAGTTGGAACGATAAAAGTTTCCCATCTGGAAGATGTTGCTGAGGTAGGGAAACTTGGTGTTGTAGGGGCGCGTGGTTTGATCGTCGGTGCCGGGAGTTTCCTGGTTGGCGTCGCGAATTCCGGTAAGGTTGGTGCCGTGGTTGCCGACGTAGGCCACTTCCAGAGAGAGATTCGGAGTAAAGGCATGTTGTACGTTTAGAGTCCAATTCCAAACGTAGGGTGTGGTCAAGTTCCGCACCACGCTCATGATGGGACAGGGGCCGCCGACGTTGGGATCGCAATTGATGGTGCTGCTGCCCACGTTGCCAAAGAGAGGGACGCCGCTATCCCACTGGGGAAGGATGGGCGGGATGGCCAGATTACCAGCCGTGATTGTGCCCCCCGCGGTCTTCTGGCTGCCAGTGCCCGTGCCCGAGATGATCGCACCGGTGGGAACATTGATCAGGCCAAAGCTATTGTTGAAGGCGAGGAAGGATTCCCAATTTACCGTTTCGTAGACCAGGCTGGCTCCGCCTCTGACCACGGTGTTGCCTTTCCCCGTGACATCCCAGGCGAAGCCGAGACGCGGGGCAAAATTCTTGTGATCGGAATTGTAGGGCGAGCTGATGCCGTTGATTCCTACCTGGATCAATCCTGTGGGCGAGTTGGGGTCGAAGTTGCCCAGCAGGTTGTGATCCTCTTTGATCACGGAATTAAATTCGTAGCGCAGTCCGTAGTTCACGGTGAGGTTTTTAGTGGCGCGGAAATCGTCTTGTACAAACAGTCCGTAGGCCCAGTTGTGAATGGTGCGGCTGGGATTGCCCACCTGCACCGAGGCCTTGAAGGGATCGCCGGCGAAGAAATCTTCGAGGGCGGTGGAGTTGGCGAGAGCCACGCCACCGAGGAAAGTGATGCTGCCGCGGGCATTGCCATAGGCGCCGCCGCTGAATTCATCGCGATGGACTTCGCCGCCAAACTTGATGGCATGCTTGCCCACCGTGTAAGAGACGTGATCGATGAACTGAGTGATGGAATCCGGGCCTTGAAATTTCGGCCATTTGAAACCGCCGAGGCCGGGTACGAAGGCGCCGGCGAAACCGATGCGCGGCAAGCCTCCGGTGTTGGGGCCGCTCACCCCGGTGTCCAGGTCATAAGCCGATGCCGGCGTATTTAAGTCGCCGGGCAGCGTGGGCTGGTTGAGGCGGTTGTAGCCTACGCGAGCTTCGTTGACCCAGCGCGAACCGGGAGTAAAAATCCAGTTGCCGCCGACGACCTGGGCGCGCGTGTGAATTTTGGAACGCCATTTATTTTGCAGCTCGGGAAAATCTTCCACCGTGCCGGAATCGTTGCCGAAGAAATAAAAGCCGCTCACGGTGCTACGCTGGCTGAGGTTGTAGTCGACCTTCGCGATCAGGTTGTCGACGCCGACCTGGTTGGGGAACCCTTGCACGAAATTAATCGTGGGGCTGGAGTTGACGGGGAAGCCGGTTCCGTTGCAACTGACTTTGCCGGTCGCCGAAACCGTGCAGCCCGAGATCAATTGGCTGGCCTTGCTGATCATCGCGGGCGTGTATCCGTTGGCCAGAAGGTCGGCAATTGCGTTGGGGATGCTCGCGCTGCAGTCCACGCTTGCTAGCGCGGGAGAAGTGCAGGTGGGGGCCGCGCCTGCCGCCAGCGGCACCGACACCATGGACGGCGTGGTCACTCCGTAGGAGTTTCCGACGTCATATCGTTGGCCCTCATAGGCGCCGAAGAAAAAAGCCTTGTCTTTAATGATGGCGCCGCCGAAGCTGCCGCCGAACTGCTCCAGCGTTCTGGGATTTTTTGGGGCCGGGGCCTGATTGAAATAATTGCGGGCATCGAAAGGATCGCCGTCGCGGCCGAAGGCGAAGGCCGTGCCGTGCAGAGTGTTGGTTCCGGTTTTCAATCCCACGTTAATGATCGCGCCCGGCTTCCATCCATACTCGGCGGGAGGATTCTCTTGCACATTGAATTCCTGAATGGCGTCGATGGGCAGGATTGTGGCGGAGTCGCCGGCGATGCCCGCGCCGTTAATGATGCCCTGGCCGGAGAAGGGTTCGCTGTTGAACAAGCCTTCGATGAAGTAGGCGTTGTCTTCGGCGCGCAAGCCGTTGGTGCTGGTGGTGGAGAAGCCGCCGCCGGGATAACGCATCACGCCGGGACGGAGTTGCAAGAGATTTTCGTAGTTGCGGCCGTTCAGCGGCAGGTCGTTAATTTCCTGGTTGCTGAGCGTTCCTCCCAGCGTGGCCGAGGTGGTGTTGAGCAGGGGAACGTCTTCGGTGACGATGACGGTTTCAGAAACCTGCCCGGGCTGGAGCGCGAAGTCGACGCGAGCGTCGGTGGCGACCTCGATGGTGACACCGGTGCGCTCCTCGGACTTGAAGCCTTTCGCCTCGACGCGAATTTTGTAGGCGCCGGGAATCAGGTCGGGAGCCGCGTAGTCTCCGGAGGAATCCGTGATGAGGGTGCGGGAAGTTCCGCGCTGCGTATCGGTGATCACGACGTTGGCGCCGGCCACGGAGGCTCCGCTCGGGTCGGTGACTGTACCGAGCACGCGGCCGGAGGTCGACTGGGCGAGCGCGGAGATGCACATGAGATTCAGGGCGAGTGTGACGAGAATGAAGCGGGCAAACATACCGGTTCTATGACCCGCGGACAAGGGCGGCGCTTGGAAACGTCATTCGGGAATCCCTCGCGTTTCTGGTCCGACAGCCATACCATTCTCCGGAAGGGGAAGTCAAGAAAATTCGGCCTGAGCGGTTCTCCGACTCCCGAAACGCAAGGAGTGGGAGAATTCCAAAGCCCTCCACAATCTTTCTCGCCGCACACCTTTGGCGACAAAGAGGGCTTGCATTCGAGCCAGCCCGGTGGTACGGTGTCTGCTGTCATACCACCATACCTCAAGACCGCTCATGTTGGCCGACCGCTCAAGCCCCGCAGAAACCCCTCCAAGCATGATGGCTCTGCGGTATAGTAGCCAGACCATCGCCAGCACCCCCGGGCTGGCCCCTGGGGGAGAAAACTCCGTGTACAAAGTGGTTCGGACCTCGCGCCTCTACGAGCAGATCGTCCAGCAGATCGAAGATTCCGTTCTCAACGGCACCTTGAAACCCGGCGACCAGCTTCCGGCCGAGCGGGAACTGGCGCAGCGCCTCGGCGTCAGCCGCACCGCGGTGCGCGAAGCGGTGAAGACTTTACGCGAAAAAGGGCTGGTGGAAGCCTACTCGGGGCGCGGCACATTCATTACGAATGGAACCTCGCAGGCGGCGCGGCAATCGTTCGATCTCATGGTGAAGATTGGGCAACAGGAGGGGTCGCCGCATCTGGCGGAGTTGCGACTGATCCTGGAGCCGGGAATTGCGGCGCTGGCGGCGACCCGCGTCGACGAGGAGAACCTCACGGCCATGCGCGAAGCGGTGGCGGTGATGGAGCGCTCGCAGAAAAATCCCGCCGCGTACATCGAAGCCGATCTCGATTTTCACCTGGCTCTGGCGGAGGCTGCGGCAAATCCGTTGATTCTTTCTTTGATCGATTCCATCGTTGGGCTGCTGCGCGAGCAACGCATAAAAATCTTTAATGTTGCCGGTGGACCGCAGCGCGGGCAATTTCATCACAAACGCATTCTCGAAGCGGTGGAGCGGCGCGACCCGGAGATGGCGCGGGGCGCGATGCGCGCCCATCTGGAACAAGTGCGCCAGGATTCGCAGGTTGCGCCGGGAGGAAAGTCTTCCGGAAAACTCGCGTCCACCGGATCAAAAATTACCGCTTAACCATGGGTGGAATGGAATCGTCCCAGACTCATCGGAAGTAGGAAGAAAGCGCGGAGGTTGGCGGCGTTGGCGAAACTCGGATTCATCGGCTTGGGAGTGATGGGCAGCCAGATGGTGAACCGGCTGCTGGGCAAAGGTCACAGCGTTACGGGCTACAACCGCACGCGCTCCAAAGCGCAATGGCTGGTCGAAAAAGGCATGCAGTGGGCGGACTCGCCGCGCGCGGTGGCGAGCGCTTCCGACTTTATTTTTGCGATGGTTACGAACGCCGCGGCCATCGCGTCGATTACCGAGGGCTCCGATGGAATGCTGGCGGGGCTGGGTGCGGGGAAAATTTTCATCGACATGAGCACGGTGAGTCCCACCGTGAGCCGAGCGCTGGCGGCGAAGATACGCGAAAAGGGCTCGGACATGGTCGACTCGCCGGTCTCCGGCAGTGTGATCACGCTGCAGGAGGGCAAGCTCTCGGTAATGGTCGGCGGCCGCCGCGATATCTTCGAAAAAATAAAACCGCTGCTGCTCGAGATTGGGCCGAAGGTGACTTACGTCGGCGAAAACGGTTTGGCGCTGGCGATGAAGATTTCGGTGAACCTGAGTCTCGCGGTGCAGATGCTGGCGTTTTCCGAAGGCGTGCTGCTGGCGGAAAAAAGCGGCATCACGCGGGAAACCGCCGTGGATGTGCTTACGCACAGTGCCGTGGCTTCGCCGATGATTCAATATCGCGGGCCTTTCGTGCTGCAGCAGCCGGAAGAAGCGTGGTTTGATGTGAACATGATGCAGAAAGATATGGTGCTGGCGATGGATTTGGGGCGGCAGCTCGACGTGCCTTTGCCTTCGACCGCGGTCAGCAATGAAATTTTGACGGCGGCTCGCGGCATGGGTTGGACGAAATACGATTTCGCCTGCATGTTTGACGTGCTGGCGGTGATGTCCGGCGTGCGCACGCCCGTGACGGAGGGCGGAGAGAAGAAATGACCACGGCTACCTCCAAGCGCTCCGCTGCAGGCGAAACAGCGGCTGAAATTCAAACTGAAAAAGAGAAGTGGCTGCGCGCCTATCGCAGGATGGTGAGCATTCGCCTGTTCGAAGAGCAAGTGAACGAAGTTTATACGCGCGCTCTGATGCCGGGACTGGCTCATCTCTATAGCGGCGAAGAGGCCGTCGCTGTGGGAATCTGCGAAGCCCTGCGAATCGACGATTACATCACCAGCACGCATCGCGGCCACGGACATTGCCTCGCGAAAGGCGCGTCTGCCGATCGCATGTTCGCGGAGTTGCTGGGAAAAGAGGCGGGTTATTGCCGCGGCAAAGGTGGGTCGATGCACATCGCGGATCCTGCGACCGGGAATCTGGGGGCGAATGCAATTGTTGGCGGCAGCGTGGGTATCGCCACGGGCGCGGCTTTTGCGGCTAAACATCTCGGGACGGATCGGGTCGCGGTCTGCTTTTTCGGCGAAGGTGCGCTGGGCCAGGGATTGCTCTACGAAGTGATGAACCTGGCGCAGTTGTGGAAACTGCCCGTGATTTACGCTTGCGAAAACAATCAATACAACGAATACACGCATTTCGCGGAAACCACGGCGGGAACTATTCTTGGCCGCGCCACCGCTTTCGGAATGGAGGCCGCTAGCGTGGACGGACAAGACGTGCGCGCGGTGAATGAGGTCGCGACCAGTTTGGTGAAGCGGGCGCGCAGCGGCGCGGGACCTGCGTTCTTGCAGTGCGACACTTATCGCTATAGCGGACATCACGTGGGCGACATCAATCGCGAATACTATCGCTCGAAGCAGGAAGAGCATGTTTGGAAGACGGATCGCGATCCGATAATCGTGTTAGCAAAATGGCTGATCGATAACGGTTATGCCGATGCCGCAACGCTCGATGCCATCACACCCGAAATTCGCGCGACCATGGAAGCGGCGGTGAAGTTCGCGATCGCCGCGCCTTACCCGAACGTCGACGAAGTGGAGAAGCACGTCTATGCCTGATCGCGAACTTACCTTTGCGCAGGCGGTGCGCGAAGCGTTGGCCGAGGAGATGCGCCGGGACTCGCGCGTGTGCATTATGGGCGAAGATGTTGCCGAGGCCGGCACTCCATTCAAAGTTCTCTCCGGATTGGTCGAAGAGTTCGGGGCGCAGCGCGTTGTGGATACCCCGATTTCTGAAGCAGGATTCACTGGCGTAGCGGTGGGTGCCGCGATGACGGGCTTGCGTCCCGTGGTCGACATTATGTTCGGAGATTTCATCACGCTTACGATGGACCAGATGGTGAACCAGGCCGCCAAGGTGCATTATATGTCGGGCGGGCACTGGAAGGTTCCCATGGTGATGCGGACTACACTGGGCGCGACGCGGCGCTCGGCGGCGCAACATTCGCAGTCGCTGCATGCCTGGTTCAGCCATGTTCCTGGATTGAAAGTGGTTTTGCCTTCGACGCCATACGACGCGAAGGGATTGCTTAAGACTGCGATTCGTGATGAGAATCCGGTGGTCTTTTTCGAAGACAAGATGATGTACAAGTTGAAAGGACCGGTGCCGGAGGAAGATTACACGATTCCGCTGGGCCTGGCCGATGTGAAGCGCGCGGGCGACGACATCACTTTGATAGCGACCAGCAGCATGGTCCAAGTTGCGCTCGGCGCTGCGATCTTACTGGAGAAGGAAGGGATCAGCGCCGAGGTGGTCGATCCGCGCACGACATGGCCGCTCGACGAAAAAACCTTGATCGAGTCGGCGAAGAAAACTTCGCGCGTGATCGTGCTCGACGAAGGCTACGGGCGCTACGGTGTGACTGCGGAGCTTGCAGCCGTGATCGCCGAGGGCGCGTTCTACGATCTGGACGCGCCAGTGAAGCGTGTGGGCGCGATGCATGTGCCGATTCCGTTTTCTCCGCCGCTGGAAGATGCGACGGTGCCGACGGAACAGACGGTGTTCAAGGCGGCGCGGTCGATGTGCAAGCCTTCGTAAAGTTGCGTCATCCTGAGCGGAACCTTCTTTCAGGCGGTGCGATGGATCTCGTGCCGTAGAACCTGACGGTGGAGAGCGCCGGCGTCGGGGAGCGGGAGATCCCTCACCCGACTGAACTGCGCCGGGTTTCGGGATGACGCATTGAGAATTGAGAATTGAGAATTGAGAATTGAGAATTCGGTATTGGCCGAGTGCAGGAGATTTTTATGGCATTAAAAACTCATGGAACCATGGCGGTCGATTGGGAGCAGCGCATCGACTTCGATCGGCTGCGGCGCCAGCGCCTGCAACGCGCGAAAGACTTACTAAAAAAGTCGGAAATGGGCGCGCTGCTCTGCTTCGACATGAATAACGTGCGCTACCTGACCTCGACGCACATCGGCACCTGGGCGCAGGACAAAGCCAATCGCTTCACGCTGCTGCCGCAGAATGATGAGCCGATCCTGTGGGACTTCGGCTCCGCCGCCAAGCATCATCAATTGAATTGTCCGTGGCTCGGAGAGCGCTCGCGTCCCGGTATTTCGATGTTGCGCGGGACCATGTCGCCGGAGCACGGACGCGCCGAAGATGTGGCCAAGAAAATTCGCATCGAGCTCGAAATACGCGGCCTGCACAAAGAGCCAGTCGGCATCGACATCGTCGAGCTTCCCGTACTGTTTGCGCTGCAACGCGAAGGCATTCGAGTGATCGATGGCCAGGAACTGATGTCGAACGCCCGGGTCATCAAAACGCAGGATGAAATCTCGCTGCTGAATACTTCCGCGATGATGGTCGATGCCGCCTATGACGAACTCTATCGCGCCATGAAACCGGGGATGCGCGAGAACGAAGCGGTGGGGTTGGTGAGCAAGGTGCTCTACGACTTGGGCTCCGAATACGTGGAAGCGGTGAATGCGATTTCCGGCGAGCGCTGCAACCCGCATCCGCATGTGTTTTCCGACCGCGTGCTGCGGCCGGGCGATCCGGTTTACTACGACATTCTGCATTCCTACATGGGATATCGCACCTGCTATTACCGTTGCTTCACCATCGGCTACGGTTCGCACGCCATGGTGGATGCCTATAAGCGCTGCCGCGATTACCTGGATGCCGCCATCGAGCTGATTCGTCCCGGACGCAACACCGCGGAGATCGCAGCCGTGTGGCCCAAGGCTCAGGATTTTGGTTTTCCGAACGAAGAAGCCGCGTTCGCACTGCAATATGGCCACGGCATCGGGCTGGCGATTTGGGAGAAGCCCGTCATCTCGCGTCTGGTTTCGCTCGATCATCCGCAGACGCTTGAGCCGGGCATGGTGTTCGCGCTCGAAACTTTCTGGCCTTCGACCGACGGCTGGAGCGCGGCGCGCATTGAAGAAGAAATCGTGGTGACGCCGACCGGTCACGAAGTGATCACGCGCTTCCCTGCGGAAGAACTGCTGGTGGCGGGCGCCCATTATTTCACGGTGAACGGGCCGCTGCCGACCACGCGAGAATCTGAAGCTCCGCCCAGCGCGCGTGTCCTCGATATGATCGAGGCCAGCGCGAAAACTGAGCGGGTAGGAGTTTCAGGCTGAAGGCCATAGGCGCCGCCCTTCCCCCATTTAAAACGACTATGGCCTTCAGCGTTGTAATGCCCGCACTCGAGATGGCGCAGGAAACCGGCAAGCTCATTGCCTGGCGCAAGCAGGAAGGCGACCGTGTGAGCAAGGGCGAGCCGCTGCTCGAGATTGAAACCGACAAAGCGGTGATGGAAGTGGAATCTCCGGCGGACGGCGTTCTGGCGGGAATTACCGGGACGGTGGGCGCCGATATTCCTGTGGGGCAGACGATTGCGTGGATCGTGGCTCCGGGAGAAACAATTCCCACAGAAACTGAGTCTGAGTCGACGGTTCCGGCGGCGCGCGCGTCCCATGCTGCGTCGGTGGCGACCGTTGCTGCCGCGTCCTCCGCACCTCACGGCGCGAAGATTTCTCCGAAGGCGCGGCGACTGGCGAAGGAGTTGGGCGTTGATATCGCTGCAGTGCGCGGCTCCGGCGCGGGCGGGGAGATTCTGGCGTCAGACGTGCAAGCTGCGACTGCGCCGGTTGCCGATCGTGCCTCTGCCGGAAAAACGAATATCGAAATTCCTACGACTCTCGGGCGTTTGATGGCCGAACGCACCGCTCAAAGCTGGACCACCGTGCCTCATTTTTTTGTGACGCGGGAAATCGAAGCCAGCGCGCTCAACGAATATCGCGACAAAATCGTGGGCGAGATCGAGAGTTCGCACAAACTTCGCATCACGCACACGGATTTGCTGGTGGCGCTGACGGCGCGCGTGTTGGTCAAGCATCCGCGCTTGAATTCGAGCTTTGTTGCGGGGGAGATTCGGCTGCACCATCATGTGAACATGGGCGTGGCGATCGCGGTAGACGACGGCGTAGTCGCGGCCGTGATTCCGAATGCTCACGCGGCGACCCTGGCCGAAATCGCGACAGAGCGGCGCGATGTTACCGAGCGCGCGCGGGTAGGCAAGTTGCGTCCCGCCGATATAGCCGACGCCACGTTCACCATCAGCAATCTTGGCATGTATCACGTGGATCAGTTCACTGCCATCATTATTTCGCCGCAAGCGGCGATTCTCGCGGTCGGCGGCATCGCCGAGCGAGTCGTGGCGGTGGCGGGTAAACCCGCGATTCGACCCATGATGACGCTGACTTTATCGTGCGACCATCGCGTGGCCGATGGTGCCCGCGCCGCGCTTTTTCTTAGCGATCTGGCGGAAGCGCTGCGCGAACCGGAGAAAGTTCTGCGCCTTGCAACTCATTAATCATTCTTTCGGTTCGAGCGAGGCTGCGACCCGCTGACCTGGGTTGTAATGTCCCGCGAGTCGACGCATGGCACTGAGGAACATCTGATTCTGCTGCGCTGTGCCGATCGTCACGCGGATGCAATGGGGCGCGCCCCAATCTCCCAGCGGTCGCACCGACACGCCCTCGTCCTTCAATTGACCGGCGGCGGAGGCTGCGTCTTGTTCAAGATCGCAGAAGATAAAGTTCGCGGCCGTGGGCACGACGCGAAAACCCAGCGCCGACAATCCCTCGCTGAGGACCAGCGACTGCACCGCATTATTCTCAACCACTTTCATAATGTGGAGGCGGTCTTCGAGCGCGGCCATCGCGGCTGCCTGCGCCACTGATGACACCGAAAAAGTGTTGCGCATGCGGGTGCAGTAGGCCAGCAACTCCGCTGGGCCGAGGCCGTACCCGATGCGCAGGCCGGCGAGGCCGTGCGCTTTGGAAAAGGTTCGCAGCACAATCACGCTTGCGCCCTGGCGAACATAATCCAGCGAGTTAGAGTATGCAATTCCGCCGAGGGCGGCGAAATGCAAGGCGAACTCGTAGTACGCCTCATCCAGCACCAACAATACATGGCTGGGAAGTTGCGCCAGAAAACGCTCCACCGCGGCCGCTTCGAACACAGTGCCGGTTGGATTATTGGGATTTGCCAGAAAAACGATGCGCGTATTCGAGTCGATGGCGGCTAGGATTGCCTCCAGATCGAAGCTATCCTCGCCAGCGCGCATGGGCGTTTCGACCAGATGCGCGCCCGCAGCCTGCACCGCGAGCGAATACACAATAAAGGAGCGCTCGCTGGTGACCGCGTTTAGGCCGGGCGCAAGAACGGTCTGGCAGAGCAGGCTCAGGAGCGCGGTTGAGCCGGCGGTGACCATCACCTGCTCGGCCGGCAAGCCGTGATGGGCGGCGAGTCTGAGGCGCAGCGGAGTGCAATCGTCATCCGGATAAAGATTGGCCGCGCTCAGGGCGCTGCGCAGGGCTTCGAGGGCGCGCGGCGACGGCCCGAAGGGACTCTCGTTGGCATCCAGTTTGATCAACCGCGAGCGCTGCTGAGGCTGGCGCGGCGGCGGGACTGGTAGATCGGCGACGCCCATGTCGCGGGCGGGTTTGGAAATCATGTCGAAAAAACGGCTCATGCTTGCCGCTCATCATGCCACGGAAGGCTTTGCCGCCGCTACGGGTTTGTTGCAGGCGGTGCGCAGGCGATCAACTTCCTGCAGCGTGAGCGCGCGGAATTTTCCGGGAGGCACGTCGAGGGTGAGGGGGCCGTAGCGGACGCGTTTGATTTTTTCCACATGATGGCCGACCTTCTCGAACATGCGGTGAATCTCGCGGTTGCGGCCTTCGATCAAAGTCACTTCATACCACGGATTGGTGGCTTCTTTAATCAGGCGGAGGCCCGCGGGCGCGGTTTTTACGCGGCGGCCATCTTCGGTTGCGATGGAGACTCCGGCGCGCAGTTTTTCCAAGGCGTCGTTGCTCGGAACTCCCGCGACTTTTACTACGTAAGTCTTGGAGACCTGCGACGCAGCTTTCATCAGCTTGTTGGCGAGGGTGCCGTCGTTTGTGAGGAGCAGCAACCCCTCGCTGGCATAGTCGAGACGGCCAACCGGATATACACGTTTTTTCACGCCCCGCAGCAATTGCATTACTGTTGGCCGCTTTTCCGGATCACTCACCGTAGTGACGTAGCCTTTGGGTTTGTTCAGCAGCAGGTAAATATGAAGTTGCGCGCCTTGCAGAAGTTTTCCGTCGACGCGAATGTGATCGGTGTCGGGATCGGCCTTGGTGCCGAGTTGGGTGATTACGGTCCCGTTCACCTTGACGTGGCCGGCGCTGATGAGTGCTTCGGCTTTGCGGCGGGAGGCGATTCCAGCGGCGGCGATGATTTTTTGCAAGCGTTCAGCGGGCATGGCAGAACTTTCATTTGCAACGAGGGCTCAAATTTCGTTTTGAAAAAGCGCGGCTTCCAGCCGCGCCGCAACACAGTGATCATTCAATCCGCGCCTTCAGGCGAAGCCCGTCAGCGGTCCGTATTCAGGGCCCAGAACCAGGCCTGACCATTGCTCTCTGTTCGAGAATGAATCTCACGCACCAAGGACACCACGTAGGAGTTCGGTTCAAATCCTAGTCAAAATTATATAAGACAACAACCTCTTGCCACGCAGTGTCCTGCACCTCCACTTTCTTGTCGTCACACGCGCTGCATTTGATCTTAAGCTCGTCGTTCATGCCCCACTCGAAGGTTACGTGGGTGGATCGGAGATCGGGCCCGAACACCGTCTTTCACCCACGCCTGAGCAACGCATCGTGACTCTTGAGTGCAGGTCAGTGACTCTGATCCATGAGATCCAGCCCCCTACTGCCCCCGTATCGCCTTCGACTATTTCTGCCCGATACCTTCCATTCGGAGAAACTCCCTCAGCTTTGAGGTGCTCCTCCCCTAGGCAACAAATCATCCCGACCATCAGCACGAAGCAGGCGGTCAGCGAAGCAAAGGATCTGAAGTCTCTTTTCATTTTCCGCTGATTGCTGCTTTCATAATCGGCTCATCGTAGTAATCACCGCCGGGATGAGGGGACCAAGGCCGCGATGGGGGTGGTTACGGCGCGGCTTAGAGCCGCGCCCTTGCAAAACAAGTGCCCTTCGAAGGCGCGCCTTTCAAAGACACGCTTCCTTTTACAACCCGGATCGCTTCAGGTTTTGCGCTACCTTCATCTTTAATCTTTAATCTTTAGTCTTTCTGCGCAGCGGGCTCGGCTATTGCTTCAGCCTGCGGGGTTTCTTCGCGGCTAGACTGGGCCGCTCCTTCCGCCGGAATCAACTCGTTCTGGAAAGATTCCGCCACCAGCTTTTCGAACTCTTCCATGCTGGGAAGTTCGTTCACGTCTTTCAAGCCAAAGCGCATCAGGAATTCTTTGGTGGTCTTGTAGAGAATGGGACGCCCGATTACCTGCTTGCGGCCGGCTGTGGTGATGAGCTTGCGGTCGAGCAGAGTGGCGATGACACCGCCAGAATCGACGCCGCGAATTTCGTTGATCTCGGGCACAGTCACCGGCTGTTTGTAAGCGATCACCGCCAGGGTTTCCAGAGCGGGCAGCGAAAGGCGAACTGGAGGTTTCAGGCTCTTGGCGAAGCTGCGCACTACCTCATGTTGCTCGGGCTTGGTGGACATGCGATAGCCGCCGGCAACCTGACGAATCTCGATGCCATGATCGGGCGAGGCATAGTCGGCGACCAGTTCTTCGAGCGTGGCACGCACACGCGACTTCACCTCGGCTTCGTCCGCACCGCCCTCGGCAAGGGCCGAATCCTTCACGAGATGCACCATTTGCTCCGTGGTGATCGGGGTTTCGGCGGCGTAGACGATCGCCTCGAGTTGTGCTTTTAAAGACATCGGTAGCCAGTAGCCAGTAGCCAGTAGGCAGCGTCCAGTCGGAGTCGCCAACGCTTGACTGGCAACTGGCAGCCGGCTACTGTTTTTCTATCTCCAGTCATCGCGCACCGCGGCTTGCTCCGTCATGATGGCAGCGAAGCCGATGTGTTTCTTAACGGCAATTTCTCCGAAGAGTTGGTCCTGCCGCACTTGAATCGCTTGCAGCCGGACCATCTCAAGCAAGGCTAGAAACATGCATACCAGCGCCTGCCGCGAGGGCACGCGCATCAGAAGTTGTTTAAGCCGGATGGGCGTCGATTCGAGCGACAAGCGCCGCCGCAGGTAGTCGATCATCTGGCCGACCGTGACCGTTTCTTCGTCGACGTTGATGACGGGCCGAGTGCGCACGCGCTCGAGAATCTGCTGGAAGGTCTTTACCAAGTCGATGACATCCGCGGCCATCTCCGGCTCGGTGCCTTGGGCGTCGATAAATTCTTTCAGCGCAGGGTTGGTCAGCACCGCATCTTCGATTTGCTGCTTCTGCAAAAGCATCTGTGCCGCGGACTTGAATTTTTCGTGCTCCAGGAGGCGGTTGACGAGTTCGGTGCGCGGATCTTCCAGCTCTTCGGCTTTGGCCATCGGATCGCGGGGCAGCAGCATCTTGGACTTGATGTGGATCAGAACCGCGGCCATGTAAATGAAGTCGGCAGCGACGTTTACGTCGAGCTCGCGAATCTTTTCCACATAAGCAAGATACTGCGCCGTGATGCGCGCGATGGGGATGTGGTAGATATCGATGTCCTGTTTGCGAATCAGATCGAGCAGCAGGTCGAGCGGGCCTTCGTAGACATCGGTGACCGAAACTGCGAAGGGAGAATCGCTTTCTTGTTTCTTGGTGGATTGCGGTTGCGAGGTTTTTTCACGCGCGTGAGGACTCGCCACGAGAACGGGCGAAGCGGACGCCAGAGCCTGATCCGCGAAGTTAACGATGCTGTCGTCGATCGGCATTCTATTGTCCATCGCTTGCTGTCGGGGCTTCGTACGCCAGCGACATTCCCATGGAAGCGCGAACGTCTTTCATGGTGACGGCCGCAACCTGGCGCGCCCGTTCGCTGCCGGCTTCCAGAATATCCCAAGCGAGGCGGGGATTCTCCTCGAATTTCTTGCGGCGCTCCCGCATGGGATTCAATAATTGTACGAGCGCATCGGCGGCCCAGCTTTTGCATTCGATGCAGCCAATGCCCGCCGAGCGGCAGCCCGCGTTTACTTTGTCCATGGTAGCGCGATCGCTGAAAATTTTGTGCAGATCACCGACCGGGCAGACATCGGGGTTTCCAGGGTCGGAGCGGCGCACGCGGGCCGGGTCCGTGACCATGGTCTTCAGCTTCTGGCGTATCACTGGCTCAGGGTCGGTGAGCAGGATCGCGTTGCCGTACGACTTCGACATTTTTCGGCCGTCGGTGCCAGGAAGCTTGGGCGCACGCGTCAGCAGAGATTGGGGCTCGGGAAAAACTTCTCCACGCTTGCCGTAGAAGCCGTTGAAGCGGCGCGCAATCTCGCGCGTGAGCTCCACGTGAGCCACCTGATCCTCGCCCACCGGAACCACATTCGCTTTGTACATCAAGATATCCGCAGCTTGCAGCACGGGGTAGCCGAGAAAACCGTAGGTCCCGAGATCTTTATCCTTGATATTTTCGCGTTGCTCTTTGTAGGTGGGGACGCGCTCGAGCCAGCCCAGGGGCGTGATCATGGAAAGCAGCAGATGCAATTCGGCGTGGGCGGGAACATGTGACTGGATGAAGATCACGGACTTTTCAGGATCGAGTCCGGCGGCGAACCAGTCGAGCGCCACCTCCAGCGAATTTTCTTTCACCCGGGAAGTGTCGGCGTAGTCGGTGGTGAGGGCGTGCCAGTCGACAACGCAGAAGAAGCATTCGTACTCCTCCTGCATGCGCACCCAGTTGTCGAGCGCGCCCACGTAGTTGCCGAGGTGCAGTTTTCCGGTCGAGCGCATGCCGCTGAGCACGCGTTTCCGCAGGTTGGTGGAAGTGGTCATCCGTTTTTAACGAGTCGTGTCTGGCGCCCGGGAAAGACAGCGCCAAGCGTTACAGGTTGCTACGTCATGCGAGAGTATGGTCGATACTAACATGCAGGACGCCCGCCGGGATGGCGGCGTTACGGTTTCGTTGCCAGCAATGCCTTATAATTCGCGCTCCCCTCCGGGCGGCGGAGCGGACTCATCTCATGTCGCCTCTCGCGCGCAAACTTCGGCTGACCGATTACTTCACTCTGGGCTGGGGCACCATGGTCGGCGTGGGTTGGCTGGTGGTGATGGACGACTGGCTGCTGCGCGGCGGCGCGCTGGGAGCGCTGCTGGGCTTTGCGATGGGCGGCGCGTTGCTGTTTCCGATCGGCTGGGTCTATGGGCGATTAGTGGCCGCCATCCCCGACGCCGCGGGCGAGATCGCTTATACCGCCGCGGCCTTCTCGCGTCCCGTCAGCTTCGCGACTGGATGGATGATGATGCTGGCTTACTTTATCGTCTGCCCTTGGGAGGCCGTGGCCGTGGGGCGCATTGCCGGATACATTTTTCCATCGCTGGATTCGATCGAGATGTATCGTATCGCGGGGCGGCCGGTTTACCTGCCGCATCTTGTCATTGGCCTTGGCCTTACTGCGCTGCTGACCACGCTGAATTACCGCGGCATCCGGCTGAGCGCGACCTTTCAGAATTGGACTTCTTTCGGCACGCTGGCTTTGTTCGTTATCTTCGTTGCACTGGGCGCGAGTCAGGGGTCGCCGCACAACTTCCCGCCGCTGTTTACGCACGCGCCGCTGGTTTCGTTTCTGCTGGTGTTGCAGATCGTTCCTTATTTTATGACGGGATTCGAGTCGGTGAGCAAGGCCGCGGAAGAATCGAGTCCTGAGTTTGGCGACCGCGAATTTCTCAAAGCGATCTGGATGGCGGTGCTGGTGGGCATCCTCTTTTATACGATTGTGATCGCCGCGGTTGCTTTTGTAGCTCCTTGGCGGGAATTGACGGGCGAGAAGTTTATGACGGCAGTTGCGTTTCAGCGGGCTGTGGGGTCGCGCTGGATCGTGAACGTGATTCTCGCGGCTGCGCTGTTGTCGTTGTTCAAGTGCTTTAATGGAAATTTCGTGGCCGCCAGCCGCTTGCTGTTTGCCTTGGGACGCCGTGGTCTGGTCGGTGCGCGCGTGGGCTTAATCCATCCGAAGCACCAGACTCCTTCGGCGGCGATTCTCTGCGTCGGGCTGGCGACGGCCGCGTGTATGCTGCTGGGGGATGCGATTCTGGTGCCGATCACCGAAGTGGGTTCGGTGGCTTGTGCGATCGGATGGGCGGCAACTTGCGCCGCTTATTTGCAGATGGGCCGCGCGGGCTCCCTGGCGGGACAATCGAAGCCGTCAGCGGTTGAATCGGCGGTCGCTATGCTGGGATGGTTGGTGGCGATCGCGATGTTGCTGATGAAAGTGGTGCCGGCAATCCCCGGCCATTTCTCGGTTTACGAGTGGCTGGCTTTGGGAATTTGGATTGTTCTGGGAGTTGCTTCGCATCGGGGGCGAGTACATCCAGTTCAGACTTGATTTCTGCGCACTCCTGCGTCCTTCGCGAACTTTGCGTTAAAGCTTTCATGGCGGAGAACGCGAAGGAAATTCCGCGGAGAGCGCGGAGGGCGGCCGGGAATTTTTTGGGCAGAGGTTCAATTCATGGATATTTTTCTTGGCTGGGCTCGTGGGCTTGTTTTGCTGATGTTGCTCTCAACGGCATCGCGTTTAATCGCGCAGGGCCCGGGCGGCTTCGATGTGGTCATCACCAACGGCCATATTATCGACGGCACCGGCTCTCCCTGGTATTCGGGCGACCTCGGCATCCGCGAGGGAAAAGTGGCCGCCGTTGGCAATCTGGCGGGGGCCGCTCGCAAGCGCACCATCGATGCCGCCGGCAAAGTTGTCGCTCCCGGCTTTATCGACCTGCTGGGGCAATCCGAACTCACGATACTGGTGGACCCGCGCTTGCCGTCGAAGATTTTTCAGGGCATCACCACGGAGATCACCGGGGAGGGCAATTCCGCGGCGCCGCTGAACGACGCGCTTATGGAACTGGATCGGCCGGGCTACGAGCATTACCACATCACACCGGACTGGCGCAGCTTTCGCCAGTACTTCGCGCGGCTGGAGAAGCAGGGCATGGGCATCAACCTGGCCAGCTACGTAGGGGCGACGCAGGTGCGCCGCATGGTGCTGGGCGACGACGACAAGCAACCTACGCCGGAGCAACTCGAGCAAATGAAAGCTCTGGTGCGCGATGCCATGAAAGATGGAGCGAGCGGTGTTTCGAGCGCGCTGGAATACGCTCCAGCGCCTTATGCGAAGACCGAGGAACTCATCGCGCTGGCGGCCGAGGGCGGAAAGTTCGGAGGAATTTATTCGACGCACATGCGCAACGAAAGCGATTCGGTGCTGGAATCCATTGACGAGGCGTTGCGCATCGGGCGCGAGGCGCATGTGGGGGTGGAAATCTGGCACATCAAAGTCGCGGGGAAAAAGAATTGGGGGCGCATGCCCGAGGTCGTGGCTAAGATCAACGCCGCGCGCACGGCGGGCGCCGATGTAACCGCTGACACTTATGCCTACACGGCTTGGTTCAACGATTTTTCGGCGTTCATTCCGCCCTGGGCTCACGACGGGGGGACGGCGAAGTTAGTGGAGCGCTTGAAAGATCCGGCGACGCGCCGGCGCATTCGCAAAGATATGCTCACTCCCTCGAAAGACTGGGACAACGAATGGGAGGAGATTCCTGGACCCGAGGCCATCATGATCGGAGTCGTCGAGAATCCCGCGATGCTGCCGCTGCAGGGCAAGCGCCTTTCGGAGATTGCCAAGCTGTGGAATAAAGATGCGATGGACGCGCTTTTCGATTTTCTGATTGAAGATCCTAACGCTGGGGTGGCGGTCTTCGGCATGTCACAGGGCGACGTTACTTTGGCGCTGCAACAGCCCTGGGTTGCGGTCGACAACGATTCGTCGGGAACATCGCCGGAGGGAATTCTGGGGCAGGAGCATCCGCATCCGCGCGCCTATGGGACGTTTCCGCGCATTCTTCGAAAATATGTTCGTGAAGATCAGGCTCTGAGTTTGGAAGATGCGATCCGCAAATTCTCGGCGTTGGCGGCGCAGCGTTTGCGGCTGGCGGATCGTGGCGCGCTCAAGGCTGGGATGTGGGCGGATGTGGTGATCTTCGATCCCGCGACCGTGCGGGATCTGGCCACGTTCGACAATCCGAATCAACTTTCCGTGGGGATGGATTACGTGCTGGTGAACGGGATTGCGGTGATCGAGCAGGGTAAGATGACGGGCGCGCTTCCCGGAAAAGTTCTGCGTGGCGCGGGATATGTGCCTTAGAGTGGGTTTCAGCGCTCCCGCCCGCGGCACTGCTTCGCTCCGCTTAAAATCAAAGCCTTTAGCGCGGAGAACACGGAGAGACGCTCGTCGAGGGCGCGGAGAGGGGTCACGCAGAACGACGATTGGATCTTGTCGGCGTTTACGGTTTCAATTGGGCTTGAGTTTCCGGGGTGGGAGTCAGCGCGATCAGCGGTGCCGCTAACGTGCCGGTTACGCTGTAGACAATCGAACCTGTTGCACCCAATTTCCCATCTGGGGTGCGAATGAATTTGAGATCGAGGACACGGGCCAGCGAAGCGCTGCCGCTGATCTCAAATGTGCCTGCGGGAGAAAGCAGCTTGCTGTTTTCGATTTCGATTTTGCCTCCGCGCAGGAGCGCATGAGCCTGCCAGAGGGAAATTTGCAACGGGCCTTGGTCGCTGGCGAGCGCAAAATGCGGCAAAGCTCCGTCGCGCAGATCGAATTGCGCTCCGCCTGTAGCGGACTGCCAGAAAGCGGATGCATTTGCGCCGGACGCGGTGATCTGATAGTTCCCTGACGCCGTTCCTGAGATCCAGGGATCGTGCATGGCCTCGGCCACCTGCGCCAGCGAGATTGCGGTTAGGGTTCCGTTGGCTTTGTAAGTTGGGGACCCTGCCGAAAAGTCAATCTGCCAGTCGCCGCGATGTTTTCCTCCCAGCAGATCGGCGCTCAGTTGCGAGATCTCCAGCTTTCCGCGGTCGAGATCAAGCCAGGCCGAAACTTTATGGGCGGCAATGTTTCGAATTCGCAACTCGCCGACGTTCACTTGGCCTGCGGCGCGGAGGCTCTGCAGAAACGACGGGGCGGAAGGCTCAGCCGGAGAAAGTATGGCGTACCAGGGGCGCTGGCTGGGTTCTGCACTCAGCCATGCGTGGAGATCGCTTACCCCGGTCTCCTCCGTGTTTAAGTTGAAGCGGACCAGGCAGGCTCCGGGAATTCCGCATCCCCGCGGCAAAACGATCGAGCCGGTCCAGCGCGCATCGGCCACCCCCGCGCTGAGCTTTTCCACCCGTACTTCGTCGTGTAGAAGATGAAGCTCGGCCGAAGAAATTTCAATGGGGCCGTTGGCTCCGCGCAGGGTTGCGCGCACATTATGAAGCTGTGCCGTTCCGGTCAATAGCGGCGAAGAAAATCCAGAGGCGGTTCCAGACAGTGTCTCGGCCCACGATCCCGCAATATTCAAATCGACTTGGGCCGCGCCCTCCGCGCTGGCCTTGATTGCCGGCAGGCCCAGCAGGCTGGAAAGGTGCAAAGCGCGCGAGACTTCGGCATCTCCGCGCAGGACCAGGGCGTAACCAGAGCGTCCCAACCAGCCTCGTACTTGCGCAGACGCGGTCCGACCGAGCATGATCGGGAAAGGTCCGTATTCGACGCGAAGCTCGTCGGGAATTGACGAAGGCTGCGGGCTTGCCTGGCTCAACGATCTTGGCTTGGCCGTAAAATGATCGCCGGTAAATTTTGAACTCAGCACGAACGGAATGCTGGCCTGCACGAGGTCAGCTTTATTGCTGATCGACTGCAGCCGAAGATTCGCGATCTCGCCGTGGCCCCGAAATTCAGGCCCGGAGGACGAGGCGTTTTCTTTCATCGAAAAATTGCCTTGCACACTGCCACTCGCCAGCAAATCCGCGGGCAGATTTTTCTTGGCGCGGCGAGCCAGTTTGGCCACGGAATTCGCCGGGATGCTCTCCAGGTCCAGCGAAAGATCAGCGTTGCGAACGCCCGGCAGGCCGGCGTCTCCGTGCAGGGTGATCATGCCATCGCTGATCGGAGCGCGGCAGAGGATGTCGTGCAGCATGGCTTCCGCGGAGCTATACCTGGCATCGCAGTGCGCCGCGAGCCGCAGGCCTTCGGTGCTGGGGAGATCGTAGCGGTGAAAGTCCTCGATGGAAGCCTCGGCCGTGACCTGCATGGCCGCAGGGATGCCGCTGAGCATGGCATCCAATTGCACCTCGCCGCGCCAGCCTTTGTCGTTGCCCGATAGCAGCTTGGTGAGCTGTCCCAGTTGAGCGCGAGTCCACTCTAAACTGAACTTTAAGGGAGTTTCACGCAGGCTGCCGGCGCGCTGCCAGGTTCCGTTCAGGCGAAGCAAGCCGGTGTCACTCAGGCTCATGTCGGTGCGCAACGGCTCGGCACGCAGGCGCCCTCCCCAGGTGTTTTCCGATTCCTGCCACAGGGCAAAATCCGCATTCAGGAGCGCGAACGATTTTTTTTCCTGACCGGCTTTGAAATTGATTCGGCCCGAACTCGCTTCAATGTAAGGGAAGCCCGGGCGGGATTCGGCCTTTGATTTCGACGTGGGCGCCAGCGGGGTTTGCGCGCTGCGTTCGAGCAGTGCTTCCCAGTTCCAGCGCCCGTCGGCGCGGCGCACCAGGTTCAAGCTGGGCTCGGTGAGTTCGAGACGAGCGATATCCACGCGGCCGCGCAGGAGCGAAGTGAGCCGCAGCACGGCGGTGACTTCGGGAGCGCGCAGCATGGGTTCGGCGCCGAAGGCGGGATCTTCGTAAATAACTAAATTTTCCAGATCGAATCCAGGCCGGGGAAGAAAGCGCAGATGCACCGAACCGATGTCCGCGGGACGCGCCACGGCGCGGCTGATGGAGTTGGTGATGCGGTTTTTGAGGCGGGAAGCGCCCGGGTGCAGAAGGAAGAGAGCCAGCAGAATAAATACTGCCGCGGCCACAACCCGCCGCCTGGAAGAAAAAAGCTTCACCGCACCACTCGCAAAGTTCGCCGCCAGCGGGTTTCGTCGAAGAAGTGGAGCACCACGTGCGCCAGAAACCCAATGCGGTCGCCGAAGTCGGTTTTGCGATATTGATCGCTCGGGGTTTCAAACGACCAGTAAATAAACATAGGCCGCCCGATCACATTTTCTTGCGGAATGAAGCCCCAGTAGCGGCTGTCGAGGCTGACGTCGCGATTGTCGCCCATGCCGAAGAAATGGCCGGGAGGCACGACGAGGTCGTCGCCCTGAATGTGCATGGGCAATTCCGGCTCCCAGCAGGGATAGACGTTGGAGCTTTCCGAAGGGGGCACGGCGGGGAAGTTGTCGCGATAGGCGTTCGGATAAGAATCCTGCGCGTGAATTACGTAGGACTCCTGCAAGCGCTCGCCGTTGCGATAGACTACGCCGTTACGCAGGTGGATGCGGTCGCCGGGCACGCCCATAATGCGCTTGACCACATACAATCCGGGCTCGCATGGTGCTAAAAAAACTACAATATCGCCGCGCTGGACCTGCCGGTAGGGCAGCAGCGGCCCTACCCAGGGGCTCTTAGGCGCGAACTGAATGCGATTCACGAAGACGTGATCGCCGATGAGCAGCGTGTTCTCCATGGAACTGGAGGGGATTTCAAACGCCTGCACCACGAAAGTGATGATGAAGAGTCCAGTCACCAAGACCGCGGCCAGAGAGGAGAGAAACTCTACCGTGGTTTCGCGCGGTTTTTCTTCGACCTCAGTCTTCGCCGTGCTATCTTTTTTGGCCAAAGGTATCGATCCCCTTCTTGTTTTTAATTCTGCGGGAGCTTCCGCCGGTCCAACAAATTTTGCATTTCCATGCTTAAAACATCTCAGTTCACCAGCCGCAACGTCCGATTCCAGCGCGTGGACTGGAAGACGTGCGTGACCGCGTAAGCGAAGTGGTACAGTTTATCACTCACCGAGGCGGGCGCCGCAGGGTCGGCGGGATCTTTCACCGACCAGTAGATCAACAGCGGACGGCCGATAATATTTTCCTGCGGCACAAAGCCCCAGTAGCGGCTGTCGTAACTGTCGTCCCGGTTATCTCCCATCACAAAATAATGTCCCTCGGGAACGATGAGTTGTCCATCTTCGACCAGCTTACGCAACTGGATCCACCATTCGGGAGTGACGCCGGGCGCAATATCGAGGCGGGGAAAATTGTCGCGGAACACATCGTTGGTGGCGCTGCGGCTGAAGCGCACGTAAGGCTCTTTGAGCGCGGTTCCGTTGACAAACACCTGCTTGTTGACCAGTCGCAGACGGTCGCCGGGAATCCCGATCACGCGCTTCACGAAGTGCTGCGCCGGAGTCACCGGGTAATGAAAGACGATTATGTCGCCGCGCCGTACGGGATGGTAAGGCAAAATGTAATCGCCGAGGCTGCGGCCTCCGTAGCACAGTTTGTTGACCAGCAGGTAGTCGCCGACCAGCAGAGTATTTTCCATGGACGGCGACGGAATCTGAAAGGCCTGCACGATGAAGGTGATCACAAAGACTGCGATCACAACGGTCCCTAAAAGCGACTGCAAAGAACCAACGATCTCGGCTCCCAAAGCTTCGGTGCCGGGCTGATGATCTGGAGAATTCATTCCCTCTACTTATTTTAATGCTACTTTGGCTGCCGTTACTTGTTCTGGGGGCGCAATCCGCGCGCTAGCTTGGCGCCCGCCCCGGGCGGCCGCGCCGCCAGGTAAGTCAGGAGTTGCCGCGCCGCATCCTGCTCGGCCGTCTTTTTGGTGGAGCCTTGGGCGCGGCCTACAAACTCCGGTGGGCCCTCCTTATTATGGAGACGGACTTCCACGGTAAAGGTTTTGCGGTGCTCCGGCCCCGCTTCTTCGACCAACACGTACGAAGGCTGGGGCATACCGAGGCCCTGCAAAGTTTCCTGCAGAGCCGACTTGAAATCGCTCATGGGCAAGGCGCCGCCCTGGCTCGCCATGCGATCCAATTCCGGAGCCAGAATTTCGCGCAAAATAAATTGCCGGACCGGTTCCATGCCGCCGTCGAGATAGATCGCCGCCAGAACCGCCTCGAGCGCGTCGACCAGCAGCGCCGTCTTGCTGCGGCCGCCGCTTTTTTCTTCGCCGCGGCCCAGGCGCAGATAGTGGCCCAGCTCAAGTTGCTGCGCTACACGAATGAGGTGCCGTTCGCTGACCAGATGTGCGCGCAGCTTGGAGAGTTCCCCTTCGCGAAACTGCGGGAAGCGCTGGAATAATTCCTCGCTGGTCACCAGCGCCAGAATGGCGTCGCCGAGAAACTCCAACTGCTCGTTGTCGTGGACCGTATACTTGCTGTCGCCGCCGATCTGCTGCGATTCCAGTTCGCGCGCCTGGGAGCTGTGGGTGATGGCCTGCTCAATCACCGCGCGGCGGTGGAAGTGGTAACCCAGTGCCGTTTCGAGCGCGGTGATTTCCCGTTCCTTCATGCTTGCGCTACGTGATCTTTGCGCTCAGTATTCGCGACCGCGCCGAGCTTTGAGAAAACCGGGCTGGTTCCCCATTCGTCACTTCGCTGGCGGCGCGCCTCCGCTGGTCAACTGGGTCAGACGATCTTTCTCTTTGCGGGCGGCGTCGCCGGCGGCCGTGCCTGCCTTGGTTAAATCCACGGCTTGGTTGGCGTACTTGAGAGCGTCGGGATATTTGTTCTGCATATCTAACGCTACCGACAGCCGGAAGACCGCGATGGGATCGACCTGCTGCGGATAGGCGTCGATGGACTTGCGCAAACTTCCTTCCGCGTCAGCCCATGATTTCGCGTTGAAATCGATCGTGCCCAGAATCGCGTAGGCTTCGGAGCGCAAGAATCCCTTATAGGCATTCAATTGCTCCGGCGGATAACCTGCCGTGGGAATGTCGGTGTCGACGGTGACCAGCGAGCGCTCGGCATCTTTTTTCGCTTCGGCCAGGCGCTGATCTTTATCCAAGTCGGTGTCGCGGGTGCGCTCGGCGAGAACCTGGGCCACGCCCAGCAGCGCCTCGGGATCGTCGGGATCGTAGGTCAGGACCTTCTGCGCCATCTCCATCATCTTGTCGGCATTGTTGCCCTGCTGATACTCGTGCATCACGTTTTTGTAGAGCAGGGGGCGGAGCTCGCTGTCGGGGAACTTGGTGGCAAAGTCGGCCGCGGCTTTTTCCTGCGCCGCGGGATCGGTGATGGCCGTAGCGGTTTTGTAAGCGTCGAACTCAGGTTGCGTCTTGGCTTGGGGCGGACGCTTGCCCGCTGGAGCCGCTGCCGCTTGCCCGGCCGGGGCGGCCTGCGCCGCTTTGTCGCCACTCTGCGCGAAACTCGTCGACACACCCAAAATCGCGATAATGATCGCTGCTTGCTTCATGCGCTCTCCTTGGAAAAAATTTTGCAATTGGGTAATTTTGTAATTGGGTCATTTAAGTGAGGCTTCATGGTTGATTCAAATCACGAAATGACCCGATCACAAAATTACCAATTCCTCCAGCAGTGGCACAGATTCATTTCTTTGTTTCCCGGCGTCAGCCCTCACCCGGCGCACTTCAGCCGGGGGAGGGATCTTCTTTGTAGATAAGGCATGCGAGCCAGCAGGTCCTTTGCTCCGCCTGAAAAGCGGCTCTGCTGAGGATGACGCCAAGAGAAAAGTTCAAACTCAGCCACTACCAATTCCTCCTAGGCATTGTAACCGTAGCACGCATTGTAATCGTCGAGATAGTGTCACTGCGGCTTGGCGGGCGGTTCATAGGGTTTATCCAGGCCGCGCTCGGCTGCGGCTTTGATTTCGGGCAGGCCTCCGCCGGCGTTCAAGGCCGCACGATATTCTTCGAGCGCGGCGGCGCGGTCTTCTTTCATGTCGAGAATTCTTCCCAGGTAGACGTGCGACCATCCCAACACTTTGGGATCTTTCGAGGACTCAATCGCTTTTTGAAAGTTGTCCTGGGCTCCATCGCGATTCTTGTTGGCTACGGCCACTTCCGCGAGGATGAATAAGGCTCGGCCCTGATCGCCGATTTTTTTGTCTAAAGCGAGCTGCGCCAGTTCCTGCGCGCCCTTGGGATCGCCCGCCGCCAGCCGCTTTTCGGCCGTGACCAGCATGCGGCGCTCTTCCGGGCGCGACCACTGCAGCAATTCCGGCGAGGCTGCGCTGGCAAATTGAACCTCGGCGGCGGCGCGCTCCTCTTTCTTCAGGTCGATGTTCTCGATCATGGCGCCGTAGGTCGCCCGAATGCCGGCGGGATCCTGCTCAAAACCCAGGATCGCATTGTAAAAGTAACGGGTGAGAATGTAGCCCTGTTTCACCGCGTCGTCGACCGCCTGAGTTCGCATCGCTTCCAGCGTTTGTTTGTTGCCGCCGGTGCGGATTTCGAGCGCGCGCACCAGGCACTCGGTGACCAGAAGCGAGATGTCAGACTTGAAATTCTCTTCCAGCGGAGCGCGCTTCACCGATTGCAAGAGCGGCTCCAGGCGCTTGATGGCGCTGAAGTGCTTCTCCGCCAGCGGGTCCAGTTCGTAGTGCAGAAAGGTGTGGCGAATCTGGTCCATCTTGAGCGCCGCTTTCAGCGCCTGAGGAGAGTTTCCGCTGGTGGGGGCAGGGAATACGACCACAAAATAATCGGCACCGTAGTTGCGCGCGTCGGTCTCGCTGGGCGAGCCCATGAAATCCAAATAAACCGTGAACCTGCGGCCCAGGTATTGCGACGAGGGCTGCTTCAGATAAATCTCGGTGTCAAACACCATCTTGGCCAGCGGTTCGTGGTAGCGCTGCATCAGGCCGGCATAATCGCCGCGATGACGCTCCCAGATGCCGTGCAATCCCGCCTTTTCGTAAAACTTCTCCAGCAGCGTGCCAAAGTCGGCGATGGCCGAGGCATCGGGCGGCAGCTCTTCTTCTTTCACGCGGGGCACGAAATGCGGAGGGCCGTCCATGTACAGCGCCAGAGAGATGTAAGGAGCGAGGCTGCGATTCGTATTCCGATCGGGAGTGTGAACCTGGTAGAACTCGCAGATCGCCGTGAGAGCGGCTTGCCCATCGACGGAGCCGCGAATGTTTCTCTCCACTTCCGAGCGCACATTGAGGCGAGTGGCGTCGGAGAGCGCAAGATCCTGATCGTAGGCGCAGGAGTTGAGCGCGGTGAGCACGGAAAAAATGGTCTCGCTGCTGTCCAGCGAAATCGGGACGGCACGCTCCTCACCCAGGCAGAACGAAGCCAGCAGCCCGAGCAGAGCCGTCCCCAACCATAAACTTCGCGCTCGCAAATGCAGGAAAAAACCTCCAAGACTCGTGCTGTGTCGAGAATATTTTAAGTGTAAGGAGTTCGAGGCGGAGGGTCAAACCGCTGGTTTCTGCGGGAGGGAAGCACGGTGAACTTCTTGCCGGGCGATAGGTTTCGAAGTCCTCGTGGTCGATGGTGAGAATCGTGCTCAAGCGCTCGCGTGCGCCGAGGCGGGCGTCACGCCCGCCGGAATGCCGGCGGGACGCCGGGGCTACCTTCGACGGCGGCGCTTCGCCGACCACTGCGACTACCTCTTGCGGCTTCTGATGGCTTCTCTGGCTTCTTTATCGGCGGTGCGGCGGCGTTCGGTTTCGCGTTTGTCCCAGAGCTGCTTGCCTTTGGCTAGGGCTAGTTCGACTTTTACTTTGCCGTTCTTGAAGTACATTCGGACTGGGATTAGCGTCAGTCCTTTTTGTTGCGTCTTGCCGATTAGCTTGCGGATTTCTTCTTTGTGCATTAGCAGTTTGCGGGTGCGCAGGGGGGCGTGATTGTTCATGTTGCCGTGCTCGTAGGGGCCGATGTGGGCGTTGAGGAGCCAGAGTTCGCCGTCTTTGACCAGGCCGTAGGAATCTTTGAGGTTGGCTAGGCCTCCGCGGACCGATTTGGCCTCGGTTCCGGTAAGAACTACGCCGCACTCAAATTTTTCCAGCAAGAAATAGTTATGAGAAGCGATCCTATTGACGGCGGCATCGCGTCGGCCGCTGGCCGTAGGTTCGCGCTTGGGGGCTTTCTCCGGGCTGGGCTTGGTTTCGTGGGTGGACTGGCGCGGCATGGTTCGAGTTCAATCTTAGCAGCGAAGTGCGGCCTCCGGCTCTGGGCGTAAGGCTTCCGGCAGCCAACATCCGGACGCCGGACGCCGATTTTCCCCAAGGGGACTACGACCAAAGAGTGTAACTGCCGTGCGTACAGTCAGATGGGTGGGCAAGAAGGCCGATGCTATAATCGCTGCAAAAGTGTGCTTCAGGAGCGCTTCGAAAGGGATCCCTGGTTCGCTCGATGCTGGTTCGCCAGCTTTTAGGATTCAGGCTGCTTGTCCGGCGAAGAATTTACGACGAGGACTTACGAATGAGACGTTTGATGCCCGCGGCAGTGCTGCTGCTGGTTGTGTTCACCATGCTGCCGGTTATCGCGGCCGATAAAGCCAAGGCCGCCTACGCGAAGGGCGAGGACGCCGAGGCGCGCCAGAATTACGAACAGGCTTACGAGTATTTCAAGCAGGCTTACGACCTGAAGCCCAAGGACTTGCGCTATCGAACTTCCTTCGAGCGCATGCGCTCGAAAGCGGCGCTGTCGATCGTGCATCGCGCGCTCGGACTGCGCGAAGACGGCAAAATGCAGGACGCCCTGGCGCAATTTCAAAAGGCTCTGCAGATCGATCCTTCATTGTTTATTGCACAGCAGGAGATGAAGCGCACTCTGCAGATGATTAACGATGCGACCAATCCGCCGCCGCAGGCCGCGGGGCCACCGAATAGCCTCGAGCGCAAGATTCGAGAAGCTGGCGGACCGGTCGAACTCGCCGCCATTTCAAATACTCCAATTACGGTCAAGATGTCGGATAAGTCGGATATCGTTTACCGCACCATCGGGCAACTGGCCGGGATCAACGTACTGCTCGATCCGGATTACACTCCCAGGCTGATCAAAGTGGAGTTGAACGGGGTTACGCTGGAAGAGGCGCTGGAGATAACGGCGCTGGAATCGAAAACCTTCTGGCGTCCGGTGACTTCGAATACGATTTTTGTGGCGCAGGATAATCCCGCCAAGCGCAAGGAATTAGAGCAAAGCGTCCTCAAGACTTTTTATCTTTCGAATATTTCCCAGCCCACCGAGTTGCAGGATGTGGTGAATGCGATCCGCGCCGTGCTTGACGTGCAGCGGGTGCAGCAACTGCTGTCGCAGAATGCGCTGGTGGTGCGGGGCACGCCCGACCAGATCGCGCTGGCGGAAAAGTTGGTCGAGGATTTGGATAAGGCGCGGCCCGAAGTGATCGTCGACATTGCGGTGCTGCAGATCAGCAAAGATAAATCGCGCACGCTAGGGTTGAGCCCACCGACCAGCGCCACGATCGCGCTGCAAAGCAACATCAATACCACCTCGACTTCCACCACAGGGACTACCACGGGAACTACGAGCAGCAGTTCAGGCAGCACGGGGCTGGAGTTGAATACTTTAGGCAATTTGAACGCCACCGATTTTCAGGTCACGATACCATCCGCCAACTTGTCGGCCGTGATGAGCGACAGCGACACCAAGATGTTGCAGAATCCGCAGGTGCGCGCGCTGGATAATCAGAAGGCGACGCTCAAGATCGGCGAGCGCGTGCCGGTTGCGACCGGATCGTTCCAGCCCGGCATTGGCGGCGTAGGCATTAATCCTCTGGTTAACACGCAATTTCAATATCTCGATGTCGGCGTGAACATCGACGTGACCCCGCACGTACACGGCGACCGCGAAGTCACGCTGAAGATTTCGATGGAAATTTCTTCCGTGGTGGGGCAGGCGAGCATCGGCGGAATCAGCCAGCCGATTATCGGCCAGAAGAAAATCGAGCATGAAATTCGGCTGCGGGATGGCGAGTCGAGCTTGATCGGCGGGATCCTGGACGATTCGCAGACCAAGTCGCTGGCCGGCATCCCGGGGCTGGCGCAGATTCCAATTTTGCGCTACCTCTTCGGGCAGGTGACGCAGGATCATTCGGAGGACGAGACCGTCTTCGTGATCACGCCGCACGTGGTGCGCGGAGCCATGGTCAGCGAACTCAATCAGCGGCAGATCGATATTGGCACAGCGAGCACGATCGCCTTGCGGCACATGAGCCGGCCGGCGGTTGCTCCGGCAGTTGCGCCTGCGGGCGCTCCTGGATTGCAGCCTCAAGGTGTGGCTGCGCCGGCGACTCCGGCGCCGATGAATCCCGCTCCGCCGTCTCCCGCTAGTCCTTCAGGCCCAGGCAGCGCGAATTTCGTCTTCGATCCGGGGCAGATCACGGCCACCAAAGGCAACACCTTCGTGGTGAACCTGATGATCTCCGGGGCGCAGAACGTTTATTCCGTGCCGGTGCAGATGAGCTACGACCCGGCCAAATTGCAACTGGTCAATGTTTCGAACGGAGGCTTCCTCTCGCAGGATGGGCAGGCGGTTGCTTTGGTGAGGCGAGAAGACGAGAGCAGCGGGACGTTGCAGGTGATTGCATCTAGGCCGCCGGGCGCGGGCGGAGTTTCGGGGCAGGGCGCGGTGGTTACGCTGACCTTCCAGGCCAAGGCTAGCGGGCAAACTCCGCTGACCATTACCCGCGGCGGGGCGCGCGATCCCGGCCAGCAAGCCATCGCGGTCAATGGAGCGCAGGCATCGGTGACCGTGCAATAGGTCCGCGCGAGCCGCCTAAAACCGGGAAGGCAACAAGAATCGAAGAGGATGATGCGGCAGAAATTATTGCGGCAGGGGCGGCGAGCGAAGCCTGCGCGGGGGTTCACCCTCCTTGAACTCATCATCGCGACGGCCATTCTGATGATCTTGACCACGATGGCTCTGCCTTTGGCGCGGCTGACCATCAAGCGCCAGAAAGAGAAAGAGCTGCGCTTCGATTTGTGGGAGATGCGCGACGCCATCGACCGCTACAAGGACGCGGCCGACCGCAATGCCTTCCGCACCAAGGTGGATAGCCAGGGTTATCCTCCCGATCTCGAAACCCTGGTAAAGGGTGAGGACGTGCAGGGGCATAAAGTGCGCTTCCTGCGCAAGATTCCGATCGATCCCATGACCGGCAACACGGAGTGGGGACTGCGCTCGATGCAGGACGATCCGGAGTCCGATTCCTGGGGCGAGCAGAACGTCTTCGACGTGTACACCAAATCGCAGGACACCGGGCTCGACGGCACCAAGTACAAGGATTGGTAAACGGGGACTGGCAAGCAAGGATTGTAAATGGCAAGCAAGCTCAAGGGTGCGCGGAGTTCCGGTTTCACACTGCTCGAAATGATGATCGTGATCATGATCGTCATGGTCCTGATGTCGGTGGCGATTCCGATTTATAACCAGTCGATCATCCGGTCGCGCGAGGCGGTGCTGCGGCAGAATTTATTCACCCTGCGCTCGGTGATCTCGCAGTACACGCTCGATAAGCAAAAAGCGCCGCAGGCGCTCGACGATCTAGTGCAGGCCGGTTACCTCAAGACAATTCCCAAAGATCCCGTGACCAATGAGGCCAATTGGGAGGTCGTGCAGGAAGATGTGCTGCTGTCCGTGAGTCAAACCGATCCTGGTATCGACGATGTGCACTCGGCCTCGAGTGCGATTGCGAGCGACGGCACGACATATTCCTCCTGGTGAGCGCGCTATTCGAACGTGCGCGGCCGCAGTAGCGCCGCCGTCCCGGCGGTCGTCGGGCGGCGTCGCGCCCGCCCCGCCGAGGGCGGGGACGCCTTCACGACAGCCGGCAGAATGCCGGCGCTGCGGGTCGACGACCGTCGCCGATTAGCCCGCCCTAATGAAGGTTGACAACCTTCGCTTTTCGGTTGAAACTCCGCTACAGAATCACAATTTCAGGCAGTGGCCCGGTTGGAACTTCTTGTAGTGCGTCATCCTGAGCGCAGCCGCTTTTCAGGCGGAGCGAAGGATCTCCTGAGTCGCATGCTTTTGTCGGCACAGAAGATCCCTCGCTCGGCTGAACTGCGCCGGGTTTCGGGATGACGTCCTCACAAAAGGGGACAGAGGTCGAACCGAGCCGCAGCCCAATTTTAGTTTGAGTTCTGCCCTTCATGCCTGACCGCCCCAAGCCGGCGCGAGCGCCCGCGCCCGAGTCTCGCCAGGACCCTTCAGAAAGCGAGGCTGTGCCGGAAGCCGCAGCCCGCAAGCGCCGCGGGGCGAACCCTCAAACGGATGTTGTTGCGCTCGCCGCTCGCTTTGCCCGGTACGGCAGAGGCAATTTCACGCCGGAATTTTCCGCGGAGCTGGCCCTCGATATCGTGCTCAATGAAATTGCCGAGCAGGCTTGCCTGGCGACGGGCGCAACCGGGTCCGCCATTTTCCTGGCTCGCAACGGGGAGATGTTTTGCCGCGCTGGCAGCGGAACCGTCCCTGCGTTGGGTGCTCGGCTGGAAGAAGGCTCCCGAATTTCGCAGGCCTGCGTCGCGACCCGTCAAATTCAGCGGTGTGACGACGCGCGGGCCGACCCGCGGGCGGATACGGAAGCTTCGCGGCGATTGGGCCTGCGGTCGGTGATCGTGTTGCCGCTCCAGCGCAACGGGGAAATGGCCGGCCTGCTAGAAGCGTTTTCGACTCGCCCTTCGGCTTTTGGAGAGCGCGATCAGCGCACGCTCGAAGCATTGGCTCGTCGCGTGATTCAGAACCTGGAGCGGGCGGAAAGCCCAGCCTCTCCCACCCCCGAGCCGCTGCCCAGAACTCTATCGACGCCGGCGAGCGCCGAGGAGGTCTATCGATCTGACGATCCTTTTATGAAGGGCAACCGGCTGGCGGAAGCTTTGAGCGGGGAAGCTTCTGGTATCGGACGTGGTCTGGAAATCGTCACCTGGGCGTTGGGCGTGCTGGTTTTGGGTTGTGCGTTGATGCTGGGGGTGCTGGTCATCGAGCGCCTGGGTTGGCTGCGAACTGAGCAGCAGCCCGGCAGTTCAGCGGCTGGCTTCGACGCGCATCGCAAGGATGTGCACAGCCAGCGGCCGCCTGCGCCATCGATCGCGCCAGATGCGAAGGGAGACATCTCCGACCCTCGCGCTTCGCCGCTGGTCCCGGGCGGGGAGGCGAGTCAAAGAGAAAAAAAGAACGGAGCGGACTCTGGCAAAAGCCCCGTAGATGCGCTGCAGCCGGGGGCGCTCAGAGTTTACAAGAATGGCCAAGAGGTGTTTCGTGTGCCGCCCGGGGCCGGTGCCATGGTATCTGGCGATACGGCGGGGGTCGAGCGGGCGTCGTCGATAGAAGCCGCAGATACGGTGGAGCTATCCTCCGCCGCGGCCGAAGATGGCCTGGTCAGCCGGGTCGAGCCGGAGTATCCCGACGAAGCGCGGCGCCAGAGTATTCAGGGCGCAGTGGTGCTGGAGGTTCACATCGATCGGAACGGAGCCGTGCAAGAAGTCAAACTGGTTCACGGACCGCAAGTGTTGGCCGAAGCGGCGGCCGCAGCGGTGAAGCAGTGGAAGTTCAGACCCCGCATCGCGAACGGCCATCTGGTGGAGATGCAGACCACGATCACGCTCAACTTCAACCTTCCGCAATGAAGGCGGGCTGCGGCAAACCGCGCTCCAGGGATGGCATGGAAATGGAGCCGGAAGCTGAAGCCGGAAGCAGCCTTTACGTAGCAGTCTTGCGAATGGGAAGTTGGGATGCCGATTTGGCTGGGGCGGGCAGAGTTACCGGTTTTCGTCTCTCGGAACTGACGGCGGAGCGTTGGAACTGCCCCTTGCCCAGAACGTAGAGGAGCACTTCGACGCGGCTCGAGACTCCGAGCTTGTCGAAGATGCGGAAGAGGTAATTCTTGACCGTATGTTCGGTGAGCGTGAGGCGATGCGCGATCTGGCGATTGGTGAGGCCTTCGGCCACGCAGCGGACCACATCAATCTCGCGAGCTGAAAGCAGAGTGGTGCCGCTTCCAGGAAAATTCGCAAACGTAGGCTGCGCCAGAGCTTCTAGAATGAAGCCCAATTCGCGGCTACTGGCCCATACTTGACCGATATGTACGCAATGAATGCACTTGGCCAGGCTGCGAAAAGGCTCGGTGCGGCAGAAAATACCGTGAGCGCCGCTGCGAAAAGCTTCCGTTACCGCATTTTGTTCCGAAGTATCCAGCAACACCACAACCCGCGGGGCCGGGGCTTGCGCGCGAATCTCGCGCACCACTTCGAGGCCCCCGTTCGGTTTTTCGCCGAGTTTCGCGCTAATCACCGCCACCTGCGGATTCTCGCGCTTCGCCAGCGCCAGAATTGCAGCTGCCGTGGGAGCGGATTCGATCATCTGGAACTGCGCCTCGCGCGCCAGGGCTTCCACCAGCAGTTGTGTGCTCATGGAAGTGCTATCCGCCGCTAACACGCGAAGCCGTTCTTGCTCGAAAAAACCGGGTGATTGAACCATAGGGATCTTTGCGCTGCATCTGTCCGAAGGAGGTGGCCGCTTGCAGTTAGCGACTGGTCACGATTGAGAGACAGCATAATAGGAGAGAGGCTGGGAGTAAATAGCACGGGCGGGTGTGACGAGTTTTTCCACTGTCTTTTTTCGGTCCGCAGAAGAAGTGAAGTAAAGATCATCGCAGCGTAGACGCCGGCGTTTGTTCTCGCGGATCGGCGGATGTCGATGAGTTTTGAGGCTCTTGCCTTTTTTGGCCGAATAAGAGTCCTCTCAGAGACTTTAGTCTCTTCACTTTCCGCCTCTTGCAGGATCTTTCACAGGAGGGGTAGGATCGTGAGACAGGAACACGATGGGAGTTTTTCCCATCCGTGGTAGCCACTTCGAACCTGTCCTCCCCTGAGATGCAATCGTTTTAAAGCTGGTTCAAGCTTTGCCAGTATGCCGAATTTTCGTTCACCCACATTTGGGTAAGGTGATTCCGACACCATGGCTTGCGAAACTTACGGCGGTAATTGCGACGCGAGAGTCTCTAAAGTTGCCAGCCTAGCCTCGGACTGGCTGCATGAGCCTCACTGGTACGCCATCCGCACCCGTTCCCGCCACGAAAAAATGGTATCGGATCAACTGGAAAAACTAGGGATCGAGAATTTTCTCCCGCTGGTGAAGAAAACCCGGCAGTGGACCGACCGCACCAAAGAAGTCCAGATGCCGGTGTTCTCCGGCTACAGCTTTGTGCGCATGGTGTTTTCTTCGCCGGCCCGGCTGCGGGTCCTGCAGACTCACGGAGTCGCCGGTCTCGTTGGCGTCAATAACGTTGGAACCGCAATCCCGGACAGCGAAATTCAGGACGTGCGGGCGCTGGTGGCCAGCAGCCTTCCTTTTGAAGAACATCCTTATTTACGCGTGGGTCAGCGCGTGCGCATCAAGGGTGGATCGCTCGACGGCGTCGAGGGCATCCTATCGGCGCGCGACGAGGGCAAGAGCCTGGTGGTTTCGGTCGAGTTGATTCAGCGATCGCTATCGGTTCGCATCAGCGGCTATGCGGTTGAGCCGGTGTAAGCTTCGCGCCGCGATCGATAAGATGGGCGATCCAGAGCTAAGGGAGAATAAAGATGTTTTTGAAATTTTACGGGCTGAAGGAACAGCCATTCGGAGTCACGCCCGATCCGAGGTATTTGTATCTCAGCCCGGCGCACCGCGAAGCTCTGGCCTCGCTTTTCTATGGAATCGAAGTGGGACGAGGCTTTCTGGCCCTGATCGCCAAGCCGGGCATGGGCAAGACCACGCTGCTCTTTCATCTCTTGGAGAAATTCCGCAGCTCGGCGAAAACCGCGTTTCTTTTCCAGACGCAATGCAACTCCCGCGAGTTCATGCGCTTCCTGCTGGCCGAGTTGGGCTATGACTCGGGCGATCAGGATTTCGTGAAGATGCACGAAGAGTTCAACAAGCATCTTCTGCGCGAAGCCCGGGCGGGCAATCGTTTTATTGTGGTGGTGGATGAGGCGCAGAATCTGGACCCATCGGTGCTTGAGACCATCCGCCTGCTCTCGGATTTCGAAACTCCGCGCGCCAAGCTGCTGCAGATCGTGCTCGCCGGCCAGCCCGAACTGGCCGACAAACTAGCCAATCGCAATATGGCCCAGCTTCGGCAAAGAATTTCTCTGGTCAGTGGATTGAAGCCGCTCTCACTCGAGGATACGCGCCACTATATTCAGCATCGCTTGAAGGTTGCTGGCTATCAGGGTGGCAGCTTATTCACTCCGCAAGCTCTGGCCGACACCGCCGACTTCACCGAGGGCATTCCCCGCAACATCAACAATTTCTGCTTCAACGCGATGTCGCTGGCCTGCGCCATGCGGCAGCAGGTGATCGATGCGGCGATTGTGCGGGAAGTGATCGCCGACCTCGATATTACGCAGCACATCTCCGTACCGCGGGCGGCGGATCGATCCGTCTCCCGCATGATCGGCGGCAGCGAAGAGCGCGCCGATTACGATTTGGCAGTGCCGGGGGCGCTGGCGGATGTTCCCCCTCCGCGAGCGCGCCGGAAGGGGAAAGATGAATCTCTGACCCCGACCGAGGCGCGGGCATTTCTGGAGCAGATCACGCGTTCGCTGAAGGGTGGCAATTCCTGAGCCGCGAGCGTGATATCTCGGCCGTAGCCATAAACGCTATGGTTGGATTTGATTTTAGTGGAGACAAATGTGCGCATCAGGCCGATTCTTGGAGACTTTGGTCATCAAGGCATTTTGCCTCTTGCCGCAATTTGTGAGCTCTCGTAGTCTGAATTTACATAAGTGCAGACTACTGCGGCCCTGTTCGCCGACCGGTGGTCACCCCCCTAAACTCCTCCACGAACCGATCGTAAGTTCAAAGTTAGTAGGCCATACTCCGGTGGACTTTTTTCTGTCGGGTCCGAAGATGGGACTCAGAGGGCGGAGCTGTAACCAAGCTCCGATCTTGAGGCAGAGTCGAGTCCGCGCCGAACCCCGGAGTTGAATTTCCCAGGCAATCGAACGACGAAAGCAAATCCATCCCGCGATACCAAGCCCGGATACCAGGAACGATACGCAAGTCGGAGAGACCAAAATGAATAGCAACTTTGCAGTGCAAGAAGATCTCATGAACCCTAGCGAAACGGCCGAAGTGGCCCCAGCGCCGCTGACCGTGGCGGAAAACTCCGCGCCGGCCCCGAGGCCGACTCTGCGCAGCCTGCGCGCCGCCGCCGAAGTCCTCGCCATTCGGCACGCCCTGCAGGAAACCGGTTGGAACCGCAAGCGCGCCGCCCGCCTGCTGAGCATCAGCTACCGGGGCTTGCTCTATAAGCTGCGCCAGCACCGCATTGTGCCTCAGTCCGAGGATCAGCGCGCCAGCTAATCTGGCGACTGCTGGAAGGCGACGCTTGCGCTTACAATGAGTTAGCAGGTGCGCCCGCGAGGGGAGTCGATCAATGAGCCGTAATTTTGAGCTGTTACAGAACCTGGGGAAGGAAGTTCTGCTGGATGCCCCCGCAGCCGTAGCGGCGGTCGAGCAGAAGTACCGCAAAACGGTTCCCGAGCCGGTTGACGCCAAAGAGCCTCAACTGCAACTGGAGCCGAAGGAGCGGGAAGAGCTGACCAAACTGGCCCAGCGCATCTTTGTGCATCCGGGCGCGGAGGCCCCGCGCGTGGTTGTGTTCACGGCCAGCGAATCGGGCAACGGATGCAGCTCCATCTGCGCCTGCGCCGCGGAGTTGCTGGCCGCGCAGGTGACCGGCTCAGTCTGTTTGTTGGACGCTAATCTGCGCCACCCCGGCCTGCACGAACAGTTCGCGGTGGAAAATCAATTCGGCCTTGCCGACGCTTTGCAGGGATCCGAACCCTTGCTCAATTACGCCCACTCCATGTCGCGTCCTAATTTGTGGCTGATCAGTTCGGGGTCGTCTCCGGAGGCTGCGCTGCCTTTGTTGGGTTCTGACCGGATGCGCCAGATGATCGCGGAACTGCGCTCCGGGGTGGACTACGTCATTATCGACGCCTCGGCGATGAATGTCTCGAACGACGCCACCGTGCTGGCCTCGGCCGCCGACGGTGTGGTCATGGTCTTGAAGGCGAACTCTTCCCGCCGCGAGACCGTGCGCAAGGCGGTGCAGGATATGCAGGCCGCCAACATCCGGGTTCTCGGCGCCGTGCTCAATCAACGAACCTTTCCGATTCCAGAAGCTATCTATAACAAGCTCTAACGTCGGTGAACCTTCGTCTCGGAACCTTCGTCGCGGAACCATCGAGAGTTCCAATCATGGTGCTCTCAACGAGTATGCTTTCTTAGCTAGGCGGCCCTAGAGCGGCCGCGAGGGCCTGATAGAAATGTTCGAGAATTTGCGTGCCGATCTGAAAGCCGCCGGCTCCCACCGGGTACTGGAAAAGCCGTGGCGGGTGTTCATTCGAAGGGAAACCAAGGCAATTTTGCAGTACCGTTTTTCGCACTGGGTGCACACTCTGCACACTCCAGTGGTTCGGCAAGTCCTGATGCTAGTGGCGTTGCTCTGGCAGCGTTGGAATCAGATCATGCTGGCTGGAATCTTGATCGCGCCCGACGCCGAAATCGGCCCGGGTATGATCCTGCACACCGCTTACGGACTGCAGATTTCGCCCACGATCATCGGCGCGAATTGCACTTTTAATTCGCAGGTGCACATCGGCACCGGGGTCAAGAGCATTGGCGATAACTGCTATTTTGCGCCAGGGTGCAAGATCATTGGCGAAGTGAGAATTGGAAGCAACGTTCTGGTCGTCGCAAACAGCGTAGTGCTCACCGACGTTCCGGACAACACCACGATCATGGGCGTGCCGGCGCGCATCAAGCTGCCCGGCGGCCGTCTGCGCAAGCAGCCCTGGAAGACCATGGAAGTCAAAAAGGCCGAGGCCATGCGGGATGCCGAAAAGAAAGCTGCCGCTGCCGAAAAGAAGAACGGCGCCAACGGCAACGGGAACGGCGCGAAAACCAACGGCGCAAAGCCAGACGGCGAAACGAAGCCGAACGTGGAAACGCAGCCGGAACCGCAGCAAAAAGTCATCGTTTAATACCAGCGCCGGGAGAAAGAACTTTGGATTTCGCGTGGACCGAAGAGCAGGCGGCATTTCGTAAGGAAGTCATCCGTTTCGCCCAGAAAGAATTGAACGATGACCTGATCCGCCGCGATCAGGAAGAGGAATTTTCCTGGAGCCACTGGAAGAAGTGCGCCGAGTTCGGCATTCAGGGGCTGCCTGCGCCGGAAGAATACGGCGGCGGCGGCGCGGATATTCTGACCACGGTGTGCGCCCTTGAGGCCCTGGGTTACGGCTGCCGCGACAACGGCTTTCTATTCTCCCTGAACGCTCATATGTGGACCACGGTAGTCCCCCTCATGACGTTCGGCACCGAGGCCCAGAAGCGCCGCTACTTGCCCAAGCTGATCAACGGAGAGTGGGTCGGCCTGCATGCCATGACCGAACCGAATTCCGGTTCGGACGCCTACGCACTGAAAACGCGCGCCGCACGCAAAGGCAATTGCTATGTGCTGAACGGCAGCAAGACCTTCGCCACCAACGCCGACCAGGGCAGCCTGTTTATCATCTTCGCCAACCTCGATCCTCAAAAAGGAGCCAACGGCGTCACCGCATTTCTGGTGGAAAAGGGCACGCCGGGGCTCATCGTCGGCAAGAAGCTGCACAAGATGGGGCTGCGAACTTCTCCCATGTCGGAAGTGGCGCTGGTCGATTGCGAAATTCCCGCCGAAAATATTCTCGATAAAGAAGGTTCGGGCCAGTCGGTGTTCACCGCCTCCATGGAATGGGAGCGTACCTGCATTCTGGCCAGCCATTTGGGCATGATGCAGCGCGTGCTGGAAAACTGCGTAAAGTATGCGCGCGAGCGCAACCAGTTTGGTCAACCCATCGGAAAATTCTCCGCCATCGGCAACAAGATCGCCGATATGGATGTGCGCCTCGAAACCAGCCGCCTGGTGCTCTACAAAGCCGCGTGGCTGAAGAGCCAGGGCCGGCACCCTCTGCGCGAAACTTCGATCGCGAAACTCTACGTCAGCGAAGCCTGCGTGCAGAGCTGCCTGGACGCGATTCAGATTCACGGCGGCTACGGCTACATGACCGATTACCAGATCGAACGCGAGTTGCGCGACGCGATCTCCGGCAAAATTTATTCCGGCACGTCCGAGATTCAGAGGGTGATCATCTCGGGATTGCACGGTTTCTAGATTCTTTTTTGTTAGCGAAGTTTAGTTTCAAGCGACTCGACGAAAATCTCCGAGGGGCGGAATGGCATACATCCTTCAGCAATTGCTAAGCAAGAGCGCGGCGCGTTTTCCGGAAAAGACGGCGGTGTGGGCCCGCGGCAAGAGCATCAGCTATCGCGAGCTGGACGAGCGCTCCAATCAACTGGCGCACTTGCTGGTCCAGAGCGGAGTTCGCAAGGGCGATCGCGTGGGGTTGTTTTTTCCAAAGTGCGTGGAGTCGATCGTCAGCATGTTTGGCGTTCTGAAAGCTGGTGGAGTTTATGTTCCGCTTGACCCGCAGGCTCCCGTCGATCGCGTAGGCTATATCATCGGCAATTGCGGAATCAAGCTTCTGATCACGCAGGACGACCGGCGCCGCTCGCTCGACGCCCCCACGCGAGAGTTGCTCGAACGCTGCGTAGTCATTGGCGCGGGGAAGGAGTTGGGCAATGGAACTGGCGTGCTGCCCTGGTCGGCGCTGTCGCAATGTCCCGCATCGCATCCGCCGCAGATTCCTTTGACTGAAACCGATCTCGCCTACATCCTTTATACCTCCGGCTCGACGGGGCGGCCCAAGGGTGTGATGCTCTCGCACCAGAATGCGCTAACGTTTGTCGAGTGGTGCGCCGACAAGTTCCAGATGACCCACGAAGATCGGCTCTCGAACCACGCGCCCCTGCACTTCGATCTTTCGGTCTTCGACGTTTACAACGCCATCGCAGCCGGCGCTACCGTTTATTTGGTCACGGAAGAGATCGCCCTCTTTCCCACCACGCTGCAGAAATTCATCGAGACCCACCAGATTACCGTCTGGTATTCGGTCCCATCCGCGCTGGTGCTGTTGCTCCTGCACGCCGATTTGAAAGCGGAAAAAGTTCCTCATCTGCGCACCATCCTCTTCGCCGGCGAAGTTTTCCCCATGAAATATCTGAAACAACTGGCAGAGCTTTTGCCAGCGGTCGAATTGCAGAACCTCTACGGCCCCACCGAGACCAACGTTTGCACTTATTACAAAGTGGACCGCGAGCGCCTGCCCAGCATGGATAAACTTCCCATCGGCATCGCCTGCGAAAACACCGAAGTATTTGCCGTGAACGATCAGGATCAAATCGTCACGCAGCCGGGCGAGAGCGGCGAACTCTACGTGCGCGGGCCAGCTGTGACCTACGGCTATTGGGGCGACCAAGAAAAAACTAAGAAGATGGTAGTGCCCAATCGCTTCCAGCATAACTTCGAAGAAAAAATGTACCGCACCGGAGACCTGGTTACGCTGGCCGAAGACGGCAACTACTATTTTGTCGGCCGCCGCGACAGCATGATCAAAAGCCGTGGCTACCGCATCGAGTTGGGAGAGATTGAAAGCGCCCTGCTCAGCCATCCCGCGGTGCGCGAAGCGGCTGCTATCGCGGTGCCCGACGAGGTGGTAGGCAACCGGATTAAGGCGATCGTCGCCGCCCACACCGCCGATTCGGTGCAGGCCGCGGAGTTGCAGCAGCACTGCGGCACGCGCATCCCGAAGTACATGATTCCGGAGTTCATCGAGTTTCGCGATAGCCTGCCCAAGACTTCGACCGGCAAAGTGGATCGCGTCGGGCTCGCGAAAGACACTCTGCCCGTAGCGGTCTCGTAATGCGAAGCTTATTGCGCAGCAGAAAAGCGTTTCGGTAATTTCATTATTCCAATCCAAGGGAGCAGCGAATGACCACGAAAGAAACCGCCGTCAACATTAAAGATCAGATCCGCCAGTTCGTGACCGAAGAACTGGCAGCCGCCAAGGGCATCAACGAAGTAACCGACGACGAATCGCTGATCGACAACGGCGTGGTCGACTCGCTGGGCATTTTCCGCCTGGTGACCTTTCTCGAAGAGAACTTTGGCGTGAAAGTAGCCGACGAAGAAATCAGCGCCGAGAATTTGCAAAGCATCGACATGATCGAGCAGCTCGTGATCAGCAAGAGCAAGAAGTAGCTAAGTGAGCGGCGTTCAAGTTGTGTCTTATGTCGGCTGAAAATCAGATCGAAAGCGGATTCCGGAACTCTGTCGTGCCGGAGCTGGTGGCGGTGCAGGCGGCTGCGACGCCGAATGCCATCGCCGTGGCGGATTCTAGACATGCGCTTAGCTATTCCGACTTGGATCAGCGTTCTAACCAGCTTGCGCGCTACCTGCAATCTTTAGGGGTAGGGGCGGATCACCTGATGGGTTTGTGCGTGGGTCGCTCGCCCGCGATGGTGATCGCGGCCCTAGCCATTCTCAAGGCGGGCGGGGCATATGTTCCGCTGGATTTGACTCTTCCGGCCGAGCGCCTCGACTTCATGATGCGCGATGCGGATGTCCGCGTGCTGATCGCGGAGAAGGCTTCCGCTGCCAAGCTCCCGCAAGGCCGTTGGCGCCTCGTCGACTTGCAAGAGCAAGCGGAGGAGATCGCAAGTTTCTCTTGCGGCGCGTTTCCATGTTCCGCGACGCAGGCCAATCTTGCCTACGTGATCTACACATCGGGGTCGACCGGCCAGCCGAAAGGTGTGGAGATCACGCACCGCGGTCTGGCGAACCTGGTGGCATGGCATCGCCGGGCTTTTCAGATCACTCCGCAAGATCGAGCCACGCAACAAGCCGCCATTGGCTTCGACGCGGCCGTCTGGGAAATCTGGCCTTATCTGGTTGCCGGAGCTTCGGTGCACATCGTGCCTGAAGCGTGCCGCGCAAACCCGGAAGCTCTGCGCGACTGGCTGGTGGCGCAAGCTATAACGATTACATTTCTTGCCACACCGCTGGCCGAGCGCATGCTTGCGCTGCCCTGGCCGGCCGAAACGACGCTTCGGGTTTTGTTAACCGGCGCCGATACCTTGCATCACCGGCCCGCTCCGGGCTTGCCGTTTGCCCTGGTGAATAACTACGGTCCGACCGAGTGCACGGTAGTGGCCACTTCCGGACTTGTAGCGCCCGGCCCGTCGAATCAGCCTCCATCCATTGGCAGTCCTATCGATAACATCGAAGTCCACATGGTGGACGAAACCTTGCAGGAAGTCCCATCGGGCATACCCGGAGAGCTCTGCCTGGCCGGGGCGGGACTTGCGCGCGGCTACCGCAAGCGTCCCGATTTGATCGCCGAAAAGTTTGTCCCCAATCCTTTCAGTGGGAAGCCGGGGGATCGCCTGTATCGCACCGGCGATCTGGCGCGTTACCTTCCTAGCGGGGAAATCGAGTTTCTGGGGCGCCTCGACGAGCAGATCAAGATCCGAGGATTCCGCATCGAGCCGAACGAAATCGTCCACGCCCTCGACGAGCACGCCGAGGTGCAGGCCAGCGCGGTGGCGGCGCGCGACCGTGGCACCGGAGAAAAATCGCTGGTGGCCTACGTTGTCGCATCCTCATCCGTTACAGTGACAGCGTTGCGCGAGCACCTGGGCAAACGGCTGCCCGAGTACATGTTGCCAGCCGCGTTCGTGAGAATGGAATCGTTACCCATCACGCCGAACGGCAAGATTGATCGCGCCGCCTTGCCCGCTCCCACTGACGCCAACCGCCTACGCGAAGATGACTTTTTCGCGCCCAGCGGCCCGGTGCAGGAGCGCCTCGCGGCGATTATTTCCGCGCTGCTGCATGTTGACCGCATCAGCGCCCATGACAATTTCTTTCTTCTGGGAGGGCACTCGCTTCTGGGCACGCAGTTGCTTGCCCGCGTGAGCGAAGCTTTTGGAGTGGAGCTGCCTCTCTTGCAGCTGTTCGATCATCCCACGTTGTCAGAAATGTCAGATGCGATTGAAACCTTGATTCTGGCCAAGCTCGAACCGGCGGGCGCGCTCGATGCGCATCGCCTCCACGCCGATTAAACTTCTGTGAATGCCACGCTTTTTCTGCGCTGCTCTTCTTCGTCGGTCTTTTCCCATCGCTCTGCTGACAACATCCGTTGTATGCTGACTCATGGCCGGAAGCGCGGCTCCGTGGGAACGCGATTGCTATTCCCCGCCAAAAAGTCCCTGTAATGCCTTCTGAAAACCAACCCGCTTCCCGGCTGGATCGCCCCGGCGCCGCTCTCAGTCTCTATCACCTTCTCGACCCGAAGGTCCTCGCCAACCCCTACCCGCTCTTTCAGCGCCTGCGCCGCGAAGCTCCCGTGCACTGGGATTCTTTTCTCCACGCCTGGATTGTCACGCGCTACGCCGACGTGCTCGAAGTCTTGCAGAGCTTCTCCGCCGATCGCACGCCTACCCCCGAACAGCTCGATGGCATGGGCCTGTCGAAGATCAGCCCGCTGGCGCAGTTGATGGTGAAGCAGATGCTCTTCATGGATGCGCCTGCGCACACCCGCCTGCGCGGCCTGGCTGCGAAAGCCTTCACTCCGGCGCGAATCCAAACTCTCAAGCAACATATTCACGACATCGTCGATCGCCTGTTATCCGGCGTCCGCGAACAAGGCGGCATGGATGTGATCGCGGATCTGGCCGAGCCTCTGCCCGCGATTGTGACTGCCGAGATGTTGGGAGTGCCCGTCAGCGATCATCGCAAGCTGAAAGTGTGGTCGGGCAATTTCGCCGAGATGCTGGGAAATTTTCAGCACAATCCCGATCACGCGGAAGTCATGCTGCGCACGGTGGAGGAGATGACGGCATACTTCCGCGAAGCGGTGGAAGAACAGAAGCGGCATCCGCGCGAAGGATTGATTGACTCGCTGCTCAACGCCGAAATCGATGGCGATCGCCTGAGCGACGAAGAAGTGGTGGCGAATGTCATCATCACGATGGTCGGCGGCCAGGAAACCACGACGAACTTAATTGGCAACGGCGTGCTGACTCTGTTGCGGCACCCGGAGCAAATGGAAAAGCTGCGCGGCGATCTGACTTTGATTCCGTCTGCGGTGGAGGAGATGTTGCGCTTCGAAAGCCCCAGCCAGCACACGGCGCGGCTGGCGCCCTCTGACCGCGAACTGGGCGGTCAGCAGATTCGCAAACGGCAGGCGGTGATTGCGGTCATGGCGGCGGCCAACCGCGACCCCGAGCGCTTTCCCGACCCCGACCGCTTCGACATTGCGCGGTCGGACAACCGGCATCTTGCCTTCGGCTATGCGGCGCATTTTTGTTTCGGGGCGCCGCTGGCGCGCATGGAAGGTCAGATCGCGTTCGCGGCGCTGTTGCGCGCCTTCCCCAAACTGTCGCTTGCTCCGCAAGAGTTTGCGTGGCGCACGAATCTTGGGCTGCGGGGGTTGGAGTCGTTGACGGTTAAGTTCGAAAGTTCCGGGCGCGGGCGTACGCAGGGACCTCTGCCCGCTCCGGCAGCGAAGGAACCGAAACCGACGAACGCTCAACCCGAAGCTCCGTGCAAGTGTGTGCACGAGTTGGTTGCGGAGCAAGCGGCAAGAACTCCGGATGCCATCGCCGTGGTTCACGGAGAGCGGCAGCTTACATTCCAGGAACTGAATGAACGCGCCAACCAGTTGGCCGATTACATGCGGAAGCGGGGCGTCGGTAAAGATGCGCCCGTCGGAGTCTGCCTCAAGCGCTCGGTCGAACTGACCGTCGCCCTGCTGGGCGTGATGAAGTCCGGGGGCGCGTGTTTGCCGCTCGACCCCGATTACCCCAGCGAACGCATTGCCTACATGCTGGAGGATTCGCAAGCGCGCGTGTGGATCACACAGCCGGGCTTGCTTTCGCAACCAGGGAATGCGAAACCGGAGGTGGTGCATCTCAGTTCGGATTGGAAAATTCTCGAAGGCTGCAGCCGCGAGAATCCCGCGCCGTTCGATGCCCACAGTCTGGCATATGTGATCTACACCTCTGGCTCGACCGGAAAGCCGCGCGGGGTGATGCTCGAGCACGCCGGGCTCGTGAATCATCATCTCGCCGCGATCGATCTCTATGGGCTTAGCGACTCTGATCGTACTCTGCAGTTTTCGTCGCTGAGCTTCGACATTGCCGTCGAAGAAATCTTTCCCACCTGGATCGCGGGCGGCACGGTCGTGCTGCGCACTGCGGATCTGCCTCTGGCCGGATCGGGCTTTCTGCGCTGGATTCGCCAGCGTGAGATTACGGTGTTGGATTTGCCTACGGCCTACTGGCACGAACTGGTGCGCGAGCTTACCGAGTCCGGGGCGAGCTTGCCCGACAGCCTGCGCCTGCTGATCGTCGGCGGAGAAAAAGCTTCGGCCACGGCATTCGCTTCCTGGCTGAAATGCGGCGGCGGCCGCGTGCGCTGGGTGAATACCTACGGGCCCACCGAAGCCAGCATCATTGTGAGTTCGCACGAGCCGGACCCGGCGCAGCCCGTCCCGGAGAATTTGCCCATCGGGAAGGCCATCGCCAACACTCAGCTTTACATATTGGACGAATCGCGGAACGCCGTGCCCAACGGAGCGACGGGCGAGCTTTACGTCGGCGGGCCCGGCGTGGCGCGGGGTTATCTGGGACGTCCTGAACTCACGGCCGAAAAATTCGTAGCCGATCCCTTTACATCGGGCTCACGGATGTACAAGACCGGCGATTTGGTTCTCCGCCGGCCGGATGGAAATATCGAGTTCATTGGGCGCGCCGATTTCCAGGTGAAGATTCGCGGCTTCCGCGTCGAGCTGGGAGAGATCGAATCGGTTCTGGAAAAACACTCCGCCATCGCCGAAGCGGTGGTCGTCGCTCACGAAGTGAATGGCGAGAAGCGCTTGGCCGGATACGTGATCGCCTCGGAACCGAAGCCGAGTGGAAGTGAACTGAGCCGCTTTTTGAAAGATCGGCTGCCCGAGTATATGGTTCCGGCGGACTTCATTTTTCTGGAGACGATGCCGCTCACGCCCAACGGCAAGGTCGATCGCAAGGCTTTGCCGGCGCCCGAGGCGAGAGAAGTCGAGAGGCCGGAAGATTTTGTCGCTCCCCGGGATAACTTTGAGCTAACCATGACGCGCCTGTGGGAGCAGATTCTCAATACGCGGCCGATCAGCGTGCGCGATAACTTTTTCGAACTCGGCGGGCATTCGCTGGCGGCGGCGCGCTTGATGGGGCAGGTGGAAAAACAATTCGGCAAAAACCTGCTGCTCACCGATCTGCTGCAGGCGCCCACGGTGGAAGAGTTGGTCGCGATGGTCCGCTTGGACGCGCCTTCAACCGCGCGCTCGGCGGTGATCGCCTTGCAGCCGCTGGGATCGAAACCGCCGTTTTTCTTCGTGCACGGATTGGGCGGCACCGTGATGCGCTTCCGCGATCTGGCCCGGCGCATGGCGCCCGATCAGCCGTTCTACGGAATCCAGGCCAAAGGCCTCGACGGCGCCGAAACTTGCCTCCATCGCGTCGAAGACATGGCGGAGGTTTACCTGCGGGATCTGCGATCGGCGCAGCCCGAAGGGCCATATTATTTGGGCGGCTATTCCTTCGGAGGTTATGTGGCGCTGGAGATGGCTCGGCGCCTGCTTCGGCAAGGCGAGGAAGTGCGGTCGCTGGTTCTGCTCGATACTTATGTGGGCGGATCGCAGTCGCTGCTCGAACGGTTCTTGACTCTCTCCAGCGCGCAGAAAATCGCGTATGTAAAAAGGAGAGCGCAGCGTTATCGGAAGAATCTGAAGCGGAGAATCGAATTCTGGTTTCTGCCGCCGGCGGTGAAGAAAGTGCGCCGCGGCTGCGCCTCCGCCGAACATAGCTACGAGCTAAGGCCGTACCCGGAGCGGATCGTGTTATTCCGGGCCGGCGAAAAAGGACTGCGCGGGTTGGAAGAGCCCGGCGACGGCTGGCAGAAATACGCCGCGGGCGGACTGGAAATTCACGAACTCGATGGCGATCACGGCAACATCCTCAACGAGCCCAATGTGCAATTCCTGGCCGCCGAGCTTCGCCAGTGCCTGGAGCGGGCGCAGTCTGAGAGTTCACCCATTGTTACCACGGAGTTTTTGGCGCAACCCGACCTGCAGTTAAACTGAGAAAGTTGAACTAGAGCCGGTCCATCGTATTTTCGCATGCATCCGTCCAAGTTGCCCATTCCATCGGCCAAGACGAACGAGCCCGAGCCGCCCGCGACTCTTCATGGCAGCGCGCAGGCCGTGGCTGAGTTGCCCGAAGCCGCGCCGGCGCGAGCAGAGGAAAAATCTCAACCGAGCCGGGGCCGGGCCTTCGCTACGTTTCGCAAGTGGTTGGCGAAGGGCGGACTCGCGGTCCTCGACTACGGACTGATGTCCGGGTCGAATTTCCTGCTGGGCATCCTGCTCGCGCGGTGGCTTTCACCGCGTGAGTATGGCGCATACGCGCTGTCCTTCAGTTTTTTTATTCTGGCGGGTTTTCTTTATCAGTCGCTCTTGCTGGAGCCGTTGTCGGTGTTTTCCGGCACGCTATTTCGCGAGAACATTCGCGGTTATCTGAAGACCACGCTGTGGATTCACTGGGCGCTCTCGTTCGTGATGTGCCTTGCGCTGGCGATCTCCGCCGCGGTCACATACTTCATCGGGCACTCTCCCGTGCTGGCGATTGCGCTGGCCGGTATGACGATCGCCACGCCGTTTATTCTCGCGCACGGCCTCGCCCGCCGCAGTTTCTATCTGAAGTTGATGCCCGGGCCGGCAGCCTTGGGCTCAGTCTTTTATTGCGTGCTGGTGACCGGCGGCGTGTTCTTGCTTTTCCGCCTGCAACGGCTCTCCTCGTTCAGCGCTTTCGGTCTCATGGGCTTTGCCGCGCTGGTCACCAGCGTGATCATGGTCTTCCAGTTGAATGCGGCGCTGGAGCCGGCGACCGGCCGCCCCAGTTTGCGGGCGACTTCGAAAAAACACTGGGAGTATGGCCGCTGGGCGCTGGGCACTTGCGTGGTGGGCTGGATTCCCAACTACTTTTATATTCCGCTGGTCAGCAGTTTTTCGGGAATGGCCGCGGCCGGCGAATTGCGCGCGCTGATGAATCTGGCCGCGCCGGTGTTGCAAACCTACGCGGCGCTGTCGATGTTATTTCTCCCGTACGCCGCGCGCGTGCAGAATCAGAGTGGACGCAAGGCGGCCGCGAGCCTCAACCGGCGCCTGGCTTGCTTGTTCGTCGCCGGCTCGGTCGCGTATTGGGCGGTTCTGATTCCCCTGAAGCAGCCGCTGTTTCATTTCTTATACAACGGCAAGTATATGGAATCGGCGTATCTCATCCCGCTGTTCGCTTTGGAAACTACCATTTGGAGCGCCAGCCTGGGGCCGGCCATCTTGCTGCGGGCCATGGAGTCGCCGCGCTCGCTGTTCATGGCGAATGCGGCGGCCAGCGTGGTAGCGGTGCTGGCGGGAATTCCCGCCACGCGGTACTTCGGCCTGAAGGGAGTGATTTGCAGCATGATCGCCGCCAACTTCCTCTATGTGGTCGTTGCCTTCATGCTCTTCGGGCGTAAACTGGCGACGCGCCAGGCGGGCGCAAATCTGGAAGAGCTTTACGCCGACAAGCCCTGACATTGATCCGGGGAATTTGTATCCCGAAAAATCCATGCCCCGAGTTTTCGTAACCACCAGTTGGGACGACGAGCATCGTACGGGCTTGAAAGTGGCGGAGTCGTTGAACCGCTTTCGGCTGGCGGGGACCTTCTACGTTCCCACGGGTGAGCTCGGACAAGGGGATTCGTTGGCGGCCGCCGAGTTGCGCACGCTGGCCGCTGCGGGCTTCGAGATTGGCGCCCACACGGTTTCCCATGCGATTCTTACGGAAGTGAGCCCCGACGAACTTGCGCGCGAAGTCGGCGATTGCAAGGCAACGCTGCAAGAGATCGTGGGAGCGGAGATTGGCATGTTCTGCTATCCCAAAGGGCGCTTCAATCGCGCCGTGGTGAAAGCGGTCGAGCGCGCCGGATATCGCGGCGCCCGCGGCACTCAGATGCTGGCCTCGTCCGCGGTTTTTGAGCGCTTCGCGATGCCGACCACGCTGCAGGCGTATCCTCACCGCAGAGCGAATTACGCGCGCAATCTGGTGCGGCTGCGGGCGCTGGGTGCTTTGCTCAAGTCGATACCGGATTTAGTCGGCTTCCAGGATTGGCTTCGTCTGGGGCAAGTGAGTTTTGACCGCGTTCTGCGCCACGGCGGAGTCTGGCATTTGTACGGTCATTCCTGGGAGATCGAAAAGCTCGGCCTCTGGGATCGGCTTAACGAAATGCTCGAATACGTCAGCGGCCGCAACGGCGTCGAATACGTAAGCAACGGAGAACTGCTCGACGCGGTGAAAGGCGAAGTCTCGGCCACGAGCGGAGTCGTTCACACTCATTCTTAACCATCATCGCAGAAACCTCGCCCGGCTCATAGCTTCAACCATGGCAGAAACTCTTACCACTTCGGAGCAGAAGCGAAAGCTGCTGGAGCAGTATTTGCAGCAGCGCGCGCAAAGCGCGAGCGCGCCCGCGACCATTCCGCGCCGCCCGCCCGGCGCCGCGATTCCGCTCTCCTTCGCGCAACAGCAAGTCTGGCTGCACGCGCGGCTCGCTCCCGAACTCCCGCTTTACAACGAACCTTTCACGGTGCATCGCAAGGGGCCGCTCGACGAGAAAGCGCTAGAGCGCAGCCTCAACGAAATCATTCGTCGCCACGAAGCCTGGCGAACAACCTTCGCCGTCGTCGATGGCGAGCCGGTGCAGGTGGTGCATCCGCCCTTCGAGCTCAACCTTCCAGTTGCGGATCTGCGAAATCTGCCGGAATCGGATCGAATTGCCGCAGCCCTTCGACTGGCCAGCGAAGACGCGCGCCGTCCCTTCGATCTCGCGAAATTGCCGCTGGTGCGTGCTCAGTTGATACGGTTGGCCGGCGAAGAGTATCGCCTTTACCTAAGTTGCCACCACCTTATTTTTGACGGGATCGCGGGCTACCAGGTCTTTTTGCCTGAGTTGGTCGGCTTGTACCGGATTTTTGCGAGCCAAGAAATTTCCTTCTTCGAAGCTTCGGGCGAAATTTCTTCGCTTCCAGATCCGCCGTTTCAATATGGCGACTACGCGGTATGGCAACGGCAGGCGGCGGGGCGCGAGCCTTCGCATCCGCACCTCGAGTATTGGAGAAAGAAACTCGGCGGCGCCCTTCCCGTATTGCAGTTGCCTACCGACAGGCCTGGCCGCGGCGCCGAAAGTTTTGGCGGGGCCATGCAAGGCTTCGCCTTGTCTCGCGAACTCAGCGACGGCCTGCGCGCGCTGAGCCGGCAGCAAGGTGTCACGCTTTTCATGAGTCTGCTAGCGGCTCTCGATACGCTGCTCTATCGCTACACCGGGCAGGAAGATATTCTGGTGGGCAGCATTACCGCGGGGCGCAATCATCCCGGCACCGAGAAGTTGTTGGGCTTCTTTCTTAACACCGTCGTCCTGCGGAACGATCTCGCGGGCGATCCTACGTTTTGCGAACTGCTGGAGCGAGTGCGCCAGACCACCGTCGAGGCCTTGTCGAATGACGATGTGCCGCTCGACCTTGTGCTGCGAGAGTTGCAGCCCGCGCGCGAGCTCAGCCGCAATCCGTGGTTTCGCGTGCTTTTGTCGCTGGAGCCGCCGCTCGGCCAAGTCGAGCCGGGATGGAATCTCACTCCCATCGACGTGGAGACCGGCACTGCGAAATTCGATCTCTGCTTCGTGCTCGACGACCGGAGCGAAGGCCTCACTGGGCGGTTGCTCTACAGCACGGACCTCTTTGATGCGGAGACCATCGCCGGTCTGGTGGAATGCTGGCAGAGGCTTCTGCAGTCTGTCGTCGCCAGTCCAGCCGAGCGCATCAGCGAGCTTCAAATATTGCCGGAGCGCGAACGCCACCGGCTGCTGATCGAATTCAACGCGAGCAGGAGGTCCTATCCTCTGACGCTCGTGCACCAACGTTTCGAGGCGCAGGCCGCGAACACGCCGCAGGGCGTCGCAGTGAAATGCGGGGACCAGCAACTCACCTACCGTGCGCTCGACCAGCGCGCCAATCAACTCGCTCATCATCTGAAGAGTTTGGGAGTGGGGCCGGAAATCCCGGTTGCGCTTGGTGTGGAGCGTTCCGTGGTAATGCTGGTTGGCATTCTCGGTGTTTTGAAAGCGGGAGGCGCGTATGTTCCGCTCGATCCCGCTTACCCGCCGGAGCGCCTGAATTTCATGCTCGACGATTGCGGTGCGGAGGTCTTGCTGATGCAATCGCATTTGCCGCAGTTGATGCCTTCGAGAAAACTTCGCACCGTTCGTTGGGATCAGGATTGGACTGCTATCGATCGACAACCCGCCCATGCCCCTCTGGTCGAGATCGCTTCCGACAATCTCGCCTATGTGATTTACACCTCGGGCTCGGCCGGCGGCCCCAAGGGAGTCGAGATCACGCAGCGCAACCTGGCGCAGTCGACCAGTGCGCGGCTCGACTACTACGAGGGTGCGGGAAACAAGTTTCTGCTGCTCTCGTCGTTTGCTTTCGACAGCTCGGTGGCGACGATTTTTCATGCGCTTTGTTCGGGTGGGACGCTGGTTCTGCCGGGGCCGGAATTCACCTGGGAAGCGCGGCAGATCGCGGGGCTGATTTCCGAGAATCAGATTTCGAATATTTTGGCTATCCCCTCGGTCTATGGTGAACTTCTGCAATCGGAGGGGGCTGACCGGCTCGCTTCGTTGCGAACTGTGGTTCTGGCGGGCGAATCCTGCCCTGCGCCGTTGACGCAAATGCATTTCCAAAAGCTGCCCTCGGTGCAACTTTTCAACGAGTATGGACCCACCGAGGCTACCGTCTGGAGCACGGTTTATCGTTGCGAACCTGGGAGTCGATCGCTGGCGGTGCCGATCGGGCGCCCCATTGCCAACACCCAACTCTACGCGTTGGATCGCAATCGGCAGCTCTTGCCCCGTGGGGTTCCCGGCGAGCTTTACATCGCGGGCGACGGCGTGGCGCGAGGCTATCGCAATCGCCCCGAGCTCACGGCGGAGAAATTTCCGTCCTTGCGCCTCACAGATCAGACGTTGCGAATGTATCGAACTGGAGATTCGGTTCGCTACCTGCCTGACGGCAATCTTTCTTTTCTAGGGCGCCTCGATGAGCAGGTGAAGATTCGCGGCATGCGCATCGAACTGGGCGAGATCGAAAATGCGCTCTCCGCGCATCCCGACGTAAGAGAAGCTGCGGTTTCGGTAGAAGACGAGCAGCATCTGGTCGCTTATGTGGTGGCTCGGGAAGAGTTCGCGACCTCGGGTGCGGAGCTGGGCGCGCTCCTGAAATCTCGGCTGCCGCAGCACATGGTTCCGTCGGCATTCCATTTTCTCTCGGCGCTGCCCCGCACTCCGAATGGAAAGCTGGATCGCCGGGCGCTGGGTAGCACCGATCCCGATCGGCTGGATATGGGGCGCGATCTCGACAGTTGGACTCGCACCGCGAATGACTCGCTTCCCGAAGCGGTTTCACCGCCCGATTCCATCGAAGCGCGCTTGTTGCCGATCTGGCAGGAAGTTCTGGGAACCGCCAGCTTCGACGTCACGCAAAATTTCTTTCAGCTCGGCGGACATTCGCTGCTGGCGGCGAAGCTGCTCTATCGCATCGAACGCGAATTCAAGCAGCCGCTCACCCTGGCATTCATCTTCCAGGCGCCCACCATCGAATTGATGGCGGATTGGCTGCGCCATCCCGATCAGAGCTTGCGGGCACGGACCATCGTCGAGATTCAGCCCGAAGGATCGCAGTTGCCTTTATTCTGGGTGCGGGCCACGCCGCGCTTCCGGCTGCTCGCGCAGAAACTCGGTCCCGACCAGCCGTTGCTCGGCCTCGACATTCCCTTCGCCGACGCCACCAAGCTGCCGACGCCTTACCGCATTGAGGACATTGCATCCTTCCTCATCAAAGCGATGCGCGAAGCACAGCCGCACGGACCTTATTCCCTCGCAGGCCTGTGCGTGAACGCCGTGATCGCCTATGACATGGCTGTGCAACTGAACGCGCAAGGGGAAGAGATTGCGCTGCTGGCTCTGCTGGATGGGCACAACCAGGCCTACTACAAGAATCCGCTGCGCGATGGCCGCTACACCGGCCGCATCAAATATCATCTGTCCAATATCGTTCGCTCCGACCTGCGCGGCGGATCGGCCTACATCCTGAATCGCTTCGAAGAGGCCCGGCGCAAACTCGAGCGCACGATCTGGCAACTCTCCTTCGATCAGGGCCGCAACGGCAAAGCCGGCAAGATGCACAACGCCGATGCGGTGGTGCATCCCGCCTTTCATCGCTATGAGCCGCAGCCTTACTCGGGCACGTTGGTGATGTTGCAATCGAGTGAGTGGCCGCAAGGCGATTACTTCGATTTCACGCTGGGGTGGAAGGATCTGGTTCGCGACGGGATCGAATTTCACCGCATTCCCGGAAATCATCCCGCCATGTTCACCGAACCGAACGTGAATCTGGTAGCGGAGAAGCTGCGGAACTGCCTTTTGCGGGCGCGCACCGATCGCTCCGCCGAGGCCCGGGAAGCGATTCCGGCAGGCTCCAAAGAGCGCTCGCCTGAGCGGACGCTTAATCTTTAGTCTCTATTTTCGAAAGAGACTTTTATCTCTATCAAGTGCGGTACCGAATGCCCTGTCCCTTTGGGTTAAAGCCTTTCGTCACTAGGTTGTTTGGCCCCTTGCAACAATCTACATTCCCGTATAACCTCGCTTCAGTCAATGGACACGCGCCTTTAGGAGCGACCGCGGCGTGGTGGCTCCCCCCCGTAGGCACGGCAATATCAACCTTTATCAGAAAAGCGGCAGGCCCTAAGGGAAAGCACTCCCCATCCGTCTGACCGACTTGGTTCGCCGTTCCTGGATTCTGAAAATGGGACTCAGAGGGCGGAGCTATATCCGGCACCAACTGCTGATGATGGAGCTGGAGCATTGCACGGCACTAATTTTATCGATGGCGTGGCTGCCCGAGACTAGAATGTTGCTAAACACGAAGCTGAAAGAAAAGCTCGATCGCGCTGGGTTAGGCGGAGGAATTTCACGATGATGAAAACCACAAAAACGAAATGGATCGCGGCCGGAGCAAGCTTTTTATTGTTGTCGAGCGCAGTGCTGAGCTTTGCGCAAGGCGCTTCTCAGCCCATCCCGGTCAGCGCCGCCGTCGATACCAAGGTGGACTCGAAGACCGAGCCCCAGTTTCAGCCGCGGAACCCGCGCTACACCATCCGCTCGGCCGACGTGTTCGAGGTGAACTTCGAGTTGAGCCCGGAGTTCAATCAGTCGGTCACGGTGCAACCCGATGGCTTCATCACCTTGAAAGGGGTGGGCGACGTTCACGTGGCCGGTCAAACGGTCCCCGAGCTTACGCAGACGCTGCGCGACGCTTACAGCAAAATTCTGAACGACCCCTTGATTTCGGTTGTGCTGAAGGATTTCGAGAAGCCCTACTTCACCGCCAGCGGGCAGCTGAACAAGCCCGGAAAATACGAATTGCGGGGAAACACGACTTTGACCGAAGCCATCGCCATGGCGGGCGGCTTTAATGGAGACGCCAAACACTCCCAGGTGTTGCTGTTTCGCCGCGTGAACGATCAGTGGCTTTCCGCCAAGATTTACAACGTGAAGGAAATGATGCGCGAGGGCAAACTCGGCGAGGATCCCACCTTGCATCCGGGAGACCAGTTGTTCGTGCCCAAGAATATGCTGTCCAAGATCAAGCCCTTCATCCCGAATTCCGGCGTAGGCGCTTACGGTCAGATTGCCCCCTAACGAGCGAATATTTGTCCGGTGGTTGCCGCGAGGAGACAACTTATGAGGAATTACGACTTCAATAATCCAGCAAAAAATACGGGGACATTCACCTTTACCATGCGCGACGTTCTGGCGGTCGGCTTTCGCCACAAACGCCTTCTGACGCTGTGCTTCGGAGGGGTGCTGCTGGGGACCATCCTGACCATTCTGCTGATGCCGCCCGAGTATATGGCCCGCACCCAGATTCTGGTGAAGCACGAGCGCGTCGACCCGGTGATCACGTCGCAGCAGAGCATGCCGGTGCAGGCTCGCGACGAGGTCAGCGAAGAGCAATTGAACTCCGAGGTCGCCATCATCGAGAGCGACGACGTGCTGCGCCAGACCGTGGTAACTTGCGGCCTGCAGCATCGCAAGAGTTTCTCGGCATGGTTGTTTGGACGCACCGAAGACGAAAAGATCGCCAAGGCCGTCGAGCGCCTGCAGTCGAACCTGAAGGTTGAGCCGGTGAGAAAGAGCGATCTGATCAGCATCACCTACACCTCGAGCAATCCCAAGCTGGCGGCGAAGGTGCTGCAGACCCTGGCCAATGGCTATATTCAGAAGCATCTTGAAGTGCATCGCCCGCCGGGGCAGGTGAAGTTCTTCGAGCAGGAGACCGAACGCTACCGGAAGGATCTGGATCAGGCCGAAGACCAGTTGCGCGAGTTTGCCAAACAGCAGGGCGGCGTCGCTCCGCTGCTGGCCCGGGACATCACCTTGCAGAAGCTGAACGACTTCAACGCCAGCCTGCAACAGACGCGCGCCGATATGGCTTCCACGCAGAAGCGCATCCAGGACCTGCAAAAGCAGGCGGGCACAACTCCGGAGCGCATGACCACGCAGGTCAAAGAGTCCGATGACGCCTCGGTGCTGCAGCAACTCAAGAGCGCTCTGCTTACGCTGGAGTTGAAGCGAACCGAATTGCTCACCAAGTACCAGCCCGGCTACCGCCTGGTGCAGGAAGTGGATAAAGAAATCGAAGATACGCGCGCTTCCATCGCCGACGAGCAGAGCAAGCCTTTACGCGACAGCGTCACGGACGTAAACCCGACCCACGGCTGGATTGGCACCGAGCTGGCCAAGGCGAAAGCCGACTACAGCGGCATGCAGGCCCGCGAAGCTGCCACCCAGGCGATTGTCAGCATGTACACGGAGAACGCCCGCCAACTGGAGCAGAAAGATCTTACCCAGCGCGATCTCGCCCGCACCGCCAAGGCCAACGAAGACAACTACCTGCTGTACTTGCACAAGCGCGAAGAAGCTCGCATGGCCGATGCCCTTGACGAACAACGCATCCTGAATGTGTCGATCGTCGAGAATCCCACGGTGCCTTCGCTGCCGACCGGCGACCGATGGAAGTACGGCTTGGTCGGAATTCTGCTGGCGGCCACGTTAAGCGCCGGCGTCGTCTTCACCGTGGAGTACCTTGACCCGTCGTTGCGCACTCCCTCGGAAGTCATGTCGGAGTTGAACATTCCCGTGCTGGCGGCGGTCCCGCAAAGAGGTGGCCGGAGTGGCTACAACGGCCAGGGCAGCGTCCCCTACGGCCATGTCTCGGCGGCGATGGTCGCTACTCACGGGGCCTCGGGCGAAGATGACTTAAGCTAGAGTTTCGGCGATCGGGGGCCGGCGCGAGGGCCGGCCCACCAATCGACGAATCCGGCCACAGCATTTCAACCGCAGCGGCACACGAAATATGCTCTTTTCTCTATCTCCCCCAAGAATAGCAGCGTCACGAACGACTTGGAGGTAGGCCCAGGTGGGTAACGATCAGCGCAAAACGCTCAAGCACTTGGTACAGACACTCGATGTGCTCACGGTCCTTCTCTGTTTTGGGCTGGCTACGATCACGGTCTCGAAAATCTTCAGCGCCAGGCTGTCCTTCAACGAATTCCTCGAGTTAAGAATCAAGATTTCGAATTTCATCATTTTCTGCGGCATCGTTCTTCTTTGGCATCGGGTGTTCTGCTTCTTCGACATGTACGAGTCCCGGCGCCTCTCGCGCAAGCGAGACGAGGCCGTCGACGTCATCAAGGCAACTTCGGTGGGCACGACGTTGATGTACGTGATGGCGATCGCGCTGCACGTCACCATGATCAATTACATCTTCGTGGGCGTGTTCTGGGCGTCGCTGACTTTTCTCATGGGGAGCGGCCGCCTGCTGGTTCGGGTGGTGCTGCGCCAGGCGCGCCGGAAGGGCAAGAACCTGCGCAACATCGTGATCGTCGGCAGCAACGACGCCGCGATGCAATTCGCGCGCAAGATCGAGCACAGTCCCTGGCTCGGGTATCGCATCCTCGCCTTCGTCGACGAGCCCTGGTCGGGGGTGGAAAAGTTGAATCAGGAAGGCTATTCCATCAGCTGCAATCTCGCCGGCCTGCGGAAATTCTTGCGCTCCAATGTGGTCGACGAAGTCGTCGTCACCCTGCCGATGCGTTCCCTGCATTCTTACGCCAGCGAAATCGCGGAGCTCTGCGAAGAGCAGGGCATCTTGCTGCGGGTGGTCTCCAACATCTTCGATTTAAAGCGCGCCCGCACCAAGGCCGAAGACTTCGAAGGCGATTCCCACATCACGCACCGCACCGGCACCGTCGTCGCCGGCTGGCCGGCCGTGATCAAGTGGTCGGTGGATTTCACCGTCTCTTTGGTTCTGGTGGTTTTCTTCTCTCCGCTCTTCCTGCTGGTCGCGGCGCTGATCAAGCTGACCTCGCCGGGTCCGGTGTTTTTCCTGCAAGAGCGCCTCGGGTTGAACAAGCGCCGCTTCAAGATTTACAAGTTCCGCACCATGACCGCCGACGCCGAAAGCCGCATGAAAGAGATTGAACATCTCAACGAAGTGAGCGGCCCGGTGTTCAAGATCAAGAACGATCCCCGCATCACTGCCATCGGCAAGTTCCTGCGCTCGACCAGCATCGACGAGTTGCCGCAGATGTTCAACGTCTTGAAAGGCGATATGAGCCTGGTCGGCCCGCGGCCCATGGCGGTGCGCGATTACGAGGGTTTCAACGAAGATTGGCAGCGCCGCCGCTTCAGCGTCCGCCCCGGCATTACTTGCCTGTGGCAGGTTCTGGGAAGGAATTCCATCCCCTTCGATCAATGGATGGAGCTGGACCTACAATATATCGACCGCTGGTCGCTGTGGCTGGATTTTCAAATTCTCATGAAAACCATCCCGGCAGTGCTGAAAGGTTCGGGCGCCAGCTAGGCTGTCCTCGCGCACGAACTCGAAACTACGATCTCTTCGTTATTGTTCGTTCGTAACGAATCTCGACCAGCACTAACACGTAGAATTGCCATTTGAAGATGAGCGCCACTCCGAGCCAACTCGCCGCCCCGGTCAAGTCGCGCCTGCGCGGCACTACGGTCGCCGTGGTCGCCATGGTTGCGTTCGCGACTCTGTTTCTGCTGACGACGGCCACCGAGTTCGTCGCCGACGAGAACACCACGACGGTAATTCTGGCGGCGCTGGTTTTCTTCGGCATGCTGGTCTTCGCCGCCGCCTACGGGCGCGCCAGCAGTCAGCCCGCGAAGTGGCTCATTTTTGTCGTCTGGTGGGGACTGCTGGTTTCCGAAGAGGTGTTCTCCTACCGCAGCGACATCGCCGGCGGCGCGGGCTTCTCCTCGCAAGCCTACGATCAGGGCATTCTCTGGATCGTCGCCCTGCTCGGCCTGCTCATCATCGTCCTCAAATATCCCGAGGCTTTGCGCGGGCTTTTTCGAGGGGATTACAAGTGGGTGACCTGGATCACGCTGGTCAGCATCGTCTCCTGCGCCTATTCGCCGAATCCGGCTTTCTCGCTCGCCTGGGCTTTCAAGTTGACTCTGGTGGTGCTGGTCATGCATATCAGCTTCCAGCAGATCGCCGGCATGGACGAGCTTCGCGACTTTCTCAATATCACGGTCTGCGGATTTTTTATTCTGATTCTGGCGCCCACGCTGCGCTCGATTTTTGAAGCCGATCCTCTGGGAGAGTACGGTTCGGGCGCGCTCGAGCAGCGCTTCCGCGAAGCTCCCACGGCAATCTCGGGCATCGCCGGCCTGCTCACAATTTTGTGCCTGATGCTCTACACGCCGGGCAAGCGCCGCTGGCCGCTCTGGATCGGCGCCATCGCGCTCATCATTATGGTGGGCGCCGGAGGCAAAACCGGAATCATCGCCGGCATTTTTGCCGGACTGCTTTTCTACGGATTGCAGAAGCGCTTCAAGGCGGTCTTGACCTTCGCCGGGGTGGCTGCCGTCATGTTGGTCCTCGCCCTCAAGTTCACCCCGCTCGGCGATTACATGACCAACTACTCGCAACTCGAAGCGGGCGCGAGCTTCACCGGCCGCACCGGCCTGTGGGGGTTCCTGCTTCCTTATATTCTGGCCAAGCCCATCCTCGGCTACGGCTTTGATGCCTCGCGCTTCCTGGCCGTGGTGCATCCGGATACTCCCTTCGCCAGCACGCACACCCATAACAGCTTGATCGAGGCCATGTACAACACCGGAATTATCGGTCTCAGCCTCATCATCATGGTGCAGGTCGTGATCGTGAAAAACCTATGGCGCACCATCAAAATCGCGGCCTCGCCGCAGCTACGCTACATGGCCGTGGGCTGCCTCGCGGCTTTTGTGAATCTTTTTATTAATGGCATGTTCAACGCGACTTTCGGCGGACGCCCCGACGCGCCTTACATGATGCTGATCGCGCTGGTGGTGGTGAGTATCCGTCTGCGGCAGTTATCGACCGCGGAGCCGACGCTGGCTTTCAGCGCTAACGCATAACCATCTTTTCATCTCGCAAGGCGGTCTTTTGCGAGCCGGTATCTAGCACCACCCAGAACCTCCCCGACGATAAAAATCTCAGAGGAAATCGTGCCCACACTGCGCCAAGTTCGCCACAAGATTGGCAAGACTCCCATCCACAAGCCGCTGGCGTTCGTTCGCCATTTTGGCCTGATTCCCTCCGATGTGTTCGTCGCCTCGTATCCGCGCTCGGGCAACACCTGGCTACGCTTCATGCTCTTCGAAATTCTCTTGGGGCAGTCGCCGTCGTTCAACCACGTCGACAAAGTCGTTCCCGATATCGGCAAGCAGAGCAAGGCCTCGCCCGTGCTTCCGCACGAAGGCCGGCTGATCAAGACGCACGAGGCCTACCGCCCGGAATATAGAAAGGCCATCTACCTGGTGCGCGACGCCCGCGACGTGGCTTTGTCGGAGTTCAACTACCAGAAGGCGCTGGGCTTCGTGGGCGACGATTTCGACAAATTCCTGCAGCGCTTTTTGCGCGGCCGGGTGAATCCGTTCGGCTCCTGGACGGCTCACGTGGATTCCTGGGTGAAGGCCAAAGACGAAGCCCGCGCCCAGATTCTGCTGGTGCGCTTCGACGAAATGCGCCGCGAGCCGGAACTTTCTTTAGGCAAGATGATGGAATTTCTCGAAGTGCCGGTCGCGCCCGAGGTCATCCAGCGCGCCGTGGCCAACAACTCGGTGCAAAAGATGCGCGACCAGGAAAAGAAGAGTCCCTTAAAAGCCTCGGCCAAAGGCCGCTTCATCGGAAGCGGAGCGGTCGAAGGCTGGCGCGAAAAATTCACCGAAACCCAGGCTCAGTTGGTGCAAAAACGCGCGGGCAACATTTTGTCCCGGCTCGGATATTCCGGGGCCTGAGCCCCGGGCGTCCACTCGTCTTCCGTGAATCCTCCCTCCGGGTGTGCGTCCCCCGGTGTTCCTCGACTCTCAAAATTCTTGTGGAGGTAGTAACTGTGAACGCTTGCCAATGGGCAGTCGCGAATCCAGCAGCTCCCCGGATCGGCGGGAAGTCTCCGATTTCTTATGTTGCGGCCATCGCCGCTTGCGCGCTTGGGCTGCTGCTTATGCCGGTAAGAGCGCCGGCGCAGAACATCATCAACACCTATGCCGGCGGCGGAACGCCGAGCGCAGCCCCGCTTAGCCTGGACCTGCCGGGACCCACGGCGGCGGTTCGCGACGCCTCTGGAAATACCTACTTTACCGCTCCCTATACCAGCGATATCTTCGAACTGAGCGCGAGTGGCGCCGTCAGCGTGATTGCCGGAACTGGCATGGAAGGGTATGGCGGCGATGGCGGTCCCGCGAACCAGGCGACGCTGGCGCTGCCGAGCGGCCTCGCCATCGACGGCAAGGGAAACATCTACGTTGCCGACTTCGGCAACCCCCGCATTCGCATGATCGCCGCGCCCAACGCCAACGGCGTCCGCATCATCACCACCGTGGCCGGCACCGGCGTTCGCTGCGAACCCTCGACCGGCACTTGCGGCGATGGCGGCCCCGCCACCAGCGCACAGTTCAACTTCCCCCTGGGAGTTGCGCTCGACGCGGCGGGCAACATCTACGTCGCCGACGCCTTCGACAACCGCGTCCGCGCCGTCAACACGCAGTCCACCGCGGTCACCCTGTTCGGGGTCAAGATTCAACCCGGCAATATCGCAGCCGTGGCCGGCAATGGAGTTGCCTGTGCCCTGTCGACCGGCAAGTGCGGAGACGGAGGTTCGGCCATTGGGCCGACTTTGAATTATCCCCAGAGCGTCGCCTTCGATAGCGCCGGCGATCTCTACATCGCCGACACGCGCGACCACAAGATTCGCATGGTCGCTCCGGCCGCTTCGCCGGTGATTACCACCGTCGCCGGCAACGGTTCGACCTGCGCCCCAGTGAGCAAGTGCGGTGATGGCGGACCTGCCACCTCGGCGAACCTGTACTTGCCCATGGGCGTCTTTCTCGATCCTACGACCTCGAATATTTATATCGCCGATACCTACGGCAACAAGATTCGCCTGGTCAGCGGCGGCACCATCAGCACAGTTGCGGGCACAGGGAAACAAGGCTTTGCCGGCGATGGGAGTGCGGCTACCGCCGCGCTCCTGAACTTGCCCCAGAGCGTTTTTCTGGATGGCTCCGGAAATCTAATCGTCGCGGACCAGGGCAACGAGCGGGTGCGGCAATTCGTTAGCGCGGGCAATATCTCGACCCTTGCCGGCGGCGGCCTGGGCAACGATGGCGGGCCGGCGCTGAATGCCATCCTGGCCAATCCCTTCAACCTGACCCAAGACGCGGCCGGCGATGTCTATATCGCGGATACCGCCAACAACCGGATCCGCGTGGTCAACGCCAAAACCTTAGTCATCTCCACGGTGGCGGGAACCGGTATCGCGGGCTACACCGGCGACGGCGCCGCCGCCACCAGCGCCACTCTCAACGGACCGACCGGAGTGGCGATCGATTCCGCCGGCGATATATTCATCGCCGACACCAACAACCTAGTCATTCGCGAGGTGTTGGCGAGCACAGGGGATATCGTCACCTATGCCGGAACGGGTAAGTCGTGTCCTCTGGGCAATCCCACCAACCCCTGCGGAGACAACGGTCCCGCAACTTCGGCCAGGTTTACCGATCCGCTCGCCATCGCTTTGGACAGCTCGGCCAATCTCTACATCGCCGATTACAACGTTCATCGGGTACGGGAAGTGAACGCCGGCACCAAGATCATCACCACCATCGCCGGCGTCGGCATCGCCGGCAAGGGCGGCAACGGCGGAGCGGCCACCGCATCTCACCTCGATCATCCCTCCGGCGTTACGGTCGATGCTTCCGGCAACGTCTACATTGCGGACTCCTACAACAACGAGATTCGCTGCATCGGTTGCAATGTCGGCCCCGGCGTCATCACCGATTGGGCGCTCAGCGGTTTGTTCCCTCTCGCCGGAGACGGCGGGCCGGCGATCAATGCCAGCATGTGGTCGCCGAATCAACTGGCGGTGGATCCTTCGGGCAACGTGTTCATCGGTGGCGGCAACGATAACGTGGTACAGCGCGTCAGCGCCGCTACCGGCATTATCGGTACCGTGGCCGGAGACTACGCCCAGGGTGGCGTGGGGGGCTTTTCCGGAGACGGCGGACCCGCCACCGCGGCGAAGCTCGCCAACGATGGCCTGTGGGTGGGCGCCCAGAATAGCCTGTACATCGCCGACGCGGGCAACAACCGCATTCGCGTGGTGCAGTTGTCGCCGTCCCTCACCACTCCTACGCCGAGCAATTTCGCCGCCTATCCCATCGGCACGGCCAGCCCGGCGCAGAACTTGACCATCACCAGTTCCGGCGGCGAAGATTTGAGCTTGACCGGCATCCGGTTCGGCGGCAACAATCCGCAGGATTTTTCCGAAACCACCACTTGCGGCACGCTGCCCGCGCTGATCTCGGTGGATGTGACCTGCACCGTTGCGGTCACGTTTACTCCGGTGAACTACGGCAAGCGCACCGCAACCCTGCAATTCACCGACAACGCGCTCAACAGTCCGCAAACCCTGAACCTGGTCGGCTTCGGTCCGTACTTCACGGTATCGGCCTCGCCCACGGCGTTGCCCATCACCCACGGCTCTTCCGGGAACACCACGGTGACAGTCGCTCCCTTCGGCCGGTTCAATCAGGCGGTGAAACTTTCCTGCAGCGGACTGCCGGCCGAAACCACTTGTACTTTTGCCACTAACCCTGTAACCCCGAACGGCAGCAACAACGCCACCTCGGTGCTTACGGTGCAGACCGGCTCGGGTACTCCGAAGGGAAAGACATTGATTACCGTCACCGGCGCCTTCGGCCCACAGAGCCAGTTGCAGTGGTCCACGCAAGTGCAGTTGGTGGTCAAGTAGAAGTTGAATCCAGGTCATTCCGAACCCTCGGGCTTCGGCTTGAAGCACGGCCGGGAAGGGCACGGCTTTCGCCGTTGCCCTCCGTAGCCGATAGGACGTGGGCTTTCGCCCCAATGGGGGAACCAGCGGTCGGGACACTTTTGGTTAAAACTACGAGCGCTTGAGCGCGCGCTGGTAGATTTCGAGCAGCCTGGGATAATTGCTCTCGGCAGTGTACTTGGTCTCGTACTCCAGGCGTGCCGCTTTTCCCATGGCGGACATCTCTTCGGGATGAGTCCACGCCCATGTCACCTTGCGCGCCAGATCCTCGGGATCGCCGGGCGTGAAGTGGATTCCGGTGCGGCTATCCTCGACGATTTCCGGCATCACGCCCATGCGGCTGCAGATCACGGGCGTGCTGCAGGCAAAGGATTCCACCAGCGTCACGGGAAAGTTTTCGTACCACTCGCTGGCAAACACCAGAAAGCGCGCCTGATTCAGAGCGGCCAGAGTCTGCTCCCGGGGCAGGTGGCCGCGGAAGTGAACGTTCTTCAAATTCTCGCGCGCGGCCAGCGCCTTCAAGGCCTCGAGATCCGGGCCGCCTCCCAGGATGAAAAGCGGAATCGAGAGACTCAGGCGCTTCCAGGCCTCGAGCACGGTCTGCACCCGCTTTTTCGGGGATAGCCGGCCGACCAGCAACGCGTGCTCTCCGTGGCCGCGGCGAGCGCCGGGGTCGGGAGAAACGAAGTTGGGCTTAACGAAAATTTTTTCCCGCGGCAATCCTCCCTCGACAAATTTGTTGCGCGCAAATTCGCTCAGCGCGATATAGAAAGTGATCTCCCGCTTCCAGGTATTGCGCAGGCGGTGCGCCTCCAGCATCAGCGCGACCACCCCGGAGGCGGAATAAGAGTGGCGATAACAGGCGTGCCGCACGCCCTGCCACAACGACCCTTGCAGGCACTCTTCGCAAACCTTGCCGTCGCGAAAAAAAGTGGCCGCCGGGCACAGCAGGCGGTAGTTGTGCAAGGTCTGCACCACCGGAACGTTTTCCTCGAAGCAGACCGAGTAGATCGAGGGAGAGATCATCACGAAGGTGTTGTGCACGTGGACGAGATCGGGCTTTTCCTGGCGCAGCAGGCGCCAGAACTCGCGGCGCGAGTCCGAGGCCCACACCGTTCGGGCGGCCAGGTTCACCAGCCGCAGGCCGCGGTACGTGTCCACATCCCAGTTGCTGCGGCAATAGGGAATCACCGCATGGCCGGCGGCTTCGAGCATCTTCCGTTCCTGCTCAAAGACCACGTCTTCGCCGCCCGGCTGCTGGTAGGTGTTGTGGACTAATACGATCTTCAGAGAATCCTCCGACATCGCCTCAAATCGATCGCGCCCGGCAACGGGCAGGGGAATGCCTGGGCCTGAACCATTGACGTAGCGCATCATCGTATGAAGCGCTCGCTCGCATGTCAAGGAACTCGCGCAAGCAAGGGCGGTCGCCCAAGGATATACTGCAAGACAACTCCCCCGAAGAGCCGTCGCGAGGTTGCCGGTGAATTTTGCCGCGCGCTTTAGAAGGAGAGGATCAGAACAAAATATGGAGTCCGAAGAGGCAATGCCAGAGGCATGGAAGTCGCTTTTGTTGAAAACCTACCCGCTGTGGTCGAGCGTGATGCCCGGTTTTTACTACCCTTACAAATTTGAGGGCGGACGGGTGTATCTCAACATCAAGGAGTCGCGCATGATGCTGATGCGCGCCCTGGGCTGCTACGAGGAATCGAAGCATCTGGCCTTTAAGCGGTTTCTGCGACCCGGCGCCACCTTCGTGGATGTGGGCTGCAACAAAGGCGATTTCACTTTGCTTGCCTCCCGGCTCGTAGGACCCCAGGGGCGGGTTCTGTCGTTCGAGCCGCACCCGGAAAATTGCCGCTGGATTCGCAAGAGCATCGCGAAAAACGATTACGGCAATATCAGCCTTCACGAAATGGCGTTGAGCGACAGCAACGGCACCGCGCAACTCCACATTGGGGAAAAAAGCGGCTTTCACACGCTGCTGGCCGGCCAGCCGCATCGCGAGCAGGGAATCATCGAAGTGAAAACCCGCCGCCTGGACGATCTCCTGGTCGAGGTTGGCTTTGATCGCCCCGTCAACGGGCTCAAAATCGATGTCGAGGGCGCTGACATGCGTGTCCTCAGAGGCGCGCGCGAAACCATCGCCCGCAGCCCGGGCATCGTGATTTTTCTCGACGTTCATCCCCATTTGGGCGTGAATCCCCGCGAGGTCTGCGACTTTTTGCGCGATCTCGGATTGGAACTCTATGCCGAGGAGCCGCCCTTTAACGTCGCCATTCGCGACGAAAATGCACTGGACGCGCTCATCGCTCACGGCTGATTATTGGGTCGGGCGATCGCGCTAGAGACTTTAGTCTCATGGGCAATTAAGTTGTCTGTCTACAGCGTCAAGTGACAAACCGCCGGCCAGGTTACTAGAGACTTTTGTAACTAAGGCCTTTGGCCTCTTGCAGCCTTTTTTATGGCCGCATAATCTGACATTATCCTTGTACGGTACCTCCCCTAAAAGTAGCGCACGCGCTATTTCAGCCAGATCAATAAGTGAATTGCGGGTAGCGCCGCCGAAGTTCGGTTTTCCCCGTGTGGGACCCAGAGGGCGGAGCTGTAGCGATGACGCTCCAACCGACGAATCGCACAGACTTTAACTTCATTTCGTGAACGCGATGACAACTCAGAGTTTCCCTTTGACCGCCGGCAGCGACATTCCCAGCTTTCGCGTGCTGAACGTGCGCGTCAATTCGGTGCAGATTCCGGATGTGGTGCAGATTCTCGAGCAGTGGATCGCAGAGCGCAACCGCACTCGCTACGTCGCGGTCACCGGCATGCATGGAGTTTCTGAGTCGCGCGAAGATGCGCACTTTCGCGAAGTGCTCGACCACGCCGACTTGGTGATTGCCGATGGCATGCCGCTGGTCTGGATGGGACGCTTCCACGGCCACAAGCAGATGAAACGCCGCGCCTGCGGCCCCGAACTCTTCGAAGTGTTTTGCCAGGCCACCGGCGCCAGGTACCGCCATTTCTTTTACGGCGGAGCGCCCGGCGTCGCCGATCTCGTCTCCCGCAGCCTGCAGGAGCGCCACGGCATTCGCGTGGCCGGCACCTATTGTCCGCCGTTTCGTCCCTTGACCGAAGCCGAGGAAGCCGACGTGCAGCGCACTGTTGCCGCCGCCGCTCCCGACATCCTTTGGGTCGGCCTCAGCACGCCCAAGCAGGAAAAATGGATGTATGCGCACCGCGGCAAGTTGCAGGTTCCAGTGATGCTCGGTGTGGGAGCGGCTTTCGATATGAGCTGCGGACGGCTGAAGCGCGCTCCCGGCTGGATGCGCGAGCATGGGCTGGAATGGTTCTTCCGCCTGGCGCTCGAGCCGGCGCGCCTGTGGCGCCGCTACATTATCAATGGTACGAAGTTCGCCTGGGCGGTGTGCAAGGAAGATGTGGCGCCGCGAATATTCCGGTAATCGGGCTTTTTGATTCGCAGTTCGCCGATTCGAATTTCATCCTTCCCTCATAGCTTCCGAACCAACACTTAGGAGAGTTCACAACATGAGCAAGCAGAAGCGGATTTTGGTCACAGGGGCGGGTGGTTTCATCGGGCATCATCTGGTCAAGAAGCTTAAGGGGGATGGACACTGGGTGCGCGGCGCCGATATCAAGTATCCGGAGTACGAGGCGAGCGCGGCCGATCAGTTCGAAGCTCTCGACCTGCGCAAGTACGAAAACTGCTTGCTGGCCACGCGCGGAGGGATCGACGAGGTTTACAACCTCGCCGCCGACATGGGCGGCATCGGCTACATCACCGCGTTCCACGCCGATATCAGCCGCAACAATATTCTGATCAACGCGCAGATGCTCGAAGCCGCGCGCCAGAACAACGTGCAGCGCTTCCTGTTTTCTTCTTCCGCCTGCGTTTACAACCAGGCCAAGCAGAAGGATCCCGACGTCAAGCCCTTGACCGAAGAAGACGCCTATCCCGCCGATCCCGAGCCGGGTTATGGCTGGGAAAAACTCTTCGCCGAAGAGCTTTGCCACTATTACTACCGCGACTACGGTCTTGAAACCCGCATCGTGCGCTTCCACAACGTCTATGGGCCGCTCGGCACCTACGAGGGCGGAAAAGAAAAAGCTCCCGCAGCCATCAGCCGCAAAGTCGCGCTGGCCGAAAACGGCGGGGAGATCGAAGTCTGGGGCGATGGCGAGCAGACCCGCTCGTTTATGTATGTGGACGATTGCGTCGAAGGCCTGAAGCGCATTATGGCCTCCGAGTATCGCGATGCCCTCAACCTCGGCACCGACGAACTCGTCACCATTAACGGCCTCGTCGACATGGTCGCGCGCATCGCCGGCAAACGCATCGCCAAGCGCCACAACATGGCCGGCCCGCAAGGCGTGCGCGGCCGCAACAGCGAGAACACTCGCTTGCGCAAGGTGCTAGGATGGGAACCTTCCATCAGCCTGGAGCAGGGACTTTCTCTGACTTACCCCTGGATCGCTTCGCGCGTAGTTTGTCAGCCGGCGCGCGAGATGGTTGACGCCGACTAATCAACATGAAACGGAAACGTTTCAAATCCGTCGACTCCGCTTCCGGGCCGCTCATCGTCGTAGGCATGTGGCGGTCCGGAACTTCTCTTCTATACAGCTTGCTGAACCAGCATCCGGAGATCGCCTTGATGTATGAGGCCGATCTCTATTTGCTGCAGCCGCTGTTTTCGAGGAAGGGAAGCAACACCCATTGGCGCGAACGCTGGGAATTCTGGAATTCCGCTCTCTCGCGCCATCACCTGCGCCGCGAGCGAATGCCCGCCGCGGTTCCCCGTTTTTCCACCGGCGCGACCGTCGCTTGGCAAGAGTACGCAGGCACGGCCGCGGTCATGGGGGAGAAGTCGCCCAACTACTACGACTGCCTGCCTGCGCTGGCGAACCAATTTCCCGGCGCGCGCTTCATCATTATCTGGAGGGATCTGGCCGATATCTGCCGCAGCATCGTGCGGGCTCGCGCCGGCTCCTCGTTCTTTTCCAAGCCCGGCATTCTACATCGCGCCATCCTCGGTTATCGGGAGATGAAGAGCGGGCGGGACGCGCTCGTCCGCCAGGGCATTCCAGTTCACGAGATTCAGTACGAGGAGATGGTCAAAGATACGGAACTCTCCATGCGGAGAGTCTGCGAATTCCTTGGCCTCGACTTCGATCCGCGCATGGCCTCGCTGCAAGGCTCCGATGCCTCGCCCATCTACCAGGGCGTTCACCACAAGCAGGTGAAGGGCGGAAAGATTCTTCGCTTCACGGAATGCGAGGAGGTGCTTTCGCCGCGAGTGCGCGGCAAGATCCAGCGCTACGTGAACTATTGGAAGAAGCAATCCGGCGGCGACTGGCCGCTGTATCCCCATTCCGACGCCTCCGAGTCCGCTATGCCGGGCGCGATCGAGCGCGCCGGCGATCGGGCGCTTTTCCGCGCCCTGCGCGCGGTGGATCATTTCACCGAGTTTGTCTATTGTTACGCGCCACTCGATTGGTTGCAGGGTTATCGCGAGTTCAAGAATCGCCGTCACCGCAAGGCCAACGCTATCCCGAGAGAAAAGCTGCCTGCCGAGGCCGTGCGCTCGGTCGCAGCAACCGTTCCCGAAGAAGTCGCCAACACCCGATAAGCTCAAAATCCCAGTTCGCCTTTGGAGAAAAAAATGCGCACCCACCTCTACAAGCGGAGTACCCCAGCTATCGCGGTCGTGGCCGCCGCCCTCGCCGTCGTCACTCTTATGGCGGCACCGCTGCAGGCCCAAACCTATACCGGAATGTTGACCTGGCACAACGATAACCAGCGTACCGGGCAAAACCTTTCCGAAACCATTCTGACCCCGACAAACGTGAATCCGAAGCAATTCGGAAAGCTCTTCACTTACGCGGTCGACGGCCAGATCTATGCTCAGCCGCTCTTTGTTTATAACGTGACCACCAGTCAGGGCGTGCACAACGTTGTGTACGTGGCCACCGAGAACGACAGCGTCTACGCTTTCGACGCCGATGGCCTGGTGACCGCGCCGTTGTGGAAGGTCAGCCTCATCCTGAACGGCGGCAGCGCGGTGCCCTGCGGCGCCACCGGCGCCTGCTCGGGCATTAGCCCGACCATCGGCATTACCGGAACGCCCGTCATCGACGGCCTGAGCGGAACGCTCTATGTCGTTGCCTTCACGCTCGAAAACGGAAACTACATTCAGCGCCTGCATGCGCTTGACATCACCACCGGGGTGGAGAAGTTCAATGGCCCGACCGTGATCGAAGCTTCGGTCCCGGGCACGGGTGGCGGCGCGGTCGGCGGCATGGTTTCGTTTCAAGCCATCCACGAGAGCCAGCGCACCGCTTTGTTGCTTTTGAACGGAATCGTCTATATGGGCTGGGGCACCTTCGCCTACGCACCCTGGCATGGTTGGATGATGGGCTATAACGCCCAGACCATGAAGCAGGTCGCGGTATGGAACGATACCGTTAATGGCAAGCGGGGCGGAATCTGGAATTCCGGCAGCGGCTTTGCCTCCGACATTGAAGACAACATCTATGTGCTGACCGGAGACGGAACTTTCGATGGCAACACCGGCGGCGTCGACTACGGTGACAGCTTTCTGCGCCTCACCCCGACAGGGACGAATGGTCTCACCGTCGCCGACTACTTCACCCCCTTCAACCAGGGTTACCTGAGCACGAACGATCTCGACGTGGGCTCTGGCGGCGGCATGATCGTCCCCACCCAGGGCGGCGCTCACCCGGAAGAAATTATTGGCGGCGGAAAAGAGTCGATGATCTTTGTCTGCGACCGCACCAACCTGGGAGGCTATTCCACCACCACCAATAACGTCGTACAAACGGTCACTGCCCCAGGGAACGGTTTCTGGAGCAGCCCCGCCTACTGGAACGGTCACGTTTACTACTCCGGCTCCGCCAGCCCGCTCGTGGCATATTCCCTCACCAGCGGTTTGCTCTCCACTTCTCCGGTGGCCCAGGGACCCACTACTTTTGCCTTTCCCGGAGCGACGCCTTCTATCTCCGCCAACGGCAATAAAACCGGAATTGTATGGCTGATCCAGGATCCGAGCGGCATGCCCAAGGGCGGGGCGGCTGCCGTTTTGCGTGCCTACTCGGCGGGAAACGTAGCCACCCAGCTGTACGGAAGCGGCCAGATGGGAACTCGCGATGTGCCGGGTCCGGCAGTCAAGTTCGCCGTCCCCACCGTGATCAACGGCAAGGTCTACGTGGGAACTCAGACCGGGCTGACGGTCTATGGCATATTGCCCACCAAGAAATAGAAAGTGTCTCGGGCAGCGCTGCGGTTGAGCGCGTACTTTACCCGCAGCGTCCCCTTGAGACCTTAATGATGAAGCATTGGCTTCGATCCGGGCGGCGATCTGAATTGTGGACTTGGCTGCATTCGGCGGCGGGTGGTTTCCTGGATTCATTAACCACGACGCACACAAAGGTACACGAAGCGCGTTATCGCCGCTTTCCTTCGTGCATCTTCGCGCCCTTTGTGGTGAAGTTAGGACACTACCTGGCGGCGGGACTGATCGCGCTGACCGCTTCTGCCGTGGCTCAGGAAGATTCCGGTGCCACCAGCAGCTCACTGACGTATCGGGTTAGTGCCACCATCACGTATTATTGCCCGGTCGAAAAGACGCTGAACCTGCACGAACTCATCTTCGATTTTCACAACGACTCCTGCCAGGACTCCCGGCAGGTAGCCGAGCGCAAGACGCCCACTCTGCCCTACGGCCCGCTGTACCGGAATGTGCGCATCTCCGGCTATCACTGGATCGATTGGGGCGAAGGGCATCCGTCGCCGTACTCGCGTCACGACGCCAAGATCGAGATCACGAAGACGGCGACCACGCTTTCGGCATCCGGGTCGCTCGCGAAAGCGTCGTGCAGCCAAAGCGCTTCCGGCAAGGGAGTGGTCGAGGATTCCTTCTGGCAGGCCAAGGCCGTTCCTGAGGTAACGCTGCTCGACGAGGAGCAGCATCCGCAGCTGCCGGTCGAGGCTGAGATCGTTCCGCCGCAGAGCAGCGCGGTTTTGAAGTTCCCGGCAGGTTGTTCCGGCGATCGCGAACCAGCTTTGCAGTACGCGGTGACGCCACTATTGAACGGCGTCGCGCAAGCTGCGATGTATACCAGCCCGCTGCTCACCGCAGGCAAGTCGGCAACGGAGAAAGATGCCGCTCTTGGCGCCTCATCGATACACGCGCGCTGGAGCCCGCAAACTTCAGGCGAAAACTCGGGCGAGAGCGAATTGACGGTTACGATTTCGGGGTCAGGCAAGAAGCAGCCAGCGCCGGCGCCCTGATTGTTTTATCTATCTATCTATCTATCTATCTATCTTTAGTCTTTATTTTTATTTTTCCAGCAGGATCGGCCTTGCGCCAATGGTTACGTCGTTGCCCGAGCCGATGGTCGCGCTGTTTCCCGCCAGGTCGGTGCATTTTGCATAAGTCGAACTGGGCGTGTAGTTGGATGTAGTGCAGGTGCCGTTGCTGCAGCTCTGGGAAGTATCCCATACGGCCTGGTTGCCATTCGAGAAGTTGCAGGTGTAAATGGTCCCCGAGTTCTTGCAGCCAGTTTCGGTATTGCCGACCATCCAGCCGTAGACCTGGCCGTAGGCAACTCCAGCTTCGTTGAGTCCGTTGCCCGAGGTTAAGGTACCGGTCTCCGAGTTTCCGTACTGGAACCAGTAAAAGCGCGAAATGCCCAGCGACCATTGCAAAAGATACAGGCGAGCCACGTAGGCGGCCTCGATGCCGGGATCGAGGGGGTTGCCATTGGCATCCACGTCCTTGTTCCAGCTGCCTTCGGTATTCCACAACGGCAGCGAGGCGAGCGAAGTGAACGGGGACTGGCCAATAGCCGAAGCCAGATTGCTCACGTTGTCGGTTTCCGATTCTGGCGTGCTGCCCTTCGAAGCGTCGGCGTATCCGTGGAAGGTCACGATGTCGGCGAGCGGATTGGTGGGAGAAAGAGCGGCTACCGCAGTCAGATAAGGAAGCTCCCAGCTGTTGATGTTTTGCCCGCTACCATCGTTGCCGGGCGTGGGAGTCGTTACCCTGGCCGTGGGGTCAGCCGCTTTGATGATGGTGTAGGCGTCCTGCGCCATGCGAGCCATCTGGGCTGGTGTGCCCGTCCACTCGATCAGAATATTGGGCTCGTTCCAGATTTCCCAGGTGTGGATCGGAGTACCCAGCGAGACGTTGTGCGCCGTTAGCGCGGTGACAAAGCTCTGCCAGTAGGCGTCAGACCCAGTACCGTCGGGGTTTAAGCCCGCGGGCGGATCGCAAGAGCCGGCAGGAGAGTTGTTGGTCACGCAAGTCTGGTCGCTAGGATTGGACGAAGCCCAGGGCGGTACCACTCCGAACGTATAAATGAAGTCGGTCCGGTTGTTGTTTTGGGAGGTCGTTATCACCAGATCCAGATTCGTGAAATCGTAAGCGCCGCTCGAGGGATTCAAGTCATTCCAGGTGGTCTCCGTGCCCCAAAGACGCACGGCTCCGAAATTGAATCCAGCGTTTGCGGTTGGCCACGGGATCATGTTGCTGCCGATGCCGAAAACGTCGGGATGGGGATTCAATCCGAAATAAGTGGAGGGGATGGCCCCCGAATTCGGCGCCGCAACGGACCTCGGAACCGCCGGATGTTTTGCGTCGCTGGTGCCCCCGGCGCAATCGGAGACCGGAGGCGGAATCATAACAATACCGGTCTTGGCGCTCGAGCCTCCGCCGCAGCCCGGCAGAAATAGACACGAAGCTAAAAGCGAAGCCGCCGTGACAGCGAAGAATAGGGATCGCATAAATTGTAACGGCAAGAAAGTCAGTCGCATGTTGAACGTCACCTCATCCTATTGCAGCCCGATTCGAGCTTTCCCTTGGGCTTCAGACAAGCTTTAGCCTCCGGCATGGCATGTGGTTCTGAAATTAAGCCTCCGAACTGGCGGATACAGGCCGCGGTCGGGGGCCGGGAAAGTTGGCAAAAGTCTGCAAATCTGAACCCGCCTCGAGAAAGAATGTTGCGCCCTTTCCCGCGCCCACTCGAAGGTTCATAGTACTTGAATTCGGCTTTTGGTAACTGGAAGGGAACGGCCCACTGCGCGAAACTGAACTCTCCCAGCTCTTAGCCGCTTCCCCATCGAAACCTAAATCTGCCGTCACCTGCCGCGCAAGCCTTTGAGGGCAAAGCGCTTTTGCCGGCAGGCAAATGCCTAATGTCTATGGCCGCGGTGCAGCGAAGTGCCGTTTAGCCGATATTCGCGGTGAGGGGAGTAGCAACAAATGACGACGAGAAATCGAGTCCTCGGTCTCCTGCTGGTCCTGCTTTTTTCCGCGCTGAGCAGCGCTGCCTTGAAGGCGCAAAATAATTGCGGCGGGAATCCCGCCTACGGAACCTGTGCCTCGCCGGCCGCCGCGCCCCAAGTCTGGTGCGCCGGCAACAACAGCGCCAGCACTTGCGCGGGAGGCACCTCCTGGGTCGGCTTTTCCACCACTACACCTGCAGCCGGTTCCTGGACCAACGAATTCGAAGGCATCGACGCCGCCAGCATCGAGAATAGCGGCCGCGTCTCGGGAGCCCAGGCCGATCCCAACGGCGGCACTGGCCCCACCGACGCCCTCGGCGTGGGACAATACCTAGAGTTTGCCGACAACAGCCTTCAGGCTTTCGACAAGGCCACCGGCCATGGCATCTTCGCCAACCAGCCCGGCGGAGTGGCCGCTCCCCAGCCTCAGTCCTCATTATTCGCGCCCGACGCGGCGGCATACTGCGGAACCCCATCCCTCGATGGCGTCGCCAGTTATGATCGCATCGACGGCGTCTTCTTCTATGGCAACATTTCCAGTGCCAAGGGGCAGTACTACTTGTGTACCGGAGTGAGCGCCCCGATCGGCTCCGTCTCCGCCAGTAATCTGCAAGGGGAGCAGGGAAGCAGTCCGTGGAACGCCTATGTCTACCAGTTGACCCCCGCGATTCCGGTCAACTCCCATGGCATCGCTTACTTTCCCGACTACATGAGGTTCGGAAGCTGGTCCAACGGTTTTTACGTGGCTTGGGATCTCCTGGACACCTCCGCCAACTACAACATCGTGGGCATTGAAGTTTGCCAGCTCGATAAAGCCGATATGATCGCAGGCCTCTCTTCGAACTCGCCCAAGTGCTATACCTACATTCCCAGCTATGTCGTTGGCGCAGCGGGAACCGACCGCAGCCTGATTCACACTCTGTTGCCCGCCGATTTCGAAGGCGAAAACTCGATTCCCAGCAACACCGCCGGAGAATATTTCCTGGCCCTGGTGAATCCCGCGAATCCCGGAACCAACGTTCTCTGCTCGAAGTCCCCCTGCACCTCGAATCAACTGGCCTTCTGGACCTGGTCGGGACTCACCACCGGCGCCGCTCCCACGATTCTGACTCTGACCAATCACCCCTTTACCCCCGGATGCTACGTTCCCACGCAGCCCTACAACACCTACTGCATCCCCGAGCCTTATGGGAGGAGCATCGACAGCGTGGGCGATCGCCTGATGTCGCGCCTGGCTTACCGCTATATCGGCAGCGCGGAATATCTGGCCGTGACCCACACCGTGCAGGAAGTGAGCAGTAGCCGCCGGACTGGCATCCGCTACTACAAGATTCAGGCGGGAGCTAAGCCCAAGGTGGTATTGCTGGGAGACATTCAGGATAAAGTCAACAATTACTTCTACTCCATGTCGAGCGTCGCCATGGATAAGACCGGCGACCTCGGCGTCACCTTCACCGTCACCGGCAACAGCCTGCACGGCAGCGTCAACAACTACGATCCGTCGCCGTTCTTCGCCACCGTAAGCTCCACGGGAGCCCAAGGCACGCCGGTTGCGATTCTCAGCAATACTGGCTTGAGCGGCCAGGACGAAACCGACCAGTACTGGGGCGAATACGTCAGCGTCTCCTCCGATCCCGATGACGACACGACCTTCTGGGCGGTCGACGAATTCATGAACGGCAATCAAGTGGGGAATTGTTCCTACCGGCAGGGGCTCGGTAGCGGCTGCACCTGGGCCTCGAAGGTCTTCACCTGCCAGAAGGGTTCGGGCTGCTAAGCCTTTGTGGTCTGAGGGCAGATTGGTCCGCTGGCTGGCCTCGCAGTGATGTCCATACAAAATCGAATCGTTGTCCTGGCGATGTTGTCCGCCTTCGCCGGTTTAACCGGATGCGGAGGCGGTTCGCCGCAAACCACGGTGGTTACTCCGCCACCACCACCACCGGCGGTCGTCATTCCGACGAGCTTGAGTGGTACCTACGTGGTCTCCTTCTCTGGGATGGAGATGAACGCCAAGGCCGGTACCTCGACCGCCTTCGCGCTTCTGGGCACGCTCACCGCGGATGGCAAAGGCAACCTCACGGGCACCATCGATCTCAACGACCTCGACCTGACTTCGGCCGTGGGCGCCACCAGCAACGTCCAGACCGGCTTGGCCACGACTGGGACTTACACCATTGGCAAAGATGGCCGCGGTACCGGCAGCCTCAACTTTACGGTGAACGGCACGGCAGAGCAGATCGGACTCGACTTCGTTCTGATTTCGACGGCTCACGGATTAATTACGCGCTTCGACAACTCCGGCAGCGGCAGCGGCACTCTTGATTTGCAGAACAGCGCATCCCAGAGTTCGTTTCCGGCGCTCTCGTTTTCGCTCTCCGGCAGCGACGCCAACGGATTGCCTTTAGCTACCGCGGGAGCGATCGCGGTCAGCGCCACGGGCAGCGTCACGGGAATCCAGGATTTTAACGAAAATGGGGCCTCGACCGGATTCGCAGGTTTGGATCTGGCCAACACTTCGAACTTGACTTTAACCAACGGCACCACCGGCAAAGCTGAGTTCGATAGCGCTTTTGGCACGCTCAGCTTCGATGTTTGGGTGATCGATTCCACTCACGTGAAGTTGATCGAAACCGATTCCAGCGGGACCGTGCTCTCCGGCGACGCCTTCACCCAGCAGACTTCTTTTCCGGTGGGGCAGTTGGTCTTTATCGTGGGCGGGTTCGACGCCGCATCCAAATCGTTTGCCGCCGGCGGCCTCCTGACCTACGCCAACGGCACGTTTAACGGCTTTGAAGATTTCAATGACAACGGCAGCTTCACCCACGCGCCCAACGTGAATGCCAGTTGCACCACCTTTGTTGCGGGACGCTGCCAGTTGGCATTTACCGGCTTCAGCAACAGCAACAACGGTGTTTTAAATATGTTCGAATTTGCCGCCTATCCTACGAGCGGCGGCGTTCTGCTGCTCGAGATCGATAGCTTCGGGCTCGCGCAGGGCGCAGCTTACCTGCAGAGTGCAACCACATTCGCGGCGGCTCAATACGGATTAAATCTCTCGGGCGACAACGGCGCTGAAGTCGACGACATCGCCGAGTTCACGGCGGGCGCTGCGAGCGCCAGCCCGAACCTGACTTCGGGTACGCTCGACGAAAACGATCTCGGCGGAACGCTGCCGTCCGCGACTTTTTCCGGCACCTACACCCCCGCCTCGATTACTCCTGGCGACGGATCGATCGCGATCCCGGGCATCAAGACCGCCAACAAAACGCTGAACCTGAAATATTACGTGATCGACAGCACTACCATCGCCTTCATCGAAACCGATCCTGCGCAGGTCGGCGTCGGCAGCTTCGAGCTGCAGAACGCAGCGGGCGCAGTCCCCCTGGCCCAGACCCACGTCTCCGCGGTGCGGCCTTTTGTGCGGCCACGCCCGAGCAACAACAATTGCGCCGGAAGCCCGGCCTTCGGAACTTGTTCGGCTCCGGCGGCTCCCGCGCAAGTCTGGTGCGCCAGCGGCAACCCCGCCACCACTTGCCCGGCGACCGCGATGCCCGTCGGCTTCACCACCATGGCCCCAGCCGCGGGATCGTGGACGAATCAGTTCGAAGGCCTGGATGCGGCCACCATCTATAGTTCAAATGCCGGCAAGCTCGGCGAAGAACCGGACCCCAACGGCGCGGTCGGACCGACCGACCCCAACGGCGTGGGACAATATCTTGAGTTCGCCGATAATTTTGTCCAGGCCTACGACCGCGCCACCGGCAACGGCATCTTTACCACCGCCGGAGTAGTCGCACCCCAGCCTATACAGAATCTTTTTGCGCAGAGCGGCACTACCAATTGCCAGTACCCTTCGCTCGACGGCATCGCCAGTTACGACCGCATCGACAACGCTTTTGTGCTCGCGACCTTATCCAATTACGTCGACCCCAATAAAGTCAGCAACTATCACCTGTGCATCGCCGTCAGCGCCGCCAATGGTTTCGTGCCCGCCAGCGACCTTGCGGGATTCGACGGGCAGAGTTTGTGGAATGCCTACGCTTACAGCCTGAACGCGGCCATTCCCACCGATGCCGGTGGGGTTCAGTACTTCCCCGACTACGTCCGCTTCGGAACCTGGTCTGACGGCTATTATGTAAGTTGGGATTTGGAAGACATTTCGAACGGCTATGACATCGTAGGCTTTGAAGTCTGCCAACTCGATAAGTCCGACATCGTCGCCGGACTTTCCACCACGCCGCCGCAGTGCTACACCTACATTCCCAACTACGTGGTGGGCGCGGGCACGGACAAGAGTTTGATCCACACCCTCTTGCCGGCTGACTTTGAAGGCGATAACCCAATTCCTATCTCAACCTCGGGAGAGTACTTTCTCGCGCTGGTCAATCCCAGGAATCTCGGCACCAACATCCCATGCTCGGCCTCGCCCTGCACCTCGAATCAACTGGCTTTCTGGACCTGGTCCGGCCTCAGCAACGGCGCTCCGCCTTCGTTCCTGACTCTCCCCGGCCACGCCTTCACACCGGGCTGCTACAACCCGAAGAGTCCCTACGTGACCACTTGCGTTCCCGAACCTTGGGGCACAGTAACTGGCGGCATCGACAACGGAGTGATCGACGGCCTCGGCGACCGGCTGATGTATCGCCTGGCCTATCGCTACATCCCCGGTATGAACGGCGGCGACGAATATCTCGCGGTGGCGCACACGGTGCAGGAAGATATCACCACTCAGCGCACCGGCATACGTTATTACCAGATCCTGGCGGGAAGCCATCCGCAAACGCTTCTTGCCGGGGATATTCAGGACACTACGAACTTCTACTTCCTCTCGATGCCCAGCGTGGCCATGGACAAGAGCGGCGACTTAGGCATCACTTACACGGTGACGGGCACGACGACACCACCTTACGGCAGTCTTTCCAATTACGATCCGTCGCCTTTCTTCGTGACCGTGGCCCCCGACGGAACTCAGGGCACCCCGGTCGCGATCCTAAGCAACAGTGGCAGCAGCGGGCAGGATGAAACCGACCACGATTGGGGCGAGTACGTCAGCGTCTCGGCCGATCCCAACGACGACGCGACCTTCTGGACCGTCAACGAATACATGAACGGAGACCAGGTCCTCATCCAAGGATTGAACGAGTGCAGCCTGAAGATGGGCAACGGCAGCGGTTGCACCTGGGCCACCAGAATTTTTACCTGCAAAAAAGGTTCGGGCTGCTAACAGCCATCGCAAACAGCTTTGGGAACGGCACGACGTTCGAAGTCGCTTTTAAACCTTGGTTCGCGCCGGATCGGAAGGGCACGACGTTCCGTCGTGCCGTCAATCGCTTAGGATTTTTTGCGCTTCAGCGCCTGCGGCTAGCGGATGGGCAGATTCTCCGCAGGTTAATTCATAAATGACATCGGCGAAAACGCCGCCCGTCAATTTCAAAAGCACCAGCAAGATCGGAATCCGCTTACGAGATCGAAACACGAACCCTAACTGTCCACGACAGAACGAGAAGAGGAGCACACAATGTACTTCCACACAATTTCGAATCGCATCGTCCGGGGCGGGTTACTGACCGGATTGCTGGCACTCCTGGGAACCGGTTCGGCGGTGGCCACGAATTGTTATACAATTTCGCCCTCCAGCCTGAACATCCAGTTTGTTAACCAGGCGGTGGGCACAACCAGCACGGCGCAGCAGGGCATCACAATCGATAACCAGTGCGCTACCACTCTGCAGATCACCAGCATCACCGTTCAACCCTCTGAATTTCTTTTGAGCATGGGCTACACCTGGAACATTCCCGCGAAGCAGGAAATACAGTACGGCTTGCGCTTCAGGCCTGATGCCGCTCAAACCTTCAACGGAACTATCACGCTGGGACTCGCCAGCGGAGATCCTATCGTGCTCAACATCACCGGCACCGGTATCACGACCGGCGCGGTCGCGAGTTTGACCAGCTCGGCCCTGACGTTCACCGGTGTTCAGCCAGGAAAGACGGCCACCCAGAAAGTGACGCTTACCAACACCGGCACAACGCCAATGACGGTTGAGTCAGTCTATACCGAGCCCCCTTTTGTGGCGAATGGATACACCGGAGGCGGAGCCGGAACCGTGCTGCAGCCGGGAGGGACGCTTCCCCTGACCGTTGGTTTTTCTCCCTTGGCCGCGGGCAGCTACAACGGGACGGTGGTGATCACGAGCGACGTGCTGAACCCTGTGGGCGTGACCCTTACCGCGACAGCCGTGGCGCCGACCGCGCTCGGGATTACAAGTTTTGCTACTCTTCCTACGGCCACGCAAGGGGCGAAGTATTCGGCCACGCTTACCGCAGCCGGGGGAACGCCGCCCTACACATGGTCCCTTGGGGGTACTTCCAAACTTCCCACGGGCCTGACTTTGTCGAGTGCGGGAGTTATCTCCGGTACTCTTCCTTCGACTTTGAAAACGGGCACTTACAAGATCTCAGTGCAGGTCAAGGACTCCACTTCGAAGCAAGTCTCGGCCACAAATTCAATGGCGGTTGCGGCGACGACCGGGGCCACCTGCAACAATATCTCGTGGAACGTCGGCGGTACCGGCACCCCGCTGGTTCCGATTACCGAGTTGGGAACTGGGACTTATCTAGGAGTCGAAGGTGGCCTCTACCCGAACGGCAGTAATATTATGCCGGCATCGCACGATTCGGCTGGCCTGGCCCTTGCCAATGCGATTCAGCCTCTGGACGCAAATGGTAGCCCCGACCCGAACGGTAAGTACGGATTGCTCTCACTCGGATTGTCGGTCACCTTCGAAAACTACTTCTACTTCCAGCAGGCTGGGCTGGCCGATACGTCACTCAATTCGCATCTGGTGCTAGTGAATGGAGCGAATCCGAATCTAACCGCAGCTCGCTATGCGAATCCCGCTGATCCGATTTGGACCACCGAGATGGATTTCTTCCTGCCAAATGCCGGCGTGACCGCAAACCAGATCGTGGCGGCCTGGGTCATGGTCATCGATGGCTATCCCACCGGGACCTTCCCCAACGACATGGTTGCGCTGCAGGGTCAGTACGAATCGATCGCCAATAACCTGCACAATAAATTCCCGAACCTCACCATGGCATTCTTCTCTTCGCGCGACTACTCCGGTTACTCGAACGGAAGAGTGCAGCCCGACGATCCCGAGCCGTACGCCTACGAGACTGCGTTTGCCGTGCGCGGCATGATCGAAGATCAGCTCAACGGCAACTCCAATCTCAACTACAACCCCAACAACGGACCGGTTATGGCGCCGTGGCTGAGCTGGGCGGACTATGACTGGGCCAACGGTATGATCCCGCGCAGCGACGGCCTGGTTTGGACCTGTCAGGACTTCCTCAACGATGGCACCCACAACTCGCTGCCCGTCGGCCGCGAGAAAGACGCCAACATGCTGATGAACTTCTTTAAGACGGACGACGCAACCACCCCCTGGTTCCTCGCGCCCGGAGCGAGGAAGTAAGTCGCCTAAGCGAGCGTAACTAACTGAAGTTCGCAACGGCTATTCCGCGGAGGCCCTGATTCTAAGAGCCTCCGCGCTTTGTCTCCTGTTTTGAATTCTTCCTTAATCTCTAATCCTAAGTTCGATCCTGAAAATCCGAAGACGAGAGGGCTCCATGTCGTTCGTGATCGCCTGCCAAAAGCCAAAGACGGTTTGCTGCGTATCGTTCTTAATTCTTTGTCTCTTCGCGTCTGGGAGTTTCGCCCAAACCGTGCGAGCCACAGATTCGAAGACGCCCGCCAAGGGTGGTCCCCGCGACATCTCCGCCATTCAGCACATCGTCTTCATCGTGAAAGAAAATCGCAGCTTCGATAACTACTTCGGGCAATATCCCGGCGCCGACGGCGCTACTTCCGGGCCTATCTCGACAGGAAAAGTCGTTACTCTGGAACATACTCCCGATCAGGTCACGGATATGGGCCATGACTGGACGTCGGCCATTACGGCAATCGATGGCGGGCTAATGGACCGGTACGATCTGATCCTCTACGGCAACGTTAACGGCGCGCTCATGACGATGTCCCAGCTGACCCAGCAGGACATCCCCAATTACTACAGCTACGCGCAAAACTTCGTGCTGGCCGATCACGCGTTCTCTTCGCTGCACGGCGAGAGTTTTCCCAATCACCTCTATACCATCGCCGCGAGCTCCGGCGGGGTATTCACCGTTCCGCAAGCGATGGGATCCGAGAAAGCTCCGTTCAATTGGGGTTGCGATCTTCCTTCCGATTACGCCGTTCGCGTCATGGATGCCGACGGAGACGTTTCCGACGCCTTCCCCTGTTTCGATTTCCAAACCCTGGCGGATAGCCTCGAAAACGCGGGAATAAGTTGGAAGTACTACGCGCCTCCTCAAAATACTCAGGGATACCAGTTCTCCACTTACGACGCCATCAATCACATTCGAAACTCACCGCTGTGGACAGCGGACGTCGTCCCGGATACACAATTCGCCGTCGACGCCGCCAACGGCAATCTGCCCGCGGTCAGTTGGCTGGTAACCGGACCCAACAGCGAGCATCCGCCGAATAGCACCTGTCAGGGCGAGAATTGGACGGTGCAACAGTTGAACGCGCTCATGCGCGGGCCGGATTGGAGCACGTCCGCCGTGTTCCTTACCTGGGACGACTTTGGCGGGTTCTACGATCATGTCCCGCCGCCGCAGGAAGACGAGTTTGGCCTGGGTCCCAGAGTGCCGTTTCTCATCATCTCTCCCTATGCGCAGCCCGGCTACATTTCGCACACGCAATACGAATTCTCCTCCGTGCTCAAGTTCATTGAGGACCGCTTCGGCCTGGCTCCGCTCACCGACCGCGACGCCAACGCCAATGACACCACCGACAGCTTTAACTTCAACCAGCCTCCGAACTCGCCGCTGATTTTGAACCCGCAGACCTGTCCCATCCATTCCGCTTCGAACTTGTATTTCGGCGGGCAGTTAGTTGGTGTGCTAAGTGCCGCGAATGTGGTTACCCTGACCAACATTCGCTCTACTCCCATCACTGTTTCGAAGATCGCCATAACAGGAAATTTCAGCCAGAAGAATAACTGCAGTACTCTCGCTGTGGGCGCAACCTGTCAGATCACGGTGATGTTCGGCCCGCGGCAGACCGGACCTCTCACCGGAACGTTAACCATTACAGATACCGATGTCACCAGTCCACAAGTCGTAAACTTACAAGGGGTTGGTACCGAGGTCAGTCTCTCCAACGCCAAATACCCCGGTGTTAACCTGGGTACGTCCTACCTCAACGCTCAAAGCAATGCGTCGGTCACCCTCACCAATCATGGAAAGTCGGCGCTCTCCATCAGCGGCATCACGACCGTTGGGAACTATAGCCAGAGCAACACCTGCGGATCTTCCGTCGCGGCCGGAGGCACCTGCAGCATCGAGGTTGCTTTCAGCCCCGCCACCGCCGGTACGCTCTACGGCAACCTGGTGGTCAACGATAGCGATCCCGCAAGCCCCCATACCGCCCGTTTATACGGCATCGGAAGCTCGACTTTGCTGGCGCCTACCGTCCTGAATTTTGGCAACGAGTATCTGAACGACCCCAGCAAGCCCAAGACGATCAGCATGAGCAATGAGGGTACCAGCCCGTTGCATATTGGCAGCATCACTCCCAGTACGAACTTTTCTGCGACCAATACCTGCGGTGTATTTTTGGCGGCAGGAACCGCTTGTTCGATAACCGTCACCTTCACGCCCACTCAGCTAGGAGCCATTTCAGGGACGCTAACCGTTTCTGACGCTGACTCGAACAGTCCGCACATCGTGAAGTTGACTGGAACTGGGGTCAATCCTTAGTCACGCCGCCAAATACCAGCGAGCGAGTGAGTCATTCTGGCTTTGCGCGCTGGCTTTGCACGACGATCTACGTGTAGGCGCAATGCCGCTGAAGAAAGTCTTCTGAGTTCTAACGATTGCGGCTCTGCATATCTTCTCCTGGGCCCCGCTCGAAATCCTTGACCGAGGGAATGTCCATGATCGAATTCCGCCGAAGACCATCCCGGTTCCTTACCTTTATATTTTCCTGCGTTTTGTCCGGGCTGGTTGCGGCCAGCCTTCTCGCTTCGGGGGCGGCTCAATCCGATGCCGGGAAGCGTCCCGTGAAAGCGGGCAAGCAGGGTGACATCGGCGTCATTCAACACATCGTCTTTATCGTCAAAGAAAATCGCAGCTTTGACGAATACTTCGGCCTGTTTCCGGGCGCCGACGGCACCTCTACCGGGACCACCTCTACCGGCCAGGTCATGACTCTCGAGCGCACGCCCGACGTCGTCGTCGATATGGGCCACGATTGGACTTCCGCCCTCACGGCGACCGACGGCGGCAAGATGGATCGCTTCGACATTATCCTGGACGGAAATCTGAACGGAGAATATTTGTCTTACTCCGAGATGACGCAGCAGGACATCCCCAACTACTACTCCTACGCGCAGCACTTTGTACTCTCGGATCAAACCTTCTCTTCGCTCCACGGGCCCAGCTTGCCCAATCACCTCTATACCATCGCGGCGCAGTCCGGCGGTGCCATCACTGTCCCCGCGAACCCTAATTCGCAAAATCTTTCAAACTGGGGCTGCGACTCGCCGGCCGGTTCTCACGTTACGGTGATCAACGGAGAGGGAGACATCTCGGAAATGTTTCCTTGCTTTGATTTTCAAACCATCGCCGATAGCCTCAACAGCGCCGGCATTACCTGGAAGTACTACGCTCCCCCCGAGGGTGAGCAAGGGTACGAATACTCCACCTTCGACGCCATTAACCACATCCGCAATTCTTCCATCTGGTCGGAGAATGTTGTGCCCGATACGCAGTTTGCCCTCGACGCGGCGAATGGGAATCTTCCGGCGGTAAGTTGGCTTGTAACCGGGCCCGGCAGCGAGCACGCGCCCAACAGCACATGTCAGGGTGAAAACTGGACCGTTCAACAGATGAACGCTCTGATGCAGGGACCCGATTGGAATACCTCCGCGGTTTTTCTAACCTGGGACGATTTCGGAGGCTTCTACGATCATGTTCCGCCTCCGCCGGCTCTGGACCTGTACGGCTTAGGACCGCGTGTGCCGCTGCTCATTATTTCCCCTTACGCGCAACCTGGTTATATTTCTCACACCCAGTACGAGTTCTCTTCCGTCCTTAAGTTCATCGAAGCCCGCTTCAACCTGGCTGCTTTGACGGAGCGGGACGCGAACGCCAATGACACCACCGACAGCTTTAATTTTAGTCAGCCGCCGAACGCGCCCTTGGTGCTAACTCCCCGAGCCTGTCCCATCAACACCGCGACCAACGTGTATTTCGGCGGGCAACAGATTGGCGTTGCCAGCCCGCCGTACGTGATGAGTCTCAGCAACAGCCGCCCCACGACTCTCAATATCTCTAAGATCGCGATCACCGGCGATTTTGCCGTAGCCGGAAATTGCAAAAAGATTGCGGCCAATCAACACTGTCCCGTGAGCCTTACCTTCACTCCGACCGTAGCCGGCCCGCGAACCGGAACTTTGACCATCACGGATAACGACGCCAGCAGTCCGCAGGTGGTTAACTTATGGGGCACCGGAGGCGAAGTCACTTTATCGAACTCGACTTATCCCGGTCTTACCTTCGGCGTGATTAACCTGAACGCCCCATCGACCCAGAATGTGACGCTTACGAACCACGCTGCCGCTCCCTTGTCTATCAGCGCGGTGTCGACGGTGGGAGACTTCTCGCAAACCAATAACTGCGGCGGATCCGTTCCCGGCGGCGGGACCTGTACGATTTCTGTGACCTTTATGCCCACCACCACCGGCGAGCGAATCGGCAATCTGTGGGTCACCGACAGCGATGCGGCCAGCCCGCAGACTCTCCGGCTCAGCGGCACTGCCGAAGGCATTATCGTGAGTCCTTCCACTTTGCCCTTCGGTAAGCAGAAGGTCAATACCACGAGCGCTCCGAAACTGGTGACTATACAGAATCTTGAAGCCAGTGTTGTAAATGTTGGCACGATCTCCGCCAGCGGCGACTATCGTCAGACCAACACTTGCGGCACGTCGATTGCGGCCAACGGAAAATGCACCATCGGCGTTACCTTCACGCCCACTACCGCGGGCGGGTTGAAAGGAACGCTGACCATAACCGACAGCGCTGACGATCAGTCCACGGTCAGCCTGACCGGCACCGGAGTGAATTAGCTCGCCAGCAAGGGTCCCGAGCTTCTTCAAAGAGAGGACGCTCCGTTCGCTTCAGCGGTCAGGAACGCCAAGAGAGGTGAAGTCAATGGCGCACGCATCCCAGCAAAAGCCAGAATCGTTTCGGACCCTCGACCGGGCGTCGGTTGTAACTGCCATTCTGCTTGCCCTGGTTGGCCTCACCGAGGCCGCCTCAGCCCAAGTCAATCGCCCTTCCAAGCCTAGCAAGCCGAAAGACATCACCGTCATTCAACACATCATCTTCATCGTCAAGGAGAATCGCAGTTTCGATAACTACTTCGGGCTGTATCCCGGAGCTAATGGCGCCACCCGCGGAACCACGTCCACAGGCCAGGTGCTTCCCTTACGCCACACTCCAGACGAAGTCGTAGATATCGACCATGAATGGAATGCTGCACTTACCGCCGTCGATAACGGCAAGATGGATCGCTTCGACTTGATTCCACTCGGAGACGTCAACGGACAGTACTTGGCCTACTCTCAGCTTTATCCCAGTGACATTCCCAATTACTACAAATACGCACAAAACTTCGTGCTGGCCGACAATATGTTCTCCTCCGTGCACGGCGACAGCTTCGAAAATCATCTCTACATCATTGCTGCACAAGCGGGTGGGATGATTACGCAAAAGAAGGGAGCTCCGTCATCCAATACTTGGGGTTGCGACGCCAATCCGGATTTCCTGCTGCAGACCCTGGATGAGACCGATGGAGTGATCTCCGAAATATTTCCATGCGTCGATTTTCAGACCGTGGCCGACAGCCTGGATAATGCAGGTCTGAGCTGGAAGTATTACGCGCCGAGCGAGGGGCAAGACGGGTATGTGTACAGCACTTATGACGAGATCAATCACATTCGCAATACGTCGCTATGGACGGAACACGTGGTTCCGGACACGCAATTCATGGCCGACGCCGCCAGCGGAAATTTGCCGGCTGTAAGTTGGCTCGTGACCGGGCCGGCCAACGAACACCCGCCGGCCAGCAGTTGCGCGGGTGAGAATTGGACGGTGCAGCAGATCAATAGCGTGATGAACGGGCCGGACTGGAGCACCGCGGCCGTCTTCCTGACCTGGGATGACTTCGGCGGCTTCTACGACCATGTCGCCCCGCCGCCCATGGACGTCTACGGACTTGGGCCCAGAGTGCCTCTGCTCATCATCTCCCCTTACGCGCGCGCCGGGTACATCTCTCACACCCAATACGAATTTGCGTCCGTCTTAAAGTTTATCGAAGATCGCTACAACTTGCCGGCGCTCACCTTGCGCGACGCCAACGCCAACTCCACAACCGACAGCTTTAATTTTAGCCAGCCACCGATTTCGCCTCTGATTTTGCAGCCGCAGACATGCCCACTCCAGGGGGCCTCGAACATCTACTTTGGGGGACAGACTGTGGGTACCGCCAGCCTGCCCTACGCACTCACGCTGACCAACGTTCGCACCGCTCCGATCTCGATATCGAAAATCGCCGTCAGCGGGAACTTTGCGCAAACCAATAAGTGCTCCACGCTGGCGGTAGGCGCTAAGTGCACCATCAACGTGACCTTCGACCCGGTACAAACCGGCCCTTTGGCTGGAACGCTCACCATCACTGACACAGATGTCACCAGTCCTCAAGTCGTGAATCTTCAAGGAACCGGCAGTGAGGTGAGTATCTCGAATTCTCTTTACCCGGGGCTGGTTTTTTCGGTTACTACCTTCGTGGGATCTGCCTCAGTGCCGCAGACTGTAACCATGACGAATAATGGCGCGTCCCCGCTCGCAATCGCAAGCATCAGCACGGTTGGAGATTTTTCCGACACCACCACTTGCGGGACTAGTCTCGCCCCATCCGGTTCTTGCACCATCAGCGTCAAATTCGTTCCTACAACCTCGGGAGTTCGATACGGAAACCTGGTGGTGAACGACAACGATCCCGCCAGCCCGCAAGCCGTGCGGCTCACCGGCACCGGCACGGCAGTCAGCGTGAATCCGCTTAAGATGAACTTCGGCAATCAGACGATTAACACGACGAGCGCGACGCAGTATGTCACGATCAAGATTTCCGGAACCAATGCCGTCAATGTGGGGGCTATTACCGCCAGTTCGAATTACTCGGTGACCAATATTTGCGGCTCTTCGATTGTTGGCGGTGGGAAGTGCAGAATCGGAGTTACTTTCACTCCCACTCAGACCGGAAGCGTTCCTGGGACTCTTACCATCAACGACGCCGATTTTAGCAGCCCGCAAGTGGTTACGCTGTCGGGCACCGGAACGCCGTAGTGAGTTGCAGAAAACTCGCGGCTGGATAGGGTATTCTCAGGGGCGTGGCATTTAGCCGCGCCCCTGAGTCGTTTCGTATGTTTGTCAAACCAGTCTAATGACGAACTAACGGCGCCTCGATCAGCACGGGTAATTCACTCATATCGATGGTCGTTCCGCTCCAGTCAGATTTCGCTCCAGAGAGCTTGGTCAGGCTGGTCACTCCCCATAACTTGGGCACATCGAACTTAGCGGCGTGCCGCTCATTCCATAAAATCCAAGCCGCATTCCCGGACTCCCGGGTTAGCTTGCAAACCCAGTTTTCGTCCGCCTGCTTTTCGCACGACTCCATGCGCGAACCGATCATCCAATTCTGCACTTCTCCGTAAGCATAGGCCGAGCGGGTCGCCGTAGCCTGATCCTCTTCGGTAAAGGGGATGCTGTCGTGGCCGTCGTCGTCCCACGCATACCAATAGAATCGTCCTACCCCGGCCGCCCAATTCAGGATGTAGGCTCGCGCCGCCCATCCTGGAGCCTGCTCCACCAAATCGATACGATCCGTCAGTGGATTCTTGATCCATCCAGACTCCGTGTTCCAGAGAGGCTTGTCGTCTACGCCGTACTTCCGCATAAGTTCCTTCGCCGGCAGAATAAGTTGGAGCATGGTCTCGGGCCGGTGATAGGTATAAAAATGGTAGCCGATAATATCGCAGTACTTACCGCCGCCCAGTTTTAGATAAGTTTCAAGCCAGTCCAGTCCATTGGCGTTCACCGGCGATGGGGAGATTACTTTGATGTTAGGGTCGACCTGTTTCAAGGTAATGTAGGCTTCTCTCGCCAAGGTCAACATTCTCTCGGGCGTACCAATGTCGCGGTTCCGCGGCAAGTTCGGTTCGTTCCAGATTTCGTAGTAAAGGACCCTGCCTTTATACCGCGTCGCCTGGGTGCGAATAAAGGTTCGCCAATCGTCCAGATCGGCGATGTCTCCTACGATCGCGGTCCGAAATCGGCCGCCACTGGCCGCCCACTCGGGGGTTTCGCCGAACGGAAGCAGCACGTCGATGTGATGCTTCTCCGCCAGTTCGACTTCGCGATCGAGAATATCCCACTCCCATTCGTTCCTCTTGATCTCCACCTGCGGCCAGTGAACCTTCGCGTCCCACAGCCGCCAACTCCCGAAAGGAACGGGAGGCCACGGAGTCGTACCAAACGCCCGATGGATGTGGAGTCCGAAAAAATCGCGGGGAACCGGTCCAGCCGGCGCAGTCAACTTGATTGGTCCAGATGACGAATCCGACATAACAAAAAAAGACGTGGAAGTAACCACAAGAAATACTGCGACGATGGCGGCAACCCAGCGATTCGATTTCATCGGTTCTCTTAATGGTCGCTTCTTTATAAGCGTTCGACGCGGAAGCAAAGTATGGTTAGACTCCCTGCCTGGCCCGCTCATAGATATTCATCAGCAGCGGATAGTTCTTCTCCGCCGTGTACTTAGCCTCATACTCTCGGCGGGCCTCCTTGCCCATGGCGCGCAACTCATCGGCGTGCGTCCAGGCCCATTCCACTTTGCGCGCCAGGTCGGCGGGGTCCGCCGGAGTGTAATGCAGGCCGGTTCTGCCATCGGCGACGAGCTCCTGCATCACTCCCATTCGGCTGCAGATCACCGGAGTGCTGCAAGCGTACGACTCCGCGATCGCCATGCAGAAAGTTTCGTACCATTCGCTTGAAATCACCATGACCCGAGCATGATTGATCGCCGCCAAGGTTTCCTGGCGCGGCATGTGGCCTTTGAATTGGATATTGCCGATTCCGTCGCGGGCAGCCTGCGCCTGCAATTGCTCCTGATCCGGGCCGGCGCCGATGATCAGGAGAGGAATGGAGCGAGGCAGTTTCTTCCACGCCGCCACAATCGTGCCGACTCCTTTTTCCGGCGAAAGCCTGCCGACGAACAACGCGTACTCTCCAATGTCCGTGCGCGCCCCGGGATCGGGAGAAACGAAGTTCGGCTTCACGAATATCTTCTCCCGAGGCAGGCCGCCTTCCACGAATTTCTCGCGGGCAAATTCACTGAGCGCGATATAGCACGCGATCTCGCGCGTCCAGGTGCCCCGCACGCGATGAGTGGCCAGCATCAGGGCTACAATCGCAGTCGCGGAATGAGAGTCGTGATAGCAGGCATGCTCTACTCCCCGCAGCAAGCCGCTTTCCATGCACTCTTCGCAAACCTTTCCCGCGCGAAACAAAGTTCCCGCGGGACACATTAACCGGTAATTATGCAGCGTCTGTACCACGGGTACATTGGCTTCATAACACGCCGAGTAGATCGAGGGAGAGATCACCACAAATGTGTTGTGCACGTGGACTAAGTCGGGCTTTTCCCGCTTTATCAGTTCCAGGAAAGTGCGGCGAGACTCCGAAGACCAGATTGTACTTTTTGCCAGACTGATTCGCCGCAGCCCCTTGTAAGAGTCCACGTCCCAGTTGCTCCGGCAATAGGGAATCACGCGGTGGCCCGCCTGTTCCAGCATCTCCCGTTCCTGCTCAAAGACCGCATCCTCTCCTCCGGCCTGCTGGTAGGTGTTGTGAACCAGTACGATCTTCAGAGAATCCTCCGGAGTTGGTGTACGCCTTGTGCCGCAAAGCGCGCCGCTGCTCCCACTGGATCATGCGATCCTTGCCGACTTTACGGCCGCGCAGCGCACCAGGTTCAGGATTGCCAACAAATGCTATGTCGGGCTGGTAGGCAAGTCAAGCCGCTTGCTCGACGGTGAGTGGAACGTGGGTGATTCGTTTTCCCGACGATTTACAATGCTCCTAGCCGTGCGCAAGTTCTTTCGCCCTCTGCGCGGCCTTGACCACGGCCTTGATCAGGGTTACCCGTAGTTTACCCTCTTCGAGTTCCAGGATGCCATCGATGGTACAGCCGGCGGGAGTGGTGACGGCGTCCTTCAGAAGCGCAGGGTGGTCGCCGGTCTCGAGCACCACGGTCGCCGCGCCCAGCGTGGTCTGCGCCGCCAGCAGCGTAGCCACATCGCGGGGCAATCCCACCTTTACCCCCGCTTCCGCCAGCGACTCGAGAATAATGTAAATGTAAGCCGGGCCGCTGCCGGAGAGCGCGGTGACGGCATCCATGTGTTTTTCGTCCACCGCCACCGTGCGCCCTCCCACCGCAAAAAGTGCGCCGGCCATTTCCAGATGTTCGGCGGTGGCAAATTTGCCGCGGCAGATCGCGGTGATTCCAACTCCCAACAAACAAGGAGTATTGGGCATAGCCCGGATCACCGGCGCATCTTTGCCGAGCGCGCGCTCGATGTAACCGGTCTGCACCGACGCCGCCACGGAAATAAAAAGTTGCTTGGCCGTGGCGACCGATTGCACTTGTCTGGCAACTTCCTCCACGATTTGCGGCTTCAGACCGATGAGGACAATGTCGGCATGGCGAACCGCCGCCACGTTGTCGGTGCCCACCGCGATTCCTAATTTCTGACTCAGGCTCTCGGCCCGCTCTTCGTGAGCCACGGTGGCGCAGGTCAATTCCGGACGCAACAGTTTCTTATCGAGCAGCGCCTTGAGCAGTATCCCGCCCATTTTGCCGGCGCCTAGGACCGCCACCCGCTTGCCCGACAGATCCACACTCATGATTCGCTCCCCGCTCTTTCACTTTGCGAACTGGTTCTGCTTCCATTTCCAGGCCGTCGCAACGATCTGTTCGAGCGAGCGCTGGGTCTTCCAGTGCAGCACCGACTCAGCTTTGCTCGGATCGGCCACCAACGCCGGAGGGTCGCCCGGCCGCCGGGGCACGATGCGCCGCGGAACCCGCTGGCCGCTCACCTTCTCGACCGCATCCAGAATCTCTTTCACCGACGTTCCGGTTCCGCTACCCAGGTTCACGGCCAACGATTGGGAATTCCTTTCGAGGTAATGCAGCGCGGCAACGTGCGCCTCCGCCAGGTCGTTGACGTGAACGTAATCCCGCAGGCAAGTGCCATCGGGAGTGGGATAATCGTCGCCGAAAATATCCAGCTCCGGGCGGTCGCCCACCGCGGCCTCCAGAGCCAAAGGAATCAGATGAGTTTCAGGCTGATGCAGTTCGCCGATCTCGCCCGACTCATCCGCTCCGGCGGCGTTGAAATAACGCAGGCTGGCAAAGCGCAAACCGTAAGCGCGGTCGTAGGCTTCCAGCGCGTTTTCAAAAAAAAGCTTGGTGACTCCATAAGGATTGATGGGCACTCGCGGATTATCTTCGGTGATGGGAACTTTCCGCGGAACGCCATACACCGCGCAGGTTGAAGAAAAAATAAACTTGCGCACGCCGCAGTCGATGCAGGTATTCAACAGCGCCAAAGCCGCTTCCACATTGTTTTGAAAATACTTTCGCGGATTCTCCACCGACTCGCCCACATAAGCGTAGGCCGCGAAGTGCATCACGGCGTCCACTCGCCGGAGAGCGGCGCTTACTTTTTGCGTGTCCGCGAGGTCTCCGGGGATCAGCTCAAATCCGGCGGCCAGCCGCGCGTGGCCGGTGGAAAAGTTATCGTAAATCAAAGCCTCGTGGCCGTGGCGCCGCAACACGCGCGCGGCGTGGCTTCCTACGTATCCCGCACCTCCCACCACTAGAACGACCAAGGTATGCTCCTGCTTGGGTTGCATTAACGCCCGAGTGCCGAACAGGAGGAGTCTATCAAATCCCGCTCCCCTGCCCTCATTCGCGAACTTTAAGCGGAAATTGTTTCCGCCGCCGGGACCATGGCGCGGGCCGGCGGCTCTTGCGCTGCAGCCTTGGCGGACTCCTCGCGCAAAATGCGGTCCGGGCAAATCCAATCCAGCAGCGGCGTGGCCATGAAAGTTGTGACCAGAGCCATGATCACCATCATGGAGAACAAGGCGGGCGAAATGACTTTGATGTCTAGGCCAATATCCAAAATTACCAACTCCATCAGGCCGCGCGTGTTCATGAGCGTGCCCAGGCCCGCGGCTTCGCGCCCGGGCATGCCGGTCAGCCAGGAAGCCAGCGTCGAACCGCCGAGCTTGCCCACGGTTGCCACCAGCACGATCAATCCGCAATACATCCACATCTCCGGACCTTTCACCAGGCCAATGTTGGTGCGTAGCCCGGTGAAGGCAAAGAACAGCGGCAGCAGCAAGGTGACGGTGATGGTTTCGAAGCGGTCGAGAACATAGCGGACGAAGGTTCGCTCCTTGGGCATGATCGCGCCCATCATGAACGCGCCGAACAGCAGGTGCAGTCCGAGCCACTCCGTGCACAGCGCTGAACCCAGCACCAGCAACAGCATCAGCGCCAACGCGTTTTCGCTGAGTTGGCCGCGGTCGCGGTAGGAGATTTCGAGTCTTCGTAGCAGCGGGCGCACGGCGTAAATCATGAAAGCGGCGAACACCAGAATGCCGCCGATCGTCATCCAAATCGACGTGCCGCTGTGCGCGGCGCGCGTCAGCACGACGATGTAAGCGAGAATGCACCAGCCGGTTACGTCGTCCACGGCGGCCGAGGCGATAGCGACCGTTCCCAGCCGGCTTTGCAGCAATCCGCGCTCGATCAGAATGCGCGCCAGCACCGGGAACGCGGTGACGCTCATCGCCGATCCCATGAACAACGCGAAGCTGGTGAAGGCTACGCTGTCATCGGAGAGCTTGGGATAAAGATAGAGCGAGAGAAAAGCCGCCAGGACAAAGGGCGCCGTGATGCTGACGTGGCTGGTGAGCACGGCGGCATGTCCGTGGTTCTTCAACTCCCTGGGATTAATTCCCAGACCTACAAGGAACATGAAGACCACGACGCCGATCTGACTCAGCGCGTTCAGAAATCCGAGACTGCTCGAAGGAAATAGATACGAGGAAATACCCGGCGCGATCCAGCCCAGCAACGAAGGCCCCAGCAGAATGCCGGCGAACATCTCACCCACCACTCGAGGCTGTCCGAGTTTGCGGAAGATACCGCCCACGACGCGGCACAGTGCCAGGATCACCGAAATCTGTAGAACTAATTTGAAGAGATCGGGCATCAGAGCGGCCCCTTCTTCGAGGACGCCGCCAGACGAACGGCGTGGAACTCAATCGAAGCGCAAGATGGACAATCGGGAATCGAGAAAGTTCCTGCCAACGAACGGGGATCGGTCTTCGGGTTGACTGTAGCGGCGAGCGTGAGCTCGCGTCCTTGCCCGCAGCCGCCATCGGGCGCTGAAGCAATGCTGTTGGCAGGGAGTGAGGCCCGCAACCGAGTGCCATCGATCGTTCCCGAGGCCACCGATCTCGATCCGTTGCTTGGATTCACCGAGCCGAAGCCCAACAAGAAAGTTTTGCCCGATTGCGAAATGGCGAACGTCGTCGCATCCGAACGGGAGGCGAGCGCCTGGCCGCAAGGCGAAGCCGCGAGCTGAGCGGGATCAGCCTGCAATTGCCAAACGCCGTCTACAGAGATGGGAGCGGTCAGGTTGCGCCCGCTCTTTAAGACTCCGACCAGCCCCAGGATAGGCAGGCCCACCAGCAGAAAATACGCAATCACAAAGTTTCTGTTGGTCTTAGACATTGGGCCTCTTGCGGGGAGAGTGGAAATTTTCCAACCGCCGTTACGATGCTCAATGAGCACTGCGCAAAAAATGGAAGTGCGCAAGCGAAAGCTTAAGCCGGGGCCGAAACAGCGAGCTCCAGAAACTCCCCCGGCCTGGTCTAACTGTTAAGCGTTCGGACTGAACGCATTCGCCGTCAGATCGCCCAGCAATTTGTGCCAGGGGTGCTTCTCGTTTTGCTCGACCTCGGTCACCATTTTACGCATCTTCTCCAATACCGGAGGAGTAGCGTCGTCGTAAACATCGCCCTGCAGAAGCTTCAAAACGTCCAGGCGATATCGGTGATCGTTGATGAAGTAAGTGAACAGAACGTTCAGCCGGTAGTAGACGGTGATGAAGTCGTACCAGTTCTTCGTGCCCAGCTTCAGGGTATTCTCGAAAGTGGAGAAACTCTCCCGCGAGAAATCGTTCTTCTCGAGCGCGCCCAGGACGTCCTTGTGCGCGAAGCGCGAGCTGTTCAAGGCGATGCTCACACCCGTAGAGAAGATGGGATCGACGAAGCGCCCGGCGTCGCCAACCATCAGGAAGCGATCCCCGCAGAGTTGCTTCATGGCGTAGCTGTAGTCGCCCTCATCTTTGAAAGGACGAATACGATTCGCCTTGCGCAGCGTCTCTTCAATCATGGGACGCGTGCCCACCGAACTCCAGAAAAACTTCTCGCGATCTTCCCGAGACTTGGCGAAGTTCTTCTTCTGCGTCACGACGCCGATGCTGGTGACGTCGTCAGAGATCGGAATCTGCCAGATCCAGGTGTTCGAAATCGGCAGGAAGTGAATGTAAATGTAGTCGAGATTCGTATCGCGCTTGGCGAACACTTTACGGTCGTAGCTATCGAACCAGCTATGAATCGCGTACTGATCGAAAACCGTGTCCTGCACCTTCAGCTTCATCTGATTGCCCAGGAAAGTATTGCGTCCGCTGGCGTCGACCACCATTCTAGCGCTGACGCTCATCTCCTTCGGCCCCATGTTGAAGCGCACGATCGGCTCCTTCGGCCCGAAGTCGACTGCGTTGACCTTGATGCCGTCATAAACCGACGCGCCCAGCTTGTGCGCGTGCTGCAGCAGCAACAGGTCAAACTTGCCGCGATCCACGTGGTAGGTGTGGTTCTTGTCCACGCCTGCCTGCTGGCGCTCGTCGAAGCGAATGTCGACGTTGCAATCCGGCGCCAGGCCCTCGAGATCGTGAACGTAAGGAGTTTTCTTGTCGTCCGTGGTCCACACCGCGCCGTACTTATGAGGAAACTTGGCGGCTTCCATCTGCGGCAGGAAATCGAGATCCTTGAACACTCGGGTGGAGGATGGAACGAGCGACTCGCCCACGTGCGGGCGCGGGAACAACTCGCGCTCAAAGACCACGCAACTTACTCCGGCCTTGGCCAGGTAAGCGGCCATGGAAGATCCGGCCGGGCCTCCACCAATAATAGCGACGTCAAAATCTGGCTTCGTAATAACCAACGCTTCCTCCTGGGAACTTCTCGAACTTTTGCAATGCGATTATTGGCTGACCTGCTTAAACGCGTCCACGGTCATGTCGCCGAGCAGCTTGTGCCACGGATGCTTGGGGTTCTGCTCGACTTGCGAGACCATGCTCTTCATCTTTTCGAGCACCGGAGGGGCGGCATCGTCGTAGACGTCACCCTGCAGCAGCTTCAACACATCCAGCCGGTAGCGCGGGTCGCCCACAAAGTAGGTGAACAACACGTTCAGCCGGTAGTAAACCGAAATGAACTCGTACCAGTTCTTGGTTCCGAGGCGCAGTTTGGTTTCGTAATCCGAAAAGCTCTCGCGCGTGAAGTCATTCTTCTCGAGCGAGCGCAGCACGTTGGTGTGCGCGAAGCGCGAGCTGTTCAGCGCGATGCTGACTCCGGTCGAGAAGATCGGATCGACAAAACGTCCCGCATCGCCGACCAGCATAAAGCGGTCGCCGCACAGTTGCTTCATGGCATAGCTGTAGTCGCCTTCGTCTTTGAAAGCATGCATCTGATCGGCTTGCTTCAGTTTCTCGCGCAGCAGCGGACGCGTGCCCACCGCCTCCCAGAAAAACTGCTCGCGATCCTGCCGCGACTTGGCGAAGTTTTTCTTCTGCGTGACTACGCCGATGCTGGTCACGGAATCGGTAATCGGAATCTGCCAGATCCAGGTATTCGAGATCGGCAAAAAGTGAATGAAAATAAAGTCCAGCTGCGCATCCTTCTTGGCAAACGCCCGGCGATCGTAACCATCGAACCAGGTGTGAATCGCATACTGATCGAAGACCGGGTCTTTGATCTTCAGCTTCATCTGATTGCCCAGGAAAGTATTGCGCCCGCTGCAATCGATCACCATCTTGGCGCTCACGCCCATTTCCTTGGAGCCCATGTTGAAGCGCACGATCGGCTCTTTGGGCCCGAAGTCCACGTCCTTCACCTTCACGCCTTCATACACGGCCGCGCCCAGCTTGTTGGCATGCTGCAAGAGCATTAAGTCAAATTTGCTGCGGTCGACGTGATAGGTGTACTCGCGGTCGACGCCTTCCTGCGCGCGCTCGTTGAAGCGGATTTCGACGTGCGATTCCGGATTGATCTGGTCGTGATCCTTATCCTTATCCTTGAATCCGCCCTGGAAGTTCATCTCGTACGCGCCCTGATCTTCGGCAGTCCAGGCCGCGCCAAACTTGTGCGGGAACTTGGCCTGCTCCATCTGGCCGATGAAATCCAGATCGCGAAAAACGCGCATGGCCGAAGGCACCAGCGACTCGCCCACGTGCGGCCGGGGAAAAAGTTCACGCTCGAACACCACGCAGCTTACTCCCGCTTTCGCAAGGTAGGCGCCCATAGACCCGCCCGCGGGTCCACCGCCAATAATGGCAACGTCAAAATCAGGTTTCGTAAGAACCAATGTGCTTGCTCCTTTTAGGACTTCTTAGTAGATGGGGGGTGTCGAAAAAATGGTGTATCGGCTAACTGATCGCGGGGGAAAACCTGCGCACGCTTCGTGTTCCCTCACTATGACCTTTGATTGTCTCCCATGTCAAGGAGACCTTCTACTCCGCTTGGTATCGGCTCTTTAGTAACCGCAAGAGCCGATGACCCACGCCTATGTAGCAACCGCAGGATACGCCGATAAGGCTCTGAGCCCGCAATGTTTTCGAGGCCTGAGTGCACTTCCGTTTCTTCCCAAGCAAACCCTTTTGACCGTTTTAACCGGGGGTATTTATGCGCCGAAATCGGCCACAGCCGCGGCATTCGAGCCATTGGCCCAGGGTTACCAAGGTCCTTTCAGGCATGGCACTCAGGTGCCATTTACTGTTTGAGCGGTTGAGACTAAAGTCCCTAAAGCGGTGTTCTCCAGGCTCGTTTTTTTGAGCGTTGTGCTTTGATTTTTGTGCACGGGGCAGAGATTTTGCGCGGTATCGAGATTCAGTCCAATTCATCGCAGTACGTGCCAGCTCGAAATCCCCCAGGGTTCTTGCCAAGGAAGAGTAAGCCGTCGCAGTCCGCGTAACGGGGCAGGTTGGCTCGCGTTGTAAATGACGAAAGAGGAGATTCGAGATGGCTCAACACGTGATTCCGGCTCCGCAGAAATTGGAGAGAATCCGGGTCCTCGCCGCGGATAGCACTCGAATGGGCAGCCAGTTGCTCGCGCAGGCCCTCGCCCAGGATGAGCAATTCCACGTCACCGGCGTCGAGCCCAAGTCCCCAGCGATCCTCTCGGCTGTGGCCGAACAACGCCCGCACGTTGTGCTCATGAGTTCGCTGCTCGAAGATTCCGCTACCCAAGGCTTTGATGTGACGCGCCAGCTCTGTGCCGGGCATCCCGAGACGCGAGTCATTCTCTTGATGGACACCTCGAATGCTTCCGCGGTGGTGGAAGCCTTTCGTTGCGGCGCCCGCGGAGTTTTCTCCCGCACCGAATCCTCGGCGGCCCTGGCCAAATGCATCAGCAGCGTCCATCACGGCCAGGTCTGGGCCAACAGCGCCGAGTTGCGTTACGTGATCGAGGCTCTGCGCGAATCGGAGCCGGTACGTCTGGTAGATGCCGGCGGCCAGGCTCTGCTCTCCAAGCGCGAGCAGGATGTCGTGCGCTGCGTGGCCGAGGGCTTATCCAATCGCGAAATCGCCACTGCGCTGAAGCTCACCGAACACACGGTAAAGAATTATCTCTTCCGCATCTTCGACAAGCTCGGCGTTTCCAGCCGCGTCGAAGTCGTTCTCTACGTTTTCCGCCTGCGTAAAGCCATGGTGGGGTTTTCTTCTTCCGACGAACCTGAAGTCGGCGCTCCCGAAGCACAACTTCTCAGCCGCTCGGCCAAGGCCGGCAGCAAAATGGCCCCCACCCCCGTCGAACCCGTAAGAGAGTTAGCCCGCCGTACGCGCGGTTAACAAGGCCGTGATGGTATCGGGGTATGCCTTCAGGCATACCTGCCTTTTCTTCTGTCGATGACGCCTGTAGGCGCTGCAACACTTCTCGCCTCACCCTTTCCCCAATCCCAATTCCTCTTCCGCCATGTTCACGATCGTGCGCCCGATCACCAGCGAAGCCGTCGCCGCCGGTGAAGGCACATTCAAAACGTGCAACATCCGGCGCGAAGGCACAATCTGAAAATCATCCACCAGCGTGCCATCGCGCCGCAGCGCCTGCGCCCGCACGCCAGAGCCGCCGGGAACCAAATCTTCAGGGCAAACCTCAGGCACCAGACGCTGCAACGCGCGCACGAACGCACCCTTAGAAAACGACCGCTGAAATTCTTCCAGCCCACTCCGCCAGTGTTTCGCTGCCATGCGCCAGAATCCCAGGAACGCCGTGGAGGACGCCAAATCCCGCAGGCTGAAGTCGCTCCGCCGATAGCCTTCCCTTCGTAAGGCCAGGACGGCGTTGGGACCAGCATCCACGCGGCCACCAACGCGCCGCGTGAAATGCACTCCGAGAAACGGAAAGCGCGGATCGGGCACCGGATAAATCAGAGCCCGCACCAGCCCAGCCCGCGCCGGAATTAAATCGTAATACTCGCCGCGAAAGGGAACGATCATCACCTGCGGATCGTCCCCAGCCATGCGGCACACCCGGTCACTGAAAAGTCCGGCGCAGTTAATCAGAAACGCGGCCGAAAAACTCCCGTCGCCGGCTTTGGAGGACCCTGAAAAGCCGCGGGTTTGGGTGGAGCAGCGCTTCCGCGCTGCGTCCAACCCGTCAGCTTCAGCGATGGCTTCAGCCGCTGAGGTGCGTGGTTCGACCTTTTCCGCATCCTCTTCAGCCGCTGCGGCAACCTCCACCACAATTTGATCCGCGCCGCGCTTTATTCCGGTCACCGCGGTCGAAGTGAGAATCGTCCCGCCCTGCGCAGAAACCAGCCCCGCATACTTCCGGCAAACCGCAGCGTAATCCGTGATCCCCGTGGAGGGCACCACCAGCGCCCGCAAACCGCGGGCATGCGGCTCGATTTCCCGCAACTCCTCCGCCCCGATCACCCGCACTCCAGTAAGTCCGTTGCTCTCGCCGCGCCGCCTCAACTCCTCGAGGCCCGCGAGTTCTTTCTCGTAGGTGGCGACAATCACTTTGCCGCAAACGAGATTAGGAATGCGGTGCTCGCGGCAGAATTCGACCATGGCCCGCGCCCCCTCAACACACAGCTTCGCCTTCAAAGACCCCGGCTTGTAGTAAATGCCGGAATGAATCACGCCGCTGTTGTGTCCGCTCTGGTGGCGGGCCACGCCAACTTCTTTCTCCAGCAACAGCAGCCGGAGCCGGGGCAGGCGCCGGGTAATCTCGAGCGCCACAGCGAGGCCCACAATGCCTCCGCCCACGATGATGACGTCGTAACGAGAATCAGGCATGACTGCGCGCAAACCGCGTGGTTCGCAAACAGAGTAGCAGAGGAGTCTGTCCCATAACTCGGACGCCGCCTTCAGCAGCTCACAGCCCGAAGAGCGGCAGGCGAAAGCCCGGGTCGGCGCCGAAATGAAATCGACTTCCGCGAGGGGCATCCACCGGCTCTTCACCCGATCGACCGAAGCTCCAGGGTTGCACAACCAACCTCACCGGTGCCGCCGGATGACTGGAAAACGGGAAGGACACGGCGGTATACCGGCAAGATTCACAGAGGCCAGAAGATAGGGCCAGTATCGAAGTCCAGGAGAGTGTGGTCAAAATAAAAAGCGTCCTAAAACGCTGTGAAAGCCCTATCGGGAACTAGAAAGGGCAAGGTCAGAGGCCGCCTTGTACAATGCGTAAGCGCCTTCGCTTTTAGCGCTGTCCGCCGAGAAACCCTGGCTTCGGGCAAGAGTTCGGGAAGGGCACGACTTCAGGCCGTCACCTTGCCGAAAAGACCCGAGCTTTCGCGCCCGCGGGTGGCCTTTGCGGAAGGCCAACGCTGGCAATGACATCAGAAAGCTTCACTACGCCGATGCGATTCTTGATTTCGAGTTTGCTTATCGTTTTAGCTCTAGCCATATGGACCGCGCCCGCGCCGGCCGCCGACCGCTCCATCAACGTGGCCGCCGCCGCGGACCTAAGCTCCGCCCTGCCGGAGGTTGCCGCCAAGTTTGAGAAGCGCACGGGCGTCTCGGTGAAAGTCTCCTTCGGAGCCTCCGGCGCGCTCACCCAGCAGATTCAGAACGGCGCGCCCTTCGACGTCTTCTTCTCCGCCGATATGGATTACCCCCGCCAACTGATTAAAGACGGCCACGCCGAGAGCGCAAGCTTGTATCTCTACGCCGTAGGACGCCTGGTCCTGTGGGTGCCAAAAGACTCGCCGCTCGACGTCGAGCACAAAGGCATCGATGTACTCCTCGATCCCTCGGTAAAGAAAATTTCTATCGCGAATCCGCAGCACGCACCCTATGGACGCGCTGCCGAAGCTGCCCTCAAGCATTACCGAATGTATGAAAGAATCGCCGACCGCCTGGTGCTGGGAGAAAACGTTTCTCAAGCCGCCCAGTTCGTCGAATCCGGCAACGCCCAGGCCGGCTTCGTCGCTCTGGCGCATGCCATCGCCCCTTCGATGCAGAGCCAAGGAAAATATTGGATCGTCCCCTCCGACGCCTATCCGCCGCTGGACCAGGGAGTCGTGCTGCTTTCGCATTCGCCGCACCAAGAAGACGCCGCCGCATTCCTCGCATACATAAAGAGCGAAGAAGTTGCCGCCGAGTTAAGGCGTTATGGCTTCAGCCTGCCCGAGGAAAATAAGTAGCCAGACCCATGTCCATCCATTGGCAAGCCTTCGAGCTCACCGTAGAACTGGCGCTGCTGGTCTCGGCGATTTTGTTTGCAGTCGGACTCCCGCTAGCCTACTGGATCGCCTTCTCGCGTCGGCGCTGGAAGTTTCTTGTAGAAGCTGTGGTGGCGCTGCCGATCGTGCTTCCTCCAACCGTGCTGGGTTTTTATGTCTTAGTAGCTCTAGGCTCCCGCAGTCCGCTCGGCCGCGGGTGGCAAGCGCTCACCGGCCACACCCTGGCGTTCACCTTCACCGGCCTGGTAATCGGCTCCATCCTCTACAGCCTGCCCTTCGCCGTGCAGCCCTTCGCAGCATCGTTCTCTGCCGTGGATCGTCGTCTGCTGGCGGCCTCGGCAATCTTGGGCGCTTCACCCGCGCGAACGTTTTTTCGCGTGATAGGCCCACTCTCCCTGCCCGGCCTGGTCACAGGCGTCGCGCTGGCCTTCGCTCACACCATGGGAGAGTTTGGAGTCGTGCTCATGATCGGCGGCAACATTCCCGGCGTAACGCGCACGGTCTCCATCGACATTTACGATCAGGTGCAGGCCTCGAACTACGCCGGTGCCAATGCTATGGCGTTGCTGCTGCTTCTGTTCTGCTTCGCCGTGCTGGCGTTGGTGTATGGCCTGAACCGCAGAACCCAGAATCGCCGACCATGGACGCTGACTCCGATCGAGTAAGCCATGTCGAGGGAGCGTGAAACCCAGATTTCTCCGCAGCCTGCGCGAATAACTCCTCAGCGCCCTCCGCGCTAAAAAGCTTTTGACCTTCTTCTATCTAGCAAAGCGGCAAAGAGAGTATCCTGAGCTGAAACATCGGACTCGATGCCGACTCCCGAAGCACAAAACTCAGCCCACTCAAGTTTGAGCGCGCGGATTCGCAAGAGCTTTCCCGCCAGGGAGCGCGACTTTACCCTCGACGTCGATTTCACCGCCGCGCCAGGATTCACCATTCTTTTCGGTCCCTCCGGCTCCGGAAAAACCACGCTGCTGGATTGCATCGCAGGACTAACACTACCCGACTCCGGGCGAATCGCAGTTGCAGAGCGACTGTTCTTCGACAGGAACGCCTCCAAAGGCAAAGCTGGCCTCGACCTGCAGGTGCCAAAACGCGGCGTAGGATACGTCTTTCAGGATCTCGCCCTGTTTCCCAACCTGACCGTGGAGCAGAACACCGAATATGGCCTGGCTCATCTCCCGCGCCCAGCGAGAAAACAACGCGCCGTAACCATGCTCGAGGCCTTTCGCATCGATCACCTGCGTCACCGGCGCCCCGCTCAAATCTCCGGCGGAGAGCGCCAGCGCGTGGCCCTGGCGAGAGCCCTGGTCACCGATCCCTGCCTGCTCCTGCTCGACGAACCGCTCGCCGCGTTGGACGCACCCACCAAATCCACCATCCTAGCCGACCTCCGCCGCTGGAACCAGGCGCATGGCATCCCGATTCTCTACGTCACCCACAGCCGCGAAGAAGTGTTGGCGTTGGGCGAACGCGTAATAGTCATGGATCAGGGCCGCATCATCGCCCAAGGCACGCCCCATGAAGTTCTGCGCGCTCCGGTGCAGGAGACCATCGCGCAATTAGCCGGCTTTGAAAACATCTTCGATGCGATCGTGTTATCGTTGCACCCGGATCGCGGCACCAGCAGGTGTAGGCTCGAAGGACAAAACTCCGGAACTCTGGAACTCGAGACGCCGTTAGTCCGCGCCGAAGCAGGATCGCGGCTGCGCGTCGGCATCCGCGCCGGGGACATCCTACTCGCCATTACCGCTCCGACTGGACTGAGTGCGCGCAATATTGTTCCCGGGCGCATCGTCTCTCTAGAACAGTGCGACCGGATCGTTTCCGTCCAGGTGCATTGCGGAGTCGAAATGGAAGTGCACGTCACGCTGGCCGCAAGAGACGCACTAAATTTAATGTCGGCTCAAAAAGTTTGGCTGGTGATCAAAACCCACTCCTGTCACATCATGCAAAAGCAAAATTGACAGAGGTTGCCGCTCCTCTCCGCGAAACTCCGCGACAATTCTCTGCCAACTCCGCGCCTAAAAACTCCCGACAAAAGCCGCGCCAGAAGCGGCTTTCCCAGGTTAGAAATGACACACGTTTTACAAGTTTTTGACAAGACCTCCTCATTCCGCAGGTGCATTCGACTCCGGAGGACGAAAAGAGGTATGAAACTCCCGCAAAACTCTTGCGCGGTTCCTGGGGAACTTAGCGGCCTTCTTCGTGTCCCCTGCGGAAACTCGTGCGGCGAGCCATGAAAACGGCCTCAGCATTCTCGGTGGAGTCGTGATCTATCTCAATCACCGCAATCCACTGCCCCGCGCGTTCTTCGGAAAAAACCTTGCGGCCGCCAAGAATCTGCGCCGCGGCGGCAGGAGGCAAATCGCGATGAAATCCGAAAAAACGAGCCTTCAGTGCGGGCCACCAGGGCCAGCGATCCCAAATCGCCGGCCCGGTCTCGTACTTCGTAGAGAAGATCAAGGCGACGTCATATTGCGCCCCATCATTCGACCTCAACTCTGCCGCCGACAGCACTTCCTCCAAAGAGAAGTTCTCAATCCGAACCACCCGCATCGGCCGCGTAACGTAACCCAGCCACGGACGCGTCAACTCATCCGAACCCGGCCAGGCCGTCAACACCCGAGCCATGGGATAGCGCGCCTCCAGAAAGCGCTCGCCATCTTCGTGCATTTCAACGTAATCGCGATAAGCAAGGTTGTCCTCTGGCGAAAATCCGTAGTGCGGATTCCAGAACCAGCCCGCGATCAGAGCCATCGCCGCAAAGCCAATTGCGCTTCGCCAAAATCGCATCCTCCGCCAAAAAGTCGACACACAAAGAATGATGACCAGCGGAACCGCCGGAAGCATATACCGAGCCAGTACCGCGCCGCCGATCAAGGCCATGGCCACGACGTAAGCGAATACGACGACCTCGAAGATGATCTGCACCGGAATGCAAATCCGGGGCCGTTCAAGATGAGAATCGCCGGCGCGAGTGCTCTCCGCCAAGACACCTGTGTGGGGATCGCCGCCCCCGGCGGTCCGGTCGAGCGCAGCTCGACCTCTTTGGTCCGCGCCAGCCAAGTGCCCCACAACCAAAGCCCGCTGCGGAGCCAGCAGCCACATCGCAATCACCGTCGGCAAAGTCAAAGCCCACAAATGCAGGTAACCTAGGACCTGCCAGACTCGCATCACGAGCGCCAGCAAAAATCGCGTAAGGCTCAGAGTCGCAGCCACGTTGTAGCGAAAGAATTCCGGATTGCCAAAAACGTATCCCGTGCGCGAATAGTGGAATACATACCAGCCAGCAAGCACCACGGCTGGGGCAAGATACTGGGCGAAGCGGCGCATTACAGCTGGCAAGCTCCAGCCCCGAAGGGGCGGAATTGGAAAGCCCGGCCCGGCAGTGCCGGGTAAGAGGGAAGTAGAAGAGGAAGTCCCGGAGGGACCGCACGAATTCTCAACTCCGAAGGTTGCCCCGTCGCCCACCCAAAACTTACTCCACGAACTCTTACATGCAAACCACCCGACCATCTCCCACCCCGCCAGCGCCGCAGGCGCGAGAATCGCCGTCTCCTTGGCCAAAGCCGCCAGAGAAAACCAAATCGCTGCCCCCACCACGTCGTCGGCAACATAACTGGAGAGCGCCCAAAACGTCAGTCCCGCGGCGCACAAATCCACCTGCGCCAGCGAGCTCTGCGCAAAGAAAACCGGATACACGGCCGTGCACAGCGTAGACGCAATCGCCACCTGCGTGTTCGCAACGCGCTCCGCCAGCCGAAACACCCCCAGGAGCGCAAAGGCAGCAGCGACCAGCATCGCCGTTCGGGTCACCACAGGCGCATCGCCCACGACTTTCCACCACAGCGCAATCCAGGCCAGAACCAGCGGAGGGTGCGCATTCGAAACCGTAGTTCGAGGAATCAAACTCCCATGCAGCAAAATGTCGCGCGCCGCAGGGACGTAATACCCGGCTTCATCCCAGTAATAAGGCAGGCGCAATAGCGGAAGATGCAGCAGAAAAATAAGGATGAAGATGGAAGCAAAAACAAGAGCCGGATAGTCGTCCGAATATCGCCTTCGACGACTACGATCACTCGGCGGAGTTCTCAGAATTTTCCCCGTAAGAGAAGTCAGGATCCCGGCCTCAGCCGTCAGCCGCCGCCGATGAAGTCAAACCATCGTCCGAAGCTCGAAGCCCGACACCGGGAGGCCGGAAGCCGAAGTCCACCCTAATGCACCGGCCCGGACTGCGTCATCCGAGGATCCAGCTTGATCTCGCCGAACGCGCTCTCGTAGCCGGAGACATTCTGCTGCAGCAGTCCCAGCAACGCCTTAGCCTGCTGCGGGCTCAAGTAGATGCCCTGAAAGTTGCGAATCTCCACCTGGGTTTCGCTCTGCTGCTGCAGGGTGCCGAAGGCCAAGAAGAAATCCCAGACATTCACCCGCATCTGCACGCTGTTGGCGTAATTCTCCCGATACTCCGGTGCATTGGTCAGCTTAAGGTTAGGTTGCGGCGGAACACTCATAGAAGGGCAGTGTAATGACTTTACCGCCCGAAAGGGAAGCCGTAGCCGGTAAAATTCGCTTACTGAACCAGCAGCGCCGGCATCCTTGCCGGCTGGCTCGGGGGCTCCTCACCCCCGGCGCGGCGGACGCGACGCCCGCCAGACAGCCGCCGGGACGCCGGCGCCGCACCGCCCCGCTCGCCTGACAGAAATTGTCACTCCCAGTGCGCATTTCCGGCTCTCCGGTCAAACCTCAGCCTTCCCGGAAGTACATGATCCTACGCTACTTGGCTGAATCCAAAGCTCTTGTAGGATGTTCCTACAAGTCCCGTGTGGCGTTCCAAGTGCGGAGACTTGATCGGCTGGATGAACTGATCGCGCGCCCTATGAACCATAATCCCGAAGACGCGTCCACCTTGGACAAAGAAGAAGAACTCATTCTCCCCGAGAACCTTCTCCCGCTAGGCTCCGTGCTCGGCCACGGCGTGACGCCGCTCGACGTCAGCATCGTGCTGGCAAAAATTTTCGGCGTGCAGAACGCCGAAGTAGCCCTGCTGCGCCTCGAAGGCGGACTGCTCAAATTTATTTTCCCCGAGCACCTGCGCACCACGGGAGCGATTCCTATCTCCAGCAAAGCCGTAGCCGCTCACACCGCCCTGAGCAAGAAGGCCGAAATCTTCAACAACTTCGCCCGCGTAAAGCACGCCAGCATCTTCGAAACCATCAAGCCCATCCGCGCCGAAGACGAAATCCCCGAGCCGCCGCCGCCCATTCAAAAGCTCATGTCGGTGCCGATCCTCGATCAAGAATCCGCGGTGCTGGGAGTAGTCCAAGTCTCGCGCAAAGGCTTAGACCCGCGCTTCACCCGAGACTTCAGCCGCGAAGACCTCCACGACCTCGAACTCGCCGCCGGATTACTTGCCTCTTCCTCCATCATGCAGGCCAGCTAGACCGAATCGTTTCGACAAAAGAATCGCCCCTAGGACCAACCGACAACAGCCCAGCGCTTCAGCGGTGGGGAATACCGCCGAATCATCTCGACCCAGTTGCCCTCCATCTCCCTCTCTGATACCACCCATAAGAAATATGAATTGGACTCCCCAGACCCCTGCCTTTATCGTTCTGCGGATCAGGGAGAGGACTGCGATTTGAACGCTCAAGCGCTCGTCGGGGTCGGTTCACTTTCCCCCTCAGTCCGTGCCCGCGCTTATCGCGATTCTTTACCCGTTACGAACAGGAGCAATCTGGAAATGACAAAACGAGCCGGCAGGTACTCTTCGCGCCTGTCGTTGACCAAGCCATGTTCCACAAAAACACGTTCCATTAGACAATACGCCGCGACTCTCTTACTCGCCGGATTCTTCGCCGCACTCTCGGCCCCCTGCTTCGCCGACGAACCCAAGCCCGATCCCTCCGGCATCGCCACCGGCGATAAAACGACGGCGGTCGACGCCGCCGGCAATTCGTTTGTGGTCCCAGAGCCAACCGACAAGAGCGCACCCGATTACGCCGCCAACAAAAAGGCCTTCGACGACTACCAAGCCCAGGCCGGCAAAGAACCGCTGGCCATAAAGCTAGCCGATAGCGTAGGCCACGTCCGTGTAGCCACCAACTTCGCCTGGACCCTCAACACTGGCTACCTGGTCCTGTTCATGCAGGCCGGCTTTGCCCTGCTAACCTGCGGCCTGGTACGCAAGAAAAATGCCGCGCACCTCATGATGCTGAATTTCGCCGCCTATGTCTTCGCCTTCCTGGCCTACTATGCGGTCGGCTATGCATTTCAATTCGGAGCCGTAGCCATCAACGCCGCGCCCACCAATCTAGGCGGCATTCCCACGCTCAACCACTTTCTAATCGGCAGCGGCCAGTGGGGATTCGTAGGCGGCAAAGGTTTCTTCCTCGTAGGCCCGGCCTACGACAGCGCCAGCAATTGCCTGACCCTCTTCGAAGTGGTTTTCATGGAGACCGCCGGCTACATCATCGTAGGCGCAGTCTGCGAGCGCATCACCTTCTGGGCCTTCCTGCTCTGCGAACTTTTCATCGGCGCGATTCTCTACCCCATCTCCGGCTGCTGGACCTGGGGCGGCGGCTTTCTCTCGCAGGTCGGCTCTACGCTGAATCTAGGCCACGGCTACGTAGATTTCGCCGGATCCACCGTGGTCCACGCCGTAGGCGGTTTCTGCGCCATGGCGCTAGCAATTATTTTGGGACCGCGTCTCGGGAAATATGGTCCCGGAGGCAAAATCCGCGTCTTTCCTGCGCACAATATCGTCTACGTGGTCACCGGCACCTTCATTCTTCTTTTCGGCTGGATGGGCTTCAACCCCGGCTCCACATTGGGCGCCACCGACCTGCGCATCTCCGTAGTCGCGGTAAATACAAACTTAGCGGCCGTCGCCGGCTCCGCCGCAGCCATGCTCTTTTGGTATTTCCTTTTCGGCAAACCCGACATCACCATGGCCTGCAACGGCATGCTGGCCGGCTTGGTCGCGATCACCGCCCCTTGCGCCTTCGTCTCTCCCACCTCAGCCACAATCATCGGCGTGCTGGCCGGACTTCTGGTGTGCGCCGGAGTTCTCCTCAACGACCGCGTTTTGAAAATCGACGATCCCTGCGGCGCCATCTCCGTCCACGGCTACTGCGGATGGCTGGGCGCGGTAAGCGTTGGCATCTTCGCCGACGGAACCTATGGCGCAGGCTGGAACGGCGTAGGCGCTACCACATATCTAGGCCACGCCGGCCAAGGCGTAACCGGCCTGATCCACGGCGACAGCCGCCAATTCTTCTGCCAACTCATGGGTGCAACGCTCTACGCAGTCTGGGCCTTCGGCGCAACCTACGTAGTCTTCTGGTGCGTCAACAAAGCAAAAAGCATGCGCGTAGCCCCCGAGGCAGAAGAGGAAGGCCTGGACGTGCCAGAGTTCGGCATGCCCGGCTATCCCGAAGACGCAGTAGTCACGGCCTCGTACTAAACTGCGTGATCGGTCACGCCAAGCCGTGTTAAGCTGCCTCTGCCCAAAGAAGGCCGACGTCAACGCTTCCCAGCCGCGAAGCGGCGCCAGCATGCAGCCCATGGCGTAAGCCGTGGGAGGATAGGGAAGCGGAAACCAGCTCCAAAGGGGCGAAAGACAGACTCAAAACTTCGGCCCGAACTCCGGCAAGAATGCTAGAGCACCCCACCGCCAAAGCATCCCCGCACAGCTCCCTGCCGCTGGTGATCGTAGCCTCTTCGCTCGGCACCATGATCGAGTGGTACGACTTCTTCATCTTCGGCAGCCTGACCGCCGTTCTCTCCCAAAAATTCTATCCCCCCGATAACAACACCTTTGCCCTGATCGCCTATCTGGCAACCTTCGCAGTAGGCTTCCTGGTCCGTCCCTTCGGAGCTTTATTTTTCGGCCGCATCGGCGATCTGATCGGCCGCAAATACGCCTTCCTGGTAACGCTGACCATCATGGGCGGCGCAACTTTCTCCATCGGCCTGATGCCCACCTTCGCCAGCACAGGCTGGTTCTCGCCCATCATGCTAATCGTGATTCGGGTCCTGCAAGGCCTGGCTCTCGGCGGAGAATACGGAGGCGCAGCTGTCTACGTGGCCGAACACGTCCCCGACAGCAAGCGCGGCCTATACACCAGCATCATCCAAGTCACGGCCATCCTCGGGCTTCTCATCTCGTTGTTGATCATCCTGGTCACGCAGTTTGCCATGCCTCGTGCCGCCTTCGACGAGTGGGGATGGCGCATCCCATTCCTAGTTTCTTTCTTTCTAGTAGGAATCTCGATCTACATCCGGCTGAAGCTGCGCGAGTCGCCAATCTTCGTGCGCCTCAAGACTTCCGGAAAAACCTCGCTGCAACCGCTCACCGACGCCTTCACGAAATGGCCAAACCTGAAGCAAGTCCTGCTCTGCCTCTTCGGCCTCACCGCCGGACAAGGCGTGGTTGCCTATACCGGCGAGTTCTATACCTTGTTCTACATGCAGACGATTCTGAAGGTGAATCCGCACACCGCAACCATCGTGATGGCGATCGTGCTGGCGCTCAGCCTGCCGGTGATGATGTTCTTCGGAATTCTCTCCGATAAAATCAGCCGCAAGTGGATCATGCTGGCCGGCTGCCTGCTCGCCGTGCTCACCTACATCCCGATTTATCACGCCATGCAGAGCGCGGCCGGCAATCATGTCGTGACGGTAAAGTCCCGGCGCAATCCGGTCACCGGCGCAATCAATCTCACGCCCCTGACTACGGACGCAAACGGCGCGCTGGTCGCCGCGCCCGAAGCGCCCCACCCGGATTTAATCAAGCTAGTAATCCTGATCTTCATTCAGATGATCTACGTGAGCATGGTATACGGCCCGGTAGCGGCTTATCTCGTCGAAGCCTTCCCCGCAAACATCCGCTACACCTCGCTTTCGCTCCCCTATCACATCGGCAACGGCATCTTCGGAGGTCTGCTCCCGGTAGTCGGCCTCTCCATCTGCGCCGCCACCGGAAAAATCTACGCCGGACTGTATTATCCGATGGCCGTAGCCGCGCTGACTTTCATCGTAGGCAGCATCGCCCTGCGCGAAACTCACGGCAACAGCATCTGGGAGGAAGTAGAATCCCCGTGAAATTCGCCACCCTCCACCACAGCGTGCTCCCGAAGCCCCGCGTTTTCTCCAGCGGTCCGAGGGATCTCCGTGCCTGCGCCGTCGCGGTCCGAGCGCGCTGCCAGCGGAAGACCACAACTGCACATACTGCGGATTGGTGGAAAGGCCCCCATTGACCAACGAAAAATCCGCTTACAACCGCTTCCTGCTCCTGGTAGCTGGCCTCGGCGGACTACTCTACGGCGTCGACGTAGGCATCATCGCCAGCGCGCTCCCCTATCTGGAAGCAACCTCCGGCCTCAACGCCGGCCAACTCTCGTTCGTAGTCGCCGCAGTTCTTCTAGGCAGCGTGATCTCGACCCTCTTCGCCGGCGCGTTAGCCGACTGGATGGGGCGCAAGCCCCTCATGGCCGTCAGCGGCGCAGCTTTCGTCTTCAGCATCCCCATCATCGCGCTCTCGCATGGCTATGAAGCCCTAGTCCTAGGCCGCCTGCTGCAAGGCATCAGCGCGGGCTTGATCGGCGTAGTCGTTCCCCTCTACCTCGCGGAGTGCCTGGCGCCCGCGAGCCGCGGCAAAGGCACCGGCATCTTCCAGTGGTTGCTGACTCTAGGTATCGTCTCCGCGGCGGTGGTCGGCATCGTCGTAAGCTTTCGCGTAGAAGAAGTCGCCCGCCTCGGCGATGCCGCCAAACTCTTCGCCTTCAAAGACACCGCCTGGCGCAGCATCTTCTGGGTTTCGCTGCCGCCTGGGATTTTATTCGTGATCGGTAGCCTGATGGTCTCGGAATCTCCCCGCTGGCTCTTTCGCCGCGGAAGAAAAGATGCTGCCCACGCCGCCCTTCTCCGCTCGCGCCCCCAAGAGCAAGCCGCCACCGAATTAGCGGAGATGGAACAAGCCGCCGCCGCCGAGCATGCCAAAAGCTCGACGGGATCAAACGTCACCGAATCGCTGCTCCACCGAAAATATGTTATTCCCTTCGCGCTGGCCTGCGTGATCCTGGCCTGCAACCAGGCCACCGGAGTGAACTCCATCATCGGCTACAACACCAATATTCTATTGCAGAGCGGCCTCTCCGATCTGCAAGCCCATTGGGGCTACGTGCTGTTCACGGTAGTGAATTTTCTGATGACCATCGGCGGCATTCTCCTCGTCGATCGCAAAGGACGAAAATTCCTGCTTTCGCTGGGCAGCGCCGGCATCATAGCCTCGCTAATCTGCACCGGATCGTTGTTCCATCGCACCGAGACGCAGCGCATCGATTCTCGAGAAGCGCTGCAGGCCATGGTCGAACCCAACCAGAAGATCACTTTGCATTACGACGAAAAAACCGCCCACGCGCTTCTAGCCCCAAGCCAAGCCACGAAGATCATCGGCCCGAGGCCCACGTCACTGGTAGTGATTTATTCCTACGGTGATTTTCGCGCCGCCACCAAAGTCGCCCGCTCCGACGATACTGCCGCCGCACCCATCGAGATCACTCGCGAAAGCGCCGTCCCCGCCAACAAAGTGGTAGCCTTCTTTACCAACCCATTCAGCAATCTAGACGCCGCACGCACCGCGCCGCTAAGCATCGACAACGCCCTAATCACCCCAGTGCCGAGCACGCAAAACGGCTGGCTCGTAGCCACCACGCTCTTTGTATTCATGGCGTTTTACGCTATCGGCCCCGGAGTCTGCGTCTGGCTGGCGCTCTCCGAATTGATGCCCACCCGCATTCGCTCCAACGGCATGAGCATCGCCCTGCTGCTAAACCAGGCCGTCTCCACCACCATCGCCGCCATCTTCCTGCCCACGGTAGGCAAGCACGGCTACGCCATCGTCTTTTTCAGCTTCGCCGCCTGCACCGTAATCTACTTCATCACCGCCGCAGTATTCTTGCCCGAAACCAAGGGCAAGACTCTAGAGGAAATCGAAGCCCACTTCGAGGGAAAAAGCCCGTAGCAGGCCGCAAAAAATGTTTGAACACGGCGCCGAGGTGGGGCGTCTCCGGCGACAGGCCAGAGCAGCGCTTCGGCGCCAAGGGTGGAGCAGCGCTTCAACGCTGCGTCTCAGCCACTAAAAGGCATCGGGCTTTAGCCCCCGACAGCTCGAGCTACGGACAACTACCAACCACGCTCGGACACGCTCCGGCATCCTTTGCCGAAGCCGGCAGATAAACCTGCGACTCCCCATACCCCACCGCCGGACTCCCCGGCTGCAAAGCAAAGTTGTCCCCCGTCACACTCACAAAGTTTGGGTCCACATTGCATTGATTCGGATCGGCGCCGGTCGAGCAATTGATGCTGTCGGGTGCAAGCATGATGTTGCCATCCGGTCCCCAGCCATAAGGCGGCGCGCCCCCGAAGCTGATGTTGTTACTCCAAACATTGCCGACGCTCCCAGGAGTGCTAGCGCCATCGAACGCCACGTTCGTCATCAGCGGGCAAGGATACGGCGGGGTATCCGTGTAATTGACCCCCTGGCAGCGCGGATCGCTGGCCGAAGTCGCGGGAACCGCGTAAGCGATATTGTTGATGATCACGTTGTTCTCGCCGTAAAAGCTGTCGATCTCCCCGCGCCCAATCCCTTGATTGAAGGGATCCAGATTATTGTCGTAAGCCGTGTTATTCGCGACCGTGACGAAGTCGCTGCGAAAGACGTGAACTCCCTTGCCTCCGTTGTTGTAAGCCACATTATTCGCCACCAGCGTTGGGTAGGGATAATTCACATTGGTGCTGCCGGCGTTGTTAAATGTATCGATGATGATCCCGTTCCCGTCGGTATCGTAAGGATTGGCAGCGCTTCCGCATTGCTTGATGATGTTGTCGTAGGCGACGTTAAAAGCAATCACGTTGTGGAACGGCGCCCAGGCCATATCGGCGGCGGTCGGGGTGTAGCCCGCGAACGCTCTCGCGATCACCATTCCCAACCCCGAGCCCTGCGCCGAACAGGCGGCGTTGGTGTTGCCGTAAGCCAGATTGTGCAGAAAATAAAAATACTCTCCGCCTCCAGTGCCCACGCCGGCCTGGCCATAGCCGTGGATGATGTTGTTGATGATCCAGATGTGATGGCTGGTAGTCCCTCCGGTGTCGGCGCCGTTGGGGAAATACACTTCCGCGCCGACGCCGTAGAGCGTCTTGCTGCTCGCGGCCAACTCGAAACCGTCGAACACCAGATAGTTCGGTCCGGAGCCTGAACTGGAAATATTAAAGCCCGAAGCTCCGTTTCCGCCGGAGGCAGTAATAACGCATCCATCCAAAGTCTGGCAGCGATAGACCACGTAGCCAGTAGGCGATGCCAGATTGCCGCCGTGAGTAGGCTGCACGCCAGCGGCGTAAGTGCCGGGCGCAACATTCACGCAATCGCCCGCCCCTCGCCCCCCGGCGGCCATGTCGGCGTTTTGGAGAGTCAGCCACGGACTGGCCTGGGTTCCCGGATTCGAGTCATCGCCGTCGCTGGCGACGTAATAATTGTGCACGCAACGATAAAAGGGATTGGCAAAAAGCGAAGCGCTCGGCCCTGGCAGTTCGACGGCAGGAGCGGTGGGAGTAGCGCTCACCGGTGCCGAATTAGCGCTCGCGCCCGCGGCATTCACCGCCGAGACCACATAGAAGTATTCGGTGCCGTTGGTGACGCCTGTATCGGTAAAACTCGCAACCGCCGGAGTTCCGACCTGACTATAAGGTCCGCCCGAAGTAGTCGAACGTTGCACGTTGTAGGAAGCAGCCCCCGACGATGCCGTCCAGGAAAGCCCGACTTGCCCATTCGCGGCGGTTGCGGCCAAACCCACAGGCGTCGCCGGAACGGTAGCGCCCGTAGGGCCTCCGCCGCTCGATCCCTGGCTGACCCCACAACCCGTGAGCAAGCTTGTCGCAACTAGAAATGCCGCAAACAGGAACGCGCGTTTTCGAGTGAACATAATTTTGCGCACAAAGGCGCGAACTGCACTCCTCGACCGTTTCAACGTCTCGACGAGCGTAGGCGAAGGGTCAGGGCGTGGCCAAGTTACCGAGGGCCATTTACAGCCTTTGAAAATATCTTCGATACCTCTGCGCGAAGGTTCTACTACAAGCCACGACCTCCGATATGGCGGCTGAACCGCATGCGTAGAGACGTCGCGCGCTACGTCTCCGCACCTAGCGGAACTTTTGCCAACCCCTGCCGTATCTCAATTCAGGTTGTCACCATCGAGGGCGCCCATGAATCTCACCCGGAACCCCGGCCGACGCGCCGGCTTTCTCTATGTACTGCTGTCCCTCCTTGGCCTCTTCTCCATGGGCTATGTCCCCGAGAAGCTGATCGTCCACGGAAACCCGGGGGCGACTGCCCAAAACATCGCGGCCTCCGAAACCCTCTTTCGCCTCGGCATCGCCAGCCAACTCATCGGCCAGGCTGGTTTCATCTTCGTGGCCCTGGCTCTCTACGATTTGCTCAAGGGAGTCAATCGCCGTCACGCCAAGTTGATGGTGCTCTTGATTGTGGTTTCGATCCCGATTGCGTTTCTGAATGAGTTGAACTCATTCGCCGCCCTCACCCTGGTGCGCGGCGCCGATTTCTTATCCATCCTCGACAAGCCTCAGCGCGATGCTCTGGCTATGCTCTTTCTACATCTGCACGGCCGCGGATTGGTCGTTGCCGAAATATTCTGGGGGATCTGGCTCCTGCCCCTCGCGCTCCTGGTGTACAGGTCGCGCTTCCTGCCTCGCTTCCTGGGCATTTGGCTCGCCCTCGCCGGCTTCGCCTGGGTGCTCTTGAGCCTTACCGGCACGCTGTTCCCGCAGTATGTCGATAAAGTGAATCGCTATTGCCAGCCCGCCACCTTCGGTGAGATTGCCTTGATGCTGTGGCTGTTGATCCGCGGCGCCAAGCCGCCGGCGCCGGGTGTCGCGGACGTCGCCAAAATCACAGCCTCAGGAGGTGTATAAGCTCCGATCTGTTCAAGCATCGCTAGACGGTCCCAGTTGTCCCAGCCTTCGACCATCTTTCCCTTCAGGATTATGACCCCCGGTCGGGCCTTTTCCGGTGCGGCGCCGGCGCACAGGCTCGGCGAGTTCCCTGCGCTGAGTGTAGCCCGGTAGTCCTATTGGAGTTTGCAGGCAAACGCCCTATTCTGGCTAGTTGAATGTCGATTCGCGCCCCTTGCAATCGAAGTCAAATGCCAAAGGGAAAGAAATCTCAAAGCGACAGGCAAGATACTCCACGTCAAACTCCGCGCCAGTGGCTGCGCGCGGAGCGGCTGCCTCTAGCGATTTGCGGCGTGGCCTTTCTCATTTATTCGCGTTCGCTGTTTTGCGGGTTTGAAAGCGATGATTTTCCGCAAATTGTGAACAACCGACAGGTGCAGTCGTGGGAGTACTTGCCGAAGCTTCTCGGCTCCAATCTTTGGAGTCAATTGAGCGACCGGCCCGGTCAGTTTTATCGTCCAATATTTTCCGTGTGGATGTTGTTACTGCATACCTTCGGCGGACTTGAGCCCTGGTTTTGGCATCTTTCGAGCATCTTGCTGCATGTTGTGGCGACCTTGCTAGTATTCCGGATTTGCCGGCGGCTGACGGGGAGCGATGCTGGTGCGTCTGCGGCGGCCGCGATTTTTGCCGTCCATCCGATTCACGTCGACGCCGTCAGCTGGGTTTCTGCAAGTTGCGAGCTTCTCTTTGCGATCTCGGCGCTGGCAGCTATGCTGACATTGCTCGACCCGCCATCGCTGGACAAACACAAAGACAAGAAAAACGGCCCTGCAGAAGACGTTCGTGACAATCTCCTCGGTCCCCGGGTGTGGCTCAGCGCGGTATGGTTCGGCGCCGGTCTCTTCGTCAAGGAAACGGGAATAGCAATGCTGCCGATTCTGCCGGCGATGGCCTGGATACAACTGAAAGAGCGTGTCGCCGGGAGTCAGCGACTCTGGAGAGCTGCCTTCCCCTATGGAGTGGTGACCGCAGGCTATTTGGCGGTGAGGTGGGCCGTGATGCGCCGCGTGCGGAGCGCAACAGCGGAACATAGCTGGGCCGATGTCGTCTTCAGTGCTCCCTCGATCCTGCTTTTTTATCTTAAGAAATTATTCTTCCCGTGGAACCTGGCCGGCACCTACGTCAACCCCTTAGTGGAATCGCCCACTACACTCTTCTGGCTGCAGTTGTCTGCGGTCGTAGTGGGTGCTGCCGTTATCGCGTTGCTTGCGATCCGTTATCGGTCGCTTTTCGGCCTTGCCGCCGCTCTGATCGTGATCCCCCTGCTGCCGGCCCTGGCCGTGATCCGGATCTACCGGCAGGGGTCCATCACTAGTGACCGCTATTTGTACCTGCCGTCGGCGGGAGCTTCGCTGTTGGTTGCACTGATTGTCCAGAAAGTGTGGTCGCTTGGGAGGCCAGCGAAAGAGATGGCGATCGTTGTTGTGAGTCTCGTCTTTATGACGTTTTCGGTCATGACGATTTCCCAGCAGAAGTATTACCAGGACGAAATCGCCTTTTTTTCTCGCGTGATTGAAATCAGCCCGTCAGACGCGTTTGCCATGGACCAGCTCGGCAATGTCTACCTGGATCAAGGGCGCAAGGACCTGGCGGTTGAACAACTCCAGAGAGCAAGCCAGATTGCTCCGGGAGACCAGAAGATTAAGCTCTCTCTCGCCCGTGGACTGTTTGCGGCAGGAAAATATAGAGAGGCCGAAACCGTGCTGAAGGGCCTGTTGCAGTCTCCACAACTGACCCCGGCCTGGCGAGAGTCGACTCTGCTATGGTCGGCCAACGTCGAGATCAGCCTGGGAAACCTGACTGGCGCGCAACAACTCCTGGAACAGGCCGAACACAGCAACGACCGGTTTCCCCAACTCCATCTGATGTGGGGGATGCTCTACCAACGACAAGACCTGCTTCCGCAGGCGCTGGCAGAATACGGAAAAGAATTCGAGATCACGGGAGACGAACTGGCGCGACTGCGAGCGGAGTCCGTGGAGACGCTGATCCAATCCCGTTCGGCGGGCCGATCCTTGACAAACCAACCGGCGACAGGAATTGGCATCCGCTAAGGGTCGCAGCGACATTTGAAAAGTCCTACCCCCGAATGCCAACGCCCCCGTCAGGTTTTCCTTGCTCAACACCCCAGCTTCTCGCTTGTCTGCAAGCCGAGCCATAAGGCCGCATCAATCGCGCTATGGAAATGGGGCTCGCCTGGATTGGTCAATTGGAGCAGATGAGTTCATTCGTAGAATGGGATCGATGTCAGTGCTGACCGCAGGCTAACTCGTTGGTGCGCGAAAGGGGGGACTCGACCCCCCACGGTTTTACCGGCCAGATCCCAGTTCCCCGCGAACGAATCAACGACTTAGACAGCTGACTACCAACTGCGACGAATTGCTACAGAGGCCTTGTCCAGCAAGGCTTTCCAGCGATTGTCCGACAACTGGTCACCCTCAGTAGGGTTTGGTGGTGGGCACAAAACTGGGCACAAAAAGGAATGGGCCGCGAATCCCCTCTGCCCCCCGCTTGTGATGATCGTGGGCATCCCACTGGGCCGGGGCCTCGTTCAAGGGGGTGGGGGGCTGTCTCAACGTACCCTCACGCGGTTGCCTAAACTCTCGCACACACATTTTCGATTTTTCCAGTTTTTCAATGTTTCCGCCCGCCACTTTTTTGATAGCGAACAAAAGGCGAATGATGTAGCATGGCCCGATGGACGAGGGCCGTAAGCGCGTGATCGGAATCATGGCTGCGATTCTCGCTAGTCTGCACATGCAAAGCGCCGATGATCTATTCGGAGGACCGCAAGGAAGCCCACGGACGGACAAGCTGATAGCTGCCTCGATTCAATGGGCGGAGGAAATTATGCGGAGAATTGATGCCGTTTGCGATAGGTGAGACGAACCTTCCCAGATTTGATTTGACTGCCACGTCGGTTGCGATAAGATGCCGGAGCACGCCTCTGGCCGGGTCTCGTGTCCGAGACTGAGTGTACTCCGGGGGGAAGGGCACCAGCCCCGTCGCATCTTGGCCCGGCCCGTTTTGACGTTAGAGTCTCGTCCCGCAAATCTCGCAAGAAAATTACGCCGTTGACAGGGCCCGATCTGGGTCAGTGAGTTGTAATGGCGATGTTTCGACAGCAACAGCCAACGCGATTGGCCGTACCGGTACACGCATGCCGGCGGTATTGATGGCGGCCATTAGGACGGCAGTATCGCCAGAGAGTCGCAGATTGGTTTCGCACGGAGCCGCCCCAGCGAACCCGCCAGGTCCTGGACTGTTACTACCGGCTGGACCGAAGAATAAACGCTGCACGTCTTTCGGGAGGCGGCAAGCGCAAGAGGACGATGCGCCAACCTTCAGTGATCGAAATGTAACGCTACGCGGCAGACGTCGTTCTTTTCGCGAATCTTCACGCGATCCGCGTATTGGCGAATCAGGTATCCGGCGAGGTGTGCGGCACCGGCCTCCGTGCCCATCTCTTCGAGGGCAGGCATGGAGTTCGCAAGTTCGATCGCCGGTCCGGCGTATTCGATATCGAGATCGAGCCGAAGCTCATCCCAGGATGTGTTCAAAGTTATGACCTCGGAGCGGAGCGGCAGGAGGCCCAGGTTGTTAATTACCTCGTAGGCAGCGTCGGTAGCGCGGGTGACGACTTCCTTTCTCATACCCCAGGCAGAGCCCTGGTCCTCCATGAACTGGGTGATCTCGTCGAGGTGATCCGAGCCGGTTCGCAATTCCAGACCGCGTTCTTTCTTGATACCCATACGAAACAGCAGGCTTAAGATCACCACCAGCACCGTCGCCACCGAAGTTGAAGAACTGAAGACCGGCTTTAGGAATGCTGGGAACGTGCGATAAAGATCGGGCATGATCTCTACGCTCAGGCCGAAGATCAGCGCGATTCCGACAGCAAAGACGCGCCGTGAATCGAGCATGCGCGAGGTAAGGAGCTGGAGACCTCCCAAGATGATGAAGCACGCGGAATAGATCAACACTGCCCCCACGGCGGGACCAGGCAAAGAGGTTAGGAGCGCGGCCGCCTTCGGGAAGAAGGCAAGTCCCACAACCAGCAAACCCAGGGGCAGAGCAATCGCCCGGCTGGTTGTGCCCGCGGCGAGCGAAATACCAATGCTGCTCGATGCAGAGTTCTGTCCGACGCCCCCCAGAAGGCCCGAGATAGCGCTTCCGAAGCCGTTAGCGAAGACACCTCCGCTCACGGATTTCATGTCGGTGCGCTTCCACGCGACGTCGTTGACTTTTTGGCAGAGCGTGGTATCACCAACCGTTTTCAGGCTGGCGGTTAGGGCAGCAATCAGGAAAGGCGGCAACAGCGCAGCCTTGAAAGAAAGGCCGGCCACCGCCCGATGAGGAAAACTCAAGAATCCTGGTGGCATCTGCGCCAGCAGCTGCGCCACGTGGAACTCCCCCGAGGCCCAGCTGACTGCGAAGCCGGCTGCGACCCCGGTCAACATGGGAAACAGGTGCAACTTACTCCTGGTCCACACCGTAGGGATAATCATGGCAAACAGAGTCGTCAAGCCGATCAGCATGGCGCGGGGGTCGGCCGCAGTGCTTTCTTTGGAGTAGCCAAGAAAGCGCGGGCATCCCAACGCCACCAATTGCAGCCCCGACATAGCAACCATGAGGCCGGTCACTTCCGGGGGGAATAGCATCCGCAAACGATGGACGACTCGCGAAACGAGCATTCCGGCGACCCCCGCAGCGAATAGCATTCCGAACATCAAAGAGTAGCCACCAGCGATCCCGGCCAGGACGACGGGGGAGAGATAGGTGAGGCTGCAAGTCAGCGGGCACAGGTATCCATTGCCAAACCCCCGCCTCGCTTGCACGATTGTCGCCACTCCAGAAGCGATCATGGACATGCGGATGAGGCTCTGTGCATCCGCCGATGTGCCTCCAATCGCGTTCGACACAAGCAGAACGTAGATCCAACCCACTGATATCACAAAAAGATGCTGAAAGGCGGCGGCAATCTGCACCGCCATTGGGGGAATGTCATCCACGTCATAGATCAGGCTCGCGGGTTTCTTGCGCCCGGGGAAAGCAATCGGGCTGCGCCAATCACGCCAACGGCGCAACGACTGCGGGAAAATGGCACTGACCTTAGAAACACCCGGGGCCGACAATTAACCTCCAAAACAAAACCGTAATGGTATGGTCGATTGGTACAGAATTGTCACGGGGAGATTAACATGTTACGGCGGGACAAGAAAGTACATACTGCCTCAACGTCAGTTCCAGGCAGCCTTACATCCAATCGTCTACGCTGCCTGCACAGCGCGATCAGCGTGCCCACGCCTTTGATCTGCTTCAGCAGCGCCACTTGCGGATAGCTCTTCTGCGCCAGTTCCTCGATCCGTTCATTACACTCGCGGATGCGTTCACTCAGCGACTCCACTCGTGCGAATGCTCCCCGTGTCCTTGGAGAGAAGAAGACTACCAATGGCGCACAACGTCGACGTGCACGAAGTCGGAGCTGAGATAGTAGCCTACCCCTCCGCGATGCAGGCGCAGTGCCGCATCACGTAGCTCCGAGGTTGGGATCCCCGGCAGGCGAATGTCGATCGCTTCGGCCTGCACATGCAGGCTGTGCTGCGCCACGCCGGTGTGCGGGTTGCGCGTGCGCAGGAATTCGTTGCTCCAGGGCGTACGGTAGCCGCAAATCACATCGATTTCACCACCGGAATCGCCGAGCGATGCGTCGCCGAACGCACGACGGCTTAACTCGCAGCGCGGTTGCAAACTCTTGGACGGTGAGTACATCGCAAAGATCATCTTTCATGGTCTGTGCTCTCCTTGTGTGCGCTAGTTGCACTAGCAGAGATCACAACACGGCACAAGCTAACTTTGCAGATGGAGAAAAACGAGGTGGGATTTATTCCACGGAGGAAATGCTGCAGGTTTTGTCCGGGGTAGCCTGACGCTTGCGAGAGCGGAGCCGCGCGCGAACGGCCTCGGAGTTGGTCGTGTCCGGGCCGTATTTCTGATTTAGTGCGATGGCAATTTGATGATATGACTTCCCGTTGGCCTTCAATTGCTGGGCTTCCGCTGCGATGTCGTCTTTCCTCGGGGTTCCTGTGTTCTTGTACCATTGGGCGTATCTCTCCGCGTCGTATTTAACTTGCGCGTCGCAGTAATCGCGCCATCGCCTCGGTATTCGGCGCACGATGTTTTCATATTTTTCCCGAAGCCCGCTTCCGCCGCCCGCATCAATTGCGGCCTTCGCACTCTTCGCCGCGCACTCAATCTGGCTTTCGAGTGGGGCAAGCTCGAACGGCCCGCGAAGATCACGCGGGCGAAGGGGGAGCGGCAACGGGACACAGTTCTTGCAGATGGCGAGTGGGAGCGATATATCGCAGAATGCCCGCAACCTTGGCGTGATGCTGCGGCTATCATTCGCGGCACAGGGATGCGCCCCTGGCGAAGCCTTCGCCCTCCGCTGGGAGGAATATCTATCTGAACGGCACAGGCGGGCTTGTACAGGTCACAGAGGGCAAAACGAAGGCCTCCCGCCGTATGTTGCCAATGGTCCCAGCCGTCTATGCAGCCTTGAAGGCGAGAAGGGAAGCGGCGGGGAACCCGGAAGAGGGCTGGGTGTTTCCTGCTTCGTCGTGGGAGGGCCACTTGAATAAGGACACCGCGAAGGACCAGCACAAGCGCGCTCTCGCCCGCGTCAATGCCAACGCGAAGAAGAGCGGCGTGAAAGAACTCAATTTCTTCCAGCCTGATGTTCTGAGGCACGCTGCACTCACCCGACTAGCAGAGGCGGGCTGCGACGTATTCACTCTGGCGCGCATCGCAGGGCACTTCTCGATCACGATTACTCAGCGTTACGTTACCCCCAAGCAGACGCGATGGAGCGGGCCTTCCAGCAAACGACAAAGGCCGCACTCCCGGCTGGGCCTTCGACTGAGCAGGCGCAGCCCAAAAGATAGGTGGGCACAAAAATGGGCACACAGAAAGAAGGGCCGATTTCGGATCGGCCCTAACCTGCTGGTGCGAAAGGGGGGACTCGAACCCCCACGGTTTTACCCGCCAGATCCTAAGTCTGGTGCGTCTGCCAATTCCGCCACTTTCGCAACCCTATGATTATACAGGCGCTTGGCGTCGTCCAGGTGGTCAACTTCTAGCCGCTTCTAGTCACTTCCCGATAAGGCAGTAACCATTACTTTCGTGCTACCCCTCCGCTCTCTGGGGCCATTCCTCCGCCCCACGCACTCGCGTACGATTTGACTGTCAGAGCTTTCAACCTGACTTGAAACCCGTTTTCTAGTTCGCTGGTGGGGAGAGGAAGTTAAAAACATGGAGCAAAGAAACATCGTTACACGACCTGACGTTGCACGACCAGAGGCTGCGCGGCCCGATGCCGCACGCCATATCGTCATCCGCCCTGAACCGCATCCGGTTCGCTCTATCCCGGTAACCGCCGTAGCGGTGCCCGAAGGCGGCTCGACATTCCTGTTCATCTTCGCGGCGCTTCTCGCCATGGGATGGGCGGCCACCAAACGCCATTGCAGGACGCTCTCGTAGTCGACACTCCCCCGGACAGGATCCATGAGGTGACTGAGCGCAGCCGCAGCCGATCTATGCCTTCAGCCAGAGCTCGTAAGAAGCTCGGAAACCACTTCTAAAAAAATTTGGAAAACAAAAACCGCCCAGCCTCGGGCGGTTTCCATTTTGAACCGTGCTCTCCGTGCGCCCGCAAACGCGGCCGCCGCCAGAATCAATTCTCCAGCAAAATCGGCTTAATCCCGATTTGTATGCTCGTTCCGGGCGTGAACGAAGTCACCTCTCCTGCCAGGTCCACGTACTTACTGTAGACAGTTGCAGGCGTGTAACTGGAAGTGGTGCAGTGCCCGCCGGAGCATGTCTTCGACGTATCCCATACCGCCTGCTGCTGCAGGCCGCCGCCTTTCGTGAAGTTGCAGGTCCAGACCGTTCCCGTTGGCGTGCACGGGCCGCTCAAGGTTGCATTGACCAGCCAGTTGTAGACTTGTCCGTAAGCAATCTCCGCTTCGTCAGGGCCCGCCGAAGTCCAGAAAGTTCCAGTCTCGTCGTTGCCGTATTGAAACCAGTAAAAGCGCCCCACACCTTTGAACCACTGCAGTATGTAGACCCGGGCGACAAATGAAGCTTCCAGATCCTGATCCGGCAGCGCCGAGTTATTCGTCCAGCCACCTTCGGTATTCCAGACTGGCTTCCCAGCCAGCGCGGTTCCGGTGATGGACGAAGTCACCTGATCCACCGTCTTGGTGATGTCTTCGGGTTGTTGTCCCAACGCCGGATTCACATACCCGTGGAAACTCACGATGTCGGCATAAGGCGCCCCGCCGGCCGCGAGATAGGCGGGCAGCCAGATATCGATGCTGCGCCCCGATCCCGCATTCACCGAGGTCGGAGTCGTTACCATCGAGGTGGGATCGGCCGCTTTGATAATGGCGTAGGCGTCTTTCGCCATCCGCACCAGTTGCGCGTTGGTGCCACTCCATTCATAGGGGCAGTCCGGCTCGTTCCACATCTCCCAGTATTTAACTCTCCCGGCGGCGTGGGCCACGATCGCGGTCACAAAGTCCTGCCAGATCGCATCCGTTCCCGTTCCATCGGCGTTTACGTCGTAAGGAGCATCGCAAGAGCCGGGACCGGAATTTCCCGAGACGCAGGTTTGATCGTCCGGCTTGGAGGAGGCCCACTGCGGAACGATCGCAAAGGTGTACGTCAAATCTGTCTTTCCATTGGTCGCGGCAATCGCGAACCAGCTGTCCAACTCGGTCCAGTCATACACGCCCTGCGCCGGATTCAGCAGAGCCCACTGCGTCTGCGTATCCCACAACCGCACCGCTCCAAACGACACCGACGGCCATGGCACGCGCGCATTCAGCACCTCCGGATGCAACGCCATTCCCATGAAAGTAGACGGCACGCTCCCCGTCACCGCCTTCCACCCGGTTCCCGACAAAGTGCCGCGCACCTGCCGATCCGAAGCGTCGCTGATCACGATGAAACCCCCGCTGCTGGCCGTCGCCGTTGTCGGCGCGAACACCAGATCAAATGTCGTACTGTCCTTCGCGCTAAGAAGGTAGGGCGTCGTGATTCCTTTGACGCTGAACCCGGTTCCCCATATCGCCACGTGCGTGATTTTCACCGTCGAACTACCACTATTCGTTACCGTCACCGTCTGGCTGGAACTCGTGCCCACATTGATCGTGCCGAAATTCGCGGCGGTCGGGCTGACGGTCAATTCAACGGCACTGGCAAAGCTGGAAAATGTTGCGAAGGCCAGGAAGGCAACGAGTACTCTAAGAAAATCAGAGCTTGGACGAAGACATGCGCGGCGGGGGAGGTGCCTCATGTTTTTTTACCTGAACGAACGGATTTGGTCGGGTTACATGAGCCTGTATCTTGATTCGATATCTAGCGGTTGACTAGGTTCCAGAAGGGCATTGGCTGCTGCGGATAATTTCACTTCGCTCATTGGCCGATGGCGAGGCGCCTAATGCACCAAAGTGCGGAAGGATTCACCTCCAGAACTGCCGAGCCCGCTTTGAAAGGGCGCGGGTTTAACGGTGCGCGCGAGAACTCACGGCTCGCGGCTTCGGGGGGAAAAACGCACGCGCGGCAATACGCCCCAGAGGGGCGATTCAAAATAGCCCAGCGCCTCGGCGCTTGGAAAAGGCGGAAGGAAGAGAACCGCGCCCCGTAGGGACGCCTGAGTTCTCAAGCGAAATCTTTCAGCGCCGCGCCCTCCGCCAAACAAAAAGACTAAAGCGTAGCGTGCAGCGAATACGACGGGAACGGCTGCGTCCTAACCCCGCAAGGCCCTGAGCGCAGCCGAAGGCCTGGCACGCAAAATCCCGGCACGGGAGCGCCGGGAGTCCCGCGGTCGGGCGGGCGCAACTCCGTGCCGGCCGCGCTTTCCTACTGCACCGCGTTCAATCCCTGATAAATGAACATCCCCGCCAGCACCAGCAGCAGCACGCCGGAGCCGGCTCCGAACACCCACACCGGAACCGTCAGCCGGTTCACCTTCACCAGCAGCTCCGTCTGCTCCTGCTGCATATGCGAGTTCGCATCATCCAGATACAATTGTTCGTCTTCGTGCATGGTCAGCGTACTGCGGTAGATCAGCAGGATGATCAGTCCGACCGTAAATACTCCCCACACGGTCGCCAGCCCAATCAGCAACGGGGTCCAAGTCATATTCCACCTCGACGGGTTACAAGGCTTTTCGGCATCCCCTCAAAATTCCAATCCCCGGCAACCAAACATTTCATCCCCAACCTGGTCATCCGAACCTCGGGGGAGCCTCAACGGAAACATTATAGCTCGGTGTGGCAAGCCGTGCTGAGGGAAAGTGATGAATTGAGAAGGTGATGAATGACAAATGTGGAGACAGCCGACGCCATCTGCCTGGCGAGCGTAGCTCGACCAGGAGCAGCGCCGCGCCCGGCGACTGTGGCGAAGCCGCCCCGGCGACCCGTAGCGCCGCCGTCCAGGCGGTTGTCGCGAGGGCGTCCCGCCCCCGCACCCCGCCCGCGCCGTAAGCATCTAATCACTTGCAGTCGGCCCGAGGATCGGGTAGATTTCCTCCTACCCTCGATAATCACCGATGCTATAATTATTGAGAACTTAGCCAAGGAGATACGAATGGCAACTACAACCGTTCCCGAAGTTACCTCGACCCCGGAAGTAAAAAAGGCCCCTGTGAGTCTCACGGCCAGCGCCGTCTCCAAAGTCAAAGAAATTATGGGACAGCAAAATCCCGTCCCCGCGGGCCTGCGCATCGGCGTAGTCGGCGGCGGTTGCTCCGGCTTCTCCTACTCCATGCAGTTTGAAAACGCCGCCGGCATGATGGACAAAACTTTCGACATGGAAGGCCTCAAGGTTTTCGTCGACGCCACCTCCGTGATGTATCTGAACGGCTGCCTCGTCGACTACGTCGAGACCCTCGAAGGAGCGGGCTTCAAATTCGAGAACCCGAACGTAAAAAGCACTTGCGGCTGTGGGTCGTCCTTCAGCGTCTAGCTCTCAGCCCGTCAGAAATTGCAAACGGCCTCATCTTCTGGATCGAAGCTTCCGATCATCGAGCTTCCGATCAAAGACGAGGCCGTTTTAATTTTGCGATCAAATCTCAGAAGTCATCCCGAAGTCCCCGCGTTTTACGGCGGGCGAGGGATCTCCGTGCGAGTAAAGCCGGTCACGATCCGTGCGTTTACTGCTGTTGCGGCGGCGGCTGCGGCTGCGGAATATTCGAAGGCGGCGGCTGCGGCCCCAAACCGCCATTGCCGAACCCGCTCTGGCCAGGATTGCTGCCGAATCCCGAAGACGACCCAAATCCAGAAGAAGATCCAAACCCCGACGTCGACCCCGATCCGAACGCGCTGCCGTTACTGTTCGGCTGCTGCCCATTCGGCGTCCCATTCAGATTCGCAGTCTGCAGCGGCGTCTGATACGGCGTCGTAATCAGCCCACCGCGATCAAGCGTGGGGTCGTAAATAAATTGCCACTCGTTGTAATGCTTCTTCTTGTTATATTCGCGAATCGTTTCGTTTTTGCTGAGGCTGGCCACGCCCACAATCGGCCCGCCGCCGATGACTTGCCCATTGCCGCCGCTCGAACTCTGCGTAGTGCCGCTAGTCTGCGTAGTGCCCTGAGCGGGATCCGATCCCGTAGCCCCCGCTGTTGCTTGATCGCCTGAAGAGGTTTGCGAAGTGCCCGTCGCGTTCGCTCCGCCACTCGCTCCCGACGGCTGTGAGAACACGCCCGAGCTGTTCACTCCACCTCCGCCGAACCCCGACCCGCCGGCAGGCCCCCCGCCAAGATTCGACGACCCTCCTAACGACGACCCGCCAAAGCCCGACCCTCCGGGAGAACCCCCACCAAACGCGGATCCTCCAGGAGACGACCCGAACGCCGAACCGCCGGGAGATGACCCGCCGAACGCCGATCCGCCGCCTGGACCATTCAAAGCGCCCGCTGGCGTAGCCCCCGCAAGCGCCGCGCCCCCAAAGCTCCCGCTCAGCGAAAGCCCCGGGTCGCCATAATGCATCAGCTTGAAATCCTGCCCATTGATGGGATCTTTGTAGCGCCGCCGCAAAAAGCGCAGATTATTCGAGCTCTCCAAATCTTCCAGCCGCGTAGGATAGCGATTAAACTTCTTGTAATAAGCCTTGATGGCGCGCGTGTACTGCACGCCCCGGTGCACCATCTCCTCTTCGCGGTCCCGCTTAATCTCGAACGAAAGCTTGGAGGCAGCCACGGCAAAGCCCATGATCAGCAATGCCACAATCAAAAGCAGCGTAAGCAAAACATACCCACGCTCCCCCCGCCCATGGCGGAGTCGCGGACGTCGACGAGAAGATGGTTTGAATAAAAACAAAGACATCGTAGTGTGACCGCAGGAAATGCCTTAAATTACCCAATTACCCAATGGCTAAATGTCCTCACCCTTGCGACAACGGAATGCTCTGCGGCGGTCCGCTCCCCACCACATCCTGAATCTCCACCGAGGTCGGAGAAATCCTCACCACCTTGTAGCGCCGGTCTACAATCTCGCCCTCGCCGGCGATAAAAACATCGTCATCCTTCGACAGAAAAACCTTCTTCGGCTCTCCTACCTGATCGGCAAAGCCAAAGAATTTCAAAGGAATCGGCGGCGGCGGGGGGGGCGGCGGCGGCTGAAAGTTGATCGGAACAACCTTAGAGGGATCGGTCTGCCCCGGGGCTAAAGGCTTGGGAATCTCCGTCTCCGCCTGCGAAACAAAAATATTCCGTCCCGACCCCTCGTAGTTAATCTGCTCGGTAGCAGCCAATTGCCGCAAGTGCAACGTGGGGTCCAGGTTCTGCGGCGCGCGCTCTTTCTTGGCCGCGACCCCTCCGGTTCCCTTGTGCGGCGCAGCCCGCCCCGCTTTTGCCGAGCCAGTTCCCGGCTCCGCCAATCCGTTTGCAGCCGGTGCCACCGGTGCTGTCGCCACCGTCGTCGACGAGAACTGCGAGACCTCGTAGACCAGCACGAGCACCAGCAGCACGCCCAACGCACCTGCCGCAATCGCCTTCTTCCGACTCTCAAATCCCAGCTGCACGAATCTCCTTTTTCAACTCAAACCAAACCGCCCAGGGGGAGATAGCTGCCAATGTGGGGACAGCCGCCCTCGGCTGTCCCTCGAGCGAAGCTCGCCTTTTGATTTCCCGCCGCAGGCCCCCACCACTAAGCCCCACCCTTCAAATAGGTCTCCAGCTTCATCTCCAGTTTGATGCCATTCTGCTCCCCGCCCAGCGTCACGCTGTCGATGATGAATACCATGTCGTCGCGCTCGAGCGCATTGATAAACCGCGCCAGGGAAACGTAACTGCCGCTCAGCGCAGCGTCGATTTCGACCCGCTGCAACTGTCCAATTTCGGCGTCCTTCACCGTGTACTTGGCCGTATCGATGGTCACCCCATTCGCCGCCGCCAGCTTGCCCAACTGGATTAGAATCTGCGAATCCCGCGCCGGAAACCGCGTCTTGTAAAAGTCCGCAATCTGCCGGTTCGCGATTTTCACCTTTTGGTCCAGATTTTTCAGCGGCTCAACCTGATGCGTCTTTAGCTGCAACTCCGTCCACAATCGGTTGAGTTCCTGGCGCCGCGAATCGGCCGACCCCACCAGCGGCGAAAACAGCACTGCCGCCGCCACCACGTCCGCTCCAAGCAGGACGGCCAGCGCGATCTTGATCTTTTTTCGGGTTTGCCTTAGATCGGGCATCAGGGCGCGCTCCCCTTCGAAACTGCCGTCTTCGCCGACTCCACCGGCGCGGTCTCGGGAACGTAAATTCCGACGATGTCGAATTGCACGGTATCTTTGCTCGCCGTGGTCTGTTGCTGCGCGCTTTCCCGTTCCACGTGAGTGTCCGAAAAGCGATGCGAGTCTTCCATGCGCTGCGCCAGCTCCAGCCCCTTGTCGCGCGAATCGCCGGCCACCACCATCTTCAACGTGAGCTGGTTATCCTCGCTCAATTCCGGATGAATCGAAACCAGGTGCACCCGCGCCGGCATCACTTTTTCCAGATCTTCGAGAACGTGAGTCCAGGAAAAAGTCTTGCGCTCGATCATTCCGTTGATCAACTGCGACTCATCGCGCGTGGTGCGATTCTCCGGACGATTCAGAAAAGCCTCGGCATCCAGCCGGGTGCGGTCGCGCTGCGCAATCTGCGTCCGCAACTCGGAAATCTTGCGATGATCGCGCCGCGCCGCAAACCACCCCGAAATCGTAATCGTCACCAGCGCCAGCGTAAGCATCACGGCCGCCGCCAGGCCCGTGCCCCAGCGCATCCAAAACTGCCGCGCATCCTCATACGGCTGACTCGCGAGATTGATATCAAGTCGCATGTGTAAACCAGCTGCCAATAGCCAGCCGCCAGTGGGTCTACTGGCAACCGGCAACCGCCCTTAAGAACTGCCCGTATGAGCGTAAACCAGTTGCCTAGTATCACACGTCAGCCGCCAGTAGGTCTTACTGGCAACTGGCAACGGCAACTGGCTCTAGCGGCTGCCCTTACGAAATCAGCGCTCCCACCACCCCGGCCATCCTCCACCGCGGCACCGACCCTCCACTGCTCGTTCCCAGCTGCGAAGGACTCACCAACTCCTGCACCTCGGCCCCGGTCTGCGAACGCAGCGCCGGCGCCGCCCCGCTCGTGTCCGACAATCCCGCCACGAATATCTTTTCGATGTTCAGGTGATAAGTATCCTGAAAGAAAACCACCGAAGGATAAACTTCTTCCGCCAACTGATCCCCGGTGATCGTGACCCCGCGCGTATTGTCGAGCGTGCGGAAGAGCTGAAGCTGATCGGCGTTCAGAATCGCAATGCTCGTAGTGCGCGCATCCACCTTCACTACCAGTGTAGGCCGCTCACCCGCCGCCGCTCCCAGGGCCGCCAGCATCGAAGGCAATACCACCCCCGGACTAAACCCCGCATTCCGAAAGGCAGCTTCGTAGTCCTCGACCACGCTGGCCAATGCCACCGCGGCCACCACCTTCACGCCGTCTTTCGCTTTCTGCGCATGATAAGAAACCCGCGCCTTATCCACGTCGAAGGGCAAAGACTTCTTCATGCGGAAGCGCACCACCCCGGCAGCCTCCTCCGCATCCGACGGCAGCGCATCGAACTCCAGCAACACCACCCGCACTGCCGCATCGGGGACGATGGCAATCACATCCCGCGACCGCCCTGCCAGGCTCCCGAGTGCCGAGCTAACCGCTTCTTTCACCGCATCGCCCTGCCGCAAATTGACCTCAACCAGATCCGGTATCACGCTGCCCGGCGCCAACTCGCGCGCTGCCGAGGCCTCCAGGCTCCGGCCGTCTTCGGCCAACCGCCCAGCCAGCACCCGATCGGCGGCAATCTCACACGCCAGCCGTGGTTTTGCAGGATTAGAAGCGGAACTCATTAAGGAGTGAACTCTCTTGATCTCTCTGGTTTTGCGTTACGCGCGGGTTATCACCACTACAATTCAAACGCCATACGGCCACAAATGCAATATCTGAAAGGGCACCAAGGGACAGTGACCTGTAGGGATAAAGCTCGTCGCAAAAAGCTGGCCGCAAATCACTGGCTACTGGCAACCGGGTACTGGCAACTGCCCTACCGCATCGCCTCGATAAATGTGACCTTATTAATCTCCTTCAAAGTGGTCAGCCCCAGCCGAACCTTATCCAGCGCCGACTCGCGCAAAAACCGCATGCCCTCGTCCCGCGCGGCGCGCCGAATCTCCGAAGTCGGCTTCCGCGCCAAAATCATCTCGCGAATGCGGTCGCTCAAATCCAGCAGTTCATGAATCGCAGTTCGCCCCCGGAAGCCCGTGCCCGCGCACTCAATGCAGCCCGGCCCTTCATACAACGCCACCTTCCCCCATTGCACCGGATCGAGCCCGCTAGCCTCCAGCACATCGGGAGAGTAATTCACCTGCATCCGGCAAGACTCGCAAATCAAGCGCACCAGGCGCTGCGCCAGAATGCAATTCAACGCCGAAACAAAGTTGTAAGGCTCCACGCCCATATTCAAAAAACGACCAATCACGTCGACAACATTATTGGCGTGTACGGTGGTAAATACAAGGTGGCCGGTGAGAGCGGATTGAATCGCGATCTGCGCCGTCTCCTGGTCGCGAATTTCACCGACCATGATCTTGTCCGGGTCGTGCCGCAAAATCGAACGCAAGCCGCGCGCGAACGTCAGCCCTTTTTTCTCGTTCACCGGAATCTGCGTGATCCCGCGCAACTGGTACTCGACCGGGTCTTCAATGGTGATGATCTTGTCTTCGTCCGTCTTGATCTCGTTCACTGCGGCGTAAAGCGTGGTGGTCTTGCCGCTTCCGGTCGGCCCCGTGACCAGCACCATGCCGTAAGGCTCTTTAATATAGCGGCGGAACTTGCGCAGGTCGTCTTCGTCAAAGCCAACCACTTCCAGCGTGAGCGACTTGAACTTCTCGCTCATCGACTCTTTATCGAGCACGCGCAGCACGGCGTCTTCGCCGTGAATGGAGGGCATGATCGACACGCGGAAGTCGATCGCGCGCCCGTTGTACTTCACCCGGAAGCGCCCGTCCTGCGGCACCCGCCGCTCGGAAATATCCAACTCGCTCATCACCTTGATGCGCGAGATCACCGTCGAATGGTGCTCTTTGCCGATCGGCGGCATCGCCTGCGTAAGCACGCCGTCGATACGGAACTTGATCACCACCGAATCGTCGCGGGTCTCGATATGAATATCGGAAGCCCGGCGCTGCAGCGCGGTAAAAATCGTGGTATCGACTAAGCGGATAATCGGGCTGGTATCGCCCGCCGCCGTCAGCTTGTCGATGGTCAGCGTCTCTTCCGCGCCGGTATTCTCGTCCTCGCGAATGATCTGGAAGCCTTCGCTGGCCTCCTCCAGCACCCGCTGCGATTGCTCCGTCTTGGTGAGAATGTTGTCGATCTGCTTCAGCGTCGCGACTTTGGTGACGATCGGCTTCTGCAGCAGCAGACTGATCTCGTCGATCATCATCAGCTGGCTGGGATCGGCAATCGCAATCGCCAGCTTCCCGTCCGCCGTCTCCTCCAGCGGAACGAACTTGTAGCGGAACATCAGCTCCGGAGAAAACTTCTTGAACAGCTCATGGTGAAGCTGGAATTCGCTGAGGTCGACAAACTGGCAGCGATAGCGTCGCGCCACGTCCTGAGCCCGCTCCAGGTCGGTGATCGGATTCCCCGTGGTCACCACCTGCCCGCCGCTCTCGCCGTGTACAAAAAGTGATTTCTTCTCAGCCATCGCCATTTCAAAAACCTCAAAACCAATTCGCAAGGTGTGATTTGTAATTTTTGATCCAAAACCTCTTCATTTGCTTCAAATCAAAAATTGCAAATCACAACTCACAAATTTTTCTAGTGGACTCCCAGGGTAAAGATCGGCAGATACAGCGAAATCAACACCCCGCCAACAAAAATAGCCATCACGATAAGAATCAGCGGCTCGATCAGCGCCATCGACGCCCCCAACGCCGTCTGCACATCTTCCTCATAAAACTCCGCCACCGAATTCAACATCGCCGGCAAAGCTCCTGTCGACTCACCGACCTCCAGCATCTCCACCGCCAGATCGGGAAATATCTTCTGCTCTTCCAAACTGCCGGCCAGCCCCTGCCCCTCGCGCACGCGCACACTGGCGCTCATGATCCCCTTTAAAATTCGGCGGCTGGTCATCGACCCGCCCGCCGTCTCCATCGAAGGCACCAAAGGTAACCCGCCCTGCAGCAAAGTAGCCAGCATCCGCGAGAAGGTCGCCACCTGATGCTTCAGCCGGATATCCCCCAGCAACGGCAAACTCAAAATCACGCGGTCGATCTGATCGCCGCCGCGATCGGTTTTCTTCCACTGCCAAAACAAAAACCCAGCCGCCGCCAATCCGATCACGATAAAAGGAAAATACTTCTGCGCGTTCTTGCCCACCGCCAGCATGAACAAAGTGATCGCCGGCAGTTGCGCGTTCAGGCTCTCAAACAAATCCGCAAACTTCGGTACCACATACGTGAACAGGAACATCACCATCACCGTCACCACGCTGATCAGAAGCGTGGGATAAATCAGCGACACAAACAGCTTCTTACGAAAGCTCATCGCCAGCCGCTGAAAATTGATGTACCGGGTCAGCACCTCATCGATGTTTCCGCTCTTTTCCCCCGCCATCAAAGTAGTCGTATAAATCTTCGGAACCATGCCCTGCGCCGCGAACGCATCCGACAGCAACTCTCCACCCTTCACCCGCTCCCGCACGTTCTCCAAAATTCCCCGCAGCCGCGCATCCCTCTGCCGCTTGATCAGCAGATCGAGCGAATTCAAAATCGGCAATCCAGCCTTGATCAAAGTCAGAAACTGCTGGTTGAAAACCAGAAACGAAGCTTGCTTCAGCTTCCGCCGCCGGTTCGCCGAAAAACTTCCCGAGAGCAACCCCTGCGGCTTCACCCAATAAACCAGGTACCCCTGCGCCGCAAAGCGGTCGCGCACCTCGTCCACGGAGTAGCCCTGCTCCACCTGCTGATGCAGATGCCCCCGTTCGTCCGCGACCTTAATGACAAACTCCGCCATCGACCCCCGTCTCAGTCCCCGCCTAAGTAATTTTGACCGCAACCGCCGCTCAGTCGCACCGCGGCGCACCACCCTCTCGGCTCAGTCTAACATCGCCGCCAGCCCTCAAGAGAGTCCGATCACCCCAGTAACCCGCTTTCCAGGTATCGCAAGTAACCACAAAGTCCCAGATTTGATTCGGGAAGTCTGAAAGAGTTGTGCGCCGAAGGTTTAGACCCTTTGGAAGGACGGACGGCATGTGGGGACAGCCGCCCTCGGCTGTCCTTCGAGCGAAGCTCGAAAATGCTCCCGCCGCGCCGCCGCCCAGATCTGCCACGGTGGCGGATCGCAATCGGATCGGGCCGCTGAGCAGCGGCGAGCGCGCTTCGAGGCTGCGTTAAAGCCCCTTCCCTCGAACCGGCTTTAGCCGTTGAGGGACCCTACCCACCCCCCAACTCGCCTTCCACCACCTCCACGCCCTCCGGAACCCGAAACTCAAAGCTCCCCGCAGGAATCTCAACATCCTCCTTCTGCTCACTAAACCGGTACTCCGTCCCCGACCCATCCACCTGATTAATTTGAATCCGCGCAATCTCGAAGCCGGGCGTCACCTCCAAAAGAATCTCGCTCACCCGGTCGGCCAAAGCCTGCGGCACCCCCCGCAAAACGATATTTCCAAGCCCCAAAGGCACGACATCCGGAGCCAGCGACAACCCCCGTAACTCCTTCTCCAACTTGCTCTTACCCAGCAAAAACGCCAGCGGTGACCGAATATCCTCCAACTGGCGAGCCGACGTCTTGCGCACCTGCCGGTCGCCCGGGACGTAAAACCACGCGTCCTTCCCGTCGCTCACAAACAGCTTCTCCCTGGGAGAACGGTACTCCCACCGCATCTTGCCCAGTTTCTTAAGCCCAGGCTTTTCCAGCCAAACCGTCCCCGATTCCGTCCTCTCCATCCCCGACCCGCGATAAATCTCGGTGAACTCCGCCTCCAGGCTGCGCAAATGGTTGTAATGCCCGTCCACCCCCTGTGCGATGGCGTGGACATCCGCAGTCCCAGCGAGAGCGGGCAAAGCCAGCGCAAGCCAAAGGGAAAGACCGGAGAACATGAGCATCAAACGATCCACACCCCGATTCTACGCGACGCAGCCGAGGCCGTTGTGGATCGGGACTAGGCTAGTCCGAACTTAATCGGATCGACAGCGCCGCCGTCCCGGCGGCTGTCGCGGGGGCGTCCCGCCCCGCACATGGTCGGTGAGAAGGCTTCGGGGGATGGTGCGAATCCCCCAAAGGGACCGCACGATAGCTGACGTGCGAAAACCCCGCGCTGCAGGCAGCGCTCACAACGAAAATATCCTCGCAGCCCAGAAACCAGCTACAGCGAGGCTGGCAAAACGAGACATCCCATCCCCATCCGGCATGGTGCTACTCAGCCTAAATCTGCCGCCCGAAATTCCTTTCTCGCCCCGTGCCGCAAATGCAGCACGCCGCCACGACCCTCGGCGCCGCGCGCCGGAGTTGGGACAAAATCAGTCCAAGCCCCGAAGGGGCGGCATGGGAAAACCCGGCACGGCAGCGCCGGGAGGCCGCAGGTGGAACCAACCGAGTCCGCTTAGCGGACGGCAGCAGTTTCGTTCGACGGCGCTCACGCAAACTCTCGATGCTCGAAACCCCACCGTTTTCCACAACCCCGCTGTTCAACCGTCACATCGCAGCGCCCGTCGTCGCGCTAAACCACCAGAAAATCTCCTTGCCCAGCGCGAAGGAATTGCCGGTCTTTGCCAATCGATGTACCAGAAAATCCAGCGCAACCCCATGCAAACAAAGATTTTGCGGCTAACTTATTTTTTTAGCCGGATCGCTAACACCATGAAACCTGCAAGGGATTGTTTCGAGGGATTTTACGGGTTCGAGCGGCAGAATTTTTTCACCAACCTCAAACCCGCGCGTACAAGGAATACTGAGGGGTTCCGGAAATTTTTTTAAACCACGAGCTTTCGCCCAAAACGTGCTCCAAGATCGGATTGTGATACAGCACATACACCGCCCGGGGATGCTCCCGCAAGCTCATCTCCAGGTTCCCAACCACCCGCCGCAGCCCAGCCTCCGGAAGGGGATTGAACAAATAAACAACTAAGCTTTCCGCAGAAAAGGTAAACGCAATCGCATCCGCGCAGATGGCCTCAACCGCAAAGCACCTCTGCGCTTCGCTGTGATACAGCCGCAGATTCTCCTGCGCGATTTGATGCAAAGCGGGCAAAAGCTCCACGCCCACAATGCGCCGAAACGGATCGTCCGCCGCCATCAGCAACGTTCGCCCTTTTCCCGATCCCAGATCAATAAAGGCAAAGTCGCGAAAGTCGAACCCAGGTTGGGTCTTCAACTCCGCGATCATTTCGTGAAACAGTCCAGCCTCGGTCGGCTGATAAGGCGAGTGGAAAGCTCCCAGCAACCGGTCGCGCCAACCAACCGCTCCGCTGGTCGTATTCACGCGATGCTCCCAATCGTAATCGGCATCGCCATAGCGCAACCGCCGCCGCTCCGGAAGCGACTCCCGAACAAACTCCGCCAGCGTCTTCATCAGTTGCGAAGTAGCGGCGAGCGGGCCCTCGCGCTGGGCCAGATCACCCCACCATTGCCAAGCCGAGCGAACCAGGCTGACGCGAGGCGGTGCCGATGGATGGATGCGATCCACCTTCGCATCATAATCGTGCGCAACGCAATTGAATTCTAAAGGGAGGTCATTCCGAAGCGCCGCGCTTTTCAGCCGGGCGAGGGATCTCCCCGCCGCCGCCACCGCCGGGGGGGGCGCGAACCGCGTCACCACGCACTACTCCTGACTATGGAACTTCGGGATCGGCTTATATCCCGGAGGCAGGCCCTTCACCGCGAAAGGGAAGTCATCGGGCACGCGCACCTCGACGCGCCCGTCGGAAGTCAATTTGTAAGGACGTCCATCCGGATCCACGGGCACTCCGTTCAAGCCCTCGGCGGCCGCAACCTCGGCCAGGCTCGCCGGCGTATATCCATTGCGCTCCGTGAAACGGGTCACGGCTTCTTCCAGGTGAGTCACATCTTCGTCGACTCGCAGCGCCCGCAAGTGCTCGAGCGCGTTAGCGCGAATCTGCTTATCCTGGGTCGATTGGTAAGTCGCCGACCACAGCATGCGCGCCGTCTGAAACTCCCCGGCATGCTGCGCCATCTGCGCCGCCATCACTTTCAAGAAGGGATGCGCATTGGGCCGCTCCGACCCGCGCTCGAAGGCTTCGGAGGCTTTCTTGTAATCCTTCAACTCGATGTAATAGACGAAGCCCAGGTCGTAGTAGAGCTGCCAGGTATCGGGATTGTGTTCGATGCCGAAGTTCATCAGCTGAATGGCGCGCTCCGGCTGCCCCGCACCGTTGGGCGGCAGCGGCGCCAGAAAGCTGGCCCCGAATTGATATGCGACCACAAGATGCGGATCGAGTTGCGTGGTGATATCGAGCAAAGGCGCCAGCAGGTTGTCGCTCGGGCTGAGATGATGCGATCGCCCAAAGTACTGCACCGCGCGCGTCCAATAGATGTCGGCCAGCAGCCCGTCGTAACCCAAGCAGGCGCGCTTCAGGATTTTGGGCGAACTGACGTAGAGCACTTCCTGCAGCGTAGCCTGAGGACGAATGCGGTCGATGCGCTGCAGCATGAATATGCTCGCCACCAGCGACAGCACGATGCCAGCGGCTGCGATCATCGTGACGGTGTCGCGCCTCTTCATGGTTATTTCAGGTCTCGATGCTGAAAGATCAACACCGCCCCACTCAAGGCCATCGTCGAATAGAACAGCGCGTACAGGGTGTTCTGCAATATAAGCTGCACCGCAACCGGCTGCGCATGCGCAACGGAGCTGATCACATTGAAGGCGGAGAAGTTCGGCACCAGGTAAGCCGCTCCAATCGCCAGCCAGCCCGGAAGCCCATGCGCCATGCCGGCGAAGTTGCGCAGATCCTCGGCAAAGCTGCCGATCACAAACAGCGAAAAGGCAAAGACCGCGGAAAGCAGCGGCGAAGAGAACGACGAGAACAGCAGCGCCAGCGAACAGATGATCAAAAACTCCAGCACGATGAAATACACCGCTACCAGAATCAGCGCGTCCGCCTTCACGAACTTGTGCGAAACGTAAAGCAGCGCGGCAAAGACTCCAATCGCCATGAAGAACGTATTCACCACCAGCGTCCCCGAAAGACCGAAGAACTTGCCGACGATGAATTCCCACCGTCGCACCGGCCGCGAAAGCACGGTATAGAGCGTGCGCTTTTCAATCTCTTTCGAGACCAACCCAATGCCGATGAAGATGGCGATCACCACGCCGAAGAGCGAAACTGCGGTCAAGCCCAGATTGATGACGATCTGCTTTTCGATGTCGATGGAAATCTGCCCGACCAGCACGGCCGCCCCCGAAAGCAGCAGCGTGAAAGCGATCAGATTGTAGAGCACGCGATCGCGCACCGCTTCGCGAAAGGTGTTGGACGCTATGCAGGCGATGCGGTAGTTCATGCCATCCTCCCCGCGCTGGTTTCGACGCGGCGCAACTTTTCCACGAAGTAGTCCTCCAAGGAAGTGCGCACCGGAGTGACCGCAATCAAGCGCAGGCGCTCGCGCCGTAGCGCGTCGATGGCGGCATCCTGCTGGCTTTCGAGAAGGACTGCGCGCACGGTATCGCCGGTCACGTGGCACTCCGCGCCCAGCGCCTTCAGCGAAGCCGGGATCAGCGTGCCTTGCCAGATCACCTCAACTTTGCCCTGCACGCCGGAAGTCAACTCGGCGACCGCCCCTACGCCGCGCAGTTCTCCGCGATGAATGATGGCGACGCGGTCGCACAACGCCTCAGCGTCGGACAGAATATGAGTCGAGAAGAATACGGTTTTGCCCGCGGCTTTGAGTTGCTCCATCAGATCGCGCACTTCGCGCCGCCCCATCGGATCGAGGCCGGACATCGGCTCATCGAAGAACACCAGCTTGGGATCGTGCAAGATCGCCTGCGCGATTCCGATGCGCTGCAGCATGCCTTTCGAGAACTTCCGCAGCTGCACTCCGCGCACGTCGCGGAGCCCCACCTGATCGAGCACGGCCTCAACCCGCTGCTTGCGATTCTTCGCCGGCAGGCCGGAGAGCTGGCCGTAGTATCCCAGCAACTCGTGCGCGGTGAGGTGATCGTAGAAGTAGGGCTGTTCGGGAAGAAAGCCGATCTGCGCCTTGATCTCTGGGTCGGTCCAGTCGTGCCCCAGAATGCGTGCCGAACCCGCCGTAGGCGAGATCAAACCCATCAGCAATTTCAGAGTTGTAGTTTTGCCGGCGCCGTTCGGCCCAAGAAATCCAAAGATCTCGCCCTCTTCCACCGAGAGTTCCAGCGGAAGCAGGGCGCACTTGGGGCGCTTGCGCCAGAAGCCAATCATGTAAGTTTTGGTCAAACCCAGAATTTCGATTGCGGCCATGGTGCTTTGCAACGTTCCTTTGATTTAGAACGATTGGAAGGGAAATGATTGAACTCGATCTCCCGTGCCTCCAAAAATATTATAAGCAGAACAGGCAAGCGTAGGACTACCCAAGCAGTTACGTCGGTCACAGCGGCCAGCAGAAGCGAGCTTAACGCGAGCGCAGGCGGAAGCGAACCAAAGGCGGCGGCTCATTCTGCGCACGCGACATTCTCATTTTGACCCAGTCGACGGATTTTCTTATTGCGCCACAGGAAAGATGAGGCAGGCCGCGGTCGTGATCACGGGAGTATCGCCCACCGCTCCCGGTTTTTCGCGCAGCACGCCATCGTCGGTCGAGCAGTAATCGTTTTGTCCCGTCTGTCCCACGTAAACCGGAGTCGCGCCAGCGGCGTAGGCGGTGTTGGTGGTTGCGCCTCCGCTGATCACGCCCGTAGCCAGATACACGTAACCGCTCTTGCCGATCGTGCCCGGTGTGCTGGTTGAGATCAGGCTATCAATCAAGCAGGCCGTGGCCACCGCCGGCGTGCAAGGAGCCGCGCCGCCCAGATTGCCAATGTTGGCCGCATATCCGACCGTCGGATACGTATTCAGGTAAGAGATCTCGGCGGTCTTAATGGCATTCAGACCCGCCGCCGCCGAAGCCTGATTGGCGGCGATGCGGGACTGCAGCAGATTCGGGATCGCGATGGCCGCGATGATCAGGATGATCGCCACCACGATCAGCAATTCTATTAACGAGAATCCTTTTTGCTGGTGCATAAGGGCCTTGGTTCCGGCGGCGAAGCGCTCGGCAATCCGCCTGTCCTCGATCAAGATGCAGGTTGAGGGCCATTTTCGGAGAGTTCTTTTTTGCTTTTCAATCCATAAAGCGTTTTCGATCAATGGCCTACAGGGCTAGCTCCCGTAAACGACGCCCCCTTATGCCCGATATGCCGCCCACCTTGACAAAATTTGTCATCGCGACCGCTCGCCAAAAACGACAGCAGCGAACCCGGGTTCGCTGCTGTCGTAGCCTTACTTCCCTGAATCTCGCAGTTACTGGTTGAGCGGATTGAATACGCGAATGCCCGCTTCGGTGGTGGAGCAAACGCCGGCCGGGTCGACGCGAACCACTGCATCTTCCTCAGCGCAGAAGGCGCGAATACCGGTCTGGTTGATCGTGATGGGAACGCCCTTCACGGTGTAACCAACGTTGACGCC
>JBEKWC010000005.1:0-208081 GCA_049513475.1 Candidatus Sulfotelmatobacter sp. | reverse complement strand
CACACGTTTTCTACGTTGCTCAAGGGCAACGGGGAGGATGTCAAGGTGGTACAGGAGCTGTTGCGGCACTCAACAGCAAAGATGACGTTGGACACCTACACACAGGCCCTGAGTCCGCAGAAGCGAGCGGCACAAAGCAAGGTAGTCGGCATGATCCGCTCGAAACCAAGTTGTACCGTCGTTGTACCGCGAGTTTCTGGGGAAATCCCGGTAACTCATTGATTAGGTTTGGCGTCCCCGACGGGATTTGAACCCGTGTTACCGCCGTGAAAGGGCGATGTCCTAGGCCAGGCTAGACGACGGGGACGGTTGTGAGGCGGGTGTTTCGAAGCACCATTGATCGTAACAACCCTTCGCAACCCTGTCAAAACGCGGGGAATTCGTCGGAATACATCGATTGATCCATGGCAAACTCAGGAACCCACCAGGGATGTTCCCTCTTCCTTTGCATTTCGCGCGATCCCTCTCCAGTCCGGAATCATCTAATTCTTTTGCGTTGCCATTATCATAGTTAAAGAGGCTATTGTGTCCGATCCAATCTACCTTAGTCTTTGGTTCTCCGATTTTTCGGGCCCGGAGATGCTGCCCCATGCTTTCGCCGTGTTGCAGCAGTTCCCTTTTTCTGCTCAGCGCCCCGGCGTCAGCTATTTCGCGCTGCATCCGGTTTCGTGGAACGAAGCCACCGTACTCGAGCGCCGCTTTCCCTCCGGAATCGATCCCGGAGAAGCCGCCCTCATCGCCGCCGAACTTGTCCATGAAGATTATGCTTACGTCTTCGAAGCGCACTGGGATTTGTGGATACCGGATGCGTCGAATGAGAAGTGGATGCTGGAGCCAGCGATCGTGAAATTTATCGTCCAGGGTGAAGAATTCGACGATGGCGCCTACCAGCACACGGGACACATCCAGGTTGACTTCGGGCCGGATTCTTCCTTTCTGCAGCCGGAGACGCCGCTCAGCGAACAGACTCGATCCAAGATTCGGGAAAATGTGGCGAAGCTGGTGGAGTTCTCGAAGAACGTCGAGAAGAACAGCGGCGCCAAAGCCCGCCTGCTGTGGTCGGAATCGGAAGAGAGTTTGGCGCAAAAGCTGATCGCGCGCCTGCAGAAAGTGCAGTGAGAACGACAAGATCAATCCAAGACCGCGGCGGGCACTAAGGCAGCCAAATTTGCGGCTCGACAACAAGTCGACGTTTAGTAAGTTCGTGTTTGAGGCACTTTTCGTAAACGCTCTCTAGCACACCCGGACTAAGAGCCGTATGCACTGGCATAGCCGAATCGACAACCGCTCCGGAGACTCGTCCATATGCAATGAAGAACCTTTACAGAGACTCCCCGTCCCCCGTGTCCTCCGCGGTGTTCATTTCGTTCGTCCGCCCTCGACTTTAAGGGTGTCCGACGCTCCCGCCTGAGCCGCCGCTAATCGCGCGGTCAGCACGCGAAAGGGCGAGCACGAAACATAATCCATTCCCACTTGATGGCAGAATTCCACCGAGGAAGGATCGCCGCCGTGCTCTCCGCAAATCCCAACCTCCAGCTTGGGACGCGTCTTGCGCCCGCGTTCGATTCCAATCCGCACGAGTTCGCCCACGCCGTCGCGGTCAATCGCAGCAAATGGATCCTGCTTCAGAATTCCCTCCGAAAGATAGGTCGGCAGAATCTTGTTCACGTCATCGCGCGAGAAGCCGAACGTAGTTTGCGTTAGATCGTTCGTGCCAAACGAGAAGAACTCGGCCTCCTTGGCGATTTCGTCCGCCACCAGGCAGGCGCGGGGCAACTCAATCATCGTGCCCACGAGATAGTGCACGTGCTTGCCTTTCTCTTCGAACACCTCTTCGGCGACCCGGCGAACGATCGCTCCCTGGTTGGCCATCTCTTTCACCGTCGCGATCAGCGGGATCATGACCTCGGCGTGCGTCTTGATTCCGTCTTTTTCTACCGCCACGGCCGCCTCGAAAATAGCGCGCGCCTGCATCTCTGTGATCTCGGGATACGTAATCCCCAGGCGGCAGCCGCGATGTCCGAGCATGGGATTGAACTCGTGCAAATCTTCCACGCGGGAGAGCAATCCGCCGAGAAGCTTCTTCAAGTCACCGGCCCCTTTCGCGCCATACTCGCGGTATTCCTCGACCAGAGCTTTCTTCTGTTTCGCGTCCGCGCTGGCCAGGCTGGCAATATCGACCATCAACTTTTCGCGCTTGGGCAAAAACTCATGCAGTGGAGGATCGAGCAGGCGAATCGTCACGGGCAATCCGTCCATCGCCTTGAGCAGACCGATAAAATCGGCGCGCTGCATGGGCAGTAGTTTCTTTAACGCGGCGCGGCGATCTTTCTCGTTGTCGGCAAGGATCATAGCGCGCATGTGCGGGATGCGATCCTCGGCGAAGAACATGTGCTCGGTGCGGCAGAGGCCGATGCCCTCGGCCCCGAAAGCCTTCGCCTGAATCGCGTCGCGCGGAATGTCGGCATTGGCACGAACGCCGATTTTGCGGAACGGCTCCGACCAGCTCAACAATTTCTGCAAGTCGGCGTCGTCGGAGGAAGCATCGAGGGTGTTCAGCTTGCCCTTGATCACGCGGCCGGTAGTGCCGTCGAGCGAAATCCAGTCGCCTTCTTTGAATACTTGACCCTTCACGCGCATTTGCTTGGCGCGTTCATCCACTTGAATATCGCCCGCGCCGGCCACGCAGCACTTCCCCATGCCGCGCGTGACCACGGCCGCGTGGCTGGTCATCCCTCCGCGCGAGGTCAAAATGCCGGCCGCGACTTCCATGCCCTGAATATCTTCGGGAGTGGTTTCGGCGCGCACCAGAATCACGGAATTTTTCTTCGAGCCGTGGCCGGCTTTCTTCACCGCTTCTTCGGCGGTGAAAACGATCTGCCCCACTGCCGCGCCCGGAGACGCCGGCAATCCCGTGGCCAGCACTTCTACTTTTGTGCTTTTTTCATCGAGACGAGGCACGAGAAAGTCGTAAAGCTGATTCGGCTCTACGCGGAAGATCGCGTCTTCCTTCGTGATCAATCCCTCATCCACCATCTGCAGCGCAACCCGCACGGCCGCCAGCCCGGTACGCTTGCCGTTGCGCGTCTGAAGCATGTAGAGCTTGCCATCCTGGATGGTGAACTCGAAATCCTGCATGTCTTTGTAATGCTTCTCCAGTCGTGTAGTGATCTCGCGCAGCTGGTTGTACACATCAGGCATGATCTTCTGCAGTTCGAGAATCGGCACCGGAGTGCGCACGCCGGAGACCACGTCTTCGCCCTGCGCGTTCATCAGAAACTCGCCGTAAAATTCTTTCGTGCCGGTCGCTGGATTGCGCGTGAAGCCCACACCCGTGCCGCTGGTCTCGCCGAGATTTCCATACACCATGGCTTGCACGTTGACCGCGGTGCCGAGCATGTCGTCGATGTTGTTGATCCGGCGGTAGTGCTTGGCGCGCTCGTTCTGCCAGGAGCGAAACACCGCGTCCCGCGCCATCACCAACTGCTCATGCGGATCCTGCGGAAAGTCTCGTTTGGCGTGCTTCTTCACGACCTTCTTATATTCCTCGATCACTTCCTTCAGCGCTTTGGCATCCAGCTCGGTATCGAGCTTGGCCTTCTTCTGCTTCTTCTTCGCGTCGAAAACTTCGTCAAACGCCGACTTCGGAATCTCCAGCACCACGTTGCCAAACATTTGAATCAGCCGGCGATAGGAATCGGCGGCGAAGCGGGGATTGTTGCTGCGCTTGGCCAGCGATTCCACACTCTTGTCGTTCAACCCAAGATTGAGGATCGTATCCATCATCCCGGGCATGGAAAATTTCGCGCCCGAGCGCACGCTTACCAGCAAGGGATTTTCGCCGGTTCCCAGCTTTTGCCCTTGCAATGCTTCGAGCTTCGCCAAAGCTTCATCCATCTGCCGGTCAACTTCCTTGGAGACGCCGCCGCCGCGCATGTACTCTCGGCAGGCCTCGGTCTGAATCGTAAAACCAGGTGGCACAGGCAGTCCTGCGTTGGTCATTTCCGCCAGGCCTGCGCCCTTGCCGCCAAGATCATCTTTCATCTTGCCGTTACCGTCGGCCTTGCCGCCGCCGAAAAAATAAACATACTTGGTTGTGGTTTTATTGGTTGGCTGCACGTCAGCTTCAGGAAGGGTAATGGTTGCCATGACGATTATTCCTTTGCTTCGGGATTACGAAATTTAAATCTGTCGGTATTGAGCGCCTGGCAGTTTGTAGTCAGGCCAGCTAAGCACCAATTGCTAACTGCTGCATCTCGCGCAGGCAACTGGGTGTCTCGGACTCAGCCCCCGCGCATTACGATTTTGGGTGGCGCGCCTTTAGCGCTGCGATCAAACTCCTAAGTCACAAGGGCTTTAGCCCCGAGGGACTAGCTCTTAGCTTCACTGACGATCTCCGAGAAATCGGCGATGGTCGAAAATTCCTTTAATAAAGTTCGCAGCAATGCCAGCCGGTTGGACCGCACTTTCGCATCTTCGACCATCACCATCACTTTGTCGAAGAACGCGTCCACCGGCCCGCGCGCCGTCGAAAGCAAAGCCAGCGCCTCGCTGTATTTCTTTTCCTTCCTCAGCGTTTCCACCTTCGAAGCGTTCTCTTCGACAAAAGCTGCCAAGGCTTTTTCTTCCAAAGAAGAATCGGGTAAATACTCGAACGTCGCGGAAGGGTCGATTCCCTTCTCTTCCCCCTGCCTCAGAATATTTCGAATGCGTTTGCAGGCCGAACCAATGGCAAGAAACTCCGGCATGTGCAAAACATCTTTTACCGCCTCGGCCCGCGCCAGCACATCCAGCACGTCGTCGGCCTCCGCCGCCAGCACGGCCTTCACTACGTCATAAGAGTACTCCAGAACATCCTTGAGATAAAACTCCAGGCGCTCGCGGAAGAAGGTGCGGGTCGAACCCCTAAACTTTTCATCCTCGACGAATTTTTTCTCCGCCTCCGATTTCTGGTAGCCGGCGCGCGCATCCCGCATCAACTGGCTCAAGCGGAAGGGCAATTTGTATTTGTCGATGATTTTCACGATCGCATTGGCCTGGCGCCGCAAGGCGAAGGGATCCTTCGATCCGCTCGGCACTAATCCCAGCGCGAACATTCCGGCGATGGTATCGGCCTTGTCGCCGAGGGAAAGCACCGCACCCTCGATCGTGCGCGGCACCTCGTCTTCGGTTGACTCCGGCTTGTAATGGTCGTAGACCGCATCCGCAATGGCGAACCGCGTCGCCTGGGGCAATGAAGAATCGAGTTCCTGCGCCCGCGCATATAGGCCACCAACAATGCCCTGTAGTTCGGTAAACTCCTTCACCAACTCCGCAGTCAAATCAGCTTTCGCGAGACATGCCGCTTTGTGAATCACTCCGGCGCGCACCACCACGCCGCTCTGCTTGGCGATTTCGCTCAGCCAACTGCACAGGCGCTGCACCCGCCGCGTCTTGTCGAAGTAGCTGCCGAGATCTTTCTGGAAGGTGACGCTGCGCAATAACTCTAGGCGCTCCAGTAGCGAACGCTTCTGATCCGTCTGCCAGAAGAAACGCGCATCGTTGAAACGCGCCCGCAGCACGCGTTCATTGCCGTGGCGAATCTGCCCCTGCGGATCGCCATCCCTATTCAGAGCGGCGAGAAAATGCGGCAAGAGCTTGCCATTGGCATCTTCCAGCGCGAAGTATTTCTGGTGATCGCGCATCACCGTGACCAGCACTTCTTCGGGCAAATCCAGAAATTGCGGATCGAAGCTGCCCAGGATCACCGAAGGAAACTCGGTGAGATTCACCACCGCGTCGAGCAGGAAGTTATCTTCGCGCCAGCGCGCGCCAGCAATGCTGCGCGTGGCGGCGTCGAGAGCCTTGCGAATCTGCTGCTCGCGCTCCGCTCGTCCTAACACTTTGGCCGCGCGCAAAGCCTCGACGTAAGCCGAACCGGCGCGCGAAATCGTCACCCCTCCATCGGAGAGAATTCTGTGTCCGCGCGAAACGTTTCCGGCCCAGATTCCGTCGAACTCCAGCGGAATGGTTTCGCCATCGAGCATCGCCACCAGCCAGCGCACCGGCCGCACGAAGCGCTGACTCTGCTTGCGCCAGTACATATGCTTCGGCCAGTAGATGGCAGAAATCTCTTTCGCCAGATTCTCCGCGAGAATTTCCGCGGCGCTGCGGCCTTTCTTGGTTACCGTGGCCGCGAGGTATTCGCCTTTGGCAGTAGTGACCTTCTCCAGCATGGCAACCTCGACTCCGGCTTTCTTGGCGAAAGCATGCGCCGCCGGAGTGGGCTGGCCATCCTTATATGCAACCGTCACCGAAGGCCCGTTCACCTGCTCGGTCAAGTCAGGTTGCGCGGCAGCAATTCCGGAGACCATCACCGCCAGGCGTCGCGGCGAGTCGAAATGCACGATCTCACCCGAGGAGAGCCGCTCGCGGCTCAGCAAAGCACCCACGCGCTCGCCCAACTCCGCCGAGGCCGCGTCAATCATCCGCGCCGGAATCTCTTCGCAACCGATCTCGAGTAGAAAATCTGGCATGTTCAAACCGCAGCGTTCAGCGCGGCAGCGCCGAACCCCGTAGTTCTGGCGTCCCGGGGGGGGCCGCCCCGGGCGCATAAACCACGAAAATCGTAATTATGATCCCACCGACGTCAGCTTCTCGCTTACCCTCTTCACTTTCTTATTCTTAGCAGTCTCAGTCTTGACCGGCGCAGGCTCATCGGACTCCGCATCCACCTTCTCGCTCTTCTGCTGCTCTACCCAAGCCTTGGCGATGCCGACCGCGAGCGCCCGCACCCGCGCAATCACGCCCACGCGCTCCGTCACCGAAATCGCGCCCCGGGCATCGAGAATGTTGAACAGATGCGAACACTTCAGGCAAAGATCGTATGCCGCCAGCAACGGGAAGCGCGCTCTGTCTTGGCTCTCTTCCAGCCCTGCATACTTTTCCAACAAACCCTGACACTCCGCCTCATAAAGCCCAAAGTGCGTCCAGGTCTTCTCCACATCCGCCAACTCGAAGTTGTAAACCGAAAACTGCAGCTCATCCGCCAGCCGCACGTCTCCGTATTTCACTTCGCGTCCAGTATCCGGATCGCGGGCCCAGACCATGTCGTAGATCGAATCCACATCTTGCAGGAACGCGCAGATGCGTTCGAGTCCATACGTAAGCTCAGCCGAAATCGGAAACAAATCCACGCCGCCGCACTGCTGGAAGTAAGTGAACTGCGTGATCTCCAGTCCATCGAGCATCACCTGCCAGCCCACGCCCCACGCGCTCAGGGTCGGCGCCTCCCAGTTATCCTCCTCAAACTTAATGTCATGTTGCCGCAAGTCGATGCCGATCGCGCTCAACGACTGCAGATACAACTCCTGCACATTTTCCGGCGGAGGCTTCAGGATCACCTGCAACTGCATGTGCTTGAACAGCCGATTGGGATTCTCCCCATACCGCCCATCCGCCGGCCGCCGCGAAGGCTGCACATACGCAACCTGATATGGCTTTGGCCCCAGCACGCGCAGAAACGTCTCCGGGGCCATCGTCCCCGCACCCACTTCCATGTCATAAGGCTGCTGCAGCACGCACCCGCGCTCGGCCCAAAACGCCTGCAAGCGCAGGATGAGTTCCTGGAACGTCAACGAATTGGGCTTGGAGGGATTCACAGGTGGTTCGGGAACTCGAAGTTAATGCTTGATTGTAATGGAAGCGGACGTAACTCGTCAGCTACGAGCGCGAGAAGGGGGACCGATCCGGACAGCCTCGGCAGTCACTGCCTGAGCCCAAATTCGCGGAGAGTCGGCTCGTGCGGCATTCCTTCGCCCCGAGCGAGCGATGCGCGTGACCCCGCAATCGCAGCCGCTGTTTCATCCGTGATCTCTTCGTCTTCAAACGGGGTAGAGGCCAAACAACGCCCCCGCGGTTCCACCCCTGGCCCGGGCTCATCCCTCCGTCTCCGCCAACCAATGAATTCTGGTTACGCGGATCAACTTCTCGCGTTTCCGCGTTTGGGCAATATCGTAAGACGCCTGCATCCGCATGAGCGTGTCCATCCTCACCCCAAAAGCCTTCTCGATACGAAGCGCCATATCGCCCGAGAGGTCGGCACTGCTATTAAGCAGGCTGGACAATGCCGGCCGCGAAACCCGCAGCGCCGCCGCCGCTGTCACCGACAACCCCGCGGGCTCGATAATCTCCGTCCGAATGAAATCGCCGGGATGCGGTGGGCTCTTGATCGGCATAATTTGCAACCCCTATTCAATGATAATCTTCAAGGTTCACGTCGAAGATTTCGCGTTCTGCTGCGTCGATACGAAACGTCAACCGCCAATTCCGCGTCACGCTGAGGCCCACGTTCTCTTGCGGTCTCCGGTAAGCGCGTGCACTTTCCATGCCGGAAGTGAGCGCAATTCCTGCCCATCCTGCATGTCGTCTAGAAAGGCCAGCATCTTGCGCAGTTTCCCCGCCGCCGCATCGGCAGGCACGCCCCGAACGCTGTCTTCGAGGTAAAGCTCTTTCAAGGTCCTGTGCGCGAAGCTGCGGATTCTCACTCGGCTTAGTGTAGCCCGTCGCTTAACACTCGTCACTCACAAAACATCACAAAACATCCGGCTGCACTCGCCCTCCTAGAAACCGCCTTTCTCGAGCATCCCCGCCGTAACCAGCTTCTTCTCGATATGCCGCTGCAAAATCTGGATTAGAAACTTCCGCAGATCGGCCCCCAGCGCCTTGGGCCACGCAACCCCAACAAAACTATCTACCGGCGCGCGAAACATCTGCGCCGCCAGCATTCGCGACTCGCCTGAAATCTCCGACGACGCCAGCCGCTTATCGTCGGGGCACATCAGACCGTCGGCCAGCGCGTGAAAGTAAGCGCGGCTGCCGTTCAGGCCGCGGCCGCACACGATGCACTCGGTCAACTCCGGCAGAAAGCCGACCAGCCTTGTCAGCCACAGATCGAAGTAGGTGACCGGCATCCAGATGTCGTCGCCGGTCAAAACATGCAGCACCGAAAGCGTCAGTCGGAAGATTGCGTCGTTGGCCTCACGGTCGGGGAGCAGTTCGTCGAGCAGTTCGCCGAGGTGCGCCAGCGCGGTGGCTCGCGCATAACTCACCTCGCTGGTCATGGGAGATTCCAGCACTTCGCAGGCATCCAGCCGGACCAACTCCTGGCGCTCGCGCACGTCATAGAATGCGCGCACGTGGGTCATCGGCTCCAGCGCGCCGCCGAAGCGCCGCTTTGACTTCTTCGCCGACCGAGCCACGCCGCGCACTTTGCCCTCCGCGCGCGTAAACAGCGTGACCAACAGATCGGCCTCGCGCAGCGGATAGGTGCGCAGCACGATCGCTTCTGACTCTCTCAGTGCCATGCCAGGCTAGCAGCTTCAGAACAGGCACGATTGTAATCGACGGGCGATCGGAGACTTAGAATTGGAAAAAACCGTAGGATGACCGCCCAGAGTTAGGGCCAGAAAAAGCCGGATGGAAAGCCGCAAAAAAACAGGGACAATCGTGAGGGTCGGAATGTTGCGCTTATCGCAACGCTAACCCATGATCGTCCCGCTCAATTCGGCAATCGGGAGGGCTGGAATGTTGCGCCGTCGCGACGCTGGCCCATGACTGCTCTGCCCACTTTATCTTACGAAATCAGGCTAGCTCGCGCGGCAGCGACCAGCAATACAGTAAATTCCGTAGGCGACGCGCGCCTGTCCGTCCTCGAAGCGAAACGTTTCTGGCTAGCGGCCAAAGTAGGCGGCGTTCTTGGCGGTAAACTCGTTCCACTTCTCCGGCAGATCGTCGAGGGCAAAAATAGCCGACACCGGACATACCGGCACGCACGCCCCGCAATCGATGCACTCCACCGGATCGATGTAGAGCAAAGCCTCGGTGGCATACTTGGGGTCGTCTTTCTTAGGATGAATGCAATCCACCGGACAGGCATCGACGCACGCCGTGTCTTTGGTGTTGATGCAAGGCTCCGCAATCACATAAGTCATAAAGGTACGAGTCTCCTCGGGAATCCGTGTAGCTATTTTACTACCGCCGCGGCCTCTGCAAAGCGGACATTCTAACAATAAATGCGCATCGCAGTACAAGTTTATTGCGGCGGGCTACTGTGATCAGAGACATTGCCAAGTAATCGTTCAGGAAATCCAGACCGCCGCGGCGACGGCGAGGTTGCGAGGCCGTGTGTGCGGAGCGATTCACCTTGGAAAAAAAATCGGTGATTTTAGCTGAAATGTCGGGGATCAGGCGGCTGCCGCGCACCGACCGCACCGACCGGCGCTCGTCCGGCTAACATGCAGATAACAAGCGAGCTATCCGCAAAATCTTGCGGATCAAGAAGTTAGCTTATTGTTATTTATTGTCAAAGAGTTCATGCGTGTAGAGATAAGCTCCCAGGTTGCGGTGGCGAAGTCAAGGGAAATGGATTCGTAACGGGGGGTTCCACCGGCGTGACTTTCCTAGCGATCGAATCGCCCCTCCATGATCACTTCGCCACCGTCACCTGCTCCCTTTTCTCGTCGTAGACCCCGAACTTCTTGGCTACGGGCTTCAGCGTGGGATAGAACTGAACGAAAGTGTGCTCGACCGCAGCGTGCTCCTCGTGGCAGGTCCAGCAGGGATTGCCCTTGGGCATGGCCTGGGCGCTCTTGTCATCGATATCGAAACCGTAGTAGGCCCACTTCTCCGGAGAGCGGCTGGAATCTTTCACTTCGACGGCCAAGCCCATGAGGTCGGTTTGAAAGTGGCCGGTCTGGTTGATCGAGCCTTTGCTCTGTGCCGCTCTTTCGTCGATGACGAAGGCGGTCCGCTCCGGCCACTTGCCCGACTGCAAAAAATCCTGGTAGGCCCAGCGCTGCACGAAGACGTTGGTGAACATTTCGTGGCTGCCGGGGGCGGGGCTGTAATTCATGCCATAGCCAGCGGAGAGGAACATCCACTCGCGGTAATCCTCGGGACGCAGCAAATTTCCCCTGGAATCGTATTGCGGCAGGGGGGATTTGTCCTCGGGTGCGGCCGCCAGCAGCAGGGAGCATAAGGCCAACAGCAATCCGACAGAAACAACACCTTTCATTGCGGCCTCCGTGTTATCCACGAGATTACGAGGGCATTGTGACAGAGTGGGACCGCCGCGTCTTGCATAAACTAAACATTGCCGGGAGAAATATCGCAGGTAACGATTTGAATTCCGCGTAGTCTGATGAAGCATGCCGGAAGAAAGGAATCCTGGAGGCCTGCTGCGCGGCGGCGAGTTCTATTCGCCGGTGGAGGCCCGTCTGCGCACCGCGGATGTGCTGCTCTCGGAGTTGCGGCAGCCGCGCTCGCGCGCGGTTCCGCGGCATCAGCATGAGCTGGCCTACGTGACCGTGATGCTGCGCGGCGACTATCTCGAAGGCGACCGGGGAAAGCTGGAAGAGTTGCCGCCCTTTAACGCCGTATTCAATCCCTCCGGGGTGGAACATGCCACGGTGATCGGGCCGGCGGGAGCGTCGTTCTTCACCATCGAGCTGCGTCACGAACCTCTCGGGCAATGGGGTGTTCGCCTGCCGCAGCGCACGCTGCTCGATCGCGGTGCGGGATCTCTGCTGTGGCCGGGCTTGCGGCTCTATTCCGATTTCAAGCGCCAGACCGCGGATGCTTTGGCACTGGAGAGCCACGTGCTGGAATTGCTGGGAGCGATCGCCGGATTCTCTTCTCTCGAGAAGAGTGTGCCGCGCTGGTTCCGGCGCGTGAAAGAACGCCTGCACGAAGAGTTTCGCGACCATCTGGCCATGCGTGATCTAGCCGAGGAGGCGGGCGTGCATCCGGTGCATTTGGCTAGGGTCTTCCGCAGGATCGAGAGATCGACCCCGGGAGATTATCTGCAGCGGCTGCGGGTGCGCGCAGCCTGCCCCTTGCTGCGTCAGAGGGATCATCCGCTGGCCGCGATTGCGGTCGAGTGCGGCTTCGCCGATCAGAGTCATTTCACGCGCGTGTTCGGGAAATTCACAGCCACGACCCCGGCGAAGTTCCGGCGGATGGTCTGCGGCCTGGATTGAAAAATTCTCAGGGCGCTCTGGTTAATTATCGTGGAGTCAGATGTACGCGGACCGGAAGAAGGCGTTACAAGACTCGTGCCGTCCGCTGAAGCGGACTCGGTTTGTTTCACTTCCGTCTTCTCGGCACCGCCGTGCCGGGCTTTCTCATTCCCCTTCGGGGCTAGGCCCGATTTTGTAACAGCTGCCGGGCACCCGCAACACGAGTGTGAGTCGCGCCAGTGCGGCGGGCAGCACGCCCGCCGCACAGCCGCCGGGAGGGCGGCGCTACGCAAAAAGGCGCTCCGGATCGGAGCGCCTTTTTCGGCGAATTACAGTTTCAATTCACGGTTAGTGTGATGGTCGTGGTGCCGGTGATGGCGGTGCCCCCGCTGGGTGCGCCGGTAGTGGCGCTGATCGTGACCTGGTAGTTTCCGGCTGGCGTACCAGGATTGCCTTGGCTGTGGGTACTGCTGCCTCCGCCGCCGCAGGCTCCCAAGCCCAGCGTGGAGACGCCCAGAACTACGATCAGGCCGAGCAGGCGCACTGCGCGGCGGCGCGATCCGGCAAGCGCCAGAATGCCGAAGCCAGGCAGCAACAGCGCGTAAAAGATGCGGCTGGCGCCGCCGAACGGCGGCTTCAATTGCGCCGTGGGGGCGGTGGTCACCAGGCTTACCGTGACTGAGGTTGCGCTGTCGGGCTGTCCGCTGTTGGGCGCATTGCAGGCGATCAGCGCAGTGCTCAGGGACGGTGATCCAGTGCACGTATAAGTGAGCGGGGTCGCGGCAGGATTGAAGCCGTTGGTCCCACTCACATTGATTTGCACCGAAGCGGTGCCGCCGGGAGCCACGGTATAAGTTGTGCCGCCTGTGGTCGCGAGAGTCGCGGTTTGCTTGGTGGCGGTGATGGTGAGGCTAACCGGCGTGCTGATTGACGCCCCGGTGCTGGTCCCGTTGACCACAAGGTTCAGCGCTCCCGAGGGCAACGCCATGTTGCCCAGGGTCGTTATGGTTACAGTCACGTTCATGGTGTGAGCGGGAACGCCGTCGAGCGTCACGCTGGAGGGGCTGAAGCTGCAGAGCGCCCCCGAGGGCAGGCCAGAGGTGCAACTCCCGGGACTGGAGGCCGTCGAATTGGTAAAGTTCACCGTCTGATTGAAACCGGTGGTGGGAGCGAGGGTGAGCACCGTCGTGATGGTTTGCCCCGCAGGCGTGCTCAGGCTCGATGGGCTGGCCGTCATGGTGAAGGGGATGGTTACGGTGACGACCGCGGGAGAGGGCGAAACTGCGCCACCGCTGTGAGTGGCATCGCCGAGGTAGGTCGCGGTAATGGTGTTGGTGCCGACGGGCAGAGCGGTTGTGGTAAACACTGCGCTGCCAGCGCCTACCATGCGGTAGGGAGTATTGAGCTGAACCGTCCCGAGAGCCGTGGTCACGCTGTTATTGAGGGTGGAGAAACTTGCTGCGCCTTGCACGGTGGTAGGCGTGACCGCAACCGTAAAGCTCACCGGGCCACCCTGATAAACATTCGTATTTGCGGGCGGGGTGAGGGTGACGGTGGTGCCGGCGGTGCGGGTGCCAGCCCATGCGGTCGCCAGGTTGAAGGCGTCTACGGAGCCTAGGCCGGTGACCAGGTTGTAGAAGGTTTTGGTGTCGAAGGTGCCAGCGCTGAAGCCGAAGACTCCCGCTTTCGGGCAGATCACGTCGGCGGGATTGCCCGCGGGTTCGCCTACTGCGCAATAGACGTCATTCTCGCCGGTGGTGACGGGATGGAAATACTTGTTGGAGGGAACCGCGGCCAGCGAGTAGAGAGTGGGATTGATGTTCCCGAGGCCGTTGCTTCCCAGATATTGATTGATCAAGGTGACGATGGCGGCGAAGACCGGCGTGGAAACGGAAGTGCCTCCGATCAGGGAATTGTTGGTATCAACCGCGGTCGCAATCCCGCTGGCGCAACTGCTGGTCGTGTCCGTTCCTCCATTTAGCTCTTCCAACGGCGTGCAGATGATGTAGCCGGGAAAGTCTGGAGAAGCCAGCAGGGATACGTCTGGAACGAACCGGTAAGTGCTCTGCGGGCTGGTCAGGCCCGGGATGGTCACGGTTTGCCAGGAAGGCTTGGCGAAGCCGCTTACGCACACAACCTGATCCCCTGTCGAGGTCGAGTTGTAGCAATTGCTGACGCCGCCGCCGCCGGCGTTGCTCCAGATGTCTTCCTGCGCGGTCTGCGCGTTGGTGATCGCGGTCCAGTTGCTCACTGCCGTGCTTCCGCCTTGGGTGCAGAACTGAGCGTTGATCGCGCCCGCCGCACAGAGGGCCCCATAGGCTGCATCCTCATTCCAGGCGGCTTCGTGACCGATGAGGTTGGTCATCGCCGAGCCGCCGATTGAGCCGTTGCTGCTGCTCCAATAGCTTCCAGTGTAGAAATCGGTCGGATAGGCGGGAATGGAGGTACCACCCACGGCAGTGACCTCGGGGCTGCTGGCGGGGTAGCTCACGGACAAGCCATCCACGGCCGGATCATAGGGCAACGGAGGGCTACTGGTGCTGGTCGTTCCCGGCGGCTGGTTATCGCAGGTATCGGCGCCGGTGTCTCCGGCGGAGTTCATGACGGTGATGCCCTCCGCATTGGCCTGCTGCAGGTTCGGCTCTAACGTGAAACCGCCTAGGCCCGCCTCGCACAACCCGTAGCTGATGGTCATCACGGGCGCGATGGCGTTGTCAATGGCGTACGTCAAGGCATCGAAGACCCCGTTGGAGGTCTCGCCGTTGACGAAAATAATCTGCGCGTTGGGAGCGACCGCGCCCGACCATTCCACGTCCAGATCGGCCTCGAGAAGATCATTGGTGGACACCCCTTCGTCGGACCCGACCAGAATATAGGAGAGATAAGTCGGGTTGGGGCAGTCGGTGATGATGCCGTTGGCGTCGGTAGAACAGGTATAGGCAGGCAGGCTGAAGCCGGAGCGAAAAGCGGTGAGGTCGGCGAGATAAATATCGGTCTGCCCCATGACGGCGAGGCTCTGCCCGACGCCGTTGATCGGCGTGGGCGTGGCATTGTACAGCCCGTTTACGTCGTAGAGGGTGGCGATATCGCCCGGAGCGAGGAAAAAATACTGATCGGTACCAATCGTCGTCGTGTACCTGGGATGAGGATTGGCCTTGCCCGCAGCCACCGGGCGCACGAACATGGGCTTGGGCTTGAAATTGTGGAGTCCGGTGATGCCGGTGACCACGCCGCTCAGCGCGGCGGGAATCTGCGCCGGAGTCGTGTTGGCGATATGCTTCTCGCCGTTCACGTTGTAGTTGTGAATCTCGGTGCGGAAGGCGGCCTGAATCTGCGCCGCGGAGCCGCTGAAGGTCACTCCGTTGCGGCCGCGGGCGCTTCTCAGCACGGTGAGCCCCTGCGATTCCAGCCAGGTGGATACTTTCTTGATGTCATTCTGGCTTAGGCCGAAGCGGGCCGCGTATTGCTCGGGAGTCAGCCACTTGTGGTGGCTCGGAGAAGAGGGATTCTGCTGCTGCGCCAGCAATTGGTCGAGGTCCTGTTGCTGGCTGGGGGAGGGCGGAATCTGCAGCGTGACATAACCGAGCTGGAGCGAAGGCTCGACCGGGCCGCGGTCATACTCGGGCCGCGCTTTAGGATGAACGCTGTGGGCCAGCGTAACGAACTGGCTGGAATCGATGTGGGCTGGAATGCGGTCGGTCTGGGCCAGGCAAACACTTGAGGCGAGAAGAGGAAGAAGAAGCTTCCAAGAACGCATGAAGGACTCCGTCTGCAATTTTGGGGTTTGAATTGCCGTGTACCTAAGCTTATACGGCTTATCTGTTGTCTGATCAATTTTGCCAGAAGGAAGGTTGTATGGGGCGTTTAAAGTTACAAACCTTAGTGACCAAAGAGTAGCGGGCAGATTGGCCGATTGGCTCGTTTCCGGAGTGCTGCGAAGACTTTGCGAATGCAGGGAGCGTGATGGGGTGAACCGAGTCGAAACCTGGTTTGCGGCTTTTGATCGGAAAGGTCGCTGGCAGCTGAACGGAACGAAGGGCGCCAGCCGGGACGATATGCAACAATGGCGGAACACGACCCGGCCGCTAAACTATCCGTACATCGTTTTCGTTGGAGTTCAGACCTTGATAGAGAAAACAGCACTCGTAACCGGCGCCAACGGCGGCCTCGGATCCCATGTCACCAAAGCGCTGCTGGATGCGAACTACACCGTAGTCGGCCTAGCGCCGCGAATCCAGCAATCTGACTCCGACCACCCGAAATTCATCGCGCTTCCCGCCACGCTCACCAATCTCGCGATCGCGAAGCAAGCAGTCGCCAGCGTGATCGCGCGCTGCGGAAAAATTGACGTGCTGGCGCATCTGGTAGGCGGCTTCATCGGCGGCCAGACCATCGCAGAAACCGACGACGCCACCTGGCAGCGCATGTTCGACGCCAACCTGAACAGCGCCTTTCACCTGCTGCGCGGGGTGATCCCTGAAATGCGCAAAGCCGGAGGCGGGCGCATCATTGCCATCGGCAGCCGCGCCGCCGAAGAGCCCGGCCCCACAGTCGGAGCCTACAGCGCGTCGAAGGCCGCGCTGGTGTCGCTAATCAAAACCGTCGCGCTCGAAAACAAAGACCAGCAAATCACCGCCAACGTAATCCTCGCCGGCACCATGGACACGCCCGCCAACCGCAAAGCCATGCCCGGCGCCGATCTCGCGCAGTGGGTCGAACCCGTCTCAGTAGCCAGCCTGATCGTGTGGCTGGTCAGCGAAGCTGGCAAAGACGTTACGGGAGCCGCAATTCCTGTTTACGGCGGCGGCCTGTAGCGATTCGAAATAATTTCCCGCGCGGCGACGGTAGCGCCGCCATCCCGGCGGCGGTCGGGAGAGCCAGCCGGCAGGATGCCGGCGCTACTGGCTGCGAAACCCGTTCCCAATTTGGTAAGCAGTTACCCAGGTGCACAATTTTTGTTGCACGTTAACATTCGTGAAATATCTCCCGAGTAACCTAAACTCAGGAGGTCGCTGCCATGGCTTCAGCCCGCGTTTCGAAATCTCTGCCGCTGCAGGTGGCCGCGGTCTGCTTTCGCCGCCGGGGTAACGCGGTCGAGTTCCTGCTTGTCAACACCAACGGCGGCAATAAGTGGACCTTCCCTAAAGGCTCGCCTGAAGCGCGCCTCTCGCACAGCCAGTCCGCAGAACGCGAAGCCGCCGAAGAAGCCGGAGCCATCGGCACCATCGAAACCCGCCATTTCCATCTCTACATTCACTCGAAAGGCGTTTTCTGGCAACCCGGCGGAGTGCAGGAGTTCGTGGTAAAAGCTTTTCTCATGGAAGTCCACCAACTGCGCCGCGCCGATGAACCCCAGCGCCATCCCACTTGGTTCAGTCCCGAGGAAGCCCGCCGCCGCCTGGCCAAAGGGCGCGAAGTAAAATACGCCAGAGAGTTAAACGTAGCCATCGACCGCGCCCTCGAGCGAATCCACTTCCACAGCGCAACGTGGGGCCGCGAAGACACTAACTCAGCCCCCACTGCCGCCCGCTCCTGAATCAAAAATCATCCCTGTCATCCTGAGGAAGGACTTCCGACGAAGGACCTATGCCCTTGCTTGAGTCGTCAGCAGAGGCGTAGGAAGCAGAATGCACAGGTCTTCACTTGCTTCCGTCCGGCTTCGCCGGACGGAAGGCTGCGTTCAGGCTGACCAGCCGCTTGCTTAGTACCTGACACTGAACTCGCGACTAGGCACTGGTACAAGGTACTCGGGACTCGAGACTCGGGACCAGCCCCTGCTTTTATGAGACGATAACTCCAGCATGATCCAGCTCTCCTCCGCCGGAAAACGCTTCGGCCACAAACTTCTTTTCGAGAACGTCGACTGGCTCATCACGCCCCGCGACCGCATCGGATTAGTCGGCGGCAACGGCACCGGCAAATCCACGCTGATGAAGGTTCTCGCCGGCCTCGACACCGTCGACTACGGCTCGCTCAGCGTGGCCAAAGGCACGACCGCCGGATATCTGCCACAGGACGGCCTCGCGCTCTCCGGCCGCACCGTTTTTGCCGAGTGCATGGAAGTTTTCAGCGACCTCCATGCCATCGAGCGCGAACTCGAAACGCTGACCCATCGCATCTCCGAACTCGACCACACCAGCGCCGAATACGCCGGGGTCGCCGACCGCTATCACAGCCTGGAGCACGAATTCCAAACCCGCGGCGGCTACTCCATCGAATCAGACGTAGGAAGAGTTCTGATGGGGTTGGGCTTTACCAAAGAAGACTGGGAGCGGCCGACCGACGAATTTTCCGGCGGCTGGCAGATGCGCCTGGCCTTGGCCAAGCTGCTATTGCAAAAACCAAACCTGCTCTTGCTGGACGAACCCACCAATCATCTCGACCTCGAAGCCCGCAACTGGCTGGAAGAATATTTGCGCAACTATCCCGGTGCTTTCGTGCTGATTTCGCACGACCGTTATTTTCTCGACGTGACCGTAAACAAGATCGCGGAAATCTGGAACAAGCGCTTCTGGTTCTACGCCGGCAACTACGACAAATTTCTGGCCCAAAAAACGCAGCGCAACGAGCAGTTGCAGGCCGCCTACCGCAACCAGCGCGACCGCATCGAGCAACTCGAAGTCTTCATCAATCGCTTCCGCTACCAGGCGACGAAAGCCAAGCAGGTGCAAAGCAGAATCAAAGAGCTGGAAAAAATCGAACGCATCGAGGTCCCTCCGGAAGAAAAGACGATCCACTTTTCGTTCCCGCAGCCCAAGCCGAGCGGACGAATCGTGGCCGAATTCGAAGGCGTGGCCAAGAGTTATCCGCGTAGGCTCGACGCCAAGAACAATGGTCACGAAAACGGCAGCGGCGAAAAAGAGGTCTTCCGCGGCGTAAACTTTTTAATCGAGAAGGGCGACCGCATCGCCCTGGTCGGCGTGAACGGCGCCGGCAAATCAACTCTGATCAAACTGCTCGCCGGCACCGAGCGGCCGACCCACGGAGAATTCCGCCTCGGCCACAACGTGCAGGCCGATTATTTCGCCCAAGATCAATATAAGGAACTGAACCCCGACGCAAGCCTCCTCGACGACCTCGGCGCAGCCTCGCCGCGCTCCACCCAAACCGAATTGCGCAGCCTGCTCGGATGTTTTCTCTTTTCCGAGGACGATGTCTTCAAAAAGATCGGAGTTCTCTCCGGCGGCGAGCGCGGCCGCTACGCCCTGCTGCGTCTGCTACTGCATCCGGCAAATTTTCTGCTGCTCGATGAGCCCACCAACCATCTCGATATGCGCGCCAAAGACGTCCTGCTCGACGCGCTCATGGAATACACCGGCACGGTCGTCTTCGTCTCGCACGATCGTTACTTCATCGACAAATTAGCGACACGCGTCTTTGAAATCGGCGAGGGAAAAGTCGAAGTCTATCCCGGCAACTACGAAGACTATCTCTGGCGCAAGCAAGGCGGCAGCGCCAGGCAGGATGAATCCATCCGCCAACAACTGGGCAGAGCCGAAGCCGCGCCCCAGACAGCGCCAACCAAACCGAACGGCAATCCGGAGAACGGCAGTCATCGTGGGGCCAACCATCCTGCGGCGAATCAAACCGCGATTGAAACCGCCAAAGCAAAGCGCCTGAATCCCATCAAACGCAAGCAAATCGAAGATCGCGTCCACTCTCTCGAAGCCGAAATCAACCGCGCCGAGACCATGATCGCCGAATGCGAAACCGCGTTGCAGGAGTTTGTCAGCGCCGAAGAAACTCAGCGCAAATCGCAGCAGCTCGAGCGGCAAAAAACCGCCCACGCCGCTCTCATCGGCGAATGGGAAGAACTCAGCCAATCTCTGCAGGAAGCCGACTAAAGCAAGCTCGACCCAACGTACACCCTCTTCCGTAATCTCGGAGGTTACTTACTTGTGTGCGATAGTCGAGTTGGCCGAAGGGAACGAACCAGCCTGAGGCTAAATTCCAGAACCACCGCAGCCGCTGGAACCCAGAAGCCGGCCGCGCGGTAATCCAAGGAAGGTCGCATGCTGCAGCCCTCAGAGTACGCTTACGGCGGCGCCAAGACCGGTGCGCTAACTCCAACTCCCAACCCCAACAACCCGAATCCAGTCAAAACCACCAGCGTACCCGTCGAGCAGGCCACCATCGGCCGCTCGCTCGTGATCAAAGGCGAAATCAGCGGTGCCGAAGCCCTCTACGTCGATGGGCGCATCGAGGGCAAAATCAGCCTCCCGGGCCATCGCGTCACAGTCGGGCGCAACGGCACCGTGCAGGCCAACATCAGCGCCCGCGAAGTTGTAATCATGGGCAAGGTCAACGGCAACATCGAGTGCGGCGACCGCGTCGATATCCGCAGCGAAGGCTCGGTCACCGGAGACGTTTCCACCGTGCGCATCAGCGTGGAAGACGGAGCCATCCTCAAAGGCGGCATCGAAGTTCGCAGCGGCGATGGCAAACACAACCCGCCGCAAGTTCACGGCAAGCCCGCCGACACCCATAAGCAAGCCACTGCGGAGCCTGAGAAAGCGGTTCCGGCGCTCGCCAACGCCTAGTCGCGCAACCACAGGTCAAGACGGAAACAGGAGCACGCGAATCGCGTGCTCCTGTTTTGTTTTCTAACGTATCTTATTTCTTCTCCGCCGGCTTCAATTCCAGCGACGCCGAATTCATGCAGTAGCGCAACCCCGTCGGCTGCGGACCATCCTCAAACACGTGCCCCAGATGTGCGCCACAATGCGCGCAGCGCGCCTCGGTTCGAGTCATCCCATAACTCGAGTCGGTGTGCTCCTCCACTTTGCTCGAATCGGCGGGCTGGTAAAAGCTAGGCCAACCGGTGCCGGAATCGAACTTCGTCGACGAATCAAACAAAGGCTCCCCGCAACAGACGCAATGGTAAGTGCCCGCGTCCTTGGTCTTCCAATACTTGCCGGTGAAAGCCGGTTCTGTCCCCGCCTCGCGGGTCACATGATACTGCTCCGGCGTAAGTTTCTGCTTCCACTCCGCCTCGCTCTTCGCGACTTTTTCCGCCATAACAATCCTCTCCCTCAAAAGTGATCGGTGGTAAGTGATCGGTGGCCAGCAGAATCCAAAGAAAGAACTCTGAACCCTGGCAAACTGGCTGCTGGCAACCGGCAACTGTTCTTAGATGCCCCACAGCCCAAAAAGTAACGGATATGCACAGCCCAGCCCTGTGTGTCTGTGACATCCGTCACAATGGTTGTGTGATATCTGAACTTGTCCTCAACAGCCCCGAACCCTGAACATAGCTGAAACGTCTGCGAGTCCCTCTGGCCCGGTGCCCCCCCTCATGAGGCATCGGGCCTTTCTTTTGGCTGCGGCACTGCCTCACCGATCTCGTGATATTGGCTTCGAAAATAAAGCAGCGGCTCCCCGGGGCGCACCACAACCGCCTCCACCTCGGCGATGAAGATCGTATGGTCGCCGGCATCCTGCGCCGACCGCAGCCTGCACTCCAGATAAGCCAACGCCCCATGCAACACCGGCGTACCGTTCGCGGTGCGGTCAAAGCGCGCCCCTGCCTCCGCTTCGGCATGCGCATGGGTAGCCACGGGCTGCGCATAATATTCGGAGATCACGCGCTGATCCTCAGCCAATATATTGATTCCAAAGCGTTTCTTGGCATGCATGTGAGCGTGAGTGCGCGCGCTATGATCCACGCACACCAGCATTAGCGGAGGATTCAGCGACACCGAAGCAAACGCATTCGCCGTCATGCCATGGACTTCGCCCTCGAGATCGAGAGTAATAATGGTCACTCCCGTGGCGAAGCAACCCATCGCTCTGCGAAATTCGGCTGGACTCAGGCTCATGGTATCCAGAGTTTTTCCACTCGCGAGTGCTTACATTAGCATGCCAGCGGGGCGCCGGAGGTAATAACTGAATCGTGGTTTCGCCAATCACCCCCAATTGGGCGACACTAGAGCGAGCGAGAAGCAGCAAATGACAAAACGACAAAGCAAAAAGCGCGAATCTAAGAATGAAGCCAAGCCGAAAGAAACCAGGATCGAATTTCTGGCTTCTCTCGCCGGGGTGCTTGCCACGGGTCTCTTCATCATCACTTTCATGGTGCAGGCGTTTGCGATCCCTTCGAGTTCGATGGAGAACACCTTGCTGGTAGGAGACCACGTTTTTGTCAACCGTATCCAGTTTGCTCCGGCAACTTCGTGGGCGAAGTTTGCGCTTCCTTATGCCCAGATTCGCCGTGGCGACATTGTCGTATTTCTATCGCCGCAGACCCCGGGTCTCCACGTTGTGAAAAGGATCATCGGTGTTCCGGGAGACCGAATTCACCTGCGGAACGGCGTCGTGTACCGCAACGGTCAGAAGTTGGACGAACCTTACGTGCTGCATGACCCCGGCGAGAACTTCTATGCGTACAGGGATGATTTTCCGGCTGCTCCGCCGCCGACTTTCGATTCCAACATCTGGGAGATGTGGAGGACCAATTTGCCATCCTTCATTGAGGGAGAGGACATCATCGTTCCCCCGGACTCCTACTTTGGAATGGGCGATCACCGAGGTGTGAGCTTGGATAGCCGTTTTTGGGGTTTTATCCCAAGAAGGAACATCATTGGAAGGCCGATGTTTATATATTGGTCGTTTGCCGCCAGTGAGGAGGAGTACATGGGAACATCCCTCGGCGACCGCGTGGGATTTGTTGCCCGCTCCGTCATCCACTTCTTGGACGAAACGCGCTGGCGGCGAACCTTGAGGGTGGTTCAGTAAGGGACGCTGCGGATGGAGCGGGATGGGGGCTGGCCCAACCGACGCCTCTCGTCCGAGCTAGCGTGAACGCGATGCCCCAGCCGTGGCGGTTTCACGGGTGGGCCGCGATGCCGATGGGATTTGGAGATCTTGCGGAGGTGAGGCTCTGCCTTCCGGTCTCATCCTGAGCGCAGGTGCTTTTTCAGCCGGAGCGAAGAATCTCCGGGCACATGCCTTGTCGGCACGGGAGATCCTTCGCTCCGGCTGAACGGCGCCGGCTTTCGGGATGACGCCCTTCGAAACGACGGACCCAGGCACAACGAAACTCTACCCCAATCCGTTCTCGATTCGGCCGAATGCCGATTGCTCTCCCCCACCAGCTATAATCTCTGTTTCAGCATTCTGCCGGGATTCTCACTATAAGGATACCAATTGCTCGACTTTCTAGGCGATCTACGGCGCACTCACATGTGCGGGGCGCTGCGCGCCTCCGACGCAGGCAAGAAAGCTACGCTGATGGGCTGGGTCAACCGGCGGCGAGACCACGGCAACTTGCTCTTTGTCGATCTGCGCGACCGCACCGGGCTCACACAAGTCGTGATCAATGCCGAGCGCGATGTGGCGATCCACGAAAAATCCGAAGCCCTGCGCAACGAGTACGTGATTGCCGTCACCGGCACGGTGAAACTGCGCGACGCCAACACCGTGAATCCGAACATGGCAACCGGCGAAGTGGAGTTGGTGGCGGAGCAGCTGCGCATTCTCAACGAATCCAAGCTGCCCCCGTTCCTGCCCTCCGATACCGCGCTCACCAACGAAGAGACGCGGCTGAAGTATCGCTATATCGATCTGCGCCGCGACGTGATGCAGTTCAACATCGAACTGCGCCACAAGGTAGCGAAAGCGATCCGCGATTATTTGTCGAATCACGGATTCTTTGAGATCGAAACCCCGTTCATGACGCGCTCCACGCCCGAAGGCGCGCGCGATTACCTCGTGCCCAGCCGCGTGCAGCCGGGGACGTTTTACGCCCTGCCACAATCTCCGCAGCTGTTCAAGCAGATTCTGATGATCTCCGGCTTCGATCGATATTTTCAGATCGTGCGCTGCTTTCGCGACGAAGACCTGCGCGCCGACCGCCAGCCCGAGTTTACCCAGATCGATCTGGAGATGACCTATCCCCAGCCCGAGCGAGTCTGGGAAGTGGTCGAAGGATTTCTCACCGCAGCATTTTCCGCCGCGGGATTCGCGATCAAAACCCCGTTCCCGCGCATGGATTACGACGAAGCCATTCGTCGGTACGGCATCGACAAGCCCGACTTGCGGCTGCCGCCCTTCACCGATGTGCGGGAGTGTTTCACGGCGGAGACTCTTCAGGATTTGGCCATCCATGCGAATCTGCCGGTGATTGCAATCCGCACCCCGAAGGTGGGCGAGTTGTCGCGCAAAGAGCGCGATGATATCAAGCCGATGTTCCACTCCAAGGGAGGCGCGAAGGTCTTCGAGGATTTCAAGCGCATCGGAAGTAAATTTCCCGCAGCGAGCGCGGCGATCGTGAAGAAAACTGGAATGGAAGAAGGCGACCTGATTGTGCTGGTTGCCGGGTCGGCGCAGGCTGGGCCGCAGACAACGCTCAGCGAGCATCGCAAAGTCACTCCGCAGGAGTTGGCGATTTATGCATCGGCAGGCTTGCTGCGGCTGGCGCTGGCGCAGAAGTATGCCGACCGCCATGGCATCTTCCAAAAGACCGGCGACGCCGCAGAGGATTTCCGCTTTCTCTGGGTCACGAACTTCCCCATGTTCGAGTGGGACGAAGGCGATAAGCGCTGGAATGCGGCCCACCATCCCTTCACCTCGCCGCACGAAGAAGATATGTCGAAGCTGGAGTCGGGCGTCGAAGCTCTGAACGATCCGCTCTCGCCGCTCAGTGCCGTGCGCGCGCTGGCCTACGACGTGGTGCTCAATGGGACGGAGTTGGGTTCGGGCTCGATTCGTATTCACCGCCAGGATGTGCAGAGCAGAATCTTCCGCGCCCTCGGCATGACCGAAGAAGAAGCCCGGGCGCGCTTCGGATTCTTCCTTGAAGCGCTCGAGTATGGCACGCCTCCGCACGGAGGCATTGCGCTGGGCCTCGACCGCATCGTAATGATTCTGGCCGGAGCCGAGAGCCTGCGTGAAGTGATCCCATTCCCCAAAACCGCGCGCGCCGTGGATTTGATGGTGGACGCGCCCACGCCGGTGAGCGACGCGCAGCTAAAGGAGTTGGGGATTACAATTCGTAAGTCGAGGGAAGGATGAATACGCCAAGCGAACTCGCCCGCGTGATTCCATGCAGCCTCGGCATGATTCTGCTTGTCTTTACTTGCTTGTCGTTGTGGACGGCCTTCGCGATTCGCTCCATGCACTTGGATTTTCACTGCTCAAAGGCAGATTGGGAACCGTTCGCGACCACTCTCGAGTCGACGTGAAGCAACGTTTTTGTGGTCAAGCGTAGCATGGGCGTATCCGATCAGACGAGCCTCTCCGATTTTCATCACGACCCGGACGCAGTGCGGAGAAACGCGAAACTCTTTGATCCATGGATGGCGTCGCGGAAGCTAGGGTCCGGGGCGCTGAAGCATACTCCACGAGGACATTGGGTCGCGAGCAGCGCCGGCGCTGACTCCGTTGCCGGCCAGGATCGGATTGAGCCTTGGAATCACACATTTTGTCTCTTGCGCGACGACATGGTGGTCGTGCGTGGCGGCCCCGATGCTCCGGGTTCTAAAGCCCGCCGGGACATTCGGCTCGAGGCCAAGGATCTGGAGGAAGGATCTGGAGGAACTGCCCCACGGAAAGTTGCTGCAGAGTCCTGCTGGATATTTCATTCTTGTCGTCGATAAGGCCCACCTCGACCACCAAACAAGGTGAGATGTCGCAACTCGATTCGGCCACATTTTCTTTGGTCACGCCTTTCATTTCTTTGCGCTTCCGCCCCACCATCTGCGAAACTGGCCCTGTCCTCAGAGCCATTGAGAACTGAGCACTGCCCTTGGGCCGCATTCACGTACTTCCCGAACACGTTGCCAACAAGATCGCCGCCGGCGAGGTGGTGGAGCGGCCTGCCTCGGTGGTGAAAGAGTTGCTGGAGAACTCTCTGGACGCGGGCGCAACCCGCATCAAGATCAACATAGAGGCTGGCGGCAAAAAGTTGATTCAGATCACCGACAACGGCTGCGGCATGGTGCGCGACGATGCCATGCTGGCGTTCGAGCGCCACGCCACTTCAAAGATCCGGGATGCGGAAGATTTGCTGAGCGTGGCCACGCTTGGATTCCGCGGCGAGGCGCTGCCTTCGATCGCATCGGTATCGCGCCTGCGTTTGGAAACCTGCGCGGCCGGGCCTGGAGCAGAAGCCTCCGGAACCATCATCGAAATCAACGGCGGCAGAATGGCGCGGGTCGAAGAAGCCGGCTTGCCCGAGGGCACGTCGATAACGGTGCGCGATCTTTTCTTCAACACTCCGGCGCGAAAGAAATTCTTGAAGTCCGAATCCACCGAACTCTCCCACATCGCGTCTCTGGTCACGCACTACGCGCTAGCCCATCCCGAAAAGCATTTCGAATTGCACTCCGCCACCCATGCCATGCTGGTAGCGCCTCCGGTGGCCGGATACAGCGAGCGCGTTTATCAGGTCTTCGGCAAGGAAACGCTGGATCAATTGATCGCTGTGGCGGCCATGCAGCAACTGGAGCACGTAGGCCTGCCGCAGCCTCCGCCGTGGCGGCGCAAAGAAGAAGCCGACGAAGATGCGGCGTGTTCCGCTCCGGGCGAGATGCGCGTGCACGGCTTCGTCTCGAAGCCCGAGATTCAAAAACTGAATCGCAATTCGATTTTTGTTTTCGTCAACGGACGCCTCATCCGCGACCGCCTGGTGCAACACGGCTTGACCGAGGCTTATCGCAACATTATTCCGCCCACGGTGTTTCCGGTGGTGCTGTTGTTTCTGGAACTGCCGCCGGGCGAAGTGGATGTCAACGTTCATCCTGCAAAGACCGAAGTTCGTTTCCGCCAGCCCACCCTGATGCACGATTTCGCGCGCGACACGGTGCGGGCGGCGCTAATGAAGGCGCGCCCGGTGCCGCAGTTCACCACCGAAATTCGCGCCCATGCGACCGCGAGTGCGGGGCTGACGCCGGGGGCGCGAGAGTGGGAACTGCCTTCGAACTTGGCCTCGGCATCGGCGGCGCCGGAGCGTCTTTCGCAAGAATCGGCGAACGGGGGCGGATTCGCATTGCAAGCTCCCGCGCTTCCGCCGGTTTCGGCGCGCTTTCAGTTCGAAGGCGGAAGCGCCGTCGAAGCCAAGGCCGCGATTCCCGTAGACCGGGGCATGGAATCGCACTTCGCCCAGGCGATTCCTGAGACCATCCCAGACAACGGCTGCGCCCCCGCGCTCGATGCCGCAAGCGACGAGGAGCCAACGTTGGCGGCACTTTCCACGCTGCGGCCTCTGGGACAAATTCGCAATTCGTTCATCCTCGCGGTCAATGAAGATGGATTATGGATCGTCGACCAGCACGTGGCCCACGAGCGCGTTCTGTTCGAACGCATACTCAAGCAGCGCGCCGCGCAGAAAGTAGAAAGCCAGCGCCTGCTGATGCCGATTGTGCTGGAGCTTTCTCCGGCGCAGCAAGCGGTATTCGCCGAGATCGCCGAGGAGTTGCAGCACAACGGTTTCGAGGCCGAACCCTTCGGCGCACGCAGCGTCGCGGTAAAAGTTGCGCCGGCCGGCGTGGATGCGGCGGCCGGCGAGCGCATGCTGCACGAACTGCTTGACCAGATTTCGCGCGAGGAGCAATCCTTGAACCTGGAAAAGATTCGCGGCCGCATCGCTGCCTCTATCGCCTGCCACGCGGCCATCAAAGTGAATATGCCGTTGGAACAGAATAAAATGGAGTGGCTGCTCACTGAACTCGCGAAAACCGACCACCCCATGTCCTGCCCCCACGGCCGTCCGGTGGTTCTGCGCTATTCTGTAATGGATATCCAGCGGGCGTTCAAGAGAATCTGAATGTCAGCATTTAGCAATTCGCATTTGGCCGCGTGAGGCAGCTGCCGATGACACATCTGCGCCTTCGCTAAGTGCCAATTGCCAATGTTTAACAGCTGCGAATGACCGAACAAGACCTCCAGCAACTGCGGCGCGAAAAGTGGCGTCTCGATGGTAAACCCATCCGGACCATCGAACAGGCGCGCGCGTTCATCGAGGCGGTGGGTTTCTGTCTGATGTATCCCGTCCGCCCCAGCATGCCAGTGCCGACTTTCATCGGAGCGTTCGTCGGCTCCGATGATCGCCTGCCCACGTGGCAGCACGCTTACTCCGATCCCCGCGCATTGGAGGCCACGGACTTCATGGTCCGCCTGCTGCGCGAGCGCACGGCTTATGAAGCGAACCTCGTCGAAGAAAATAATGCGTTTCTCCTCGCGGCTTCGGTGTTTCCTTATTTCTATGCGTTGGTGGGCGAGCGCAATCCCAAGCTCGCGCCCAAGCAGGGGCCGCGTTCTCCTTATTCGCCCCTGGCTTGCGATGCCTTTGAGTTGATCGCGCGCGACGGGCCGATCTCGAAACAGAAATTGCAGGAAGCTCTCGGGGGCAGCGTTTCGTTGCCGGCGCTCGACAAGGCGCTCGGCGAGTTGGTGGCGAAGCTGCGCATCACGCGCGTCGATTACAGGCCGAACGAAGGCTCCTTCTGGGACCTTCTCTACCGCTGGGCGCCAGATGCGGTGCGCGAAGGCGTGAACCTGTCGGTGCAGCAGGCGCTCTCCGCGCTGCTCTCGAAATATCTCGACTGCGTAATCGCCGCCGAGCCGACAGAACTCGAAACGTTCTTCGGAAACTTCGTGGCCCGCTCGCGCGTGAAGGAAGCGGTAAGAGCGCTGCTGGCGGCGCGCGAATTAAGCTTCGTGCACGTCAGCGGAAGGTCGATGCTGCAAATCACTCCGGCGAAGGAGGTGGTGGGGACCTATCCTAGGCCGCAAGAGACGACTGAAGCAAGAGGCCGTCTTAAGTTAAGAAGCTAAGTTTTTTTCTTTGCTTCGGCGAATTTCAGGGCGACCGCAACGTAGGGGCCGGATTCATCACTGTCGTCTCTCAGGTTGTCCACTTGCAAGATTCCAGACCCCTCCCTACTGAAGTGTAGTAGCTTAAAGGGTGCCCGGGTTGACGATGTCTTTTGCTAAATCGCATACCACGGTAGTTAAAGAGCATAAGTCGAGGGGGGTAGCCACGACCCGGTGACCCGTATGCAAAGCTTCCCAACAAGCTCGGTGCTTGAGAATTCGCGGAGTATCTCGACGGCGAACGGCTGCATCCTTGGCGGGAAGACCAGTTCCCTTCCCCGACAAGAAAAAGTCACCCTATACGAATGTTCGGTTTGTTTTACGTATGCCATCGTTCGGGTTCCTCTATGTCCACATCGCTCTTGATTCGGGACTTCTTCTTTCTGTACTCCTGGAGGATCGTCTTGATGGCCCCCGCCGGGTCGAGGCGACTCCATTCCGCGTGATTTATATCCTGCACATTCGAGAACTGGCTATCGACGCTCAGCGCGGGAGAGCCTATCGCCAAGCTCGCAGCATCACCAATTAAGCTCTTGATGTCTACCGTTGCACTTTTTTTCCTTTAGCAGTATCACTGGTTTGTCATTCATACGTCACGTTCGGAGGGAGGCCGTCGAGTACGACAACAGCGAAGGAGCAGCCAGCGATTAGATCGCGAATCTGCGCGCGTTGACTCGAACAAGAGGTGGACATGTGGCTCCCGGCTGGAATGAGAGACAAAGCAGTAGGCCTAGTTCTCGTTTTTCTCGGTTTCCCCGCCTTGGGCATGACTGCGGCTAAACCACGATAGCGTCCACTACAACGATCTCAGAAAGTTCAGCAGGTCCTGCTTATCTGGCTCCGGGAGTCGCTTGAAGTTGTCGATCACGGCGTCGGCTTCCGAATGAGAGTAGCGTTGATTGCCGGCGCTGGCATGGTTTTCAATCGCCTGCAGCAAGTCCGCGGTCCGCCCGTCGTGGAGAAAAAATATTCGCTGGCCCAGCCCCCAGAGCGGTGCGGTGCGAAACTCGTCCCCTTGCGCGACTCCCTGCATGATGTTGTCGGCGAGCTTCGGTCCCATATGGTGAAGCAGCAGATCGGAAAACAAATTTGCTTGAACATGGCTGAGAACATCAACGCTCGATTTTCCGGTGGTGAACGAAGGCCTGTGGCACAGCGCGCAACCGATCTGCGCGAACACCTGCTCGCCGTGAATCGTCGAGGGCGTTGCGGTCGCCGGGCGCGGCTGATCCAGCACGTGCATGTAGCCGACGAAACGTTGGATTTCGCTCGGCAGCACGCTTCCGTCGGGGTTCAGGAGGCTCACATCTTCGGGAGTGCCGTTGAATTGGCAACCCGCCGTGCCATCGAGTTCGTTGGGAAACAGATCGTTGGTGACACCGATCTCCAGGTGATCGGCCTCGGCGGCCGCCATTTCCAGCGACTTGTTTTGCGCCTTCCAGCCAAATCGCGTGATGGACGCGTCGTTCGGGCTGAGATTCGGGCGGCCGGCAATTCCCAGGTTGCGCTTCTTGTCCGCATCCGCGCGCATGTTGTCCCGCAGCGCGGAGTCGGGAATCGCTTCCATCAGCCCGCCGCCGAAAGTCGGCGTGGGGATGCGAAAGATCAGATTGCCGCTCTCTGCAGCCTGTTTGAAATCAGGCTGCGCGAGCCTGCAGCCGGGAGCGTCGCTGCGGCCGCTGATCGTGAACAAAGCATGAACGCTGCCATCAGCCTGGCGCAGGTCGGCGGCGTAAGGAAAGCGGGCCACACGCACTGGGCTGCGCGAATTAATAAAAGAAGGTATTTTATTCGCCGCGCCCTGCGCGATGGCGGCGCTGATTTGAGGATTGATTTCGGCGCTGCTCCCGCCGACCGCAGGCTGGGCATGGCACTGCGCGCAAGAGAGTGCATTGAACCTAGGGCCGAGCCCTATTCGGGTATCGGCGACCGAGCCGGTCACCGAAGCAAGTTGCCGGAAGCTGGTCAAGCCGGCAGAAAAAATAGCTTGCTGCGCCGGGGTTAAGCCTTTGCTGGGTGATCCCGCACCCAGGCGTCCCTCGCGCACCCCAGGGTCACGAGCGGTCTCTGGCGTTGTGTTCTGCGATGCATTTTGCCCAGCGGCGAAAGCCACGAAGAAAAGCGCCCTGAGGAACGAAGTGATGACGCGCCTAAATCGACCTGCGGATCGAATCCTCGTCGAACGGAGTGTGCGCATTTCAGGGGCAAACTGCCGATATCATTTTAAATCGAAAGGTGGGAGCAAAATCGCAGCGCCGTGTACAATCTAGTCGCGAAATGACCGGCCCATCCGACCTGCTGCAAAATTCTTCCCGCAAACTTATTATTGCCATCGACGGCCCGGCGGGCGCGGGCAAGAGCACCATCGCCTCCCGCCTCGCGCGCAAACTCGGCTACGTGAACCTCGAGAGCGGAGCCATGTACCGCGCCCTGGCGCTGAAAGCCATTGAGCAGGATTTATCCTTCGACGATGAAGCCGCGCTGCTGCAACTGGCGCAAAAATCGCGTATTCAGATCGAGCCTGCTCTCGACGGCAACCGTACCCTGATCAATGGGCACGACGTCACCGCGCGCATCCGCGAGCGCGATGTCACCGAAGCGGCCTCGCGCGTTTCGGTTCATCCCCAGGTACGCGCCTGGATGGTGGCGCGGCAGCGCGAGATGGGCGCAGGCGGCGGCGTGGTCATGGAAGGCCGCGACATCGGCACCAAAGTTTTTCCCGACGCCGACCTGAAGATATTTCTCGACGCCGATCCCGTGGTCCGCGAGCAGCGCCGCATGCAGCAGCAAAACATCAAGGGGGAGGTCGCTGCCAACGTAGCCGCGGACCTGCGCGAGCGCGACCACCGCGACCGCACCCGCGCGGTTTCTCCGCTCAAAGCCGCTGACGATGCCGTTCTTATCGATTCGACTGCGCTCAGCGAGGCGGAAGTTCTGCAGAAGGTGGAAGCGTTGGCCGGCGAGCGATTGCGCGAGTGAGTCCGGTATCCGCTCAAGCGGTACTATTTTATGCGCGGGCGACGGAAGCCCGTTTCGCGATCCCATGAGGGAACGGGCGAACCTTGGGTTGCCGCGCTCGTTGCGCCAGCCAATGATGGCTGCACCTGCATGCGCAGCCAGACGTCGGGGGCTGGACCCGGACCGGCCGACAGGCGCAATCCCATCGGCGCCGTGATCCCGGCATGTGGCGTTGAGGATTCGAGAAAGATGGGCTCGCGTGATTCTCCAGCGCGCAGCCGCCTCGCCCACCGTCGTTTCGCCCAGGTAGTCGCGAACCCCTCCTCGAGATGTGCCGGGGTAAAGGTCATTGTGTTCCTTGATTGTGGTCTTCACCGGCGAGAGCGTGGATAACGCCGCGCCGAGGGCGAGGAGGCCCTCGGGCGCAGCCGGATGCCGGCGCCACGCTTTAGTTCTCCGTCGGCTCCACTTTCGCCTTGGGGGCGGGCAAAGCCTTCCCTGGCTTCCCGGGCGGCGCCGGAGGCGCAGGCGGAGCGGGCGCAGCGCTGGCCGAGAGCTTGCGAATCTCGATGCCGTCGTGCTCGTTGTTGATCACGATGTGCGACGAGCCATTGCCCACGCTGCCGCTGGCCGTGGCCTGGTGATCGTTGTTGTCGATCTTCAACTCCGGGAAGTCCGACTGAATCTCTCCATCTCGCGTGCGCGCGTCCACACGGAATCCAGCTTTATCGGGCACGCTTAACTGCACGTCGCCGTTGCGGCTGTCGATCTGCACATTGCCCAGCGAGCGCATCGATACTTCGATGCCGCCGTTGTTGTCCTGCAAGCGAACATCCCCAGTCACATCCGTCAGCCGAATCTGCTTGGAGCGCGTGGTAAGATGCACGGGTCCGGTGACTTGTTCTGCGTGCAGATCGTCGGAATCGAGATCCAGTTCCCCGTCGATGCGCGAGAACTCCATGTCCGTGCGCGTCGATTTAAAGCTTACGTCCTTGCCGATGCGCGCTAGCTTCACGCTCTCCTCGAATTCGCCTTCCAGGTGAGCCCCGCCTTTCACGTCGGTAACCGAAACTTCGTTCAGCCGCCCCGCGATGTGCACGTCGCCGGTGACCTGCTCGACCTTGGCTGAACTTTTTTCGAGATTCAGTTTCACGTTCCCGCTCACGTCTTCCACCGAAACATCGCCGTGCTGGTTGTTGATCTCCACTTCTGCGTCGCGCCCGGTCACGGAGACCTCGCCGCGCTTCGACGTAACGTGCAACTCCAGCTTGCGCGGAACCGAAATCTCCAGATCACTTTGCACGGAGTGATCTCCAGCCTGATTCTTAGCATCGAGCACGATCACGTTGCCGGCGGTGGTGATCTGGGGGCGAGTTTGTTGATTGTATTTGTCGGCGTCGGCCTGATTATCGGCGCCCACGCGCTTGCGCACGGCCACCGTAATCTTATTGTCGTCGGTCGCGCTGACCCGCACCGCGCCGTGATCGTCGTTCACGCGCAAACTGGTGGCCGTCGCGGGTATGTTTTGTTCGAGATGATCGTCGAAGTTAAAGGTCTCGCCGAACATATTGTTAAAGTCGCTGTCGTCAATGTTCATGCTCTCGCGGATATCGTCCCAGTGAAACCGCGCCACATGGGTAGCGATCATTCCGAAAAAAACGAGCAGGATGACGGTGAATACTCCGCCGGCGCCGATGCCGCGCGCGGGCACGCCGTCGCGCTGGGCCTGCTGGTACTCGACGATCTTGATGATGCCCCAGAAAATCAGCAGCACCGGCCAGTAGTGCGCAAAGAGCAGCAGCAGCCGGCTCCAGGCAAGCAGGCGCAGATTGCCCAGCAGGAAAATAATCCCAAGGACGATCAACACAAACGGCCCGGCAAACGAACGTCGATAGCGCCGCGGCGGAGTCTGCGCCGGCGCCGGCGGCTGGAGCGGCGGTGGAACTGGGCTAGCCATTGCTCACCTCCCCGGACGACGGCGCCGCTCCCGCAGTCGCTGGAGGCGGATTCGATGGCGGACTCGGTTGCGGCGGCGCTGCGACTGTCACCGGCGCAGCCTGCAAAGGTTCCCGATGGCCAGCCGAGGATGCGTTGCTCTGCAGCAATTTCACCACTCCGACCACCAGCAGAATCGCCGGCCAGGTCCGGTCGAAGTCGACCACATTCAAGCTCTGCAACAGGAAAAGTATGCCCACCGTAATCAGCATGGCCGGTCCCATGAGCTTGCGCATACGGCACCGATCGCAAGCGCAGTAGACGCGCCCCCCGCCGATCATCCCCCACTGCTTGGCCAGCATCCAGCCTCCGAAAAAGATCAGTATGAGCGGCCAGAACCGGTCCAAGCCAAACTCAAAGACGTTCATGGTGTGCAGCAGAAACAGCAGGCCCAGCCCGATCAAAATCACTGCGACCGCAGGAATATTCTTCGACTCGCCCTTCTCGCCCATGCTGAAGGTCTGGGCCAGGCCGAACGGATCCGGAGCCGGCTGCCCCGCCTGCAGCGCATGCGCGGTGCGCACCGCATCGATGATCTGATACACGTAGAAGAACGCAATGCTGATGCCGAAAATCCAGCCCCACTGCCCGGCATGGCCGCTGGCAAAACAAAGCATGGCGAAAACCAGCAGATGCGCCAACCCCTTGGCATATTGCGAGCAGTAAACCGCGCCCACGCCGAAGGGAAAAAATCCCGCCAATATCCCCGCCACAGCGGGATTTGGCCCGGACCCGGTAACCCGTGGATTTACCGCCGGCGCCACCACCGGATAAACGCTTGGCTGAGGCGGCACCGGTTGCGCCGGCGGCACAAACGCCGCCACCGGCGCGGTGCTTTCCAAACGGGCCGCGAGACAAGGCTCGCAGTAGACGACGCCGCGAACGTCGCGGGTACAATTCGCGCACAACGGCTTGCCGCAACTGCGGCAAAACGCCACTGCGGCGGTATCGCTGTGAGTTGAGCAGTTCATACCAGCCTCCTGTACGTGGTCACCGACACTACAGGCCGTTCGACTGAATACGACTCGTCTTCGAATGAAGATGGACCCAGCGGAGCGCTGGCCAGAATCATACCGCTATCCGTCTGGCTGTAGTTGCGCTCCTGCTTCTGCTCAGGCTGTTCGGTTGTGTCGTTCTTATGGTCTTTCTGCTTGGCTGGTGCGGCCTCCGAACCCGGCTCTGCGGGAGTCACCGTGCGCTTCAACTCGCGCACGCGCGACTCCACTTCATACACGAACCGGATGTTCTCGTAGTACCGCACCACGCGGGCCTGCGTGTTGTAGTAGGTGTGGCGTATGGACGAAGGCTTCAAGCTGATCGAACGCAGGTCGGCGGGTTTTACGCCGAGCACGCTCAGCGCTACCGACAGCGCGAAAAATGCCATGCCGAAGGACATGGCAAAGCGCGGCTGCCCGACCATTCCCCAAACCGGCTGCAATGCCTCCGAGGCCCAGGCTTGCGCCTGTTCCAACCACCCACCCAGCGCCCGCGCTTGCGGCGCCGTCACGTTCACCCGCAGGCGTTGGGTGTCAACGCCCGTTGTCGATGCCAGGATATTGGTCACCAGGCCGGCTGGAGGCTCCACCTCCGTGAGATCCTTCAGCCAGTTGCGGCCCGCCTCCACTTCGGCGAGCAGCGGCCCGCATGCGGTACATACCCGGGCATGGGCCTGGAACCGATCGAGTTGAACTCCCGTCAGCGCGCCATCGATCGCGTCGCTGAGCAGCAGGTCAAACTCGCCGCACTGCATTCCGCTACTGCTACGGTCTTGAGTGTGATCTGGCATCACATTACCTGCCTATAGGTACGTTGTAACAGGCGCGCAAGTTCCGCCCGTCCACGATTTATTCGACTTTTCACAGTCCCCTCCGGTACCTTCAAAACGGTTGCGATGTCACGATAATCGAAATCCTGTAAGTCCCTTAGAATCACAGCTTCGCGCAGCTCCGGCGAGAGCTTTGCCAGGGCCGCGTGCACGGTTTCCCCGACCTCCCGGCTGCGAACGCGGGCGTCGGGAGGCGCAGATTGGTCCTCGATTTGCTCACTGAGCGGCTGCGCGTCTTCGTGCGACGAGGCCGCCGCATCGAGCGAGTCGGTAATCCGGTCCTGCTTGGTCTTGCGGAAGTGATCGACCAGCAGATTGCGCGTGATCGTAGTCACCCAGGTGATGAACGCTCCCTTCGAGCTGTCATAGCTTGCGAGCGTGCGATACATCTTGATGAAAACTTCCTGCGCCAGGTCTTCGGCGTCGTCGGCCGACCCCGCGAAGCGATAGCAGATGTTGTAGATGCGCCGGTGATAGTTCTGAACGATCTCCTCCCAGGCAGCCGCATCGCCGGCCACACAGCGCCGCACCAGCATCGCCACTACCTGGACATCTTCCAAACCAAGCTCCCCGGAAAGCTCCGCTCTCAGCCGACAGCTATCAGCTAGCAAGAGACGCTTTGTCATTCCGAACCGCGCCGCAGGCGCGGTGAGGAACCTGCTGTTCCCGCCCGCAGCGCCTCACAAGACAGTACGAGGATGTGCTCCCGTAAGTTCGCGAGTTCCACACTACAGCCGCAAGTTATATGAAATAGGGCATTGTAGCAGCGAAGGATGAATCCAAAACGGCGGGCGCGGCTGTGGGTAGCGGTGCAGTTTTAAAACTTTGCGCTCCTACTCTCTTTTGAGTCATCCCGCGCTTTCACCCGCGGGACGAGGCAACTCCGGAACGCTAAAAGATGAGCTGGCTCGCTTGACGATCTCGAGGCTAGAGTCCAGCGGCCATTCGATCACAGCCGTGTACGACGGCGATTCCGACTTTGCCGCAGCGCCAGCGGCGACGGCGATTCGGCTCCGCGCAACGCACACAGTGGACTAGAAGTTAGGAGTGGCCCGGCTCCTAAAGTCGTCGTTACCCGAGAGGGTGCCGCGTCCAAGCTTGGCTTGGACGGGGCTATTCTCCGCCCTTGGGAACATTACTCAGCAGCAGGAACCAGGCATGAACCAAAGAAATGTTTACCCGCCTGAATAGGTGGTGCTAGACTCCGAATATCCCACACATTCTTAGGCTGGTCTCGATGCAAATTCTGGTTATCTCGCTCGTGATCCACATGCTCTTGGCGGTCGGCCTCGCCGGTCTGCTCTGGCCGGAAAAGCTAACCCCCATTTTCGAAATCTTAATGTATCCGTGGCCGTCAAATCAGCGCGTGATTCGGGCCAACTGCATTGCCGCAATCCTCATCTCCGTGCTTTTATTCCTCTCCCTTTCGCCCCTCGGCTAATTCCTTTCGGCCAGCAGCCCACACCGGCTAAACTCGGCGCATCAAGTGGCTGGCGCCGGCGATCACGAACAGCACAATGAAGATGAAGAATAGAATCTTCGCAATGCCGGCCGCTGCCAACGAAATGCCGCCAAAGCCGAACACCGCCGCGACTACCGCCACCAGCAGGAAAACCAAAGCCCAATAAAGCATGACAGCCTCCGTTTATCGTTCACGGCCAGTCTAAGTATTGGCTGGCTGATCGAGAATCCACGGAAAGGTGTAGTTTCCCAACTCAAGTCCTGTAGTCAAGTTCGTGTGTAAGTGCATTGGGCTGGGAAGCTGTTAAGATTGCCGATCCGGGCGGGCCTCTTAGAACGACAGAAAACAGCTCCCGTTCGGGAGGGGTATCCGTTGCACAACTCCAAGCGCTACGAAGCCGGCTTAGTCGTGCTCGTGTTTCTCACCTGGGGCACGGTCTTCCTGGACCGCATGAGCGTGGTTTACCTCGCCCCTTACATCGCGCCGGAGCTTCATCTCACCCACACTCAGGTTGGATTGCTGGTGTCGGCCCTCGCCTTAGCGTGGGCCTTCTCCGGTCTGATCTTCGGAGCGGTTTCCGACCGCGTCGGCCGCCGCCCGGTTCTTATTCCCGCCGTCTTTTTGTTCTCGGCTTTGTCCTGGCTGTCGGCCATCGCGCGCAGCTTCTCGCAATTATTCCTGGTCCGTACCCTGATGGGCGCAGCCGAAGGCCCCACCTGGTCCACCATCACGGCCACGATCGAGGAGTCCTCAGCGCCCGAACGCCGCGGACGCAACGTAGGCATCGTGGTGAGCGCCGCCGCTCTCGTCGGGCTGGCCATCGCTCCAGTCTTGACCACTCAGGTGGCGGCGCAATTTGGCTGGCGTGGCGCTTTTTTCGTCGCCGGCATTCCGGGCTTTTTGCTCGGGATCGTTCTTTGGAAATATGTCCGCGAGCCCCGCAGCGACAGCGCGATGAGTGCTCCCAGCCCGGCAACGTGGGCCGATTCCTTATCCCTGCTGCGCTTTCGCAATATGTGGTTATGCTGCGCCGCCAGCGCCGGTTTCATGACCTGGCTATGGGTCATGAGCGCCTTCGCCCCGCTCTACATCACCGAGGTTTCCAAGCACTCGCCCACCTTTGCCGGGCTCGTGCTGGCGGCCAGCGGCCTGGGCGCATTTGTCTGGGGATGGGTTTTCCCATGGCTCTCCGATTCCTGGGGCCGCAAGCCGACGCTTCTGTTGATGGCCATCATTTCCGCCATGGTGCCTCTCACTTATCAAGTGCCATTTCTCGTGAGTCACCCCTGGCTGATGGCCGCAACCGGCTTCGTAGCCAACGGAGGCCAGGGCATCGCAGCCTTGGTTCTGGTGCTGATTCCCACGGAAAGCGTCCCAGCCCGATTTGCCGGGACCGCGATCGGCTTGTCCACGCTGGTGGGTGAAGCGGTCGGAGGCACGCTGGCTCCAGCCCTCTCGGGCGCGGTGGCGGACCGGCACGGCCTCGCTGCTCCCCTGTGGATCGCGGCCGGAGGCGCAATCTCAGTTTTTCTTGCGGCCCTGTTCCTGCGCGAGACCGCGCCGGCGAAAAACCTGGGTGCCGGCAAAAACCAGGCCGCGTGAATTGGAATGGTCGGGTAAAAGGAAGAACTGCACTACTTCACGGCGCAACCTGCCGCGGATGGCGCACGCGGACCATCCCAGGTGATCCAGGAAAAGATCAAGCCGACCCACTGTGCCGTGTGACGGGCCGAGAATGAACCGTCAGGTAGACGTTGGGAACCCGCCGAGACCCTTTAGGCATCTCCGCATGGCGGAGCGTCGCACACCGGATCCTAGTTCGAGTCGAGCTCCCGTTCATTCAGCATTGGTTCAAAAATCGGTTACCGCCATCACCAACCCCGCAGGCCGGCTTTCATCTTGGATGCTAGGAGAACAGGTGGGGATTTAGCAATAGGGAAGGCGCAAATAGTTGGCAGAACACTTGCAACCAAAGTAATGCTGCACCCGGATTAAGGGCTTGCCACGATCACGACCGATGACGTTGCAAAAACGGCACTCCCATCCAATGCGGATGAACCGAAAACAAGAACGGAATCACTGCGCTCGAAGGTTTCTGGCTGCCGGACTCACTGGACAGAGAATCAACGCGGCAGAAAAAGATTTTTCGCCCCCTCCGCCTTACCCTGCCTTCCGCCGGTCGCTCTCCAACACTTCATCGAGTGCATCGCAAAGAAGATGCGCCCGCTTCTGGTAATCGGTTGCCCCAGACTCCTGTTTTCGTTTTAGCAGATGGTACTCATCGGCAATATTCAGGGCGGCCAATACCGCCAACCGCACCGTGTCGATGGTATTGGTAGCCTCAGCCACGGCTCGCATCTTCGAATCTACATACTCAGCCAGCTTCAGAATGTATTGCGGATCGGACCCTCGCAGGTTATACCCTTGATCGAAGATCTCCACCCGCACGCTGGCGTTCTGTGCGTCCTTCAACGTCGCTTCTTTCGCAGCCGTAGCCATAGTTGAACCATTTCGCCATCCAGCAATTGCGCCATTGGGCGATGGGTGAATGAAATCTGCCCCGGCTTGCAATCGCCAAATCACCCGATCACCGAATCACCCGATGTTTAACTTGCCCGCTCCTCGGCAATCGACTCGATCTGCTCTAGCATCTTCTCCACCCGGCCGCGAATCTCTTCCCGCTCCTTGCGCAACTGCACCGCCTCGCGCCGCATCGCGATCAACTGTTCGTCGCGTTCGGCGACCTGCTGCCGCAATCGCTGCGCCTCGCGCTCGGCCGCCGTCTGCGCCTGCCGCGCCGCTTTGTACATCTCGATAGTGCGATAAACTTTCTCTTCCAGCGCCTGAAAATCATCCGCCGGAACCTGTTCCGTTACCTGTTGCTCCACCGCATTCAACGCCATGATGGCACTTTTCCCTGGAAGAATTTCTGGACTTTTCCGCAGTATACTCCACCACCCTGTGGATCAAGCATGGCACCTTGGTGCCTGCTTTACATCGCGGCCCCAAAATTCGCTATAATCCCCCGCATGAAAACAATCACCCTCGCCACGCTGACCACGTTCGCCATCCTGGCGGTTTCGTCTCTTCCGGCTGCCGCCAAAACCAAAGTCGAACTCAAAGACACGCAAGGCAAAGCCGTAGGCTCAGTCACGCTGTCGCAAAAAGGATCCGGCGTCAGCCTGAAGCTTCGCCTGCACGATTTGCCGCCGGGCGAGCACGCCATCCACTTTCATCAGAATCCCAAGTGCGAGGCCCCCGACTTTAAATCCGCCGGCCCGCATTTTAATCCCGAAGGCAAGAAGCACGGACTCGAGAACCCCGAAGGCCATCACGCCGGCGACATGCAAAACTTCGTCATCGATGTAAAGGGCAAAGCGGAGGTGACTCTCGAAAATAAAGATGTGACGCTGGGCGAAGGCCCGCACTCGTTGTTCAGCAATGGCGGCACCGCGATCGTAGTCCACGCCAAAGCCGACGACATGAAAACCGATCCCTCGGGCAACTCCGGCGACCGCATAGCCTGCGGCGTAATCACGAAGTAAGCGGGCGGGTTGTAGCCTTCAGAGGGCTCATGCGCCTCGACTGTCCAGCGAGCGGAAACTGTGCCAGGATGAGGGGAGAAACGGGTAAAAAAAGGAGCGAAGCGGCGGCGAGGTGGAGCAGCAGGGATGGAGCAGGCGTTCCGGGCCGGCGTCAATGAGTTCTTGAAATCGGAGGGCTTTAGCCCCTGCGCTTCGGCTGCAACTTCTTCAACCTCTCCGCCGCCGCATCCAAAGTCTCCAGCTTCTTGCAAAACGCAAACCGCACCTGCCGCGCCCCCTCCCGCGGATCGCGATAAAAACTAGACCCCGGCACCGCCGCCACTCCAATCTCTTTCACCAAATATTTGGTAAACGAAACATCGTCCTCGAATCCAAACTCAGAAATATCGGTCATCACGTAGTACGCCCCGCGCGGACGAAAACACTGGAAGCCCGCGGCCTCCAGCGCAGGCATCAGATGATCCCGCCGCACGCGGTACCCTTCCGCGAGCTTTGCATAATACTCGGGAGGCAAACTCAATGCCGCCGCGCCCGCCTCTTGCAGCGGCGCAGGAGCGCCCACCGTCAAAAAATCATGCACTTTGCGAATTGCATTCGTAATCTCCTCGGGCCCCACGGCCCAGCCCACGCGCCACCCCGTCACACTATAGGTCTTCGACATTCCGTTGATGGTCACGGTCCGCTCGCGCATGCCTTCGAGCGACGCCATCGAAACGTGCTCCGTGCCGTCATACAAAATATGCTCGTAAATTTCGTCCGTAATCACGAGCACGTCGAATTCCACGCACAAGTCGCGAATCAATTCCAACTCGGCGCGCCTAAAGACTTTTCCCGTCGGATTGTTCGGAGTATTAAGGATGATCGCCTTGGTGTGCCGGTCGAAGGCAGCCCGTAATTCTTTTTCATCGAAGGTCCACTCACCACCGGCGCCCTCCGGTGGACGCAGTTTTACAAAGCGCGGGCGCGCCCCGCTTAGCACCGAATCCGGTCCATAGTTCTCGTAAAACGGTTCGAAGATCACGACCTCGTCGCCTGCATTACATACCGCCAGCAGAGTCGAGATCATGGCCTCAGTCGACCCGCAACAAACCGTAATTTCTTTTTCCGGATCGACCGCAATCCCGTGCCCCACGCCCATCTGCCGCGCGATCGCGTTCCGCAAACTCTTCGCGCCCCAGGTGATGGCATACTGGTTCACATCGTTCTCAATCGCCGCGCGTGCCGCGGCCTTGATTTCGGCGGGCGCTGCGAAATCCGGAAAGCCCTGCGCCAGGTTCACCGCTCCATGCAGCGCAGCCTGCCGCGTCATCTCGCGGATCACCGACTCGGTAAAATAAGCGACCTTGTCGCTACGAAAATGTTTGGGTTGCTGGGAAATAGAAGTCGATACGTCGGCCATAGTTGGCAGATTAGCACAGGAAGAATTCCCCCCGGATGAGGACGAGGGGACGAAAGGGTAGATGGGTCTACCTGTGAAACCCCGTGTCCTCCGGGTTGCAGGTTTTTGTCCTAAGCGCGCTGCACTCCGCCCAAACTCTGCAGCGCCCGCACGACAGCCGACGACCACTCCGCGATCTGCTCGTCGCGCAAAGTGCCCGCATCCGACTGCAACCGCGCCCGCAGCAAAATCGAATACGTCCCCGCCCCCATCGATCCTCCACGAAAAATCTCGACGGGCCGGAACTCCCGCAACTCGGCAATGCCGAGCGCCATCACCGCCCGCCGCATCGCCGCGAACTCCACGCCATCGGCAAACACGAAGGAAAAATCCCGCTCCACCGCCGGATACTTCGCCAGCGGCGCGAACTGTATTTGGCGCAAGCCAATCGCATGCAGGCGCTCGAGGTCGATCTCGGCCAGAAAAACCGCCTGGCGCAACTTCCGCTCCAACTTTACGCTGTCGGCAATCTGCCCGAACTGCGCCACCACGGCTCCATCCAGCAATGCGCGCGCCGAGCGCCCGGGATGAAAACAGTCTTCGGTCTGCCGGTCAAAGCTCAACTCCCGATAGGAAAATTCCGCGAGCAAATTCTCCACGTCGCCTTTGAAGGAACGAAAAGCCTCAGCCGCCTCGGCCTTTTCGCCTTGGCTCACGTCGAGCCTTCCGCCTACGGGCAACATCCTCTTGACCGCGGCGAAGGCAGCTCCCAGGCAGAAACGAGCCGGTTCAATGTTCTGCGTGCCGGACATCTCGTAGACGCGCCCCATCTCGAATAGCCGGACGTCTTCCGCATCGCGATTCAGATTCCACGCCAGCATGTCCAGCATGCCCGGCGCCATCGATGTCCGCATCACGCTGGCCTCTTCGCTCAGCGGATTTTCAAGTTCCAGCACCGCCGCGGAAGAAAACTGTTCGGCGTCGGCGTGCGAAATAAACGTAAGCGACACCGCCTCGTTGTATCCCAAGGCCAGCGCCCGCGCGCGCAAAGTGGCGTCCATGGCGGCGTGCGGCAGTTCCATGACCGCGCCGCTGTAGGCCGGCAAAGTATTCTCGAACTTGTCGTAGCCGTGCAGCCGCGCGATTTCCTCGATCAAATCGATTTCGCGCTCGACATCCATTCGCCAACTCGGAATGTTCACGCGGAACTGCGTGTCGCCTTGCCCTTCGGGAATCAAGATGAATCCGAGCTTCTTAAGAATGCGGACCACTTCTACCGTATCCACGCTCCCGCCCAGGATGCGCTGAACCTCCGAAAGCCGAAGCACGACCGGCGCCTGATCCAACTTTCTCGACACCACGTCGATCACACCGTCCACCGGTTCGCCGCCGCCCGATTCCAAAATCATCGCCGCCACCCGATCGCAGGACAAAATCGTCGACTCAAAATCTGCGCCGCGCTCGAAGCGATGGGAAGCGTCGGTATGCAGGCCATGCCGGCGCGAGGCCTTGCGCACCGTCAATGGATCCCACCACGCCGACTCGATCAAAATATTTCGCGTCTTGTCGGTGATCATGGTGTCGAAGCCGCCCATCACTCCGGCCAGTCCAACGGCTTTCTTACCGTCCGCGACGACGAGGTCTTCCCCACTGAGCGTGCGCACGACTCCGTCGAGCGTCTTCAACTTTTCGCCCTCGTTCGCGCGGCGGATAATCAGCCGTCCGCCTTCGAGCAGATCCAGGTCAAAGACATGCGTGGGCTTGCCGATCTCCCACAACACATAATTGGTGGCATCGACTGCATTGCTGATGGGCCGCTGATCGAGCAACTGCAAGCGATGGGCGATCTTCGCCGGCGAGGCCTTCACGGTGGTTCTCTGGATCACCCGGGCAGAAAAGCGAGGGCAGAGCTGCGACTCTTCCACGTAGATGGGGAAGGGCACGACTTTAGTCGTGCCCTGGGAGGCCGGAAGGGACGCGGCTTTAGCCGCTGCGGGCAGCTTCGGATCGAGGGCTTTCAGCGGCGCATCGTAAATCGCCGCCGCTTCGCGCGCCACGCCATAATGATTCATAGCATCGGGACGATTCGTTCCAATCTCCATCTCGAAGACAGTGTCCGCGCCTGATCCGCGGATGCCTTCGACCGCAATTCCGGCTGCGGTCAAGGCCTCGGCCAAGCGCCGGTCATCGGCGTTGAGATCGACGAAATCGCGAATCCATTGGGAAGAAAGTTTCATGAAAACGCTGCTGGGCCTTCTAGGCAAACTGTTCCAGGAACCGCACGTCCCCCTGAAAGAAAAGTTGAAGATCATCCACGCCATACTTCAGCAGCGCGATCCGGTCGGCGCCCATGCCAAAGGCAAATCCCGAAACCTTTCGCGGGTCGTATCCGTTGTCTTTTACAAACTCGAACACGTGAGGGTCCACCATGCCGCAGCCCAGAATTTCGATCCATCCCGTCTGCTTGCACGGGCGGCAGGGATCGGCACCACGCTTGCCCCTCCCGCCGCAGATGAAGCAGGAAACAAACATCTCGGCGCTAGGCTCAGTAAACGGAAAAAACGACGGGCGAAAACTTGTCTTCACGCTCGATCCGAAAAATTCTTTCATGGCATGATCGAGCGTCCCCTTCAAATCTCCGAACGTGATGTTGGCATCGACCGCGAGGCCTTCGATCTGGTGAAACATCGGCGAATGGCTCGCATCGGGGGGATCGTTGCGATGCACCGTACCGGGAATCACAATGCGAAGCGGCGGCCGCATCGTCTCCATCGTACGAATCTGCACGGGAGAAGTATGCGTGCGCAGCAGCAAGCGCTCGCGCTGCGGCTTGGCCTGCTGGCCGGCGATGAACAAAGTATCCTGCGTGTCGCGCGCCGGATGATTCGGCGGAAAATTCAAAGCCTCGAAATTGTAGTAATCCGTTTCGACGACCGGCCCCTCAGCCACCGAGTAGCCGAGTTTCTGAAAGACTCGAACCATCTCGTTCGTCGTCTTGATCACCGGGTGCTCCGCGCCAATGGGACGGCGCACACCGGGCAGCGTGATATCGATACGCTCGGCGGCCTCGGACGCACCGTGAGAGCCGACGACGCGCGCCCCCTCCACCAGTTCCTGAATCTGGGCTTTCAGTTCGTTAACGCGAATCCCGGCTTCGCGCTTTCCGTCCTTGGGCGCGCCCTTCAACCACAGATCGTTGATCTGAGTCAGAATTCCATTCTTGCGGCCCATCCAGCGATCCCGAAACGATTTCAGCTCCGCTTGGCTGCGAATCTGCACGGCCTCGGCGGCGCAGGCGCTAACGCACTCCGCCGCGCTTTTTTTCAGCGCCTCCGCTGAATAAACCGTCAATGCAGGAACGTTGTAGGCCATTTTCCCAAAGACTTTCAGAAGCACGCTATTTCGAGCGGCTCAAGAATGCTTGTCCTTCCGAACCGCGCCCGCGGTGAGGAATCTGCCGTTCTCTCGCCAGCTGCGGAAAGCAGATTCCTGCTTCGCTCTCTCCGCGCTTTGCGCGGCTGCGAGCGGCTCGGAAGGACAAATGAATTTGAGTCTGAAAATCGAACGCTGAAGCCCGAAAGCCCAAGCCCGCTCTACGCCAGCGCGCCCCTGGCCTGCTCCACCAGGGTCTTAAACGCGGCCGCATCGCGCACGGCAAGGTCCGCCAGAATCTTGCGGTCCAACTCAACTCCAGCCAGCTTCAACCCGTGGATGAACTGGTTGTAGCTCAATCCGTTGAGCTTCGAAGCCGCCCCGATGCGCACAATCCACAGCGAGCGGTACTGCCGCTTGCGCTGCTTGCGTCCGGAGTAAGCGAACTTCAGACCGCGCTCCACGGCTTCTTTTGCCGAGCGGTAGAGTTTTGATTTGGTGAGAAAGTATCCGCTGGCACGGTCTAATATTTTTTTGCGCTTGGCGCGGCGTTTAGTTCCGCGTTTTACACGAGGCATGGTAGGTCTCCTTTTTGCTTTCTAGGGACTGGCGGCTGGAGGTAAGGACGATTCGCCTTGCGGCCATCTCTGACCTCTTCACGCGCCTGAAATCATGGTCGATTGGGCGATATTGAGTCGTCGCGCCATCGTGGGATCGGGGCTTTGAGTCATCGCGCCATTGATGGCTGAGGATGACGATTGAAAAACATCGGCAGTTGGCCAGGGATTTCCAATCGCAGAATCGCCCAATCGACAATGTTCTATTGATACGGAATCATCCGCTTCACTTTGCGGAGATCGCCATCGCTGACCAGCGTGGCCGTGCCCAGCTTGCGTTTGCGCTTCTTGGCTTTCGAGCTCAGCATGTGGCGCAGGCCGGAATGCCCACGCTTCACCTTGCCGTTGGCCGTGAGTTTGAAGCGCTTGGACGCGCCCTTGTGCGATTTCAGTTTCGGCATAAATCCTCTGAACTAGCCGCCAGCCGCCAGTTGCCGGCCGCCAGCTTTGATTTACAAATCAAATTGCTTTGGAATCGATGGCGCGAAGCGCGCACGTCCCCGGCGAACAAAAAATCAGGCGAAGCGTTATGCCTGCGATGTTGGAGTCGGAGCGCCGCCGGCAGCGGCTGCGGCAACCGGCGCGGGCGCCTTCTCTTTTTCCGGACCGATCTTTTCCGCCGCCGGCTTTTCCGGCCCTGTACTTTCCGCCTTCTCTTTTTCCAGAGCCAGCTTCTTTTCCTGCTTCGCTTTCTGCTTGGCTTCTTTTTCTCGTTCCTTCTCCCGCTCCACCGCCGATTTCTTCGGCGCCAGAATCGCGTGCAGCGTATTGCCCTCTTGCCGCGGCCGGAACTCCACGATGCTGTGCGGCTCTACGTCCTTGATCAGCCGCTCCAGAATCTGCCGGCCCAGGCCGGTTCTCGTCATCTCGCGGCCGCGAAAAAAGATCGTGGCCTTTACCTTGTCGCCCTCATCCAGAAAGCGCAGCACGTGATTCTTCTTGGTTTCGTAATCGTGGTCGTCCACATTAATGCGGAACTTGACCTCTTTCACCGTAATCGTTTTCTGGTGCTTCTTGGCCTCGCGCTCTTTCTTTTCCTGCTGGTAAAGATACTTCCCGTAATCCATGATGCGGCATACGGGAGGTTGCGCGGTGGGTGAAATCTCGACCAGATCCAGGTTCTTGCTGCGCGCCATCTTGAGGGCTTCGAAGGGAGGCATGATGCCAATCTGTTCGCCTTCGTCGCCGATCACGCGAATTTCGCGGGCACGAATACGGTCATTGGTTCGGATAAAACGTTTATCGATACGGTCCTCCGCGCTCTAAGCGTCTGAGAATAAAAGATTATAGCATGGGGCCTCGGGAAGCCTCACGGGTCTTTCCTGCTACAGCCTGCTACAGCCTGCTACAGGCCGCGGAACATTAGATCTTCCAAAGCCATGCGCCGCACCTGCCAGAGCTCACGCTCTTCCGCGTTGACTTTGAATCTGCACCTGCCGTTTTCGTCGAAGGCCAGCGTCACCTCGAACATCGGTTGGCCTTGGTCGTCGCGCACTAAAATCGCGTGCTCAGAGAGGCTGAAGCTCACCGACTTTTGCCATTCTTTGGCCTTTAAGAAAACGGCAAATTGCGCAGTATCTTCCGCGAGCGAGAACTCGTACGGAGCAAGGTTGGGGCGCAGGGCGTTTCGGGTGTTCACATCCGCTTCCACCTCGGCTCGAAGCGCGCTGAACGCTTTCGGAAGGGAACAGGAAGACCGCTCCGTGACCCAGTCGAAGCGCGCGTCGTTGCGGACGCGACCGTTCTCTTTATTGTCGTTTGCCGCTTTGTTATCACTTGTATCGTCCACCTTGCCTCACTCTAGGGGCTGACTTTGAACCGGCGTAGATAAATGATCAGCTCCCTTCAGAGAAACAGTAAGAATCCGAAGTTCACTGCCTCATATCTCCGCCGCCGGTTCTCTGCCAGCGTTCGTCCTCGATCGGCCAAGCCTAAGATTTACCCATGCATAGCAGGCAACTTAGATGCAACGGGGCGGTAGGCCGTCGCTAGGAATTCGGTATACAGCTTTCTCCACGCCGATCTCAGGGCTTCCTATGGCGTAGCGCCCGGCATCAGATTCGCATGGAATATACATTGCGGTTCGCTACGCCATCCTCGATTTTCTTCAACTTGGGAACGCCCTCCGATCCGGCACCGCCGCCGATCAAAGAGCCTCCGGACCCTCCCGAAAATCCGGGCGCACCGGTGCGCGAACCCGACCGCGATCCCGCGGAGCCGGCGCAGATCTGAATTCCAAGCTGAGGGCTTACAGAAGTTTGGCGCGCACAAGAATTTTCCTGGCCAGACCCGTGAGTGCGATTCGTCGCAGCCGAGCTACCGGAGTCCACTTTCCGTCCATCGAGTTCGTTCCAAAATCAGACGGCTTGGCTCTCCACACGCGCACCGTGTAATCGGTTACGGTGATGGAATGCCGCAGCGTGAACAAGGGATGCGCTGCCGCATTCGGCGGAGCGAATTCCGGCAACTCCCACATACCCGGCATCAGCGATGCCTTGCGCTCGCGGCGCCGCAGAAAAACTTCGTTGGTGCCGTTGCGCCATGAGGCGCCATTTCTCGACCAAGATGCCCGGCTTACTTCCGGGCGACACTGGAGGGCGAAGTGAATTTCCTGCTTCGTTTGCCGCGCGGGCTTTTCGAGCGGTGGCAATTCGCCGCGCGTGGCGCAAAATTCCAGTACCGGGCAAGTCCGGCACGCAGGTGATCGCGGTGTGCACACCGTCGCCCCCAGTTCCATCACCGCTTGATTGAAGTCGCCGGGACGCCCTGCCTCAAGCAGCAGATTCGCTGCCTCCCACAAGTGTTCTCCCGCCAGCCTCGTTCCCGCTAACCGCTGCAGCACTCGTTCCACATTGCCATCAACCACCGCGACCGGCTCCCCGAACGCGATGCTGGCAATGGCCGCCGCGGTGTAGCGGCCGATTCCAGGCAAAGCGCGCAATTCGTTCTCACTTTCCGGAAACACGCCGCCATGATCCCGCACAATCACCTTCGCCGCCGCGTGCAGCATGCGCGCCCGGCGGTAATAGCCGAGGCCGCTCCAGGCCGCCAGCACGCTGGCCTCGCGCGCCGGCGCCAACTTTGCAATGGTTGGAAAGCGCCGCAAAAATTCCCGATAGGGTTCGATCACCGCTGCGACCCGCGTCTGCTGCAGCATGATCTCGGAAATCCAAACGCAGTAAGGATCGCGGCTGGCGCGCCAGGGCAGATCGCGCCGGTGACGGTCGTACCAGGCAAGAATACTGGTGCGAAATCGCCGCTCTTGAGCAGGGGAGAGCAACCCAGATTCCGTCCGCGTCTTCAAGATCTCAAACTACACCAAGCCGGGGGGCAGGAAGGGATTTTTGACGCGTACACTGCCGTACTGGCGCCCAGGCTCAAGATCCTCGGAAAAGATTTCAGGCAGGCCCCAGCGCTCGGCCTAGGCCCCCAGGTGCGCGTCGTACCAAGCCAGCCGATCCGTTTGCCTTGCCCTATGGCGCCATGCGGAATACGCGCTCGTTGGGATACAGCACGGGAAACTCCATCATAAACAACTCCACCTGGCGGGTGGCATCCTCCATCGCATGAACGGCGCTTCCCGGCCACGCTGTCGAGTCACGGCATTTGGACATTCGACGAGCGCCTGGTGCGGAATTCGCAACCCGCCGGAAATCTCACCGCGGCGCAAAACTTCGCGGGCCGCCGCGCGCTTGTCTTGATCTCGCGGGTCGCAGCGATAGACCAGAATGTCAGTGTCGACGAGCATAGCCACGCGGAAGCCCCCTATCGTCGCCGTATAATTCCTCGCGCGTCCAGCCGCGATTCTCGCGGGTTAGGCGCGTCCCCTACCCTTGGCCTCCTTTGGTTGCTCGGCCTGGATTTGACCCGGCCACCTTGTGTTGGCATCGAACCACGACAAACGCTCCTCGGTGGTCAACTCCTGTCCGGCCTTCGCCTTTCGCCCGACCAGCTCCACTCGAATGCTGTCGCCGGCGGGAATCCATTCCAATTCGTCGCCGGGGCGGACGCCATACCGGTCGGCAATCTTCGTAGGAACCGTCAACTGAAGTTTGGATGTCACCTTGGCATAATGCTTACTTCATCAAGGATAGAATCCTTGCTGAAACTCCGCGCTCTCCGCGGCCGTTCTCATCGAACCCCGCGTTAAAGGTTTTTAAGCCAAAAAACCAATCGCGAAGAGCGCCGAGAACGGCCGCGGACGGGGAGCGCACCGCACGCTTTTCCGGTTGACTACCCTACGCCATTGACCCGCGCTCTCAAGCACGAAATAATGGACGAGCCTGGCATCCGCAACAGCGCGTGAATTCACTCACGCTCAGACGAATCGAGGAGCATTATGAACGACTTCAACCGCAAGGTGGAAGACGCGTCGGCGCGCGTCGGCAAAACTGTCGCCGAGGCCGCCGAACGCATCGAAAAAGAGATTCCCGAGTTCATCAAATACTTGAACGACGAAGTCGTTCCCGCCGTGCGCCAGCACTCTACCAAAGCCTTGCGCACGGCCAGCGAGAAGCTCACCGAGTTGGCGGACTACATGGAGCAGCATCGTCCGGCTCCGCCCAAGTAGGCCGGCCAGCCGCCGTGCAAAACTGCTGCACGCGGGTCCACTGGAAGATAGAATTTCGCCGGAAGATGATCCTGCTCGTTCTGATCGCGCTGCTCTTCGCCTCCGCTTGCGGCCATCCCAAGCAGGCGCGCGTGGATGTTCCTCCGCCGCCCGCTGCGGAAAATCCCGTTTCCACGAGTTCATCAGAAAGCACAAAAGAAGTAAGGCCGAAGAGTCTGCCAGCCGCGGCAAACTCCGATCTCGCTGAACCGCGCGTTCCCGTCGGCGCGACCCCTCTGGCCACTGAAATTGGACGCGCCAGTTGGTATGGTCCGCCCTATCACCACCGCGTGGGATCGAATGGCGAGGTCTACGACATGCACGCCATGACGGCGGCGCATCGCACGCTGCCGCTGGGATCGATCGTGCGGGTCACAAATTTGAAGACCGGACACGCCGCTCTGGTTCGCATCACCGACCGCGGCCCGTTCATCCCGGGGCGCATTCTCGATTTATCTCTGGCGGCCGCGCGCAAAGTGGATGTTTACCTGCCGGGAGTCGCGGAAGTGAAAGTGGAGGTGCTGCAGTCGCCCGCACCGCTTGAGAGCGGCGGAAAATGGGCGGTGCAGATTGGCGGCTTCCCTCACGAGCAGGAAGCCAGCGAACTCGCCGACCACCTTACCCGCCGCTACCATACGGCCAAGGTATTGCGCTTCAACAGTCCCGCCGGCGATTGGTGGGTGCGGGTTCGAGTGATGGCAGACGACCGCTTGCGCGCGCAGCAGGTCGCCGCTGAGACCGACACCCGCGAGGGCGCGGTGTTTCTGGTCAGGCTCGACTAAGGTAACTCGAAGTGAACGATTGCTGCTCGCGCGGCGTTCTAGAAAATCTTTGAAATCGGTGGAACTAATCCCGAATGCAGCGCGAATGCGCGGCGCGAAGATCATCGCGGGCGCCGCAGTTCTCTACCTGATTCTGCGCCTGGCGGGCTTCCACAAACTTTTCGAAAATGACGCCGAAGGCATCGGCGCGCTGCTGCAAATCATCGGCACGCTTTACAGCGTGGTCTACGCCTTCGCCATCTACGTGATCTGGGGACAATTCACCGCGGTCGAGAGCGAGATTCAAAAAGAGTCGGGCGCTCTGAAGGATTTGCTCGCTTTCAGCCAGCCGCTGAAAGAACCCACGCGCGAACCGGTCGTGCGCGCGGTAAAGATCTATGCTCGCGCCGTGGCCGAGTCCGAGTGGAGCGCGCTCTCAGCCGGTGAAGACACCGGCAAGACGGACAAGCTGTTTGCCGGCGTAATCTCCGGTGTGACAGGAATGAAGCCCGGGGATGAGGCCGAACGCATCCTGTACCAGCAGTTGCTTGCCATCGCAAATCAGGCGAGTTCGCATCGCGACGAGCGGCTCGCCCTCAGCGCAAAGCGAATGCCGGGCACGCTGCGGATTTTCGTCACTCTCACCGCCTCGACGATTCTGTTCTTGCTTTTCTTTTTTCCCTTTCGCAACCTGGTTCTGGGCCTGATCTCCATCGCCATCACGGCCATGCTTTTATTCTTTGCCCACTTCGTGCTGACCGACTTAGACAATCCCTTCGAAGGTACGTGGAACGTGAGTTCCAGCCCCTTCGCCGAACTGATTACCAAATCCCGGTAGCGTTCCGCTGACAACCACAGGCGCAAGTGTTATCTTTTCGGCAGGGTGCGTTTAGCCATGAACGAAGCCACCAGCAGTTGCCTCTTCTGCCGCATTCTCCGCGGCGAGATTCCCTCGAAAAAAGTCTATGAAGATGAACACGTCTACGCCTTCGAGGACATCGACCCCAAGGCGCCCACGCACGTGCTGGTGATTCCCAGGAAACATTTCGCGGGATTAAGAGAAGCCGAGGCGGAAGATGCCGAGGTAATCGGACGCTGCCACCTGGCGGCGGCCCACATCGCGCGCCAACGCGGCATCGAGAACGGATACCGCACCGTGCTCAACGTGGGCCCCGGCGCGGGCCAGTCCGTTTTTCACCTGCACGTACATCTGTTGGGTGGGCGCGGCCTGAGTTGGCCCCCGGGGTAGGAGCGGCTCTCGGTTGTCAGTTCTCAGAACCTCTCTTACCTACCTCATAAATCGGATCGGGAAGGGCACGGCTTCCGGCCGCGCCGCCACAAGCCAAGACGTGGGCTTTAGCCCCTGATGGAATCGACTGTCTACTCGAGCGGTTCATGAGTGCTTGAGTGCTTGTTTCCTGTTGTCCATCACGATGGAATCGTCGGAGGCTGATGATGCGAGCGGCTCTTGAACGGATCAGGCACACGTGCGCAATTAAAATTCCGAAACAGCACAATGCGGCCTGGGGGACGCCGTCCAGTTACGCGTGACTTCCGGAGGCCTACTCATCTGGACCCCTCGTACGCCCCGCGACGGCTGGAAACAGGCCTTTGCAGCGGCAGGCGCGGTGTGCCATTACACCCTCAGAATCGCTCCCCTCGAATAAGTTGGACGCCGAGGAATGGACTTGGTGAGCTCCTTGGTCCGAGGGAGATTAAGCTCATGGTTCTCCACGCCGAGCTCTCCACACCGAAGTAACCTCGACTTAGCACTTCCCTCTGAATAGCATCAAGCTTCGCAGCCCCACTCCTTGGCATCGGATGGTGATTATGGCGCAGCCTACTTGTGATCGCGCTTTGGTCTGGCGACGCATCTCGGAAATCTCGCTTACTGGCCTTGTCCTGGCAATTTTTCTCCTGATCATTCAACCGGTCGCGCGGGCAGACAGCAATCCACCCCAGGCCAGTGCCTCCTCCTGCACGCGAACCTACCTTGACTTCGACGCGGCCACCAACCTGCACGCCATCGAGGAATACGAGCGCGCCATCGGCGGGATGCTGCGACAAGAGAGATTTGCGGAACTGGACTGCATCGCCGACTCAGCCCGCGCCAGCAAAGCCAGATTCGCCGGCAGCGCTTGGAAGCTACACCGGCTTTACGCCGGTCTGAGTGCAGAGCAGTTCGGCCATCCCACCGAAGAAGACTGGCGGGAACATCTGCAGCGACTCGAGCGCTGGGTCAAGGCAAGACCCGATTCCATCACGGCTCGCGTTGCGTTGGCGAAATCCTATGAGCGCTATGCCTGGGCTGCGCGTGGCACCGGCTTCAGCGACACCGTGAGCGAAAGCGGATGGAAGTTGTTTGGCCAGCGCTTGGAGAAAGCCAAGAGCATTCTCGATCAGGCTTCATCTCTGCACCCCAAATGTCCGGAGTGGTATGCGGTGATGCAGGAGGTCGCTCGCGGACAGGGCTGGGACCTTGCCCGAGAAAAAGCGCTGCTCGACGAGGCCGTCGCCTTCGAGCCTGACTTCTACTACTTCCAGCGCAACTACGCCTTTATCCTGCTTCCCAAGTGGGAGGGGAAGGATGGCGATGCCCAGCGTTTCGCTGCCCAGGCCGCCGACCACCGCGGGGGAGCGGCCGGCGACATTCTCTATTACCAGATCGCGGCTCAATTCGTCTGCAACTGCCGCGAGGACGAGCTCGATCACTTTTCGTGGCCGCGTTTACAGCAAGGCTTTGCGGCCATCGACCGCGAATACGGCCAGTCTCTGCACGACCTGAATTGGTTCGCTTATCTCGCGCTCAATCGCGGCGACTACGTGGCGGCTGACCCGGCACTCCAGCGCCTCGGCGAAAACTGGTTGCAGGACGCATGGGACAATGAAGCCTGGTTCCATCAACGCAAAGCGGAAACCGCGCAGCAAGCTCCCCTGCAACTTCGTTCCCGCGGCTACGAGCAGGAAGCCAAGGCCAACATGCAGACCGCCGAGGGCATCGCTTATAAGAAAAAGTTCGATCTCCAATTCGCCGCGCACCTGCAAGACTGCGCACGGAAATCAGGCAAGTTTTTGGACAAAACCGATTTCTTTGTTCTCATCAGAAAGGATGGCGGCGCCGACAACGCCTTTTTCGCACAGCCCACTCACGTGGGCATCTGCCTGATGCAGGATCTGGGCGCGGCGCATGCCAGGAATGACAAGATCTTTCCCGTCCCACCGCGCGATTCCTACTGGGTCTTCCTTGAGATCGATCCCTCGGCTTTCAATACCGCTGCCGCAGTCCAGTAACTCCGAGCCGACTGGGCGGCTGATCCTGGGAGCGTCGACACTCTCGCCTACTGCACCGTGGGATTCTCTTCTTCCGGAGCGCCGTGGCGGCGGAGAAGCTGCGGCAGATTTTGCGAAAAAGCCGAGCGCGGCAACACCATGTCGCAGCCCACTTCGTGCGCCTTCTGCTTGAGATCACCCTGCACGTGCGAAAGGAAGCCGATGATCGAGGTTCCCTTTTTCAGCTTCGACTTCAGCTTGGGAATTAAAGTCAAAGGCTTGGCGTTGGCGTTGTTGAGGTCGAAGATGATCAGCGACGGTTTCTCTTCCCCGTTTTGCAGCATGCGCTCGGCGAGGTCTTTATCGTCTTTCGCGAACTCGACCTTCACGTTGAGCTTGCGCGCCGTCTCCTGAATCTTGGCGGCAAAAAATAAGTCGTCGACGAAGGCGAAGATGCGCGAGTTGGAATCCTCGCGCAGCGCGGGCAGCGGCTCGGGGTCGGCGGGCGCGAAGGCCGCGCTAAATCCGGGGCGGGAACGCCGCGCTCCCTGGCCATTGCCATTGCCGCTCATGGCAGCACGGTAGCTGTGATCCATCGGCGCGGTATAAATTCCATCCTGATTGTGACGAGCCTGGCTGGGCCCGTCTGCGCGCGGCCCGCGGGGATTGTTAGGGCGGCGTCCGCGCCGCCTTCGATTTCGTCCTCCTCCACTACCGGAGGGTCTTCCTGGTCCTGCGTTCATAGTCCTCTCAAAGCTGCTATCGCCGAGGTTGCGGCTCGGTGCAGCGCGGCAAAATATAAGATTTCTGATTCCCCATTGGTTGCGGCGGATTCCGGCAACGTTGGCGCGCGAGCATTTTTTGTTGCTATCTTGCGGGCCGACACTGCCTCAATCCCACCCGTCTTTCAACTAGTCCCTGGCTGCGTTCTAAGAGCATGGTCCACACTGCGGAATTGTCGATTGGGCTGGAGCGCAATTCTAAACGCAGCCGTGATCGCACTCGCGATCAACCTCTATCTGGTGAAGCCAACTCGCACTGGCGTAAAACCCTAATGTTTGCGTATCGGTTATCCGTTATTCGGATCCATCGCGCCGCCGGGAACGGCCTGGGACGCGGAAGGCCTACGCGGGAACGTGGCCAATGAGAACAAACTTATGGTACTCGTCCCCGGCCATGCACGCAAGTGCCAAAGCAAGCTGGTTTTGCACAGCAGGCCAGTGCCGGAAGTTTACAGGTCGGCTTCCGGCTCCCGGAGTCCGGCTTCCGAAAGCCGATCGCTAAAGGCGAATTTCAAATTTCCCGAAGCCGATGGCCGGAAGCCGGAAGCCGATTCTACGCTCCGCTCGACACTTCGCGGGCCCACTGCTGCGCTTGCCAATAGAAAGCGGCGCAGGCATCAGCCTCGATATGCAAGTCCGCGGCCAGGGTCGCAACCGCCTGCCACTCCCCGCTCTCATGGGCCAGCATCAGCTGGTAAATGGGTCGCAGCATACTGGCTTTGCCCATTAAGACTGCCTTAGTTTCCGCGTCCAGCGGAATCTTCTCCAGAATTTCCGCCATGGGCATGGCCAGCATCACGTCGAGCATGGAAAGCAATCCCAGCAGGAACAAATCCGACTCGCCATGCGGAACCTGCGGCGCCAACAACTCGCCGAAGCGGGCGCGCACCAGGGCGGAGAGCACGAGGTCGCTGGTCTTGTCCTGTCCTGCGCCCACAATGGCGATCAGCCGCACCCAGCGCCGCACCTCCTGGTCGCCAAGAATGGAGAGAGCGTGCCGCACCGAATGAATTTCCGAGCGAAAGCCGAAGCGCGCCGAATTCATATAGCGCAGCAACCGATAGCAAATCGAGGCTTCCGTCTTGATCAGTTTCTCCAGCGCCGGCACATCCAGCTCCGCCTGCGAAACCGATTGCAACATCCTCACGTAGTTAATGCGGTTGGCGGGAACGTCGTGCGTAGCCACCATCTCCGGCCGACGCAGAAAATAGCCTTGGAAATAGATGAAACCTTGATCGCGGGCGGCGACGAACTCCTCATGAGTTTCCACTTTTTCCGCCAGCATGCGGCAGCGCCACGGGCCATGCTGTTTGACCAACGCGGCCCGCTGCTCCGGAGTCGTGAGTTTGAGATCGACTTTCAGGATGTCGGCAATTTCGGCCAGCGGCTCGCGGGGATCGTTAGCCACGTAATCGTCGAGCGCAATCAGGTAGCCAGATTCTTTCAGTTGCTGGCAGGCTTTCACAACCTCTGCATCCGGGGGGACGGTTTCCAGAATCTCCACCACGGTGGAGTGGGAGGGCAGCAGCGTGATCAGGCCGCGAATTAAGGTATCGCGAGTGCAGTTCAGAAAGGCGCGGCGACCGTCGCAGAGCACATCGAGGCCGACCAGCAGCGAACTGTCGAGCGTGGAGCGCGAGGCGGCGTCGGGATCTCCGCCGTGGAACACGTTCTCCATGTCGTCGCGGAAGAGCAGTTCGTAGCCGAACACCTTCTGATCGCGATCAAAGATGGGCTGGCGAGCCACGTAACGCAGCTTGACGTTCTTGCGTTCGTCGCGGGCGGGGGCGGCGCCTGCAGAGGGTTTCGGCACAATGACCTCATCGGCAGGAGAAGAAAAAACTCTAGCGCAGGCTGCGGAAAAAGCGAATTCGAGCGAGGTCAGGAAGGGCACTTCGTTCCGACGTCGCCGACCTGACTTTGGGTGGAGCGCTTCCAGCGCTGCGTTAAAGGCTTTGATTTCAAGGACACTTCGGCCGCCGAGGGGCTGACATCGACTTTTCCTTAGCCCGCTAGTTCAGCAAAGATAGGGACCTGGATCGCAGAGTCGCGCCGAGCAAAGAAAAATAAGAACTCTCTCATGCTTCTCTTCCTGCGGAATGTCATTCCGTAAAAGCGAAACGGCCGGCAGCTTCCGCTGACAGCCGTTTTCCCTTCACCTACCTCAACGCGATCGCTTAGCGGTGACCGCCGCCGCCATGTCCACCGCCGCCACCGTGGAAACCGCCACCTCCGCCGTGGAAGCCGCCGCCACCGCGCGCTGCGCCTCCACCATGGAAGCCACCCGCCGACCCGCGAGCGAAGCCATGTCCACCCGCAAAGCCGCGTCCAGCGTACACGCCTCGGCCGCCGGCGAAGCCGCGGCCGTAGCCATAGCCACGTCCATAACCGTAGCCGCGTCCATAACCCCAGCCACGTCCGTAGCCCCAGCCACCCCAGCCCCAAGGCCGTCCCCAGCCGTACCACGGGCCAGCGCCGATAAACAAGCCACCCGCAAACCAGTCAGGCCCGTAGTAGCCGTAAGGCGCGCACGCGTAAGGCGCGTATCCGTAATAGCCGTACGAGCACACGGGCGGTCCGCCAATTCCTACGCCCACCGCGACCTGGGCCTGCGAATAGGTCAGCGGCAGCATCAGAACCCCCACCAAAGCCAAATATTTTAAGTACCGCATTTGATCCCCCTTGTTCAGATCCCCCACCACCACCCACCGGATCTGCCGGTCCTTCAGATTTTATCTGCGATCTGAATCGCCTATCTATTTGAACTCGGATGCGAAAGAAAAGTTGCAGCTTCCGCTGTGGTTGATTTCGGCCACTCCGCATCAATTCAACCACTTGCAAGGCCCTCTGGCCTTGGCTGCATGAATCCAGAACCCTTGGTGAGGCCGACGTGCCGACCTACAATAAACGACAAGGAGTCTACTATGGCGGGAGCCAAGCCGAAACAGAAATCCACAGCTTCCTCGCTGCAGCTCGGCAGTTCGCGCCCGAAACCTCGAATCATAGATGCTAAGTTCAAACTGCAGGGTAAGAATCTCGAACTTGCGGTCGAGAAATTCCAAGCAGAACCCGACGAAATGAGAGCTCTAGAACAGACGAAGCCAGGCGAGAAATCCGGAACTCAGAAGTGATTGCGAATGCCCGAATTGCGAGATTGGAGCAAACGAGCGCTGCGATTCCTCAAACGGTCATAGGCCCAAGGGGAAAGATGTCAAAAACAAACCGCCGAAGCGCGGACCTGCCATCTATTTCAAACTGCCGAGGAGAAAACGTCTGCCTAGAAAATCAAAACCCTAAACCCCTACCAACTCCCGCTTCTCGCTAGGCTCATACTCCACGATGTACCCCGCAACCGCGCTGGCCGCGACCGTCAACGGCGACGCCAGATACATCTGCCCCGGACCGCTGCGCCCCGGAAAGTTGCGATTCTGGGCGCTGATCACCACCTGATCGGGACGCGTCGAAACTCCCGGCCCGGCGTTAATGCAAGCGCCGCAACTAGGCTCAATCACCTGCGCCCCGGCTTTCTGGAAAATATCGAGGTAGCCCTGGCGCAGGCAGTACTCGCGCGTCTCTTGCGATCCGAACTGAATGTAGAACTTCACCGAATCGGCCACGCGCTTGCCTCGTTTGAGGGCATCGGCCAGGACGAGCGCATACATATCCATGTCTTCGTTCTTGCCCGCGGTGCAGGTGCCGCCGTAGGCGATCTCGACCGGAACCGGCGTGTGCAGATCGCGAATATACTTTCCATTGCCGGGATCGCCCGGAGTCGCGACCATCGGCGTAATCTCGGCCGCATCGAGTTCGATCACGTGGGCGTACTGTGCATCTTTGTCGCTGTACAAGCCTGCGATCATGCCTTCGGCCTGCGCGCGATCCATGCCGCGGCGCTCAACCAAAAAATCTACGGCCTTTTTATCCGGCGCAACGATGCCCGTGAACCCGCCAATCTCGGCCGCCATGTTGGTCATGGTCGCGCGCTCATCCACGCTGAGCTCTTCGATGGCCTCGCCCGCGTACTCCATCACCTTGGCCAGCGCCTTGCCGCTGCGCACGTAGTCGAGGCTCAAAATCTTCAGGATAAAATCCTTCGCCGTGGCATTCGCCTGCCGCTTGCCCCGAATCTCCACCTTCACCGACTCCGGCACCTTCACCCGCACATCCTTGGTAATCCAGCTATTGAACACGTCGGTGGTGCCGATGCCAAAGGCGACGCAGCCAATCGCGCCGACGTGTGGCGTGTGCGAATCGGAGCCAACATTCAACTGCCCGGGCAGCGCATAGCTTTCGAGCACGATCGAGTGGCAAATACCTTCGGAGCCTTTGCGGTCGGTTAATTCGCCGTGCAGCTTGATCCCCTGCTTGGCCGCAAAATCCTGCTGCTTAAGTTTGAGCTGCGTAGCCAAGTCGAGAAGTCCAAGTTTCTTTTTCTCTTCCGAGATTACTTCGTCGAGAAACGTAAGGTGATCGCGAAAAAAAATAATGCTGGAGGGATCGTTCACCTTAGCGTCTTTGCCAACGTAGCGTTCAAAAAAGATAGCCGCCATGGGCGTCACGTACTCATGGCTAAAGCGCAAATCGGCGCGAGCGAAGCCCGTGTCGCCGGGCTTCACGCGACCCACGCCAACTTCGCCTCCCTGATTTAGCACATGCCGCGCGAAGATTTTCTCGGCGACCGTCATCGGACGCTTCGCGGTCTCAATCGGCGGCAAAAAAACTTTCCCCTGCATGCGCGCCACATTAAACGGGAACAAGCCACCGTACTCAATCACCTGCCGAGTAATCTCATCCTCGCCGGCGGTAAACTCGCTCAAAGCAATCTCGTCCCCGCCGCGAATCCTATCGATCATGGAAAAATCGCTCGAAGTCAGCAGCCCCAGATTCTGGCAATTCTGCTTGTAAATGCGCTCGATGTTCTCGGCGATCACCACGCGAATTCCGGCGCACATCTCCGCATACGGCGATTGCTCGCGGCTCGACCCTTTGCCGCGCCGCTTTCCGCTCACCGCGCACACAAAGCCGCCGCGCTTCACCTCGCCGCGCCCAATCGGAGTGACGCTGCCGCACTTCAACCCCAGATAAGGAATCTCGCCCAGCGTCTCGTCAAAGTAAAAGCAATAGTGCGCCGGAGTAATTTCATCGGTCGAAATATCGTCGCGGAGCTTGGGATTATTCGCTGGACGTTTCGTATCCCAGGGCAAGTTTTCGCCCGCGAGCTGCCGCGTGATAAGTTCAGGGTCTTCGGTAAGAAAAAGAATGCGTCCCTGCAGCCGAACTTTGTCCGGCCGCTTGTCGATCTTGCGTTCCAGAAGAGAGTTGATCACGTTAGGCCTGTAAGAGCGAAAGGAATCTCAGGGACAGCCGGAAGCGGAGTGCGGCCGATCCCTTACTATTGTAACGCGGTGAAGGGCCGACGATTGGTTGACTTGGGCTTGTTCATGATGCCCGTGCGCCGCCTTGTCGAACTTTTCCCCCGCCGGAATCGCCACCGTCAGCCGGTTCTCCTTCGGCGCCAGAGGGCAAGTCGCATAAGGCGTCACCGCGCACGGCGGATTGTAAGCCCGATTGAAATCCAGCACCACTTTTCCCTCGGCCACAGGATCGGTCTGCAGAAATCTCCCGCCCGGATACGTATCGCTCTTCGCGGTGAGATCGTTGAAGACAAAGAACAGTCCCTTCGCCGGGTTCCCGCGCAGGTCGGTGAGCTGCACTTCCTGACCATTGATCTTGAATACTGCCGTACCCCCGACTGGCGTAGGGCTAACGTCTCCGAGCACGGTCGGCACGTCAACGGTCTTCTTCCCATCGGAGCGAACCCATGTCGCCGTCACCCGGTAATTCATATCCAACGGATAAAACATGAGTCCATGAAAGTTGCGCACCGCCGCGCTGTCGGCATCTTTCAGGCGAATGCCGATGCGCTCCCCGCGCACGATCACATAAAACTGCAGGCTGCCCATCTCGACAAGCGAAACGTGCCCGGAAACATCGGAATCCAACTTCGCCGTGGTGATCGGCTTGCCCGCCAGCGTAGCCTTCGCCTCCGCCAGCAATTTGATGGTGACGTCTTTTTCCTCGAGATCGAACTCGCCGCCATGCGCAGGCCCCTTGGGAAAAACAATCGCATTACTCGGATCGCTGCCGAAAGTATTCACCCCCGGCTTCAACCAATACAAACCGGCGAGCGCAACCCAGTTCTTCTTGAGATCGTCAATCTGCTCCGCCTTCCATTTTGCGAAATCCTGCTGGTAAGCCGCATCGGGCGGAGCAGGCGCAGAGCCGGCCGCGGCGGCCAAGACGAACACCAATCCCAGCAAGAAGCCGGCAAACGAGATGCTTGGCTTATGTTGCCGAACCATCGCTGACAATCCTCCTCTGACAATCCTCCGTGTCCGGAGCGTCCACTGCGGTTTTGGTTAGACCTTCTGCACCCGCGAATACTCCCGCGGATCGGGAAGCGGCTCCATGTTCCGCCCCGCCAATATCTCTCGGAATTCGGCCTGCAGCGCGTCGTGCAGCAATCCATTCGAAGCCAGAGTCTCGCGGCTGTTGAGTTCGAAGGGCGATCCATCGAAGCGCGTGACTTTCCCTCCCGCCTCCTCGACGATCAGCACTCCCGCCGCCGTGTCCCACGGATTCAAATTGAACTCCCAGAAGCCATCGAAGCGTCCGCAAGCCACATTGCACAGATCGAGCGCCGCCGATCCCGCGCGCCGCACTCCGTGCGTGTGCAGAGTGATCTGGTGATAAAAATAAATATTCGGATTCTTATGCCGCTTCTGGCTGGGAAAGCCGGTCGCCAACAGACATTCTTTCAAGTTTGCTACGTTCGAAACGTGGATCGCCTCGCCGTTGAGTTGCGCCCCTTTCCCCGGCTCGGCGGAAAACAGTTCATCGCGCGTGGGATCGTAAACTACCGCGGCGATACGTTTGCCCTCTTTGCCAGACAACCGCAGCTCCAGCGCAATCGAAACGCAGAATACCGGATAACCATGCGCGAAATTCGTCGTGCCATCGAGCGGATCGACGTACCAGCGGAAATCCGAGCCCTGATCGCTGAGTCCCTGCTCTTCCCCGAGAACGTCGTGCGTGGGCCACTGCTGTTTGATGCGCTCGCGAATCAACCCTTCGGACGCGCGGTCGGCCGCCGTAACCAGGTCGGCCTCGCCCTTGTATTCGATTTTCAAATGCTGATGAAAGTAAGGCATCAGCAGAGCGCCGGCTTCGCGCGCAATCGCCGACATGGCGGGGAGAAACTTGTTCTCGCTTGACATAGATTGGGCTTCGGCTAGCGGGCTTCGGGCTTCGGCAAAGACGAAGCAGCTTCCGACTGCTGCGAGCACCCACACAAAACGTCGGCTAGCCGCCGGAGAGCCGAAGCCCGACAGCCACTTTACTTCTTCCTGCCCCCGTCCTCCGCGATGTACATGATCTCGTGCTTGAAAATAAAAAGATTGGGAGCGCCTTCGCGCGTTAGCCGCACCATATTCTTATCGTAATATTCGATCCATCCGCTGACCGTCTGCCCATCCATCAGCTTAATACTCACCAGCTTCTGTTTCTCGCCCAGAGCCTTGAGAAAACTGGCCTCTTCGAAGGTCTCCTCCCGGGGCGGAGTCCGCCCGCGTTTCGCGGCATTGGGATTTCCCTGCGCGTGGAAAGGCATGCAGGCATTGTACACGCCGCATCTTGCGGTGGATGTGAACCCGGACCTCGGACGTCAGACTTCCGACCTCAGCCGCGCGCGGCCTGATTTTCCGAGTCGAAGTCGGAGGTCCGACGTCCGCCGTCCGCCGTCAGAACGTGATTCGCACGCCAAACTGAAATTGCCGCGGTGTGCCTAGAGCAAAAGTTCCCGAGCCAAGATTCGCGCGGAAGGGCGTGAGGCTCGTACCCTGAATCACTCCTCCCACCACATTCGGCGCCAGCACGCCATTCTGGCCCGGGATCAACGACGCTCCCGGCAGATTGCCCGGGAGAAAATAATTCGCCATATTCAGCACGTTAAAAACACTGGCGCTAGGCTCGATGGTGACACGGTCTTTCAAGTTGATCGGCCAGGACGCTTTCAGGTCCAAAGTTTTCAGCCACGGAATGCCAACGGCGTGCGGCCCGACCGAGTCGAGCGTGGGCAAAACCCAACCCAGAGCCCGCAGATCCCCGGGCGTAAACACCGCCGGCCCCGAAATCAATCCCGGACAAGAAAACGGCGCGCTGCTGGGTTGACTATTCGCCACCAGACAGGCGCCCGCCGGCGTGAAATTATCCGCATAGTTGTGGTTGTAGTTCGTGATCACCTTGTACAGGCTTTCGATATCGGTGGCCCCGCGTTGGAACTGCCCGATCTTGGTTCCCGGCAGCGGCTCCGGCGGCGCGTCCACGCCCAGCCCGGCGCCCAGCCAGTCGGTGGCAAAAATCTCACCGCCGTTGGTGAGTTCGGGAAGCTCCAGGTTCTGCGCCGTGGGGCTCAAAAAACGCCCGATCATGCTAAGCTTCGCCGAAAAAGGCAGATCGAAAGTTCCGCCGAAAGAAACTTGGTGCCTGCGGTCCAGGCCGTCCGGCCCGGTAAAGCGCAGCGGATTATCGTTGTCGGTCGCGAGATTGATCGCGCTGGGATTCTGCCCCAAGTCCTGGCTGACGAACTTGGAGTATGCGTAAGAGGCCTGAAAATTCGCGCCCCGCACGCCCCGCACCGGATTACGGATGCGCTGCGACAAGTTCATCTGCAGCCCGCTATAGACGGAGTGGCCCTGAGAAAACAACATATCGAGGCCGCCCACCGCGCCGCGATTTCCGGCAAGCTGCGTCGTCCCGGGAAAGGCGCAATAAGTGCAAGGCCCGCCGCCCACCGCCTGCACATTCGAATCGAGCCCCGCCGCGGAGTAAGCCGCCTGCGCCCCGGCCTGGCCAAGCTTGGCAATCATGCACGTCACCTGAGCCAAGCCCGGGACGCAGCCGTTGGCGACCTGCGCCGCGTCCCGTGCGGCCAGAGCGTTCGCCTCGTTGAAGCTGCGCGCGGCCCCGCTGTGATTCACATCCTGCGCGATCAGGTAGCGCTCGCCGATGTTGCGCAGATAATCCACGCTCAGGATGGTTCCCGGCCGCATCTCCTGCTGGAAGCCGAAGTTGACCTGATAGGAGCGCGGCGTGCGGTAATTCGGATCGAACAACGCGTAATTCGGACTCAACGCAGTCAGAGTCGTGCCAATGAAATTGGAATTCGGTTGAGGCCCGCCGGCTCCAGAAGCTGCCATCCGGTAGGCGCTGCTCAACGCCAAAATCGCGGGCGCAGCCGCGGAAATCGTCTGCCCACAGAAAGTCGGCTTGGCTTGCAAACCGGTGGGCGTGTTCACCACCGCAGCCGCTCCCCCCGCAATCGACGCCACGCCAGCCAGGCTGGTAGGCCACGCGAACACATCCGCAATTCCACCCTGGCAAACCGTGGGAGCGTCGGAAAAATTTCCTTGACTCAGCCGCGGACTGCCGAACCTAAGATTGTTCAGCCACGGGTTCTCATAAAATAATCCACCACCGCCGCGAACCACCGTCTTGCCCGTCCCGTTCGCATCCCAGGCGAAACCAATCTGCGGAGCAAAATCCAAATTTGGATTGCGAATCCGATTGCCATACGCCGGACCCCACTGCTCCAACACGGGCAACGTACCCGGCCCCGTATCCGTGAGCCCGCTGTCGTGCAGGTAGCGCGTGCCATACGTGAGCGTGAGCTTCGGAGTAATCTTCCACAAATCCCCGACATACAACTCCAAGCGATTGTCGGGACCAAGCCCTCCACCCGAAAAATTAAACGCCGACTTCGCCGTGGAAGAACCGATTCCGTTGCCCAGGCTCACCCAATCGGCCGCGTAGGAAGTCGGATCGGGCGAGGTTCCTGCCGAGGTCGTGCCCACCTGCGGGGACGTGCCCAAGGCGACCCAGCGCCCGCCGTCGATGCGATTGAACACTCCTCCAAAGCGAATGACGTGCTCACCCAACACGCGGCTGCCGTCGTAACGCACCTCTTTATTCGATTGCACGGTCTGCTGCGGCGAGAGCCAACTCGGTCCGCCGCAATAACTGCCGCCATCGCTGAAAACGCAATTCCCGCCCACGCCGGCGCCAATGTTAATGCCCAGGCCGGGGATGGGATTCTCCACGCTGCCGAGAACACTCGTCGCGTCGTCGATCTTGTTCCGCAGCTTCAGATATTCCGCCCGGATACTGTGCGCGTAGCCCCAGCGATGAAAATCGATGCCCGCGCTATGCGTCTCGGTGTTCACCGTGCTTCGGAATTGCTGCGTAGAACTGGCCGAGCTATCGGGACGCAGATCGCTCTCCGCAAAAAAATTCAGGCGATAGAACGCCCGCATATTTTCTTTGACGTTCCAATCTAGGCGTTCGTCGGTGTTGAACTCGCGATACGGCTCCGAGAGCGTGGCGTGCAATCCATCGAAAGGATAGGTAAAAGGCTCCGCGGCGATGAAGTTCTGTGTGGAACGCTCGGCGCTCGCAAACCCGGAAATCTTATTCTTAACCATCGCCCCGCCAGCGCGTCCGCCGAATTGCTCTCGCTGAAACGTAGGCGTAGGGAAACCGGGCAGCGAGGCCGCGCCCTGATTGCCACGAAACAATCCCAACAGCTCGCCATGAAGCTGATCGCCGCCGGAGCGCGTCGCAATGTTCAGCCCACCGGATGAAGTAAGCCCCGTGGAAAGATCGAGCATCGACTGCGCCACTTGAAATTCGAGGATCGCGCCCGCGGGAATGTTCTGCGTACTCCCGCCCACAACCTCATCGTTTATATCGACGCCATCCACCACCGTTCGCGCCGAAGCCCCGAACTTCCCCACCACCGACACGGACGAGATGCCATTCTTACTGGCGTCAAACGTGCCTCCATCCTGGACCTGCACGTCCGGCTCAAGCTGCGCCAGATCGATAAAATCCCGCCCGTTGATCGGCAGATTCTCGATCTGATCTCCTCGCAGCACGCCCTGGATGCTGGCTTGTTCCAGGTTCACTGACCCGGCGCCTCGAACTTCGACGGGAGACTCAGCCGTTCCAGCCTGCATCTTAAAGTCGCCATTGGCGGTCGTGCCGACGAGCACCACGAAATCCAAACGCGCGGTAGTGAAGTCCTTGGCCGCGATGCTTAGAAGGTAATCCCCCGGCCGAAGAAATCCCGAAGAATACACCCCGGCGGAAGATGTGAGCGCTCGTACCTTCGCGCCCGTGGTCTTGCTCGCGATCTCCACCTTCGCGCCGGCGATCGGCACCCCAGCGGGATCGGTCACCACGCCCACAATGCTGCCCGCACTCACGGTCGATTGCGCCAGCGTAAAGGACGAGGAGAGCGAAAGAACGGCGGCAGCGAAAAAAAACCAGGGCTTCGAAAGGCGGCGGATACCATCTAGGTTCAACGTCGTGCGCCAATGATTGACCGTATGATTCGGAATATTCACTGAACCTCTTTCAGTTTTCAGTTCTTCTAGCGGCGACCTGGTGGAGAGAAGCCACTTCATGAATCACTCGGCATGGCTTCCGCGGTGCCGCAGTACCAGTGTATTTTGCGCAAGCTCCGAGAATATCAAACAACGGCACAATCTTTCTTGTTGCACCCCTTGTTGCAAGCTTCCGGCGAGCACCAAGCCGCGGCTCCGCCCGGTGGCGCCGCCGTCCCAGCGGCTGTCCGGTGGGCGTCCCGCCCGCCGAGCCGGCAGCGAGGACAGAACGCGCTACTTTTCAAATCAGATGCCGTCAGAAATCGGACTTCGTCGTGTAGTAACCAGCCCTGTGCCGCACGTGATAGGACGCCGCATCCGCCGGCCCCGCAACCTTCACGTCAATGCGGCGAAACGAAGAGTTCGACAGCCGCTGCGAGGGATAGTAGGCCAGCAGATACTGCGTGCGCAGCTCATCGCTGATCTGGCGAAAAGCATCGTCGAGTTGCGCCATCGAAGTCGCGTAATAATATTTCCCGCCGGTATCCTCGGAAATTTGAATCAAAGCATGCTCGCCGCCGGTCTCGCGCCCGGCGCTATTTTCGATGGGCACCACGATGATGCTATAGACGATGCCCTCGGCCTGCTCGGCGGCGCGCAGCGCCCCTTTGTAATCGGTGCGGCTGATGGTATCGCCACCGTCCGTAATCAGCACGATCACCTTGCGCCCCTGGCGGCGGTCGAGCGAGCGCGAGGTGAGATAGATCGCGTCAAACAGCGCCGTCGCCGCGCCCAGGTGTATATGATCGATGCCTTCGTCGATGCGCTTCAGATCGGACGTATACGAAGTGGACTGCACCACGCTTTCGTTGAAACCGAAAATCGACAGCGCGTCAATCGGCCGCAGAATCGCGCGCGCAAAGCGCTTGGCCGAGGCCTGCTCCAGCGGCAAATCGTGGCGCGTGCTTAGGCTGGTATCGATGGCCAGCGCAATCGAAAGCGGCAGCGCCGACTCTTTTTCGAACACCGAAATCGTCTGCGCCCGTCCATCTTCCTCCAGCGCGAAATTTTCTTTCTTAAGGCCGCCGACGGGAGCACCGCGAGGATCCGTCACCGTGACATACACGTTGACCAGCTTCACGTCGACCTTCAACGTGGTCTCGGGCGGAGGCGACTGGTTTTGAGAAGAAGGCGACTGCGCGTAAGAGGCGCCAACCAGCAGCAGAATCAGGGAAAGAAATTTTCTCATTCGGCAAAAGAAGTATAAGCGCCAGCTACATGTGGGGACAGCAGCCTCGGCTGTCCAGCCGAGCGCAGCGAGTCGTCTTGGCAGTCAGCCCGCTCACTTAGATGCGTCCTCCCCCGACGGGCTGCCTAGAGCTCGAGGAATTTCCGCAGGAAAAGGTTCTCCGTCGGCCCAAACCGCGCCATCCTCAAAATATTCTTTTTTCCAGATGGGCACAGTCCGCTTGAGCGTATCGATCAGCCACCGGCAAGCCTCAAACGCCGCAGCGCGATGAGCCGACGCCACCACGATCAAAACGCTGGTCTCGCCAATCTCCAGCCGCCCCAGCCTGTGTACCAGCCTAACCTCGCGAACCGGAAAGCCCCGCAAAGCCTCCCCGGCCAACCCTTCCATCTGCCCCAGCGCCATCTCCTCATAAGCTTCGTAATCGAGATAAAGCGTCTTGCGCCCGCGAGTCTGGTTGCGAACCACCCCCTCGAAAACAACCGCAGCCCCGTCCTCGCCCCGCTTGATGCGATCCAGCACTCCCGCGCTGTCAATCGCATCGCGCACAATCGAAGCGTAGCGCGGAGCGCCGCCAAAGCCGGAGCGCCGCCGTCCCGGCGGCTGTCCAGCGGGCGTCTCGCCCCCTGCCTCGTCCATCCCACCGCTGACCGGCGGCAACAGTGCCACCTCATCGTCAGCCTTCAGCAAAGTCTCCGCCCCGGCGTACTGCTGATTCACCGCCACAGCCAGCGAAGGCAAAGATTCTTTTATCCGCGGAATTTGCGAGGAATAGTGCTCCAGCAGATCATTCACCGATGAACCCTCACGAAGCTCGACCTGCTCGCCCGATTTGCCTGCGAACTCTTTCAACACGCCGAAAAATAAAACGCGCACCTGCATAGGCCGTCATTGAGCCCCCGAGATTTCCCTTGACCCGCGGTCCAAAGGATCGTACTTTGGCCCCCGTTGTTTGTAGTTCGGTTCCCGGGACCCGGCCAGTTCTTCCTCGTTGTTGCGGCTCTCCGGGACAGATACATGATAGCCGCCCATCGCGAGCACCTCCAACTGCGATTCAGCTCAAGGGGGAGAAGATCAGGAACTCACATCGCTCGTTGAAAAACGCCTGCGCCATCCTGTCGCTCTGGGCGGAATCGGTGATGGCCTCGCCTGCGCAAACCTTCACCACGCTGGTGAATTTCGACGGAACCAATGAGGCCAATCCAGGAGGCGCGCGGTAGGATCAGGGCACTGACGGGAATCTTTACGGAGTGGTGGGAAATGGCGGGGAAAACGGCCAAGGCTTGCTATTCAAAATGACTCCAAGCGGAAACCTGACCGTTCTTCACAACTTTTGTGCGCAATCAGAATACGCCGACGGCGCCGACCCGGTTTGGCTCCTGTCGGGGACGGACGGAAACTATTACGGGGCTACGTGGGGCGGGGCCCGTTCAACGATGGCACCGTCTTCAAATTTGCGGGACAAGATATGCCGACGATCTTGCACAATTTCGACAGCGATGGAAAGGATTCAGCGACTGAGTCCAGGCAAGCAGCGACTTTACGGCAGAGCCTCTCACGGAGGAAACTTGGCCGGAAGCGGGAGCGCCCTTGAGATCGGCGGCGGGACAGTATTCAAAATCAGCCCCGATGGACAGAACTTTTCCCTGGTCTACACCTTTTGCAGCTGGACGGACTGCGCCGACGGGGCTGTGCCATTCGACGCCTTGACGCAGGGCACCGGCAAGGACCATCCCGGCACAACTTGGGGAGGCGGCAGCCGCCCTGATGGCGGCACAATCTTCCGGGTCACGCCTGAGTGGGAATTGGCCAAGGTTTACACATTTTGCTACGACTATCCCTTCTGCAGCGACGGCGGCAATCCTCTCGCGGTCGTCCTAGGCAGGGACGGAAACTTTTACGGCGCAACCTACTCCGGCGCGAGCAATCGAGGCACGGTCTTCGAAATCACTGCAGAAGGCAAACTGACCACCATTTCCAGCTTCTGCGCCCAGGTCGGCTGCACAGATGGCTCCGGTTTGCGCAAGGGGATGACCCTCGGAAGCGAGGGGAACTTTTACGGGACCACCTATTACGGCGGCACCCTTGACAAAGGCACAGTTTTCAAGATCACACCCGAAGGCGAGTTAACCACTCTGCATAGCTTCGACGGCACAAGCGGGAACCATCCCATCGGCGGGTCGGTTCAAACCACGAACGGCGCTTTCTACGGAACAACCTCGAGCGGGGGTTCCGACAACGATGGCACGATCTTCAGTCTGGCCGTGGGTCTGCACCCCTTCGTCGAAACCGTGCCCGCATCCGGCGAGGTGGGAACGAATGTCATCATCCTCGGAAACAATCTGACGGGAACGACGGACGTCAGCTTCAACGGCACACCAGCCCACTTCACGGTCGTATCGAGTTCAGAAATTATAGCCACGGTTCCTCCGCGACTACAGGCGCCGTCATGGTGACGGCACCTGGCGGCCAGGCTGCTGAGTATGGGGTCTGCCGACTCCACCTGAATTCCTCTTGACCCGCGCTCTGGGCGATAGTATCGTTCCGCGATCTTTTAGTTCGGTTCACGGGCCCTGTCCGGCTTCGACTCGTGGTTTCGCCTCACGGAGACAGCTCCATGATAGCCGTCGACCACGAGCGCCTCCAAACTCTTACCCGCTAGAGGAAGAAGTCATGAAACCATTTCGGCTGTCGAAAATTGGCTGTGGCATCCTGCTGCTGTGCGCATGGGCAGCGGCGCCTGCGCAAACCTTCACCACTCTGGTGAATTTTAACGGCACCAACGGCGAGCACCCGGGCGGCGAACAGATCACACAGGGCAAAGATGGAAATCTTTATGGCGCGGTGACGAATGGCGGAACCAATGGCCACGGCCTGCTCTACAAGATGACTCTCACCGGAAACCTGACCCCGCTCTACGACTTCTGCCCGACCGCCGGATGCGCGGACGGCAGCGGCCCGGGCGGCCTCATACTGGCGGCCAGCGGCGATTTCTACGGCGCAACCGACTCAGGCGGAGCCTTCGGCTACGGCACCATTTTCAAGTTTACGGGCAAAGGCACGCCCATCACGCTGCAGAGCTTCAACAACACCGACGGCGCCGGCTTCACCCACCTGCTCCAGGCCAGCAACGGCACATTTTATGGGACGACTTCTGCCGGCGGCAATTCGACCGAGTGCTTCTCCGCCGGCTGCGGGACGGTCTTCGAACTCTCCTCCAGTGGAAAGACCTTGACCTCGCTTTACAGCTTCTGCAGCCTGGCCAACTGCGCCGATGGAGCGGTGCTTTACGATGTGCTGGCCCTGGGCCCGAACGGCGATTACTACGGCGCAACCTGGGGAGGCGGCGGCCCCGCGGATGGCGGCACCATCTTTAGCATCACCCCGAAGGGAAAGCTGACGACCCTGTACAGCTTTTGCGACGACTATCCCTTCTGCAGCGACGGCAGCAACCCCATCGCAATCGTGCTCGGCACGGATAAAAATTTCTACGGCACAACCGCCGCGGGCGGAGGAAATTACGATGAGGGTTCGATCTTCAAGATCACGCCGGCGGGCGTGTTGACCACGATTTACAGCTTTTGTTCCCAACTCGGTTGCACCGACGGCTCCACTCCGCGCAATGGGCTCACCCGGGGCAGCGACGGCAACTTTTATGGGACGACCTATTATGGCGGTACCTACAATCTAGGCACCATCTTCAAAGTCACGCCCGCAGGCACGCTGACCACGCTGCACAGCTTTGACGGCACCGACGGCGACTATCCCATTGGCCTGCTATTTCAAGCCAACAACGGCATCTTCTACGGGACGACCAACAGCGGCGGAACCAACAACGACGGCACCCTCTTCAGCCTGAACGTGGGTTTGCGCCCCCGCGTAAAAACGTCTCCCCAGTAGGCTGATCCGCTACGGGTCGTCGTCCCCATTCAATTGTCATCCCTCGCGAAAGCGAGGGACGTTGGTTTTCGCCGGCCAGACCAAGGGTTGCCGTGATCGATCCAATCGGCGTTGCGCCAACGGCAACGTCGCTCAAGATAGCAGGCAAAAAAAATTGCCAGCCCGAAGGCCGGCAACTAAATTTAAATCCAATCACTCGCTAGCGAGAAACTCCTTCAAGCCCGCGTGGTCAACACCTTATCCTGCGCCGCCTCGGGCACCGTAATAGCAGGCTGATAATCGAGAGCGGCCTCGTTCGGCTTTGGCGTGAGCATCTTCGCCGCCGTCGATTGCGCGACTGCAGGCAACGACACCCGCAGCGCCTCGTCAATCGTCTTCACGTAATGAACTTTGAGGTTGTCCAATTGTTCCTTGGTCAAGTCCTCCTCAACGTTCATTTTATTTTCCGCGGGCAAAATCACGTCGGTGACTCCAGCGCGCTTCGCGGCCAGCACTTTTTCTTTAATGCCGCCCACCGGCAGCACGTTGCCGCTAAGCGTGATCTCGCCCGTCATCGCCAGCAGCGGACGAATTCGGTGCCCCGAGAGCAGCGACACCAGCGTTGTCGCCATGGTCACGCCCGCCGAAGGCCCATCCTTCGGAATCGCTCCCGCCGGCACGTGCATGTGAATGTCGTGATCGGCAAAGAATTCCTCGGCGATGCCCAACTTCGCGGCATTCGACCGCACCCACGTCAGCGCGGCCTGCATGGATTCCTGCATCACCTGCCCAATCTGGCCGGTCATGGTGAATCCACCTTTGCCTTTCATGGCGTTGGCTTCGACGAAGAGCACGTCGCCGCCCGAAGGCGTCCAGGCCAGGCCCACAGCCACGCCCGGCCGCTCGGTGCGCTCTTCGATCTCGCCTTCGGTGCGAATCTTGATGCCACCCAGAAATTCCTGAATGATTTCCTGCGTGACCACCAGCTTCTCGCTCTTACCCTCGGCCAGTCGCCGCGCCTGCTTGCGGCAGATGGTGCCAATGGTGCGCTCCAGGCTGCGCACGCCCGCCTCGCGCGTGTAGTGGCGAATCACATAGCGCAAAGCTTCGTCCGGAAATTCGATCTGTTCGGTCGTGATTCCGTTTTCTTCCACTTGCCGCGGAACCAGATACCGGCGCGCGATGTGCAGCTTCTCTTCCTCGCTGTACCCCTGCAACTCGATGATCTCCATACGATCGCGCAAAGGCTCGGCAATCGGATCGAGCATGTTCGCGGTGGTGATGAACAGCACCTTCGACAAATCGAAGGTCACGTCCAAATAGTTGTCGCGGAAGGTCGAGTTCTGCTCGGGATCGAGCGCTTCGAGCAACGCCGAAGCGGGGTCGCCGCGGAAATCTCGTCCGACCTTGTCGATTTCGTCGAGCATGAAAACCGGATCTTTGGTCTCAGCCCGCCGAATGCCCTGAATAATCTGTCCCGGCAAAGCTCCGATGTAGGTTCGCCGATGGCCGCGAATCTCGGCCTCATCGTGTACGCCGCCGAGCGAGAGCCGAACAAACTTTCGGCCTAACGCGCGCGCGATCGACTTGCCCAAAGAGGTCTTGCCAACACCCGGAGGCCCGACAAAGCACAGAATCGGACCCTTCATACTCGGCTTCAACCGCCGCACCGAAAGATAGTCGAGAATGCGATCCTTGACTTTTTCGAGATCGTAGTGATCCGTATCTAAAATTTCCTTGGCCTTCGGAATCTCGATCTCCTGCCCCGAAGTCTTCGCCCACGGCAACACGGCCAGCCACTCCACGTAGTTGCGCGTGAGTGAGTAATCGGCTGCCATGGGAGACATGCGCGCCAGCCGCCCCAGTTCCTTGAGCGCTTCCTTCTTCACTTCTTCGGGCATGCCCGCGTCGTCGATCTTCTTTTTCAAATCGTCGACGTCGCGCGCGCCCTCATCCTGCTCACCCAGCTCTTTCTGGATGGCCTTCATCTGCTCGCGCAGGTAATACTCGCGCTGCGTCTGCTGCACCCGGTCCTGCACTTCGCTCTGAATCTTGTTGCGCAACTGCTGCACTTCAAGCTCTTTGGCAAGGTGCTGGTTGATCTTCTCGAGGCGCACGCGAATGTCGAGGGTCTCGAGCGTGTCCTGCTTATCCGGCGTCGAAAGCGAGGGCAACGACGAAGCGATGAAATCCACCAGCCGGCCCGGTTCATCGATATTCATAGCCACAGTAGAAAGTTCATCCGACAACGTCGGCGAACCGGCGACGATCTGCTGAAACAGCGTCAGCACGTTGCGCTGCAGGGCTTCGATCTCGGAGCTGTCCGGCGGAATCGCCTCGGGAATGGCATGCAGGCGCGCGCGCATAAACGGCGCCAACTGGGTGAACTCTCCCAGGCGCACCCGCTCCAGGCCCTCGGCAAATACAAACAGGCTCTGGTTGGGCATCTTGACGACTTTATGAACCACCGCGGAGGTTCCCACGGTATAAAGGTCGCTGGCTTGCGGATTATCGACGCGCGCCTCGCGCTGCGCCACCACGACGATGGTTTTGTCTTCTCCCAGCGAGTTGATCAACTGCACCGAACTCTCCCGCCCTACCGTAAGGGGTAGAACGGCGTGGGGAAACAGAACCGTATCCCGCACGGGCAATACGGGCAAAGCCCGTACGTCGTTGGTTTCTCGCGGCTTAGCAACTTGCTCGGAAAGCGGTTGCGGATTCATTGGCTCTCCTTGAGTGTAACTCACTCAAGCTTAGATGTCGTTTACAGGGAAAGGTTTCATGGCCTCTTCCGATGCGGACCCGGAAGCTGTTGCATTCTATCGGCAATTCACGAATTCGCACATGATGCCCAAGGTACCGGGGCTATCGCGGAGGGAATTTGTGTGCGCTCGCCAAATCTTTCATTCTGAGCGCCTTGTTTCTGGCGCGAGGAATCTTGGTTTACGACGAACCGAGTCTGCCCAACAATGGCAAATGGCTGATTCGGCGCATGACCTACAAAGCCAAAGACCTTTCTCCCGACCAGAAGACGGCTATCGAAGCCCTTTCGGGACGCTCCATCTCCGAGAATAATGAGGCGATCAGCATCCGCGCCATCGTGACGCCTTCCGCCCCGATTGGCTCCAGGCTTCTTTGGAACAGCGCGAAAGAGCAGGGCTTCGATCGGCTTTCTCTGGATGAGATCGATGCCGAGATGGAGGCGGCGCGCAAGACACACCTCGTTCGTTCACGCCGCCGGATAAATCCCCAACACCTTAACGAACTCCGCCACCTCGCCCAGATGCCGCAGCGCATTGCGCGCAGCTTCATCGTCGCCGCGAAGAAAGTCCACGTAAAAAACGTACTCCCAAGGGCGCCCGCGCATCGGACGCGACTCGATTTTGCTCAGGCTGATGTCGCGGAGCGCGAACACGCTCAGTGACTTGAACAAGGCTCCAGGAAGATTCTTGACTTTGAAGGCAATCGAAGTCTTGTCGGCTCCCCGCGGGATGAGAGGCAAGTAAGACGTTGCATCCGATCTTCGTTTCCTTCCTGCCACCAACTTGCGGACCAGCAAAAAGCGAGTGAAGTTGCGTTTGTCGTCTTCAATGCCAGCCTTGAGAATCTTGCCCGAGTATTCCCGCGCCGCGTGCCGGCCCGCGATGCCGGCCGCGTCCAAAAGCTGATGAGCGATGACATGTTTTACGCTGCCGGCGGTATCGTAGAACGGAACAGCTTCAATCTGAGGATGGCTGCGGAAGAAATCGCGGCATTGATCGAGCGCCACCGGATGCGACATCGCCTTCCGCAGCGCGCTCAGCTTCACGCCGGGAGCGGCAATCAGGTTGTGCACGATGCGCAAGCGAAATTCGCCCTGGATAAATACGTCGCGCGCCACGAGTAAGTCAGCGTGCTCGGCCACTGTGCCAGCCAAAGAGTTCTCGATGGGAATCACGGCGGCGCCCACCGTTCCACGATCGAGCCGGTCAAACACCTCCGCAGATCTGGTGCAAGGCACAACGACCGGGCGCGGCAGCATACGCTCCGCCGCCTCGTGGCTGAAAGACCCAAGCTCGCCCTGAATGGCAACTTTGCCGGCAGATTTCATCACAGGCAAGGTAGCTGGAAAAAGCCGGGCAGCGCAAATACTTTCTCGCCGCCCTTGTCTCCGGTGGGGACAGCCGCCCCCGGCTGTCCCTTCGATCTTCGATCGCCGCTCGATCTCTTCGACAGATCTCTTCGACAGATTACTTCGACAGATTACTTCGACAGCGATCCCCCGTTCGCCACCTTATCGGCGGTTTCGTGCGTCATGCGGGTCTCGTAGGGAAAGAACGGCGTAATCTCGAAGGGCATCTTTTCGCTCGCCAGCGCCAACGGCACCGGGCGAGCCTTCTCCAGTTCCACCTGGTCGGTCCAGGGATCGAGCTTGATGCGCCCGCCCAGCGGCAGCGCCGCGATCTGATCGATGCGCTGCGCATCGAGCGGCGGCGACGAAGGCAGCAAGGCCGCCATGCGGATGCTCTTCGGAGCCGCCATCGCATCTCCCATGTGCGCGCGAATCAGGTTGGGCAACTCCGGCGCGCTCTCCTGCAGCGCCCTTAGAAATAATCCCACGCTGGCCAGCTTTTCTTGATAGGGAGAATTTTTCAGCAGTTCCAAGGCCTTCACGTCCGCCGCCGCTTCGTCCCCGGGGCGGCTTTTGAACTCCAGCCGTTTGAACAAGTCTTCGTCGGGAAAGAACATGCGGTCGTTAAAAGCCAGCTTGGCGTCGAAGCGATGCCCCAGCACGATGTGGCTGAGTTCATGCGCCAGCACCATGGCGAGCGAAGCTTCGTCGGGCAGCACATCCAGCAGCCCGCGGCTGACCACAATCGTGTGCCCGACCGTGAACGATTCGAGCGGCGCGGTTAGCAGCACCCGGCAATGCACGTCGGCCTGCAGCTCGAGGTTATTCGAGGCAATCAGATTATTGACCACCGTCTGCAAAACCTTGTCGACGTCTCCGGGCGGGGCCAGCAAGCCCACATTTTGCAGGCGCTCCACCACATTATCTTCGGCCTGGCGCTCCCACATCCGCTCCGCCACCACCGGCGTCGGATCGGAGGCCACCGCGCTCTGATCCCGCACCGGCTCCTGCGGATCGACCATAATCTGGGCAAACTCTTCGTTGCGGTTCTTGGCCAGCGCCCGCAGATCGTAGCCCCACAGCCGGGTTTGCGCTTTCAGGTGCAGTTTCCCGCTTCTGGTTTCCATGTCCGATTCTTCGCTATAGATGTAAGCTGGCAGCCACACTCCCGGCCGCAGGTTCAGCCGCCAGCTGTCGAAATGGAAGTAAAACGTGTTCATTTTCGCCCGCGAATAGGTGCCGTTGAAGCGCACGATGGTGTAATCGCGGTCCTCCACCCAGATGCGCCCCTCGAAGCGCCCCGCAGGCGCGTCCGGCTTGGGCTGGACGTCAATCGCGAGGCAGCGCACTTCGCCCAGAAATTCGCGGCGCACGAAGTTGAATGTGTAATACTTTTTGTAGAACTCTGTATCCGGGATGATCATCTGGGTAAAGCCCGCGGGTTCCAGATGCAGCGTATACATTCCCCCCACCAGTTTGCTCATCAACTTTCCTCGGCCAAAGCCGGGCTGCCCGGTAAAGGAAATACTCTGCGGCCCATCGCTCATATCGAGTCGCCCCAGCAGATACTGATCCGCGACGGGAGAGACCTTGCCGGCAGCGTCCGATTTCAGGTTCTGCACATAGGTTTCGACCATGGGCCGCAGGTTGCGCATCTGGCCCAGCAACTGATGCTCGCGCTCGACCACGCGATCGATCACCTCGTCGAAGGTGGCCGGCATCGGCACCGCGGCGGACACCCCCACCCCTTCGGCCGCGGAGCCGGGCGCCGCGGGCGTGCCTGCCTCCTGCGCCGCCGCTGAAACCATGAACACCCCCGACAAAACCGCCAGCCAGACTCCGCTCCACCCCAATCGGCCAAAGCCGCGCATACGACCTTCCTTTCGCTCTCGATTACAGATTTTTCGACCGCCTGCCGCAGCTTCATCCAGACCGCGCGCTGAGCCGAACGCAGCGCGGAAACAGCCGGCCCGCTGGAGATTTCGCAGTGCAGCCTTCCCACGAGCAAGAACTTTGCCAATGGGCGATTAGAAAGCGCTTAGGGGAAAGCCTCGCCGCTCATGGGGTCGTGGCAAGGCGCGCTTACCTTACAGAACAGGACGCGGGAGTGACGGCGAACCTCTCATAACAAGAGATAGCCGCAAGAGATCGCCGCATGCATAGGCGGATCACAGGCGGATCATAGAAGGTTAGCGAAAATTCTCGGGGACTTCTGCCAAATCTTTCTTCAACACCAGCGCATCGACGCCGTTGGCGTAATAACGAGGAAAAGTTTCGATCACGTGGTAGCCGTGGCGCTTATAAAACGACAGCGCGGAAATGTTATCCACCGCGGTCTCCAGTTGCACGGCGCGGCATTCGGCCTTCAGCAAGCGCGCCTCCGCCTCCTCCAGCAGCCGCGATCCCAATCCCGCTCCGCGCCGGGCGGCGATCACGTCGATCGTAATAATATGGCCGGAGTCGCGGCTGCCACCCTCCGCCACAATAAATCCGGCAATCGAGTTCCCGACAGCAGCGCTCGCCGCCAATCGAATCGCAGCCGAAGCCTTCTTCCGCTTTGCCGGCTCAGCGCCAGCTTCCACCCTTTCCTCCGCAATCAGCGTGAAGCTGCCGCGCCGCCGCATATAGGTCTTCAGCTCCCCGCGCGAATAAGAAATCCCCGGGGGAAAGCAGGCCTGGTCAATGCGCCACAACGCCTCGAAATCGGAAGGATCGAATTCGCGGAGCATGAAGGACACGCCGCCATTGTAACGGGAGAGCCGGGCGAGCGCACCCGTTCCCGGCATCCGTCGCGCGCGGTCAGCCAGCGGATGGAGGCAAAGCTTCCGGTTTTCCACAGCAATATTCCCAACACAGCCCCAAAATCTTCGTGGGGGCCATTTGTCCCCTTGCTTCGCCGCAACCTCGGTCGTACCATGAGCATCAGAGGGATCAGAAAGCGGTATCCGAGAAAGCGTTGTGGGGCGCCTTCTACTTATCGACGTGGCCGGTTCAGTCGCCGTGCTGGCGCTCTGGTACTTCGTGTTTTCCACCTACAATCGCAAAAAAGGCGCGGCCGCCCTGCGCTGGGTGCAAACCGCCTGCTGCGCCGGCAAGGGCCGCGTCCTCGAATCGCGCTGGATGGGATGGATGGGCAGTTCGCAACTGCAAGCCCGCCTGCACTTCTCTTCGCGGTGGTTTGAGAACGCCCGCGTCACCGTAAGCTTTCGCCCCCGCGCTCTTCCTATTCAATGGCTGGTGAGTTGTTGGCAGCACCAGAAAGAAACTCTCACCTTCGAGGCCGATCTCGGCGGCTCGCCCAGCTTTCATCTCGAAGTCGTGCGCCACCGCTGGAGCGCGCACAACCGCGGCATCTCGTCGCGCAAGGCGAAGAGTGACGATCGCGAGTGGGAGTTCTACGAGCCCGGCCCCGTCATCCTGACTACGCGCACGCACTGGAAAAAAGATCCCACGGCTGAACTGAACGCGCTCATGTCGGCCCGGCGCCAGGATATTCTCCAAGTCCGTTTCCGCCCCGAGTCGCCGCAATTCTCCGCCACAGTTCAGCTCGAAGCCCTGGCCGATCCCGACGCCGCCGAAGGCTTCGTCAGCGCGTTGCGCGAGATCGCCGCCGGCGCCTCCGCCCACCGCCAGTAGATTTAGAGTACCCGCTCACACCCTCGGGAAAGGGGTGCCCCGATTTCGGAGCAAAAGCCTTTAACGCGAGCTGCGCGAAGGTTCGCAGCCGCCCTCCTGATAGAACAACCGTGCATCTTCTCAAAGGGTTCCAGATCAAAGGGTTCCAGATGCTTCCGGAGCCCCGCTCTCAGTGCAGTTTGGGTGGAGTCTTTACTCTCTGGTAGCTCGGAGCCATTGACTGGCACAGGGCTTGCTGCCAAAATCAGGTGCCATTTTTGGGGGACTTCATGACGCCGCCAGGTCTTACCGCTCGCCAGCGGGCAGGGTACGCCCGCATTTTTCCCGGCACTTTTCTTCTTGCTACCATCGTTCTGCTCGTCTCGTTCGCGAATGCCCAAACCGCCGTCACTACTTACCACAACGATAATTACCGTACCGGTTGGAATTCCAGCGAAAGCACTCTCACTCCGGCGAATGTGAATAGCGCTTCTTTTGGCCCGTTATTTACCGTCAAGCTCGATGACCAGGTCGATGCGGAACCGCTGGTTGTGCCCGGCTTAAACATCGCCGGCGGCACGCATGATGTCGTCTACGTGGTTACCGAGAACAACACGGTCTATGCCATTGACGCCAATGCCGGCACGATCTTGTTGACCAACAATCTGGGCACGCCGGTGCATTACCCACTGGGCTGCAACAACAACGGCCCCAACGTGGGCATCAACTCGACTCCCGTGATCGATACCGACTCCAACACCTTGTACGTCATGGATTACACACAGACGGGCATTACTATATCGCACCGGATTCACGCCCTCGATCTCGGCACCTTGACCGATAAAGTTACGCCCGTGGTGGTGGCGGCTTCGCATACGCTTAGCGACGGCAGCATCTTCAATTTCAATGCCACCTATCAGCGCCAGCGCCCGGCCCTGTTACTGGCGAACGGCAACGTCTACGCTGGCTTTGGCAGCTTCTGCGACTACTCGGCCAAGCTTTCCCGGGGGTGGCTGCTGGGCTGGAATGCGGCTACGCTGGCGCCACTGTCGGCCAATGAAGTTTTCGATCTACAGCCTTCATCTCCGAACGACTTCTTTCTCTCTTCGATCTGGATGTCTGGCTACGGGCCGGCGGCCGATGACTCCGGCAACATCTTATTTGTGACGGGGAACTCCGATCCTTCCGGGACCACTTACGACGGCGTCACCAGCATCCAGGAAAGCGTGGTCAAGGTATCGGCCAATCTCACCAGCGTGGTCGATCTCTTCACTCCTTCCAACCAATCCAGTCTCGACCAGGGCGACACCGATTTTGGCTCGGGCGGAGCCATGATTTTGCCGGACCAGCCTGGGCCGCACCCTCATTTGGCGGTGGCGGCGGGGAAAGATGGCAACATGTATTTCATGAACGAGGATAAGCTGGGCGGATATTCCACCACCAAGAACCAGGTTCTGGGCACGCATAACATTGGCGGCTGCTGGTGCGGCCAGTCCTACTTCGTCGATCCCACCGACGGACTGGCTCGAGTCGTGAGTAGTGGCTACAACCGTGTTCAAGTCTGGAAGTTGCAGACTTCGCCCACTCCTAAGTTGACCGGTGTTACCAGTGGTAGTATCTCCGCCGGGGGACAGGATCCAGGCTTCTTCACCAGCGTCTCCTCGAATGGCCATGCCAACCCAATCATCTGGGCCTTGTCGCGGCCTGCCTCGCCGAGTTCTCCCGGCATTTCGCTCTATGCTTTCAACCCAGAGGCCGGCGGGAGCAAGATGACCCCTATCTATAGGAACCAGGCAGGAAACTGGCCGAACCAGGGCGGCAACTCCAATCTGGTTCCGATGGTGGCGAACGGCAAAGTCTACGTAGCCAGCTTCGAACAACTGCAGGTGTTTGGTTTGAAGCAGAACGCCAAGGCGACCTCCTCAACCGCCCCCGCTTTGGCTTCGAAAAAGAATTAAGCGAGGCGATCAGGGGCGGTGTTTGCCGGTGTGGGGACAGCCGCCCGCGGCGGTCCGGTGGAGCAAAGCTCGACCGCTTTCTCCGATCCGATCCGGGGAAACTGACCACCACCAACGACGACTCGCCGGATTGCTGGGAGAGTTGAGGACGCGCCTTTCGGACGCGGCCTTATTTTCGTGCACCTTCCGTAAAAAAGGCTTCTACTCGGCGAACAACGCTCTGTAAATCCCTCCGCCGAGCGCGCCACCGATCAGCGGAGCGACCCAGAACATCCACAATTGCTGCAAGGCCCAGCCACCGGCAAAAATCGCCGGGCCGGTGCTGCGCGCCGGATTCACCGAGGTGTTGGTTACGGGAATGCAGATCAAGTGAATCAGCGTCAGGCAGAGGCCGATGGCAATTGGCGCAAAGCCCTTGGGGGCGCGGCTGTCGGTCGACCCCATGATGACGATCAGGAAAAATGCGGTCAGCACAACCTCGGCGACAAAGGCAGAAAGCGCCTGACCAGGGCTTCCACTTCCGCGTCCACCCGCCGCTGCTGCTCACCTCCGAAGAAGGCGATAAGAGCAGCGAAGATGTAGAAGCGCTGATGATCTGCTTCGAAACCTCTCTCGGCAACGTCTTCATGAACGTAGCCCTGCGCTACAGCAAGCAACGCCTGGCCGACCACGCGGCCGCGCGCTAGAAATTCTCCGCGACCTCCGCGAGATGTTCTCCGCGACCCTCCGCGATAAAAAGGGGCAAATACCCGGCCCCGAACAACCCCCAAAGATCAAGAAAAAAGATCGCTCTCCCTCTACAATCGCAAAATCAAAGTTTGTCCTGGCAAGTGGAGGCGAGAGGCACCCGCATGATCATCGAAATGCGCACCTACAAGCTCAAGCCGGGCAAGCGCTCCGAGTTTCTCGAGATATTCCGCGCGAGATCGATTCCCGCCCACCATGAGATTGGAATGAAGATTTTAGGCCCGTTTCTCTCCATCGAAGATCCCGACACTTTTTTCTTCATGCGCGGCTTTCCCGACCTAGCCTCGCGCGAGCCCATGAAAGCCAAGTTCTACGAAGGCGAACTGTGGAAGCGCGAACTGGAAAACCTCTTGATGCCCATGATCGAAAAGTATGAGGTCGTGCTGGTCGAGGACCGTGAAAGCCTGGTTCACTGGTAAGGCCTCGCGAGGCCCAGAACGGCGGTACCAGCAACCGGTTCTAGTCCAGCTCGGGCGCACTCGTCAAGCAAAACTTTCCTCTTGCATGGTGAGAATTCCCCAGTGTAAAGTGCTCTCGCATATTGGGCCGACCACCGGGCAATCAAAATCTCTCTGGAGGACGGCGACGATGTCGCGCACGCCTTACGCTGCTGCTGTCGTGTTTCTTCCGCTTCTCTTCTCGATTCGAGGTTCCGCTCAGACTGTCCCCGCGGCAAAGCATTTCGAGCAATACGTCGTCTACTGGACGACGGAGCCTGGCTGGCGCACGGAATTGCAACTGCGCAACAATCTTGAATCCAGCGATCTCACTGTCGCACCAGCAGTGCGCACTGCAGACGGCGTGGAGACCGCATTGCCCGCGGTCATCATAAAGTCCGGCGATGTTGTCTCCCTCGATCTTTATGATTCGCTGCTCAAGGCCGCCCCGCAACTCGCCGGCTCCTGGGGATCGCTGGTTCTCCGCTATAGCGCCGAAGTGCGGCGCGCCATGTATGCCGCTGTCATGGTGAAAGCGGTCGGCCAGCCGATCGCCTTTCACCTCGACGCTTCGGTACGCAGGCCCGCATATGACGCCGGCAGTCGCGAGGGCATCTGGTGGCTACCGCGCGAAACGGTAACCGGCTATCTGATTCTTAGCAACGCCGGCGATCAGACATTGAATCCCAATCTGATGCTTTACGATTCCAGCGGCAAGGCTTGGCAACAAAAGCTGAGCCTGAACGCGCGTGTAACAAAGCGTCTTGCCATTCGTTCCCTGCTGCAGCAGTCAGCCCTGACCGGCTCCTACGGCGGCGTTAGAATAGAAATGAGCCAGGGAGCGGGCTCGCTCGCTCGATTCCGCGCACTTGCTGTTCGACGAGACCAGCGGCTTTTCGGCGGTGATGAAGATGTTCTCCCACGATCCTGGCGCAACGCTGGCCTCCCGAAGTTTTGGCGGCGTAAAGGAGTGGACCACGCGCGCTCCCATGCTCGCCCTAGGCGATCCCGACCCCTCTCTCGCTTTCCCCGGTGGAACAACCCTGCAACCCAAGCTTCTGGTGCGCAACGCCTCCGCCAAGAGCTTCACCGGCCACCTGCGTTTCAGTTGGCGCTCGGCGACGGCCAGTGGAAAGACCGCTCCCATCAACTTACCCTTCACTCCCAATCAGACGCAGATGATCGACGTATCCGCCCTGCAAGCGCAAAGGCTCCTGCCCGCAGACGCTCACTGGGCCGCAGCGATCCTCAGCGCCCCGGTTCAGCCCGATGACCTACTAGCCATCGCCGCCAGCTATGATCAAACTGGACGCTACGGCGCTCAGACTCCCTTCAGCGACCAGCTCGCGTCGCACTGGGAGGCGGGCAAATGGGAAGTCGACGGCATGCACAACTCCTTGGTCACGGTCGGCAACGGCGGCAATCAGCCGCAGCGCGCGCAGCTGACCATCCTCTACGATCAGGGCAGAAGCAAATATCAGGTCGAGCAGAACCTTGGGCCGGATGAGCAGATGGCATTCGATTTCGGCAAGCTGATTCGCGACCAGATTCCCGACAAGAACGGCCACACTTTGCCACTCGATCTTACCTACGGCGGCTATCGCATTCTCGATCTCAGCGACGGTGCTGCCGGCACTCTGTACGAAGGCAAAGTGATTCTGGATAAAACCTATGGACACGCCGCCTACGGCTGCGCCCTCTGCTGCAACTACGAAACTCCGTTCATGGTGTACAACCCACTGCCCGTGAGCGTGGACGCGACCTCGACGCAACAAGTCCAAGCCGGCGATTCCTGTGGCGGAGGCAACCAGATCATCACCGAGTACTTCCCCACATGGTGGACCGACAATACCGCCATCGCCACCGCCAACAGAAACATCATCAGAGGAGTGTCCGCTGGCACCACCAACCACCACGCTCAAAGCGAGGACATGTACTGGGGCCGCGCGGAATACTTCTCGGTATGTCCGCTAACCCAGGAGCAGCCCAGCGCACCTACGAACGTGGGTTGTCCCTCCTCCACTACCGTCAGCAGTTTGACCCCCCTCAGTATCACTCTTCTGTTTCCGGGCCTGAAAACAGGCATCGGCGCGGTGTCATCCATGCTGGCTGGCCCGGCAGGCACAAGCTGGAACGGTTCCGAAATAAGCGAAGCCTTGGCCACGGTCAGCAATAGTTGCCCCGCGAACTGGGGGAACCTCTGTGCCGGCTCATCGACATTTACCGTAGGCGAGGGCGGGCAGGCAGAGGTGTCGGTAGGTGGAGTGGAGACACCAGTTGGGCCGGTGTTCCCCGAGCAGCAAAACGTGTTCTACGACCAGCATACCCTGGTAAGCAACGTGAGCCTACTCCCAACCTCCTCCGGCCAAACCAACTGTACGGCAGTGTGCTCTCAGACTTATTCCTGCAACGGAATACCCGTGGGAAACCATACGATCACGTATTCGTTCATTGAGGCGCTCATAACCGGGACGCATGTGACTAGCACTGAGGTATCCGAGCAATGAGAAACCTAAGACGGGCCGCAGAACTCTTTAGACGTTCCGTGGGATTCACTTTGCCTATTCTGGTCGCCTTGACGGCGAGTAGTGCTTCACAAGATGCCTCCGCTGGAAGATTCGCAACCTTCAAACAGTTACTCCGGGAACGCAAAATACCGTTGACCGAGGAGGGCTTGATGGCCGGACTCCGTAACCCGGACGCCCACGTCCGCTATCTCGCCGCATTAGTGCTCGCCGAAGACAAGACAGCGAGCTCCGTCCCCGCGATCGAAACCGCCCTGATGATTGAAAAGGTGCCCGAAACACGTGTGAACATCGCTCTCGCACTAGCGAAATTCGGAGACAAGAAGGGATTCTTCGTTTTGAGAGAATCCTGCGACGACGCTGAACTAGCCCCTCATCTGAAGGTATATGCGGCTAAGTATTTGCTTGACTTACACGATAAGGGCTGCCTCAGTTCGATTGAAGGGGTCGTGCAGTCCTCGCCAGATGCGGGCGCGCGAGTACTCGCGCTGTCACAGCTACCTCGCTTCCAAGAGGTTTCGGCCGCAGACCTCGATAGAATCCTCGGAATCGCGACAGAAGCTTTGTCAGACCAAAACCCAACGGTTAGGATTGCAGCGAGCCATGCCCTAGTGGAGTTGGGAAACTCATCCGCAGTTTCTCCCCTGGAAAAGGAGATCGCGAGCGAACACGAGGAAGGAGTGAGATCAATTATGCGAGCCGACCTGCGAAGACTCCAGGAGAAGGCCGGACATTAACCTAAAATCATGGGCACGCACTTAACTCACTTACGGCGCCTATCGCATTCTCGATCACAGGGACGCTGCTGCCGGCACTCTTTACGAAGGCAAAGTGATTCTCGATAAAACCTACGGCCATGCCGCCTACGGCTGCGCCCTCTGCTGCAATTACGAAACTCCGTTCATGGTGTACAACCCGCTGCCCGTCGGTGTGGACGCCACCTCGACGCAACAAGTCGAAGCCGGCGACTCCTGTGGCGGAGGCAACCAGATCATCACCGAGTACTTCCCCACCTGGTGGACCGACAACACCACCATCGCTACCGCCAACCGCAACACCATAAAAGGAGTCGCCGCCGGCACCACCAAGCACTACGCTGAAAGCATCGAGATGTACTGGGGCCGCGCCGAATACTTCTCGGTCTGCCCGCTAACCCAGGAGCAACCCAGCGCCCCCACGAACGTCGCCCCCACAATCACCGGGTCGAACACGGTCTGGTGGTTCAACGGGCAGGATCCGGATCCAGCAGATTACCCGACGTCTGTGAACCTCACCTCATAATAGCCGCCGGGAGAATGGGCTCCGTATCCATTCGAGGCAAAGCCGGCGTGTACATCGAAGTTAGCCTTTCCGCTGGCGATGATGTAGAGCACACCCGCGGCTGCAATGCCACCCGCGACTTGGGCGATGACATAAGGCAGCAAATCGGAGAGAGAAAAGCGCTTGCCCACGATCAGCCCGAAGCTGATCGCAGGATTGAAGTGGCCGCCAGAAATATGCCCGAGGGCGAAGGCCATGGTGAGCACGGTGAGACCGAAGGCCAGGGCAACTCCGGTGAAGCCGATGCCGAGCGCGGGAAAGCCTGCGGCGAACAGCGCCGAACCGCACCCGCCGAATACCAACCAAAACGTTCCCACAAACTCCGCCAGCGAACGTTTGCTGAGAGTCATGAAGTCCCCTTACGGGTCGTCGAAAGTGTGCTTACAGCGGACTCATTTTTTGACCGAGAAGATTACCACAAAAGCTGGGAAGTCGAGAACGGCGGCGTCTTATGGGTCATGGGTCTCATGGGCGTCTCGCGGGCCGTGGCTCATTTGACGGTGCCCGTTTCTCGGGGTGTGATCCCGAAGCCCGGCGCAGTTCAGCCGGGTGAGGGATCTCCCGCGCGAATGGAGGCATGCACCAAGCGAGACCCTTGGCTACGCCTGAAAAGCGGCTCCTAAGACAACACCAGAAGTTCAACTGAGCCTTGCCGCCCTATGGTTACGAAGGCTTCCCTCGCAAGCCGATCGGCGTTGCTCGTTCTTCCGTGCGATGCTAGGCTCCGAGCTAGTGGCTTCCGCATACACCCATCCCTTCAAGTCCAACTCCGCCCCGAGCCGCGCCGGCTCCTGGCGGCCTGCGGCGGAAGTGTGGTTGCGCTTTGTCCTGGCCTTGGTGGGATTGGCATTGGCCTTCGGCGCGGCGCTGTTTTCGACCGCCTCGCGCGAGGCGGGCGATCTGCTGTCTTCGGTGATCCTGGCCTCGCTTGCGCTCTTAGTGGCAGCGTGGGTAGGTTTAGTCACGGTGCCGTACCTGGCGCGTCGCGTCGCCGTAGAACGATTCCGCGAGAGCTTCGATTATGAAGTCACCAAAGTCGGCGTGATGTATGTACTCGTAACTCTGGTGATCGGCATCGCGGCGCTGAACACCGGCAACAACCTTCTATATATCGTGGTGGCCGCGATGCTGGCCGCGATGCTGGTGTCGGGAGTGGTTTCCGCGCTGGGGCTGCGTGGATTAGAACTCGATGTCCGGCTTCCAGAACACGTTTTTGCCGGGCGCGCAGTCGCAGGCAGAATCCTGCTGCGCAATCCGCGCCGATTTCTGCCCTCGTTTTCGATTCGCGTAGTTCCGGCGCGCTCGGGAAAAAAGACGAGCCGCAAGCGCTGGCGCTGGCAGCCAACTACCTTCGCTTTTCCCTCCAACCGCGCGCCCAAGGATCAGTGGTTCCGCGTGCGCGACTGGAAGGTGATGAGGGTCAGCGTAATCGCGCCTCCTGCGGGAATCTTCGAGGGCATGGTTCACTTTCCCTACCTGCCGCCGCGGGCAATCCTCACCGCCGACTTGGACCTCCGCTTCGAGCGGCGCGGACGTTACTGCGAATCGAGCTTCGGCGTGGCCACTGGCTTCCCTTTCGCTTTTCTCACCAAGAGACGGAACGTTGCACTGCAGCGGGAGATTTTGGTCTACCCTCCAGTCGATGCGCCGGATGAGCTACTGCAAATTCTTCCCGTCGTGCGTGGCGAGTGGGAGAGCTTTGCGCGCGGCCGCGGCTCCGACCTCTACCGCATCCGCGAATACATGCCGGAAGACTCGGCGCGCCACGTGGATTGGAAAGCCACGGCCAAGTCGGGCTCGCTGAAAGTGCGCGAGTTCAGCCGCGAGGATGAGCGCAAACTTCGCATCGTCTTCGACAATCCTTGCGCGGACGCGATTTCCGGCGAAGCCTACGAACGCGCGGTGAATCTGGCGGCATCGCTGGCGTGGCATTACTCCTCGCAACAGGCAGAGGTTTCCTTTCTGGTCAGCGATGGCGGCCGCGACGGCGGCCGCAGGGGTTGCCGCAGTGAAGATATTCACGAATTTCTGGCATGCCTGGCCGTGATCGCGCCCCAGCCGCCGCTGAGACGGGAGCGGCAAGACGCTCTCGAGCGCGATGTTCTAGAAGAAATAGATCTGGGCAACCACGGCGCATACAGCATCGTACTGACGGCGCGGGCGCAGGCAAGCTTGCCCGCAGCCTGGCGCGATTCGGCCTACTTCATTTTCCTCAGGTGATTGAGTAATTTAGCAATTGGGTAATTTGAAACGAATCCGCAAGTTTTCAAATCGCGCAATGACTCAATCACTCGATGACTCAAGTCCCCGACTCAATCCTCCCTTCCCATAATGGTGTTCCGCCACCGAATTCCCATCGGTCCGCAGCTTTTCTTCTTTCCCCCCGCCCGCTTTCGGCATATACTCGCGCCCCGTACAGCTTTTTGCGAAGAGTTCGAGGGGAGGATCAAAATGCGTATCTGCGATTTGATCAAGCAGCAGGAAATCCACCAGGCGGAGATGGGCCAGACCGTGCTCGAAACCGTGCGCACGATGGTGCAGCACAATATTGGCGCCGTGCCCGTGCTGCACAACGGAGAGCTCGTGGGGATTTTTTCCGAACGAGATTTGATGAGGCGGGTTGTAGCCGAGGGCCTCGACCCCCGCAGCACCTGCCTGGCCGAGGTCATGACCGATGACCCTGTCTCCGTCGGCACCAACGAGGAAGTGGAGAGCTGCATGACCTTGATGCGGCGCAATGGCTTCCGCCACCTGCCGGTGTGCTTCGAAGGTCAACTCATAGGAATGGTTTCGCTGCGCGACATCCTGCTGCACGACCTTGACGAAAAAGACGACGAAGTCCGCATGATGCGCGCCTACATCCACTCCGTGCCGGACGCGTAAAGCCGTGACTCGTCCCGAGTTAACTGGCATGACTCGCGCGCTTGGCTTGTTCTGGCTAGAAGCCATCTCATCGATAGTTCGGGAATGGCACGACGCGCAGAGCGGTACCGGAGTACCCAGTCAGAACTCCAAAGCACCCGGATTTGCCCGCCCCCAGGCCTCGGACTACGGAATGACCGAAAGTAACGTTACCCTCGGTTACTTGGGTGCATTGAACACTTGGGACAAAAGGTTTAACTTCTCTAATAACCCCGACCGTTCGATCTCCGGTCGGTTTCTAGATTTTCTTTTGAAGAAAAAATTTTTTGCGCAGCCCTGGGAGTGCCTCGGATGAGCGATAAAATGACGGATCTTTTTTACGCTCTCTGGCTGGCGCAGCCCGTTCTGCAAGCCTTGATCGCAATCCTGATGTTCCGCCGTGGGCAACACCGCCAATTCCGCTTCTTTTTTGCTTACGTGGTGACTCAGATTCTGGCCTTTGCGCTGATCTTTCCCATTCGCCACAACTATTCGGTGTTCTTTTATCTTTCCTGGCTCAGCACCGCCATCAGCGTATTTCTAGGCTTCAAGGTAATCCACGAGGCCTTTCTCGATGTGTTCCGCCCTTTTCACACCCTGCGCGATTTAGGCACAGTTCTGTTTCGCTGGGCAGGCCTGGTGATGTTGCTGGTCGCCGGAGTAGTGTCGCTTTCCACCAACTCCGCCCAGACCGTTCCCTGGGTGCAAGCCATTCTTACCGCGCAGCGCTGCGTACGCATCATGCAGGTTGGCATGGTGCTCTTTCTGCTCTTCTTCGCCCATTATCTCGGCGTCACCCGGCGGCAGCAAAGCTTCGGCATCGCGCTCGGCTTCGGCCTCTTCGCCGTGGTGGAGCTCGGAGTGATCGCTTCCTGGGTGGGCCAACACCTGGGCACGGTTTCCATCAGCCTGCTGGGCATGGCGGCTTACAACTGCACGCTGTTCATCTGGTTGGGTTATACCCTGGCCAAGCTCGCGACGCGCCACGCCGACACCAACCTGTTGCGCCCGCAGCGCTGGGAGCAGAGCCTCACTGATATTCAGCATCCCGTGCCCGCCGACTCCTTGATCCCGATGTTCGAAGGCATGGTCGATCGGGCGCTATCGCGAACTCAAGCCAGCCCCTCGATTCAACCCGATGCCGCGGCTGGAGCAGCCCCAAGCCCAGCAGCTACCGTCGCTGGCCTCGCACTTCATGGTTTCTCGGCGCGCGCCGGATCAAAGAAATAAGATTAAAGAAATAGTCCCGAAGAAATAGTCCCGAAGTGTACGCCCGAACGGAAACATCTCCAAACCCGCACTTCGATTTTTCCCGCCTCAAAATTCCGGATTTCGTAACAAGCCCTAGCTCCTCATTCCACTCCGACTCCACCTCCCGCACCAAGCTAAAGCGAAGCATGATCCAATCTTGGTAAACGCCGCAAAGAAAGAAGCTTATTCAGGAATCAATTTAACAGTTAGAAATTTCTCTTGCGGCGGGAGGAGGGCGATGCTCCGGCCAGAATCGGCCTTGCGGAAGGGCAGACTTGACTCGTGCTTTATAATTTTCCACCGCGCCTGGGGTAGTTTTCCTCTCTACCCAAGTCGCGGCAGGAGAAAACCCATGAAGAACGCAGTCAGGACTTCGATCCTGATGTTTGGACTCGTGGGCGCAATGGCTACGACCGCCGTTCCGCAGGTTCCCGCCCCGGACGGAGGCCCGATTCCAGTGTGCCCACCTCAACAACAACTGAACGAGAAATGCGAGGTCATTCCTCCAGCGATGTAAACAGCAGTGAATCCTAGAGCTTCCGTGCCCGCAAGGTCACGAAAGTAACTCTAGTAACCTGGGCCGAACCCCTTGGGCTCGCTATCTTTAGTGTTAGGGCTGACGGATCTTCATACATAAACCGTTAGCCCCGTTTTTTTTTGTCCAGGCCGTACCCGTACGGCGAGCGGTGACAGAGGACAGAGCAGCGCTACAAGCCTCCGTATACCCACGAGTGGAACCAGTTCCAGAAAGAAGCTTCGAGCGGAAGTCCGAGGTCGGGGTTTCTACTTTTCTTTTTCTTCCTCAATCTTGATGCGCAGGGATTTGAGGAATTTCAGATCCTGATCGTTGATTTTGAATTCGGGGTTGGTGGAGAGCGTGGTGACAAGAGAAGTTTTGTCGGAACTTTTTTCGCCCTGCTTGCTGACGCCGATGGTGGCTTCGAGCACCAGGAAAATATCGTAGCCGCCCTCTTTAATGCGGGAGACAACTTCGGCGATCTGTTCGGAGTCGGAGAGCGACTCGTTGATGGCTTCGCCGAGTTCCTTCATGAGCTGTTTCAGTTGCTGATCCACGTAGTCCCCCGGTCCGCCGCTGGTCATAAGAGTTTCCAGCTCTTAGATGCCTGCAGCCCCCGCGCCGTTTCCGCACGGCGCAGGTTTGCGCTATTGTAGCGCCGAAGGCTGTTAAAATCGAGGCCGTGAACAAGGTTTCTACCGCACGGAAGTTGGGAGTGGTGGCGCGGGTGGCCTCGCAGCAGGCCCAACGCAGCCGCACTGTGCGCGCCGCCAAGCAAGGCTTGTTCGCCACCGCCCGGGCCCTAGGGCGAGTGCTTCACCAGTTGTGGCTTGAGGTTACGGGCTTGGTTTTCCTGGTGATGGCGGCCAGCGGCGGCATCGCCCTGGCTCACGAATATTCGAAATATCAGACCGGGCATGCAGGCTTGGGACGCGTGGTGGTTGCAACTTGTTTCACCATGACCTTTGCATGGTTTGGCGTAAGCTCGTTCTGGAGGGTAAAGAAAAAAAAGAGGTAACCCATGACGCAGTTCAAGACCGAGCTCAAAGAAGAGTCCGTGACGACCTCGAAGCTCAAGTCGCCACCCGCCGATACCGCCGCAGATTTCGAAACTTCCTCCGGAATTCCAATCAAGCCGCTCTTCACTCCCGCCGATCTCAAGGGTTCCGACTACGAAAACGAAGTCGGCTATCCCGGTGAATATCCCTTCACTCGCGGCGTGCAGGCCACCATGTACCGCGGACGTTTGTGGACCATGCGGCAATACGCCGGCATGGGCGATGCCGAGGAATCGAACAAACGCTACAAATATCTACTCGCGCACGGGACCACCGGACTCTCGGTGGCCTTTGATTTGCCAACGCAGATTGGAATGGATTCGGATCACGTGCTCGCCGCAGGGGAAGTGGGCAAGGTGGGCGTAGCCATCGATTCGATCGAAGACATGGAGCGGTTATTTGAGGGCATCGAGTTAACCAAGATTTCTACATCGATGACCATCAATGCCAGCGCATCGGTTCTGCTGGCCTTGTACGTAGCGGTGGCGCGGAGGCAGGGCGGGGATATCCGCAAGCTTTCGGGCACGGTGCAGAACGATGTGCTCAAGGAATACATTGCGCGCGGGACTTATATTTATCCGCCGGAGCCGGCTCTGCGCGTGATCACCGACATGTTTGCCTGGGCCAAAGAAAACGTGCCGGAGTGGAATACGATTTCGATCTCCGGCTATCACATGCGCGAAGCCGGTTCGACCGCGGTGCAGGAAGTGGCTTTTACATTGGGCAACGGCATGGCCTATGTGGAGGCGGCGATAAAAGCCGGGCTGGATGTGGACCAATTCGCCCCCCGGCTCTCGTTTTTCTTCAACGCCCACAGCAACTTTCTGGAGGAAGTTGCGAAGTTTCGCGCGGCGCGCAGGATGTGGGCGCGCATCATGCGCGAGCATTTCAAGGCGAAGAACCCACGTTCGTGGATGCTGCGCTTTCACACCCAGACGGCGGGTTCGACCCTGACCGCGCAGCAGCCGGAAAATAATATCGTGCGCACCGCGATTCAGGCGCTGGCGGCCGTGCTAGGCGGCACGCAATCGCTGCACACCAATTCTTACGACGAAGCCCTCGCTCTGCCCACGGAGCAGGCCGCGCGAATCGCCTTGCGCACGCAGCAGGTCATCGCCTACGAATCGGGCGCGGCGCAGACGGTCGATCCGCTCGCGGGTTCGTACTACATCGAGTCTCTGACCAACGAGATCGAAAAGCGCGCCGCCGAATACCTAGGCAAGATCGAAACCATGGGCGGTATGTTGAAGGCGGTCGAGCGCGGTTTCGTGCAACAGGAGATTCAAAACGCCGCGTATCGATATCAGCAGGCGGTCGATGGCGAAGAGGCGGTGGTCGTCGGAGTGAACCGCTTTGCAGTGGAGCACGAGAAATCGATTCCGACGCAGAAGATCGATCCCGCGCTCGAGCCGCGGCAGATCGAACGGCTGCGCGCCCTGCGCGCGCGGCGCGAGGCGAATCGATGGAAGGATGCTTTGACCCAGGTAGAAGAGGCGGCGCGCTCCGGCGAGAACGTTATGCCTCGGATTCTAAATGCAGTCGAGGCCTACGCTACGGTGGGCGAAATCTCGGACGCCATGCGACGCGTGTTTGGGGAGTATCGGGAAGCGGTTGTCATCTGAGGAAGCTCCGACCGTGGACTCGGAGCCATTACTCCGAGCTTTTGTAATCGCACGCGCTGCGGCAGGCCTCGCAATACATCAACCCGTCGGTGCAGATGCGGACGTCGAGTTGCGACTGGCACAGGCAGCAGAATTTTTCGCAGGCGCACTGCGACTCCGGCATTTCGCATTGCGCGCACAGGCACTTGCTACGGCTGGTTCCGCTGGACATAGCAGCAATGTAGCGCCCGTGCCAAGATGGGGAAAGTGCCATAAGTAACCATGCACTTTTCAATTAGGTTCACGCCGCCATTCCCGGCCGCGATCGCCACTCCCCGTACCATATAATTCCGGGTAATGACCTTCCAACAGTTGCTGGATGGAGCGGAAGTGCTCGCGCACAGCGGCAATCCGGATGTGAGTAGTGTGGAATACGACTCTCGGCGGGTGCAGCCGGGTTGCCTGTTTGTCGCCCTGCGCGGCGAATCGAGCGACGGCAACCAGTTTATCGATCCCGCGATTCGCGCCGGAGCGGTGGCGGTGGTCACGGATTCGGCGGCGCAATCTCAGCGCCCGGGCGTGGCCTGGGCGGTCGTGGCGCGCGGGCGGCGCGCGCTGGCTCGGGTGAGCGCCAACTTCTACAAACGACCGGCCGAGCGCATCGCGATCACGGGCATCACGGGAACCAATGGCAAGAGCACCACAGCCTTCCTGCTGGAATCGATTCTGCAAGCGGCGAAAAGAAAAAGTGCGTTGATCGGCACGATCGAATACCATGTGGCCGGGAAAATATTGCCGGCGCCGCACACGACGCCGGAAGCTCTCGAACTCAATCGCATCTTCAGCGAAGCGCTGGGCGCGGGCGCGACCGACGCGGTGATGGAAGTCTCCTCGCACGCGCTGGCGCAAGAGCGAGTCTATGGCGTGCCCTTCGATGTCGCCGTGTTCACCAATCTCACTCGCGACCATCTCGACTATCACAAAACGATGGAAGAGTATTTCGCCGCCAAGCGCGCCTTATTCGAGGGCTGCGGCACCGATCCGTCGCGCGCCGTGGTTACGAATCTGGATGACGAGTACGGAGCCAAGTTGGCCGAGTTCAGCCGCAAGCGTAGCTCGCTCGTGCTGAAATACGGCTGGCAGCAAGGCGATCTGCGCGCCCAGAAAGTGGAGATCACGACCCGCGGCACGCGCTTCGATCTGATTGCGCCGGGCCAACAAATCGCGCTGTTCTCCGCGCTGATCGGCCGCGTGAATGTGTACAACATTCTGGCCGCGGCCGGCGCCGCCGTCGCGCGCGGTTGCACCGCGGAGGCGATTGCCCAGGGCGTCGGCAATCTGGCCTGCGTTCCGGGGCGCTTCGAGCGCGTCGACTGCGGCCAGCCTTTTACCGTGGTGGTCGATTACGCGCACACCGACGATGCCCTGTGTAATCTGACGGCGCTCGCGCGCGAGTTGGTGTCCGCGTCGAAGGGTCGAGTCTTAACCATGTTTGGCTGCGGCGGCGACCGCGACCGAAAGAAGCGCCCGCTCATGGGCGAGGCCGCGGGGCGTGGCAGCGATTTGGTGGTGCTCACCTCCGACAATCCCCGCAGCGAAGATCCGCTGGCGATTATTAACGACGCCGTGGTTGGCTTGCAGAAAACCGGCGCAAAATACAGCGTCGAGCCGGACCGCCGGAAAGCGATCGCTCTCGCCATCTCCGAAGCCCGTCCGGGAGACATTGTGCTGCTCGCCGGAAAAGGTCACGAGAAAGTACAAGTCACGCGCGGACGTGCGGCTCCCTTCGACGATTTGGAGGTCGCGCGCCAGGCGCTGCAGGCTGTGGGTTTCGAGTGCGGTGCCGCGGCCGCCGGAGCCCCCAAATGAGGTTGCCTCTGGCCAAGGTCGCGGAGTTCGTCGGAGCAAGCGGGAAGTTTGTGCCGGAAGCTATCGCGCAAGGTTATTCGATCGACTCGCGCGGCATTGCGTCGGGGCAGCTTTTCTTTGCCGTGAAAGGCGAGCGCCTCGATGGCCACGACTTCGTGGAACAGGCTTTGGAAAAAGGCGCGGTTGCGGCGGTGGTGCGGAAAGACCAGCTCAACCGCTATGCGGACGAGAAGCGATTGCTGGCGGTCGAGGACACGCTGGTCGCGCTGCAGACTCTGGCCACGGCGGTGCGCAAGTTGTGGGGCAAACCGCTGATCGCCATCACCGGGTCGGCGGGAAAGACGACCACAAAGGATGCCATCGCCCATGTGCTGCGCACCCGCTTTCGCGTGCTGAAGTCGGAAGGAAACTTCAACAACCATTTCGGCCTGCCCCTCATGCTGCTGAAGCTGGAGCCCGAGCATGACCTCGCCGTAATCGAGATGGGCATGTCGCATGCGGGAGAAATTCGCGCACTGGCTAAGATCGCGCAGCCCGAGGTTGGCGTCGTTACCAACGTCGCCGCCGTACACTTGGAATTTTTCGATTCCATCGCGGGCATCGCGCGCGCGAAATACGAGCTGATCGAATCCCTGCCCGCCAACGGCGTAGCGGTTCTCAACACCGATGACGAATATGTATCGCAATTCGGCCGCGACTTCAAAGGCAAGGTCGTGATGTACGGCACCCGGCCCACGGCCGACGTGCGTGCCGAGAACGTCAAACTCGGCGGCGCGAAGGGCGTGGAATTCGACGTCGTCGTCGGCAGCGTTCACGAAACCGCCACATTGCCGCTGGTGGGAGAGCACAATGTGCTCAACGCGCTGGCCGCCGTGGCCGTGGGCTTGCAACGCGGGTTGACGCCCTCCGCGGCGGTCCGAGCCCTGGCAACGCTTGCGCCGGCCGAACAGCGTGGACAGGTTCTCCAAATGGGTAACATTACGGTCATCAACGATTGTTACAATTCCAATCCAAAGGCGCTGTGCGCGATGGTCGATGCTCTGGCAGCGATGCCGGCGAAGCGTCGGATCGTAGTCGCGGGCGAAATGCTGGAGTTGGGTCGGGCGGGCGAAGAGCTTCACCGCCAGGCTGGCCGGCATATAGCGGAGAAAAAAATAGATGTGCTGATTGGAGTGCGAGGCCTGGCGCAGGCTATGGTCGAGGGCTCGCTGCAGACGCCGACGGTAGCGGAATTCGTGGCAACGCCGGAGGAAGCCGGAGAGTGGCTGGCGCGCCAAGCGCGCCCAGGCGACGTAGTACTCTTAAAAGCTTCGCGCGGAGTGAAGCTCGAAAAGGCGCTTGAAACCTGGCAGGCACAGCGCATCGAACAGAACTGAGATTTGACGCGGGACGGAGGCTGATTGCTCTACTGGCTGTTGTTTCTGAAGCTGCAACATTATTTTCCGCCCTTCCGCATCTTCCGCTATCTCACCTTCCGCACCGCGTTCGCCAGTCTTACTGCGCTCTTCACCGCGCTCATCGTCGGTCCTCTGGTCATCGGCCGGCTGCGTGAATTTCAGATCGGACAATACATTCGCGAAGAGGGTCCGCAGGCGCACCAGAAAAAAGCCGGCACGCCGACCATGGGCGGCCTGCTGATCGCCATCGCCATCGTCGTTCCTACATTATTATGGGCTGACCTCAGCAACCGCTTCGTGTGGATCGCGGTCTTCGCCACCTGCGCCTTCGCCGCCATCGGCTTCACCGACGACTATACGAAAGTAGCGCACAAGCGCAACCTCGGCCTCACCGGCCGCGCCAAGCTCGGATTGCAAATCGCCACCAGCATCGTGATCGCCGTGCTGCTGATCGCCATGCAGACCTACGGCATGTATTCCACCAAGCTGATCGTGCCTTTCCTTAAGCAGTTTAACCCCGATCTCGTGGTCGGTACTCTCGAACGCTACCCCCATATCTGGCCCCTGGCTTTCCTACCTTTCATCGCGTTTGTGGCTTTCGTGATTGTGGGATCGAGCAACGCCGTGAATCTCACCGACGGCCTCGACGGCCTGGCCATCGGTTGCACGGTGATTGCCGCGGCAGCTCTTTCAGTTCTCACCTATGTGAGCGGGCACGCGACTTTTGCGACGTACCTCGAAATCCAGCGCCTGCCGCAGGTCGGCGAGTTGACAATTTTCTGCGGAGCGATGGTCGGTTCCTCCATCGGATTTCTGTGGTATAACGCGCACCCCGCGGAAGTGTTTATGGGCGACGTAGGATCGCTGGCGCTGGGCGGAGCGATCGGCACGGTAGCCGTGATCATCAAGCAAGAATTGTTGCTGCCATTTATTGGCGGAGTCTTCGTGATCGAAGCGATGTCGGTAATTCTGCAGGTGGGCTCCTATAAACTGCGCAAGAAGCGCATCTTCAAAATGGCGCCGCTGCACCATCATTTCGAGCTGATGGGCTGGTCGGAGTCGAAAATCATCGTGCGCTTCTGGATTGCCTCGCTGGTCTTCGCTCTGTTTGCGCTGACGACTTTGAAATTGAGGTGAGAGAAACTGGCCACGGACTTGCACGGATTCACGCCGATGGGGCGAGTTTCTTTTATTGATTTGCGCCAATCCGTGTCGTTCCCCGGCCGGCGAAGCTGATTTTTTTGCCTCTCCGTGTAAAGGGGCATTGGATGCAACTTAAAGACAAACGCGTGCTGGTCGTGGGCCTCGGCAAGTCCGGGGTGGCGTCGGCGCTTTTCCTGAAGGCGCACGGAGCGCAGGTCACGGTCTCCGATACCAAGAGCGGAGACGAACTGCGCAACGAGATTCCCGTGCTGCTCGATCACGGCATCACGGTCGAAACCGGCGGCCACGGCGAGCGCACTTTTCGTGGGCAGGACTTCATCGTCGTCAGCCCTGGCGTGCCGATGGATACGCCAGCCCTGGTGCAGGCGCGTTCCCTCGGTGAGGCCGTGATCGGAGAGGTCGAACTGGCCGCTCAATTTCTCCCGGGGCCAATCGTTGCGATCACTGGTTCCAACGGGAAGACGACCACCACAACCCTGACTGGAGAAATCCTGACCGCGAGCGGATTCCCCGCGCTGGTGGGCGGAAATATCGGAACGCCCGCGATTTCGCTGGTCGAACGCGCTCAGCCCGAGACCGCGATCGTGCTCGAAATTTCGAGCTTTCAGCTGGAGACAATTAAGACCTTCCGCCCCAAAGTAGCCGTCATCTTGAACGTCACCCCCGATCACCTGGATCGTCACCGAACCTTCGGAGCCTACGTCAACGCCAAGGCCCGCATCTTCGAGAATCAAACCAGCGCCGACTTCGCAGTTCTAAACGAAGATGATCCCACCTGTGTAAGCCTCGCTTCGAGAACGCGGGCGCAGGTGTTCTGGTTCAGCCGGCAAAAAGAAGTGAAGCAGGGTGCGTGGGTGCGGGAAGGCAACATAGTGATCCGCGAAGGTCAGCAGCAACGCGAGATCATGCTGGCTTCCGAAATTCCGCTGAAAGGCGCGCACAACCTGGAGAACGTACTGGCCGCGGTGTGCGCCAGTGCGTTGATGGGATGCGCGCCGGAAAAAATCCGCCCAGCCGTGCGCGACTTCAAGGCGGTCGAGCACAGACTCGAGTTTGTGGCGACGATCCGCGGCGTGGATTACTACAACGATTCCAAGGCCACCAACGTCGATGCCACCATCAAGGCGATGGAGTCGTTTCCCGCGAACATTCACCTGATCCTTGGCGGCAAAGATAAAGGCAGCGATTACTCCGTGCTCAACGATCTCCTGCGCCAGCGCGTGAAGCGCGTCTACACCATCGGCGCCGCCGCGGAGAAAATCGAGTCGCAGATCGTCTCTTCGAAAAGCGGAGGCCCTGAAACCGTGCATGCGGAAACCTTGGAGAACGCTCTGCGCAAAGCGAACGCCGCAGCACAACCGGGCGATGTCGTGCTGCTGGCTCCCGCCTGCGCCAGCTTCGACCAATTCAAGAACTACGAGCAGCGCGGGCAGGTGTTTAAAGAGATTGTGCGGAAGTGGCATAAGAGTTCAGATTAGGATCGACCGACTATACTAACGTGTTACGATAGTATCGCGGTGCAGCAGTCTCGATCATGGTCGCGAGTTTCCGTGACCGCGAAACAGAACGACTGTGGCACACGGGCAACAGCCGGCGTCTTCCGGCCAGTCTGCATCGCCCGGCATTTAAGAAGCTTTCCGTTTTGAATGCAGCGCTGACGTTGAGCAACTGGAGGGTGCCGCCCGGGAATCAGTTGGAGGCCCTCCGAGGGCGCCGCGCCGGGCAACATTCCATCCGGGTGAACGACCCATATCGGATGTATTTCGAGTGGCGAAACGGAAACGCTTTTGAAGTGGCGATCGTCGACTACCATTAGGACCGGAATGACTATGAAGAAGCCGAGGAAAATCTTCGCGGTGCACCCGGGCGAAATTCTAAAAACCGAGTTCATGCAACCGATGGGAATCACTTCCTACGCCCTCGCCAAAGCCCTCGACTTTCCCGGCATTTACGAAGTGGTTCGCGGAGAGCGAGCCCTCAGCGCCGATACTGCGATTCGTTTGGGAAAATACTTTGGTCTGCCCGCTCAATTCTGGCTGAATCTGCAGAATGACTATGATCTCAGGCTGGCCCAGCGGAGAGGAATCGGTAGCGCGATTAAACCTCTCACACTCGATGGTCGGCGCGAACTCGCGAACCGTTAGGCGCGCATCTCTGCTGCGAGAAAGAACGCTAACCCCATAACCACGGTAACTTTAGCCTCCGCGCCCGCCATGCTAGCCTCGTCTTGCACTTGTGTAATCAGAGACTTCCCATATCCCGGGCCACTTACGAATGCCTCGATTCCCCATCTTCCGTCTCGGTAAAGAACCGGAAAAATTGGAGCTGCCTGAACTGGCGGCGGCGGCGCCATCGCTTGTGCTCGAAGGTCTCGCCGTAGGCGTCGACAACCTTCGGCACGACGTCGCTCTCAGCGGAAAATTCTTAGACGCCGCGCGCGCCAAAATCATGCGGCTGATCGTGCGCCACGGCGAGCTGGAAGGCTTGCTGGCGGCGGAAGCTCCCCGGCCTAACCAGGCGCCCTCGTGGATGCGAGATGCCGCGGCCGGAACGCGCAACGCTACGCGCAGTGCGGCGGACCCTTCCGACTGGAAACCGGCGTTGGCCGAATTGCACCTGGCCGCCTTGAACCGGGCGAAGAAAGAAGAAAACATTTCCGTCGACCTGCTGGCGCGGCTGGCCATCACCAAGTTTCTGCGCACGGAGATGAACCAGCAATTCGCGCAGGTGTTGGAGCGCTGCCGTGTTCTGCTCAAGACCTACGACGGCGTGCGGCAGGGCAAAGGCGTCGAGTATCGCGAGCGCGTAGCCACTTTTCAGGTACGAAAGAAAATTATCCTGCGCAAGACCGGGCAGGAAATTTTCCAGACCCTGCGCGAGATCGAGAAAGAAACTCTGGCCCGCACGCGCCGCTCTTTATTCGGAGAAGCGAAGACCGCAGAAGCCAAGTTCGAACAAGCGAAGAACGGCGAAGCGGAGGCTGCGCCCAAAGACGCCACGAATTCCGGGCTCGCCAGCTACGGGCTTTTCGTCAATCGCCTGGCCTTCTCCGAAGATGGCCGCGACGACTACTTGTGCGCCGAACATTACGTGATGCTGGGCAACTGGGATCGCGATCCCGACCGCTACACCCGGCTGCAGGACGTGGTATGGGGTTTCGTGCGCTCTCTTTACGGGGAAGAGCTGACTTCCGAGACCGTCGATGCCTGGATGTGTGCTCCGGAGAACGCCCGCGCTCTGGTGGGAACGGGAACGCCCGACGATTCCTCCGTCGAAGGAATCCAGCAGCAGGAGCGGCTGGCCAAGTGGGTGCGCCTGCTCGAAGACCAGCAGGTGATGGAGTGCGTGATCGCTTCGTATCATGTGGTGCCTTTGCTGAGCGAATACGCGCCGCGCATCAATCCGCAGCAGTTGAAGAATGCGCTGATCTCGCGGCCAGAGTGTGATCGCGTGGAGCGCATGATCCAGGAGCACGGCAAGCTTTCGCCCGCGAGCTTATACGCCGCAGTCGGAAAAGTCGCGGGTTGCCGCGGCGCCGAGCGCGCGAAAGTGGCGGCGCGCTTTCTACATGATTTCTCGCAGTATCATCGCGATCTGCGGCGGCTGGAAACGCTCAACGCCGCGCTCGATTCCGTGAACGTGGTCAGCACCGACAAGCTGCGCGAACTCTCCCGCATGAATGGGACGCTCTACGAATTTCTCCTGCCCGAAGAGCAGCGGCAGACTACCGAGGACAAAGTTCTGCGGCATGTGGTGCTCAAGGCCGACGTTCGCGACTCGACTCGGCTTACGCGCACGCTGATGGAAAAAGGCCTCAACCCCGCGTCGTACTTTAGCCTGAATTTTTACGATCCGGTGAACAAGCTGCTCGACAAATACGGAGCGCAGAAGGTTTTTCTCGAGGGCGATGCCATTATTCTCGCCATTCTCGAGCGCGAGGGCGAGCCTGGACTCGCTGTCAGCCGCGCCTGCGTGCTGGCCCGCGAGATGATCGAAATCGTCCGCGGCTACAACGAACTGATGCAGCGCTCGGGGATGCCCGAGCTGGAACTCGGAGTCGGCATCACGCTGCAGCATTCGGCGCCGCTTTACCTGATGGATGGTGAGCGCCAGATCATGATCTCCGAGGCGCTGAACGAGAGCGACCGCCTTTCTTCCTGCAACAAGCATGCCCGCAAGGTCATGGAGTCGCAGGCTGGTCCTTTCCATGTTTATGTGTTCCAGGCGGCGGATGCCGCACCCGACCCTGCGGCCAATCCCGAAGATTCCGTGGTCAGCTATAACCTGGGCGGAATCCGCATCAACGAAGCGGCCTTCCGCAAGCTGGAGCAGGAAATTTCGCTGGTGCCGCTGGCGGTGCAACTGCCGTTTGCCTCGGCTGCGCCGAAGGTCGCGGAGTACCAACTCTCCAGCGGAACCGTTCCCGTGGACCGCGAAATTTTCCGCAAGATCGTGATCCGCCAGAGCCGCGTGCCCCGCGTGGACCCGGAAGATTTTTCGCTGCAGGGCTGGAGCGACCGCAGCTACTACGAGGTCTGCACCGACCCCGCCATCTACACCGCGCTGGAGAAGAAAAAAGCCGCCGGGGCTTAGCGACCGCTTCCGTTCTGGTTTTCAGCGCAAATAAATTTGCCCTGAGGGGTTGGGCCGACGGCGACTCGCGTGGTCGCGCCATAAATCTGGGATACCCTACCCCCGCCCTCATTGAAATCATGGGTAGCGGAAAATCCCCCGCAAAATAGGCTTTCAAAGAGCTTATGTATCAAAATCCGTGAAACACAGTTGTAGTGCCACGGTGGTGCGGTGGCGCGCGCTATCGCGGACCGTCGCGGCGTTATCGATGATGGCCGAATGAAATTGCGCGGGCAAGGTTAGATGTCCCATGCAGTTGTGGAAATGTCTTGAGAGCGGGCGGCGTTCTGGCCTAGGAGAGTCAAAATTCCGCCCAAGCCAAGCTTGACCGGGGCACCCTCGAATGGAGCTAGCTTAGCTAGGTTGGGCCAGCCCCCGGATGGAGATCGCGGTGTATGTGACCATTGGGGTTGCGCTGCAGCTGTTCAATTTGATCTTCGAAATATTCCGCAGGTGGTAGGGTCGGAGCCTTCAGTTCCTGCTGGCGAAAAAAGATTAACCTTATTGAAAGCTCACCTCCGGCCCTCTGGTTAATGACTAAGAGTAAGAGTAAGCTCGAATACCGCCCCATCTCCCTCGTTTAAGCCCGTTTCGTAAGTGGTTCCGTAAAGGTTCCCGGCAGCGTCCTGAATTGCACCTGCGGTCGGAAATGCTCCGTCGGTCCCTCCTGCGAATCTATGCAGCACCGTCTCGACGCCAGTGTCACTCACTTTGAACACGGTCCCGCAGCCGGAAAAGAAACATTTTTCGTCTCCACCGTTTGTGGTAGTCCCGTAGAGGTTGCCCCGGCTGTCCTGGATTAACCCGCCGGAAGGGATCCCCCCGTCGCTACCCCCTGCGAGGTGTACAGGGTGGTCTCCGCGTACCCCTTGCTCTTGATTAGCTCAAAAACGGTCCCGCAGCCGGACCCGTCGCAGCTTGTTCCGGTCCCCCTTGGGCGGTCCGTAAAGGTTGCCTTCACCGTCCCGGATCAGACTTTCGGGAAACCCTCCGTCGTTCCCCCCTGTGAAGCTGTGCAGGATGCTCTCCGCGTACCCCTTGCTCTTGATCAACTCAAAAACGGAGGGCGGTAATCTTGGCGTTTGCAGCGGATTGGGTTGCGGGGAGATCTTTCAACTCACGCCGCACGCTGGCGGCGGCTGGACGGAGAGCGTGCCGGTCACCTTTAACGGCAGCAATGGAGTGTTTCCAATCTCGAACCTAATCCCGGATGGGGATGGGCATTTTTGGGGAATCACCGAGTACGGAGGCGGTTCTGGGAATTACGGCACTGTGTTTGAATTTACTCCGTGGATAGGCCTTTCGCGGAGAGATTCACGGCCCGGTTGATCGATCAAAGTCGATCTTCTGAGCCGTTTCGCATGGCCTCTGGTGTCGTTTGTTTTCCCCTAGAAAACTGAGAGCATCGCGGCGCGGGCGGGATGCCGGCGCTACTTGTAATCGGCCATGCACTTTGCTTTTCGTTAGTAGGCCGAGCCGGCGCGGGTGGGGTGGAAAGGGATGGAGAAGGTGGCTTCTACGGCTACGGGGTCGCCGTTTTTTGTGGCCGGCTGGAATTGCCATTTTGCTATGGCTTCGCTGGCGTAGCGATCGAGGCGGTCGTCGACGCTGCGGAGTACGCGGACGTTGGATACGGTGCCGTCGGCGCGGATCAGGCCGTAGAGGATGACCGTACCGCTTACGTTTTGCCGCATCAGTTCGAGGGGATAGGCGGGGTCTACTTTTCGGGTGGCCGTCGGGGATGACAGGTCGGCGGCGGGGCTATTCGAAGCTGGCGTGTTCGAAGACCGGTCGCCTGAGGCAGCTGCGGCGGCGGCGGGAGTCATGTCGGGCTTTAGGGCGGCGAAGCGGACGATCCAGCTTCCGCCGGCCGAATTTAGATTCGGCATGTTTAGGCTTAGCGAGTAAATCTTGCGGCTGCCGAAGACCGCGCGCTCGGCTTCCGAGAGTTTGCTGTCGGCTTCGGGCTGCGCTGGACGCGCGCTGGAGAGGCGCGGCGGCCGGGCATTCGCGAGCAGGTTGGGATTGACTGTGTTTGCGACGGGATGATTCGCTGCTGGGTCGCCCGCTACCTGCGCGGCGGGATTGCTGGTCTTGCCTACATAGAGTCCCGCGGGTAACTTGCCGGAATCTTTCTTGCCCGAACCACTTCCATCTCCATTGGCTGCCGATGAGTTGGCGGATGAGACGGGTGCGCTGGTGGCTCCGCGCCGGCCTTCGGGGGTGGCGGCGAAGTTGCCGCGGCGATTCCCGGCGGGGGGCGTGGGGGGCGCGCCTACCGCGGGATGGAGGCTTAGCGCGATGAGGTCTCCGCCGGTGCGGGAGCGGCCTCCGGCTCCGAGCGCGGGCGGAGGGGCGATTACCTGCGGGGCGCGGGCTTTCTGCGAGGGGGAGCGATCGCCGGGGAAGGCACGTTGCGCTTCTACGGTTAGTCGCGGGGCGGGCGCGATCACGGCGCTGTGCGCGATGTTGATATCGCCCATGCGGCGGGGGGGAAAGCTGTCGAGCGCGGGCGGCGGCGCTATGACCGCGGCTTGCGGGGACCCCATCATTGTTTGTTTTTGTGACGGAGTCTGCATGTCTGGCGGCGGGGCGATGACGGAGCGCTCCATCTGCGGGGCCAGGCGCGTGATTTCGGCGGCTTGAATCACGGGAGCGGGGCCGATCGGCATTTGCGGGTTGCCGGAGGCGGACCAGGCTACCGTGTTCGGCAACGCTACTTCATTTTTCAGCTTGACGCTGGGCGGCGCGACGATGGTCTGGGAGCGGTTGTCGGCTTCGCGAGGCACCGAGATGATGGGCTGCGGAGAGTATTCGGGATCGGGTTTCTGCGCGGGACGGGGTTCGTCGCGGCGAGTGTCTAAGGGCGGCAGGTACTCCGAGGGCGAGTAGAAGACAACATCGGCGTGGGTGAACGCGGGCTGCGGCGTGGGGTGCGGCTGCAGGGCTAGAAAGCGCGTCGCTCCCCAGATCAGGGCGATGGCGGTCACGTGAAAGACGGTGGATTCGAAGAATCGCAGCCAGGGGAGCGGGCGTTCTACGAATACATCCGGCCAGAATGGGGCGGGGGTGGATTTCAGCTCTAGCGGAGTTGCTCTGCCTAGGCAGAACAAATCGCCTAGATTTCGCAGGAATATTCTTGTCCCTGACTCTGTCGGAATCAGCAGGCGGAGATCGGGAACCGTTTCTGTCTCCGGCTCCAGAACCGAGCTTTGCCCTTCGCGCATGCGTCTATCTTAGCTGTTCGCGGGCTTCTTGGGGGGCTTACGATTTGGATTTGGATTTGGATTTGCAGGGTCAGCGTTTAGAGTCAAAGTTAAAGTTAATACCTTTAGACACGGGGGGCAGTGAGGGCGCAGAGCTCGTCCAGGGGATTATTGGCCGGCTCTTACAGGCGAGATGATGAGGCGGCTGGGGAGCTTCTTTTTGGTGTCGGTCTTTTCTTGGGCGTAGACGAGATCGAGTCCGCCTTCGGCGGTTGAAGTGGCCTCGGCCAGCGCCGCGGCCAGGGCGCGGAAGGAGCGGCTTACTTCCTGGCCTTCCTGCAGCACGATGGGCGCGCCGTGGTCGATGGCGGGCGAGATGGCCTGGTAGGCATTGGGAATCTTCCACAGGACTTTGCAGTGGGTGGAGTGTTCGACGTCCTCGTCGGTGAAGCCGGGAATTTTTTTGTAGCGGTTGAGCACGATGCGCAGGCGATTGCGTCCGGTGCCTTCTTCGAGGAAGGCGTGAATGCGGCTGGCGCTCCATAGCGAAACCACGTCGGTTTGCGCGACCATCAGTACGGCGTTGGAGAGATCGGAGAGCAGGCGCGTGGTGGGATCGAGCCGGCTGGAGGCGTCGACCACAACGTAGCGATAGTGATTCACCAGCAGGTCGAAGAGGCGCGCTAGTTCTGCCGGCGTTGGGATCGACTGATAGGGCTGCTGCGGTCCGGCCAGGAGGTGCAGGCCGTCTTTAGCCGTAGTCATTAGGCCATCGAGGAGAGAAACGTCGAGGCGGTGCAGGTTCTCGAGCGCGTCGGGCACGCCGAAGCTGGGGCGCAGGTTGAGATGGAGTTGCGCGTGGCCTACTGGCGCGAAATCGACCAGCACCACATTGCCGTAGGCTTCCTGCAGCGCGACCGCGGTATTGACGGCCGCGGTGGTGGCTCCAGCGCCACCTTTGGCGCTGAGAAAAGTGAAGATGCGAGCTTTGCCTGCGCCGCTGCGCGTGCGGGTGCGATTGGAGCTGAAACGAGTGAGCGCCTCGAGCAGCGCGTCCGAGCCGGCGTTGTCGTCGAGGAATTCTCCCGCGCCGGCGCGCATGCTGGCCACGATAATGGCGGGCTGAGACATGCTGCCGTTGGCAAAGATGGCGAGCTGCAGCGTGTTGGCTTGCAGCAGTTCGATGGCTTTGATGGCGCGTTGCGGATTTTCGGGCGAGATATCGACGAGGACGACTTCGGCGCGCTGATCCTGAATGTCGCGCAGGATCGGATCGGTTGGCCCCGCGGGAAAACCGGAGAAGCTGCAGACCACGCGAGCCAGCTGGGTGCCTTCGAGGCGGGCTTGCAAGTCTGACAGACGATCGCGGTTCTCGGTGAGGAGGGCTACGGCAATGCCATGCATGGCGCGGTTCTCGCTGATTTCTCGAGGTGTTTGCATGTTAGAAAGAAAAGGTACTCTTAGCCAAGTGACTTAGGTAATGGAGCATCCCGGGGGGTCGCTAACGACCAGACGGAAGAGCGCCGAGCTTATGGTAAAGACTCCAACCGTGAGGCGCGCAGCAGGAATACTCCAGCATTCGAAAACTTTAAAGCATTCTAAGCGAAGACGGAACGATTGAAAAGGACTGGGATGTACTAATGGCTGTGCAAAACTAAAGTATGGAGAGATTGGACACTGGGGCGGAATCTTTCTAGTGGGCGGCGGCGCTCGGACTTTCGGGGATGATCACGATGTTGCGTTCGATTTCGCTGGGGCTGTGAAGGGCGGAGATGCGGCGGTATTCGGCGGAGCTATCCTCCGGGCTGGGAAGATATTCGTAGCCGTTTAAGCAGACGGCTACGCCGATTTTGGTGGAGGTGGCTTCGGGGGTTAAGGTTGCCGGGGATTCTCCCGCTTCGGTTTTAGCTTCTTCTTCTCTTTTCCCTTCGGAACCGATGATCGTGAGCTCTAAAGAGTCCGCGTCCAGCAATGAAGTTTCAAGGCCGGAGGGGGCGGCAGGCTTCCAGCCGTTGTCCGCCGCCTGGATGACGCGAAGAACGCGGCCGCGGCAGCGGACGCGCATGCTCTTCCCTAAAGTAATCTCGGAGGGCATCTTTAAGGTGAGTTCGATCTCGGCGCCTTCGATCAGCGCCATGTCGGTGAAGAAAAAAGCTCCGCGAGAGCTGAGGTCTTGAGTAAAGCCCAGGCCTTCGGCGTCGGTGGAAACTTCGCGCAGCGCTACGGGGACGTTGAACGGAAAGCGTTGTCCGATGCGGCGTTCACAACCAACGGGTGGAGTGGTCATGGTGTGTTCCTTTCGCAGGGAATCGCCGAGGACAAAGCAGCTCCAACTCTAGCGCAGACCGGATCGGCTGGGAAGTTCATAGTTAGTGACGGGGGGCACGATGGAGCGTAGACGGAGGTTGCACAGAAATTGGGTCAGGTGTGGGAAACATGAGCAATTCGCAGTTGGCAATTCGCGGTTGGCAGTTCGCAATTGATGTTTTGCGGGCGGCGAGAAAAGAATTGGTTTTTGGCGAATTGCCAAGTGCCAAGTGCTTTCAGGAGTGAGCCGCATCCGAGTTATAGTTGATCGAGAGTGCGGTTCGCGTCATCCAATCAGGTCAACGTGCCCGAGTCCAGAAGCTCAATTCAAGAAGGCCCCCCCGTGGAGCGGGAAGCGGTTGCGGAGCGCGGGTCGCGCTGGCAGGTGGCGGGGCGGGCGCTGCGGCATCGCAACTTCCAACTCTTCTTCAGCGGCCAACTGATTTCGTTGATCGGCACATGGATGCAGAGCGTGGCGCAGTCCTGGCTGGTTTACCGGATGACAGGATCGGCGCTGCTGCTGGGGTCGGTGGGATTCGCCAGCCAGGTGCCGGTGTTTCTGTTTTCGCCGCTGGGCGGGATCGCCGCCGATCGTTTTAATCGCCGCTACGTTGTAATTGCCACGCAAGTCGCCTCCATGCTGTTGGCGTTTGTGCTGGCGGCTTTGACCTTACTCGGCAAAATTCAGGTCTGGCATGTTTTCGTGCTGGCCAGTCTGCTGGGCGTGGTGAACGCGTTCGATATACCCGGCCGGCAATCGTTTCTGGTGGATATGGTCGGCAAGGACGACCTGATGAATGCGATCGCACTGAACTCTTCCATGTTTAACGGCGCGCGCGTGATCGGCCCGGCGGTGGCTGGAATTCTGGTGGCGCGGATTGGCGAGGGTTGGTGCTTCTTTGCCAACGCGGTGAGTTACATCGCGGTGATCGTAGGGCTGGGGTTGATGAGAGTGCAAAGTCCGCGGCGAGCCGCCATGGCTTCGCCGTTCGAGCACATGATGGAGGGATTTCGCTTCGTCAACGGGACGGCGCCGATTCGCACCCTGCTGCTGCTGCTGGGATTGGTCAGCTTGGTGGGCATGCCCTATGCCGTGCTGATGCCAATTTTTGCCGACCAGATTCTGCATGGCGGAGCGCGCGGCCTGGGAATTCTGATGGGCGCCGCCGGCGTGGGCGCGCTGCTGGGCGCGCTGACTTTGGCCTTCCGGCAAGGAGTAAAAGGTTTGGGGCGTTGGGTGGCTTGGTGTTGCGCGGGCTTCGGAGCCAGCCTGATGGTCTTTGCCCTCTCGCACAAATTTTGGATTTCCGTTGGGCTGCTGCTGCCGGTGGGATATTTCGTGATGCTGCAGATGTCGTCGTCGAACACGCTGATCCAGGTGATGGTTCCCGACGCGTTACGCGGACGGGTGATGGCCGTGTATTCGATGATGTTTATGGGGATGGCGCCGATTGGCGCCTTGTTCGGCGGCGCGCTGGCCGAACACCTTGGGGCTCCGGTGACGGTGGCGATCGGCGGCGTGGCCTGTCTGGTGGGGGCGTGCTGGTTCGGATTGCAACTGCCGAAGATTCGCGTGGAGGCGCGGCGGCTGATTCTGGCCCAGGCCTCGGGCGGCGGCGAGCCGCCGGAGATGACGGCGCAGGCCGTGGAAGATTAGCGTGGCTTTATTGCGGTAGGGTCTTTCAGCTTCCCATAATTCGAACGCTTTCACCTTTGTCCTGAAAGAGAGTTGCGCGCTGAGCGTCCGTCAGCGATTTGCCGATTCTCTCAGTCCTGGGTTGGGATCGGCTCAATTAGGATCGGCTCAATAAAGAGAAGGATGAGACGGAATGTCTGCATACTGGGTAGCGATCAGCGTTCTCGCAATCAGGCTAACCATGTCAGCCGCAGGAGATGTCCAATTGATTCCGAAAATAGTTGAGGAAACGGGGTTCACCGTGGTCGGAATCTCAACCCGTACTGCGAACGCAAAGGAGATGTCTGGGAAAGGTGTCATCGGTCAGCAATGGGGTCGCTTCATGAAAGAAGGCCTGCTGAGCAAGATTCCGAACAAGGTTGATTCGAAGATTCTGGCCGTCACACCGATTATGAGAGCGACGCAAATGGCGCGTACACCTACATACTAGGCGCGAAGGTAAGCTCGGCAGACGACGTTCCTCCCGGGATGGTAGCCCAGAGAGTTCCAGCCGCGCGATATGCTGTGTTTATTTCTGAGAATGGAGTTGTTGGGAAGGTGGTTCCTGAGACTTGGAGCCGCATCTGGGCTGTACCGAAATCCGCACCTGGAGGGAACCGGGCCTACCAAGCCGACTTTGAGGTTTATGATCAACGTGCAGCGGATCCGCAGAATGCCCAGGTGGACATATACGTCGGGATTAAATAGCCGGTGCCAAAGTAGTGGTTATCAACAGTGCGCTTCTCGCATTTGCTCCGTCAATCGCACAGGAGGTTGTTTCAGAATAGTTCCGGCTGAAGCCAGAACGCAGTCACCAAAGAAAGTAGGTCGTCTGCGCATGCGACGAAGTGCCTTGTCGTTCTAAACCGCTTCGCGCAGAAACAAGAAGCGACTGGCGTGCAGTGACCGGCGTCACACTGCGGCTATCAATAATTTCCATCGCCCGCATTCACATTCCCTCCGCAGCAAGTGCTTATATTTCTTGAACATCGTCGTGGAGCCGTGATATATCCCTGGGAACTCATTCATCCGCATCTCCGCCCCGAGTTGTGCTTCGGGGAGTGAGCAATCGAGACCCTGCATGGGAGGGACAAGATGATTACGCTTCGGAAGCTTTTGGCATCGGGTCTTTTCGTCGCAGTTTTCACGGGAGCGATGTTCGCCCAAGGCGGCGCGACGGGCGCCATCGGCGGAGTGGTGCAGGACGCCTCCGGCGCGGTGGTGGCCAATGCCCGAGTGAGCGTCACCAGCGAAGCCACCGGCGAACTGCTGCGCCAAGTGGCGACCGATTCCTCCGGAGTCTTCACCGCGACGCTTTTGCCCGTTGGCTCTTACACCGTGGAAGTCACCGCGGTGGGCTTCCCCGATACCAAGTTTCCCGGCATCGTGGTGCGCATCACCGAGACCACGCGCATGACCGCGGTGCTCAAAGTGAACTCCGTGAAGGAAGTGGTGGAGGTGCAGTCGCAGGTAGAGCAGGTGAATACCACCGACGCCACCACGGGGCAATCGCTGGGAGCGCAGACCATCACCGATCTGCCGTTGGCGACGCGGAACTTTCAGCAGTTGCTTACGCTGTCGGCGGGCGCGTCTTCGGACTTGAACGGCGCCGCGCAACTGGGCCGTGGGCAGGTTTACATGCACGTGAACGGCGGGCGCGAAGACAACAATAACTATCTGATCGATGGCATCACCGTGGCGGATTATGCCTTCGGCGAACTGACTTTCACCCCTTTGCCCAGCCCGGATGCGATCGAGGAGTTCAAAGTCAGCACCAGCCTTTACGATGCAACCCAGGGACGCAACGGCGGCGGCAACATCAACGCCACGCTGAAGAGTGGGACTTCGAAATTCCACGGCGACGTTTGGGAGTACTTCCGCAACACCGTTCTCGACGCCAACGATTATTTTCTGGGGCAGGTGGTGGTGAAGCAGAACATTTTCGGCGGCGACATCGGCGGCCCGATAGGATCGGGCGCGAAGTTCGGCTTCTTTTATTTCAACCTGCAGGGCACCCGGCAACGCAGCGGCGATTCGCCCGGAACCTACATCAATATTCCGGGCAGCCCGGGCATTCCTTATGTTCCGCTGGCGGCGCGCGCGTCGGCGGCCGCGCTGGCTGCGGCTTGCGGAGTGCCGGTCGCCAACGTCGACCCGGTCGCATTCAATTTACTCAATGCCAAGAGCAACCAGTTCGGCCCGCTCGCCGGAGGATACTTGTATCCGCTGCTGACGAACGTGCCTGCGAATACGCCGTGTCTAACAGCGGAGCCGTTTGTCATCACCGATCCCGGGAAATTCAGCGACAACCAGTTCACGGCCAACTGGGATCGCGAATTCCGCGGCGGCAAAGATCATTTGTCGGAGCGATTTTTCTGGTCGAACTCCGATACCTTCGAACCGTTCGGAGCCGATTCTTTCGGCATCCAAACCGGAGGCCAGCCCGGGACGAATAATCTTAACTTCCCGCTGGACATCCCGCTGCACAGCCGCTTTGGCAGCATCACCGAAACGCACTTGTTCAGCAATAGCCTGATCAACGAATTTCGCTTTGGCATCAACATCATCAGCGACAAGCTAAATAACGAGCCTCCGGTGACCAATGCGCAGGTCGGCATCAACCTGCCCACCGCGACGGGGGTGAACGGGCAGGCGGGCGATCCAAATATTTACCGGCTGCAGTTCGACACTTTCGCTTTCGGAGCCTATCCCACGCAGTTGCAATCGGCGCTCTCCAACAACTACACCTGGGTCGATACCGTGAGCTGGACGCGCGGGGCGCACCAGTTGCGCTTCGGCGGCGAAATTGACCGCGTGGCCATGCGCCGCAGCCTGCCCATTGCCGATAACGGATTGATTTTCTTCGTCTCGGGCGCGACCGGTCCTTACTCGGATTTCCAGAGCTTTCTGCAGGGCTCGCCGCTACTGGGTGAAGGCGGCGGCGGACTGGGCAACCACGACTACCGCATTCCCGGCTACGCCTGGTTTGCGCAGGATGACTATCGCGTAAGCAAGACGCTGACTCTGAATCTGGGTGTTAGAAACGAATTTCTGGGCGCGCCATACGATGAACTTTGCCACACCGGCAACACCGATCCCAGCCTGGCGATCACGACCGGGCAGCCTTACATCTATCCCAAGTGCATCAGCAAGTTCGGGCTTTCCGGGATCACGGGAACGTTGAATCCCGCCGGGCTGAATAATGAATACGCAACGGTTCTGGAGCCTCGTCTCGGCTTTGCTTATGACTTGGGCGGGCATCACGTTACTTCGATACGCGGCGGATACGGGATTTACAGCGTGCGCGAAGATCTAGGAGCCGTGGATAATTTGGCCATCGTTCCGCCCACGTATCCATTTCTGGTGGGCTTCTTTCCGGGCAATGACAGCCTGACCAATCTGTTTGCCCACAGCGCGGCATTTCCCAATGGCGTTCCGGAGCTGGGAGCGAATCCTACGCAGACCTATGTGCCCACGGCCGCGATTCTGCAGAGCGTGGTCCCGACTTGCACTCTAGGCAATGGCGTCGCCGCGACGGGCACGGCCTGCGGCGGAACTTTCAGCGGCAATGTGAATGGATTGATTCAACTGGCGGTGCCGCTGCACTGGGTGGTCGGCACCACGCAGCAGTGGAACTTCACCATTCAGCGCGAACTGGGGCGGGATTGGTTTATGGAACTCGGCTTCGTCGGCACCAAGGGCAGCCGCTTGCGCTCCACCTTCGATCCTGATGAGGCTCAGTTGGCGACGCCGCAGCATCCGGTTGTTATACCCGGGCAGGGTTGCGCCAATCTGCAAGCCCAGACTCCGCCGGTGTCCTGCACCATCACCGATTCAACGGTGGAGAATCCCTCGCTGCGCGCGCCTTATATCGGCATCGCGCCGGGAGATTTCGAGGCCTTCGCTCCCAACTCCGACTCGCACTACAGCGCGCTGCAAGCCACCTTGGCGCACCACCTGGGCAAGGGGCTTTATTTCCAGAGCGCCTATACGTGGTCCAAATCGATCGACGATGTGTCGACGGCGTCGGTGGCATTTCTTACCCGGGTCAACGACCAGAATAACGCCAGCGCCTCGCGCGGGCTCTCCGATTTCGACCGGCGGCAGCGCTTTGTGACCAGCGCCGTTTATCAACTGCCTTTCTTTGCTCACGGCAGCGGCGTCACCCGGACGGCGCTGGGCGGATGGGAGGCCAGCGGCGTGCTTACCCTGCAATCGGGGGCGCCGTTTACGGTTTACGACCCGGCCGGGGGCACGGCTTATGCGTTGGCCAGCACGCCTTCATCGACCGCAACTTTTTCGCCGGGCTTCGACTGCGCCACGGCTCCGAGCCATGGCAGCCCCGAGGCGCGGCTGGGGAATTGGGTGAATCCCGCAGCCTACACGCCCGACCCGCACGCTACGCTCGCCAGTGGCGCCATGAGCGATGCCACGGTTTACGGCGACACGCCGCGCAATTGCATCATCGGTCCGCCGCAGAAAAATGTGGATTTCACGCTGGATAAGAGGTTCAGGCTGGGTGAGCGGCAGGACCTGCGCTTCCGCGCGGATTTCTTCAATCTGTTTAATCATCCGTCGTTCGCGATTCCGGCGCTGGCGTCGGTTTCGCCGCAAGCTTTTCAGGGCGGTGTTCTAACCGGAGGAGGATCTGCGCCGATTAGCTCGACCATCGGCACGCCGCGGCTGATTCAGTTTTCGTTGAAATATTCGTTCTAGGGGCCTCAGATTGGCAACAGGCGGGCAGAGCTTTATTTACCGTGCGGCGACCGCAGCGCTTAAGCCGAAATCGTAATCGGCTGCGTTGACGCAGCGCTAAAGCGCTGCTCCACCCTGTGCTCTGAAGGGCTTCATCCTAAGACCTGAAGCGCCTTTTCCACGCGCTCGCGGGAAATTCTAGCGGTATGCTTCCGGCGGCAGGCCAGTGATGCGGATGCCGCCGTGGCCTTTGTGGCGAATGTTTAGTCCGATGAGCAGCGCTGTGATCTGTTCGAGGATGCGCGCATTTTCCAGCTTTCCGCCGTCGAGGGCGCGCACTCCCGGCAACTTTGCGGCTAGACTTCGCGACAGTTGAGAGGCGTTGGCGTCGTCGCTGCAGACGATTACATCGCAATCGAGAGCTTCGTCCCGGTTCAAAAGATCAGCCGACAAATTGTGAAACGCCGCGGCCACACTCACTCCTTTGGGGACGAGTTCGGCGGCCTGCTGCGCGGCCGAGCCTTGCCAGACGCCCAGAGTGCGCGAGGCGCGGCCTCCGACTCCGGCGGCGAGGGCGACCGTGGCGTCGATGAGAACGCTGCCGGGGCGTATCGCGGGCTTGAGTTGTTTGAGCAGAGTCGCCTGGCCTTCGAAGGGAACGGTCAGCACCAGGATTTCCGCAGCGGCGCAGGCGGCAGAATTGTCTGCGCCCGAGATGCGGGCTTGACTTCCGATTTTCTTCTTGAGCGTCTCGGCAGCTTCTTGTGCGCGTTGCGCATCGCGCGAGCCCAGGATGATAGTTTCTCCCGCGCGCGCCCAGCGCAGAGCCAGCCCCATGCCTGCCGGGCCGGTGCCTCCGAGAATGGAGATGGGAGCGGGATCAGGCAAATTCCGGCTCCCGGGTTTCTTCGGCGATCAAATCTTCCAGCCGGCTTTTCAATTTTATTTTCGTGTAAAGAGTGTTGCGCTCGGCGGGAATGCGGCCGGTTTCGAGAATCAGCGCACGAAAATCTTCCGGGCTGGTGTATTGGCCGGCGGTGGCTCCGGCTTCGCGCGAAATATTTTCTTCCATGAGAGTTCCGCCGTAGTCGTTGGCGCCAGCGTGCAGGCATAGCTGCGAGAGCTGGCGATTCAACTTCACCCACGAAACTTGAATGTTGTTGATCGATCCCGCCAGCAGTAGACGTGACAGGGCATGAACTTTGAGGTGCTCCGCCAGGGTGGGACCGGAGCGCGCCAGGCCTTGCTGAAACAGAATCGTGTTCTGGTGCACGAAGCCGAGCGGGACGAATTCGGTGAAGCCTGCGGTTTCGTCTTGAATGCCGCGCAGCAGGAGTAACTGGCGGACCCAGTGCTCGGGCGTCTCGGTGTGGCCATACATCATGGTGGAAGTCGAGTGCAGGCCGCATTGATGGGCGGTGCGAATGACTTCGATCCACTGCGCAGTGGAAAGTTTGTTGGCCGAGAGAATTTGACGGATCTCGTCGTCGAGAATCTCAGCGGCGGTGCCCGGCAGCGTGTCCAGGCCGTTGTCGCGCAGCATGCAGAGATAATCGGCGAGCGGCATGCCCGTGAGTTCGATGCCGTAGACAATTTCCATGGGCGAGAAGGCATGGATGTGCATGGCGGGGACGGCGTTTTTCACGGCGCGCAGAATATCGCGATAGTAATAAGGAGGCAGGCCATGCGGCAGGCCGCCCTGAATACAAACTTCGGTGGCGCCGATTTGCCAGGCCTCGATGGCCTTTTGCGCGACTTGTTCGGGTTCGAGAAAATAGGTATCGGATTCGCGCGGTCCGCGGCTGAAGGCGCAGAACTTACAGCCCACAAAACAGACGTTGGTGAAATTGATGTTGCGATTGACTACATAAGTGACGATGTTTCCGACGAGTTCGACGCGCAGCAGATTCGCGGCTGCGAGCAAGCCCAGCAGGTCGGCGCCTTCGGCATGAGCTAAGGTGAAGGCTTCTGGCCGTGAGATGGATTTGCCGCTTTGAGTTTCGAGAATGCGTTCGAGCGACGCGCGAACTGCGAAACTGAGATGCGGGGCGACGTCCAACCAATCGAGAGAAGAAAAGTGTTCGAGTTCAGCAGAAATAGGATGAGGCATGAGTCTCTCCAAACGACTTCGCTTCCAAATTACTCCTACGGGATAATTTTTGCGAGAGGCTAACGGAACAGATCTTGGGCTTGAGGGCGAAGCAAATCCTTTACGCTGCCTGGCGCCGCCTCGTAGTGAAATCCGCGAATGATGCAGGCCGGGATGCGGTTGAGCTTGCCGCAGACGAGGCCGGCGGCGGCGGCGAGTTCGTCGGCCACGGCTTCGAGGCTGGCTTGCAGGGTGTAGCCGTGCGGGTCGCGGCGGCCGCGATCGTCGCGCAGCGGCTTCATTCCGGCGATGCCGATGCAGAAATCAATCAGGCCCTCGCGCCAGGGCCGGCCGAAAGTATCCGTGATGAGAACCGGAATCGTGAGCGCGGTGCGTTTCTTAATTTCGCGATGGAGCTTCCGGGCGGAGCGGTCGGGATCTCGCGGAAGCAGCAGAGCCCGGCCTCCGCCATTTACGTTAGATACGTCAACGCCGCTGTTGGCGCAGATGAAACCGTGCTGCGTTTCGGTGATCAGCACGCCGTTTTTTCGCCGGATGATTGCGCGGCTCTGGCGCGCGGCTAGCTCGATGACGCGGGCGTCGAGTTTGTATTGCTTTGCCCAGGCGACCGAATCAGCAGAGGGGTTGATGGTGGCCAGATCGATGCTGCGGCCCTCCATTTTGGAAACGATTTTGTGTTTGACGATCAGAATATCGCCGAGTTCGAATGCCAGATTCTGTCGCTTCAGGGCCTGCAGGAAAATATCGGCGATCCGCTCGCCGGCCCGGATTTCGTCGGCGAGTGGGATCGGAAGGATCCGGATCTCGGGTGGAAACCTTATCGTCGTTCGCGTTGTGCAGCGCGCGACCGAGGGTTCTTGAGCAGCGCGTCGCGGCGGACTCACAAACCCTCTTTTCCCATGGCGAGAAACCGACCGTCGACCGTCCACTGGCGAAGCAGGCCTTGAGTGCGGGTTTCGCCGGGGCGCTCGAGAAGTTGCTGGAGATCTCCGGGATTATCTACGTCGAGTGCGATGCCGGGGAGTTGAAGAACTTCGCAAGGTTTTCCGGTGGCGCGGGCGGCGTCGAGGTGGGGGCGAAAGCTGTCGTTGCCAAAGCGCAGAGGAAACAAATCTGCGGGGCGGCGAAAGGCGGCGTTGGTGCCGCGTCCGTCGGCGGCAGGGACGAGCAGCGTTCCCAGGGCGGGAGCTTGCGCGAGAATCTGATCCAGTTCGCTCGATTGAATCAGCGGAATATCGGCGGGAATGACCAGCGTGCTTTCAATGCCACGCGCGACGCAGAGTTGCGTGGCCATCTCAATGGCTCCGGTTTCGCCCGGGTTTTTGGGGTCAAGGATGACTTCGAAGTTGTATTGCCTCGCAAGTTCGACCGCGAACCGGTCGCTGGTCACCAGGCTGCATTGGGAACAGCTCGGCGAGGCACTTACTGCCGCTACCACATCGTGCAGCATGGTTTGGGCCAGTTCGGTGCGGGCCGATTGATCGAGGATGCGGGCGAGCCTTTGCTTGGCGGCCGAGAGATCTTTTACTGGAATGAGGATCACGGGCGGTCAGAGGCGGCGCGTGCCGCCGGCTCATGCGCTGGGTCAGCGAACGATTCTGTGTCGACGAAAGAGAGCACGGTGCGCGCCAGGGCGGCTTTGTCCTCGGCGGAGCGCATGATGGTTTGCGCGCACTGCACGCGCAAGCCGTTGCCGCGAAGAGCGTCGGCGGCACGGGCGTCGCGCACGTCGCAGATGAGGAGATCGAGGAAATCCTCGTAGGCGTGGGCGACGCCGCCGATGGAGCAGGGCAGGCCTTGCGCGGCCATGAGAATTCCGGCGGGGCCGGCGACCGGGGCGTTGCCGACGATGGGGCTGATGGCGGCAACTTTGCCGCGGGCGCGCACGAGCGCGTCGTGAATTCCGGGGACGGCTAGAATCGGTCCAATGCTGGTGATGGGATTGCTGGGAGCGATAAGCACTGCGTCGGCGGAGGTGATGGCTTCGATGACTCCGGGCGCAGCTTCGGCGTCGGAGGAGCCGGCGAAGCGCACGGAGATCACAGGATCCTGATACCAGCGCTGCACGAAATACTCCTCGAAGCTCAGTTCACCGGAAGGCGTATCCACGCGGGTTTCTACGCGCGAATCGCTCATGGGAAAAATGCGCGCCCTGACTCCGAGTTTTTCGCAGATGATGGCGGTGGCTTCGGAGAGCGTTTTGCCTTCGGCCAGCAGACGCGAGCGCAACAGGTGAATGGCCAGGTCGCGGTCGCCGGTGTGAAACCAGGTGGGCTCGCCGAGTTGCCCCATGGCTTGCAGACAGAGGAAGGTATCGCCTTTCACGCCCCAGCCGCGCTCGCGGCTCAGCAGGCCGGAGAGAACGTAGGTGATGGAGTCGATATCGGGGGAGACGTAGAGGCCCCACCAGAGCAGGTCGTCGCCGGTGTTGACGATGAGGGTGAGTTCTTCGGGTGGAATGACTTGGCGCAAGCCGTCGACAAACTTTGCGCCGCCTGTGCCGCCGCTGAGCACGCAGATCATGCCGCCCTCGTTCCTTCTCGAGCCAAGCCTTCGTTGTCGCTGGCGGCTTGGAGTTTTTGCGAGAGCAATCGGTTTTGCGATTCGCTCTTCGCCAAGAGCCCGGGCAGGAACTCGGGATAGACGGGTAAACGCTGGCGTAATGTATATCCTGCGCTTTCGGTGCGGGCGCGGAGTTGCTCGAGATGCGGCCAGGGCTTTTCGGGATTGATGAAGTCCGGAGTCAGCGGAGAAATTCCTCCCCAGTCGTTGATGCCAGCCTGCAACAAGTCTTTATAATACGGCGCGTTGAGGTTGGGAGGAGCTTGAATATTGAGCTTGGGCAGTAGCAAGCGAGTTACCGCCACGGTGCGGAGCATCTCACCCGCGCTCGGTTCGGGCACCTTGGCCATCGGGATATTGGGCTTGGCGCGGAAGTTTTGAACGATGACTTCCTGAATATGGCCGTAGCGCTGATGCAGATCGCGGATGGCGAGTACGGTGTCGACGCGGTCTTCGAGCGATTCTGCGATGCCGATCAGGAGGCCGGTGGTGAAGGGAACTCGCTGTTTACCCGCCTCTTCGATGGTGCGCATGCGCTTGGTTGGAAGCTTGTCGGGGGCGTTGTCGTGGGCCGCGCCGGGCGCGAGTAATGCTGCGTTGGTGGTTTCCAGCATGAGGCCCATGCTGGGCGAGACCGCGGCGAGGCGCGCGATCCACTCGGCGCTGAGCAGGCCGGGATTCGGATGCGGAAGTAAGCTGGTCTCGCGCAGGATTCGTTCGCACATGGCTTCGAGATAGTGCAGCGTCGATTTATAGCCCAAGTGGCGCAGCGTGTCGCGCATTTCGGGGAAGAGAAGTTCGGGCTTGTCGCCTAAGCTAAAGAGGGCTTCGGTGCATCCGAGTTTTTCTCCGGCGCGGGCTACGGATAGGACTTCGTCCGGCGTCATGGTATGCGCGCCGGGGTCGCCGGGATCGCGGCGGAAGGTGCAGTAGCCGCAATAGTCGCGGCAGAGGTTCGTTAACGGCAGGAAAACTTTGCGCGAGTAGGTGATTACGCCGGGCTTGAAGTTTTCTTTGGCGGCGCGGGCGGCGGCCAGCAGGGCGGGGAGATCGTCGTCGGGGCAGCGGATCAGGCGCCGGGCCAGGTCGGGTGTGATGGGCGAGCCGGGCTTTAGATCGGCGAGATCTGCCGCGCAGGATGCGCTGTGCTCATGGACGGTCTCTCCGATGGCGGTTAGGGTCACGAGGCTCGGTTCCGCGACGTGCGGATGCATCGAATCATACAACAGCGGTCCGTGGCCGGTGACAAACGGCTCGGCCCCACCGAAGGGGGCTGGCTCAGCCGTGTTCTAACACTACGCGGGATGCCCCACCCGTGGCAGTTTCACGGTGGGCCGCTGCGAACTTTCCCCGGCAGTTCACGCAGCTTCCGCCATTACTCCCCGGGCGAAAGTGGCCAAGTTCAGGTCGATGACACCGGAAACAATCTGAACTTGGCCTCCGTAGAATCGCGAATGGCCGAGAGCTACTTCTTCGTCGCCTTGCCTTCCATGACGGTGGCCCACTTGGCGCCATCCTGCGACATTTCGAAGGTGAAGTTGTAGGACTTGGCCGAGACGTTCTTCATGGTGAAGCGTCCCTTCATGGTCATGCCGCCCATTTTTTCGTCGCTGGTCCAGGTCCAGGTGTCGCCGTCGATGGTGCCGCGCGCGTCTTCGAATTCGCCCATGCTGTTGAACTCGCGGTAGGTGTAGGCTTTGTCCTCGCTGGAGTACCCCATGGCCGAAATTCCGGAGCCGTTGCCCATGGCTTCACTCTTGTACTCGGACTTGCAGATCAGGTAGAAGCCGCCCTGCATCCACTCGCATTTTTCGGTCTCGGTCATGGTGCCGCCGGGTCCCATCATGCCCGGCTTCATGGTGCCGTCGAGGGACCAAGTACCGGCAAACACGTCCAGCTTTTTTGCTTCCGGCGCCGGCTTCGGTGCCTCCATCTGCGCCACTGCCGCCGCCGCCAATACGAACCAAGCCGCCAAAATCGTCTGCGCCCGTTTCATTTGAATCTCCTTGCAAGGATAGGAATCGCCGCACGCCCCGGCAGGCGGATTCTAGCCGCGCGTGGGCGGGGAGTCAACGGATTTGGCTGCCGGTCACGGGTTCGCCGACAAGCAGGAGAAAAAGTCGAGCTGCGCTCGACGGACAGCCCGGCGGCGGGTGTCCCCAACATCGCGGCTTTCGCGAAGCCACCCGCCGGCGGCTTTATCCCGAGATTCCGGGCAGGCCGTCGAGGCTGCGCAGGTTCTTTTTCTGGCGGTAGGCTTTCAAACCCTCCGGCCCGGTTTTGCTGGCCCAGGCTTGGAGCTGGTTACGCTCGCCTTCATACTTGAATCGCGGAACGCCGTAGCCGCAGGAGTCGATCACGCGTTCAAGTTCGACCACAATAATCGATCGGGGATTTTCGCAGCCGGAGAAATGGCTTGCAAGCGCCGCGAATTCCGCCTCGCTTGGTTCGACCGCGCGCCCATGCCCATATAGACGGAAGATATTGGGCGCACCCTGGAAGGCGCAGAACATCAAAATAATTCTTCCATTCTCTTTCAGGTGGGCGATGGTCTCGACGCCGCTGCCGTTGAAATCCAGATAGGCGACGGTGGTCGGCGTGAGAATGCGGAATGTGTCCAGTCCCTTGGGCGAAAGGTTGATGTGGCCGTGGACGTCGAGGGGCGCGGTAGCGACGAAGAATACACGCTGTTCCTGGATGAAGTGGCACGCAGCATCGTCGAGCATGGAACGAGTTTTCCCCAAGGCTACTCCTCGATTTTGTCTAGTAATCCGGCTCGCGGCACGGCCATCTGCTCGCCGGTCGCCAGATTCTTCAAGGCGAAGGCATCGGCCTGCACTTCGTTTTCGCCCACAATCAGAATGTATTTTGCTCCCGCCTTGGTCGCAGCCTCAAACGATTTCTTCAGGCGGAAGGTCTCGTCTCCCAACTCGGAAGCCACGCCGTGGCGGCGCAACTCGCTGGCCAGGCGGGCCGCTTCGAGATTCGTTCCGGCTCCGAGCGGGGCGATGTAGACTTGCGGCTTCTGCAGCAATTTCTCCGCCCAAGACTCCTGCAACGACATTACCAGCCGGTCTTCGCCGATGGCGAAGCCGATGCCCGGAGCCGCGGGCCCACCGAGCGCCTCGGAGAGTCCGTCGTAACGGCCGCCGCCGAGGATTGCATTCTGGGCTCCCAGCGCGCCGTGCGTGAACTCGAAGGCGGTGCGGGTGTAGTAATCGAGGCCACGCACGAGACGGTCGTTCAAGGTAAAAGGCACGCCGACATTCGCGAGAATTTGCTGCACGGCTTCGAAGTGGTTTCTGCAGGCTTCGTCGAGAAACTGGCTGATGCGGGGAAGGGTCTCGATGATGGGCTGATCCTCTGGCACTTTGCAATCGAAGACGCGCAGGGGGTTGGTGACGGCGCGGCGCTGGCAATCGACGCACATCTTATCCTTGACCGGCTCCAAAGCCTGGCGTAGCGCCTCGTTGAAGGCGGCGCGATCACTGGCGCAGCCGACCGAGTTCAGTTCCAGAGTCCAGCCCTTGATGGCGAGAACGCCGAGCAGCGTGGCCAGCATCTCGAGCACTTCGGCATCGCGCGCGGGAGAATCGCTGCCCGATGAGGCCGGGCCGATGACCTCGGCGTCGATCTGATAAAACTGCCGGTAGCGGCCCTTCTGCGGGCGTTCGCGTCGGAACATCGGGCCGATGCAGTAAAGCTTGTTCAGACCGCGATCCCAGAGTTTGTGCTCGATGTAGGCGCGCACGATGCCGGCGGTGGCCTCGGGGCGCAGGGTGAGCGATTGCCCTCTATCGCTTTCGGCGCGGCCGCGATCTTCCCAGGTGAACATCTCTTTCGCAACGATGTCGGTCTCTTCACCGACGCCGCGCGCGAATAACTCCGTGGACTCGAAAATCGGCGTGCGAATTTCCTGGAAGTTGTAGGCGCGGAAGACATCGCGCACCGCGGACTCCACAAAATTCCACAGCGCCGTCTCCGGCGGCAGCAAGTCTCGCGTTCCCCGGACGGCCTTAATCATTCCACACCCGTTCTCCGTTCTCCGTTCTCGGTCCCGCTGCATGCGCCCGATGAGAAATGCTTGTCATTCCGAACTGAAGCAACCCGCTTTCTGCGTATTCCGCCTCAGGCCGCGCGTGCAATCTCAGTTCCCGTCGATCGACATTGATTTCCAAATGAGAACTGAGAACTGATTTCCTCACCGCTCCCGCAAATACTCTTCGGTGTAACCCAGATAATTATTGGCGTAGCGCATGATGCTCTCCTGATCTTTCTGGTCGAGCTTGCGGCGAAATTTTCCGGGAGAGCCCATCCACAGCGATCCCGGCTCGACCACGGTGCGCTCTGGAATCAGCGTCCCGGCGGCGATGATCGACCCTGCGCCGATCTTCGCGCCATTCAAAATGATCGATCCCATGCCGATCAGGCAGCGGTCTTCGACCTCGCAGCCATGCAGCGTCACCGAGTGGCCTACCGTGACGTACTCGCCCAGAATCACGCCGTATTGATTTTTCATGCCGTGCAGCACGCTGCAATCCTGCACGTTGGAGTGCGCGCCGATGCGGATGGCATAGACGTCGCCGCGCACTACGGCGTTCATCCACACCGAGGCGTGCTCGCCCAGCACCACGTCGCCGATAATCTGCGCCGAGTCGTCGACGTAACAACTCGCCGGAATCATCGGCTTCATGCCTTTAAACGATCGAATCATCTTAGAGAAGGAATTTTGAACATACCATGATCTCGGAATGCATGCGACCGATGCAAGTTTCTTCCCATTGACAGGCGTCCCGGCTTGCAGTAAGGTCCCGCTCATTTTTGAGTTCAGCTTTCCCGCAGTTCAAACCATGTGCGCAAACCAGCTTCAAGGAGATCACGATCGTGCCCAGCAAAACCGAGAAAGATAGAATCGGCAAGAATCGCCGCACAGCTCGCCTCGCGGCTGGCTTGGATAAGGGTTTGCTCGGCTATGCCACCGCCGCCAGCGCCGTTGGAGTAGGAATACTCGCGCTGGCGCTGGCGCAGCCCGCCGTCTACCCCCCCGGCGGACATTCCCATTACGCTAAATGGCGCTTGCATCGCCAGTGGGGGCAAAATACTCCGAAGCCTTTCGCTTTTCCGACTTTTCCCACTTTTCCCCCTGCCACTTGACTTTAAGTCAAATCCTTGTAATAACTAATCGGTCCTTCCGGACGGGTTTGGGGGTGTGTCTGTTTGGCGGAAATTCGACTGCAAGAGGGTGAATCCCTGGAGAACGCCCTGCGCCGCTTTAAGCGCAAGGTGCAACAGGAGGACATCATCAAAGAGGTCAAGCGCCACTCCTTTTATCTGAAACCGGGAGAGAAAAAACGAGTCAAAGCTGCCCTAGCACGCAAGCGCGCCCGGAAGAAGGTGCGCAAGGAGCAGGATTGACGAATAGGAATCGAGGGAAGTAACGCAGTAAAGGGTCGCCCTTCCCGGGGCGGCCCTGCTCTGCCTTTCCCCATATCGCAGAGCTGCATCAGGGATCATATATTCACCACGGTTCATCCGGCATAGAAGAGTTGTACCCATGCGCCGTCCTAGGTGCGTGGCGGGCCGAGTCCAGGGGCAGTTTGAGGGGGATGTAAACAACCTGAGTTTGTGCGCCACCGCCTTCCCCGCAGTGGCGAGCACAACCCCAGGCACAAGGGAGCCATCCTCAATGGAATTTCAGGACAAGGTACTCACGTGCATTGACTGTGGTGGTCAGTTTATTTTTACCGCCGGGGAACAGCTGTTTTTCCACGACAAACAATTCAAGAACGAGCCCAAGCGCTGCAAGACTTGCAAATCGAGGCGGGTCGCCGTGCTTTCCACGCTGCCCGCTCACGGAAATTCGCAACACTTTTCGCACGCCCGCATCGAAACCCGCGCAACCTGTTCGCAGTGCGGCAAGGAGACCACGATTCCTTTCCGGCCAACCCAAGGACGGCCTATTTTTTGCCGGGAGTGTTTTACCCAGAAGAAAAACATGGCCTCGGCTTGATCGCTTGAGGGGCGCAGAAGGTCCAACGCCACGGCCTCGCCGGGCGCGGCGCGAAGGCGCGCGGGCAGAAATATGCCGCGTGCGCTACCATGAAATTGTGCCTACCTACCACGTGCAGAACTTCGGATGCCGGGCCACACAGGCGGATGGCGCTGTGCTCGAACGCCAGTTCGAAGCTCGCGGGTTAGCCCGCACCACTGCCAGCCAGGCCGACCTCGTCATTTTAAATTCGTGCACGGTTACGAATGCCGCCGATCAGGATGCGCGCGCCGCCATCCGCCGCGTGCAGCGGCAGAATCCGCTGGCCAAGATTGTCGTCACGGGATGCTATGCCCAGCGCGCGCCCGAAGAAGTCGCCGCTCTGCCCGGAGTTGCGTGCGTCATCGGCAACTCCCACAAACATCAGCTCGCTGAGATCGTACTTTCTGATCTGTTGGCCACGAGCCCAAACCTGACGAAGCCTGCATCGGGCGGGCATCCGTTCGTACCGCTTCGCGCCCTAACTGAGAACCGAGAACCGAGAACCGAGAACTGGATCTACGTCTCTGACATTTTTGCCCACACCGAACTGCTGGCCGCTCCGGTCTTCGAAGCGGCGGGGGCCGCTGCTCAGCACCAAACCGACCGAACTCGCCCTACGCTGAAAATTCAAGACGGCTGCGACAATCGCTGCTCTTTTTGCGTGATCCCCAGCGTTCGAGGGCAAAGTCGATCCCTGGCGTTAGCGGAAGTGATTCGCGAAGTGAACGCGCTGGTGGAATCCGGCTATCGCGAAGTCGTGATTAGTGGCATCAACTTGGGACGATGGGGACGAGATCTGGGTGCCGGCCCGCCGACCTTGGCCCTCAGCCAACGCCGTGCAGAAGAAGCCGAGGGCCGGAAGCCGGAAGCCGGAAGTCGGAAGCCTGGCTTTGAGCACCTGGTTCAGACCATCTTGTCAGAGACCAAGCTGGAGAAACTTCGCATCTCGTCGGTCGAGCCTATGGATTGGAGCGACGAACTTGTTCATCTCATGGCATCTTCGCCGCGCATCGCAAAACACGCGCACGTGCCGCTGCAGTCCGGCAGCGACGCCGTGTTGCGCCGCATGCATCGTAAATATCGTCCCTGGCATTATCGCGAAAAGATCGAGAACATTCGCAAAGCCATCCCCACGGCCGCCATCGGAGCCGACGTGATGGCGGGATTTCCCGGGGAAACCGACGCCGAATTCGATGCTACCCGCCGCCTCATTGAAGAGTTGCCTCTAACCTACCTGCATGTCTTCACCTATTCCGCGCGCCCGGGCACGCCCGCCGAAGCTTTGCCGAATCAAGTCCCGGTGCACATTGCCCGCGAGCGTACTCGCATTTTGCGCGATTTGGGCGCAAGGAAAAAAAATGCTTTCATGCAGTCATTCATTGGAGAGCCGCTGCAAGCCATCACTCTCAATGAGATGCACACCGCTCCAGAGGGCGAGTTTACCGAAGCGCTCACGGACAACTACCTGAAGTTGTCGATGAGGGGACGGCATCGACCGAATCGGTGGATCACCGCAGACATCGACGGCATGGAAAACGGCGCCTTGATATCGCGAAGTTAATTTCGCAAAAGCGAGAGCTCAATGACCCACCTAAACTGGCGAATTTCGATTGTCGTTTATTTCTTGTTCTTCCTGCCCGCGCTTTCCGCCCAAACTCTGCAGGTGATCAATCTGGATGGTCATTCCACTACTTTGACGGCCGCGCAGATATCCAGCTTGCCGCATGTGACGGTCGACGCGCGCGATCACGACGGCCCCGCTCAGTTTCAGGGACTACCATTGTCCGCCATACTTTCGAGCGCAGGCATCCAGTTGGGAGATTCATTACACGGAACGCGGATGAGTGAAGTTTTGTTAGTAAGCGCGGCCGACGGCTATAAAGTAGCTTTCGCGCTGGCCGAGGTTGACCCTGCGTTCGCCGCGCGCGAAATCATTCTCGCCGACAAGCGCGAGGGCAAGCCCCTCGACGCGAAACAGGGCCCGTTTCGCGTGGTAGCGCCGGGAGACAAGAGGCCGGCGCGCTGGATCCGCCAAGTCACTGAACTGCGAGTCGTCGGAGTCAAATAAGCGCGGCAATTCAAGCCCAGACACTCACTCCACCTCGCGCCAATCGACCGTATGCCGCTCCCGGCTGCTCTTGTGCGCCAGCACGACCGCCCGCATCGTCCGTAACGCCTGCTCGGGCGTAACCTCGAGCGGTGTTTTCTTCTCGATCGCGTCCCGCAGGTTCGCGTAGAATCCGCGGTAGTCGCCACGCTCCGTGGGTATCTTCCTGCTCGGCTCGCCCACCAGGCTCAGCGTGCCCCAGAGCTCTTCCGGTTCTACTCCCCAATCCGCGCCCCAATCGAATCCTCGCGGGACATTCCCTCCACGCAGGCGCACCTCCTGTGGATCCATTCCGTATTTCACGAACGATCCCTTGGTGCCATGAATCAAAAAATGCGGCCCAGGTGCATAGGCGACGATTCGTGCGCGCAACATAGCTCGCAGCCCAGCGCGCGAACCGGAATACTCCAGGCAAACGTCAAAGGCATCGTCTACCTGGGAAGTTTTGCGCTGGCAAAATGCCGCGGCCGTGACTGCCTTCGGCTCGCCAAACAAAACCAGCGCCTGGTCGAGCACATGCGGCCCCAGATCAAAGAGCACGCCCGCGGCCGGCCGATCCGGCCGCTCGCGCCAGGCATTCGGTTTTGGCTCCACGCGAAAGCGGTCGTAGCGGCATTCATACTCGACCACGCTCCCGAGCGCGTCCGACTCCAGGATTTTTTGGACGGTGTGAAAATCGCCGTCCCAGCGCCGGTCCTGATAGACCGTAATCAGCAATCCCATCTCCGCGGCCAGCCGAACCAGCTCTTCCGCTTCCGCGAGCGTCGGGGCAAAAGGCTTATCCACGACCACATTCCGCCTCGCGCGCAGGCAGGCTCGCGCCAACTCGAAGTGCGAATCATTCGGCGTCGCGATCACGCACAGTTGGATTTCTTTATCCGCCAACAATTCATCGAGCGTCCGTGCCACCTGCGCCTCGGGATATTTCTCTTGAGCCAGGTTGCCTCTGCGCTCGAGGATGCAAGCCAACTCCAGCCCCGGCACGCCCCGGATCACCGCGGCGTGGAAGGCCTGCCCTGCCAAGCCAAATCCAATCAACCCCACTCGCACCATGGCCGCTCCTAGTTTTCTGCGCCTTGAATACCGCTCCAGCAGTGGCGATTTACAGCGTTTTGCCGATACGCATCCCCACGCCCCCATCGTATAAAAGCTGAGTGTGAAGGATGAACTGTTGAATGCTAACGCTTAGGAGGCAGAAATGCGATTCGGACCTTTCCTGGTAATTGCTCTGCTCCTGCTCATTTTTTGGGCGGGTGGATTTCTTGTATTCCACGTGGCCAGCGGCCTCATTCACCTGCTGCTGCTCTTTGCGGTGATCTCTTTTGTGGCGCACCTGGTGATGGGAACCCGGGCCGCGTAGCACAGAACAGCTTTTTCGACTGGCCGCCTAGCGACTCGACGAAATTGTGTCGGGAGTCTTCATCGCTTTGCGGCCGGTCGATCTTTCAGCCGCCGCACAAACTTCAGACCTGACCATACCTCGGTCACGGCGCAGACTTTCACGTCCACCAAGCCTGCCGCTAGTCCGATCCCGCGGATTTTATTTTCGTCCAAATCGGTTGGCACACCGGAACTCTTCTTCGGCCAACTCACCCACAACATTCCAGCCGGCGCGAGCTTTTCTGACGTCCGCGAAAACTCTTCCTCCAGCGCCGCGCTCGCCCTGCTGAAGATCATCGCGAAATCGAGTTCGTCCCCGCGCTTCGCCAGTTGACATGCAGCCAGTGCCTCGCGCAATTCGGCGCGCACATCCGCGGGCGCGTTCGCCAACTGTACGCGAAAGCCTGCCTTGATGCCCAATTTGTTGGGAAGTGGAGTCCCCGAATATCCCGGCATGCGATCATCCCGATAAAGCCACAGCCGAAGCCCGGTCTAATCTACTGCGCCACCGGCGCGTAATACCCGCGACGGGCCCTGACCCGGTAGTTCTTGCGGTCGCTGGCAACGATCTCAATGGTACGGAAGTGCCCATCAGCCTTGAAGTCCGCCGGCTTGTAAGACACATCGTACTGGCTGCGCAACTCCTCCTGAATCTCGGCAAAGGCGTTGGTCACATCGCGAATCTGGAAGGGAAAAAACGGCCGGCCCCCGGTCGCATCCGCAATACGCTCCAAGACTTTATCGCCCGCGCCCTTGCTGCCGGTCACGTTGGTGCTGATGGTGTAGACGATGGCATCGGCGCGCTGCGCCATCTCAATCGCCTCTTCGCGGGTCACGTGGCTCTGGTTGTCCTCGCCATCGCTGAGCAGAATAATGGCGCGTCGAGTCGCGCCTCCCGGCGCTTCTTTGAGAAGCTTATCGCGGCAGGCATAGTAGAGCGCGTCGTAGAGCGCGGTGCCGCCACCCGGCCGCAACTCGCGGACGCCATGGGCCAGCTTCTCTGTATTATCGGTAAAGTCCTGCGTAACCTCCGGGGTCACGTCGAAACCGATCACCATCGCCTGGTCGTAGCCCTTGCGCACCGTCTGATTCAGAAACTCGATCGCCGACTCCTGCTCGAACTTAAAACGGTCCCGCACCGAATTGCTGGCGTCGATCAGCAATCCGACCTGCAAGGGCAGATTCGTCTCCGCGTGAAAGCTGCGAATCTCGACCGCGGGCTTGTTGTCATCCACAAAGCGGAAGTCGCTCTGCTTCAGGTCGGTGACGCGCTTACCACGCTTGTCGGTCACCGTAAACACCACGTTGACTTCGTTGGTGCCGACCTTGATGCGCGGAATGTCGCCGGCATCCACGGCCTGCTGCGCGGACTTATCGTCGCCGGATTTTTGCTCGGGGGAATTTTGCGTCGGCAGGGAAGCAGCCCGGGCGGTGACGAGCACCTGCGCTCCAATGATGAGGAGAACAAGCGCCGCCCAACGCGCGCTGCGATTGTTCGTGAAGTTGCCCACAGTGAGAATACTCATAATCTAAGCGTTCATTATATCCGCAACCCATAACCTCTCAAGAATTACCCCGTGAACCTCCGTGCCCCCTGTGGTAAGGATTTTGACTTTGCAGACGGCACCAAAAATCTACTCCTGAAGCTTGCCCAGAAACTCCCGTAACTCAGTTGGCAACTCGCTCTTCAGCGCGACGATCTCCCCGGTGCGAGGATGCCGAAACTCCAACTCCGCCGCGTGGAGAAAATTTCGCGGCAAGCCGATCACCGCATTTTTTCCCCGCGCCTGCCGGGGCGCGCCATACATCGTATCCCCCACCACGGGGTGTCCCATCGCCGCAACGTGTACCCGAATCTGGTGGGTGCGCCCGGTATCGATCTTTACTTCCAACAAAGTGAACTTCCCGAACTTCGTATCCAGCCGCCGCGTCACGCGATAGTGCGTCACCGCGGCGCGCCCGCCTTCGAGCCGCGTAGTCATCCGCGTGCGCCGTACCCGGTCGCGGCTGATGCCTTGCGCCAGCGTTCCCGAATCTTTTTTGACCCAGCCGTGCACCAGCGCCACATATTTCTTCTTCACCTCGCGCGCCGCAAACTGCGCGCTCAGCTTGCGATGCGCCCCGTCTTTTTTGGCGACCACGATCAACCCGCTGGTCTCTTTATCCAGACGATGCACAATCCCCGGCCGCAAATCACCGCCCACGCCCGACAAGTGTGCCATGTGATGCAAGAGCGCATTCACCAGCGTGCCGCGATTGCGCGCCTCGTCGGTCGCGCCCGCGCCCGCGTGCACCATCATTCCCGCTGGCTTGTCGATCACGGCGAGATCGTCGTCTTCATAAACAATGTCGAGAGGAATCTCCTCGGCCATCGCCTTGATGGGATCCCGGTGCGCCTCACCCAGGATGGTGATGCGCTCCCCGCCGCGCAGTTTGAGCGAAGCTTTCGCCGCCGCATCGTTCACCAGGGCCTTACCCGCGGCGATCATTTCCTGCACCCGCGCCCGGCTGACCGAGTCGAGCCGCGCGGTCAGAAACTGATCCAGCCGCAGGCCCGCATCGTCCGGGGCCACAGAAATAAGGATGGGAAACGCTTCCGGCATTCGTTGCGAAGAATACTACAAGCGGTCGCACACGCTGGTTCAGGCTGATTTTCGGCGCATGAAAATCGGGTATGAAGGGCTTGGTTTCGACATCAATATTTTCCGCAATTTACTATCTAGCGCTGGAGGCGATGTCGAGATTAGAATGCGGGGCATGGCTAAGAAAACAGGAATGAGCGACTCGTCTCTCTGGATCGTCACCGTGGTCTTGCTGGCGCTTACCGCCTGGATGTTTTTCAGAAGGTAAGGCGGGACGACGGGCGCAGCCACGATTCCGGACGGAAAGTGGAAGGTCGATATTCGTCGTACGGCGCGACTGGCCGTCGCGTGTGCCTTGGTGCTCGCGCTGTTGGCGATATTAGACCGAAGCGCCTCAAAGACATCCGGATGGCCCATCGTAAACGGAAGGGTTCGCGACACAAGAGTCGTTGCCGACCACGCTTGGGAGACAGGATGGGGAGGCGAACTGACGTGGAAAGCGGAATACAACGTCGCTTACTTCGTAAGTTCTGAGGAATATTCGATCTGGGTCGACTCCCGCGTGCAAGGCGAAAGCGAAGCAGCGGTTCGCCTGGCCCTGCCGACATCTCGGCTCTCGTGTCGGGTAAAGTACAACCCCAGAAGTCCCGAACAAGCGATTGGAAATTGCAACTGAAGCAGAGCGTTCTCGAATTCACCTACCGCGTCGCGCTCACCGGTTGCGCCGGGACGGCCTTGGCTGCCGGCCTTAGCCACCAGATGATCCCGCCGCCAATCACCAGCCCAATCGAGATCAGTTGCGTCCCGGTCATGGTGCCGCCAAAGACCGAACCCCGGCCGGGATCGTCGCGCAGAAATTCCAGGAAGAATCGCGCCACGCCATAGATAAACAGGAACGCACCGAAAATCTGGCCCTCGAATTTCCGCCGCTTGAGCAGCCACATGAGAAAAATAAAATTCGCGAACTCAACCGCCGCTTCGAATAATTGCGTCGGCTCCAGCGGCACGTTTAGCGGAGTGCCGGTGATCTGGTTCGCCAGCGGATTGCGAAAGACCACGCCCCAAAAATGATGCGTCTCTTTGCCGTAGCAGCAGCCCGCGGCGAAGCAGCCAAGGCGGCCAATCGCGTGACCAATCGCCAGCCCCGGCGCAAAAGCGTCGCAGGTTCCGAGCGCGGGCATATGATGGCGGCGCACATACCACGCAGCCGCCGCAAATGCGGCCAGCAATCCGCCGGAAAAAACTCCTCCAGCCTGCAAAGTGGTAATGCTGAAAATTTCCCCGGGGTGCGCCGAATAGTAGCTCCACTCATTGATCACGTAGAGCACCTTCGCGCCTACGATCCCGCACAGCACGACCAGAATGCCGAGGTTCCAGGCCTTTTCGCCGTCAATTCCCAGGCGTTCGGAGTTGCGCACGCTGATCCACAAACCGAGCAGCACTCCCACGGAGACCAGGAAGCCATACGTCGGCAGAAAAAATCGCCCGAAATGCAGTAATTGGGGATACACGTTTCGTTAGATGCGTAGAACTGGGATTCGCTACCTAAGTCTAGCAGGATTGATTGCGAGTAGGCTCTTCCACCCGCTCCCAGGCCGGAAAAGCGGGTAGGTCCCTCTACTGTCGAAGGTTTACTCGCTGGTAAAGTAATCCACCGTCACCGGGTTCTCAAACAGAGAGTAGTCGCGAGTAACTACAGTGATGCCGCTATCGGTGACGAAATAGCGCGAGCGGTCGGCCTCGGTGTCATAGCCGATCGTAGTACCTTCGGGGAGGTGGACGTTGCGGTCGATAATGCAGCGGCGGATGCGGCAGTGGCGCCCGACGGCGACGTGCGAAAACAGAATCGACGAATCGACTTCCGAATAAGAGTTCACGCGCACATCCGGCGATAAGATCGAATTTCTGACCGTGCCACCGGAGACGATGCAGCCGTTGGAAACGATGGAGTCCAGCGCCGTACCCATGCGCTCTTTTTCCGCAAACACAAATTTTGCCGGAGGATATTGCCGCTGGTGAGTGCGAATCGGCCAGTCCTGATCGTAGAGATTAAAGATCGGAGACACCGAAACGATATCCATGTTGGCTTCGTAGTAGGCCTCAAGCGTGCCCACGTCGCGCCAGTAAAGAGCTTCTTTCTTATTCTCGTCGAGAAAGTCGTAGGCGAAGACGCGATAGTCGCTCACCATCTTGGGCAGAATATCTTTTCCGAAGTCGTGGCTCGATGCCGGGTCTTCCGCGTCCTTGAGCAGCGCCGGGATCAGCACGTCGGCGTTGAAAAGGTAAACTCCCATCGATCCTGCGACTTTCTCTGGGTTCCATGGCGAACGCAGCTCGGTCTTCGCCGGCTTCTCTTCGAAGCCGTTGATGCGGCCGTCTTTATCCACATCGACCACGCCGAAGCGCGGGGTTTCTTCGAGATCGATTTGTATGGTGGCTAGAGTCACGTCGGCGGCGCAGTCGGCGTGCTGTTTCATCATCTTGCCGTAATCCATTTTGTAAATGTGATCGCCGGAGAGAATCAGCACATACTTGGGCTGCTCCGAGCCGATCGAATAAATGTTCTGGTAGACCGCGTCGGCGGTGCCCTGATACCACTGATCGCTCACCCGCTTCATGGGCGGCAGCACTTCGATGAACTCTCCCACCTCACGGCCCAGAATATTCCAGCCCTCGCGGATGTGGCGATTGAGCGACAGCGCTTTGTACTGAGTGAGAATGTAAACCCGGCGCAGGTCCGAGTTAAGGCAGTTGGAAAGAGTGATATCGATGATGCGATACATTCCGCCGAAAGTGACGGCGGGCTTGGCGCGGTCGCGAGTTAAAGGGTACAGACGCTCTCCAGCGCCGCCGGCCAGCAAAACTCCGAGAGTATCTTTCATGAAATCATCCCAGAGAAACAGTAGATGTTAGCACAGCGGCGCGGGTTGGCGGCGAGCCGAAGATCATGGTTTGAAGATGATCGTCTACGGTAGAGTGAAGGCCACAATCGAATCTCCGCGAGGTTCTTCGCCCACGCCCTGGTGCCCTCCGGCGGCGATCACGAGAAATTGCTTGCCGGCTTTGCGCGTCTGATAGGTCATCGGCGTTGCGCCGCCGGTCGCAGGGAGTTGAGCCTTCCACAGTTCTTTGCCGGTCTCGATGTCGAAGGCGCGAAGCGATTGATCGATGATTGTACCGGCCATAAAAACCAACCCGCCGGCCGTAACGATAGCGCCGCCGAGGCTGGGCGCGCCCGCGGGGACGATGGGAATGTTCGGCGCAAGCGAGCCCACTGGAACCTGCCACCGAATCGTACCCGCCGACATATCGACCGCCGTCAATGTCCCCCAGGGCGGTGGCACGCAAGGCAGATGATGCTCTTTGGCAAACAAGAACGTACGGAAAATTCCGTAGGGGCCGCCGGCCTGTTCGGTGAACTGTCCGTCTTCCGTGTTCTTATCGACTTCGTCCCAGTATTTTTCCGCGGGAACCAGCCGCATCTTCGCCGGCAGATTATTGCTGTTCACCACCAGCACGCTGTGGAGCGGATCGTAGGCGTAGCCGCTCCAATTCATGCCGCCAACATTTCCAGGCAGAGAGAGCGAACCCCGCAAACTCGGCGGAGTGAATAGGCCCTCATATCGTAAGCTCTTGAGCCGCTCGCGGCAGTAGTCACGATCTTCCGGAGTGATGCCCCAGGCATCGTCGACCGAAAACTTCTGCGGTGAAACCGCGGGCGGGACCACAGGAAAAGGCTGTGTGGGCGAAGCGACTTCTCCTGGAACATCGGTTTGCGGCACCGGCCGCTCTTCGACGGGAAATACCGGCACGCCCGTGTCGCGATTCAAAACGAACAGAAATCCCGTCTTGTTGCCCTGGATCACGACGGGAACGGCTTTGCCGTCGCGCTGCAAAGTCGCCAGCAACGGCGGCGAAGCCGAGTCAAAATCCCAGAGATCGTGATGCACCAACTGAAATCCCCAGACGAATTCTCCCGTCTTTCCGCGCAAAGCGACCACGGAGTTTGCCCACTTGTCGTCGCCCGGTCGCAGGCCGCCGTAATAATCGGGGCTGGCGCTGCCGGTGGGAACGAACACCAGATCACGCTCCGGATCAACGACCATCACCGACCACGCGTTGCCCGCACCGGTGCGCCAAGGCTTCTTTGCCGCATTTTTTAACGTCGCATCTTTAGATTCGGGTTCATTCGGCGGCAGCGGTTCCCACTTCCAGCGCAGCGCGCCGGTCCGAGTATCGAAGCCGCGCACCACGCCGCTCGACATCTCGACCCGCGAATTGTCGTCGATCGCCGAACCGACCACCACCACATCGTCGATCACCGCCGGGGGAGAGGTCATGTGATACTGCGCGGGGATATAACGCGCAACCTCGCGCAGGCTGATTTGCCCGTGGTTGCCGAAGTCGAGGCAAGGCTCACCGGTCACGCCGTCGAGCGCGACCAGGCGGGCGTCCAAAGTGGCTTCGAAAATTCGCAGGCGGCAGGATTTTGCCTCCGTCCGCGCGTTATCGATCCAGGCGGCGACGCCGCGATTGATCAGCCCATCGCCGTAACTCGCCGCCGTATCGATCATGGGATCGTAGACCCAGCGCTGCGTGCCGCTCTCCGGGTCGAGCGCGAATACGCGATTGAAGCCCGTAGTCAGGTAGAGCGTACCTTCCACCAGGATCGGCGTAGTTTCCAAGCCAGTGCGTTTCTTGCCGCCGCCGCCCTCGGAGATATCGCCCACATGAAATGTCCACGCCAATTTTAGATTGGCCACGTTTTCGCGATTGATCTGGGCCAGAGGCGAATAGCGCATCCCGCCTGCGTCGTGCCCGTAGTAGGGCCAGTCGTCGGGGGATTGCCCCAGCGATCGAGTCGTGCAGGCGCATGCGAGAGCAAGAATTCCCGCAACCAGGGATGTAGCCCTTCTCGACATCGGTGTCCTCTTCCGTTCTGCGCAGGAATGCCGCTGCAAGTTCAAAAGATTGTGCGGGTAGCATTTTATCTCATGTCGAGTTTCAGCCAGGCTTCAGGGGCGGAGAGCCAGATTCAATTCGGACACTCTGCTGCGTGCCGCGCACTTTCCAACGCGATGCCGTGCTGATGGTATAGGGGGATTCTGCGGCCTGACCGCTCGGAGACCTCCAAAATCCTTTTCTTTTCCATGTGCTTCTGAGCCAAGCTAGGAACCATGATTTTAGCCGGCGGCAACAAAAAGCATGATCCCTCGGTCCGCTCGGCCACGCGCAGGTAACCGCCGTCGAGTAAGTGCTGTTCCACCTTGCCGCCGCTGCGCTGTTCCACCTGCTTCCGCAGGGGCGCGCTCACCCCCCCGAGTCCGAGCCTTCGCTGCTGGCCTCCACGGCCACGATGGCGCGGCTCTCCGTGTCGGTCGCCAACTGCACCTGGCACCCCGGGTGGAAGCCTCCATTTGGCATCTTCATCACCCGCATTTCCCTATCGCTGCTGCCACCCGCGGCTCTTGGTCGCGAATCCCTTGCCCACTCTTGCCTTGTCCCGCCTTGCGCGCCGTCTCCGCCTGCTTCCCCTTCAGCTCCGGCCACTGTGCGAGCGCCTGCTCCAGCCGTCGCCGCTTCTCCTCCGCACCAGCTCCTGTGCACGAGCGACGCGATCACCCGCGTGAACAGCGGATCCAGCGCCGCTCCGTGATCGCCGCGGAAGTCCGATGGCAGGCGGTGATTCACCGTGACTCCCCCGCGCAGCCAGCGGAACCCCGCGCTCTCCTGGCGTCGGTGCCCTGCCCGACCATCGCCATCTGCCGCCGCTCCGGCACCCGCAAGCGCACCGCTTTGAGCTCTGGCTCGGATGCTCCCGCTTCTCGATTGCCCAGTCCCCGCCCCACCTCGCAACGCAGTAAAAAAGTCTCAGGCTCTCAGGATGACAGACCCTATGCGGTCCTCCGAAGGGCCGATTGCAAAGCGCCCTGCAACTCCGAGGCATCGCTGATCGGAGGCTGGCAGGACGAACCGGAACAGAGAACGGCGAACGATTTTCCGGAGTTCAACATGGGTAAATTCGGGATGGTGGCCGCCAGCGCGGGCGGCAGATTTTCAGCCATGGCCTGGCTGGCTTCCAGCCTCAGCGTGCTCTTGTTGAAGCCGAACGGTGCGATAGCGACCTTCGCCAAGGCATCGGCTGACTGCACCGCTTCATGGTCTTCGATCACCACCACCTGCACCGGACTCTCCAGGAAATGAATCACGGCGATGCCATAGGTCGCGACAAAAATTCCATACTGCTCGACCGTGCCCGCAAAGGCTTCCAGTGTTTCCTCCGCCTTATTGCGATAGGCCGCGTCTCCCGTGTAGTGGTGCAGCCGCAGCAGCGCAATCGCGGCCATCGGATTGCCCGCCGGTGTCGGGGAATCCTGCAGCGGCTTGCGGCGCGTGGAAAGCACGCCGAGGCTTTTGCCATCCGCAGCCGGCTCGGCGTCGAAGAAGCCTCCAGAGACCACGTCGAAAAACTTGGCGATCATGGCATCGACGATAGCCTGCGCAAATTTGAAATAGCTCAGCGCGGCCGTAGCCTCATAGGCGTCAAGGCACGCCAGCGCAGTAGCGGCGTAATCCTCAAGCAAGCCGGAGACCTCGCGATCCTCCGCAGCAGGATCGGAGTAAGCCACCACATGCAGCAACCGCGCGGCCGACGCCGGAGTGGCCGATGCCCATGCGGCCGCGGGCGCCTCGTCCGCGCGGTTTGCGACTCCACTATTAGCCTTCCAAGCTTCAGCCAGAATGCGGTCCAGCGAGCGCAGCGCAAAATGCCGCGCCTCCTCCAGCCCCAGCACGCGAGCCGCCTCCAGATACGCCGTCACGCACATGCTGTTCCATCCCACATATACCGTTTTGTCGACGTAAGGCGTGGGCCGCTGCAATCGCGCGGCGTACATTTTTTTCATCGCCGATGCCTGCAACTCCCGCACCCGATCAGTACTCAGATTCATCGGTGCAGCAATCTCTTCCAAGGGGGCGCGCACGAAGAGCACATTCTTCGCCGCATTGTGATGCATCTCGCCCACTTCATTGATGTCGTAATGCAGCGCCGCCACCTGCGCTTCTTCTTCCGTCAGCACAGCCCGCGCCTCGTCCAACGTCCAGGTGAAGTAATCGCCATCGTCGTCCATGGAAATATCGGCATCCTGCGAAGCGTAAAAGCCGCCGCGCTCGCGGTCGCTCAACCACTCGTCCATCCAGCGGATAATGTCTCGCGCCACCCCTGCAAAAAACTCCGACCCTGTCGCCTGATAAGCGTGCACATAATTCTTCAGCAGTTCGGAATTGTCGTAGCACATCTTCTCGAAGTGCGGCACGACCCAACGCTCGTCCACCGAGTAGCGGTGAAAACCACCGGCCAGCTGATCGTAAACTCCGCCATTCGCCATGTGCTCAAGCGTAGTGACGATCACATTGCGAAGCCGCGAGTCGTTGGTAGGATCGTCGGAGTGAAGATAATCTGGGTGCCCCATTTCTCGCGTGCCTCTTGCGCGAGAAGTGGGGATTCCGACTCTCGCATACCGCTCAATCAACAAATCCAACGCCGAAGGATGCGGAAACTTCGGCGCCTGCCCAAACCCTCCATTGCGCGCGTCGAACATGCTTAACGCCGACTTCTGAATCGCAGCAATGATGCCTGCGGAAACCCGCCCGCTGCGCCCGGTAAACGACTCCGCCTGCGCAATCGCGCGCTCGACCATCTGCGCCTGCTCCACCACGTCGCCGTTTTTTTCTTTGTAGGCGTTGGCAATGCTGAGCAGCACGCGCTTAAAGCTGGGACGCCCGTAGCCATCGCTCGGCGGAAAATAAGTGCCGCCATAAAACGGCTTGCCGTCGGGAGTGAGAAACGCCGTAAGCGGCCATCCCCCCTGCCCGCTGACCGCGCTCACAGCAGCCTGATAGCGGCTGTCGATATCCGGCCGCTCATCGCGATCCACCTTCACCGCAATGAAATGTTCGTTCACGATCGCAGCAACTTCCGGATCGTCGTAAGACTCGCGATCCATCACATGGCACCAGTGGCACCACACCGCGCCAATGTCGAGCAGCATCGGCTTGTTCTCGCGCTGCGCGGCAGCAAAAGCTTCCTCGCCCCACTCATGCCACTGAATCGGCTGATGCATCGCGGAGCGCAGGTAAGCGGAAGAAGCGCGCGAGAGGGCGTTGAGGGTCGTGGTGGTCATGGCTCTAAGTGTAAATCCACGGGGAGAGGAGAGCGTGATATAAGGAATCAGAGCCCTGGGATTTGATTCCCGAACGCTTGTAGGCCAAGTCCTCTTCCAAAATATTTGATCGACCGCCTTCGCCACCACCACAGAGGCCGGAGAACCATCCCTAGACTGGAGAATCCGCATTGAAGTAGCATCGCATGGCTGAAACGCTGTATCTGCTTGCTTGTCGGTCAGTGAGTCGCGACTCAACGCATCGAGGGAATGGAGAGTCTCGAAACGCCGCAGAGAGCCCGTGAGTTCCTCTCCTTTCTTCGAAAGGTATTCGTGCTTCGAGGGGTTGATGCCCGCTGCCCGAACTGTTTTTCGGCGATGCATTCGCGACCTCAATCGCCACGGTCGAGACCGACGCGTCTCTGGCAAGGTTGAAGGGGTCGATCGCATGGGGCGGTTCTTTCGCGACCGCTCCGCGGTACTCCTCGAACTGGTTTAGGAGGCCACCGATCCAGCCAGGCCACCGCTTGTGCAGGCGGACCCCCAACAGCGGAGAAGGTTCTTCGTCGGGACATCCCTTTTCTAACGCCAACTCGAAGAATTTCAGTTTCGATTGGTGCTATGTACGAGCGCCCGTGTCTGCGTGGAAGCTATTCCGTTGCTCGACGTCAGTCCAATCAAGACCGACGCGTCTCTGGCAAGGTTGAAGGGGTCGATCGGCCTCGCCACGCTTGACCGCGGAACTGTCGCCCTTGCTGGATGGAGTATACCGCTGGCATTGTGCTAGGGGATTAGGTGAAGATGGACGGCGTCAGTTCGGAAAGCTGCTAAGAACAGAATTGGGAAAGCTGTCAGAAGTTGAACTACGGCGAGGTGAGCCGAGGCTTTCGCTACCCCGTCGCAACCTCATCCAGCCGCGCCAGCGTATCTGGATACTCGCGTACAAGAAGCACAAGAACGACTGCCTGAGGATTTCGGCTTCGCCCGGCCCTGCTCCCATTTCTCCAGCGTTCTCTCGTTGATGTGCAGTTTGCGGGCAAACACGGCTCGCGAGCAATGAACCTTCTTGCGGGTGTCGCGAAGCAACTTGGAATCCACCTCAGGCAGCGGCGCCATATCTACCTTGTAGCTGCGCAACGTAAACTTGCCCTCGCGGTGGTTTTTCATCGCCGCGACACCCTCCATCATTTCGCCGAAAATATCTTCGCCATCACTAAACTATGCACCATTAGAGTATGGAGGCTTGCGGCAGGTAACGACTCACGGGCGGCCGGAAGCCAGAAGCGATTCTCACACCAGCCCCTTCGCGATCAAGCAATACAAATCAACCGCCTCCGCAAGCTGCTTCTTCTCGATATACTCGCCATCCGTATGCGCCACGTGAATCGATCCCGGCCCAATCAGCACCGGCTGCCCCCAATTAGTGAGTGACGGAATATCGGTAGTGAAGGCAGCGATCATCGTAGGTACGCCGTCAAGGGTGCGTAGGCGCAGGAAAGGAAGTTCCAATGGAAACTCAACTCTAACTTCCTTGCCGGCAGTCTCCAGAATCTGCCGCCGCAACGCTTGCGTGGGGCCGATCAGACGATAAAGCAAATCGGCGTGAGCGCGATCGGGAATCACGTTAGGCGCGCGGCCGCCGTCAATCAATCCAATATTCAGCGTGCAGGGGCCGATCTCCGGATCGGACGGCAGAGGCATCGCGCGCAAACGCCCAAGAGCCGCAATGAGCTTGTCGATCGCTGAGTCGCCAAGTTCCGGATAAGCCGAATGCGCCATGCGGCCGGAAGCAATGACCTCTGCGCGCAGCGTTCCCTTCGAGGCCCGCGCGATGCGATTCTCGGTGGGTTCGCCGTTCACCAAGTATTTGCACTTGATCCCCTGCGAGGCGGCGAATTCGTTGGCCAATTTCGCGCCCCGGCTGTCGCGCTCTTCCCCCACTAAGAACAGCAGGCCTGCATAAATCCCCTGTTGGCGCAGGCGTTCGGCCGCCGCGATCTGCGCCGCGATGATGCCTTTGGCGTCGCACGAGCCGCGGCCATAAATGCGCTCCGTATCTTCGGACGAAGTTATGAAAGGAGGCACCGTATCCATGTGCGTGGAGAAAACGATTTCGGGATGCGCTTGCTCCGGCGAAGTGGCATAGATGTTGAAGCGGTCGCCTTCCGCCGGAATGCGGCGGGCCTGGTAGCCGATTCGGCAAAGCTCTCCGTAAAGGTAGTTGCCGACGGCGGCTTCGTTGCCCGAGATAGATTCGATGTCGACGAGTTGACGAGTGAGCGTGATAGCATCCATGGCAGCAGGATAAACTACGCGCTTTCTGCAATGCAGAAATGGCCAGGAATTCCGTCCCCGATCCTGTACTCTGAAAGGCGTGAGCGCTCCCAATTCCACCATCAAATCGCTCTTTCTCGCCGGTTCGGCGGGACGGCTGGAAGCGCTGCTCAACGCCGGCGCGGAGAATGCATCCCACGCGGCGGTGGTCTGCCATCCACATCCGCTCTTCGGCGGAACGTTGCACAACAAAGTCGTATTCCATACCATGAAGGCGCTAAACAGTTTCGGATTTCCCGTGCTGCGCTTCAACTTTCGCGGCGCCGGACTGAGCCAGGGCGAGCACGACAACGGCGTTGCCGAAGTCGAGGATGTGCGCGCCGCGCTCGACTGGATGGACGCGGAGTTTCATCAGCCCTTGATTCTTGCCGGATTTTCTTTCGGCGCTGCCGTTGGAATGCGGGCGGCTTGCGAGGATGCTCGCGTGCGAGCGCTGATCGGTTTGGGAACGCCCGTGGTTCCTGTGGCTAGCGAAACCGAAGCGCCACGAGCCTACACCTTCGAATTTCTGCAGGATTGCGTGAAGCCGAAATTTTTCGTCAGCGGCGCGCGTGACCCCTTCGGTCCCCGGCCGCAATTGGAAGCTCTGGTGGCATCGCTGGCACTGCCTAAGAAACTGGTTTTGATCGAAGGCGCGAATCATTTCTTCGAAGGCCGCCTGCGCGAGTTGCGGGAGACGATTGAAGCCTGGGTGAAAGAAGCTCTCGGCTCTCAGCTGTCGGCTTTCCGTTAGGTCACCTCAATCCCCACTTATTTCTTTATGCTGACCCCATTTGAGTTTTTGCTCCGATGGCTGACTGGCTGAAAGCTGAAAGCCGCTCTATATAATCTCCTGCGATGGACATAGACTCCGATCGCGAATCGCAGTTTCGAGAGATGCGCGGCGTGGCGCGCGAAATATTTCGCCACGCTCTCGAAGAGACTTCGATCGCTCAGGCATTTGCGCGACAACTCTATTGTGAGCGCGGGGTATTGCGCGTCTGCAAAGATCTTTACGATCTGCAGGCCTATTCGCGCGTGCTGGTGATTTCCCTCGGCAAGGCGGGGCATACCATGGCAGAGGCGCTGGCGCAGCGCGTAGGCGAGGCTTCCTTCGATGGCATTGTGGCCTGCCCCGTCGATCCGCCGAACCAGGTGCGGGGCTTTCGTTATTTTCGCGGCGGGCATCCCATGCCCAATGCCGAATCCGTGCATGCGGCCAATGCCATTCGAAAAATGGTGGGTGCGCACAACGCAGCCTCGCTGGTGATTTTTATGCTCAGCGGCGGAGGTTCCTCGATCGTCGAAAAGCCCATCGACGACGAAATCTCCCTCGACGATTTGATCGCAACGTATCGCGCCCTGGTGCATTGCGGCGCGCCCATCGCCGAAATCAACGCCATCCGCAAACACCTCTCGGCGGTGAAGGGCGGACGGCTGGCGCAGGCCGCGTTTCCGGCGCAACAGGTTTCGCTGCTGCTGTCGGACGTCCCCGATAAAACCCCCGACGCACTCGCATCCGGCCCGACCATGCCGGACTCAACCTCGGTCGAGGATTGTTATCGCATTGCCGAGAAGCACGGTTTCTTGCCGCAGCTTCCGCAATCGGCGCGCGAGCTTTTTGAGCGCCGCGCGTTGGAGGAAACGCCGAAGTCCGACGATCCTGCCTTCACCCGTTCGCGCTGGTGGACGATTCTCTCGAACCAGACGGCCATCGAGCAGGCGGGCGTAGCCGCCAAGGAAGCCGCTTTCGTGGTTTACGTGGATAATTCCTGCGACGACTGGGACTACGCTCCGGCAACGGATTACTTGTTGCAACAGTTGCGAGAGTTGAGAAAAAAAACGGGGCGCGTGTGCCTCATTTCAGGCGGAGAGGTGACGGTCAAGGTAACGAATGGCGGCGTGGGCGGACGCAACCAGCAGTTCGCCTTGGCCTGCGCCGAAAAGATTGCGGGAGAGGACATCACCGTGCTCAGCGCTGGAACCGATGGCGTGGATGGAAATAGCCCAGCCACCGGGGCGGTTGCGGATGGAGGTACGATCGCGCGCGCGCGATCCGCCGGACTCGACGCGCGCGCCGCGCTGAAGAAGTTCGACGCCTACCCGTTTTTCCGTGCGCTGGGCGATGCCATCGAGATCGGGCCCACCGGGAATAACATCCGCGATCTGCGCATTTTGCTGGCTTATTAAGTTCCGCGCTTAGCACAGCGGCGGCGATCTCCAGATGCGCAGAGCCAGCTTACGCCGCTTCGCCTTTCACTTGCACTCCAGCCCACTTTTCGAGCAGAGTCAACGTGGCGGCGTAGTCGAGATCCTGATGGCCATCTTCGGTAGCCATCTCGTAAATCTCCTCCACAGTTTCGAGCGCGGGTAATTTTACGCGGGCTTCTTTGGCCGCGGCGAGGGCGAGACGAATATCTTTGTGCATGAGGCGCAGAGGAAAATTGGGCGTAAAGTCGCGCCGCAGCACGAACGGCCCTTTGTATTCGACGACGCCGGATCGCACCATGGTCGAGTCGATCAAAGACAGTAGTTGCTGCGGATCCACGCCCAGCTTGGTGGCGAGGGTAAGCGCCTCCGCAAAGCCCTCGAAGATGAGGGCAATTTGCAGATTCATGGCCAGCTTGGTGGCCTGTCCTTTGCCAGTCTCGCCCATGCGAAAAACTTTTTTGCCCATGGCGGCAAATAGCGGACCCAGCCGATCAATGCTCGCTTCTTCTCCGCCGACCATAAAAATCAGCGTCGCATTGGCCGCGCCGATCTTCGATCCGGTCATGGGCGCATCCACATAAGAAGCTCCGCGGGTACGAACGCGCTCGGCAAACTGCACCGTCGAAGATGGCGAGATCGTGCTGGAGTCCGCGATCACCGAGCCTTCCGCCAGCGACTGCTCCACGCCCTCAGGCCCGAACATTACCTTCTCAACCGCGGCCGTATCGGAGACGCATAACCAGACCACTTCCGCGCCCTGCGCCGCCGCCGCCGGCGTGGGCGCCATGCCCGCGCCTTCCACCTGTTTGCCGGGCGTGCGGTTCCACACCGTGACTTCGTGCCCCGCCTTGGCCAGATTCGTGGCCATGGCGTGGCCCATAATTCCCAAACCCAAAAAAGCGACTCGCATTTCTGCACTTCTCCTCGGATGAAAGAGCCTTTCGGATTAGATATGAGCCATAGGATCGAGGTCAAGCAAAGTCACTCTGGGCACGCGCGAAATTCTTTCGCCACGCGCGTTCCGGCAGCTCGTCTCCCAAGTTCCTAGCCACCGAATGCAGGAATCTTCACATTCGACACTCGATCAACTATCGGGTTATAGTTCCGGGGGATCGACGGAAAACTCCTTATGAAGAAACAGCTGGGCAGCTTGTGCCGAAATTTTCTGCTGACCGCTGTGATGCTTGCCATGCCGCTGGCGTTCGTTTCCCCTTCCCACGCGCAATCGACCCTGGCGAGAATCAGCGTGGACACGTTCACGAATAAAGACAGCGATCACAAAACCGAAGTCGAGCCTGACACTTTCGCGTGGGGCAACACCATCGTAAGCGCATTTCACGTGGGGCGCCGGCCGGGGTCGATCGGCTGGGGCAGCGCCGATGTCGGCTTTTCCACTTCACCGACGGCGTCAGCTGGAAATATGGCAGCCTCCCGGGATTCACCGTGAATTATCAAGGCGGAACTTACGGGCGGCCGCCGACCCTTCGGTGGCCCGACGATGCCAAGCACGGCCAGTGGTTGATCTCGACGCTGCCGCTGGTGGGGCTGAACGGCAGCGCTCAATACCTTGGCGATGTTGCGGTGAGCCGTTCGCCCGACGGCTTGACTTGGGCCAAATCCCATCCACATCGACAACACTTATCTCGACGACAAGAACTGGACCGTATGCAATAACACGCCCACGAGTCCTTATTATGGCAACTGCTACACCGAGTGGGATCAGGCTTACGGCAGCGGCGATGTTTTGATGAGCGTGTCGAGCGATGGCAGCCAAACCTGGAGCAAGGGGCTGGCTTCGTCCGATCATGCGGGCGGGCTCGGCGGTGAGCCGCTAGTGCAGCCCAACGGCACCGTGATCGTTCCTCTTCAAGGCGGTGGCATCGACGTGTTCCGTTCCAGCAACGGCGGCAGGAGCTGGGGCAAGAGCCAGGTGATTGCCAGCATCGATAGCCACCTCGACGCCGGCGGCACACGAAATCCCAATCTGCGTTCTGCGAGTATCGCCGGCGCGGGCAAGGTATTTGTGGCGTGGTCGGATTGCCGCTTCCGAAAGAGTTGCGCTTCGAATGACATCGTCATGAGTTCGTCGTCCGATGGCAAGACTTGGAGCGCGGTGACGCGCATTCCCATCGATCCGACCACCAGCACGGTCGATCACTTTCTGCCCGGCATCGGCATTGATCCCACAACCTCGGGCAGCACCGCGCACATGACCCTTGTCTATTACTACTATCCGGTCTCGAATTGCGTGGCAAAGACGTGCCAGTTGGATGTAGGTTTCGTGACCTCCTCCGACGGCGGAGGGACCTGGAGCGCGGGCGCGCAAATCGCCGGGCCGATGCGGCTGGCGTGGCTGCCGGTTTCCGATGATGGGCCGATGGTCGCCGACTACATTGGTGTTTTTTACGTGAACGGAAATCCTTTCGGAGTCTTTGTGGTGGCTCGGGCGCCGAGCGGCACTACGCTGAAAGAATCGATGTATACGACGAAAGCGCCGCTGCCGGCGGCGGGCTGCGCTCCGCGCTTCAACGGCGCTGCCGATAAGTCGGTGGCCGGCGCGAAGTCCGATCACGAAATGCACTTCTACTTCGACGATGAAGGCAAGCGCGAGATTCCGCGCTCGCGCTGGATTGTGAATACTTCCCGGCGGTAGAGTCGCAGAAGATCACCCTCAGCATTCGGCACTCAGCATTCAGCCGATCCGGCGTCGCGCATCCGCCCCGGAGGGGCGACTGATAATAGCCCAGCGCCTCTGGCGCTGGGGGAAGCGGGGAAAGAGGAACCACTCCCGTAGGGACGGCTGAGTTTCCACGCACACTTTCCAGCCGCTCCACCATAATCCAAAAGCAATCACGGGTTGAAGCCGTGCGGCGGAGACGTTCCTCGCGCGAACACTAATCTCTAAGTCCTCCCCTTAGGTCGAACGGGCTGAAAGCTGAAAGCTTCCTGTGACGATTCTAATCCGATCCCGCCGCGGAATCGAAATGGTCACGCGCAACCTACACGATTGACGGGCGTTCTAAGCCGGACTGCACTAAAATAGAGCCGGCAAGCCACAGCCTTCATCTATTACTCAGAGCATTGGATGATTAAAGCCACGCTTCATAGTCCGGCACTGCGCAAACGCGCCTCGCAGTTCGGTCGATTGGTGCGGCACTCCGCGGTCACGCCTCTGTGTGGGCAGACTCACAAGCCGCGGCTGGTTGCGAACGGCGAACTAGGCGTGACCTTCATTGGCCACTCCAGTTTCTTCCTGCAAATCGGCAGCAAGAGCGTGATGATCGACCCCAACTTCGCGCGCTGGCTTTTCGTGTTGAAGCGCCTGCGCAGGCCCGGACTGCGCGTGCGCGATTTGCCGGCCATCGACTTGGTGCTGGTCACCCACGCGCACTTCGATCATCTTCACCGGCCCTCGCTGCGTGCGATTGTGCAAAATAATTTGCGCGTGCGCGGAACGTCGCCTTCCATCATTATTCCAAGTCATGTCACCGATCTGGTTTCCGACTTGGGCTTCTCCGAGATCATCGAGCTGGATTGGTGGAAGAGTTCGCGCCACGGCGGCTTGTCGGTGACGCACGTTCCTTCTCGCCATTGGGGCGCTCGCATTCTTAAAGACTCGCACCGCGGCTACGGCGGCTACGTGCTGCAGTCGGGCAAGCACTCGGTGTACCACGCGGGCGATACCGCGTATTTTGCCGGTTTCCGCGAGATCGGACGCCGCCTTTCGCCGGAGTTGGCGCTGCTTCCCATCGGCGCCTACAACCCGGCAAGTTTTCGCAACGTGCATACCAATCCCGCCGACGCGACCCGCGCCTTCCTCGACTTGAACGCGCGCTGGATGGTGCCCATGCACTACGGGACTTTTCGCCTGTCGCACGAGCCCGTCGATGAGCCGTTACTGCTGCTGGAGCAGGAAGCTCGCTCCGCTGGGATTAAGGACCGCGTCGTGGTGCTTGAGGAAGGCGTCACCAAATTTTTCTGAACGCGCCTATGCGCAAGGTTCGAGTGAAGTGGTCCCTCGATAGCAGGTAATAGTTGATTCCAGGAACGGCATCTTTCGAAAGACCACAAGCAGCGAGGCCGCAGATCGAAGGCATGGTCCACGAGTTCTTTCGGAGCCTCGGGACTGAAATCGACGCCAACGCTCTGAGCAGGCCACCGACGGGCAGTGGTCACACGAAAAGCTAGGTTCTCCGCTCCACTCAAAATGGGATCTCTTGCACCGGTGTGCTCGGGTGATGTGACCTCGCCTGCCACAGTGTCAGGTGGGTCAAGGTGCGGCGTGGAGACTATCAGGTGTAACTGAGATACGAGACCTTCCCCGGCTTGAGTTGACGTACGCATCGAGGCTCCATAGGCGAGACCCCCACCAACTCAAGGTCGAAAAGAGACTCTGGCTGCCGATTCTCCTGACCCGCGTTAGCACAGTGTCGGAAAGACCGGAGTACGATATCCCGATTGCTCGCACGCGTCAGCGTCACAGACCGGCGCGCCGTAAGGACCCATGCCATCCGCCTTGAGCGTCGGGGTCTGCGACAGAGCTTCAGCCTCGGAGCTTGTACCGACACGTAGGCATGAAAGAACGGACACAACAGAAAGAGCCCGCCTCTGGAAGAGGACAGCCTGAACGCGCAAAGCTATGCTTGGGATGGCAATTAGTGCGCTCCCAGACAAATACAGATAGAGAGCGCGACGCGCCCTCAAGGCTCGAAAGAACCGTGTCGCGACGGTGGATGTTTTGCCAAGAGGCATAGCTGTATCGCCCCCGAGCCAAGACTGCTGGTTCCCATGATTAGCTTCGATCAGCGTCCAGATTTTCGAGCAGCTCAACCCCAGCCTTCTGCAACTCCGCCATGAACGCGATCGGATCCACCGCCTCGGCCAGAAAGTGAACCCCAGCCTTCGCTTTGCCTTCGAAGATCATGCGCGCGGTGGTGGCCAGCGCCAGTCCGTGAATCCAGTAATCGCGGCGATCCCGGTAAACGATCTGGGCAGTGAAGGCTAGCTTGCTTCCCTGACAACTTCCCAGCACGCGAGCCACGACAAAACCATCCACCGGCAAACGATTTCTCCGAAATATATTACTGAACCAGCGCACGCTCAGCGCTTGCGGGAGTGGAAGCAAAGCCATCAGCGTCACCGCCGCGACGGTTCGAAATCCCGAAAGATACGTGTAGGTGGAAACATCGCAGTCCTTCAGCCCTCGGCCGACCTCACTCAATTCTGGAGTTGAGATTAAGCTGAAGCGGCCTGCGCCGACGGGTTCACCCAAATCGACCCGGCGCGAAGCCTCCGACATTTTGATACGCGTCCACTCGCCCTGGCGAAAGTAACCGGGAGGTTGGAGCCCTGAAGTGCGCACGAAATGGACAGCGTCGCGCAAAGCATTCGTCGACCACTCGCCCGAGTCGGACTGGTAAACACTCAGCGACTCGATCGCATCCAGCTTGCTTCTGGCCCGCGCATCGGCATAAACCGGCACAAGCTCGCTGAGACCAGGATTCCATCCCGCAGAGATTACAAACGACAAGCCCCAATCTTGGATCTCTCGGTTGTGCGGAAGCATGCCTTCCTTGACCAGCGACATGCCCGCCGCATCCACGTAGTGACAACGCGCTCGCAATGCCGCCTGGGCCGCGCGGTCCTGCAGCGCCAGAACCGGTCCGGCGCAGTTGACGATGATCGAACAGTGGCGGCAGAAGTCGTCCAAGGAAGCGTTGTCGAGGACGTCGAGGCGGGCCGCGGATACCCGGCCATCGAACTCCGATGCCAGAGCTTGCCCCTTGGCCAGATCGCGCCCACCGACAAGAATCTGGCCGGCGCCTGACTTCACCAGTTCGGACGCAACCATTCTTCCGGCTGCGCCATAGCCTCCAACAATGCCGAAAGTGGCGGCCCGACTCATAGCTCACCCCCGCTGCGCGCTCGCTGCCTTCTTACATAAGGCGGACATTTTACGAACAACCGCAACGGATGTTGTAGAATCCTTCTCGCCCGAATTTCCAGAGGAGGCCAATCATGGCTGTTCAAGCGATCCCGCAGGGTTACCACACTCTCACTCCCTACATGACGGTGCGCGGAGCCGCGCGCGCCATCGAATTTTATAAGAAGGCCTTTGGCGCCGTAGAAAAAGGCGTAATGAAAGGTCCGGACGGTAAGATCATGCACGCCGAGCTGCGCATCGGCGATTCTCTCTTCATGTTAGCCGACGAATTTCCCGAGTACGGGTCCATGTCGCCGCTCTCCACCGGCGGCTCCGGCATGGGGCTGCACATTTATGTCGAGGATGTGGACTCCGCCTTCGATCGCGCCATCGGCGCGGGCGCAACCATCGACATGCCGGTCTCCGACATGTTCTGGGGCGACCGCTACGGCAAGCTGGCCGACCCCTTCGGCCACAAGTGGTCGATCGCTACTCACAAGCGCGATCTCTCCCCGGCGGAAATGGAAGAGGGCATGAAGGCGATGATGCAGGAAATGCCGAAGAGCGCTTAAACACTGGCTGCAACGCGGCCTGAAGTGCCCAAGGGCGCGGCTTCCGCTGCGTCCTTTGTTCTTTCTCATCGGGGACGTTCCTGCTACTTCCGTAACGGCGGGCATTCCGCTATTACACAACTATTACAGTGATCACCCTATTTCCTTTGATAGGTTAGGAGTGTGCGGTAGCGAACTCAAGACGGTCACGAACTCAAAACGCGCGAACTCAAGACGAAGGAATGGGGCCGAACTTGGATATGGAACTCGAAAGCCTGGAAAAACGGCAAGCAGCAAAAGGTGAAATCAACTGGGTGACTGCGATCTTCATGGGCCTGTTTCATGTAGGCGCCATCGCGGCCCTCTTCTTTTTTACATGGAAGGCTTTGTTCGTCGCCATGTTTTTGTGGTGGGTATCGGGCAGCCTCGGCATCGGCATGAGCTATCACCGCCTGCTCACCCACCGAGGCTACAAGACTCCCAAGTGGGTGGAATATTTTCTGACCGTCTGCGCCACGCTGGCGCTTGAAGGCGGGCCGATCTTCTGGGTGGCCACGCACCGCATTCATCATCAGTATTCCGACCAAGATGGCGACCCGCACTCGCCCATTGACGGGAAATGGTGGGCGCACATGGGCTGGATTCTCATGGGCAAGTCCATGCACCACGACACCACCACGCTGGCTCGTTACGTCCCCGATCTCGCCAAAGACAAATTTCACATCTGGATCACCAAGTATCACTATGTTCCGATGATTGTGCTGGGCGTGATTCTTCTCGCCATCGGTGGGCTCCCGTTTTTGATGTGGGGCATCTTCATGCGCACCGTGGTCGGACTGCACGCCACCTGGCTAGTGAATTCGGCCACGCACTCCTGGGGCACGCGCCGCTTTACCACGCGTGATCTGTCGACCAACAGTTGGTGGGTTGCTCTGCTCACCTTCGGCGAAGGCTGGCACAACAATCACCACGCGCATCCCACCGCGGCACAGCACGGCTTTCGATGGTATGAAATCGACATGAACTGGTACGGCATCTGGGCTCTGAAACAGTTGGGCCTGGCCTGGGACATCAAGCGCGTCAAGCTCGCCGACCTGGAAAAAGGCATCGTGCCCACTCCGAACGGCAAGCTGGTAACGGTAGCGTTGCCGCAGGTTTCGGTGGCCGGCGACTAGGTCGCAGTTTTTGGATAGCCTCGGCCTCGATCTTCACGGATCGAGGCTTTTGTGTTTTTGTGCAGAGTTGTAAGAGAATGCCGGGGGCAGCGAAACCATATGAAATCTTGCCTTGCTTTCTTTCTCTTTTCGACCCTCGCCCTCGCGGCGCCGGCGCCCTCCAACCTGATCGCTGATATTCCCTCTCGCACGCGCGTGAATCTTGACGGCAACTGGAATGCGATTGTCGATCCCTTCGAAAGCGGCCTGAATTCGCGCGTCTACGAAAATCGCAAGGCCAAAGACCGCAGCGATCTGATCGAGTACGACTTCGACACCTCCGCAACGCTGAAGGTCCCCGGCGACTGGAACACGCAGCGGGAGAAACTGCTCTTCTACGAAGGGCCGATCTGGTATCAACGCTATTTTTCCTATCACAAGCGTGACCGCGTCAAAACCTTTTTGAATTTCGGAGCGGCAAACTATTTAGCTCGCGTCTATCTGAATGGAGAGAAAATCGGCGAACACGAAGGCGGCTTCACGCCGTTCATTTTCGAAGTGACGGGCAAGATTCTCGAGGGTCAAAACAGCCTTGTTGTAGAGGTCAACAACGCCCGGCATGTCGATGCCGTGCCCGCCTTGAGCAGCGATTGGTGGAACTACGGCGGGCTTACGCGCAGCGTCGACTTGGTCGAGGTTCCCGAAACATTCATCCAGGATTATGTTTTGCAACTGGCGAAGGGCTCTTCGAATGAGATTACGGGCTGGGTGCAGCTGAATGGTGCCAGCCAGCCGCAGCCCGTTTCCATAGAGATCCCTGAGTTAAATTTCCAGAAGAAATTGACCACCGACGCTGCGGGGCGAGCCGAATTTGATTTTCCGGCGAAATTAGAACTCTGGTCGCCCGAACATCCCAAGCTCTACCGCGTTTTGATTTCCTCGGGCGCAGAGACTCTCGAAGATCAAATCGGCTTCCGCTCCGTCGAGACTCGGGGCACGCAGATTCTGCTGAACGGCCAGCCGATTTTCCTGCGCGGCATCAACTTGCACGAAGAAGCTCCCTTCGATGGCGGTCGCATTATCTCCGAAGATCAAGACCGCATTTTGCTGGCGTGGGCGAAAGAAGAACTGGGCTGCAACTTCGTTCGCCTGGCGCACTATCCCTACAACGAGTCGATGATTCGTCTCGCCGATCGCATGGGGATTTTAGTCTGGGAGGAAGTCCCGGTCTATTGGGATATCGCGTGGCAGAATCCGGCCACGCTCGAAAATGCGGAAGCGCAACTGCGCGACGTCATCACGCGCGACCACGACCGTGCCGCGGTAATTCTGTGGTCGCTCTCCAACGAAACCCCGCCCAAGCCCGAGCGTACGGAGTTTCTGAAAGCGATGGCGGAATATGCCCGTACTCTCGACTCCACGCGGCTTCTCACATCAGCCATGAACCGCACGCAGGCCGCCGACTTCAGCACGCGACGGCTCGACGATGCCCTCGGGCAATCTCTCGACGTGCTGGGCCTGAATGAATATGTCGGCTGGTACGATCATCGTCCCGAAGACGCCGATGCGATTCACTGGAAGTTCGCTTACCAGAAGCCCGTGATCGTCAGCGAATTCGGAGCCGGCGCGCTTTATGGAAAGCATGGCGACGCGCAAACCCGCTTCAGCGAAGAGTACCAGGCCAACGTCTACGAGCATCAGATCAAGATGCTGCGGCAGATTCCCGCGCTGGCGGGCATGACCCCCTGGTTGCTGATGGATTTTCGTTCGCCACGCCGTTTGCTCGCGGGCGTGCAGGATTTTTACAACCGTAAAGGCTTGATCTCCGATCGCGGCCAACGCAAACAAGCGTTCTATGTCTTGCAGAAGTTCTATGAAGAGATGAAGAAGCGGGATCAGCCTTGACGCCGAGAAACGCGTTGCTTCTGCATCGCATCGACCGGAACGCGCTAAAATCAGCCTGAGCCATGCGCATCACGAGCCGCCGTGGAACCATCGTGTTCTTTCTCTGCCTGGGCATTGGCCTGGTGGCGCTGGCGGTCGCGCTCAATGTTGGTTGGATCATCCTCAACTGGCGCGAGGGCGTGCTGCTGTTGTTCGGCATCGTCTTTTTCGCGCTGATCATCGCTGGAATGATCGTGAACACCACTTTCCTGCTGCGCGAGATTCGCCGCAGCGAGCAGCACGATAGCTTCATCAACTCGGTAACGCACGAATTGAAAACGCCGGTCGCCTCCATACGCCTGCACCTCGAGACCCTGCAGCGCCGCGAATTACCCGAGGCGCAGAAGCAAGAATTCTACCGCCTGATGCTCAGCGATACCGATCGCCTGACCGAGACCGTCGAGCAAGTGCTGCGCGCCGGCCGCGCCGGCGACAAAAAAGCCGGCCGGGAAAAATCCACGGTCGACTTCCGTCAACTGGTGCGCGAGTGCATGGAGGCGGCGCGGGTTCGGCATCATCTGCCGCCCGAGGCTTTGCACTATGAAGAACCTTCCAGCAACGGCGCCGGCCCCCGCGTGCTGGGCAGCGGCGAAGACTTGCGCACCGCCGTTTTCAATGTGCTCGACAACGCCATTAAATATTCCGGCGAGCGCGTGGACGTGCGCGTGCGCCTCGCCCTGCCCGACGACAAGCGCGTCGTGCTGAGCGTGTGCGATCACGGCGTCGGCATTCCCCCCGACGATATGAAGAGCATCTTCAAGCGCTTCTACCGCGTGAACCACCGCTCGCTGGCGCACGTGAAGGGAACCGGGCTCGGCCTGTTCATCGTGAAAGCCATCGCTGAAAAACATGGCGGCAAAGTTTCCGCCGATAGCGCCGGCGAGGGCAAGGGCACCACCATCACCATCGAACTGCCGAGGTTGACGGCATGAGCCGCGTTCTGGTCGTCGAAGATGAGGCGCACCTGGCACAGGGGCTGTGCTTCAATTTGCAAGCGGAGGGCTACTCCGCCGAGGTCGTGGGCGATGGTGAGGCCGCGACCGAGCGCCTGCTCGATAAGAAAGAAAATTTCGACGCCATCGTGCTCGACATCATGCTCCCGGGCAAAGACGGCTTCAGCGTAGTTTCCGAACTGCGCGCGGCCCGAAATTATGTTCCGGTGCTGATGCTCACGGCGCGCAGCCGTCCCGAAGATGTGCTGAAGGGCTTCGCCGCCGGTGCCGACGATTATTTACCCAAGCCCTTCGATCTTTCGATCCTGCTGGCGCGCCTGCAGGGACTATTGCGCCGCAGCCAGTGGATGCGGGCCGGCCAGCCGACGGAAAATGCGTCAGCAACTCAGGCTGGAGCCGGATCCACCGAAGTCAGCGACTTCGGAATATTTTCCTTCAGCGGCAAAACCTTCGACTTCGGCGCCCTCGAACTGCGCACCGCCAACAATGTAATTCACCTGACGGTGATGGAATCGGAACTACTGCGCTACCTGGTGCGCAACGACGGAAAAATAGTTTCGCGAAAACAGATTCTCGAAGAAGTCTGGGGCCTGCACGAAGACACCGACACCCGCGCCATCGACAACTTCATGGTGCGCCTGCGCCGCTACATCGAAGACGACCCCGCGCAGCCGCGCCACCTGCTCACGGTCCGCGGCGTGGGGTATAGGTTTCTGGCGAATCCTGAAAAGAAGTGAGGCCAGAAAAGCATCGGGGAGTTTTCCTGTCGAAGCCGGCGAATGATCTGCGCCCGGACGGCGCAAAGCTCAAGTTAGCCATCTCGGGCAAAGGTGAAATAGAAATCACTGGGAACCAGCTCGGGCTTAAAGCCCTGTCTCGAATCTGCGCGGATCTGAGCGAGTCCGTTGGCCAAGAAGGCAGCCATTGCCATCTGATGGACGTTGAGGGCTTTTGGGGAACTGAGCGGGGATCAATGCCGTTGATTATCGATGGCGATAAGTTTTGACACCGGTGCCCCGCCCCGGCACGATTCGGCCATCAGCATTTTCCGCTGTCAGATCGGCCGCGAATCACCTCATCGACACTTATTTCCGGCGAAGACATCTGTTACAAGATCAGTGTGTATTCGAGCGACCGCCACAACTCTGGCTATGAGACTTGGGGTTGCCTTCCTATTTCGATCTTGCCCTTGACGGCGATAGCTTGCCGCGATCGGTTCGCGCCCTGGGGTATTCATGTGGATTTTGTCGTTCGCGATTTATTTCAGCTTGAAGTGGTTGACGTGGTGGCAAGCGCGATTGCGAATCGCTCATTCCGCGTGGCGCTCGGCGGCCTATCTTTTGGCTTGGCCGGGAATGGATGCCGATGTTTTTCTAGACGCGAGACAAACCGTAGTGCCGCCAGCGCCATCAAACTGGATCAAGGCAAGCTTAGAAACGATGGTTGGAGCATCCTTGCTCTGGGGAGTGGCTCGATCCATTCCGCAAGCCCAAAGTCTTCTACGCGGGTGGATCGGCATGGTCGGTCTAATCCTTCTGCTTCACTTCGGGACTTTTCAGATCGTCGCCTTGCTGTGGCAGAGACTCGGCGTAAAAGCCGAACCCATCATGTCTGCGCCACTTCGTTCGACGTCACTTGCAGAGTTCTGGGGAAAACGTTGGAACCTCGGCTTCCGTCAACTTGCTCATGAATTCATTTTTCGCCCGTTCTATCGAAGGCTGGGCCCAAACATGGCTGGATTGCTGGTCTTCGCGGTGTCTGGCGTGATCCACGATTTGGTGATCTCGCTGCCCGCTCGCGCCGGTTATGGCCTGCCGACCCTATATTTCTTGCTGCAAGGCGCGGGAGTGATCATCGAGCGTTCGTGCTTCGGCCATCGCTGGGGGCTCGGGCAGGGGTCCCGGGGGTGTTTTTTCATGGCCGTGTTCCTCACGGTACCCGTCTTTGGGCTGTTTCACCCATGGTTTGTGCTGCGTGTCATACTGCCGTTCATGCAGGCGATTCACGCGTTATGACGAATCCATTCGTGCAGCGGCTCTTCGACATCGACCTATGGTGGGCAGGTGCAGGGCACTTTGTGATTCTATTTCGCCAGCTTCCAAGTGCCGTATCGACTCCACTGGAAGCAGGATTTGCAGCCATTGATACCACTCAACAGAAAACTACTCTGGGTTCAGGGCGGATTCACGGTGCTGACCATCGTTGCTTTTGGCACTCTGACGTTGGCGCTGCATGCGGAACTGCTCCGGGGTGATCGCGCTGCGCTGGGACTTGCCGCATTCATCGGGGTGTACTGGAGCACTCGAATTGTCGTGGATGCGATTTACTTTACGCACACCGACTGGCCCAAGGGCCCCGCATTCGCCGTAGGCCATGCTCTCTTAACCCTGCTGTTTTCTTTTCTGGCCGCCAGTTATGTCGCCCTATTTTTCTGGCACCTGTGGCTGGGAAAGAATGGCTGATCGCGCTTGGCCCCATCGGGGCGAACGAGCTCCTGTAGCTTTCAAATTCGCGTGAGCGCCACGTAACATCCTAGGGCAGCCGTTACGCTCTGCATAACTCCGCCATCAACGTCTCCCGCCGCCGCAGCGCGATGCCATCCACACGATTCAGAATCATGAAATAGACCGAAAGCGAAACTCCCGCCAGCGCCAGCAATATCAACGTTGCAATCCAGAAATTTCCGTAGTGGTGGGCGATCCAGAATACGGTTGCGCCCAGGCCCACGACTACGATCTGCAAGCCTAGGCTGACCAGCACTGTGACTTGCGCGGCGCGCTGCCGGCCGAAGCGGGAGAAATCCAATTTCTTCGGCGAATAGAGCGAAAGCAGGTTGCCCACGGAAAAATTCAGCGGCGCGGCGAAGAGCAGGCCGGCCAGCGTTGCGATTACGACTTCGAGCCGGGGGCGGCCGTAGAGGTAGCTCACGCCGATCCACGCGATCAGCGTTTCCACGGCCAGAATGCTGGCATGAGTAAGGTTTTTCGCCAGTACAATCTCGCGAAAGCGCACCGGTGACGCGTAAAAAAACTGGATGCCGCCTCCGTCTCCGCCAAAGTTGTTGTAGACCAGGTTCGTGAGCATCAGCAGCGTGTAACCGGCAGCCGCGGGAAAGGCGGTGTCCGGGGTGCGCGAGAGAAAGCCGCGCGCGGGGTGCCCGGCGCTCATCGGTCCCAGGCGAAAGACCACTAGCACAAACAGCGGCATGATCAAAGTCAGCAGCATGGGGCCACTGCGCGAGAGATAACGAATTTCTTTTTCGAAGACCGCCGCCACCGGCGTGGCGAATCCGGGAAGCACCCAACCCAGGCGCAGCGACCGATCTCGCGGCTGCGCGGAGACAGCGGCAACCTCGCTCAGATTTTCCCCACGATACTGCCCCCGCAAGCGCACGTGCAGGAAGTACCCGATGATCAAAAGAAATGCGCACAGCAGGCCAAACGAACTAAAGGCAATCTTAAATTCCGAATACAAACCCTGCGCGATGGCATCGGCGGCGAGGCCCGGAGGAAAAATCCCCTGCACCGAGGCCAGCGCATCAGCGAATCTCCGAACCCCCGGCCCCGCGCGGCGGCCAAAGTATCCTGTCAGCGGCCCGATGAGTTGAAGGCTCAGCATGAGCAGAACAAACACAATGCCCAGCACTTCGCGAGTGCGGCGTTGCGCCAGCCAGCGCTCCACCCAGGCGAATACCATCTGCATGAAGAGCAAGTTGAACGCACCGAAGGTGAGCAGCACGAGGAGAGTCCAAGGCAACAACGAGGCTTTGGCAAACACCACACCCAGCAGAATTCCAAGGATCCACAGGCTGCCCAGGGCGGTTACTGGATCGAACGATCCATAGGCCAAGCGCACCAGAAAATATGAGCGATAACCAAGAGGAAAGCGCAGCAAGTCGCTGGAATCGGGATTATTGGTAAAGGCCGTCGCCATGATCGGAAAGAGTTGCCAGAAAATGGTCACGAACCAGAACAGCAGCGCGAGCAGCCCCGGCCTTGCCGCCGAGATCATCCAGTAGGCCGCGATGCCCATGCCGAGCGCGCCGCCGAGCCCGCCGATGGCGAAGGCCACGCCGACGATGATCTGCGAGAGCAATTCCATTTTGTCGCGCGTGGAGCGCAGCGCGTTCACGAACAGCCGCCAGCGCAGCCACGCGATAGCGCGCAGTTGGCCGCGCTGCCTTGTCGTGTTCCCGACCTCACCCATCGCCACTCCTCGCGAAAATGTTCCTTGCACTATCTCATAAATCGCGAGCGCTCGTTGTACTGTTGGCCTCCCGCCGAATGGCCTTCTGCTGGCCCGGTTTGGTGTACCTGCGAGGAATCATGCGTGCACTTCCGGCCCTTGACGGAGCTTTGTTTCAGTACTAAGTTGTCTTTCATAGTTTTCTAATCTCCCAGCCTGCGGATGGAAAATGCGCCCTCGCACTCTGGCCTGCGCTCGATGATCCTTCTGGCCGAGCGAACGCACAAAATTAATCTGCCTCCCGTTCTCATGGCTACCCCAGCCCACTGGGTTCGCGAGCCTGCGCCGCTTCATAACGATCCCGGCGTTAACGCCGGGAGTGTGCCTGCACGACTTGCATGTGCGTATTCGAAACTCAAAGGAGTAGACCATGCTCGGGTTGAAAACACTTGTGCTCGCGCTCGTTTTGATTACAGCCAGCGTCGCCAGTGATGGGCCAAGAGATCCAGGCCCAAGGCCTGGTCCGGCCAACGCAGGAGGATTTTATCCCACCCTGAATGCGACCGAGCAAGCTGCCTTTGCCAACGGCATTTCGCAGTTCATCGAAGATGAACCCGTGCCTGACGTGCCGCAGGGCAACGGCGGCCTGGGGCCGGGATTCAACAGCACCAGTTGCGGCTCCTGCCATTCTCAGCCCGCCACGCTGGGCACGAGTCCGAGCCCGACCAGCCCGCAGGTGCCGCAGCCCAATCCTCAGATCGCGGCTGCGGCTGAGATGGGAGCGACGAATATCATTCCGCCGTTTATTACCGCCAGCGGTCCTGTGAGAGAAGCGAGATTCGTTCACAACCCGGACGGAACTCCCGACGGCGGAGTACACAATTTATTCACCATCGCCGGCCGCACCGACGCTCCCGGCTGCAACCTCCGCCAACCTGATTTCCCCGCGCAGTTGGCGGCGAACAATGTGATCTTCCGAATTCCCACGCCGCTCTTTGGTTTGGGATTGGTCGAGAACACGCCCGATTTTGCGCTGCAGGCCAACCTGAACAGCACGGCTGACCAAAGGCAGCATCTCGGTATTGCGGGAAGATTTAACCTCAGTGGCAACGACGGCACCATTATGAAGTTCGGCTGGAAGGCGCAGAATAAGTCGCTCACCATTTTTGCCGGCGAAGCTTACAACGTCGAGATGGGCATCAGCAACGATGTGATGCCGAACGAACGCAACCTGATCAACGGCTGCATGTTCAATGCCACTCCGGAAGACACGCATTCTCAGGCGGGCGGCTCTGACGTAGATGCATTCGTCGACGCCATCCGGCTCTCGGCTCCGGCAACGCCCGCGCTTTCGACCAGCACTACGGCATCCGGCCGCCAGGCGTTTGAAAAGACCGGCTGCGCCTTGTGCCACTCGTCAAACTTAACCACATCGCAATCCATCAACACTGGAATGAGTTTCGTTCAGTATCATCCCTTCTCCGATTTTGCCTTGCATCACATGGGCAGCAACCTGGCGGATGGGATTAATCAAGGCATGGCCACTGCGGACGAATTTCGAACCGCTCCGCTGTGGGGGATTGGGCAGAGATTATTTTTCCTGCATGACGGCAGAAGTTCGGATTTACTCGATGCGATCAACCAGCATGCTTCTCCAGGATCGGAGGCGAATCAGGTGGTGCGTAGGTTTCACAGCCTGTCTGCGCAAGAGCAGCAGAGCATTCTCGACTTCCTGCGATCGTTGTAGGCGGCCTTTGCATCACTCGCCGACCGAGATCCTAATTTCGTAAACGCTGGGAAGCGCATCCGGGCCGGTGCGAACAAAACTTCGCACCAGCTCGGTGCGAGAGAAATGCCCGAGGCTCAGAAGCCGGATGCATTCGTCGGTCGCGCAACCCTCCCACGAAGTGCGCTGGCCCCAGGGGAAACAACTGGCCTCGATGACCCGCACCGGAAGCTGCTCTTGCAATCCGACCTCGATCTGCTCGCGCAGCCAGTGTAGATATTCCAGCTTCTGCGCGATGGCAACCTTTGGGTCCTGGCGAATCACTACGCCGGGAAAATCGGGAATGTCTGCCCGCAAGGTATAAATGTGGCCGTGTCCTTCGACAAGGATTTCGATCTCGAGTTCCATCAGGCGCTCGAGACTGGTCAGCCACTTCAAGCTGTCGACGTCGGGATTCGGAGTCGCAAAGTAGCTGCCCATGAAGGCGTCGCCCGCCAGCAGCAGCTTCTCCTTGGGATCGTACAGAACGATGTGGTCGTCGCAGTGCCCGGGAGTCGCCAGCACCTGCAGCCAGCCGGAATCGGTCGCCTCGGTCTCGCCCAGAAGGTGATACGGCTGTTTCAGGTTCGGCGGCTGCCCGATGATGGTCGCGCGCACCCAGGGGAGTTTCTTGAATGGCGTCAGGAATTGGGCAGTCATTTCCGAAACCCCGACGGATGCTCCGGTTCGCTCGGAGAGCCAATTGAGGTTGCCCACATGTTCCTCGTGAGCGTGGGTCGCGATAATTTTTGAAATCCTCGGCCGCGCTCGCCGCAAGTGTGCTGCCAGCGATCTTCGCATCTTCGGCGAGCCGGGGTCGATGGCGACTCCGTCGTAAACCACGGCCGTGAACAATTCGCCGAAGAGGAGCGGCACGCTGTTAGGCAAGAAGCCGTTCAGAAAAAAAACCGTCAGCTTGCCGTTTAGCAGGTCGAGGCGTCGATGGTGAGTCCGGGCGAAAATGCGCACCCGCTCGGCGGCCGAATGGATGGCCGCCCGCATCACCAATGGCAAGCGGATCAAGAAGCCTAGCGTGTAGCACGACCAGAACGCGGAAAGTTTCGCTTGCCGGCGCACTGCCTCCGGCTTCGCCGCCTGGCAAGCCCCGCCGCGGCATTTGCTCAGGGAATATCTGTTGGCAGCGACGAAACTGTAGCATAGCCGCCCGGCCTGGCGAAACGGAAACCACCCCCCCAGTAATCCAAGCAGACGGGTCGATGGGAATAAACGCGCCAGGCAAGTGACCGCATCGAAGCCGGCATGAATTTCATTTTCCGGGGTGACCACATGCAACTGCCGCAAGCACTCGTCCAGCTTAAGCCGCGAATCGCACGCCGACAAAGCCGATGGAGTGATGGGCAGGCAGACCGTCTGGTTTTCGCGATCGAGAGTTTTGAGCCACGACACGCAAGCCTGGCAAATTTCGCATTGCCCGTCGTAAAACACTCTGCAGGCGGGCGCAGCTTGCCGCTTTTCAGCACGTGCTGTTGTCTCGGCCAAAGTTGGAGATCCCATTCCTCCTCCCGGCAACCCTGCGCGCCGCAACCCGCAACTTCCGTCGGCTTAGCTTCAGCGAATCATCCCAGCCACGATAGCTCCTGCTCTGCCGGCCGTGAGCCTCCGACGGTGCGCAAGAAGATCTGCTCCAGCGTCATCTTCGCCCCGGAGGGCGCCCCATTTCCCGATCCATCAGCCAATACCGCCGCAGTCTGCGCCTCGACTCCGGCGCGCAATTCTTCCAGCGAACCCTGCGCCACCAATCTTCCGTGATGAATAATGGCCACATCGCTGCACAGCCGCTCCACGATCTCGAGCACGTGCGAAGTCAAAAAAATCGTGGCCCCGCGCGCGATCATGCCTTGCAGCATCGCCTTCAGTGTGCCTGCGGCGATCGCGTCCACGCCTTCGAACGGCTCATCGAGAAACAAAACTTTCGGCCCGTGAATTACCGCCGCCGCCAGCGCCAGCTTTTTCTGCATGCCATGGGAGTAATCCGTGACCAGTTTCTTCGGCTGATCGGCGAGTTGCATGAAGTCGAGCAATTCGACCGTGCGCTTCGCCGCAGTTTCGCGGTCAAGGCCATACATGCGGCCGGCGAAGTTCAGAAACTCAGCTCCTGTAAGCCTGCCAAACAAGGCCATGCCTTCGGGCACGACCCCAATCTGCCGCTTCACCTCCACGGGATGCGCGGTGAGATCGAGCCCTAGAATTTCGATGCGCCCCGAGGTCGGCGCCAGCAAGCCGGTGAGCATCTTGATGGTCGTCGATTTTCCCGCGCCGTTTGGTCCCAGAAAGCCAAAAAATTGTCCGGGAGAAACTTGCAAGTTCACGCCATCGACGGCCAGCAACTCGCCGAAGCGGCGAGTCAGGCCCTGGGTTGAGATCGTGGGAGGGGCGCTCATGCAAGGTCTGACATATTCCGTAGTACAGAGTATCAGGCTGTTACGAAACCGGAACAAGGAGAATTCCGCTCTCGATCTCGCGGCATCCTGTGGTAGACTCCGTTTCCCCTTCGAACCCTGGGTGACAGTGCAAGCTTCCGCTCCGGAAATTTTGGAGGCGACGTGGCCAAGAACATCGTCATCTGCTGCGACGGCACCGGAAACCAATTCGGCGACCACAACTCCAACGTCGTCAAACTCTACAGCACGCTCATCGTCGATGGCCGCCGCCAGATCGGCTATTACCATCCCGGAGTCGGCACCATGGGCGACCCAACCGCGCATAACAAGATCAGCAGTGCCTGGTCGGTGGTGATGGGCTTGGCCTTTGGGGCCGGTCTTCTGGCCAACGTCGGCGACGCCTACCGCTACCTGATGAATACCTTTGAAGAAGGAGATCATGTCTACCTTTTCGGCTTCAGCCGCGGCGCTTATACGGCACGGGCTCTGGGCGGCGTGCTGCACATGTTCGGATTGCTGTGCCCGGGCAACGATGGCTTGATTCCCTATGTCATCCGACTCTACGCCAAGCGAACCCGCGATGCCGCCGGCATGACCCACACCTTCCAAGTGGCCGAAGGATTTAAGGCGACCTTCTGCCGCCATTGCCCCTTGCACTTTGTGGGAGTGTGGGACACGGTCAGCTCGGTGGGCTGGGTGTGGGATCCTCTAAAGCTCCCTTACACCGGGCAAAATCCGGATATGGCCAATGGCCGGCATGCCGTATCGATCGACGAACGCCGCTGCTACTTTCGCAATAATCTTTGGGGCAGCCAACTTCCCGGCCAGAATATCAAGCAGGTCTGGTTCGCCGGCGTCCACTCCGATGTGGGCGGCTCCTACGCCCCGGCGGAAAGTGGACTCTCGCAGATCGCCCTGGAGTGGATGCTGTGCGAGGCCACTCAATTTGGCCTCCTCATCGATCCTGAAGTGGCCGACCGGGTCTTGGGCCGGGTTCCCCCTCCGCCCCCGGTTACTCCCAACCCGGCTGCCAAGGAGCATAACTCTTTAACCACGGCGTGGTGGATTCTCGAATTCCTTCCCCACTCTTACTACGACTCCGTCGCCAAAAAGGCGAAGTGGCGCATCCCGTTGGGCGCGAGCCGAGTTATTCCCGAGGGGTCTGTCTTGCACGAAACCGTGAGCGAAAAGCTCCAGGTCGACTCCAGCTATGAGCCGCCGAACTTGCCCAAGACATTCGGCATCGAGCCCAGAGATCCCTGTCGTTTCCTTTGACGGGGAAAAGCACGCGCTGCGCGAGTGCCGGGATGCGCCCGCCGTGGCGCCAATAAAACACAAAATTTTGCATCTTCGTGACACCTGCTCATCGCTCTTGGGCATATAAACGCGAGAGTTCGCCGCCCCTGCGCCAAGCAAATCATCCAGGAGTTACGACGGCAATCTCTGCGGCACCATTGTTGGACATTGCCCTTTGCTTCCATCTTTCGGATCACTCGATCGACCGGAGCCTACGAAATCGTTTTAAATTTCATTTTCTCCCCGGGGGGAACAACCCTCCGACGGCACCGAGTTCAGCCTCGACGCAGGCTTGCCGCCAAGGTAAGAGCGCTGGGCAGAAAAAAAAGAGACGATCCGTTCTCCGCAAGCGGTCGCGGGGAAGAGATCTGCCCATGGGAATTCCATCGTTGTTTTTCTTTCGCATCTTTCCGGCTTCGCCTTCTTCTGCGCGTCCTCGGTCCAGGGCGGGACCACGCCGATAAACGGGGCATAGGAGATGGATTGCCCAAGGTGCTCGGCCTCCTGGCGTATCCGCTCCCAGGGAACTTTCGCTCAGACCCGTGTGTAGAAGCGGTATTAGCGCGGCGTTCTTCTCACGCGACGTTCTTCTCAATTGACAACTGCTGACGGCGTCGCCGATACTGCAAGTGGCGCATGTAGGATGCAACGGCACCACGCCAAAGGGCAATGCCCACCTACGATCTCATCGTGGAGGCCTGCATGCCCAATCTCGAGAACCTCAAAAAACAAGCCAAGCTCATCTTGTGCTGGCATCGCGAACGCCACTATCCCGTCGCCGCACAAATCCGCCGTCATTTACCGCGCTTCCTGAACATGACCGACTCCGCGATTCTTGCCGCTACCTTCAGGCTCGCCGACGCGCAAGAATTAGTAGCCAAAGAGCAAGGCTGCGAGAGTTGGAAAGCCCTGAAAGCTGGACTTTCGACCACGCCGAAAAAGGCGAAATCGCCGCCCTCCAAGGCAAAAGCGACGATTGTCGCCGCCGAGCCGCAACTCCTTGTCACCGATATCGAGAGATCGTGCGAATTTTTCGAGAAGTTAGGCTTTACGATCGTGTTCAGTTACGGCAAGCCTCCCTACTACGCCCAAGTGGGACGCGACGCCGCCCGCCTCAATCTAAGATGCGTCGAGCTAAAGTGCGTCGAGCCGCCGGTAATCGAGTCGACGCTCCGCGAGCGGGAGGAACTGTTGTCGGCATCTCTGACCGTCGCTACGGCGGACGAGATCAAGCTGCTGTTTCTTGAGTTTCAATCCGCCGGTGTCGCCTTCCACCAGAGGCTGAAAAAGCAGCCTTGGGGCGCCAGGAATTTCGTCGTCAAAGATCCGGATGGCAATCTGCTGCTGTTCGCCGGACCCGCGAACTAACAGCGGCCAAGCCTGAAAGCGGCGATCGAGCCTGTTTTGTCGGCAATCGAGAAGGAATTTTTTCTTCGGAGGCACTGTATTCTCGCCCACGCCCGCAGGCAAATTCAGCTTGCTGCACACTTTCACTCCGGGTCCCAAGAAGAACTTCGCCAACAGTTCACTCCCGGCCTCACTCATCGAAGGTCCCGACGGCAAGCTTTAGGGCGTGACCATCGAAGGCGGGCTCATCTGAGGGCAGACGCGGGGCTCCTCGGCTACGGGGTATTATTTCGGGTCAACCAAGACCAACAAACACGGCTCCGCCTTCCAGGTCGTGCATGAGTTCTGCTCCTCGGGGCTCTACTGCAACGATGGCCTTTATCGCGCAGGCCAATTGCTGGTAGGGAGCGATGGCAACATCTACGGCGCGACCTCCCAGGGAGGCGCCGGCGCTGGCTGCGATCGGATGATCGTTGCTCCCGTTGGAGAATCGGGTCAGGTAGTAATCGGTCGGAAACCGGCGCAAGCCGAGGTTGCGGGTCAGGAGGATATCCATGCCGCCTCCCACGGCCAAGGCGAAAAAGTTTTCCGATCCCGCCAAGCCCGAAGCTGCGGGAGTTAGCCCTCCGTTGGCGTGAGCGCCGCCGAGCAGGAGTTGAGCGAAGGGCAACCGGCGCTTTCCGTGGCGCCGGGAATAACGGACCCCGAAAAGAAACGAGGTGACGGTGAGATCCGACGTGGTGCGGTTGATATTCGAAGCATGGGGGAGGATCGCTGCATTTAGCCTTTGCACTAAGGCCTAAAACGGAAACGCCCCAGCCTTCCGGTCAGGGCGTTTGGCGGTTGAAAACGGCAAACAAAGTTCTAAAACATATTCCACAGGAACTGGTTGTAAACCTCGTGATGGAACTGCACCTCCGGAGCCTTCACGAAAGTTCCCAATGAGCGCGGGCAGCGGTCCGCCGCCGCCTGCTTCAAGTCGGCATAACGGCCCTTCACGTCTTCGCCTAGAATCTCCGTGGTCCACTCCGACTTGCGGAAGTCGGCCAGCGCGTCGTAAATATTATCCGGCAAGTAGCGCTCGGCCTGGCGCAGGTTCTTGATCTTCGAGGTCTCGCCGTCGAGTCCGCTCTTGAAGATCGAATACATCACCAGATAAGGATTCGCGTCGGGAGAAACCGACCGCACCTCGACCCGCATGCTCTTCTCGTTGCCGATGGGAATGCGAATCATGGAGCCACGATCCACCGCCGAAGCCTTGATCTGGTTCGGCGCTTCAAAGTGCGGATCGAGCCGCCGATAGGCGTTCACGCTGGCATTCAGCAGCAGGCAGATATCGTTGCCGTGGGTCAGGATGCGGTCCACAAAAGCCCAGCCCATCTTGCTCAACTTTTCTTCGCCCTTGGCGTCCCAGAAAAGATTCTTGCCCTCTTCGCTGATGGAAACGTTGGTATGCATGCCACTGCCGTTGACGCCCACCACCGGCTTCGGCAAAAACGAAGCCGTCAGCCCCATGTTGGTCGCCACCTGCCGGCAGATCAGCTTGTAGAGTTGAATCTGGTCCGCCGCCGCCACCACCTCTCCGTAACCATAATTGATTTCAAATTGCGAAGGCGCGACTTCAGGATGATCCTTCTCGTTCTGGAATCCCATGGCGCGCTGCACTTCCGCCGTGGTATCGATAAACGTGCGCAGCGGATCGCCCGGCAGCGAGTGATAGTAACCGCCCGTGTTGACGTATTCGAACTTCGATCCCGTTTCGTGGTAGTGCCGCTCGGCGTCCGGCCCTTTGAATAAAAATCCTTCGATCTCGTTGGCCGCGTTCAGCGTGTAACCTTTTTTCTTGTGCAAGTCGGCGGCATAGCCCTTGAGCACGCCGCGAATGTCGGCGTTGTAGGAAGTTCCCCCCTTGTCAATGACCTCGCCAAATACCAGCACCTTGCCCGAGCCGAAGACATCGGAGGGGCCCCAATAAAAAGCCGCCCAGTCGATGCCGAGCCGCAGATCGCTCTCGCGCTGCGCCGTGAAGCCGCGAATCGACGAGCCGTCGAAGGTCAGGTTGTCCCAGCTCTTGATGAGAAATTTCTTATCGTAATCCAGCATGTGCAGCCGGCCTTCGAGATCGCTGAACATCACCGTGACCGCCTTGATCCGCTTCTCGTCGGTCAAGTACTTCAGCCGCTCCTCTTGAATCTTATGGATGGCAACCCGCTTCCTGCGCTGCTCCTTCGCGTTCAGATTCAGTTCTTCCAGTTCGTCGTAGGTAAGAGCCAGGAAATTGCGCAGTTCGTTGGGCATGGATGTAGTTTTAGTCTCCTAAATTGATGATCCACTAGAATAGTATTGAGCAATTGGCGGTTGGCACTTAGCCGGTTTGGCTAATTGCCAATTGCCAATTGCTAAGTGCTAATAGTACCGGCAATCGATGGGCTGGGTTTCAACCGGGAAGAATACCCTGAGCCGAGCACCCTCGCCAATCGAAAAAGCTGATGCGCCGCATAAAAGAGTTTTATTCCGCGTGCCGTTCTGGGAGTTGAAACGGTTCTGCCCGAGGCAAGGTAGGAGCCACGCCGAGGTGCTTCGTTCCCCAGCCACACATTGCTTCCATAATGGGCACGAGTTCCGCGCCCGCGCCGCTCAGCGCATAATCGACTCGCGGCGGCACCGTCTCGGTGACCTGGCGGCTGATCACTTTATCGCGCTCCAGCTCGCGCAATTGCGCCGTCAACACCTTCTCACTGACTCCCGGCAGCAAATCGCGGATCTCCGCGAAGCGGCGCGAGCCGAACGACAGATGCCAGACGATCAAGACCTTCCATTTTCCCGCCAGCACGTTCAAGGTTGCCTGCACCGGACATCCAAAGTGATCCTTCATCCGCTTGCTCCGACTTACAAAATTGTGCGTTCTTCCCCAACCCCAGGCGCTGGGGCTATCTTCGAACAGTCGCCGCCAAAAGTTCGCTGAGACATTCTACGATGCGCCGCGGCGCCAGGAGTCTTGACATTGGATTTTCCCACTAACCCATTCGCCATACTGACCTTCATCTCGGCGCCCGCGGTTCTCACCAACGCCTCGTGCGTGTTGCTTTTCGGCACCGGCAATCGCTACGGCCGCGCCATCGATCGCATGCATGCCTTATCCGATGCGGTGGAAAGAGGTTCGGCCCTGGAAGAAGCCGAACTGCGCCTGCGCATTCGCCAACTCGAGGCCGGAGAAACCCGCACTATGCTCATCGTTCGAGCCCTGACCTGCTTCTATACCGCGGTTGCGGGCTTCGTCGCCAGCACTCTGGTTTCGCTGATCGGAGCCGTCTTGGTTTCGGCCAAACTGCAGCGGGGAATCACGTTCAGCTTTGCTTTGGCGTTTCTGTGTGGGACCGTCGGTGTGTTCGCCATGATCGCGGGCGCCATCATGCTCGCGCGCGAGACGACTTTTTCCTTCCGCATCCTCAGCGAAGAAACCAGCTTCATCACCGCACGCGTGCAGCAACGGGTGGCCTCGCTCGCCGTCACTGCGCTTAAGAAACCATAACGCACGAACCTGTAACGCAAAAAGAAAGGGAATATTTCATGGCATCGTCGAAGTCAACCATCAATCCCCAGGACTGCGTCATCCTTTTCGCCGACCTGCAGGCCGGCATCGTCGAGCTCACGCGAACCAATCCTCTTTCCCGCCTCAAAACAGGAGTTCACGGTCTCGCCCGGTTGGCGAAGATTTTCGAAATCCCCGCCGTCGTCTCCGGCATTCAGGGCGAAGACGGAAGCCCCGCGAAAGTGCTTCCAGAGATTGCTCAAGCTCTCGGCCCGTTGCCCACTCATCACCGCACCACCTGCGATTCTTTCCTGAATGGCGAAATTGTTTCGGCGATCAAAGCCACGGGACGCAAAACCCTGCTCATCTCCGGAGTGGCTACCGAGCTGGCGGTGCAGCTTGCGGCGCTCACCGCTTCCGATCAAGGCTACCAAGTCTATATCGTGCTCGATGCCTGCGGAGGCATTAGCGAACGCACCGAGCAGGCGGCCCTGCTCCGCCTGACGAAAGCCGGAGCGAATGCGGTTTCGGTGATGACCCTGGCGGGCGAACTGGCGGGCGATCTGCGCCAGGCGAAGGCGCAACAAGCCCTCGGAATCGTCTTCGAGATGGCGAAGGCATGAGAACGACGCCCGTCTCTCGACCGTCAGTTCAAATCGTCCGATGCGAGCCCTGATTCCGCTTCTTGGCCTACTGCTCTTGAGCGCGCCGGCGGCCGCGCAAGATTTTCAGCAGTGGAATGAAGTCGATATCAGCGCGGCCTGGCCGCGCGTCGAGTTCCTGGTACCGCTCCTGGCGCGCACCGACACCCGCCTGCCGAATCCACAACTGGCGGCCACCGGAATTCTGGTTGACTTCCCGCTGCGCGGGAACCTGCTGTTAACCGGCGGCTATCTCTTCGCCGACCTGCCGCAGCGTTCGGACGAAGTGCATCTTCCTTGGGTCGCGTTGACCGGCATTCCACGTGAGGCAAGTCTCGATGACGGATCGCAATCGCTTCGAAAAGCTCATCGGATATCCCACGGCTCCGGTGCGTTATCGCAATCGCTTTCTCGTGGATTGGCCGTTCGGCCTGCACGATCAATGGCACGCTTTCGCGGACGACGAAATCCTCTTCAATCTCACCAATCAAAGCTGGAATCAGTATCGTTTTCAGGCCGACGGCGGCGCCCGCCTGAATCGCCGCCTCTTTCTGGATATTTACTATCTTCAGCGCAATCCCAGCGGAGGCGCTGTCGCCACGCGCGTGCTCGGCACCACCTCTGCGGGTTAGGTTGACGCCGAAGTGAAGCGCGCTAGCGCGCCCCCAGGGCATGCGCCGGCAACACCTGGACCATTAACCCCAGCGCGGTCAGCACCGCGATGAAGTAAACCGTGATCCCAACGCTCGGATGCGCCGGATAATCTCCGCCGAAAAAAGCTTGATATCCCGCGGCTACCGCCACCAGAAAGAACATGTTCTGGCCCAGCAGCAGCCAGAGCGCAAGGCTGGCGACCAGCAAAACGATGCGCTCCACTTTGCTTAAGGCCAACACCGCCTGCCCGCCATCGAGGACCCAGATCGGAATCAGGTTCAGCAGATTCAGCACTGCGCCCACACGCGCCAGCGCCGCCCACAGCGGATCTCCCGTTTGCCACCACAGCGCGGCGCAGGCAACCGACACCAGAAAACCCGCCAGCGGGCCGGCAAGGCTGATCGCGGCTCGGGTCTCGAGCGGCACGCCCAGCGCCTGCCAGCGCACGTAAGCTCCCAGCCCGGGCAGAAACACCGGCATCTCGGCGGGCAGGCCGCGGCGCTTGATATCGACGAAGTGTCCCATCTCGTGCAGCAGAATCAGCACCGCAAAGCCGATGCCGAACTTCATCCCGAAGGCCGCCCAATAAAGTCCGATGAAAGCGGCAAAGCTCAAAAGAAATTTCAGCTTGAACAGCGCCGTCAGCAGAAATTTGCCCTTGGCCAGCAGCAGCGCAATCGTCCCCACCGGGCCAACCTTCTTGGCCCAAGGGTTCTCGCTCGGTGGCGGGGCTTGGCTCGGAGGTGCGGTTTCACCAGGCACTGGGGTGATTTTACTCCGACTGAGCGTGCCCCACCCCGGTCAAGCTTTTTGCTTCGTGATGGGCGTCATCCCGAAACCCGGCGCAGTTCCGCCGGGTGCGGGATCTCCGCGCACTCCGCGCACGCAGAAGCATGCCCATGGCAGATCCTCCACTTTGCCGGAAGCGCGGCTACGCCAGGATGACGCCGCCAGAGGAAAATCAGATTGAGGCACTAGCCAAAAAATGGCAACCCACGCGCGAGATCGACGGACTGGAAATCGTGACGCCATTCCACTAAGTTCAGTGGCCGATTCAATCGGAAGAAAACTAGAGGGCGCCCCACTCTAGTCGCGGCCTTTGCGACTAGAGCCTGCTCTGAGCGAAGCCGAAGGGGTGGGATTTTGACTTTGCGCAACCCGAGACTGTGCCCCGCGTCACGGCTGGTTGTAATACCCGGTCCGAGTGCGCGCGGTGAGTCCAGCCTTGTCGAGGTTGATCTTTACCGAGTGATATTCGTTCGCCTGATCGGCGCGCTTCGGGGTGAAGGATAAAACGTAATAAGAAGTCGCGTCGGCGGCGCAAGTTGCCATTGAGGTCGTGAGGTCGTTGGTCGTATCAAGGACCAAGCCTCCAGTCTGCACGGCCAGCACCTGCAAGCCCAGGTCGCCCGGGAGCGCATACCCCGGCGACTTTACTCCTTTCACAAACTCCTCGAAGTATCTTGCTGTTCTGAAATCGGCCAGGCCGAGCGGGTCGACCACATACAGCGTGACCCGCGCCTGCCTAAGTTCGGCGGAGGCGGCCACGATCATGGCGAAAAAATGCTCTTGGTCTTTATTGGAAAGATGAAGTCGTGGGGTCGAGAGCAAAGGCCACCCCGGACTGATCCAGATCACCAGCTTTCTTCCGGGGCGCGTAGCCTCGTATGCCGTCAGCGAATGAATCGTCTTGAGCGACTTGTCGAAGCGCTCCTCCGCTCCGTAAAAGCCCTGCGAGCGATTGATGGTGCGCAGGCCGGTTTGGTATTGCTCGTATTGCGTGGCCAGCGCGTTGCCGTCGCGAGTGGAATCTTTTTGAGCCTCCACGCCCTTGTCCGAAAAAACCATGAGTGACATGGGCACGGGCAGCTTGCCACCATTCTGCAGCAGAAACTTCTTGACCTGATCCCGCTCGTTGGCGACCGCATTGAAACCGGCGTTAATCGCGTCGATGACCAGCACGACTTCGATGCCCGGATCGCCGCTAGCCGAAGTATCCACGGCCTCAAAAGAGAGGATGTCATGCGGCTCTTTGTCGTCGAGCAAGGTGAAGTCTTGCTTTTGCAAGCCGCGAACCTGCGTGCCGTATTTGTCGGTAACCTGCACGTCGAGGAAGATTTGCTTGACCGGGCTCGGCGCCGTGGTCGCAGGTTCCGCGGGGCGGGGTTGCAGTTGCGGCACGCCATTGTCTTGCGCGGATGAGGCTGCGAGCGCCACAGACAGCAAAATAAGAAGCAGAAGAGTTCGCCGATTCATAGAACTCACCTCTCTCGGAAACTAACGGATTACGAACTGATTCCGGGCATTACTGCTTCCACCGGTTCTCGATTTTCGGAGGATGCTCCAGGGTCTGCATCACCACGCAATACTGCTCGGTCTTGGCTCGCAGCGCGCTTAGCTGTTCGGGAGTCGCTGCCGGGGCCCGAACCTCGAAAATGACTCGGATGTTTTCGAATCCTACCGGAGCCTGTTTCGAAATTCCCAGAGTGCCCTGCAGATCGAGATCGCCCTCGACCGTCACATCGATTCCTTCCGTTGGGATTCCCATGGCGGCGGCTACCATCTGGCACGTGATCTGCGCACAGGCGGCCAGCGCGCCCAGCAACAAATCTCCAGAGCAGGCGCCAGTACCCGCCCCGCCGACGCCTTGATGAGCCTGCGCGTTATAGACGGCGCGACCCAGGTCCACCGAGCAGGAGATCGGAGCGTCGGTCTGGGTCCCGTGCGCGGTGAGCGTGATTTTTGAGCTCGACGGTTCCTGGCGGTAGCGGTCTTTCAGCGGACGTTGCAACGATCGAATATCCATGAATCCCCTTGAAAATCTGGGATATTATAACCTCAGCGTCCAGGGGCGTAGCGCCGGCATCCTGCCGGCTTTCCCGAGGGCGTCCTCGCCCTCGGCGTGTCGGGCGTGACTCCCGCCGGACAGCCGCCGGGACAGCGGCGCTACTATTTCGGGGGCAGCGATTTTAGATTCAATTTTCAATTGCAGTAGCCGCGGATCGGCTTTTCGTGCCGCAGCCGCCAGAGACTCATGAGCTCTCCTCCCACCATCGGTTACAAATTCTCCACGCTTTCGCCGGGCACTCGCTTCGGGAGTTACGAAATCCTCCAGCGCCTCGGCGCCGGCGGGATGGGCGAGGTTTTCCGCGCCCGCGACACCCGCCTCGAGCGCGAGCTCGCCATCAAGACTCTTTCGCAGGAACTCTGTTGCCACCCCGAAGCCCTATCGCGCTTTGATCGCGAAGCCCGCTCGGCGAGCGCGCTCAATCACCCCAACATCGTCACAATTTATGAACTCGGGCAGGTCAACGGCACGCATTACATCGCCATGGAATTGGTGCAGGGAGAAACCGTGCGGGCCCTGCTGGCCTCGGGTCCGATTCCATTTCGTAAAGCGGTCGCGATCGCGGCGCAGGTCGCCGATGGCCTCGCCAAAGCCCATGAGATCGGCATCGTGCATCGCGACCTCAAGCCCGAGAACCTGATGGTCTCAACCGACGGCACCGTCAAGGTGCTCGATTTCGGTCTGGCAAAACTGCTCCGGCCCGGCCCGGCTGATAGCTCCAACTCGACGACCACGATCACCGAGCATGGCACGATTATGGGCACCGTCGGCTACATGTCGCCGGAGCAGGCCACCGGCGTCGATGTCGATTTTCGCTCCGACCAGTTTTCGTTCGGATCGGTGCTCTACGAAATGGTCACGGGATTTCCGGCCTTCCGCAAGAAAACCCATGCCGAAACCATGGCCGCGATTCTGCGCGACGAGCCGGAACGCCTCGGCGCAAAGATGCCGCAGGCGCCCGCTCCGTTTGTCTGGATCGTGGAGCGCTGCCTAGCCAAAGATCCGACGCAGCGCTACGGCTCCAGCAGAGATTTAGCTCGCGATCTCGCTGCCGTGCGCGATCGCTTGGCCGAGGCGCCGGCTCGCGAGGCGCAAGCTCGACCCAACAATCTTCCCGTGCAGCGCACCGCATTTATCGGACGCGAACGCGAAGAGCAAGGTTTGCGCCAGCTCTTGAACCGCGCGGATGTGAGGCTCGTAACCCTGACTGGCCCCGGCGGCATCGGGAAGTCGCGTCTAGCTCTGCAAGTGGCGGGCGAGATTGCCGCCCAGTTTCCCGGGGGAGTGTGTTTTGTAGCGCTGTCGGCCGTGAGCGAGCCGGGGTTGATCGCTTCCGCCATCGCGCAATCGGTGGGCGTCCGCGAAGGCGGAAACCAATCCCCGCACGAAAAACTGAAAGACTATTTAAGCTCGCTCGATCAACCCATGCTGCTCTTGCTCGATAACTTCGAGCACCTGCTCTCGGCTGCGCCCACGATTGCCCAGTTGCTGACTCAAGGCCCGAAGCTGAAGGCCGTGGTCACCAGCCAGGCCCCGCTCCACGTTTATGGAGAACACGAGTTTCCCGTTCCGCCGCTGGCGCTGCCCGACCTGAAATCGATCCCGCCCTTGGAAGTGCTATCCCAGCTTCCGGCAGTCGCGCTTTTTGTCGAGCGCGCCCAGGCGGTCAAGCGCGATTTCGCGCTGACCAAAGAAAACGCGGCCACGGTGGCGGCGATCTGCGCCCGCCTGGATGGCCTGCCCCTCGCGCTCGAACTGGCGGCCGCGCGCACCAAGCTGCTTTCGCCCACCGCCATGCTCACGCGCCTCGAAAGCCGCTTAAATTTGCTGACCGGCGGCGCGCGCGATCTCCCCACCCGCCAACAGACTCTGCGCAGCACCGTCGATTGGAGCTACGGCTTGCTCAATGCTGCCGAGCAAACTCTATTCCGCAGGCTGGCCGTCTTCACCGGCGGCTGCACCCTCGAAGGCGTCGAGGCCGTGTGCGATACCAGGGGCGATCTTGGCCTCGATGTGCTCGACGGCATGGCCTCCATGGTCGATAAAAGTCTGGCCCAGCAGGTCGAGCAGGCCGATTCCGAAGCCCGCTTCTTCAGTCTCTCCACTATCCGCGAATACGCCCTCGAACGCCTTGCCGAGAGCCCCGACGAAGCCGCCACCCGCCGCGCCCACGCCGCTTATTACCTCGTGCTCGCCGAAGAGGGGGCTGACGAGGTCGTTGTGCACCCAGAGTGGCTCGGGCGTTTCGACGTGGAACACGATAACTTCCGCACCGCCCTCGATTACCTGATCAAGACCGGAGACGCCGAATGGGCGCTGCGCCTCGGAGCCGCGCTCTTTCCCTTCTGGGAGACTCGCGAACATCTCCGCGAGGGCCGCGACGCGATTGCCCGCTTGCTGGCCCTGGAAAGTGCGGCCACGCGCCCCAACCTGCGCGCCCGCCTGCTCTTCGCCGCTGCCGTCCTGGCTACCGAACAGGGCGACTACGCCGCTTCGCGCCAACTCTTCGAAGAGAGTCTCGAAACCTGCCTCGCGCTGAACGACAACCGCGGCGTTGCCGTCGCTTTGAATGCCCTGGCGATCGCTGCTCGCGATCATGGCGATCTGGCCCATGCGGCCTTGCTCTTCGAGCGCTGCGTCGCCATCTGGAGGGATCTCGGCGATTCCGCCGACATCGCCCGCGCGCTCAGCAATCTCGCGGGAGTGGTGAAGTTGCAGGGCGAGCATGCCCGCGCTGCGGCGCTTTACGAAGAGTGTCTGACCATGTTTCGCAAGGCGGGAGATGCCGCTGGCGTCGCGTGGACTCTGAACTGTCTGGGAGATGTGGCGCGGGAAAAGGCCGATTTCGCCGTCGCGCACGCATTTTGCGACCAGAGTCTCATCGCCTTTCGGCAACTGCGCGATGGCTGGGGAATCGCCAGCGCTCTGCTCGATCTGGCCAACCTTAGCTGCGACCAAGGTAACAACGAAAGGGCGCGCATACTCTACGGCGAAAGCATCAGCGAATTCCAGGAAGTCGGCCACAAGCGCGGGGTCGCCAGAGTATTGGAATGCCTTGCCGCCAGCGCCGCCGCGCAATCGAAGCCCGGGCAAGCGCTCCACTTAGCCGGAGCCGCGGCCGCGCTGCGCCAGCGCCTGGGTGCGCCCCTCACTCCCGCCGAGCAGCCCAGGCTCGAAAAAGCTCTCGAGTTCGCACGCCGAATTTCGGGCACTGCCGCCGGTCTAACGGCGTGGATGGAGGGTTGGGAGATGCCGCTCGAGCAAGCCATCGAGGAAGCGCTGCATGCTGATTCTGCCACGGAATCCCCGGCGCGGACTGCAAAATAGTGCAAACTTATTCCGGGGCGTCATCTGAGAGCAGCCGCTCTTCAGGCGGAGCGAAGGATCTCCCGGCAGTATGCTTCAGCCGGCGGTGTCGGGATCAATCATGCGCCGCACCGCCGAGACCCGATTCGCCGGAAAGCCTCCGCGGCGGGCATGCTCGCGCACCGTCTCCTCGTCGGGGGCCAGGTACACACAATAAACCTTGTCGCCGGTCACGTAGGAGTGCAGCCATTTGATCTCCGGCCCCATCTCCTTCAACACCCCGACCGACTTCTTGGCCACCGCCTGCAGCTCCGCGTCCGACAAATTTCCCGCCCCCGGGATCTCGCGCTCAATCACGTATTGCGGCATAAAATCTCCACCTCGGCAAAAAAGCATGGTAGCAGATTTGTGCCCTGAAAGTGGACGCCTTCGCGGCTGCCACGTCCTCGTGACAGCGCCACCTAACACAGCGTTAGGAACAACATAAAAAGCCCGAGCGCGTGGGAAATTGCACCCGGGCCAAAACCTGCAGTGGAGAATTACGCCGCTCTCCTCCGATCGAACCTAAGCAAACCCTTTCGTGTATCAGCTCCTCGCCAAGGCCGCGAGAAAAGACTTGCTCTCACGCCCCGCGTTTTCTTTTCTGGCCTCGATGATCTTTCGTCGAATCCCCTTTGCTCGCGGTCGGACGTTTTTTTGTGTCCGGTGCCGATGCCTTATCTTCACTGACTGCTACGCTGTTGTTCTTTTTCCCGTCTCTGCGTTCCGACTCGTGGACAGTTTCGAGCCACACATCTTCCATTGTCATGGGACACTCCTTGCCACAGTGCATTGTTGAGATGAGTAATGGAGGACTAAGGTTGCGGTTTTTGTCGAGCCAGGGAGCCAAGCCCTGCAATCCGGTGGGCCGAAACTCCGAACGCTGTTAGAATTCAACATGTCCGGACGCGCCATCAGGACCACTTCTCGCATCGCCTTTTTCCTTTGTGGACTGATTTCACTTTTCACCTGCGTTCCTTTTCTGATGCTGCAGGGTGCCGAGCTGCCGGTGCAGAGCGAGTGGGTCATATTTGTGATTGTCCTTGCGCTCTTGGGCCTTTTCAGCTTGACGCTCGCCGTGCTTCCACGCTCCTGGATCGCGAGGGTGTGCAGCAAAGATCGGGACGACAAACAGTTGTTCTCCACGCCCTTCCGATGGTCGGGTGGCTTCGCGGCAATTTCCTATCTCTTGGCGCTCGTCGCCTATCTCGCTCCGCGCCAGTGGAATCTCCATCCCCAACTGATGCTCTCGCTGTGCCCGCTGTATTTCGTCAAGATGACGATCGATCCCTCGCTCGTGACCACCTTGTTCCTGCTTGCCCCCATGAACGCGGCCGTGTACGGCTCACTCGGCGCCGCCTTCGGATACGCCTGGTTGGCCTTTCGCAAGCCAATATCAAGCTGATGATTGCCGAAACCAGGGGCGCTGGCCCAGCCGTACTCAGCGAGACACAAAATAGCCCACCCGTCGGATTTTCACGGGTGGGCCGCTGCGAGCTCTCCCTAGCATGTTCATTGGGCACAGCGAAATCATCGCATTCCGGTTCCCTCGTTTCCATGCCGACCAACCTGCACCGCTACCACGGCGCTGGATACTCCCACTTCATTGCTTTTGGGTGGAGCAGTGCTTCAAGCGCTGCGTTATAGGCTTCGATTTCATGGGTGGATTTAGCCGCTGCGGTAGGTGAATCGACATTTTCCGGGGGCTGGCCCTAACCTCCCCTGGCACGACCCCGGCGGCCCCACCCGTGGCACTTTCACGGGTGGGCCGCTGCGAACCCTCAGCACCCATTCGATCATTGACTTCGGTTTTCGAACTGTTGAAAAGTCAATCCCCTATATCGTCAGCACAGTCAGGTCAATCAGTATAGCGACGGTCAACACGTCAAAGAGCACATGCAGCGTATTTGGCCGGATGCCGTTGCGCTCCGGCAGAAAGGCATGGGTCCCGGCGTACATCGTTCGATAGCGCGCGGCGAGCTGGGGATCCGGGCGCAGGAGATACGGCATCCACCAGGCCTTGAACGAACCGTAGCATGCCAGTCCGTAAGTGACCCACAACCACCAGAAGACCCAGCCCGGGTGGCCTGTACCAAAATAAAAACCGGTGGCAGCAAGTCCGATCGCCATCGGAGTCAAATTGATCAGCGTGGTGACCAGAAGTTTGCCGGCAGGAAACTCTACCCTGACTCCCTCGACGTTATTGAGTGTCCCCAGAGGAATCCAATTGTGGAGCGCCACGAACAACACCACAAAACACTGCAGCGCCAGCAGTACGACCATAGCGATGGTATGCATAGGTCTCCGCATTATAGGGCACAAAAAAAAGCCGCGCGTGCGCAGATCCGGCCAAGAGCGAAGAGGGAAGCGAACTGGGTTCGGGCAGCGTGGGTCAGCGGAGCGAGAGGAACGCGCGATCGGCTGGCCAGTCCGGAGTCGGAGGCTTGCAGGTAGGTCTTCACGGGATAAAGCACCGCTGCCTGGAAGGTGCCGTCGCCATTGCCCAGCAGGATATTCACGCCTTTGCTGCCGACGACCGCGATGTCCGGCTTGCCGTCTTGACGGAAATCGTCGACTGCGATTCCGTTGACCACTCCGTTGGAGGCGTAACGGACTGGCTGAGCCAATCCGTTCGGCCCGGCGAGCAGCACGCTCACCGATCCCGCTCCGCTGTTGCTGTTGACGGTGATGGCAACGTCGTCGAAACCGTCGTTGTTAAAATCCCCCGCGGCTGCCTGTTGCAGGCCGCCTGCGACCGGGTCGATGTGGGCGCCCTCGAACTTCTGCGCCGATAACAGCGAATGCGGGGTCCACGTGATTGCGAAAAGGCTGGCGGTGACGGTGAGATAGGTTGAAAACCCGGTTAAAGTTCGCACGGAATCACTCTCCGCTGCGACGCACCGAACGCGCATCTGGATACGAGGCTTGAGCCCCAAGCCGACTGAGGCCAAGGGCGTGACTGCTGTCTATCCTTTCTTAGAAATCGGGTCAAGATGAAGGAACTTGATGAAGGAACTTGCACTGGGGTGCAGTTGGAGAAAGGTGAGTATCAGAGCATCGATTCAGCACCAAGGCGGCTAAAGCCAACCTCGAAATCAAAGCCTTGAACGCAGCGCTGGAAGCGCTGCTCCACCCTTTCAGCGACCCTGCCCTCAGGTCGGAACCGGCTTCGATCAACCGCTCTAGTAGTCCGCCAGTTCTTTCATGGCGCGGAAGAGGTCATTGGCCTGCGGCAGGATGGCATCTTCGAGGATGGGTTGATAGGCCACAAAAGTGTCGGCGGCGGCGACGCGGCGTACGGGCGCGTCGAGTTGATCGAAGAGCTGGTCGGCAATGCGGGCCGCGATCTCGGCTCCATAGCCCCAGCTGAGGGTATCTTCGTAGGCCACCAGGGCGCGATTGGTCTTGCTTACCGAGGCGAAGATGCTTTCCCAATCGAAGGGATTCAGACAGCGCAAGTCGATGAGCTCGACTTTCACTCCGTGCTCGCGCTCAAGCTTCTGGGCCGCCTGCAGAGCGCGGGGTACGACCGCGCCATAGGTAATCACGGTTAAGTCCGTCCCGGGATGCACGATCTTTGCCTTGCCAAAGGGAATCGAGTATTCCGGCCCCGGGTAAGGCGCGCGCCCGTAGGTCTCGCGATACAGCCGCTTGTGTTCCAGAAAAAGTACGGGGTCGTCGCAGCGAATCGCGGTGCGCAGCAGGCCGGCGGCATCGAGCGCATTCGACGGAAAAACCACTCTCAGCCCCGGAATGTGCGTGAAGGCGCTCTCGCCGCACTGCGAGTGATAGATGGCGCCGCCGGTAAGATATCCGCCAATGGCCACGCGAATTACCACGGGACACGAAAATGCATTATTCGAGCGCCAGCGGATCACCGAAAGCTCGTCGCGAATCTGCATCATCGCGGGCCAGATGTAGTCGAAGAACTGGATCTCGACCACCGGCTTGAGCCCGCGCGTCGCCATGCCGGTAGCGCGGCCCACAATCGCAGCCTCGGCCAGCGGCGAATTGAAAACCCGGTCGTTGCCGAATTCATTCTGCAAGCCGAAGGTCAGCTTGAAGACTCCACCCTTGCCCTTGACCAGCTTGCGCTTGAGATATTCTTCGCGGCTGCAATCGGCCACGTCTTCGCCGAAGATGACGATGCGCTCGTCGCGCCTCATCTCGTCGCGCAAGGTTACGTTGATCAAGTCCGCCATGGTTTTCGCCACGGGCTTTTTGCCGTCGGCGGAATCGGGTCCGACTAAAGCTTGCGACTCGAATGCCGACGAGGTGGGATCGATATCCGGCGAATAGACATAATTCAGAACGCTCTCGGGCGCAGGCGGGAGGGCAGCTAGAGCCTCATCTACCGCCGCTTGCAACTCTTCGTCGACTTTCTTTTCCAGCTCGTTAATGCCCTTCTCGTCGAGAATGCCCTCGCGCAACAAAAACATTTGCGTGCGCGAAACCGGATCGCGCGCCGCATCCCGCTCGCGTTCGCTATCGGGACGATAAAGGCGTTCATCATCGGAGAGGGAATGCGAATACGGCCGGATCACATGCCCGTGCACAAAAGCCGGCCCGTGGCCCTCGCGGCAATATTGCGCCGCCCGCTGAAAAGCCCCGTAGCTCGCCACCGGGTCGGTGCCATCGACTTCTTCGAAGTGAAAATTAGGAAAACCCGAAACCAGCCGGGAGATGCTGCCGCCGGCAGTTTGTACTTCGACCGGCACCGAGATGGCGTAGCCGTTATCCTGCACCGAAAAAATTACCGGCAGCTTGGTAAGCGCCGCGGCATTCAGCGCCTCCCAGAATTCGCCCTCGCTGGTCGTGCCATCGCCCAGAGAAACATAGGTGACTTCGTTATCGTGAAAGGTCACATCTTTGAACTGGCGATAATCGGGAGCGGCTGCAGTGGATGGGACTTCAGAGGATTTCGGATGCTGCGCGAAATATCGCCCGCCCTCGGCGCACCCCACAGCCTGCAGAATCTGCGATCCCGTGGGTGAAGATTGCGTAACGATATTCAGGCGCTTGTAGCCCCAGTGCGAAGGCATTTGCCGTCCGCCGGAACTGGGGTCGTCAGCCGCACCCACGGCCTGCAGAAACATCTCCAGCGGCTTGACGCCCAGCGCCAGGCATAAAGTACGGTCGCGGTAATAAGGATAGAACCAATCGTAGGCCGGCTTGAGCGCCATGCCGGCCGCCACTCCGATGGCTTCATGGCCGGCGCCCGACATCTGGAAGAAAATCTTCTGTTGGCGCTTGAGCATGATCTCCCGGTCGTCGATGCGGCGGGAGGTGTACATCACGCGGTAGGCCTCGATCAACTGCTCGCGCGTAAGCCCCTCGTAGTTGCGCGACTTTTTTCCGTTCGCCAGCGGCAGTTTAGGGTCGGTCTTTGTGGTCGCCATCCGCTTCCTGAGGATTGCTTAATAAAGTTCGCCGCTTCGTTATCCGCTTCCTAAATATGGTGCGGCGCGCTACCGGGCAGGTTGCATTGTAAATGTTTCCGGCGCGTTGGAAAACTGGAAGTTGCGGCAGGAAATCAGGACCAGTGTCTTGGGCCCCACGACAGATGCGAACGATCTCCACAACCTGGTGTTGAATGGTAGACGACGATATAGGGCAACTTAGGAAGAATCAGTTCCGGCGATTTGTCCCCTGCGGCCGAGATACGGAAATTTGATCGGGTTTTCGCAGCCTGCGTAGAGAGTCGGTAGCCTTGTCAGGATTGTCTTGCTGGATGTGTTGAACAATATCGTAGAGATCGTTATCGTAGAGATCGTTGGCGGCAGGGTCAGTCCAGCGCAACCGCATCGGCGCGGCAAGATCTGTTTCAGTTTCTTGCCGACCTCTTCCTGCTCGACGAACTCTCCGGGCGCCGCCGCTTCCAATCCAAGATTGACCGCGGCCACAAAATTCGTGCCTTCCTCCAGGCAGCGGCTTAGAACATGCTTGCACCAGGTCGTCGGGGTCAAGCCCCCTCTGCACGGCGATTTCGGCCAGTTGCGTCTCTTTCTCCGGTCGCAGGTGAACTTCCATAAATCCAATCTGGAAGCGGTGCCGTGTGCCCTCAAATGGAAACTCAAACCCCGCGCTGTTGCAAACTTTGATCTAAATCGTTTATGAGATCGTCGGTATCCTCCAGCCCAATATTCAGCCGTACGATGCGATGCCCATAGTCGGGGCGGCCCTTGGCTCCACGAAAGTCATAGGCTACCGCGAGGCTGGTCACGCCGCCCCAGCTGTAGCCGATCTCGAACAACTCCAATCCATCGACGAAGCGCAGGATCTTTTCCTGGCCGATCTCGGGCTTGAATACGATGGAAAAAACCCCCGCCGACCCCTGGAAGTCGCGCTTCCAGAATTCGTGCCCCGGCGCGCCTTCGAGCGCCGGATGCAGCACGCGCTCAATCTCCGGGCGAGCCGCCAGCCAGCGCGCGATCCGCAAGGCCGAAGCCTCGATGTGCTGCAAGCGCACCGCCATGCTGCGCAGGCCGCGCAAAGCCAGGCTGCAATCGTCGGGCGAGGCCGCGCAGCCCAGCAGTTGATGGGTCGCTCCCAACTGCCCATACAAGGGTTTTTCCTTCACCGTCACCGAGCCCAGCAGCAGGTCGCTGTGACCGCCTACATATTTCGTCAGCGCCTGCATGGTGATGTCGACGCCGTGCGCGAAAGCGTCGAAAAAAACTCCGGCGGACCAGGTGTTGTCCATCGCCAACAGCGCGCCGCGAGCATGCGCCGCCGCGGCGATGGCGGGCACATCCTGCACTTCCATGGTGATCGAGCCCGGACTCTCGCACCACACCAGCCGCGTATTCTCCTGCAGCAGCGCACTAATGCCGCCGCCGATCTCTGGCGGATAGAGGTTCACCTCCACGCCCAATCGCCGCAGCACGTGATAGGCGAGCTTGCGATTTGGAGTGTAGACGCTTTCCGGAATCAACAGGTGATCTCCGGCTTTCAGAAAGGCCAGGTTGATCAGCGAAATCGCGCCTTGCCCTCCGGGAGTAATGATGGTGCGAAAGCCTTTTTCCATCTCGCAGATTTTTCCCGCAAGCTCGAGCGTCGTCGGAGTGCCGTAGAGGCCGTAGGTATAGCCGACTTCGTGCTGATCCCAACTGTCGTCGACCGCGGCCGCGTCGGGAAACAAGCTGGTCGAGCCGCGATACACAGGACTGGCCAGTGAACGGTATCCCTCGGGAACCTGGACATCGGAATGAATGAGTCGCGTCTTCCAGTTCTTGCCCATGGCGGGATTATACGGGCGGCCTGGAGCGCTCAGCAGAAAGCAGTCGGCACGCAGAATCGATTATTCTGAAGGCGGATGATCCAAACTCTCCGCGCTTTCGATGCGCGCTCGATCAAGCTGGTGATCTTCGATCTCGACGGCACGTTGATCGATTCGCGGCTTGACCTGGTGCATTCCGTCAACGCCGCGCTGCGTCACATCGGACGCCCGGAGTTGCCCGATGATGTGATCGCGAGCTACGTGGGCGATGGCGCTCCCATCCTGATTCAGCGCGCTCTCGGGGGTGAAGCGGTTGATGAGGCGGTCGTGCGCCAGGGCTTGCAGTTCTTTCTGTCTTACTACCGCGAACACAAGCTCGATCACACCACTTTGTACGAAGGCATCCGGGAGGCTCTGCGCGGGGTGCAGCGCTCGAGCAACGGCTCGCCGCGCCAGTTGGCGGTGCTTTCGAACAAGCCGGTCGGCCCATCCCGCGCCATTGTCGAGGCCCTCGGCCTGGGACAATTCTTCATGCAGACCTACGGCGGCAACAGCTTTGCGACCAAGAAACCCGACCCGGAGGGCGCGCGCAAATTGCTCGAAGAATGTGGCGTGCGCCCGGAGCAGGCAGCCATTGTCGGCGACTCCCATGTCGATATTGAGACCGGCCGTAACGCGGGACTTTGGACTGTGGGCGTAACCTACGGCTTTGCGCCGCACACGCTGCAGGAGAGTCCACCGGATGTGCTGGTGGATCGGCCTCTTGAGCTTAGTGAAGTGTTCGCCTGGTGATGGCTAACTTTCGGGGGCTAAACCAGTGTGCGTGCGAACTGACGCGTCACTGCTTTGCGGGTGGCGCGGGCAGCAACCGTGGTCCCTCGCTGCGCTCGTGAGGACAGGGGTGTGGTCCGAGCACCGCCCAAAGTCCACGCGCTCTCCTGTAAACTCATGCGACGATGAGCGATCCCCTCGACAGCTTCACCGCCGCCGAGCTGCGCAAACTTCGCAGCATGAAGAATCCCCACGGCATTCAGAAATTTCTGGACGACGCTCCCTACCACCTCGCCGATACGGCCTGGTCGCCGCGGCGGGTGCTGGCCGAGCGGACCGCGCACTGCCTCGAGGGCGCCATCTTCGCCGCAGCCGCGCTTCGCGCCAACGGATATCCGCCGCTGCTGCTTGACTTCGAGGCCGAGCACGATACCGACCACGTGCTCGCCATCTATCGCGAGAATGGCGGCTGGGGCGCGGTCGCGAAATCGAACTACACCGGATGCCGCTGGCGCGAGCCGGTCTACCGCACCCTGCGCGAGCTGGCGTTGAGCTACTTCAACGTGTATTTCAACTTGCGGCGCGAGCGCACGCTGCGCCGTTTTTCAGTCCCGGTCAATCTAAAGCGCTTCGATCGCCAGAACTGGATGACCACCGATCAGCCGCTTTGGTTCATCGTGTTTCATCTCTTCGACATCAAACATTATCCGCTGATCACGCCGGCCATGGCCAAGAGGCTGCATCGCGTGGATGAGCGGTTGTTCCAGGCGGAGTGCTTGGGCAAGGCGCTAAAGAGCAAGCCCCAGCGCAGATTGACCCCGTGATCCCCTGTGTCCCCTGTGGTAGTAAAAGATTCTGTGTCCGTAGAGCGAGACAGATCCAGCGGGACCACCCATGCCGCGAATGGTCCCACCAGAGTTCACCACGATCCACAATCTATTGCACGTCGATTCTGCCGAAGGTCCCGGCCAAATTGCCGTCCGGGCCGGCGGTAAAGAACAGTTGGTTGGTGTTGCCGTTCTTCGCCGTACCCCCGCCGAACGCAATCCCCCAAAGCTGGCTGATTTGGATGGGCTTGCCGGTTATGTCTTTGATCGTGCCCACCCACTGTCCGGTCACGCTGTTAACGCGTTGATGGTACCGGTGTTGGTGTTGTTCGAAACCAGCAAGGTATTGCTGAGCGAACCAAAATTTCTAGGTGCGACCGCCAGACCCCAGGGCTGGTTGAGGGGGAAGCCCTGTGCCACCCGCTTCAGAAAAACTCCGCCCTCGCTGTAGATATCGATGTAGCCGCCGGTGCCGCCCGAAGCGCTGGCGAAGGTGACGTAGAGCAGCCCGCCGAAGTCCTGGATGCCGAAGGGCGCGAAGCCGGCGGGAAGCGTGGTGTCGGTAAACGAAGTCACCAATTTGAAGGTGTCGTCAAAGATGTCCACCTTGTTGTTGGCCACGTCGGCGGCGAAGAGAAAATTTCCGCTGGCGTTGCTGGTGATCGCGAGTCCGGTGTAGACCGCACCCGGCGTGGTGGCGGCTAGGATGGCCGAATTGAGGTTCGACTGCGGAGCCCAGCCGCTAAGCGTGCCGTCGAGCGTCGCAAACATGAAGATCGACGCCCACCCTTCTACCTGGAACTCGCTCGAATCCGGCGATCCGTTGAACACAATCCCCGTCGGGGAGCCGGGGCCATTGCCGCCGGCTGTGGGAATCGAAACCTCCAGCCCTTGCTTCGCACCAACGCCGGTGTAAAGCGTCGACCAGCCCGAGCCGTTATCGCTGATCCAAAAAGGGCCCGTCGGGCCGTAAGCCAGCCCCCAGGCGTTGACCAGCAGCGGATCGGTGTGTCCCGCTGCCGCGGCTTGATTCGAAACCAGGTTCGTGAGTTTGTATTGAGCCCCGGCCAGGCTGGGAAAAAGTGTCAGCATGAATCCGAGAAAAGACGCGAGCACCGTAGTGCGATTGAAACAGCGGGACATGGGATTCCTCCTTCGTGAGGCCGAGTGAAATTTGCGAAGCGCATTTTCACTCGCTCATTAGGAGGGATACTAGGAGGGTGGACATCCGCTCATGTCAACAGGATGTCATCAATTCGTCGATTTTTTGTGTGCACGCGTTGGCGCCCATACCAGCCGGGCCGCATAGCGTCGAGCCCTCACCAGGTGGAGCGCATGTCGCTGGATGTGCCTCCCGCCGCTGGGATATAGCACTTGGTCGTGTAATCCATGACCATGCGGTCGGCGTTGAAGCGCCAGCCCAGGGTACGGATAGTGCGCTTCATGCGCTGGATCCAGCCTCGCGGCAAGCCGTCGCGATCGCGCTGGTAAAACAAGGGGATCACTTGTTCGCGAAGCGTGCGCAGCAGATCCTCTCCATCGCGGGTGTCGTGAACTTTCATATCGGAGTGGGTTCGGCCCGTGCCGATGGAAAATCCATTCATGCCGTCGTAGGCCTCGGCCCACCAGCCATCGAGCACGGAAAGATTCAGCCCGCCATTTAACACGACTTTTTGCCCACTCGTGCCCGAAGCCTCCAGAGGCCGCCGCGGATTGTTCAGCCAGACATCGACGCCCTGCACGAAGTGCCGTCCGACATTGATGTCATAGTCTTCGACAAAAACGAACTTATCGGCGAAGCGCGAATTGCGCATCAACTGGGCGATCTGTTGCAGGACTCTCTTGCCATCTTCGTCGTGAGGATGGGCTTTGCCGGCAAAGACGAATTGCACCGGGCGTTTGGGATCGTTCACCATCGAGGCCAGGCTCTCGATATCGGCGAGAATCAGATTGGCCCGCTTGTAGGTCGCAAAGCGCCGGGCAAAGCCGATGGTCAAGGCATCGGGACCCAACACCCTGCCCAGCCTCTGCAAAACCTCGCGCGATTCGAAGCGGCGCTCGGCTTGCTCCACGGCGCGGCGGCGCACGAATTCGATCAACTGCGACTTCAAGCTGAGGTGAGTTTCCCAGAGCTCGCCGTCGTCCACGTTCTCGATACCTTCCCAGATTTTGGCTTCGCTGCTTTGCTGGTGCCAGTTCGTTCCCAAATGGCGGTCGTAGAGGCGAAACATCTGCGGCGCAAGCCAAGAGGGCACGTGCACACCGTTGGTGATGTGGCCGATGGGAACTTCATCTTCGTGTTTGCCCGGCGTAAGGCCGGTCCACATCGCCCGCGAAACTTCGCCGTGCAGCGCGGAGACGGCATTGGCGCGGCGCGAGAGCCGCAGGCCCAGCACCGTCATGCAAAACGCTTCGTTGTGGTTGCCGGGAGTCTCGCGTCCTAATCCCATCAAGGTTTCTGGAGAGAGGCCGAGGCGATCGCGTAACGGCCCCAGATGCTCCTCGACCATATCCGCATCGAAGCGATCGTGTCCGGCCGGTACGGGGGTATGGGTGGTGAACACCACTTCGCGCGATACGCGCGGCACCGCGGCTTCGAAGCCGATGCCTTCTTCCTGCATGCGCGAGCGCACCGCTTCCAACACCGCAAACCCGCTGTGGCCTTCGTTCAAATGAAGAACGCCGGGAGTGATGCCCATTTCTTTGAGAGCGCGGAAGCCGCCCACGCCCAACAACAACTCCTGCCGGATGCGAGTGCGCTTGTCACCGCCATAGAGGCGCGAAGTAAGCGCGCGGTCATCCGGAGCATTTTCTTCGACGTCGGAATCGAGCAGGAATAAATCGCAGCGCCCCACCTTCACCCGCCAGACTCGAGCGTAAATCGGGCCACTTCGGGTATCGGTTTGCACCACGACTGGGCGGCCGTTCTTGCCAATCGCGATCTCGAGCGGCAGTTGGTTGATATCGGTTTCGAGATACTCTTCCTGCTGCCAGCCCTGATGATCTAAACGCTGGCGGAAATATCCCTGGCCGTAAAAAAGCCCGATGCCGACGAGCGGAATCGCCAGATCGGAGGCGCTCTTGATGTGATCTCCAGAGAGCACGCCCAGGCCGCCGGAATAAACCGGCAGCGATTCGTGGATTCCAAACTCTGCCGAAAAATAAGCCACGGGACAAGGCCGCAAAACCCCGGCGTGGCGCGCTCCCCAGGTGCGATCAGCCGCCAAGTATTCCTGCAAGCGGCGATAAGCGTAGTTGATGCGGCTGTGCAGCACGAGTTCCGCGGCGCGGCTCTCGAGTTTCGCCAGAGGAAACTCCGCCAGCAGCGAAACCGGATTCTGATTCAACTCCCGCCAGCGCACCGGATCGAGATCGCGGAACAAGCTGACGGCATCGTGATCCCAACTCCACCAGAGGTTGCGAGCCAGCGCCCACAGCCGCTCTTGCGCAGGCGCGATAAAGCGATCCAGCGCGCGCGCCTCGCTCACCACCGGCGCAACCTGAGCCGCAGCTTCGGCCAGCATTTTGATTTCGTCTTCCAAAAAGACGCGCGACTCTTCCGTCTGAACCACCAGCACTCCCTGCAGCACTCCGCGATCGATCAGCGGAACTCCGAGAAACGACTGGTAAGCATCCTCGCCGGCCTCGGGAAAATATTTGAAACGCGGGTGGCTGTGAGCCTGCTGCACCGCGACTGGGCGAACCTGCTCCGCGACTAATCCCGCCAGCCCTTCATGGATGGCCATGCGCAGGCTGCCGATACACTCGCGTCGCAGGCCGACGGTTGCGGCCAGCACAAGATTCGCTCGGTCGGGTTCGAGCAGGTAGGCGGAACAGACTTGAGTGTCAAAGCGCCGCGCGATCAGCGCGACCACGTTCATCAAGGTCTCGGCGGGCTGGCCCTCGGAGGCCGCTAGGTTGCCAATTTCCTCCAGGGTGAGGACGTGCGTGATCTCGCGCGCGTGGCCGGTCAGATTCGACTCCTGAACGTCGCTATGATTCGCTTCCAGTAGGCTCTCAGGTTCCATATGATTTTATCGGATCAAACCGGATTGAGTTTGTTTGTTTGTTTGTTTTCGTCGATCGCGGAGTCGCTTAAGCCGCGGAACGCGCATTTCAACATCCACCGCAACAAATCGCTTTCTCCATGGATAACACCTTGGCTTTACGCCTGTCTCCGTCTCTAAAGTAACTGTAGGTCGCCGCGCGCAACCGAGTCCAATTAAAATTACTAATCTGGCTCATGGATTTGATCCTGGGGATGATTTCTGCCTCACCAACTCATCGGGTTCGAAAGGCATCCCATACCTTCGCTCGCAGCTCGGTCTGTTCATTATGCGTCTCTTACCATTCCTCTTGTTACTGTGTAACGCACTCGGTGTCGCGGCTCAGATCTCTGCGACCGGGCCGCAAGCCACGTATGAAGGCCAAACTGTGAGCGCCATCGATCTGATTGCCAATCCCCATCGCGATGTCGAGAGCCTTCGCGCCTCCGTCTCTCAACCAGTGGGAGCGCCTTACTCCCAGGCGAAAGTGGAAGGCAGTATTTCCGAGCTGCAAACTCGGGGACACTTTGAAAAAGTCATAGTGAATGTGATTCCGGATATTTCCGGACTGCGGCTCAATTTCATGCTGGAACCTGCCTACCACCTCGGCATGGTCACTTTTCCCGGCGCCGACAAGTCCTTTTCCTACACCCGCCTTCTGCAAACCACGGACCTGCAAGAGGAGGATCCCTACGACCAGGCGCGCATCCCCCTCGCGAAAACCGATCTGCTGAACTTTCTCAAGCATAACGGATACTTTCTGGCCCAAGTCGACCCTGCAATACAGATCGACGATTCCAAACAGTTAGTGAATATTAATTTTCTGGTAACCCTGGGAAAGCAGGCCCGCATCGGCAGCCTTTCGGTGCGGGGCCCGAATGGGGCTGAACAAAGCTGGTTGCTGCGCAAAACTCGTTCCCTGCACGCCCGTTTTACCGGCGGCCTGCTTAAGCCGGGCAAGCCTTACAGCGCGGAACGCCTGCAAGCCGCCGCCAAATTGCTAAGGCGCTCGTTGACGCAACAGCATCGGCTGGAGAGCACAGTCCGCGAAGCTGCGCCGGCCTACCATGCCAATACCAACCGCGTGGATGTAGCCTTCGAGGTTAAGCTCGGTCCGCGGGTTTTCATTCGCGCCAGCGGCGCGCGCCTCTCGGCGATCCCCTTCGAGTCCAGCCGGGAGATGAAAAAACTAGTCCCGGCCTACTCCGAAGGCACCATCGACAATGAATTGGTGCAGGAAGGTCAGAATAATCTCATCGACTACTTTCAGAAAAAAGGTTTCTTTGACGTCAAGGTCTCCACCGATTTTCACCAGCAGCCCGATCAAATCTCGCTCACCTACAAAATCGATCGCGGGCAAAAGCACAAAGTCGATCGCATTTCGTTTCGCGGAAATAATCAGATCGCCGCCAAAATCCTGCTCCCGCAGATTCTTATCAAGCGCTCTCACCTCTGGACGCACGGCAGCATCAGCCAGAAACTCCTGAAAAAGAGCGTCGATAATCTGCGGGCTTGCTATCAGGATCGGGGATACGAAGAGGTGAGAGTGACCGATCAGGTGATCGACCACGAGCCCAAAATCGATGTTGCCTTCGAAATCGAAGAAGGCCGGCAGACGCTGGTGGATAAGATTCAGATCAGCGGGAACGCCAACATTCCGCAGAACCAACTCACCGCCGCCCACGGCTTCGAATTAAAAGCTGGCGCGGCTTTTTCTGCGCGCGAACTCTCGGACGACCGCAATCGCATCTCCGCCACCTACTTCGAGCGCGGATATCTCAACGCCGAAGTGCGGACCGAAGTAAGCCGCCATGCCGACGATGCGCACCGCGTCGACGTTTACTATCTCATCGCGGAACGCCAGATGGTCCGCATGAGCAACATCGTTTATCTGGGAGAAAAACATACGCGCCCCGCGCTGATCAAGAAAGCCGCGAACCTGGACTCCGAGGCGCCCATGAAAAGAAGCGACCTGCTCGCCGCCGAGAGCCGCCTCTACGACTTGAATGTTTTCGACTGGTCGAGCGTCGGGCCGAGAAAACCAATCACGGATCAGACCGAGGAAGACGCGCTGGTGAAAGTGCACGAAGCCAAGCGCAACGAAATCACCTACGGTTTTGGCTTTGAAGTTTCTCACCGCGGCGGAAACATCCCCACGGGAACGGTAGCGGTGCCGGGACTGCCGACCATCGGCCTGGGCAGCAACCAGGTCGCGCCCAGCCAGTCGACCTTCGCGAGCCCACTCGGCTCCGTCGAATTCACCCGCCGCAACATGCGCGGACTGGCCGAGACCGCCAGCGCTTCGCTGCTGCTCTCGCGCCTCGATCAGCGGGCGATCACTACCTACGCGCAGCCGCACTTCCTGGGCTCAAACTGGGGATCGCTGAGCAGCTTTTCTCTGGAGCGGACCACCGAGAATCCGTTGTTTGCGGCGAGCCTGGGGGACGTGTCATTCCAGGTTGAAAAGCTGGTCAACCGAAAAAGGAACACTCGACTTCAACTGCGCTACGACTTCAACAAAACCGTGCTCTCGCACTTGCTGGTTCAAGAACTGGTGCTGCCCCAGGATCGCAGCATTCACCTCTCGACTTTGTCCGGCACGCTGATTCGCGATACGCGAGACAAGCCTCTGGACGCCCATCGCGGCATCTTCGCCACCACAACCATCGGCCTCACCCCGGCCCAACTCGGCTCCAGCGCCAGCTTCGCCAAGCTCTTCACCCAATACGCCTTCTACAAATCGCTTCATTCTCTGGTATTCGCCAACAGCGTGCGCCTCGGGCTCGCGAAAGCCATCGACGGAAGTTTCGTTCCCACCAGCCAGCTTTATTTTTCCGGCGGAGGCACCTCGCTGCGCGGCTTTCCCATCGACGAAGCCGGACCGCAGCGCCTGGTGCCCTTTTGCAACGTTTTGAAAGATCAATCTGGATGCGTTGACGTGACCGTCCCGGTGGGCGGGCGGCAACTGGTTATCCTCAATTCAGAATTGCGTTTTCCGCTTCGTGTGATGAAAAACCTGGGCGGCGTTATCTTCTACGACGGAGGCAACGTCTACAGCGCGATCAATTGGAATAACTTCACCGGCAACTACACCAACACTGTGGGGATCGGCCTGCGCTACTCAACTCCCATCGGCCCCGTCCGCATCGATCTCGGACGCAACTTGAATCCCGTGCCGGGCATCGGTGCGACGCAATATTTCATCACTCTAGGGCAGGCGTTTTAACTATGCCGAAAGCACGGAACATTCTTGTCGAGACTCTGGCCGTGATTGCCGTATTGGCCCTCGCCGTCGCGGTTGGCGGATACTTTTTTCTTAACAGCGCCAGCTTTCAGCGCTTGGCGATCCGCACCCTGGTGCAAGACGTAACCGAAGCTACCGGCGCGCGCGCCGAGATTGGCAATATCGATCTGCATCTATCCGCACTTACGGCAAATCTCTATAACATCACGCTGCACGGAGGCGAACCGGCTTCGCAACCGCCTCTGCTCCACATAGCCAAGCTCACCGTCGGATTGAAGATTCGGTCCATCCTAGGCCGCAAGTTCACTTTGAGTGAACTCCTCATCGAACGTCCCGTGGCGAACCTTACAATCAATTCACGGGGTCAAAGCAACATTCCGCAAGCTCCTCCGTCGGCATCCAGCAGCTCTACCAGCGTTTTCGATCTAGCCGCCGGGCATGTGCTGCTGAGCAACGGCGAAATCAATTACAACGATAAGGCGATTCCTCTCGATGCCGACTTATACGGCCTTCGTACCGAAATAGCTTTTGATCCAGCGGCCACGCGCTACGCGGGTTCGATCGCCTATCAAAGCGGCAAGCTGCACTATGCCAACTACGCGCCCTTGGCCCACAGCATGGAAGCCAAGTTCCACGCCACTCCCACTACGTTTGCGCTTGAATCCGCCCAGCTACAAGTAGGATCGTCGTCCGTCTCTGTGCGCGCGGAGCTGACCCATTACTCGAGCCCAGCCGTGGACGGCTCTTACCAGATTCGTCTGCACACCCCGGACTTCGCCGCGTTGGCAAAACCAGTAACTCCAAGCGGCGATGCATCGCTGTCTGGACAAATCCATTACATCAACGCAGACCAGCGATCGCTTTGGCGCAGTCTCTCGGTCGTTGGTCAGATTGCCAGCGACAATTTGACGGCCCGCTCGCCGCAAGGGCAGGTCGAAATACGCAGGCTCGAAGGCCGCTATCAATTGGCAAATGGCCGCTTCCAGGCAAACGATGTCAGCCTCGAGACCCTGGGCGGCAGGGTCATATCGACCGTAGATATTCGACAGCTCGATTCGACTCCTACCGCCCGAATTCGCGCGGAACTTCACAGCATTTCTGTGCAGAGCGCGCGAGGGAGTGTTGGTGGAGTGCAAGTCCAGCGCGTGAACATTAACAGCCGTCTCGAGGGCAGCGCCGAAGCTTCGTGGAGCGGCAGCGTAAGCAACCTTCGCGCTAGCGCCGACCTGATTCTGAAATCATCGCGTGGAAATGAGCCGTCGTCGAACTCGACCATCGTCGCAGTCGACGGAGCCATTCAGGCATCGTATGACGCGCCGCGAAACATAATCGCCGTCCGGCAAGCTGCACTTCGCATTCCTTCCGCAACCCTCACTGCGCAAGGAGAGATCGGCAACCACTCCGACTTGCAGATGCAGGCCAGCAGCAACGACTTGCGTCAGCTGGCGGAGTTGGCGTCAGCGCTGGGGGGCACGCATCCCTCTGCGATCGAGGTATCGGGTTCGGCGAGCGCAAAAGCGTCGCTGCGAGGGTCGCTGCAAAGGCCGCACCTGGCGGCCCAGTTCAGCGCGCAACATCTGCAGGTGCAAGGCAGCCAGTGGAGCAGCGCGAGCTTCAGTATTCAGGCCGACCCTTCGCGATTGCTGGTGCAGAACGCCGCGCTGGTGAACGCGCATCAAGGCAAAGCTTCGCTCAGCGGCACCGTGGCCCTGCGCAACTGGAGCTACCTTCCCGCCAATCCGCTGAACGTCCGCCTATCGGCGCAACGCCTGTCCCTGGCCGATCTGCAGCGCCTTGCGAACCAGAACTATCCCTTCTCCGGCGACTTGTCGGCGGAGATTTCCCTCAGCGGCTCGCAACTCAATCCCGCCGGAAGCGGCACCGCGAAAATCGAAAACGCCCGCGCCTACGGCGAAAGCATTCAACATGTCGCCGCCACGTTCCACGCGGATCAGAACTCGATCAACTCAACTTTCGATGCTGCCATGCCCGCGGGCGCAGCCAGCGGCGCAATCTCCTTCACCCCGGCAAACCAGGCATACACGGTGCGGCTGACCGCCCCGTCGATCGCCCTACAGAAGTTGCAAACCGTGCAGGCGAAAAATCTTGGCATCGCCGGCAACCTGACCATCTCCGCCAGTGGCCAGGGAACTTTCGATAACCCACAACTTACGGCGACCATCGAAGTACCGCAGCTTCAGCTTCGCAATAACTCGATCTCGCAAATGAAAGCGGACCTGCAAGTAACGAACCATACCGCAAAACTTTCGCTCGATTCGAACCTGGCGCAGGCGTCGGTCCATGCTCATGGAAGCGTTAATCTCTCCGGCGATTACTACACCGAGGCGGCCATCGACACCGGCCGCGTCGCGCTCGATCCGCTGCTCGAGATGTATGCGCCGAAATTACCCAAGGGCTTTCAGGGCGGAACCGAATTCCATGCCACGCTGAAGGGCTCGCTAAAAAACAAAGCCGACCTCGAAGCTCATCTCACCATCCCCACCCTGAAAGCCACCTATCAATCGCTCGAGATTGGCGCCGTTAGCCCGATTCGAGCCGATTACGTAAACTCCGTGGCCACCCTGCAACCTGCGGAAATCCGCGGCACCGATACGTCTCTGCGCCTGCGCGGCAGTTATCCTCTCGACGGGAGCGCTCCGCCAAACCTCACCGCCGAGGGCTCCGTCGACGTTCGAATTCTTCGTATCTTTAACCCCGACCTGCAAAGCTCGGGCACTCTGTCGCTCAACGTTCGCGCCTCGGGAACGGCCAGGAACCGCGCCATACAAGGGCGAATCAAATTGCAGGATGTCGCCCTCTCCACTCCCGCGGCTCCTCTCGGCGTTCAAAAATTGAATGGGACTCTCGAACTCGGCGACACCGCCGTGCACATCTCGAACCTCGCTGGCGAGGTCGGAGGCGGCGAAATGTCCATCGGAGGCTCCATCTCCTACCAGCCCGCGCTGCAGTTCGCGCTCACGCTGCAAAGCCATTCGGTGCGCCTGCTCTATCCCGAAGGGTTAAGAAATGTTCTCGATGCGAACCTGATTTTCAGCGGAACCAAAGACGCCTCCACGCTCAACGGCCGCGTTCTGCTCGACAGCCTTTCCTTCACCCCGGACTTTGACTTGACCAAATTCAGCGATCAGTTTGGCGGCAGCACCGTGCCCTCAGAACCAGGACTGGCCGACAACATCAAGCTTGCCATCAACGTGCAATCCAAGGGTCACGTCAGCGCCACCAGTTCTCAACTGAGCGTGGAAGGGCAAGTGAACGTGCAGGTGACGGGCACGGCGGCGAATCCGGTGGTCATCGGCCGCACCGACCTGACTTCGGGAGAACTTTTCTACCGCAACGTCCGCTATCAATTGCAGCGCGGACTCATCACTTTCGACAATCCCAACGAAACCAATCCCGTGCTGGATGTCTCGGCCACCACCACTGTCGAGCAATACAACTTGACTCTGAGGCTGCAGGGATCGCTCGACAAATTAAATACGGTCTACACTTCCGATCCTCCGCTGGCGACGGCGGATATTATCAATCTGATCGCCAACGGCCAGACCACGCAGGAGGCCGGCGCCAACAGCCAGAGCACGGATTCAATGATTGCCTCGCAGGTTGCCGGGCAGGTCGCGGGCAGCGTGCAGCATCTGGCCGGCATTTCCAGCCTGCAGATCGATCCGCTGCTCGGCGGCAACAATCAGAACACCTCGGCCCGCGTGGCCATTCAGCAGCGGGTCACCAGGAATTTCCTGTTCAGCTTTTCGACCGATCTCTCGCAGCCCGGAACGGAAGTGGTGCAGGGCGACTACCAGCTCAACAAACGCTGGTCCGTGAGCGTGACTCGCGACGAAACCGGCGGCATATCGGTCGACGGCAAGTATCATACGAAGTTTTGAAGGAAGCAGTCACGCGATCTTGAGTTGGAGACTTTATGCAGGCTGATCGGGTTTCGTTTTCGCGGAATTCCGTTTCCTTGGCCGCTCCGCTTCGCCGCGATTCGCTTTGGCTAACTCCGCATTGAGTTCGCCTCCCGCCAGAAAAATCAAGAATGCCCAGTAGAGCCAGGTCATCAAAGCAATCACCCCGGCCAGAGTTCCGTAGATCTTGTTGTAGTTGGCGAAATAACGGAAGTAGAGACCGAGCAGAAACGACAGCCCCATCCAGCCCAGCACGGCGAACACTGCGCCCGGAAGATTCGCCCGGAAGCGATGCCTCACGTTGGGCGCGAGAAAATAAACCATCTCCGCCGCAAAAACCGCAAGAGCAATGGCGATGCTCCGGTGCAGGACGGGCCACACAAGAAAGAAGGTCGCGGATAACGCCATCTTGCCGGCCAGCCATGCCCCCGCGCGAGGACCGACAACCAACACAGCGATTGCTCCCATCATAAACACGGCGGTAATCGCCGCGAGCCCCAGCGCCAGCAGCCGCGCCCTCAAGAATGAGCGCGACTCCACGGCATCGTAAGCCGCATCCAGGGCTTCAATCATTTCGTCGAACACCGACGACACCACCCAAAGCGTGCCGAGCGTGCCCAGCGAAAGCCATGCCCCAAGATGCGCGTTGTCGCTCATCACCGAGTTGACCATGGGCATGATTCCCGGCGGCAACACCCTTCCCATTGCCACCAGCAAATCGGCGAAGAAATCAGGGAGCGGAATATTTGCCATCACGGCGGAGAGCAGAATCAAGGCCGGAAAAATCGAAAGAATCGAATAATAGGAGAGCGCAGCCGCGGCTTGCACAGTCTGATTCTTCACCACGTCACGAAAGGCGTGCCGTAGAGCAAGTTTAAGGCCGGCGGAGGTCACTCCCATGAGATGCAACTTTAACGCGACAGGAGTTCGCCGCTTCCGTCGCAATTGCAGCGGCCATTTATTCACGGGCGCGATCGGGTGCGGCGCCTTTCCGGCGGAGTCGAAGCGGCGACTTCCCTGTCCGATTCTTGGCCGCGATCGCTTTCACGATCTCCTCCGCCGCCCGCCGGCCGCTGGCGATCGCGCCATGGACGGTGCCGTTATTGCCGCTCTGGTCCGTGGCCTCGCCGGCAAAGAATAATACGTCCGTTATCGGAGCAGCCAGCGCTTCCTGCACACCAAGACTTCCCGCTTTTCCATAGCTATAAGCGCCACGCGAGAAGGGATCGCTTTGCCAGTCGTGCAAGTAAGCATGCTCCAGCAAGCCATCCAACTCGCGCTTGCTGACCCCTAACAAACGATGCAAGGCCTTGATGCCCTGCTCGACCACGAAGGCTTCGTCTTTGCCGGAAAGCCTCTCGGCCGAGTGAAACGGCGCCCATCCGGTTAGAAATGGAAGTTTTTCCGGAGCCCACGTCCACCAGGTAGGAAACCAATCGTCGTGCGAAAAAAGAAAACTCATGCCGCCCATCTTCTTGGAATTCTTGCCTTCGAATTTCGGGCAATCTTCCCAGAAGCGTTCGCGGAAGCGCAGCACTACGCGAATCACTTTGCCCATAGCTACATTGCGAATCGCTTCGCGCTTAGGCTCCGGTAGCTCCGGAATAAAACGGATTGCTCCTCTCTCATCGCTTCGGGTCTGCAGCACCCCCAGCGGCACGGTGATGAGCGCGCGCGGCGCGGACAGGCGTTTCGCCCCATTTGCTCCGCGCGCCAAAATCTCGACCCTGCCGGAATTCCACCGCAAGTCCTCCACCACCGTACTCGTTGCCACCACCACGCCGCCCTCGTCCAACTGCTTCCGGAAGATTTCGATTAAGCCGGCATAGCCATGCTCGGCGCGAAAGGCGCGATCGCCTTCGATTTTTTCTTCCGCTCGCATTTCCTGCACCAGCCAATGCACTCCCACCAGCGCCGGGTCGGCCGCGTTGAACCCGGTGACGTAGCCCGTCGCCCATTTCTTCGCTTCCCGCATTTTGGAATTCTTGTTTGAGTCAGGAAAACACTCGTGCAGAAAATCGAGGAAGGATCGATCCGGCTTGCGGTCATCCATCTTCGTTAGAATCTCATCGACATCGAAAAAAAAATCGCAGGGGCCAAGCCGCCCGTCCGCAACGCACCAGCTGTCCCCGCCCACTTCGCGGACCTTGACCTGATGAGATTTCAGCAACTTCCAGATTTCAGGCGGCCGTCCGTGAATAAACTCCGCCCCCAATTCCACCGGAGCCTGATGTTTGGCATCACGCAGAGTGAAGATGCGGCCGCCAATGCGCTCGCGTGCTTCCAGAATCGTGACGCTCAACCCGCGCCCCGCCAGCGCCACAGCCGCCGAGATTCCCGCAGCCCCTGCGCCAACCACAATCACATCCGCTTCAGTCGGCATCTCCCTGGTTTCCGCGTGGCGTTTCACTTCGACATCGGGGTCAACGACTTCAAGTAAGCCACCACGGCTTCGGCATCCGGCGCGCTCATGCGAAACTGCGGCATCGGAGCGCGCAAATACTTGCCCGTGTTCCAGATTCCCGTGGTCAACAGGGTCACCATCTCGGCGTCGGTTCCCGGAGGCGAACCCGCCAGCCGCGGAGCTTGCAGCGGCCAGTCCGCGCTCCCCTCCGCCGAGGTTAACCACAGCGAAGCGCCTTCCAGCCAGTGGCTGCGCTCGGGCACTCCGTGGCCATCGCGCGGCGTGTGGCACTGGCCGCACATGGCCACTCCATCCACAATGTATTGCCCGCGAGCCACTTGTTCCTTGCTCGCTCCAACACTCGCCTTCCCCGCCAGCCTGGCATTCTGCGAAAAAGCGAAAGCACTCCCAATCAGCACCGTTGCCGCAATGACCAGCGCACGTCGCACCACGATTTTCACCTCCGAAATGTTACTTGGGACTGCTTTGATTGTGGACCCAAAGATGGCAGGAAGGCTAGCCCTGTCCGCAAAAAACAGGGCCCTGTGGTGCAGAAACGAACCGACACTGAGGCGGACGGCTTCAACCAGTTCGGCTGGAGACAGATCGCGCTTTTATTTTTCCCGGGACGATAAAGGACCGAGCCAATCGCTCCGAACCCTGAGCAATCGCTCGATCCGATCTGCTCGCTCTTTTTTACCCCTCCGCTCGCGCCGTTAATCCCCCGTGCCCATGAGCGGGATGTTTTTGGTGCCGGCCTGGGTGTTGTCCATCACCGTCAAGTCGGCGGATCTTGCGCCTGTCGTCGTTGGGGTGAAGGTTACCTTGACGACGCAACTGCGGCCGGGTGCAATCCCCGCGCAGGCATTATCCTCGCCGAAGTCGCCCATATCCGTGCCCGTGATCGCTACGCTGGTGATCGTCAACTCCGTCGTGCCCGTGTTGGAGATGGTCACGCCGGTGGTTTGCGGTGATTCGCTGGATTTGGTCGAATTTGCGAATGGGCCATCGACGGCGCGGCAGGAGCAGTTTTCCTTGCGCTTCCGCGGCGACCGGAAGCAGGTTTTTTCCCGCAGCGGATTTAGGCCTTGAAACACGACTCCCTCGGCCTCTTCGATTTGTTTCTGGTTCCCATGGGCCGCGACGAAACGGGAAAGTTTTCCGAAGCGGTATTCAATCGCATGATCCCGGCTTCCGGCCACACGCAGGCTCGTTGGAACCAACTACGGCGGTGATGGCAAGAACACATTTCGGCCTGCCCAATCTGCAAGCCAGGCGCCCCTGGGCGCCGGCAATGGCAAATGGCTTGTCGCCTCGAACTGAGGGCGAATTGGGAGGAGAATATACCGTTCTCTTGGCCGAGAACACCATGGCCGAGCATAATCACAGGATAAACTGTGTAAGAAGGTCAGGGTCGTCGAATACCCCGACCGGCAACTTTTGGGCGAGCGCCCAAGGCGACCGGAACGCCCCGCATCTCTTCGTTCCTACTTCCACGCCTGCGAATATGAATGCGGCAGCCGTGGGAAATGCAGGAGGGGGCGTGCCCCATAACAATTTGCCGCCCTACCTGACCGTGTGCTTCGTCATCGGGTTGCAGGGGATCTACCCTGCACGAGGCTAGGTTTGGCAAGCAAAACTTTGGCCCCCGCCCTTACCGGCGGCCTTGGTTTTTGCCCAGGTCAATTTTATTTTTCGGTTGTGCTCTTTGCGTTTTGCCCAATCCCGGGCGCACCGGCGCAATATCGTAAGCTCGGGAACTGCGGTACGATCCCCGGCTACGGCAAGCGCCGCGCCGGTGGCTCCGGGCGGCACCGTGATACTCGCGGCAGGCTCCCATAAATCTCCCGTCTTATAGTCGATGCTCTAGGCCGCGGTTTTCCCTGCCTTCAGTGTCGCCCAGCGTGCCCGTTGAAACGCGGCTACCCTTTTACGCGCCGCCGCCGATAAGGTGCGTTTTGCCGGTGCGGAAGCAATCCTTCTCGTTGCTTCTTTCGCGGACTGCGTTCCGTTCCGAACCTTGGCCCATCTCGCCTTTTGGGCCTTCGCCATCTTCCGCCGTGAAGCCGCCGAAATGGCTCGGACTGGTCGCGTTGCTGGGTGAGACGTTTCACTCGACTTTCCAACGCTAGACGTTCCGCTGCCGTTCAATGACTCCATAAGCGAAATTTTCGAACGTTCGGCGCGAAGTTCTTGCAGCGCATTGGTTAGACCTGACATTGGTTGCCCCTGGTTGCAAAAACACAACACTCTGATTGTATCTCGCTTACCAGAGTCCCCGCCCGCTCCGGTTATTCAGAAGTTGTCCGGGTCAACAAGCGACGACGAATTTGAAGCCCAAGTACAATCCGCTCAGCGGGAACAAGATCGCTGCTCAGCGTATTTTGATGCGATGTGGTACGCGCATCTTATGAAGCAAGACGTCAGCGCACGGCATTATCACGAACGAATGTTGGAAATCGAAAATTTCCACCGCGGCTTGGCATTGTCATACGCGAGTAAGTTAAATTTGTGACACCATCCTGTGCGCTAACCGCTGGCTCCCTTCCACAGCGCCTGTTCCACCTCCCGAAAATCGGGACTTAGTTAGGCGTCCAGGAACATGCATGCGAGGCGGAACCCTCGACCCCTCGACCCGCTGGTCTCAAGCTACCCGTCAGAAAGCCGATTCTGTGGCGATATGGCTGTCCGGAGAGGTTCAGGTCGGGTCCTGCGTTTCACAAGTGCAGGCGGTGCTTTGGGGCCAAGCAGAAACTCCATCGGGGGGCATGGCCAACGCACATTGCAACTCAAATCAGTTATATACTCTGCCGCGAACCGCGAAGTGCTCTCGATGCACAAGTCTTGCTATCGATGCGGGACTCCTCTACTGAATGGGGAGCGGACCTGCTCTGCTTGCGGAACCTCCGTGGATCCCGACATTGGCGGCCGCTCGGCGCAAGCTATTTAGCAGCGGCGATACCTCCTGTCGTGGCACTGGCTGGCATGCCCTGTCTGTGGAGCAATTTTGCTCAGACTCCGGTATGCGATTCCACTATGCTGTGGTTGCGGATGAACAAGTCAATCCGTCTAAACAATGAAGTCCAGGGCAGTCACGTCGCATCGGAAACATTGCCACCATAGGTACAAGAGTTTGGCGGGCGGTTTTCGCTGTGCGTGCGAAGTGTGGCGCTGCGAGTCTACCGATGGAGACAAACTGTGCGACAGTGCCGCCGAGCACGGTCGCAAATATTGCCTAGCTCATCTGGCATCCAGCACGCAATAATTGCTGCCTGAATCGTCACCGTTGCCGCCGAAATCGTCCAAACCATTGACGCTGGAAATTCGGTCGCTGATTTCTCAACAGCCACGGCTTCTCCGGACTGTGGTTCGGTGCCAGAATAATCACTGAGGCGCATCGGCGCTCTGCTCAGAACAGGTACAGGTTTACCGACAGAATCTAACTGGTACCGAAAACTCTTCGAGTCGATTGTCGCTTGCAAACCAAACCTCGCCGCTACCAGTAGCGCATTTGTCGTCTTGAAATCTGAAATGCAATTCGTAGTCCTCTTTATCGTTTCCTCTCAGGCTAATTCGATCTGATCTGTCCATGGTATTGGATTTCAGGTGGAAGGAAATACTTTGAACAGGCCATTCCTCGCCCGCCATAAGGAGCCGGAGGGGTGTGATCTTCATAGGTAACTGAGTGCGATTCACGACGGTCACAAGACCCCACACGTACATGAACGGCCCTTGTGACGAATGCTGACTTCCGGTGACCAGTATCGGGGCTGGCGTTCCGTCGAAGTTTAAAAACAGCGGGGCCGCCTGTTCCTTTAGGCGTTGCCCCGCTTCCCTCTCGTCGTCTTTGCGTTTTTGTTCAGCCTTTTCCTCGGCACGTGCGAGTTGCTCGTCTTTGCGCCACTTGAGTTGAAGCAGGTTGAAGACAAGGCTAACAAGAAACGCCAGACCAGTGATGACTAGCCCAATCGTAGCCATGTCGCTCTCCTAACGCAGTACGGACGCGCAGCGTATGGAACATTCAGCTCTATGCTGCCTTCTTCGCCGACTTTAGCTTCGCCCACCGTTCTCGCTGTGCCGCGGCGATCTTCTTACGTGCCTCCGCTGACATCGTGTACTTCGGCTTTGCCGGAGCGACTTCCTCTGGCTTAACAGTGACGGGCTGCGCTCCGTTCTTAGCTTTTGCCCATCTCGCTCTTTGTGCCTTCGCCATCTTCCGCCGCGAAGCCAGCGAAATTACTCTGACTGGGTGCGTTCCTTTGTGAGGCGTTCCACTAGAAGCGCCAGCACGATTTAATGACACGAGCAGTGAAATTGTTTGATCCAACTTCTGTAGTTGTGACTGCGCTCTCGAACGTTCCGCACGAAGTTCCTGAAGCGCATTGGTTAGACCTGCCATTGGTTGCCCCCTTTGATATGTGACAGCGAATTTGATTGTATCGCGAGGACAAGGAGGCCGGTGAAAACTAAGGCATCGGGAGTGCGGGATTAGTACCATTTTGGCTTCTATCCGGTGGGCAAGAGGAGATGAAGGCCGAGATTGATCGCCGTCACCTAGTGAAGGCGGTGCAGCAGGCGAGCAGATAGCTCAAGTCGGGGCTTCAACTCTGCTGCGGCGTATTGTCTCTGCTTGCCAAAAGCTCTCAGGCAAAGAGATTCAAAAGCTCGCTCGGTCTATTGTCGCGGAGAATTCCGGAGGAATTCGCTACAGCGAACTCGTCGAGAGAATATCCCAGCAGACACCAGAGACTCCAAGAAATACCGTTTATGGGTCGGTATGGAACCTCGACACGATATTTCCCAACGAGATCGCCAAACCGAGCCGAGGTCTGTTCACGCCCGTCGCGAAGTCTGGGAACGGAACGGTTGATGTTGAGAGCACGGAACAGATTGCTCCTTCCGGGGTCAAGATCAAAGAATTGGAATTTTATCAGCCATTCGCCGACTGGTTGAAGGGTTGAAGAACGATCTGGATGAGGTCACGGTAGTTGTCTCGCTCGGTGGCGCTGGTCTGAAATCGAAATGGGGAACGCCGGATGTCGTGGGCGTCTACAAACCGTTGGCAAGCAACCTCATCAAGTTCGCCATCGAGATCGCTTCGGCAGAGATCAAGATTGATCCGCAAGCACCCGTGGTGGCATTCGGTCAGGCCGTAGCCTATCGGCCTTTTTCGACGAAGACTTACATTGCAATGCCAAGGACACTCACCGAGGAAGACCAAAGTCGATTGGAGTCACTGTGCATGCTCTTCGGAGTCGGGCTGGTGATATTCGATCTGAACAAGGACGCTCCGCAGTTCTCGATTCGTGTACGTGCCCAGCGTTTCTCCCCGGACATGTTCTACGTCAACGAATTTGCGGATCGTTTGAAGCACTATGACGCTGCACATTTGAAGAACTGTTCGGATGAACTTTCGTTGGCGGCGCAGAATCTCGCTCCGTGGAACTTACAATGACCGTAGACGAATTTCGCCAATCCCTCAACTCGACCGAGCCGCCAGCCGGACTCACGCACGCCCAAACTGGGCTGTGGTGGGATGCCAAGGGCGATTGGGAACGAGCGCACGAATCTGCTCAGCAGGACGAAGGCCCCGAAAGTAGTTGGGTGCATGCCTATCTGCATCGTAAGGAGGGCGATCAAGACAACGCGGCATTTTGGTATAACCGCGCGGGCAAGCCCGTGTGCCGGGAGGCCCTGGATGCGGAATTGGTCTCCCCGCAATTAACTAATGCTCAGTTTGTGAACGGATTGGGACCGAGGGAAGAAAATCTAAAGATCATGCACTGGCAGTACGGAGCGCCTGCTATCTGGAGAGGAGGACGTGCGGGGCAATCTTCGGCGCTACGCCGTTGTCACAGAGCCAATTCAGTACTTCGGTACTTGCCTGTCAGCTCGCTGGCGGCTCCTCACGTGCCTGATGATGATCCACCAAACGACGAAGGCGAATGGGCCGACTACGACCCGAAGCGCCTTCATCAAAGCAATTTCGTCGGGACTCACGAATGCGGAGCCAAGAAGCAGTCCCAAGAAGCAAGAGTAGCGACAGGATAAGAAATATTCCCCACAGGAGCATGCCCCAGACGAATCGGAACGGAGCTGCCAATCTATGTAGCCCGCCAGTTCTTTTCATTCCCAACGGATCACTCCTGCGTTCACCAAAACGGCTACCAATTCGTCTGGCGTGACTCGTAGCCAGCCTTCGTTTTTGATCGCCTGACGCTCAGCCGGATCGGACTTCTCTCACTCGGTTTCATAGCGATACTCCAGCAGATGTTTGGGAAGGCATCTCCCACAGGTCGGAGTCATCATCGAGGGGTGAACCGTCCAATGCCATCTACCCACACTGCGATGTGCCGCCTACCCGTGAGCAGGCCCAGCACTCTTTCCCGATTGATAAAAACCATGGGCACAATTACGCCGTTCAGTCGAAAACTGAATTCTGATGACATGGTGATCTCCGGAAAAGGAATGGCGAATCGCCCGCTTGAGCAATTACGCTGCGATCCTGCCGCAGGTGGTATTGGGTTTTCTTTGCGCCGGAATTGTCACAGAGCGCCTGCAACCGGATTCTATATTTGGTAGTCATCCCGCTGGCGGCTTCGATTGATTTCGACGCTCTCTTTAATTCTTTTTCAATTTCTTTTTCAATTTCATCCAGATCAACCAGCGTGCGCCGGATTTCTTCCCCTAAAGCTGCATTCCTCTGGAGAAAGTCCGGACCTTCAGTCCGCATGCGTTCGAGCAATGGGCGAAGCACATCGAGATCACGACGGAACCAACTGCGGGTAGTTCGTAGCACCCACGGGATGATGAAGAGCGGAGCCGGAAGAAACGGATTCGCCGCATTCTGGGACTCCGTTCCAAACGGGAGTTACGCCTCACGCCCGGATTTCAGAGCCATGAGGGGCTGTGGGCGATCGCCAAGAAACTGCCCACTGACTTCGAACCGTATGGGAAGCGCAGGCGCTCCGATGGCACGATTCACCCCGATTGCTCTGGCAACTGTCGCAGGTTCCATGTTCTGGCGGGCATGCGGGGACAGGATTGGGGCGTCTGCGCCAACCCGACGAGCCCGAGGGCGGGTTTGCTGACCTTCGAGCATATGGGATGTCACCAATACGAATGGGACGGGCGGAAGATTATCGTGGAACCAAATCGGACAAGAAGGCGATGAAGCGTTTTGAGGAGGCTGAGGAGAAACTTCAGTCATGGACAAAAACGAAGCATAACCCGGTAAGGTAGCCAAACGAAAATGCGGAAGGAACTCGAGCAACAACTGGTCGAGCGACGGCCCACATGGTTCGATATTGGGGCGACATCAAGCACACCGCCATGCCTCGAGGCTTCGCGCATGGCGACCGCTGGTTCGATACTGTGGCGGCTCGTGGCGGCTAATGTAATCATGACCATGTGCCGATAGACTGATTCGAATGGGTAAGGGAGGTTCACCATGACTCTATCTACCTCCGGCACGGCATCTCTTCAATTATGTGCGCCTCCTTCTCCGGTTCCTGCGCCAATTCAACCGGCACAACTACGCCCCTCGGACACGGTAAGTACTCGCTCAATCGGCACTTGCCAACAAGCCAGAAGTGGGGGGGGAATGTGATTTCAATCACCTATGCAAGTTCCGCGACTGAGCCATTTTCGGATGAAGCCCTCAAGGCACTTCTGATCAAGGCACGGGATAACAACTCTAAACTGGGCATTACGGGACTTCTCTTGTACAAAGATGGCAATTTCATGCAATCGGTGGAGGGACCAGAGAGCGCAGTTTACGAGCTTTATAAGAAAATAATTGCCGACCCTCGACACAACAAAATTCTAAAGCTGCTTGAATATGAAATCACTGAGCGCAGCTTTTCTACGTGGGAGATGGGATTTCGTAATCTGAACGATATGGGCGGGGAAGAAATCCCAGGTTATTCTGAGTTTCTGTCCACACCGCTAACTTCCCCTTTCTTCCAGACCAATCCCACAAAGGCTCAAAAACTGTTGCTCATCTTTCGTCGGACAATGCGGTAGGGGATTTCAATCTCGCAATCCAGCGCCGTTCACGGAGCACTTAAACCCAATCATCTTGTTTACCAAGGCCGCCGTGGCCTGGAGTTGGTGTATGGGGAACTTGCCTCGGCACGCGAGCAGAACGCCCCCGTAGGCATCGCACCTCGAGCGATCCGCAGAACCCTTGTCGCTGACCGACTCTGCAATCTCGTTGGTTAAGGAGTAAGGAGGATTGCAAAGAGATGCCAACTTCCCGGTTGAGCGTGACTCTGGCACAATCGGCCAAGCTCTATAGTGGATCACGGAGGGCGCTATGAGTAAATCTGGCGGAGCACAAACCCAAGTGTTCGGCCATTGACCTTTCGTGAAAAACACGCGATCCGGGAAATGCTACGATCACGCCAGCCTAACCCAGTGGGCCGAATGAGGGGGATCTAATGGGCGCAGGTCATCGCCCGCTTGTGCTGTTAACCGGAGCCTCAGGCTACATCGGCGGGCGCCTGCTAAAAGAGTTGGAGAAAGCTGGCTGGCAGGTTCGTTGCTTAGCTCGACGCCCTGATTTTCTCAGATCAAGAGTTGCCGCTTTCACGGAAGTCGTTAGAGCAGATTGCCTGGATCGTAGTTCACTAGCGCCGGCGATGGAAGGAGTACACACGGCGTATTACCTCGTCCACTCCATGGGTTCTCCGGGTAAGTTCGAACAGGAAG